>NZ_JBREFX010000001.1:0-11855 GCF_056323665.1 Actinokineospora sp. UV203 | reverse complement strand
CTTTCATTGCTGACCGGTGCCCGTACTGAGGAACTACGCGCACTGACATGGGCTGATGTCGACTACCACGGAAACCCAAAAGCGGCACCGCCCGTTCTACCGAGCGTCTCGGTGCTGCGTTCGGTCCGCGCGACCGGCGATACCAAGACGGAGAAATCCCGCCGGGCACTTGCGATTCCCCAACGTGCGATCGATGCACTGAAAGCCCACCAGGTCCAGCAGGATGAAGCCCGCAAGGCGGCAGGGGAACTCTGGCAAGAAAACGGTCTGGTATTCGCGACGATGTTCGGAACAGCGCAGGACGCGAACAACGTGATCCGCGACTTCCGTCGGGTCGTCAAGGCGGCCGGTCTGGACGCTGCGAAGTGGACACCTCGTGAGTTGCGTCACAGCTTCGTCTCGCTGCTGTCCGACCGGGGTGTGCCGATCGAGCAGATCTCGCGGCTCGTGGGCCACGCGGGCACGTCGGTGACTGAGCGGGTCTACCGGAAGCAGATCCGGCCAGTGATCGAGGACGGGGCTGTGGTCATGGATCGCCTGTTCCCCATGGCCGACCAGGAGGACGAGGTCGAGACCGGGGCCGCTTAGTCACCCAGTTTGTCACCCAGAGACGAGTCAGGCCCCGTCCACTCCACAGTGGACGGGGCCTGACCTGCGAGCCGCCTAAGGGAGTCGAACCCTTGACCTATTCATTACGAGGGTGACCAGTCATTTGTTGACCGTGACGTCTGTGCTGTTCAGAGCCTTACAGCGTCCACAGACGTCCGGGGTTGTCCCGGCTCGAACGACCAGGTTGTCACCCAGTTCGTCACCCAATCCGGGTGGCAGCAGGCGGCTGAAATCCACGGCCGCTGCAGCGGCCTCCACCTGGCCAGACGCCCCATCACACCGCCCATGGGCCGCTAGGCCCGTCACGGCCAACTCAGCCGCCCGAAATCCCTGGACAAGCCCTCAAACTCCGTTCGCCACGTTGTGAAGCCCACCAGGTGTCTGAACCTGGGCAATCTCACTGGCCTACGATTCGACGTACTCAAATCGCGGCTTCGGATGCATGAGGAACTCCGTGTGTGAAATGTTCCAAGCATAGGCTCCGGCCATGGCGAACTCGATAATATCGCCCGGATTCACGTCAATAGGCACGTCGCGCGCCAAGGTGTCTTTTGGCGTGCAAAGCTGACCCACGATCGTCGTTGGTTCACCTAGCACGCCGTTTGCGATCGGCTGACTGTGGTTCTTGGTAGCGGGCGTACGGATGTGGTGGGTACCACCAGCGACGACTGCAAACCGCTTGCCGTGTACTCGCTTGACGTCAATAACCTGGGTAACGTACTTGCCGCAGTATACGGAGACGGATCGCCCTGGCTCGATTCGGAGCACTTCACCGGGTGCCCGCATCTTCATCAAGCCGTTTCCGTACGTTTCCCAGTCAAACCTGTCGTTCGGGTTCACGTAGGAAACCGCCATCCCCCCTCCAAGGTTCACCTCGGAAATGCCAAGGCTCCTAGTGTAATCCAGAACGGACTCGGCAAGATTTAGCATGGCCAGCGCATCAAGACCACTTGCAAGGTGCGCGTGAATTCCGCGCAAGCGCACTGCCTGTTGACGTTTGAGGATGTCAACCGCCCTTTGCACATCGCCAGGGTCCATGCCGAATGGTGTGGCACCACCGCCCATGACGAGCGCCGCGCCGGTGACGGTTATATCAAGATTAACCCTCAGCAGAATGTCGGCCGCCCTACCCGAGTCTATGAGACGGGAAAGTTCGCCGAGGCTTTCGACGTGCAACCGGGTCACGTCGCTAAACAGCTCCGGGTCAGTCTTACCTGGACCACCAAAGGCCACTGGAGCGTCCGGGAAGTGATCGCGAATATGCGTGAGTTCACCGCCCGACGCAACCTCGAATCCATCCACGTAGCGATAAATGACATCGAGTAGCCGGGGGTCAGGATTTGCCTTGACTGCATAGTAGAGTTCAATGTCACCCATGGCATCCCGGATATTGGCCACATGCCGATCAAGATCGGATAGGTCGTAGATGTAGGCCGGGTAGCCTTGCTCGTTCGGGTTCACTTATTCCTCAACTCAGGTAAGCGCGAATTCGTTTTCGATGATGAGATAGTGGGCAGGAGTCACGGTAGTCGTCACCTCGACTGCCCGCCCATTGTCCAACTTGCCGGTGTGGCAGATGTCCAGGACGCTCCTTTCTGTGCTGATCTCCAGCGCCCGACTCTCGATGTCGGTCGGCTGCCGAACCTTGACGCGCTCGACTGCGCTCTTTTGTGCATAGCCAAGGTCAGCCAGCGTTGACTTGACGCCACCCACGATGATTGCGTCCGCGTCTTCCAGCACGGTCCCACCAGCGATCTCAAGCGGGAAGTACGAAGCGTTCAAACGCACTGGGATACCCGATGCCAGCAAGCGCCGCCGCCGGACGACCGCATTGATTCGACCCGATTCGAGGCCCAGGATGGCCGCGATCCCTTCAGGTGCCTCCATGCGCTCCGTAGTGATCTCGTGCCGTGGTTCCAGGCCAAGTGTCCTCACCTCGGCATCGAACGCACCGCGCGCCTGAGACTGCTCGCGCGTGTCCCGCGAGTAGCGAGCTGCTGAGTGCAGGATCGGCGGCAGCCACGTCACCATGGTCCCCCGCCCCTGACGCCCTCTGACCAGCCCTTCAGCCGCCAGCACCTGCATTGCCCGGTTGACCAGGCTGCGGGAGACCCCGAACTCAGCCGCCAGTTCCGGTTCGGGCGGTAGCACCGTCGCCGATGGGTAGCGCCCGTCAACGATCGCAGCCTTGATGCTCGCGGCGATCTGTCGGAAGTCCAACTTTCCGCCCTGCTCCACAGCGTCTCCTCATGTTCACTCGTTTGGGGTAATGACAAACGTGTGGCGTTTTGCCATGCTTCCTACGTTCCTCAACGTGCTCTTCGCCTGAATGGAGTTCCTTCTCATGTACAGCAACGAATCCGCGCCGTGGTTCGACCCCGATGGTTACACCGAGTCTGAGATCGATGCGCTGATGACCGAGGTGTTCGCCCAGGTTGTGCCGGTACGTCAGCCGACGTCGCCGTTCGCCGACCAGGTGGCCGACATGCGGCGTGAGCGTCGCCGTTGGAACCGGCGGGCCGCGACGTGGTCCACGCTCCTCGGCGGCAACGTGCTGGTCGGTGGGATGCCCAGTCAGGGCAAGTCGAGCGGAATCGGCCACTTCCCGGTGTCCTCGCCCAAGATCGAGGCCGCGTGATGACGATGAGGATCACCGACGACGCGATGGTCAGCGACCGCACCCGGCATGAGGCGCACACGGTGCACTCGGGTGAGACCTACGGGCCGTGGGCGGTGTCGTGGCTGCCCGAGCGGTTCATCAACCGCAACCAGGCCATCACCGCAATGACGCTCGCCGAGACCGTCGCGGACATCCTGCTGACGACCCACGACCTGACGATGTGGGCGGTCATCGACGACTGGGCCGCCGAGCTGGGCCTGACCGGCCCGGACGCGGTCGGCCGCATCGCCCACCACGGCCACTGGGGTGGTGACCGATGAGCGCCACGAAGTGGGTCCTGCTGGCTGTCGCGGTCGCCGCGATGGCTGGACACAAGCCGGCCAGCACCCCGGTCACACCGATCGCACCGATCGCACCGACCAGGCCCGCGCTCACCAAGCCCGCAACGGCCAACCCCAAGCCCACGGAGGACCCGGACGGGCCGACCCGGCCGAACGGGTTGCCCTGGGAGTACAGCTACGAATGCGACCTACAGGGGCACCCGTTCAACATCTACCCGGACACCCCGATCATGCGACGGGCCGCCATCGACGGGTGCGCACTGCCGCCCGATTGGCCTGCCGACGCGAAGCCGCCCAAGCCGGTCGGGACGAGGTGAACCCGCGATGAGCGGACGCCAGTACCCGTGGGTGCTCACCGATGTGCCGTGGTCGCCGTGCCAGGAGTTCACCAGGGGCAAGCACCTGGGGTTGCCGCTGCTCTCGTGGGGCATCGCCCCGCGGGGCCTGCTGGCCACCCGCCGCCAGTTGCGGGCACTCGGGTTGCGGCCGAACGGTCAGGAACCGGTGGCCTACATGTACTTCCGGTGCCGCCGCGCCTGCAAGCAGGTCTTCGCCGAACTGTTCCTCATCTCCACGGCCGCGCCGAAGCGCACCGCCACCCCCGCCCAGCAGACCGCCATCGCGAAAGCCAACCTCGCCCGCCGCATCTGCGGCACCTGCGGTCGCGACGCCGGATACGTCGTGCCGCGTGACCACGGCCTGTGCCACCCCTGCTGGGAGACCGGCGAGTACGGCACCACAGCCCCGAGCGCGACCACGACCGAATGGGAGATCGCAGCGTGAACACCGACCACGACCCCGAGCCGGGGACCGACTGCCCGTACTGCGAATGCGAGTTCGGCCACGCGCCGGGCTGCCCGAACGCCCGACGTCAGAACAGGTGAATGCGATGACGAACCAGGAGACACCCGTGGAGTACCAGGAGAACCCGGCCGTGGCGACGCTGACCGCCGACATCGTCGCGGTCGCGATGATCGATGGCGAGTTCCACGTGCTGCTGATCAAGCGCGGATGGAATCCGTTCGTGGGCCGCTGGGCGCTGCCCGGTGGGAAGGTCGACGCGGGCGAGACGTTCGAGTCCGCCGCGCGTCGGGAACTCGCCGAGGAAACCGGTGTCGACGCCAACCGGGCGCGGCTGTTCACCAGGGTCGGGGTCTACGACGCACCCGAGCGTGACCCGCGTGGCCGGTACGTCTCAGCGGCCTACCTGGCCACCTACGACACCGCCCCGACCGCCACCGCCGGGGACGATGCCACCGCCGCGCAGTGGGTGCCGCTGGCCCCGCTGCTGGGCGACCCGACCGCACTGGCCTTCGACCACGCGGCGATCCTCGCCGACACCGCGCACCTGCTCAACCCGCCCGTGTCGCCGACCCACACCGAAACGAGGTGAACCGCCATGTGCCCGGAGGGTTGCTACAAGCACTACGACCCGAACACCCGCAAGTGGGTGTGCTGCAAGTGCGGCCACTGAACCCGTTCCGCCCCACTGAATCCCGTACGTCCGAAAGGGACATAGCTGTCATGGCACGCAAGAACGAGAACGACAGGGCCGAAGCAGACCGCAAGTTCTTCGCGTTGCGGGAGTCCGGCTACCGAGGGCCGATCGACCAGGACGGCAACAAGGTGACCAGCGGTCGCCACGCCGAAATCCTCGCCGCCCTAGCCGAGATCCCCAGCGACTCGAAGCGGAGGTCCTCATGACCACGCACTCGACGACCACCCGGACCGGCGGTCACTCCGCCAAGAACGCCCGCCAGTCCGGGGCTCCCAACCACCACGAGGCGACTGGAGAGAACCCCATGATGCTTGACGCCCTGACCACCGGCCCACTGTGGGCCGAGATGTTCGAGTCCGAGCGGACCGCGCACCGCGTCACCGTCGACTGGGCGGGTGGCCTGTCGCTGGACAACGTGCAGCTGCGTTACGAGCTGCACAAGGCCCGCCAGCAGCGCGCCGCCCTCTGGGCGCTGCTGTGCGAGCAGACCCGCACCGTCCGCACGCTGCGGGCCGAGTTGGACGAACTCGCCGCCGAGTGCACCACCCATGAGGACGCCATCGCCGAGCTGCGCCACGAGATCGACGGGGGGAACCACTGATGGGCAAGAAGGCGAAGCGCCCCATCGACTACGTGCACGTGGGCAAGCGGTCGTGGTGGGACAGCAAGGTCAAGACCCTGTGCGGGATGACCCTGGGCAAGGGCTCCAAGCACGTCATGTTCACCGCCATCGACTGCCCGGCCTGCAAGGCCGCCGAGAAGCGTGGGGAGAAGCTCTGATGGCCACGATCACGAGCACGCAGAAGGCGTACCCGGTGCCGGAGGAAGCGATCGTGGCCCGGTTGCGGACCCGGTCCGCCGAGTCCGGGGACCTGCCCTCCCGCAACCAGATCATGACCGAGTTCAAGGTGGGTGCACCGAAGGCGAAGCGGGTGCTGGACCTGCTCACCGAACCCGCACCCGCCACCACGGCGGACCCGGTCACGGTCGAGCACGACGACATGCCCACCGACCCGTTCCCGGTTCAGACCCACCCCGTGGACCCGATCACGACCGAGACCGCCGCCCCGGTATCCGTGCAGGTCACCCCAGCCGGAGACCCGGACACGGACCCGGTTCCCGACACCGTGACGACACCGGCCACGCCGGTCCCGGCCGCCCGTACCGGCCTGGTGCGGTTGCCCCGACACTGGCCGCTACTGCTGCTGGCCGCGCCCGCGTTCGTCGCGATCTGGGGTGGCTGGGTGGGTCTGGGCAAGCTCGCCGGGTTCGGCGAGATCGTCCTGCTGCCCGGTATCGCCGACAGCTTCACCCTCGACAGCTCGATCACGCTGCCGATCGGGGTGGAGACCTACGCCGCCTACGCCCTGAAGGTCTGGCTCACCGGTGGGCACGGCACCAAGGTCACACGGTTCGCCAAGTGGTCCGCCATCGGGTCTCTCGTCCTGGGTGCGGCCGGTCAGGTGGCCTACCACCTGATGACCGCCGCCCACATGAACACCGCACCCTGGCCGATCACCACCCTTGTGGCCTGCCTGCCCGTGGTCGTCCTCGGGTCCGGCGCCGCGCTGGCTCACCTCACCCACCACACCGACGACACGGAGGTGACCGCATGAGCAACCCCAACACCGAACGTCCATTCGACACGGACAACGTGATCCCGCTGCGCGCCAACAACACCGCTACCGGCACCGACGTGGACACGGTGGTGATCGACGCGGAGATCGTGGCAGACGAGCCGGGAACGGCGATCGAGCGCCGCACCCGCACGGCCGCCGATCGGGTCGCGACCACCCGCGCCATGGTCGTGGCCACCGCGCGGCGGGTGCAGACCGTGGCCACCCACGACACCACCAAGACCGTAGCCAAAACCGTGCTGCGCAACGTGTTGTACGTGCCTGCCGGGGTCAAGGTCGTCGGCAAACGGGTGTGGGACTCCCGCACCACATCCCGGTATGAGCGGATGATGCGCGCCGCCGAAGCCGCGGGCGACATGGAGACGTTGACTCTGTGGGAGGAACGCGGTGAGCGGTTCAAGGCCGGCCGCCACGGACGCGCGATGGACTGGCTCAACGCGCCGCTGTTGGTGGCGAAAGCCCTGCTGATCGGGGCGGTTTCCCTGCTGTGTGTCCTGATCGGACTCGGGGTGATCCTGGCTTGTGCGCAGAAGGACATCGCCGCGTTCCTCGACCCGTTCAACGCCGTGCTCACGTTCGTGTCCTGGGTGGTTGTGGTGGTCACCGTGGCTTGGGGGCCGCTGGTGTTGGCCGCCCCGTGGGTGGGGTTGGCCTACCTGTGGAACGAGGGACGCCGCCGCGCCGACAGTTCGGCGATGGGGTGGCTGAGCACGACCAAGAACACCGCCGCAGAAGGTGGGGTGTTGCTCACCGCTGACGGCATCGTCCGGGCGCTGCAACACCTGGGTGTTCCCGCGATGAACAAGGCGTTCAAGAACGGGTGGCTGCCCCGGTTCGACCTGACCCCCACCAGGGAAGGCTCCGGGGTGTTCAAGGGATACCGGGCCATTTTCGACCTGCCCCCCGGTGTCACCCCGACCATGGTCGCCGACAAGCGCGACGTGTTGGGCGCGAACCTCTACCGCAACGCCGTGGAGGTGTGGCCCAGCGATTACGGCAAGGAGAAGGGCGGCAAACCTACCTTCGTCAACCTCTACGTCGCCGACGCCGGTGTCATGGAGAAGCCCACTCCTCAGTACCCGCTGATGAACGAGGGCACCGCGGACGTGTTCGCCGGGGTTCCGGTGGGTATCACCCAACGCGGCGACATCGTGTCCTACACGCTGGTCGGATCGAACTTCGGATTCGGTGGGCAACCTGGACAGGGCAAGTCCAACGCCGCCCGAGTCGTCATGGCAGGCGCGGCGCTGGACCCGCTCGCCGAGCTGCGCGTGCACGTGTTCGCCGGGAACGGTGACTTCGACGCCTTCACCCCCCGCCTGTCGACCTATCACAAGGGGGCCACACCCGAACACGCCCAGATCGCCACCGAGCATCTGCGTGAGCTCTACGACGAGGTCGGACGCCGCGAGGAACGCCTCGCCGAGATCGGCGCGAAGAAACTCACCCGCCCCATTGCCGAGCAGCACCCCGACTTGCGGCCGATCGTGGCCATGTTCTCCGAATGCCACGAACTGTTCACCGACAGCGTGTGCGGCAAGGAAGCCGCCGAACTGGCCATCGCCACGGTGAAGCGGGGCCGCAAGGTCGGTGTCGTCACCGGGTACGACACCCAGTCCTCACGGGCCGACGCCATCCCGTCGCAACTGGTCGAGAACCTGGGCATCAACGGGTGTTTCTCGGTCAAGACCTGGCGCAGCAACGACGGATTCCTCGGCGATGGCAGCTTCGCCGCCGGTATCCGCGCCACCGAACTTCGCTTCAACGTCGACCGGGGAACCATGGTCGCCACCGGAGTCAGCGACGAACTCTTCGAGATCGTGCGCACGTTCTTCCTCGAAGTCAACGACGACAGCGGATGGGACGCCGCCACCGACATCATCGAGCGCGCCATGAACCAACTCGCCCCTGGCACCCCAGCCGCGGGCGACCGGCCCACCCCGCTGGTCGAGACCACGCGCGACCTGCTCGACGACCTCGACGACGTCCTCGGCGACGAGCCCGTCCCCGCCGGGGAAGCCCTCGGCGCGCTGCGCACCCTCGCACCGACCTGGCGACCGTACAAGGACCTCACCGTGCCCAAACTCGTCGCCGCACTCGCCAAACTCGGCGTCCGGGTGCCCAGCAGCAAGAACAAATACCCCATCGACCCTGTCACCGTGCGTAACACCATGGCCATGCGGTCGACAGCCGACCTCGACGACGACAACCACGGGTGAGTTAGCCCGGCAGGAACCTCGCTGCACCCCGAAAACGGCACCCGGAGCACCGCCCAGGGACGGCATCTAACCCGCTAACCCGCTAACCCTGGGCGGACTCCGCCCAGCTCACAGCCACAACCAGGCCATCTAACCCACCGGGTTAGAAATCTAACCCCGAGGGTCACGCCTAACCCGCGAACTAACCCGCCACACCGCCCTCTCCGCGACCCGCAACCAGCCACGGAGACGGCACCCCCTACCCAACTCTCGACTACCCACTGTCACTAAGGACTTCACATGACCAGCCCCACGATCGACCCGGAAACCATCGTCCTGGGCACCCTCATGCAAGCCACGCCCACCGAAGCCCACCCGAAGCTCACACGGTTGCACTACCGCGACTTCACCAACCCGACCGCCCGCCTCACCTTCGACCTCATGGCCGCGCTCGTGGCCGACGAGGTGCCCAGCCTCGACCCGGCAACGCTGCTCGGGTTCGCCGAACGGGTCGGCGCGTTCGGCGACACCAACCACGCGCACCTGTTGACCCGCTGGGTGTTCAACGCCTACACCGTCGCCGTCCCGTTGGTAGCACTCGACTTCCACATCACCCGGCTCATCGAGACCAGCTACCGCCGCCGCGTCACCGAACTCGGCACCGCCCTGGCCCAAGCCGCAGCGCGTCCCGTGCTCGCCGACCTCGACACCTTCACCAACCACGTCACCACCGAACTCGCCGCACACCGTGCCCGATTCACCACCCGCACCACGGCGACGCGGTCCACCACCATCGGGAGGGCCGCATGACCGCCGCGCTGCAACTCATCCCCGGTGACGCCAATCCCTACGCCAACGCCAGCGGGGCGGCGCTGCTCGACGCCGTCGAGCACTTCGTGTCGCGGTTCAACGTGTTCCCCTCGGAGCACTGCGCACCGATGCTGGCGCTCTGGTACGCCCACACCCACGCCGCCGCACAGCTCTACATCACCCCGCGGCTGATCCTGTCCAGCGCCGAACCCGGATCAGGCAAGACCCGCGTCCTGGAGGTCGCGCAGTTCCTAGTGGCCAAACCCAAGATGACCATGAACATCACCCCCGCCGCCATCTTCCGGCTGCTGCTCGACGGACCGATCACGCTGCTGTTCGACGAGGTCGACGCGGTGTTCAACAACAAGGGCGGCAACAACGAAGACCTCCGCGCGCTGCTCAACGCCGGATACAAGCGCTCCGCCACCGTGTCCCGCTGTGTCGGAGACGCGCGCTCCATGAGCGTGGCCGACTTCCCCGTCTACGCACCCGTCGCACTGGCTGGCATCGCAGGAGGAATGCCCGACACCATCGTGTCCCGCGCCATCACCGTCCACATGCAACGCCGCCGCCCAGACGAAGAAGTCGAAGAGTTCTGGGAACAGCGCGTCGAAATGGAAGCCGCCCCACTGCGCGCCGCCCTCGCCACATGGGTCGGCACCGTGATCGACGAGGTCGCCAACGGCACGCCCACCATGCCCGAGGGCGTCCGCGACCGGCCCGCCGAGATCTGGCGTCCCCTGCTCGCCGTTGCGGCTGCGGCTGGCGCACAGTGGCCCGCCAAAGCCGCCGACGCGTGCAAGCACTTCACCAACTCCGGCACCGGCCTCGAAACCGGCTCAGTCGGAATCAGGCTGCTTGCCGACATGCACGACGTGTTTACCGCCGCCGGGGCCGAACGCATGACCACGGCCGACCTGGTAACCGCCTTGCGGGACCTGGAGGAATCGTCCTGGGACGACCTCGACGGAAAGCCCCTCGACGGCCGCCGCATCGCTGCCGAACTCCGCCGCTACGGCATCCGCCCCCGTGACGTGAAGCTCCCCGGCGGGCGCGTCCTCAAGGGCTATGCCGCCACCGGACACGGCGGACTCGCCGACGTCTGGGCGCGCTACCTGACCACAAGCGCTACCTCCGCTACCTCCGCTACCGCGCAGGTCAGACCGGTAGCGGATGAAACCGAGGTAGCGCTACCTGCCGCTACCGCCCTGTTCGAGGTAGCGGCTGGTAGCGCTACCGAAAATCCATCCGCTACCGGTCTGACCTGCGCGGTAGCGGAGGTAGCGGAGGTAGCGCTTACAACCGGAGGTGCCCCGTGACCGCACCCGTGTCCGTCGTGCCGACCGTGGTCCCAATCCGGCACCTCTACCGAATACCGGAAGCGATGGTCCTGCTCTCCATGAGCCGATCGGTCATCTATGAACTCATCCGCTCTGGGCGACTCCGCTCCGTCGTGCAAGGCCGGACGCGGCTTATCCCAGCATTCGCAATCAACGATTACGTCCAACTTCTCATCTCCGAAGCGGGGGCAGCATGACCGAGCGTCGCAACCCGGGAGACGGAGCGCTCTATTGGAACGAAGAGCGTCAACGCTGGTTCGCAGAAGTCACGATCGGCTACAAGCCGAACGGAAAACGCATCACCAGGAAGCGCAGCACAAAAACGAAGACGGCCGCGAAAGAGCACCTGCGGAAGATGCTCCGCGACATTCACGACGGAGAGAAGTCGAAGGAGTCCGACGACTACACCGTTGAGCAAGCGGTGAACGACTGGCTTGCCTATTACGCCCTCCTGGGGCGCGACCCGAACACCGTTGCCAACCTCCGGTCATTGGTTGACAACCACCTCATCCCCCACCTGGGAGAGCGAAAATTGGTGGGTCTCACCGCCGACGAGGTGGAAGCCTGGTTGATCGATAGGTCGAAGATCATGGTCACGTCCACACTGCGTAATCTCCGTTCGGTCCTGCGGCGCGCAGTCACCCGCGCGCAAGTGCGCGAGAAGGTCCGGCGAAACGTCGTCCTTCTTTGTGACTGCCCCACTGGACAGGGCAAGGGAAGGCCATCCAAGGCCCTCACCTTTGCGCAGGCAGAAGCGGTCATCGCCGCAGCCGAGAAATCCACTATGCGCGGGTATGTGGTG
>NZ_CM150484.1:4800000-6462755 GCF_056323665.1 Actinokineospora sp. UV203 | reverse complement strand
GCTAACAAGTTTTTGCTTCTTTGGCAGGTCGCCCACTCTATCACCTACCGGTGAGAGCTTGGTTCGCGACCCCCTGTGTCAGGCTCCGCTCCGGTCTGACCGGCTCGTTCCGCGCTGACTTGGATAAAGTTACACGGGGCCAAACCTGGGGTCAAATCGCACCCCCAGGGACCCATCACGGGCGGAAACCGCAGGTCACCGCCCCCGTGTGGGCTCTGGACCCAACGTAACCCACCCGATCTCCGGTGTGAATGTGACGGCGATCACAGCTATTTTCTTTCATGTCGTCGGTATCTGGCCTCTGACCTGCGGAAACGCCGATGGCCGCCGATCCGGAGGGGATCGACGGCCATCGGAAGACCAACTCGGACGGGCTAGACCCGCACCTCAGACCTGCACCTCAACGCCCGCGGTGTTGCGCTTGCCGCGGCGCAGGACCAGCCACTTCCCGTGCAGCAGGTCCTCCTTGGACGGTGTCCACGCCTCGTCGGTGACCTTGCCGTTGTTCACGTACGCGCCGCCTTCGGTGACCGCGCGCCGCGCCGCTCCCCTGCTCTCGGCCAGCCCGCAGGCAAGGAACAGGTCAATGATCGTCGGCTCGTCGGCCAGCCGTGCTGTGCCGGTGGGGGCCTCGGACATGGCCGCTTCCAGGGTTCCCAGGTCCAGGCCGCCGAACTCGCCGCGGCCGAACAGGGCCTGGCTCGCGGCCACGACCTGGTCGGTCTGGTGTTGGCCGTGCACCAGCGTCGTGAACTCCTCGGCCAGCCGCTTCTGCGCGGCCCGCAGGTGCGGGCGCTCGGCGGTGTCGCGCTCCAGGGCCTCGATCTCCTCGCGGTCCAGGAAGGTGAACAGGCGCAGGTAGCGGATGACGTCGGCGTCGCCCACGTTCACGAAGTACTGGTACCAGGCGAACGGCGAGGTCATCTCCGGGTCGAGCCAGACGTTGCCGCCGCCGGTGGACTTGCCGAACTTGCGCCCCTCCGCGTCGGTGACCAGCGGGGCGGTCAGCGCGTGCACCGACTCGCCGTCGACCCGGCGGACCAGGTCGACGCCGCCGATGATGTTGCCCCACTGGTCGGAACCACCCAGCTGGAGCTTGCACCCGTGCGCGCGATGCAGCTGCAGGTAGTCGTGCGACTGCAAGAGCAGGTAGCTGAACTCCGTGTACGACATGCCGTCGCCCTCGAGGCGGCGCTTAACCGTCTCGCGCGCGAGCATCACGTTGATCGAGAAGTGCTTGCCGACGTCGCGCAGGAACTCCAGGACCGACATGCCGCCGGTCCAGTCGAGGTTGTTCGCCAGGACGGCGCCCGTGCCCTCCCCGTGCGAGTCGTCGAAGTCGACGAAGCGCTCCAGCTGCCCGCGGATCCGGTCGGCCCACTCGGCCACCACGTCGGTGGTGTTCAACGTGCGCTCACCGGTGTCGCGCGGGTCGCCGATCATGCCCGTGGCCCCGCCCGCGAGGACGATCGGCCGGTGCCCGGCGCGCTGGAAGCGGCGCAGCATCAGCAGCGGGACGAGGTTGCCCGCGTGCAGGCTGGGGGCGGTCGGGTCGAATCCGCAATAGAGGGTGAGCGGCCCCGCGTCGAGATCCCGGCGCAGCGCGTCGAGGTCGGTGGACTGCGCGATCAGGCCGCGCCAGGACAGCTCGTCGAGAATGTGCTCACTCACGGGGCCATCCTCCCGCACGCCCCCTACCTGGGCGCGAGCGGATTGCCCCGCACCGGTTGTTCATCTCGGTGTCGTCACCTGACAAGCCAAGACCTATGCGTAAGCGGCCATACCGGGGCAGGATGCGGCGATCCGTGTATTTCTGACTGGAGGCGACCCCGTGCCAGGTGCAAGACCAGTTCTCCGCTATGCCATGCCCGTCGCGCTCGCCGCGGCCGTCATGGTCGCGATCCCGCTGACCTCACCCTCCAGCGGTCCCCAGGCCGAGGCGTGGACCCCCATGTCCCCGGCCGCGGTCGACTACGCGGCGGAAACGGCCGCGGGCACCGCGCGGGGCAGGCTGCTGGGCTTCAACGACTTCCACGGCGCGCTCGAACCCCCTATCGGCAGCGGCGGCCTGGTGAACGGCAACCCCGCCGGTGGCGTGGAGTACCTCGCGACCTATGTGGAGCGGCTGCGCGCCCAGGGCGAGGCGAACGGCGAGAAGGTGCTGACCGTCGGCGCGGGCGACCTTGTCGGCGGGACCCCGCTGATCAGCGCCGCGTTCCACGACGAGCCGACGATCGAGGTGCTCAGCGCGCTCGGCCTGAACATCGCCTCGGTCGGCAACCACGAGTTCGACGAGGGCGTCGACGAGCTCAAGCGCCTGCAGAACGGCGGTTGCCACCCGGTCGACGGCTGCCAGGACGGCGATGGCTTCGAGGGCGCGGACTTCCGCTACCTGTCGGCGAACGTGGTCGACAAGCAGACCCGCAAGCCGATCCTGCGGCCCTACGAGATCAAGATGGTCCAGGGCGTCCCGGTGGCGTTCGTCGGCATGACGCTCGAGGGCACGCCCAGCATCGTGAACCCGGCGGGCATCCAGAACGTGGACTTCCTCGACGAGGTCGAGACGGCGAACTCCTACGCCGACCAGCTCGGCAAGCTGGGCATCAAGTCGATGGTGCTGCTGATCCACGAGGGCGGCGCGCAGAACGCCCCGCCCACCCCGCAGGACCCGTCGAGCTGCGCGAACTTCGCGGGGCCGATCACCAACATCGTGGCCGGGCTGCGTCCCTCGTACGGCCTGGTGGTCTCCGGGCACACGCACCGCTTCTACAGCTGCGCGCTGCCGAACTCCTCTGGCGCGAACACCGTGGTCACCAGCGCGGGCTCCAACGGCACGCTGGTCACCGACATCGCCGTCAAGCTGGACCGCAAGACCCGCAAGTTCACGAACATCGCCGCGCGCAACGTGATCGTGGAGAACGGCGTCAAGAACGCGGACGGCACGTGGGCGAAGGACGCGCAGGGCAACTTCATCCGCAACCCGGAGCTGGTCAACGCCGCGGCCAAGGCCATCGTGGACAAGTACCGGGCGGCTGTCGCGCCGCTGGCGAACAAGGTGGTCGGGTCTATTACCACCGACATCACGCGAGCCGCCTCCGCGGCCGGTGAGACCGCCTTGGGCGACGTGATCGCGGACGCGCAGCTGGCGTACACCGGTTCGCAGCAGGCGCAGGTCGCGCTGATGAACCCGGGCGGCATCCGCGCGGACCTCAGCCACGCGTTCTCGCCGGGCGGTGAGCAGCCGGGGCAGGTCACCTACGGCGAGGCGTTCACCGTGCAGCCGTTCAACAACCTGGTGGTGACGCAGACGCTGACCGGCGCGCAGCTCAAGGAGGTGCTCGAGCAGCAGTTCACCGGGTACGCGGGGCAGACGACGACGAAGTTCCTGCAAGTGTCGGTCGGCTTCGCGTACTCCTACAACACCACTTCGCCGCTGGGTTCCCGGGTGTCGGCGATGACGCTCAGCGGCGTGCCGGTCGACCCGGCCGCGAGCTACAAGGTGACGTCGAACGACTTCCTCGCCAATGGTGGGGATGGGTTCACGAAGCTGTCGCTGGGCACTGGGCGGGTTTACGCGCCTGGGTTCGATGTGGACGCTCTCGTCGCGCACCTGACGAATGCCGCGCCGGTGGCCCCTGGGCCGCGGGATCGGATCACCAAGATCGCTTGATAGTCGCCGTTCGACCGCGCCCGGCTCGGCCCACCGAGCCGGGCGCGGTCGTGTTCAGGTGCGCTTGCCGCCTCGGCGGTAGCCGCTGACCGCGGGTGCGCCGTCGACCCAGAAGCGCCAGGGCACGTCCATCGCGACAGCCACGCCGACGCGGGGGCCGGTCTGGATGGTGACTGCGGGCAGGGGGTCGGCGGCCAGGACGCGGACCGGTGAATCCGGGTCGGTGAGGTCGACGCCGTTGTGGGGGCGGCGCAGGCCCAAGGCGGTGGTGAGCCTGGCCGGGCCTTTCGCCAGTTCCGCGTCCGTGCGGGCGGTGGGGCGGCGCAGGCGGGCGAGGTCCACACCGGACACGACTTCCCCGGCGCGCAGGAGTACGGCGCCGGGGACGCCGTCGGTCAGGGACACGATGTTGGCGCAGAAGTGCATGCCGTAGACGAAGTAGACGTACAGGTGACCTGCCGGGCCGAACATCACGTCGTTGCGTGGGGTGCGGCCGCGGTAGCAGTGTGAGGCCGGGTCGTCGCCGCCGCGGTAGGCCTCCACCTCGACCAGGCGGATGGCGACAGTGCCTTCGTCGGTGCGTGATTCCAGGACGCAGCCCAACAACCGCTGGGCTGCGACGACCGGGTCTACGGCGAGTTCGGCTCGCGTCAGGACGCGGTCGGTGCCTGTTCCGCCCAAGTCCGGTGCTCCTCGATTCGCCGCACGACACGGTCACGCTGTTCCGCGACCCGTTGGGGCGCGGTTCCACCGTACGCATCGCGCGAGGCGATGGAGCCGGTGACCGTGAGGACTTCGCGGACCTTCGACGTGAGGGCGGGGTTGACCTCGGCCAGTTCGGCGTCGGTCAGGTCGGCCAGGCCCACTCCCCTGTCCTCGGCGCGGCGGACGCAGTCACCCGCGGCTTCGTGGGCGACGCGGAAGGGGACGCCTTCGCGGACGAGCCATTCGGCGATGTCGGTGGCGAGGGTGAATCCCGCGGGGGCGAGTTCGGCGAGGCGGTCGGTGTGGAAGGTGAGGGTCGAGAGCATGCCTGCGATCGCGGGGAGCAGGAGTTTGAGCTGGTCGACGGAGTCGAAGACCGGTTCCTTGTCTTCCTGGAGATCGCGGTTGTAGGCCAGCGGTTGCGCCTTGAGGGTGGCGAGCAGGCCGGTGAGGTTGCCGATGAGCCTGCCGGACTTGCCGCGGGTCAGTTCGGCGACGTCGGGGTTCTTCTTCTGCGGCATGATCGAGCTGCCGGTGGCCCAGGCGTCGTCGAGGGTGGCGTAGGCGAACTCGGCGGTGGTCCAGATGATCACTTCTTCGGCGATCCTGGACAGGTTGACGCCGAGCATGGCCACGGCGAAGGCGAACTCGGCGGCGAAGTCGCGGGACGCGGTGCCGTCGATGGAGTTCTCGGCCGGCGCGTCGAAGCCGAGTTCGGCGGCGATGGCGGCCGGGTCGAGGCCCAGGGAGGACCCGGCTAGTGCGCCGGAGCCGTAGGGCGACACGGCGGCGCGCTTGTCCCAGTCGCGCAGGCGGTCTACGTCGCGCAGGAGGGACTGGGTGTGGGCCAGCAGGTGGTGCGCGAGCAGCACGGGCTGGGCGTGCTGCAGGTGGGTGCGGCCGGGCATGGCGGCGTCGGGATGGGTCTGCGCCTGGAACAGCAGGGCTTCGACGACGTCGAGGACACCGCCCGCGATGAACCGGGCGGCGTCGCGCAGGTACATGCGGAACAGGGTGGCGATCTGGTCGTTGCGGGACCGACCCGCGCGGAGTTTGCCGCCGAGGTCTTTGCCCGCGCGGTCCATCAGGCCGCGTTCGAGGGCGGTGTGGACGTCTTCGTCGGCGAGGACGGGGGTGAACGCCCCGGAGACCACGTCGGCCTCCAGGACGTCCAGCGCCTCGATCATGCCGCTGAGTTCGGCCGCGGTGAGCAGGTTCGCGCCGTGCAGGACGCGGGCGTGGGCTCGGGAGCCTGCGATGTCGTAGCGGGCCAAGCGCCAGTCGAAGTGGGTCGACAGGCTCAGGGCCGCCATGGCTTCGGCCGGTCCGGAACTGAACCGCCCACCCCACAGCGCGGTGGGTTCCTGCTCAGACACAACGATCCCTCTCGTCATTCACGGATTCATTCAACGCCAACCACCACGCTCGGGCGCGGCATCAAAGCGAACGAGCCGCGCCCCCGGGGGGGCGCCATGTCACTGTGCTCGCTTGGCGGCGATCTTGCTGGGGAGGCCCCACAGCTGGACGAAGCCCTTGGCCAGGCCCTGGTCGAAGGTGTCGCCTTCGTCGTAGGTGGCCAGGTTGAAGTCGTACAGGCTCACGTCCGACTTGCGGCCGGTGACGGTGGCGCGGCCGCCGTGCATGGTCATGCGGATATCGCCGGAGACGTATTCCTGGGTTTCGGCGATGAAGGCGTCCAGGGCGTACTTCAGCGGGGAGAACCAGAGGCCGTCGTAGACCAGTTCGGCCCAGCGCTGGGCGACGCTCTTCTTGAAGCGGGCCAGGTCGCGTTCGACGGTGATGTTCTCGAGTTCCTGGTGCGCGGTGATCAGCGCCATGGCGCCGGGGGCCTCGTAGACCTCGCGGCTCTTGATGCCGACCAGGCGGTCCTCGACGATGTCGATGCGGCCGATGCCCTGGGCGCCCGCGCGCCGGTTGAGCTCCTGGATGGCCTGCAGCATGGTGACGGTCTGGCCGTCGATGGCGACCGGGACACCCTTGTCGAAGGTGATGACGACCTCGTCGGCGTCGCGCGGCTCGGCCGGGTTCGAGGTGTACTCGTAGACGTCCTCGATCGGGGAGTTCCAGATGTCCTCGAGGAAGCCGGTCTCGACGGCGCGGCCCCAGACGTTCTGGTCGATGGAGTACGGCGACTTCTTCGACACGTCGATGGGCAGGTTGCGGTCCTCGGCCCAGGCGATGGCCTTCTCCCGGGTCCACGCGAAGTCGCGGACCGGGGCGATGACCTTCAGGTCGGGGGCGAGGGCGCCGATGCCGACCTCGAAACGGACCTGGTCGTTGCCCTTGCCGGTGCAGCCGTGGGAGACGGTGGTCGCGCCGTGGTACTTGGCGGCCTCGACGAGGTGCTTGACGATCACCGGGCGCGAGATGGCCGAGACCAGCGGGTAGCGGTCCATGTAGAGCGCGTTGGTCTGCAGCGTGGGCAGGCAGTACTGCTCGGCGAACTCGTCGCGGGCGTCGGCGACGACCGCTTCGACGGCGCCGCATTCGAGGGCGCGCTTGCGGATCGTGTCGAGGTCCTCGCCGCCCTGACCGACGTCCACCGCGACCGCGACGACCTCAGCACCGGTCTCCTCGGCGATCCAGCCAATGGCCACCGACGTGTCCAGCCCACCCGAGTAGGCCAACACCACCCTGTCACTCATTGGTCTCTCCTTGTTTTGGCAAGTCTGGGGATCCATTACCGGTGCGTGCGGCCATGGCGGTGAACCGCTCGGCCATGTCCTGGCCGCACAGCGGCGGGCGGACGATCACCATGAGGGTGTCGTCGCCCGCGATGGTGCCGACGATGTCGATGAGGGCGGCGCGGTCGATGGCGCTGGCGAGGAACCCCGCCGCGCCGGGCGGGGTGCGCAGGACGGCGAGGTTCGCGGAGCTGTCCGCGGAGACCAGCAGCTCGCTGAGCAGCCGGATCAGCCGGGCGGTGCCGCCTTGGACACCGCGGACGGGATTGCCGTCTTCCGGGATGACGTAGACCGGCGCGCCGCCGTCGGCTCCGCGCAGCTTCACGGCGCCGAGTTCGTCGAGGTCGCGCGACAGGGTGGCCTGGGTGACGTCGATGCCTTCGGCGCCGAGCAGCGTGGCCAGTTCGGTCTGGCTGCGGATGGCGCGCTCGGACACCAGCTCGACGATGCGTGCCTGCCGGGCGGCGCGGGTGGACGCGGAGGCGGTCATCGTTTCGCCACCAGCCACGCCATGAGCGCCTTCTGCGCGTGCAGCCGGTTCTCCGCTTCGTCCCACACGGCGCTGGCGGGGCCGTCGATGACCTCGTCGGTGATCTCCCAGCCGCGGTGGGCGGGCAGGCAGTGCAGCACGATCGCGCCGGGGGCGGCCCGCTCCAGCAGGTCGCTGTTGATCTGCAGCTTGCGGAACGGGGTGACCCGGTCTTTGCCGTCGTTCTCCTGGCCCATCGACGTCCACGTGTCGGTGACCAGCACGTCGGAGCCGTCGACCGCGGCGTGCGGGTCGGTGAGCAGGGTGACGCTGCCGCCGGTCTCGGCGGCGCGGCGTTTGGCGTCGAGCACGAACTCCGAGACCGGCAGGAAGCCGTCGGGGGCGACGACCCGCACGTGCATGCCCGCGGTGGCGCCGCCGAGCAACAGCGAGTGGGACATGTTGTTGGCGCCGTCGCCGAGGTAGGTGGCGGTGAGGCCGGCGAGCTTGCCGTGGCGTTCCTCGATGGTCTGCAGGTCGGCGAGGACCTGGCAGGGGTGGAACTCGTCGGACAGCGCGTTGATCACTGGGACGCTCGCGCCGGCGGCCATCGCCTCGATGCGTTTCTGCGCGTACGTGCGCCAGGCGACCATGTCGACGTAGCGGGACAGCACCCGCGAGGTGTCCTCGATGGTCTCTTCGCGACCCAGCTGCATGGTGCGGCCGTCGACGACGATGGGCTGGCCGCCGAGCTGCTGGATGCCGACCTCGAAGGACAGCCGGGTGCGGGTGGAGTTCTTCTCGAAGATCGTCGCGACCGAGAGGCCTTCGAGCGGGCGCTTGGCCAGCGGCGCGCCCTTGAGCTCCTTCGCGAGGGTGAGAACCTCGCGCTGGTCGTCGGGTGAAAGATCGTCGTCTCGCAGGAAGTGCCGGACCATGGTTCAGCTCTCCTCTGCGGAATCGAGGATGGCGGGCAGTGCCGAGAGAAACTCGCCCGCCTCGTCGTCGGTGAGGATCAGCGGCGGGGCGAGCCGCAGCGCGTCGGGCTGGACGTTGTTCACGAGGAATCCCTTGTCCAGTGCGGCGGCGGCCACGGCGGCGGAGACCGGCTTGGTCAGGCCCACGCCGAGGAGCAGGCCCCGGCCGCGCACCCCGGAGACCAGCGGGTGGTGCAGGTCTTCGATCCCGGCGGTGAGGTGCTTGCCCAGCGCGGCGACGTGGTCGAGCAGGCCGTCGGCGGCGATGGTGCGCAGCACCGCGAGACCGGCGGCGCAGGCGACCGGGTTGCCGCCGAAGGTGGTGCCGTGGTGGCCGGAGGCGAACAGGTCGGCCGCCGCGCCGATGCCGACGCAGGCGCCGAGCGGCAGACCGCCGCCGAGGCCCTTGGCGAGGGTGATGACGTCGGGGGTGATGCCCGCCTGCTGGAAGGCGAACCACTGCCCGAGCCTGCCGATGCCGGTCTGCACCTCGTCGAGGACGAGCAGCGCGCCCGCCTTCGCGGTGATCTCGCGGGCGGCCTGCAGGTAGCCGTCGGGGGCGACGACAACGCCGCCCTCGCCGAGGATCGGCTCGATGAAGACCGCGGCGGTATCACTGTCCACAGCGGACCTAAGGGCTTCGACGTCGCCGAACGGGATGTGCACGACACCGGCGTCGAGCGGCTCGAACGGGGTGCGCTTGGCGGGCTGGCCGGTGAGGGCGAGCGCGCCCATCGTGCGGCCGTGGAAGGCGCCCTCGCAGGCGATGATCTTGGTCTTGCCGGTGAGCCGGGTGAGCTTGAACGCGGCCTCGTTGGCCTCGGCGCCGGAGTTGCAGAACAGCACCTTGGCATGACCAGTCAGACCGGCGACGTCAAGGATGGCGTCGGCCAGCTCGACCGACTGCTGGTTGATGTAGAGGTTCGACGTGTGGCCGAGGGTGGCGATCTGGCTGGTCACGGCCTCGACGACGGCCGGGTGCGCGTGGCCGAGGGCGTTGGTCGCGATGCCGCTGAGCAGGTCGAGGTAGCGGTTGCCGTCGGCGTCCCACACGTGTGCGCCCTCGCCGCGCACGATGGTCAGCTTCGGCGTGCCGTAGTTGTCCATCAGCGCGGACCGCCACCGCTTCTGGCCGTCCACATTGGATTCGATCATGACTCCCCCTCGTCCGGCAGCACCATGGTCCCCACGCCGCTGCTGGTGAACACCTCTAGCAGCACCGAGTGCGCGAGCCGCCCGTCGATGACGTGCGCCTTGGACACCCCGCCGACGACGGCGCGCAGACACGCCTCCATCTTCGGGACCATGCCGCTTTCCAATCCTGGCAACAGTTTTTCGAGTTCGGTCGCGCGGATCTCGTGCAGCAGCGACGACTTGTCCGGCCAGTCGGCGTAGAGGCCCTCGACGTCGGTCAGCACGACGAGCTTCTCGGCCTCCAGCGCGATGGCGAGCGCGGCGGCGGCGGTGTCGGCGTTCACGTTGTGCGGCAAGCCATCGCGGTCGGGCGCGACGGTCGACACGACCGGGATGCGGCCGGCGTTGACGATGTCCATCACAGCTTCGGGGTTGACGTGCACGACGTCGCCGACCTGGCCGAGGTCGACCTCGGCGCCGTCGACCGTGGCGGTGCGCCGCTCGGCGGTGAACAGGTGGGCGTCCTCGCCGGAGATGCCGACCGCGTACGGGCCGTGCTGGTTGATCAGGCCGACCAACTCGCGGCTGACCTGGCCGGTGAGGACCATCCGGACGACGTCCATGGTCTCGGCGTTGGTGACCCGCAAGCCCGCCTGGAACTCGCCTTCGATGCCGAGCCGGTTGAGCATGGCGCTGATCTGCGGGCCGCCGCCGTGGACGACGACCGGGCGCAGACCCGCGAGCCGCAGGAACACCATGTCCTCGGCGAACGCGCGCTTGAGCGACTCGTCGACCATGGCGTTGCCGCCGTACTTGACCACCACGAGGGCGCCGTGGAAGCGCCGAAGCCACGGCAGTGCCTCGATGAGCACGCCTGCTTTCTCGGACGCTGTGTTCATGACGAATACGCGCTGTTCTCTTCGACGTACGCGTGGGAAAGGTCGGTGGTGAGAATCGTCCCGCTGCCCTCGCCCGCGTGCAGGTCGATCACCACGTCGATGTCGCGGCCGGTCAGGTCGGCGGCGGAACGGTCCTCGCCCCGGCCACCGGCGCGGCACACGGTGACGCCGTTGATGGTGATGTCGAGCTTCTGCTGGTCGAAGTCGGTCGGCGCGTTGCCCACGGCCATCGCGATGCGGCCCCAGTTGGGGTCGGAAGCGAAGAACGCGGTCTTGCACAGGTTGTCCTGGGCGACGATCCGGGCGGCGGCAAGCGCTTCACTGTCGTTGGCGGCGCCGTTGACCGTGATCGTGACGTGCTTGGTGACGCCCTCGGCGTCGGCCTGCAATTGGGCGACCAGGTCGGCGCAGACGGCGCTGAGCGCCTCGGTGAACTCGGCCTCGGACACCGCGACCCCGGACGCGCCGGAGACCAGGAGCAGGACGGTGTCGTTGGTGGAGGTGCCGCCGTCGACGTCGAGCCGGTTGAAGGTGAACTCGACCGCGGAGCGCAGCGCGGGCTCCACGGCGGCCGGGTCGACCTGGGCGTCGCTGGTGATGACCGAGAGCATCGTGGCCATGTTGGGCGCGCACATGCCCGCGCCCTTCGCGAACCCGCCGATGACCCAGCCGTCGGCGTGGGTGAACGCGGTCTGCTTCGGGACGGTGTCGGTGGTCATCACGGCGGTGGCGGCGGCGAGGCCCGCGTCCGCGCCGGGGGCCAGTTCCTTGGCGGCGAGGTCGATGCCGGAGCGGACGGCGTCCATGGGCAGCCGCTCGCCGATCAGGCCGGTGGAGCAGACGGCGACGTCGATCGCGCCGACGCCGAGGACGTCGGCGACCTTCTCGGCGGTGGCGTGGGAGTCCTGGAAGCCCTCGGGGCCGGTGCAGGCGTTGGCGCCACCGGAGTTGAGGACGACGGCCTTGAGTTTGCCGGTGGTCAAGACCTGCTGCGACCACAGGACGGGCGCGGCCTTGACCTTGTTGCGGGTGAACACACCGGCCGCTTGGGTCGCGGGACCGTCGTTGACGACCAGTGTCAGGTCGGGCTTGCCGTTCGCCTTGATCCCGGCGGCGACGCCCGCCGCGCGGAAGCCCTGCGCCGACGCGACGCCCTGGGCACGGTCGATGGTCACGGTGCGACTCCCACGGTGGACAGGCCGGCGGTCTCCGGCAGGCCGAGCGCGATGTTCATGGACTGCACGGCGGCGCCCGCCGTGCCCTTGGTGAGGTTGTCGATGGCGGCGACCACGACGAGCCGACCTAGATCGGCGTCGACGGTGACCTGCAGTTGCACGGCGTTGGAGCCGAGCACCGCGGCCGTGGTGGGCCAGCGGCCCTCGGGGAGCAGGTGGACGAACGGCTCGTCGGCGTAGGCCTTCTCGTAGGCGCCGCGCACGTCGGCGGCCGGGTCGATCAGCTGGGCGCTGCAGGTGGCGAGGATGCCGCGCGGAAGCGGGGCCAGGACCGGGGTGAACGAGACGCCGACCGGCTTGCCCGCCGCGGCGCTGAGGTTCTGGGTGATCTCCGGGGTGTGCCGGTGGGCACCGCCGACGCCGTAGGCACTCAGGGATCCCATGACCTCGGAGCCGAGCAGGTTGGGCTTGAGGCTCTTGCCCGCGCCGGACGTGCCGGACACGGCGACCACGACGACCTCGGGCTCGACCAGCGCCATCGCGGGGGCGAGGGCGAGGGAGCTGACGGTCGGGTAGCAGCCGGGGACAGCGACCCGGGTCGCGTGACGCAGGTTCTCGCGGGCGCCGGGGAGTTCGGGGAGGCCGTAGGGCCAGTGGCCGGCGTAGTCGCCGCCGTACCAGCGGTCCCAGGCGTCGGCGTCGGTCAGCCGGTGGTCGGCGCCGCAGTCGACGACGAGGACACCCGCGTCGAGCTGGGCGGCGATGGCGGCGGAATGGCCGTGGGGCAGGGCGAGGAAGACGACGTCGTGGCCGGCGAGGACCTCGGCTGTGGTCTCCTCGAGGACCCGATCGGCCAGGGGCAGCAGGTGCGGCTGGTGCTCACCGAGCTTGGATCCCGCGTTGCCACCGGCCGTCAGTGCGCCGATCTCGACGTCGGGGTGCGCGAGCAGGAGCCGGAGGAGCTCTCCCCCGGCGTATCCGCTGGCGCCCGCGACGGCGATCCGAACCTTCATACGGATGATTATGCACTCTGATGCAAACTCACTCAACTCGACCGTGATCGACCACACGCGCGGACAGGAAGTACCTCGTTGTGGCACCGACCGGACACGGATCCGGCCACACTGCGCCCTGACGACGATGGCAAGGTGGGGCGAACATGATCGACGAGGACCGCGCGGCGGCCGCGCGATCGCTGATGGGCATCGCCGGGGCGCTGCTGGGCGTGCTGATTCTCGCTGCCTGGGGCCGGACGGGTGGATCGGATCGAGTCGACTGGTGGATTCCCCTGACGGGGACCGCGGTGGGGTGCTCGCCGTAGGCGGAATCCTTACCCTCGCGGCACGCGTGACCCTCTCGACGACCGCAGAGGTCGCCGAGAGGGCCTACCGCCGGCTGATCAGCTACCTGCCCATCTCGGTCATCGCGCTGGCCGCGGCCGTGGTCGCGCCGGCCTGGCCCGCCGAGACCGTTCCCCGTGTCACATCACCCGCGCTGGTCGACATCAGGTTCATCGACGACCAGAGGGCGCTCAGGGCCGCGGGCCTCCCGGTCAGTTGCGCGGGCGTGTCGCTCACCGCGGTCGCGATCGACGGGACCTTCCTGGAGCCGGTGGTCACGCGATACACCCACAACATCGGCAGCTACGACCCGAACGAGTGTCCGCTGCGTCAGCATCGGGTTCCGCCGGGGCTCGCGCAGATCGCGCCGCTCGTCGAACGACCGAAATCCTGACGCCCGCGGACCTCGTCGATCACTTCTTGCGGGCGAGGGTGACACCGTCACGCAGGGGGAGCATGACGCTGTCGACGCGGTCATCGGCGACGACGACATCGTTGATGCGGCGGATGGCGATGTCGGCGTCCGAGTCGTAGGACTCGTCGATGACGCGGCCGCCGCGCAGAACGTTGTCGAGGGCGATGACGCCGCCGGGGCGCAGGCGCGGGACCAGTTCGGCGTAGTAGTCCGGGTAGCCCTCCTTGTCGGCGTCGACGAACGCGAAGTCGATCACCGGGTCGGTGGGCAGGGCGCGCAGGGTCTCGATCGCGGGGGCGATGCGCAGGTCGATGCGGTCGGTGAGGCCCGCGCGCTCCCAGTACTTGCGGGCGATCGACGTCCACTCCTCGCTGACGTCGCAGGCGATCAGCTTGCCGCCCTCGGCGAGGCCGCGAGCCACGCAGATCGAGGAGTAGCCGGTGAAGACGCCGACCTCGACGGCGTTCTTGGCGCCGAGCATGCGCACCAGCATGGTGAAGAACTCGCCCTCGTCGTGCGAGATCTGCATGCGGGCCGCGTCCGGGTACGCCTCCAGGGTCTCCGCGGCGAGGTCCCGCAGGAGGTCGTCCGCGGAGGTGGAGTGGGCCAGCAGGTAGTCGCTGATGGCGGGATTGAGGATGTCCATGCCGCCATTCAACTACCGATAGAGCTCGAACGTCGCGGCGATGCGGTCGCGGGCGGCGCCGTCGGCGAGAAGCAGCTGCAACAGGATGCGGGCCTTCGCCGGGTCGAGAAAGCCCGCGTGGATGAGGCCGCGGTCGAACAGGTCGCGCTCGGAGCCCGGGTATCCGTAGGTCGCGCGCAGGACCGAGCCGGAGCCGGTACGCGAAGCGAGCACCACAGGGACTCGCTGGGCGAACTCGGCGACCAGCGGGACCATGCCCGCGGGGACGTGACCGGCGCCGAGGCCTGCGATGACGATGCCGTCGAAGGCGTCGCCCGCGCGGCGCAGGAGTTCGCCGTCATCGCCGAGGGTCACGGTGACCAGGGCGACGCGGAGCGCGGAGATCTTGTCGGTGGCGGGCAGGACCACGTCGACGCGCGGGGTGCCGCGCAGGCGGGGGTCGCCTTCGACGATGAGGCCGAGGGGGCCGAAACCCGGGGAGACGAACGCGCCGGTGCTGCTGGTGTGGCTTTTGCGGACGAAGCGGGCGCCGTGGACCTCGTCGGACATCACGACCAGGCAGCCGAGGCCGCGTGCGTCGGTCGCGAGGGCCACGCGGATGGCGGCGTAGAGGTTGGCGGGGCCGTCGGCGCCGGCGGACGCGGGGGCGCGCATGGCGCCGGTGACGACGACGGGGGCGGGGCTGTCGATGGTGAGGTCGAGGAAGAGGGCTGTCTCCTCGATGGTGTCGGTGCCGTGGGTGACCACGACGCCGGTCGCGCCGTTGGCGATCTCCTCGCGGACGGCGTGGCTCAGCGCGGTGAGGTCGTCGAAACCGAGCGACGGGCTGGGCAGGGAACGCAGGGTGCTGGCGGTGAGGTCGACGCCGAGGTCGGCCAGGCCGGGGACGGCGGCGATGAGGTCGTCGGCGCCGAGCGTGGGGATAATCCCGCCGCTCGCGCTGGGGGCCATGGCGATGGTTCCGCCCATGGCGATGATCGCGACTCTGGGCCTCACGATTCCTCCACGAATGTCGAACTCACTTGCCTGACTGTGCGACTCACTTGCCTGAACGGGCGACTCACTTGCCTGAACGGGCGACTCGCGGGTTGGGGTCGAGCAAGTCCAGCAGTGGCGTCCAAGGGTCCTGCGGAGCTGCGTCGGAGATGTGGGCGCCGGCGGTGGTCAGGGTGTCGATGTGGGACTGCCAGCGGGGGTGGGCGCGCTGGGCCGGGTCGGCTTGGGGGCGGATGACCACGCGGACGCCGGGGGTGCCCAGGGCCTCGCCCAACGCGGTGAGGGCCTGGTTGTCGGCGATGCCCAACGCCAGTTTGGCCAGGGAGTTGGCCGTGGCCGGGACGAAAAGGAAAGCGTCCGGGGTTGGGTAGGGCTTGGGGTGGGCGGGGAGGCGGCCGGTGCTGCGCAACGGGAGCTCGGTCAATGCCCGCAACCGCGGGGTCTCCCCCACCGCGTCCATCCAGCGGGCCGCGGTGGGGGTCAGCGTGATCGCCAGGCGCCAGCCTGCTTTGGCGGCAGGCTCGGCGATCTCGACCCGTAAGCGCTGGTCGACGCCGTAGCCCGCCGCCGCGACCAGGCCCATGGTCTTCATCGCCGGAGTAGGGCGCAGAACATGGCGTCGGTGCCGTGGCGGTGCGGCCAGAGCTGCACGTACGGGCCGTCGCCGAGGTCGGGCACATCCGGGAAGAACTCGCGCGCGTCGATCGGGGTCACGCCGGTGCGGCGGACCACGTCGGAGACCACGCCGATCGTTTCGGCGAGGTGCGGCGAGCAGACCACGTAGGCCACGACTCCACCCGGCCGAACCAGGTTGAGGGCGCTCGTCAACAGGGCGCTCTGCAGCCGGGTCAGATCGCCCACATCCGAGGGCTGCCTGCGCCAGCGGGCTTCCGGCCTGCGCCGCAACGCGCCGAGGCCGGTGCACGGAGCGTCGACCAGGACGCGGTCGTAGGAGCCCAGTTCCAGGCCCGGGGAACGGCCGTCGGCGACGTGGATCTTGACCGGGAGGCCCGAGGTGATGCGCTCGATGAGCTTCGCGCGGTGCGGCGCCTTCTCGACGGCGTCAAGGGTTCCCGCGTTGATCGCGGCGAGGGCGCCCAGCAGCGCCGCCTTGCCGCCGGGGCCCGCGCACAGGTCGAGCCAGCGCAGGTCGGAGCCCTCGACCTCGGGCCGGGTCAAGGCGAGCGCGCACAGCTGGCTGCCCTCGTCCTGCACGCCGGCGAGCTTCTCGCGGACCGGGTCGAGGTCGCCGGGGTCGCCCGCGCCCGCGTCGAGGCGGACGCCGTAGGGCGAGTACGGGGCGACGTCGCCGCCGGTCATCGCGGCCAGTTCTTCCGCGCTGACCTCGCCCGGGCGGGCGACGAGGTGCACGGCGGGACGCTCATCGTCGGCGCGCAGGGCGTCCGACAGCTCTTCGCCGGTGGTGCCGAGGGCGTCGGCGAAGGCGCGGGCGATCCAGCGTGGGTGCGCGTTGCGGGCGGCGAGGTTGCCGACCGGGTCCTCGGTGGCGTCGGGGGCGAGCTGGTCGAGCCAGGCGCTCTCGTCCTTCTCCGACACCTTGCGCAGCACGGCGTTGACGAAGCCCGTGGGTCGCGGCCCCTGGTCCGCGCGCACCATGTCCACAGTGGACGCGACGGCGGCGTGGGCCGGGATTCGGGTGCGCAGCAGCTGATAGGCGCCCAGCCGCAGCGAGTCGAGCAGGAAAGGCTCCACTTTGGACAGTGGGCGGTCAATACACTCGGCGAGGATGTCGTCGATGAGACCCATCGCCCGGCAGGTGCCGTAGGTCAGCTCGGTGGCCAGCGCGGCGTCCCGCCCGGAGATGCGACGGTCGCGCAGCAGCTTGGGCAGCACGAGGTTGGCGTACGCGTCGTCGGCGCGCACGGCGCGCAGCGTGTCCAGCGCCGCCCGGCGGGCCGGGTCCTCGGTCGGAGGACGCTCGGGCGTGTCCGGCCTGCGCGGCGGGCGCTCGCGGCCCGGTCGTGATGGCCGATGCGCTCGTTTGCCTGGCTGCGTCACGTCAACCGCTCCCCTGCTTCGATGCGGATGCCACGCGCCCAGTCGGTCGCCTGCATGCGTTTCTTCCCTTGTGCCTGTACTTCGCCCAGCTTCAACGGCCACGTTGCCGTCCCGACCAGGATGCGCTTGCGCTCGACGAGCAGTTCACCCGGGGCGAGATCGCCTTCGGCAGGGCTCATCGGGCCGAGCTTGATTCGCTCGCCGCGGAACTCCGCCCACGCGCCCGGCTCGGGCGTGACCGCGCGAACGCGGCGGTCGACCGCGAGGCCGGGGAGGGTGAAGTCGACCTTCGCGTCGTCGACGGTGATCTTGTGGGCGTAGCTGACGCCGTCGGCGGGCTGCTCGCGCGCGACCAGCTTGCCGTCTTCGATCCCGTCCAGTGTGGACAGCAGAAGACCGGCACCCGCGTGAGCGAGCCGGTCGAGCAGGGCACCCGAAGTGTCCTCGGGCTTGATCGGCTCGGTGAGCACACCGAAGACCGGGCCCGCGTCGAGTTCCTTGACGATCTGGAACGTGCTGGCGCCGGTGATCTCGTCGCCGTGGTAGATCGCCGCCTGCACCGGCGCCGCGCCGCGCCAGGCGGGCAGGACCGAGAAGTGCAGGTTGACCCAGCCGAACCGGGGAATGTCCAAAGCGGACTGCGGCAGCATGGCGCCGTACGCCACGACCGGGCAGCAGTCCGGCTCGATCTCCCGCAGCCGCGCCTGGAACGCCTTGCTCGACGCCTTGCCCGGGCTCAGCACCTCGATGCCGTGCTCATCGGCCAGCGCCCCGACAGGGGAACGCACCAGCTTGCGACCGCGGCCCGCGGGCGCGTCCGGCCGGGTGACGACGGCGGCGACCTCGTGGCGCCCGGACTCCAGCAGGGCGCGCAGCGACGGCACGGCCACCTCGGGCGTGCCTGCGAACACCAGCCGCATCAGCGGGCCCCGAAGAGCGGGTGCGGGCTCTGCTTGAGCGTGGGCACCGCGCCGTCGAACCATTCCGCGTTGCGGATCTCGCGCATCGCGAGCTTGCGGGTGGTGTCGTCGAGCCGGTCGACGAACAGCACGCCGTCGAGGTGGTCGGTCTCGTGCTGGATGCAGCGGGCCAGCAGGTCGGTGCCCTCGACCTCGATGGGCTCGCCGTGCACGTTGAACCCGCGCGCGACCACGTTGCCGTGGCGGCGGCAGTCCCAGGAGAAGCCGGGGATCGACAGGCAGCCCTCGGGGCCTTCCTGGTAGTCCTCGCCGACCGAGGTCCACACCGGGTTGATCATGTGCCCGGCGAACCCGTCGCAGTGGTAGGTGAACACGCGCAGCCCGACCCCGAGTTGCGGCGCGGCGATCCCGGCGCCGCCCTGGGACTCCATCGTGTCCCAGAGGTCCTTGACGAGGTTGTGCAGCTCTCGGTCGAAGTCGACCACCTCGGCCGCGGGCGTGCGCAGCACGGGATCCCCGAAGAGCCGGATCGGCTGAACGGTCACAAAGCTCCTTCGACGTGCGGGCGGTCGTCCCAGTGTATTCAGCCCCGATGCGGCGCTTCACCCCGGCGCGGACCGGGTCAGATCATCTCCAGCGGATCGAGTTGGACGCGCAGGGGGTCTGGTTCTTTGCGGGCGGTGCGGATGGCTTGGGCCTTGGCCAGGGCGGTGGCGAGGGCTCGGCCTTCGGCGCGGGTCACGCGGATCAGGGCGCGTTCGCGGGCCGCCTGGCCGTCGGCGTCGAGTTCGCCCAAGGGGACCGGGCCGAGGACTTCACCGGTCGGGGGCAGGGGGAGGTCGTCCAGGAATGCGGCGAGGGCGCTGGGGGTGCCGTCGACGGAGGCCATGCGGACGGCCGGGGGGAAGCCGAGTTCGGCGCGGGCGGCGAGTTCGCGCGACGCGTGCCAGACCGGGTCCCAGCGGACGAGGGCTTGGACGGTGGGGGCGGCCGAGTCGGCCATGACGACGACTCGGCCGCCCTCACTCGCGGGCCTGACCAGCGCGGACGCGGTCATCCAGCGGCGGAGGGCTTCCTCGGTGGCGCGCAGGTCGGCGCGGTTGAGGAGGGCCCAGGCGTCGAGGAGGAGGGCGGCGCCGTAGCCGTTCTCGGCGACGGGTTCGGCGCCGGGGGTGGCGACGACCAGGGCGGGTTCGGGGCCGACGGCGGCGAGGACTTCTTGGCCGCCGGAGGTGCGGACGGGGACTCCGGCGAAGGCCCGGCCCAGTTCTTCGGCGGTGCGTTTGGCGCCGATGACGACGGCGCGGAGTTTGCGGGAGCCGCAGGTGGGGCAGCGGTAGTTGGCGTCGGCGGCGGCGCACCAGCGACAGGCGGGGGGTTTGCTCTCGCCCTGGCTCAGGGGGCCCGCGCAGCGGCGGCAGCGGGCGGGGGTGCGGCATTCCTGGCAGGTGAGGGCCGGGACGTAGCCGCGGCGCGGGACTTGGACCAGGACTGGGTGGCCTGCCTTGAGGGCGGCTCGGGCGGCGTCGAAGGCGACGGAGGGGACGCGGGCGGTGCGGGCGGCCGGGTCGCGGGCGAGTTGGGACTCGTGTTCGCCGATGGCGGTGACACGGGGGGCAGCGTCGCGGATGGTGTCGCGGGTGGCGACGATCTCGGGGGCCCAGCCGGAGTCGACGAGGACCTGGGCCTCGGCGGTGCGGGCGAAACCGGCGACGAGAACGCTTGCTTTGCCTAGAGCGCCGCGCTGGATGAGGACGTCGCGGACGTGCGGATATGGGGAACGCAGGTCGGAGTGCTGGTCGTCGCCGTCGTCCCAGACGACGAGGATGCCGGGGTTCTCGACCGGGGCGTAGGCGCTCGCGCGGGTGCCGACCACGATCCGCGCGCGACCGCGCCGCAGGGAGAGCCAGGCCCGGTAGCGCTTCGCGGGACCTTGGTCGGCCGACAGCGCGACGACGGCGTCGGCTCCCGCGAGGGCCACGCAGGCGGCGTGGACTCGGGTGACGTCGCGGTGGTCCGGGACGACGAGGACCGCGCCCCGGCCTGCGGATGCGGCGGTCGCGGCGAGTTCGGCGAGTCGGGTGGGCCAGTCCTCCCCCGGCACGGCCTGCCAGACGGCGTGGGCCTGCCTGCCGGTGCGGACGGCTTCGAGGAAGGCGGTGCCACGCGGGTAGCGCGACCAGCCCGCCGGGTCGGGGGCGGCGGACGGTGGGGTGGGTTCGGCGGGGTCTTCGGCTTCGACCCGGCCGTGGCGGGGTGGGATGGCGAGGCGGAGGACGTCGATCATGGTGCCGCCGTAGCGGTCGGCGACGGCGCGGCAGAGGCGGGCGATCTCGGGGGCGAGGACCGGTTCGGGTGAGACGACTCGGTCGAGGAACTGGAGGTTGCCGGGGTGGTCGGACTCGGCGATCCGCTCGATCAGGAACCCGTCGACGAGTTGGCCGGCGAAGCGGACGCGGATGCGGCAGCCGGGGACGGCGTCGGCGGCGAGCTTGTCGGGGACGAGGTAGTCGTAGGTGCGGTCGAGGTGCGCGAGGGGCACGTCGACGTAGACCTTGGCGACGGGCAGTTCGGCAGCGGGCTGTTGCTTGCCCTTCGGGGGGGCGGGTTTTTTGGGTGCGGCGACCTCGAACAGGGCGTCGGGGTCGGCTGCGGACATGTGCGCTGGTCTACCAGAGGGGACCGACGATCACTCGGCGCGGGCCAGCAGGTGCGGAGCCCAGGACGAGACGGGGAGGCGCAACGTTCCCCCATCCGGGTTCTTGGAATCACGCAAACGGACCTCGGTCGAGTAGACAACTTCAACGCAGTCATCGTCGTCAGTGCTGAAGGTCGACTTCCGCCACTCAGCGTGCATGCTGTTTCAGCTCCGTTCGTGATCAGCCGCCATCATCGCCATGAAGTTCACCGAATCGGTGGAACTCAAAGCCACCTTCGCCAGCATATCCGTGAGCTCACGAAATTCGTCGGTGTCTTCCTGCTCGTGCAGGAAGCCTGATGCGCCCACGTGCTCCACGTAGACGATCGGCGGTTCCTTGGCGAACTCCATTTTCGAGAAGTAGCCGGGGTTGCGGTAGGCACCGTGGCGGAAGGGAATCACGTGGATGGCGATGTTGGGCAACTTGGCCATGCCGATCAGCCAACGCAACTGCTCGGCCATCTGTTCGGAGGTTCCATATGGCCTGCGCAGAACCCCTTCATCGAGGATGGCGGTATAGGTAGGGCTGGCCAGTTTGGTCAGCACACGTTGGCGATCCATTCGGATCGCCACCCGAGTGGCCTGTTCTTCGGCGGTCAACTTGCCGAGCCCGATGATGGTGCGCACGTAGTCGCGAGTTTGCAGCAGGCCGGGCACAACCGAGGGCGCGAAGTTCACGATGGAAATCGCCGTGTCCTCAAACACTTGCAGGACGGATCGGTTGATCGGCAGCCGAGCCGCGAGCCAATGCGGGGCAGCCAGATCCTCGACCAGATCCATGATCCGTTTGCGCTCTTCGCCGATCACGCCATAGATCGCGAGCATGGCCGACACCTCGGCCACGGTCGCGACTCGGCGGGCGTTCTCCGTGCGGTTCAGGGTGGCGATGGAGACGCCTAGGCGGGCGGCGGCTTGGCGGGTGGTGAGGCCAACTCGCTCGCGCATGGTCGTCAGTTCGTTCCCCAGTGCGCGCATTCTGGCGGGCAGTCGTTCGCTCATGTGTTCATGAGATCAGCTCCCCACCGCACCGCAACCGACACGAATGGCTGAGGTTTCTCAGGGGTCGAAACGCTGATCGTGGTAGGCCGCGTACATCGCGACCACTTCCGCCCGATCATGCGGCTCGGCCTCTTCGCGAATACGCCGATTCAAACCCGCCGGGTATCCGTGCTTCACGAGCCGCCGCTCCGACGCGTGCTCCATAAAGGACATCGCGAAGTACAAACCAGTGATGTAAGCCAGCGTGACCATCGAAAACCGCAACGACAACGGGCCGGGAACGAACAGCAGCAGCCACCACGGTGCCAACAGCACCAGGGACCTGGCCAGGTGGCGGAAGACCCACGTCCTACACGTCAGGTCCCAGAGCACCCAGTGCCGAAACTTGTCGGGCAGCCTTCCCCCGATGGCATACCAGAGCCACCGCAACGGGCCAGGACGGTCTCGGACCACACTGGACATGCTAAGCGGCCGGTGTCCAGGTGGCTTGATCACCCTGGACACCGGCCGCTTAGGAAGAACCTAGTGACCGACGGCCTGCTTGAGGTCGTCCGCGCGGTCCGTGCGCTCCCACGGCAGGTCCAGCTCCGGGCGACCGAAGTGGCCGTACGCCGCCGTCGGCGCGTAGATCGGACGCAGCAGGTCCAGGTCGCGGATGATCGCCGCGGGACGGAGGTCGAAGACCTCGCGGATGGCCTGCTGGATCTTCAGCGGGTCGGCGTTCTCGGTGCCGAAGGTCTCGACGAACAGACCCACCGGAGCCGCCTTGCCGATCGCGTACGCGATCTGCACCTCGATACGCGAAGCGAGTCCCGCCGCGACGGCGTTCTTCGCGACCCAGCGCATCGCGTACGCGGCCGAGCGGTCGACCTTTGACGGGTCCTTGCCGGAGAACGCGCCACCACCGTGACGGGCCATGCCGCCGTAGGTGTCGACGATGATCTTGCGGCCGGTCAGGCCGGCGTCGCCCATCGGGCCACCGATGACGAAGCGACCGGTCGGGTTGACCAGGAGGCGCACGTTCTCGGTGTCGAGGTCGAGATCGGCCAGCTCCGGCAGCACGACCTGCTCGCGCACGTCGACGCCGAGCAGCTTCTCCAGGTCGACGCCCTCGGCGTGCTGGCTGGACACGACCACCGTGTCGAGCCGGACCGCGCGGTCGCCGTCGTACTCGATGGTGACCTGGGTCTTGCCGTCCGGACGCAGGTAGGGCAGCACACCGTCCTTGCGGACCTTGGTGAGCCGCTTCGCGAGCCGGTGCGCGAGCGCGATCGGCAGCGGCATGAGCTCGGGGGTGTCCATGCAGGCGTAGCCGAACATCAGACCCTGGTCGCCCGCGCCCTGGCGGTCGATCTCGTCCTCGGCGTGGTCTACCCGCGACTCGTACGCGGTGTCGACGCCCTGGGCGATGTCCGGGGACTGCGACCCGATGGCGATGTTCACGCCACACGAGTTGCCGTCGAAACCCTTGGCCGAGGAGTCATACCCGATGTTGAGGATGACCTCGCGCACGATCGACGGAATGTCCGCGTACGCCTCAGTGGTCACCTCGCCGGCGACGTGCACCTGGCCGGTGGTCACCAGCGTCTCGACCGCTACCCGCGACCGCGGGTCCTTGGACAGCAATGCGTCCAGAACGGAGTCACTGATGGCGTCGCAGATCTTGTCCGGGTGGCCCTCAGTGACCGACTCCGAAGTGAACAGTCGGCGGCTACCTGTTTCACTCACGACTAACCCCACCTCATCCGAAGACTTATCGTCTTCACTTTATCCAGGCGGCGTGTCGCGCCGCGACCGGCTGATTGTGCTCACCACTGCGTCCCAGACTTCGGACGCCACTTGTGCTTTCGAGCCGAAGGCGATAGCGCGTTCCGTGCCGTCGGCGCTGAGCAACCATCCTTCATTGTCCTCGGTCTCGAACGCTTTGCCTTCTCCCACCCTGTTGACCACCAGCAAGTCGCATCCCTTGCGGGCGAGCTTGGCGCGCGCGTGGTCGAGGACGTCGGACCCGTTGTCGCCGGTCTCGGCGGCGAATCCGACGATAATCTGCTCGGAGTCCGGTTCGCGGCGGCGGTTCTCGACCAGCTCGGCCAGCACATCGGCATTGCGGGTGAGCGCGACCGCGTCCGGGTCCGCTTCGGTCTTCTTGATTTTGAACTCGGCCCGGTGCGTGGGCCGGAAGTCGGCTACCGCGGCGGCCATGACCACTACATCGGCGTCGGCGGCCGCTTTGTGAACAGCGTCGCGCAATTCGGCCGCTGTTCCGGCGTTGACGATGTCCGCGCCCGCGGGTTCCGGGAGCGCGGCGGTGTGCGCGGAGACCAACGTCACGCGCGCGCCGCGCTGCACGGCCGTGCGCGCGAGGGCGTAGCCCTGCTTGCCGGACGAGCGGTTGCCCAGGAAGCGCACCGGGTCGAGCGGTTCACGGGTGCCGCCCGCCGAGACGACGACGTGCAGGCCTTCCATGTCGCGCGGCAGGGCGTCGGAGCGGGCCATCAGCAGCCGGGCCAAGTCGACGATCTCGGCCGGGTCGGCGAGCCTGCCCTTGCCGGTGTCGGCGCCGGTGAGCCTGCCGCTGGCGGGCTCGGACACCACGACCCCACGCGAGCGCAGGGTGGCGACGTTGGACCGCGTGGCCGCGTGCTCCCACATCTCGGTGTGCATGGCCGGGACCATCAGCACCGGGCAGCGCGCGGTGAGCAGGGTGTTCGTGAGCAAATCGTCGGCCAGGCCGTGCGCGGCCTTGGCGAGCAGATCCGCCGTCGAGGGCACGACCACGACGATGTCGGCCTCTTGGCCGAGTCGCACGTGCGGCACCTCGGGCACATCGGAGAACACGCCGGTGTGGACCTTGTTGCCGGACAGGGCCTCGAAGGTCGCCGCACCGACGAACCGCAGAGCGGCCTCGGTCGGCACCACCCGCACGTCGTGACCGGACTCGGTCAGTCGGCGCAGGACCTCACAGGCCTTGTAGGCGGCGATGCCGCCGCCTACGCCCAGGACGACCCGAGGCCGGGACGTCACTCGCCCTCGGTGTGCTCAAGCAGACCGGAGTGGATTTCGCGCAGCGCGATGGACAGCGGCTTCTCGCGCGGGCCGGGCTCGACGAGCGGGCCGACGTACTCGAGAAGACCCTCGCCCAGCTGGGCGTAGTAGTCGTTGATCTGGCGCGCGCGCTTGGCCGCGTAGATCACCAGGGCGTACTTGGAGCTGACCTTCTCGAGCAGGTCATCGATCGGCGGGTTGGTGATGCCTTCGAGGGCGGTCGACGGCTCGCCCAATGCGCCCAACTCGGTAGGGGTGATCACTCGCAACAGCTCCAGGTCAATCCGATGATGGCGTGAGTACCAAGGTTAGCAACTCGGTGGCAGCCTGCCGTACATCGGCATTCACCACGACCGCGTCGAACTCCGTCGACGCGGCCAGTTCTTCCTGCGCTATTGCCAGCCTACGGGCGACCACGGTCTCCTCCTCGGTGCCACGGCCGGTGAGCCTGCTCACCAGCGTGTCCCAGGACGGCGGCACCAGCATGACCAGCTGGGCCAGCGGCATGGCCGCGCGCACCTGGCGCGCGCCCTGCAGCTCGATCTCCAGCACGGCGGGCTTTCCCGAGGCCAGCGCGGCCTCGACCGGCCCGCGTGGGGTGCCGTAGTGGTTGCCCGCGAACTCCGCGTGCTCCAGCAACTCGCCCGCCTCGACCATGCGGTCGAACTCGGCGCGGGTGACGAAGTGGTAGTGCGCGCCGTCGATCTCGCCGGGGCGCGGGGCCCTGGTCGTGACCGAGACACTGAAGTAGAGGTCGGGGTGGAGCCTGCGCAGTTCGCCGACCACGCTCGACTTGCCCACACCCGACGGACCCGACACGACAGTGAGCCGGGACCGGGTAGCGACACCCGGGCCCGGCTCACGGCCGTTCAAACTGTCATTCACTCGCTGGGGAACTCGGCGAGCAGGGCCTTGCGCTGACGGTCTCCGAGACCGCGCAGACGGCGGCTCGGGGCGATCTCCAGGCGCTCGATGATCTGCTGTGCACGCACCTTGCCGACGCCTGGGAGGGCCTCCAGCAGAGCGGTGACCTTCATCTTGCCGAGGATCTCGTCGTTGTCCGACTGAGTCAGCACGTCCTTGAGGGTCGTGCCACCTCGCTTCAGGCGCTCCTTGAGCTCAGCCCGGACGCGACGGGCGGCAGCCGCCTTCTCCAGCGCTGCGGCCCGCTGCTCCTCGGTCAGCTGGGGAAGGGCCACGATTTCCTCCGTGGGGATTGGTTCTCCGGATCGGTGCCAGGACGTTACCGAGCCCTGGCCTGCGAAGACAACGCGGGTCCCGTCTGTGCGCACGGTGACGACGTGCTAGAAGTTGATCAACGTCCGCGATCATGTGGGGCTGTGACCTGCGTCAACCGGCTGGGCGGGGCCGGAAAGCGGCTCGTCACGGAGCGCGATCGGGTGCCCACGGGAGGAGAAAGTGTCATTTCCACCACTTTCCGAGTTGTGCTGAACACACCCCGTCAGACCACCCGCCGCCACCTGCGCGAACAGAAATGGGGTCGGCGAATAGGCCGAATGGCGTAGTCGGAAAGGATTCGGTGTCCGATTGTCGCGGCGGAGTGCGGTGTGGATGGCGGCAATACAGCGCACCTGTGAACGCGAAAGCGGCGCCGTGATGTGCCACGGCGCCGTCTTCTCGTGCGATGGTCAGATGGCGGCTAGTTCGTCCCTGGCGCGCAGCGCGGCGGTGCGTAGGTCCGCGACATCCGGGCCGTGCTTCAGGACGTCCCTGGAGCTCGTGGGGAGCACGTGGGCCGTCGGACCGAACACCCGGTCCAAGTCCGCCGCGCCCGCGCCCTGGGCGCCCACGCCGGGGGCCAAGATCGGGCCGTTGAGCTTCGACAGGTCCAGGCCCGTCTCTCCCACCGTCGCGCCGATGACCAGGCCCACCGAGCCCATCGGGTCGGCACCCGCGTTTCGCGCCGCGGCTTCGTCCACGACCGTCTGCGCGACCAGGTTGCCGTCACCCACGGCGCGCTGGACCGAGGCGCCTTCCTTGTTCGACGTGAGCGCCAGGACGAACACGCCTCGGCCGGTGCGCTCCGCCTCGTCGATCGCCGGGGACAGCGAGCCGAACCCCAGGAAGGGCGACAGCGTCACCGCGTCCGCGGCGAGGGGAGAACCCTCACCGAGGTACGCGGCGGCGTAGGCGGCCATCGTGGAGCCGATGTCGCCCCGCTTCACGTCCAGCAGCACGAGGGCGCCCGCGGCCTGGGACTCGGCGATCACGCGTTCCAGGACGGCGACCCCGCGCGACCCGTAGGCCTCGAAGAACGCCGACTGCGGCTTGAGCACCGAGATCTCCCCCGCCAGCGCCTCAACACACGTCAGCGCGAACCGCTCCAGGCCGCTGACATCGCGGGGCAGGCCCCACGCGTCGAGCAGGCCGGGGTGCGGGTCGATGCCGACGCACAGGCGCCCGCGCGCGGCGACCGACTCGGCCAGCCGCGCGCCGAACGGGGCCCTCACTTGCGGACCTGGGCGGCCACATCGGCCCGCAGCGACGCCTGCAGCTCCTGCAGGGACCGCACGCCGATGTCGTCGCGGATCAGGGCCTCGATGCCATGCACCGCCGCCGCCGCGCCCTGGATCGTGGTGATGCACGGGATGTCGCGCGACACGGCGGCCGTGCGGATCTCGTAGCCGTCGACACGGGGGCCGGGGTTGCCGTACGGGGTGTTGATCACCATCTCGACCCCGCCCTCGCGGATCAGGTGGACGATGTCGACCTCACCCGGGACCGCCTCGGTGTGCTTGCCCACGACCGTGCACGGAATCCCGTTGCGGCGCAGCACTTCCGCCGTGCCCGAGGTCGCGAGGATCTCGAACCCGAGGTCGGCGAGGCGCTTGACCGGGAACACCATCGCGCGCTTGTCGCGGTTGGCGACGGAGACGAACACCCGGCCCGAGGTGGGCAGCGAGCCGTAGGACGCGGTCTGCGACTTGGCGAACGCCTTGCCGAAGGACACGTCGATGCCCATGACCTCGCCGGTGGACTTCATCTCCGGGCCGAGCAGCGAGTCGACGCCGTGGCCTTCCTTGGTGCGGAAGCGGTGGAACGGCAGGACCGCCTCCTTGACCGCGACCGGCGCGCCCGGGGGCAGCTCGGCACCGTCACCGAAAGCGGGGAGCATGCCTTCCTCGCGCAGCTCCGCGATGGTGGCGCCGAGCATGATCCGCGCGGCGGCCTTCGCGAGCGGGGCCGCGGTGGCCTTGGAGACAAACGGAACCGTGCGGCTCGCGCGCGGGTTGGCCTCAAGGACATAAAGCACGTCGTCCTTGAGCGCGTACTGCACGTTGAGCAGCCCGCGCACACCCACGCCCTTGGCGATCGCCTCGGTGGAGCGGCGGACCGCCTCCAGGTCGGTGCGGCCCAGGGTGATCGGCGGCAGCGCGCACGACGAGTCGCCGGAGTGGATGCCCGCTTCCTCGATGTGCTCCATCACGCCGCCGAGGTAGACCTCGTCGCCGTCGCACAGGGCGTCGACGTCGATCTCGATGGCGTCGTCGAGGAACCGGTCGACCAGCACCGGGTGCTCCGGGCTGACCTCGGTGGCCCGCTGGATGTAGCCGGCGAGGGTGGCCTCGTCGTAGACGATCTCCATGCCGCGGCCGCCGAGCACGTAGGACGGGCGGACCAGGACCGGGTAGCCGATCTCGTCGGCGATGCGCTTGGCGCCTGGGAACGAGGTGGCGGTGCCGTACTTCGGCGCGGGCAGGCCGGCCGAGGTCAGCACCTCGCCGAACGCGCCGCGGTCCTCGGCGAGGTGGATCGCCTCGGGCTGGGTGCCGACGATCGGCACGCCCGCGTCGGCCAGCCGCTGCGCGAGACCCAGCGGGGTCTGGCCGCCGAGCTGGACGATGACACCGGCGACCGTGCCCGAGCGCTGCTCGGAGTGCACGACCTCCAGGACGTCCTCGAACGTCAGCGGCTCGAAGTAGAGCCGGTCGGAGGTGTCGTAGTCGGTGGACACCGTCTCCGGGTTGCAGTTGACCATGACGGTCTCGAAACCGGCTTCGCGCAGGGCCATGGCGGCGTGCACGCACGAGTAGTCGAACTCGATGCCCTGGCCGATGCGGTTCGGCCCAGAGCCCAGGATCAGCACCTTGGGCTTGTCGTGCTGCGGCGAAACCTCGTTCTCGGCTTCGGGGTCGAGCTCGTAGGCCGAGTAGTGGTAGGGCGTGTTCGCGGCGAACTCGGCGGCGCAGGTGTCGACCGTCTTGTAGACCGGGCGCACGCCGAGGCGGTGGCGCAGCGAGCGGACACCGTCCTCACCGGCGAGTTCGGGGCGCAGCGCGGCGACCTGACGGTCGGAGAAGCCCGCCCGCTTCACCCGGCGCAGCAGCGGCTCGTCGAGCACGGGCGCGTCCATGACCTCGTCGCGCAGCTCGATCAGCGAGGCGATCTGGTCGATGAACCACGGGTCGATGCCGCTGGCCTGGTGCACCGCGTCGACGCTCGCACCCATGCGCAGCGCGCGCTCGACGGTGTAGAGCCTGCCGTCGTGCGCGGTCCGCAGGGCGTCGAGCGCGGTCTCCTGGGTCATGGTCTCCGGGTCGGGCCGGGTCCAGAAGCTCGCGTCCTTGGTCTCCATCGACCGCAGGGCCTTGCCCAGCGCCTCGACGAAGTTGCGGCCGATCGACATGGCCTCGCCGACGCTCTTCATCGTCGTGGTCAGCGTGGCGTCGGCGCCGGGGAACTTCTCGAACGCGAAGCGCGGGACCTTGACCACGACGTAGTCGAGCGTGGGCTCGAACGAGGCCGGGGTCTCGCCGGTGATGTCGTTGGTGATCTCGTCGAGCGTGTAGCCGATGGCGAGCTTCGCGGCGATCTTGGCGATCGGGAAGCCGGTCGCCTTCGACGCCAGCGCGCTGGAGCGCGACACCCGCGGGTTCATCTCGATGACGACCATGCGGCCGTTGCCCGGGTGGATGGCGAACTGGATGTTGCAGCCGCCGGTGTCCACGCCGACCGCGCGCAGCACATCGATGCCGACGTCGCGCATGTGCTGGAACTCGCGGTCGGTGAGCGTCATCGCGGGAGCGACGGTGACCGAGTCGCCGGTGTGCACGCCCATCGGGTCGATGTTCTCGATCGAGCAGATGACGACGACGTTGTCCTTGCGGTCGCGCATCAGCTCAAGCTCGTACTCCTTCCACCCGAGCACGCTCTCCTCGATGAGCACCTCGGTGACCGGGCTCTCGGTGAGGCCGGTGGAGGCGAGCCGCTCCAGCTCGTCGTGCGTGTGCGCCATGCCGGAGCCCAGGCCGCCCATGGTGAACGACGGGCGGATGACGACCGGCAGGCCAAGGTCGGCGACGGTCTCGCGGACCTCCTCCATCGAGTGGCACACGCGGCTGCGCGGGGTCTCGGCGCCGATGTCGGCGACGATGTTCTTGAACTTCTGCCGGTCCTCGCCGCGCTGGATTGCCTCGATGTCGGCGCCGATCAGCTCGACGCCGAACTTCTCCAGGACACCCTTCTCGTGCAGGGCGACGGCGGTATTGAGCGCCGTCTGCCCGCCGAGGGTGGCGAGCACCGAGTCGACCGGGTGGCCCGCGTCGAGCTCGGCCTGCAGGACCTTCTCGACGAACTCGGCCGTGATCGGCTCGATGTAGGTGGCGTCGGCGAACTCCGGGTCGGTCATGATCGTCGCCGGGTTGGAGTTGACCAGGCTGACCCGCAGGCCCTCCTCGCGCAGCACGCGGCAGGCCTGGGTGCCGGAGTAGTCGAACTCGCAAGCCTGGCCGATGACGATCGGGCCGGACCCGATCACCAGGACGTGCTTGATGTCTTCGCGTATGGGCATTAGGACTCGCCTCCTGCATTTTGCGGGACACCCGCACCCGGTCGGGCAGATCGTGGCGAAACAGCGTGCCACGACCCGCCCTCCATCAGAGTCACGAACTGGTCAAACAAGTCAGCGGCGTCGTGCGGACCAGCCGCCGCCTCGGGGTGGTACTGCACGGAGAACGCGGGCACGTCGAGCGCGCGCACACCCTCCACGCAGCCGTCGTTGGGGCAGTAGTGGCTGACCTCGGCGGCGCCGAACGGGGTGTCGAAGCGCTCCCCCGCCTCGCCTTCGAGGGCGAAGCCGTGGTTCTGCGAGGTGATCGCGACCCGGCCGGTGGCGACGTCGATGACCGGGATGTTGATCCCGCGGTGGCCGTACCGCATCTTGTACGTCCCGCGGCCGAGCGCGCGTCCGAGAATCTGGTTACCGAAGCAGATGCCGAACAGCGGGATCCGCCGCTCCAGCACCGACTTGGTCAGCGCGACCGCGTGGTCCTGGGTGGCCGGGTCGCCCGGGCCGTTGGACAGGAAGACGCCGTCGGCCTCGATGGCGAGGATGTCGTCGAGCGTGGCCGACGCGGGCAGCACGTGCGTCTCGATGCCCCGCGCGGCCATCATCCGCGGGGTGTTGGACTTGATGCCCAGGTCGAGGGCGGCCACCCGGAAGCGGCGCTCACCGTCGGCCTCGACCACGTAGGTCTCTTTGGTCGTGACGTCGCGCGCGAGGTCCGCGCCCGCCATCTGCTCGGTCTCCCGGACCCGGCCGACCATGGTGTCGACATCGGTCAGATCGTCGCCGGAGAAGACACCGGCGCGCATCGCGCCGCGCTCGCGGATGTGCCTGGTCAGCGAGCGGGTGTCGACGCCGCTGATGCCCACCACGGCCTGGTCGACGAGGACCTCGTCGAGGCCGCGGGTGGAGCGCCAGTTGGAGGCGATGCGGGCGGGGTCGCGCACGACGTAGCCGGACACCCACACCCTCGTCGACTCGTCGTCCTCGTCGTTCCAGCCGGTGTTGCCGATCTGCGGGGCGGTGGCCACCACGATCTGCCGGTGGTAGGACGGGTCGGTCAGGGTCTCCTGGTAACCGCTCATCGCGGTGCAGAACACCACCTCGCCGAACGTGGTGCCGGTGGCGCCGAAGGCTTCGCCGCGGAAGACCCGGCCGTCCTCCAGCACCAACGCGGCGGCAGTCCGCGTGCTCTTACTCACCGTGCGGTACCTCCGGGTTCACATTCTTCAGGGCGCGTACAGCGGGCACCCACGTGTCGTATTCGGTCTTCTCATCGGCCCGGAAGCCGGTGTCGAACTGGCTGTCGCCGATCGCCCAGCGGATCACGAGCAGGCCGTCGCCGCCCATGATCTTTCCAGCGATACCCGCCTCGGTGCGCGCGTCCACGACCGACTCGGCGGGAATCCACACGGGACTCGCGCCGGTCCGGTCAAAAAGCACGCCGTCGGTAAGCAGGTGGGCGGTCGCGTCGGCGCGGTAGCCGACGTCGCCCACGGCGACCCGGTCCTGCCAGCTCTTGTCCGTCACGGTGCTCGCGTAGACGCCCGTGCTCGGCGGTAGGAGTTCCTCGGTCTCACGCGAACGCACGCGCTCAAGCAGACCCGCGGGAACCTGCGGGAAGGCGGGCAGGACGGCGGCCTGTCGGCGGCCGCGGTTGCGGTAGCCCCACAGCATCAGGCCGACTAGCACCAGGAAGATCGCCAGGAAAAGCAGCGATAGCCCAAGCCTGCTCATCGGACCGCCTTCCCGTCGCGCGCGGTGACCTCGCCGCGCAGCAGCGTGGCGACCACGGTGCCCGGTAGCTCCATGCCCTCGTACGGGGTGTTGGCGGCGATGCTGGCGAGGTCGGCGCCGTGGACCGTCCAGCGGCCCGCCGGGTCGACCAGCGTCAGGTTCGCGGGCTCGCCGACCGCGATCGGGCGACCCTGATCGGGTAGCCCGGCGATCTCGGCGGGCCGCTCGCTCATCACCCGGGCGACACCGCGCCAGTCCAGCAGGCCCGGCTCGACCATGGTCGCCACCACGATCGGCAGCGCGGTCTGCAGACCGAGCATGCCGGGGCGGGCCGCGGACCACTCGCAGTCCTTGTCCTGGTGGGCGTGCGGGGCGTGGTCGGTGGCGACGCAGTCGACCGTGCCGTCGGCCAGCGCCTCGCGCAGCGACTTGGCGTCGTTGGCGGTGCGCAGCGGCGGATTGACCTTGTTGACCGGGTCGTAGGTGTTGAGCCGGTCGTCGTCGAGGAGCAGGTGGTGCGGGGTGACCTCGGCGCTGACCTGGGTGCCGCGCCCCTTGGCCCAGCGCAGCACCTCGGCGGTGCCCTCGGTGGAGACGTGGCAGACGTGCAACTTGGCGCCCGCGTGCAGGGCCAGCAGGCAGTCGCGGGCGACGATGGACTCCTCGGCGACCGCGGGCCAGCCGGTGAGACCCAGCCGCGCGGCCGTCTCACCCTCGTGGGCCTGCGCGCCGACGGTCAGCCGGGGCTCCTCGGCGTGCTGCGCGATGACCACGCCCAACGCCTTGGTGTACTCCAGCGCGCGGCGCATGATCAGCGGGTCGGCGACGCAGAGACCGTCGTCGGAGAAGATCCGCACGCCCGCCTTGGCCATGGTGCCCAGCTCGGCGAGCCTCTCGCCCTTGAGTCCCACGGTGACCGCGCCGACCGGATAGACGTCGACGAGGCCGACTTCCTGGCCGCGGCGCCACACGTGCTCGACGATGACCGCGTTGTCGGCGACCGGGTCGGTGTTGGCCATGGCGAACACGGCGGTGTAGCCGCCAAGGGCGGCCGCGCGGGAACCGGTCTCGATCGTCTCGGTGTCCTCGCGACCCGGCTCACGCAGGTGGGTGTGCAGGTCGACGAACCCCGGGAGGGCGACCAAGCCGTCCGCCTCGATGACCTCGTCGGCTTCTAAGTCATTGCCTATCTGGGCAATGACACCATCCCGGATCAACAGATCTACGGGATCGCCTTCGCCATAGGGCTTGGCGCCGCGGATGACCAGGGTCATGAACCGTCTTCCTTTCTGCTAGCGCGGGACACCCGCACCCGGTCGGCGTGAACGAGTAGCTGCGCGATGGTCACTCGTCCCCACCTCCGGCGGCCAACAGGTGGTACAGCACGGCCATCCGGACGTGCACCCCGTTGGCGACCTGTTCGGTGATCGCCGCGCGCGGCGAGTCGGCGACCGCCGGGGCGATCTCCATCCCGCGCAGCATCGGACCGGGGTGCAGCACGACCGCGTGCTTGGGCAGCAACCGCGCCCGCGCTTCGCTGAGGCCGTAGGTGATCGAGTACTCCTTGGCGGACGGGAAAAAGCCGCCGTGCATGCGCTCGGCCTGCACTCGAAGCATCATGACCGCGTCGAGCGTCGGCAACTCGGCGTCGAGTTCGTGACTGACCTGGACCGGCCAGTTCTCGACCCCCGCGGGCAGCAGCGTGGGCGGCGCGACAAGAACGACCTCGGCGCCGAGGGCGGTGAGCAGGTGCACGTTGGATCGCGCGACCCGGCTGTGCAGGACGTCACCCACGATCGCGACGCGCCTGCCGTCGATCCCGCCGAGCCGGTCGCGCAGCGTCGCCGCGTCGAGCAGCGCCTGCGTGGGGTGCTCGTGGGTGCCGTCACCCGCATTGATGACGCTGGTGCCGACCTCGGAGAGCCAGCCCGCAAGGCGGTGCGCGGCGCCCGAGGCCGGGTGGCGCACGATCACGCAGTCGGCGCCCGCGGCGGCCAGCGTGAGGCCGGTGTCGCGAAGGGACTCGCCCTTGCCCACAGAGGACCCGCCGGAGGAGACGTTGACCACGTCGGCGCTCATCCACTTCCCGGCGATCTCGAACGAGACGCGGGTGCGGGTGGAGTTCTCGTAGAACATGGTGATCACCGTGCGGCCGCGCAGCGTCGGCAGCTTGCGGACCTCACGGCCCAGCAGGGTCTTCTTCAGACCGTCGGCGGTGTCCAGAATAGCCAGCGCGGTCGCCGGGTCGAGCCCGTCGGTGCTCAGGAGGTGTTTCACTCGGACTCCTCCGGCCTGCGCAGCAGAACGGCGTCGTGACCGTCGGTCTCGGCGAGCAGGACGGCGACCTCCTCGGATCGGGCGGTGGGCACGTTCTTGCCCACGTAGTCGGCACGGATGGGCAGTTCGCGGTGGCCGCGGTCGACGAGGACGGCCAGCTGGACCGCGCGGGGGCGGCCGGCGTCGCGCAGCGCGTCGAGGGCGGCGCGGATGGTGCGGCCGGAGAACAGCACGTCGTCGACCAGGATGACCAGGGCGTCGTCGATCCCGCCGGGCGGCAGCGCGGTCGCGCCGAGCGGGCGGGTGGGTTTGCGGCGCAGGTCGTCGCGGTAAAGGGTCACGTCCAGCGTGCCTACCGGGACCTGCACGTCGGCGAATTCGGCGATCTTCGCGGCCAGCCGCTCGGCCAGCGGGCCGCCCCGGGTGGGTACGCCCAGCAACACGACCGGGCTCGCCCCGGACGCGCCGAGGGCGGTCTTCTCGATGACCTGATGGGCCATTCGAGCGATGGTGCGCGCGACGTCGCCGGCCGAAAGCAGCTCACGCTGCCCAGCCGGGTCTGCCGCGCCGCGGTCTCGCGACGCCACAGTGGACTCCTTCCCCGCCTCACTGGACGGGCTTTAAAGGATGTCGATCAGCCCAGTTGACCTGGGCTCACGTCGACCGTATCAGGCCGATTCGGGCGACTTGGCGGGTGGTCCGGGCCCATGTTCGCCAGGTCTCCTGGTCCGATCAGCTTGACCTGGTGACAACTCTGGGTAACCATTACTCAGCGTGTTGATTTGAAGCTACCCGAGGCTGTCGCTTAGCGCCGTCGGGGCGAACGAACGGAGAACCGCCGCATGGGCGACTACGCCAAGGCGCTAGGAGCCAAGCTCCGCGCCATCCGCCAGCAGCAGGGGCTGTCGCTGCATGGCGTCGAGCAGAAGTCCGGCGGCCGCTGGAAGGCCGTCGTGGTCGGCTCTTATGAGCGCGGCGATCGAGCGGTCACCGTGCAGAAGCTGGCCGAACTCGCGGACTTTTACGGCGTGCCGGTGGTGGAACTCCTGCCTGAGGGCCGGGTGCCATCCGGTGCCGAGCCCGCCACGAAGATCGTGATCAACCTGGAGCGGCTGCAGCAGCTGCCCGCGGAGAAGGTCGGCCCACTGGCCCGATACGCGGCGACCATCCAGAGCCAGCGCGGCGACTACAACGGCAAGGTGCTCTCGATCCGCACCGAGGACCTGCGGTCGCTGGCGATCATCTACGACATGACCCCCGGCGAGCTGACCGAGCAGCTCATCGACTGGGGCGTGCTGCCCCCTGAAGCCCGCCCGTCCAAAGAGGATTAGGTGATGAAACACCCGACCGCGCAGCATCCCCGTCTGCGCGCGTTCGGGTGTTTCACCGTCCGCCACCCCGGAATTTCATGTTGGGGTCACCTGCCAGGGTGATGCACTGGTGGCGGGGTAACCGTGGTCAGCTTTCGTCACGGTTCCCCTTAGGTGCCGGTCCGTAAACTAGCGAGCAGCGCGGAGCCTGTCGGCGATACCGCCGATGCGGCCTAGAACGCCGTTGACGAACCGCGGTGAGTCGTCCGTCGAAAGCGACTTGGCCAGCTGCACGGCCTCGTCGATCGCCACGGCGTCGGGCACGTCGTCGGCCCAGAGGATCTCGTAGAGGCCCAGTCGCAGGACCGCGAGGTCCACCGCTGGCATCCGGTCGAGTGTCCAGCCCTCGGCGTGTTCGGTGAGCAACTCATCGATGCGGGCCTGGTTGGCGCACACACCTTCGACGAGCGTGATCGTGTAGTCGTTCACCGGGGCGACGTCCGGCGAGCCGACCCGGGTCGACATGAGGGTGACCGGGTCGTCGCCTCGCAAGGCCGCCTCGAAAAGGAGGTCGACCGCGCGCTTGCGTGCCTTGCTTCGGGCTCCCACGTCAGCTGCTGACCCGGCCGAGGTAGCGCCCGTCGCGGGTGTCGACCTTGACCTTCTCGCCCGTGGTGACGAACAGCGGCACCTGGATCTCGGCGCCGGTCTCCAGCTTGGCGGGCTTGGTGCCACCGGTGGAGCGGTCGCCCTGCAGGCCCGGGTCGGTGTGCTCGATGATGAGCTCGACCGAGACCGGGAGCTCGATGAACAGCGGCGTGCCCTCGTGGGAGGAGACGTTCGCGCTGCTGTTCTCCAGCATGTACTTCGCGGCGTCGCCGACGACCTCGGGCGAGATGGAGATCTGCTCGAAGGTGTCGCCGTCCATGAAGACGTACTCGGAGCCGTCGTTGTACAGGTAGGTCATGTCGCGGCGGTCGACGGTCGCGGTGTCGACCTTGACGCCGGCGTTGAACGTCTTGTCGACGACCTTGCCGGTCATCACGTGCTTGAGCTTGGTCCGCACGAAGGCAGGGCCCTTACCCGGCTTGACGTGCTGGAACTCGGTGACGGTCCAGAGCTGACCCTCGAGGTTGAGCACCAGGCCGTTCTTCAGTTCGTTGGTCGAAGCCACGAGCTAGATCTCCTGTGTTTCGCGCATGGGTGATCGTCCTAGACGACCATGAGCTGCTTGGTGGTCAAGGTGAGGAGCTCGGGTCGGCCATCCCGTACGACCAGCGTGTCCTCGATGCGGACACCGCCCTTGCCGGACAGGTAGACCCCCGGCTCGACCGTGACCGCCATGCCGGCGGAAAGTGTACCTTCACCGGTCTTGGCCAGGGCGGGTGCCTCGTGGATCTCGAGTCCGACGCCGTGTCCGAGCCCGTGGAGGAACTCCGCGCCGCGGCCCGCGTTCTCGATCACCTCGCGGGCGGCGGCGTCGACGTCCTGTACTCGGGCCCCCGGTTTAAGAGCGGCGCGGCCCGCGGCCTGTGCGGCGGCGACCAGGTCATAGACCTCGCGCTGCCAGTCGGCGGGCTCGCCGAGCACCAGGGTCCGAGTCATGTCGGAGTGGTAGCCGTCGATGAGCGCGCCGAAGTCGAGTTTGACGAAGTCGCCCTGGTGCAGGACGGCGTCGGTCGGGCGGTGGTGCGGGATGGCCGAGTTGGCGCCGGTGGCCACGATCGAGTCGAACGCGGGCTTGGTGGCACCGTGGTCGAGCATCCGGTTCTCCAGGTCGCGGGCGACCTCACGCTCGGTGCGGCCCGCGGTGAGGCCGCCGTGCTCGATCAGGTCGGCGAGCGCCCGGTCGGCCGCGGCGCAGGCCATCCGGAGCGCCTCGACCTCGGTGTCGTCCTTGACCATGCGCAGCCGCTCGACCAGATTCGGTGCCCGGGTGAACTTGAGCGAGGGCGCGGCCTCGGTGAGGGCGTCGAGGCCGTCGACGGAGACGTGCTGACTCTCGAAGCCGGTGCGGCGGTAGGTCGCGTCCTTCTCCGCCTTCGCGGCGAGGGCGAGCGCGCTGGAGCGGTCGATGAGGTGCTCCAGCTCGGGAACCTGCAGGCCCGCCTGCTCCACGTAGCGGCCGTCGGTGCAGAAGACCGTGCGCTCCTCGCCGTCGGCGTGCACGAGCAGCGCGCCGTTGGAACCGGTGAAGCCGGTGAGGTAGCGCAGGTTGAGCAGGTCGGCGACCAGCACCGCGTCGAGTCCCTGCTCCCGCAGCAACTCCCGCAGAGCTGTCCGACGGCGAACGTGGGCTTCAGGCATAGAAGGAGCTTACGACTGACCAGCATCCCGCGTCGGGTCGTCACCGCCTACTCTGCGGTAATGGCAACGTGGGTGGTTCGGGGTGTGGTGTTGGCCGTCGTCCACGCGGTGGCGGCGGTCGTGGTGGCGATGCTGAAGGCATCCGAGCCGACCGGGCGGACGCTTGTCGAGGCGCTGGTCCTGGGCGTGCTGGTGGGTGTCGCCGCGACTTGGGCAGCGGTGGACGCCTGGCGCGGCGTGGTCGACCGCGCTCGGACGTGGGTCATCGCCGCGCTGATCGCCGGGTTCGGTTCGGCGGTGCTCACCGTGATCGGGCGGGCCGTGCTGGTGGACCAGACGGGCACCAGTTCCCTGGGTTCGGCCCTGACCGGCGGCGCCGCGTTCACCGCCCTGCTGGTCCTGGTACCCGCGGGCCTGGGCCTGATCGCAGGCACCAAACTCGACCGCCCCTCCCCCACCGCAGGCAAGCGCCGCAAGTCCCGCACCTGACTCCCGCGAGTCGCCCCCTCCGGCAAACGAGTTCGACATTCGCGATGCTCACCGACCAACTCACTGTCGAACTCACTTGCCTGGCGGGGCGACTCGCTTGCCGGACGGGGCGACTCGCGGACTAGGGGTTGAGGGTGGGGGCGTCGGGGTAGTCGCGCCAGCGGCGGGGGGTGATGGGGAGCGGGACGGACGAGTTGAGAGTGGCCAGGGTCGGGTCGGTGAACTGCCACAGGTGTTCGTCGAGCACGAAGGCCAGGCGGCTGTCGGCGGTGACCACCTTCGCGGCGGCGTCGAGGCGGGCGCGGACCGGTAGGGATTCGAGCGCGGGGATGCGGCTGTCCAGGACGCGGACGGCGAGCTTCTCCGCCACGGCCCGGCGTTCGACCCGCAGCAGGCCACCCTCGACCACCACGTCGACGGTGCGCTGCGGGGACGGCATCGCGAAGCCGCGCAGCGCCTCGGGAGCGCGAGCCGGGTCGTCGCAGGCGCCCGCGTTCGCGATGTCGGCGCCGAAGTGGACCAGGTCGGTCGGGGCGTGCACGGTGCGGGTCGCGCGAACGAGGTCGACGGGGATGCGGTCGCAGGGGTCCTCGACCGAGCGGACGGCGTGCCCCTGTGGGTCGCGCACCAGGCCGGGGCCTTCCTTCCACGGGCCCGGAATGTGGATCGGCTGCGCGGGTGACCTGCGGAAGTCCTTGTCCCAGAAGGTGATCGTCGTGCCGTGTTCGGTCTCGTGGGCGATGGCGAACGCGCCCAGGGCGGGCACCCACATCAGGTCCGCGCTGAACGCGTCGACCACGGAGCGCATTCGGGCGGCGGTGCTGCTGAACGCGCGGAAACCGCCCGGCGACAGCGTTTCCACGTCGACGGTGAAGGTCGGGTCCTTGGCGCGCAACAGGAACTGGCCCGCGCCATTCCACCCGGCGTCGCTGCCGGTGGTGTCGGTGAACATCAGGTAGAACCAGCCGTCGACGTGCACCGCCGCGGGCTGACCGGCGCCATAGATGTTCTCGCGCAGCACATTTCGGGCTGCGGTGACGATCGGTTCGCCGCCGTTGCCTCGGCTCCAGACGCGGCCGTCGGGGCTGGTGGCAACCCCGATCGAGTTGCCGTGGGCGTGGTCGCCCGCCGCGCCGGTGTAGTACAGGTAGTAGGTGCCGCGGACCTTGATCACCGACGGGTCGCAGGTGTGCATGCCGTCGAAACCCGTTGTGCTGCCGGAGAAAATCGGCGTCGCGGGACTGCCGTCGGGTCCGACGAAGGTGCTGTCCAGGGAGGTCGACTCGGCGAGGAGGATGTCGTCGCCCGGCGGGTTGGCCACACCGAGCTGGCTGCACCACCACATGCGGTAGCGCCCGCCGTCGAGCATCAGCGTCGGGCCGTAGTTGTACGGCGCGTCACCGCCGCCCGCCGCGACCACGCCCGGGCTCTGCCGCGGGCGGTCGGTGCGCAGCGTCAACCGCGGGGTCGGTGGGGCCTCCGATGGGGCCGCCGACGTGACAAGGGGCCGGGACTGGCCTGCTTCACCCGCGGCTGTCGTGCAGCCGGTGAGGAGGCCGCCGATCAGCAGAATCGACGCGGCCCTGCGGCGCGGACTCGACATGCGGGGGTGATCGGCCTTCCGGGCGGGTGACGGGAGGCCCCCAGTGTAGGGGTGCCGAGTCGCCCGGATGGGTGAATCGGACGATCAAGGTTTGGCGTTGTCCGCCAGCCAGCGCAGGGCCAGGGTGTAGCCGTCGACACCGAGTCCGACGATCACCCCGGCGGCCAGCGCGGACAGGTAGCTGTGGTGCCGGAAGTCCTCGCGCTTGTGCACGTTCGAGATGTGCACCTCGATGAGCGGCGCGGTGAGCTGCGCGGCGGCGTCGCGGACGGCGATCGAGTAGTGCGTCCACGCGGCGGCGTTGAGCACGACCGGGACCTTGTTCTCGGCGGCCTCGTGCAGCCACCCGAGCATCTCGCCCTCGTGGTCGGTCTGCCGCACCTCGACGTCGAGGCCCAGGTCGGCGCCGGTCTCGACGCAGAGGCGGGCCAGGTCGGCGTGGGTGGTGCTGCCGTAGATCTCGGGCTCACGGGTGCCGAGCCTGCCCAGGTTGGGGCCGTTGAGGACGAGCACCTTCACAGCATCACCCCGGTCGATCCGCTCGGCTCCGCCGCGATCGCCGAGTAGGCCGCCGCCAGCAGCGACGGGTCGGGTCCCTCCAGCCTGCTGGGCTTGGCGAGACCGTCGAGGACGACGAAACGCAGGACACCGGACTTGGTCTTCTTGTCGCTCAGCATGCCCTCGATGAGCTGCGGCAGCGCGTCGGCGTCGTAGGTGACCGGCAGGCCGATGCTGGTCAGGATGCTGCGGTGGCGGTCGGCGGTGGCGTCGTCGAGCTTGCCCGCGAGCCGGGCGAGTTCGGCGACGAAGACCATGCCGACGCTGACCGCGGCGCCGTGGCGCCATTTGTAGCGCTCGCGGCGCTCAATGGCGTGGGCCAGGGTGTGGCCGTAGTTGAGGAACTCGCGCAGGTCCGATTCGCGCAGGTCGGCGGCGACGATGTCGGCCTTGACCTGGATCTTGCGGCGGATCAGCTCGCCGATGACCTCGCCCTCGGGGTCGAGCGCGGCGGCCGGGTCGGCCTCGATGAGGTCGAGGATGACCGGGTCGGCGATGAAGCCGCCCTTGATCACCTCGGCCATGCCCGCGACCAGCTCCCAGCGCGGGAGGGTGGCGAGGGTGGCGAGGTCGACCAGGACCGCGGAGGGCTCGTGGAAGGCGCCGACGAGGTTCTTGCCCGCCTCGGTGTTGATGCCGGTCTTGCCGCCGACGGCCGCGTCGACCATGCCGAGCAGCGTGGTCGGGACGTTGACCAGCTTCACGCCGCGCATCCAGGTGGCGGCGACGAAGCCCGCGAGGTCGGTCACCGCGCCGCCGCCGAGGGCGACGACGGTGCCCTGGCGGTCGAGGCCGATGCGGCCCAGCACCTCCCAGCAGAACGCGGCCACGGAGAGCGCCTTGCCGTCCTCGGCGTCGGGGATCTCGATGCGGTGCGCGTCGATGCCGGCGGCGACCAGCTCGTCGCGGGTCGCCTCCGCCGTGGCGGCGAGCGTCGGCTGGTGGATGATCGCGACCTTGGAGGCGCCCTTGACGGCTTCGACCAGGTCGTCGAGCAGCCCCTTGCCGATGACGACGTCGTAGGGCTTCTCGGTGGCGACCCGGATACGCACCGGCTGCACGGTCATTCTCCTCGGTTCAGGACGGTGGCGAGCTGGGAGACGATCTCGTCCGGCGACTTGGTGTCGGTGTCGACCTCGACGCTCGCTATCTCACGGTAGAGCGGGAGCCGGGCGTCGAGCAGCTCTTTGAACTTGGCGCGCGGGTTGACCCCGGCGAGCAGCGGCCGAGCGGTGGACAGCCCGGTGCGGCGCACGCCTTCGGCCATGCCGACGTTGAGGAACACCACGGTGTGCTCGGCGAGCAGCTTGCGCGACTGCTCGGAGAGCACCGCTCCGCCGCCGAGGGACAGGACGCCGTCGTGCTCACGCAGCGCGACCGCGACCGCCTTCTCCTCGGCGGCGCGGAACGCCGCTTCGCCGCCGTCGGTGAAGATGTCGCTGATCGACTTGCCCATGGTCTCGACGATGTCGGCGTCGGTGTCGCGGAAGGCGACCCCGAGCGCGTCGGCGAGTGCCGTGCCGATGGTGGACTTGCCCGCACCCGGCGGGCCGACCACGACGGCGACGGGGCTCACCAGCGGTTCCGGAGCGCTTCGAGGTAGCCCTCGACGTTGCGCTTGGTCTCGATGAGCGAGTCGCCGCCGAACTTCTCCAGTGCCGCCTCGGCGAGGACGAGCGCGAAGACGGATTCGAGGACGACACCCGCCCGGGGCACCGCGCACACGTCCGAACGCTGGTGGATGGCGACGGCCGGTTCACCGGTGACGACGTCGACGGTCGACAGCGCGCGCGGCACCGTCGAGATCGGCTTCATCGCGACCCGGGCACGCAGGGGCTCACCATTGGTGATGCCGCCTTCGAGCCCACCGGCCCGGTTGGAGCGCCTGGTCACACCCGCGACGGTGCCCTCGGCCCGGTCGATCTCGTCGTGCGCCTGGCTCCCCCACCGGCGGGCGGTGGTGAAGCCGTCGCCGATCTCGACGCCCTTCATCGCCTGCACGCCCATGAGCGCGCCGGCGAGTCGTGCGTCGAGGCGGCGGTCCCAGTGCACGTGCGAGCCGAGGCCCGGCGGCAGGCCGTAGGCGATGACCTCGATGACGCCGCCGACGGTGTCGCCTGCCTTCTTGACGGCCTCCACCTCGGCGACCATGGCCTCGGTCGCCGCCGCGTCGAACGCCCGCACGGGACTTTCGTCGATGGCCGCGAGGTCACCGGGTCCCGGGGTCGCGCTGTCCGGCGACGCCTCCGCGCCACCGATGGACACAACGTGGCTGATGACCTCGACGCCGAGGAGCTGGCGCAGGAAGGCCTTCGCCACCGTGCCCAGCGCTGTGCGTCCCGCAGTCTCCCGAGCACTGGCGCGCTCCAGGACCGGGCGGGCCTCGTCGAAGCCGTACTTCTGCATGCCGGGCAGGTCGGCGTGGCCGGGGCGGGGCCTGGTCAGGGGCTCGTTGCGACCCAGCTCAGCCAGCTCGGCTGGGTCCACCGGGTCGGCGGACATGACCTTCTCCCACTTGGGCCACTCCGCGTTGTCGATGTGCACCGCGATCGGACCACCCTGGGTCAGCCCGTGGCGCACCCCGCCGAGAAACTCGACCTTGTCGGTCTCGAAGCCCATGCGCGGGCTACGCCCAAACCCAAGCCTTCGGCGAGCGAGCTGCTCGTTCAGGTCCGATGTGGTGACCTCGACCCCCGCCACCATGCCTTCCAGCACGGCGACGAGCGCGGGTCCGTGTGACTCTCCGGCGGTAATCCAACGCAGCACGGCCTGATCCTGTCATGGGACCCCGGACCCCGACCGCCCGGATGGGACGAAGGGAACAGTGACGAATCCGACGAAACGGCTGGTGGAAGGGGTTCGAGTGATCACCTCCTGGTCGCGTTCGGGGAGCGGACATGTGGATTCGGGGTGCGGACGTTTGTCTTTGAGGTGTCCCACCTGGTGCTGTGGGGTTCGGGTGGGTGGAGCACGCATCGAGTGGCGGGGTCGGAAGTCGGCCGGTGGATGGGATGGCGAAGTCAACGGCGTCGATGGGGTGGTGAGTTGACGGGTGGCGGTTTGAGGATCGACCGGGTGACCGTGCTGGGGTCGACGACCTCGGCGAGGTCAGCGGGGCTGACGGGGCTAGTGGGCTGGACGGAGCGGACGGGTTAGCTGCTGGCGGGTTTGTGGGCCGACCGGGTTTGCGGGCTGGCGGGCCTGGGCAGGTTCGGCGGTGACCGGCTGGAGGGCTGGCGAGACCAGTCGGTTCGGCGGGCGGGCGAGTTCGGCGGGCAGGCAGCAGGGTTAGCAGGGTCGGCGAGGGTCGACGGACAGTGAGTTCAGAGCACGAACAAGCCCGTGGCAGCGAGCATGCCTGGAGCGTGGGGAATGCCTGATCGCCAACGGGTTCGGAGTTTTCGTGGGGCAGCGGCGGCCAGCACCAGCGTGATGACAGCGGCGAGCGTCAGGGCTAAGGGGAGGGCGATCAGATCCACCGCACCGAGGAGGGCACCGAGGGTCGCTGAGAGCTTGACGTCTCCCGCTCCCAGCGAGGGTGGGTGAACCAGGTGGATGGTGGCGTGGATCGCCAGGAAAGCCGTGGCGCCGAGGATCGCGTTCCACACAAGGGGTTTCCACGGGTTTCCCGAGGCCGCGCCGGCTACGAACGCCAAGGCCAGCGTGCAGGCGAAGACGGGATAGCCGGCCAGGGTGATCACGTCTGGTACCCGACGCTCTCGGAGGTCGACCACAATGAGGCTGACGGCGAACCAGGCATACAGCGCCGCGGTGGGGAGCCACCACGTAGGCAGGTCGCCGATATGCCAGTGCCAGGCGATGAGGCCCCAGAGAATCGCTGTGGGTATTTCACAGCATCCGGGGCACGCTCTGGTGCCTCTAGGTTGGCGGGCGAGAAATCGGCGGGCGATCATTCCCGCCACGATTCCGGCGGTCGCCGATACCAAAATCATGATCACCCGGCCTGGCGGGCCAAGGAAGTCGTTCAGCATCAAAGGCGTCAGTACGAACAACGGCAACGCAAACAGTGCGAAGTGGGCAGGAATCTGACGTGTCGGGGTTTTGACAAGCATGTGGCCTCCGGTTTCGCTTTCAGGTTAGCGAGAGGGAGGTGGGGTGTCATTTACCCGATAGTATGGGGATGCTCGTTTGACGGGAGTGCCGCTTTGTGCTTATCGCGGCGAGAGTGGGCAAGGCCGCCCGTCCAGAGGGTCGGGCGGCCTTGAAGCCGGCAAGAACCACCTCAGCAGCCGGGAAGCGCCCCCTCGACATAGAGCATGGAGGAAGCCACCCAGCCACGGACGCCGGTCGTATTGTTGGTGATCTTGTACCACGCGGAATTCGGTTGCGGCGCCGTAAAGCAGTGCGCCGTGACACTGTGACTGCGGTATCCCAGCCCCGCGATCCCGTAGCCGATGCCAGGGCCGGTCCGAATACGAACGCCGTCCTCCCGGAATTGCGCGTAAGCGAGAGGACCGGCAACGCCGCTGCGCGAAGCCTGCGAATACGTAGTCGCACCGGCATTTCCAACTGCGATGAACCCCATGGCGCACGCCACTACGGCGATCATGAGACCAGCGCGAATCAATCGAACCATTGATACCCCCAGATAGCGAAACAGTTCGTAATCCACCGTGCCGGCGGGCGCCGAAATGATCAAGCTCCGGTGACCGGGCTCACAGCAGAACGCCGCCCGTGGCCATTCGCAGCGCGTCGCGCATCTCCAGGCGGGGTGCGGGGTGCCCAGTGAAGTGCTCCACCTGCGTGAAAGCCTGGTGCAGCAGCATGTCGAGGCCGGTCGCGAGCCTGCCGCCCGCCGCTGAGACCGCTTCCGCGACCGGCGTGGGCCACGGGTGGTAGATGACGTCCAAGACGCACGGCGCCTGCGCCATGGCTCGCGCCAGTGGTGCGACGGCCGACGCGGGGGCGGTGTTGACGACCACCGCGGCGGATCTTGCGAGTGCCGCGAGATCCACTGTGGACCAGTCGGCCAACCGCAGCGACAACGAAAGCCCCGCCGCGCAGGCGATCGCGTCGGCAGCGCGCGCCGGGTCGCGGACGACGAGGGTCACCTCTTCGACGCCGAGTTCCGCCAGACCCGCCAATGCGGCGCGAGCCGTGCCGCCCGCGCCAAGGACGACCGCGGTCGGGCCAGACTCGTATCCCGCGGCGCGGAGGGCGCCGGTGACGCCGTCGATGTCGGTGCAGTCGGCGTGCCAGGTGGCGTCGGCACGGTGGATCAACGTGTTGGCGGCGCCGACCGCGAGAGCACGAGGGGTGGCCGTCGTGGCGAAGGTCAGTGCGGCGAGCTTGCCGGGCATGGTGACCGACAGGCCCGCCCACTCCGGGCCCATCGATGCGATCAAGCCCGGGAGCCGGGCTTCGTCGCAGTCGATTCGTTCGTAGGTCCAACTGCTCAGCCCAAGCGCCGTGTAGGCGGCGTTGTGCAGGACCGGGGAGAGCGAGTGATCGACAGGTGAGCCGAGTACGGCCGCGCGTCGGTCAGTACGCACCGTTGGCCCTGGCCTGCTTGATGTTGGCCTCGTGCTGGTCATTGGTGTCGGCGAAGCATGAGGTGCCGTCCTTCTGGCACTTCACGAAGAACAGCCACGTGCCCTCGGCCGGGTTCGCCGCCGCGGCCAGGGCCGCCTTGCTGGCCGCCGCGATCGGGGTCGGTGTGAGTCCCGTGTTGAGGTAGGTGTTGTACGGCCCTGCCTTCGCGCGGTCCTCGCCCTTCGTCGTGATCGTTTGGCGGGTGAGCACGTAGTTGATCGTCGAGTCGAACTTGAGCTCCATCGCCTTGACGAGCCGGTTGTACGTGACCCTGGAGACCTTGGTGAAGTCACCTTCGATGGCCTCGCGCTCGATCAGGGAGGCGATGACCAGGACCTGGTACGGCGTGAACCCGGTGGTCTCGGCCAGCTTGGGCATCCCGTAGCTCTGCAGCCGCGCTGACGACTCGGTGACCAGCTTCGTCCACAGCTCCTCGGCGGTCGACCCCGGCTTGACGTCGTAGACGTCCGGGGCGATCAGGCCTTCAAGCCTGCGCTTCGGTTCCGGCGCGCGGGAGGCGTCGGGGATCGCCCACTCGGGGACGCCGAGGGCCTTCAGGTCGCCCGTCTCGGCGACCCTGAGCAGCTCCTCGACCGGCACACAGCTCTTCTTGCCGTCCAGCGTCGCGCAGGACGCGGCGGACAGCTGGGAGATGATGCCGGGAATGACGGTCGTGCCGTTAGCCAGGTCGTCGAGCTGCGTACCGGCCCTGATCTGCAGGTGACCGACCTTTGACGCCGGGGTGACGATCTTCTGGACAGCCGCCTCACCGGAGACCTTCGTCCGCATCACGTAGTAGCCGGGCTGGACCGAGCGGACCTTCGCCTCGTTCTGTGCCGCCGCCAGGAACGCCTTGCTGCTCGCGACGATGCCGTCCTCGGCCAGCCGCCCGGCGATGGCTCCCGTGGAGTCACCGCCCTTGACCTCGAACACGACGTCGCGCTCGCCGGCACCGGTGAAGTCGTCGTAGCCGCCCAGGCCCGAGAGCTGGCGGAAGCCGAACCACACACCGCCGCCGATCAGCAGCACCACCACGATGCCGAACACGGCCAGCCGGTTGCGGCGCTTCTTGCGCTGCTGCTTGGCCTTGCGTGCCGCCGCCGAGGCGGCGGTGGGCCGTCGGGGCCGCTCCCGGCTGGGGCGTTCCTCGAACAAACCGAGATCGTCGGTCATGAGTCCTCCGCAGATCGAGCGAGTGCCGCGGACCGGGCGTCTAGCCACGACTGCAGGATCTCCACCGCCGCCGCCTGGTCCACCACCGCTCGCTGGCGCTTGCCCTTGACCCCCTGCTTGCTGAGCATCCGAGACGCGGACACCGTGGTCAGCCGCTCATCGGCGAGCCGGACCGGGACCGGCGCGATCCGCCGGGCCAGCTCCATGGCGTACGCGTGCGCGCTCTCGGCCGCCGCGCCGTGCCGCGAGGCCAGCGTCCTCGGCAATCCGACCACCACTTCGACCACCTCGTGCTCGACGACGAGCTCGGTGAGCCGGTCGAGGTCCCCACCCGACCGTTCGTCCCGAGACAGCGTAACGAGCGGTGTGGCGAGGATCGGACCCGGATCGCTCACGGCGACCCCGACCCGCACGGAACCGACGTCCACGGCGAGCCTGCGGCCACGTCCTGGGTCGTCGGTTCCCGGCCGGTCGAATGCGGGAGTCACGATCCGCCCAACGCCCTGCGCAGGGCGTTCACCGCCTCGCCGATACCGTCGGCGTTCGCGCCGCCACCTTGGGCGAGGTCCGGCTTACCGCCACCACGCGCGTCGATGGCCGAGGCGAACGACGGAACGAGCTTGCCCGCGGCGATGCCGTTGTCCCGCGCGGTCGAGGTGGTGGCCACGACGAACGCGACCTTGCCGTCGACCACGGAGAACAGGGCGACCACGCCTGCCCGGGAGCCGAGTCGGTTGCGGACCTCGCTCGCGAGGGACCGCAGGTCGTTGCCGCCGACGCCGTCGGGCACCTTGAGCGCGACCAGCGCGGTCCCGTCGATGTCCTGCGCCTGGTCGACGAGGGTTCCGGCCGAGGCCAGCAGCTGTCCCGCGCGGAGCTTCTCCAGCTCCTTCTCCGCGCCGCGCAGCCGCTCGATGAGCGCTTCCACACGTGCGGGTACCTCGTTATCGGGAACTTTAAGCATCGTGGCGAGGTTCTGGACCAGTGCGCGCTCCTTGGCCAGGTAGCGCATGGCGTCCATGCCGACGTAGGCCTCGAGGCGCCTGCTGCCGGAGCCGACCGAGGACTCGCCGAGCAGGGTGATCGGGCCGATCTGCGAGGAGTGCTCGACGTGCGTGCCACCGCACAGCTCGCGCGACCACGCTCCGCCGATCTCGACCACGCGGACCTGCTCGTCGTAGGTCTCGCCGAACAGCGCGACCGCGCCCATCTCCTGCGCGCCGCCCATGTCGGTGTAGACCACGCGGACCGGCAGGTCCTTGCGGACGGCGAGGTTGGAGACCTCTTCGATCTCGCTCTTGGTCTCCTCGGACAGCCCGCCGGACCAGGCGAAGTCGAGCCGCAGGTAGCCGGGCTTGTTGTACGACCCGCTCTGCAGCGCGGTCGGGCCGAGCACCTGGCGCAGCGCGGCGTGCACGACGTGGGTGCCGGAGTGGCCCTGACGTGCGCCGATGCGCCATTCCTGGTCGACGGTGGCCTCGACGTGCTGGCCTTCGGTGGCCTCGCCGCTGAGCACGCGCACCTGGTGCACCCACAGCTTGCGGGCGATCTTCTGGACGTCGAGGACCTCCATCTCGACGCCCTCGCCGGTGATCGTCCCGGCGTCGCTCTCCTGGCCACCGGACTCCGCGTAGAGCGGGGTGCGGTCGAGCACGACCTCGACGATGTCGCCCTCGGCGGCGCCGCTGACCCGCTTGCCGTCGCGGACCATGCCGCGGATGACGGACTCCGACGCGAGGTCGGTGTAGCCGGTGAACTCGGTGCCGCCCAGCGACAGGAGATCACGGTAGACGGACTGGTCTCCGTGGCCGGTCTTACGCGAAGCGGCGTCGGCCTTGGCGCGGGCGCGCTGCTGGGCCATCAGCTCGCGGAAGCCGTTCTCGTCGACCGACAGCCCCTTCTCGGCGGCCATCTCCAGGGTAAGGTCGATCGGGAAGCCGTAGGTGTCGTGCAGCTGGAAGGCCTGGTCGCCGGGCAGCATCGCGCGACCCTCGGCTTTGATCTTGTCCGCGGCGAGGTCGAAGATCTTCGACCCGCTGACCAGGGTCGCGAGGAAGGTCTCCTCTTCCTTGCGCATGACCGACTCGATCCGCGCGAAGTCGCTCGCGAGGTCGGGGTACGACGGGGACATGGTGTCGCGCACGACCTTGGCGAACTCGCCCAGCACCGGCTCCTGCACGCCGAGCAGGCGCACGGACCGCACGATGCGGCGCAGCAGGCGGCGCAGGACGTAGCCGCGGGCCTCGTTGCCGGGGGTGACACCGTCGGCGATGATCATCATGCCGGAGCGGGCGTGGTCGGCGATGACGCGGAAGCGCACGTCGTCGACGGCGTTGCCCGCGCCGTAGCGGCGGCCGGACATCTCCTCGGCCTTGCTGATCACCGGGCGGACCAGGTCGGTCTCGTAGACGTTGTCGACGCCCTGGAGCAGGTACGCGACGCGCTCGATGCCCATGCCGGTATCGATGTTCTTGCGCGGCAACGAGCCGACCGGCGGGTGGCCCTTCTTCGGGCTCAGGTCGCCGCGCTCGTCCTGCATGAAGACGAGGTTCCAGATCTCGAGGTAGCGGTCCTCGTCGGCCTCAGGCCCGCCGTCGACGCCGTGCTCGGGGCCGCGGTCGTAGTAGATCTCCGAGCAGGGGCCGCCGGGACCGGGCACGCCCATGTCCCAGTAGTTGTCCTCGCCGCCGCGGCGCTGGATGCGGTCCAGCGGCAGGCCGGCGATCTTCTGCCACAGCTCAAGGGCTTCGTCGTCGTCGTTGTAGACGGTGGCCCAGAGGCGGTCCGGGTCGAAGCCGTAGCCGCCGTCGGCGACGCTGTTGGTCAGCAGCGTCCAGGCGTGCTCGATCGCCCCGGCCTTGAAGTAGTCGCCGAAGGAGAAGTTGCCCGCCATCTGGAAGAACGTGTTGTGCCGGGTGGTCTTGCCGACCTCGTCGATGTCGCCGGTGCGCACGCACTTCTGCACGCTGGTGGCGCGCGGGTACGGGGCCGGGGCGTCGCCGAGGAAGTACGGCTTGAACTGCACCATGCCCGCGTTGACGAACAGGAGGTTGGGGTCTTCGAGGATCAGCGACGCGCTGGCGACCTTGGTGTGGTCGTTGGCGACGAAGTACTCGGTGAAGCGCTTGGAGATCTCGTGGGTCTGCACGGCTTGGTTCCTAAGGAATCAGTGGGTTCGACGACGGGGCGGCGCGGCGAACGGCTCAGCCGTTCGCCCTACGCGCTCGCGCGTCGGGTCGGCCGCCCGGCCGGACCCCGGAGCGGCGCTCCACGACGTCGGTGAGTTCCTCTTCGCGTTCGACCATGCCCGCGCGCACGTCCGCGCCGAAGGCGCCGATGGCGCCCGCGAGTTCACGCACGGCGTCGCCGACGTTGCCCGCGATGCCCGCGGGTGTCACGGCGTGCGCGGTCTGCTTGGCCTTGCGGGACAGGGCGACACCGGTGGCGACGCCGAGGCCGAGCCAGAAGACCCGCTTCATGCGCGGACTCCCTTGCGCTTGCGGCGGGCGGAACGCGAGTGCTTGCCCTCGACCTCGCCCTTGGCGCGGCGGCGGGCCTTCATCGCCTTGCTCAGTCCATAGGACAGCGCGGCGAACTTGACCAGCGGGCCGCCGAGCGTGGCGGTGAACACCGAGGTCAGCGCGGAGACGTTGCCGGTGACGGCCTGCGCGTTCGAGGTGATGCCGTCGACGCGCTCAAGCTGGGCGTTGACGTGCGTCAGCGTGGTGTTGGCACCGTTGAAGAGCGGGTCGCTGTTCTCGTGCGCCTTGCGGATCGCGATGGTGGCCTCGTCCAGCGTGCGCCCAAGCTTGAACAGCATGATGCCCAGCAGCACTACCAGCAGCACGAACGCGCCTGCGGCGATCAGCGCGGCGATCTGCCCTGCTGTCACGGGCCCTCCTCGTCAACGGGGTTTTGATCGGCGTCAGGCTACCGCGCCCCGGGCTTCACCTCGGGACAGGCACACCACTGACGGTGATCCCGCCGCTCGGCGCGCCGAATCCGAGAACGTGGGTGAGGGAAACGGTAAGCGCCTTTGCGTTGGGAGGCACTTCTTTATCCAGGATGATCACGCCGCGCGGGGTCTGACCGGCCGGGACATCGGGTGTCCAGCCGGTGTCCCGGCCGGCGATCCGAGGGCCGTAGGCGGTGTCGGTGCCGTCGCGCGCCACGAAATCGCCGAACAGCGGGAGTCCACCAGCGGTGGTCGGTGCGTCTGCGTGGGTGTCCAGCGTGCGCTCCGCCGGCGTCTCAGTCGCCGCGGATGACCCGGCGGAGCTTGGGGACTCGGTCGGCGAGTTGGCGTTCGGCGCCGCGGGTGGTGGGTTCGTAGTAGTCGCGGCCGACCAGTTCGTCCGGCGGGTACTGCTGGGTGAGGACGCCGTCGGGGACGTCGTGGGGGTAGCGGTAGCCGGTGGTGTTGCCGAGCTGCTTGGCGCCTTGGTAGTGCCCGTCGCGCAGGTGGGCGGGGACCAGGCCCGCGCCGCCCGCGCGGACGTCGGCCATGGCGCTGTCGATGGCGGTGATCACCGCGTTGGACTTCGGTGCGGTGGCCAGGTGGACAGTGGCCTGGGCGAGGGCGAGCCGGGCCTCCGGCATGCCGATGAGCTGCACGGCCTGCGCGGCGGCGGTGGCGGTGAGCAGGGCCGTCGGGTCGGCCATGCCGATGTCCTCGCTGGCGTGCACGACGAGCCTGCGGGCGATGAACCGCGGGTCCTCCCCCGCCTCGATCATCCGGGCCAGGTAGTGCAGCGCGGCATCCACGTCGGACCCTCGGATGGACTTGATGAAGGCGCTGATGACGTCATAGTGCTGGTCGCCGGAGCGGTCGTAGCGCACGGCGGCCTTGTCGACGGTCGCCTCGACCGTGGGCAGGTCGATCGCGCCGTCGCGGGTGGCGACGGCGGTGTCGGCGGCGGCTTCCAGCGCGGTCAGGGCACGGCGGGCGTCACCGCCGGCGAGACGGACGAGGTGGTCCTCGGCATCGGAGTCGAGGGTGACGGTGCCGGCGAGGCCGCGGTCGTCGGCGATCGCGCGGCGGATCAGGTCGCGCAGGTCGGTGTCGGTGAGCGGCTGCAGCTGCAGCACCAGCGAACGCGACAGGAGCGGGGAGACGACGGAGAAGAACGGGTTCTCCGTGGTCGCGGCGACGAGCAGGACGATGCGGTCCTCGACAGCGCCGAGGAGGGCGTCCTGCTGGGTGCGGGAGAAGCGGTGCACCTCGTCGATGAACAGGACGGTGGACTCACCGGAATGGCTGAGCCTGCGTTTGGCGTCGTCGATGACCGCGCGGACCTCTTTGACGCCCGCCGACAGCGCGGACAGGGCCACGAAGCGGCGGCCGATCGCGGAGGAGACCAGGGTGGCCAGCGTCGTCTTGCCGGTGCCGGGCGGTCCGTAGAGCAGGATCGACGCGGGCGCGGCGCCTTCGACGAGCCTGCGCAGCGGGGCGCCGGGGCCGAGGAGGTGGTCCTGGCCGACCACCTCGTCGAGGGTCGCCGGGCGCATCCGCACGGCCAGCGGCGCGTTCGGCCGCCGCGCCGAGGAGGTGGGCGCGGCGAACAGATCCAGATCGAACTCCTGTTCCACAGGGATCGACGCTACCCGTTCCGCGCGTGCGACAATTCGCACCCGTGACCCCGTCTGCGCGTGTCGTGCTGCTCGCGGGCCCTTCGGGCTCTGGGAAATCGACGTTGGCGGCCCGGGCGGGCGTGCCGGTCCTGCGCCTCGACGACTTCTACCGCGAGGGCGACGACCCACTGCTCCCGCGCGACGCGACCGGCCGGGTCGACTGGGATCTGCCCGCCGCCTGGCACGCGTCGGGCGCTGTCGACGCGATTGTCCGGCTGGCCACGACTGGGAAGATCCACGCACCGCACTACGAGCTCGGGGCGGACCGGCGGGTGGGCGGGTACGACCTCGTTCTCGACGGTTCGCCGGTGTTCGTGGCGGAGGGGCTGTTCGCGGATCGGATCGTGGAGGGTTGTCGGGCGGAGGGGGTGCTCGCGGACGCCGTGGTGCTCGCGCCGGGCGGTGGGCGGACGTTCGCGCGGCGGCTGGTGCGGGACGTGGCGGAGTCGCGGAAGGCGACCCATGTGCTGGTACGGCGGGGATTGCGGTTGTGGCAGGAGCACGCCGCGGTGGTGCGGCGCTGTGAGCTGGCGGGGATGCGCCGGCGGACCGCGCCTGAGGTGTTGGGGTTGTTGGAGGAGTTGTCCCGGCCGATCAAGGCCTAGTCGCCAGGTCACGGCCGGAGCAGGGGCTTGATCACCTCTCGGGCGTCCATCGCGGTGTACGCCTCCGCGACCCGGTCCAGTGAGTACTCCGCGTCGAAGACCAAACCGGGGTTGATCTTTCCGTCGAGCACGTCGGCGAGCAGTTCGCTGATATATCCCCGAACCGGCGCCACACCGCCCGCGACGGCGATGTTGTTGCCGAACTTGGGAAGCACCGCCCTGACCAGCCGCTATGGAGTTTGCGATCTTGCCGGGCCGTCCTCAGGCCGTCGCGGATACTTTGGTCGTGGACGAAGGGGGAAAGAGCTTGTTTGAGGCGTCGCGCGCCCGTTGGTGACTCGACGGGACAAGGTGCGTGTAGATCTTGAGCGTGAAGCCAGGGTCCGAGTGGCCCAGGTACTCCGAGACCTCACGGATTGACACGCCGTTAGCGAGCATCGTGGAGGCGCAGAGATGGCGCAGTGCGTGCAACCCGTCGCGACTCTTGACGATCGGGAAGCCAGCCTTCTTGATCGCAGGCTTCCACACCTGATCGCTGAAGTTGTAGCTTCGCCACACCCGTGCCGTGTGGGGGTTCGTGTAGTTGCGGGCCGGGTCAGGGGCTTTGCCGAGCAGAAGCCGCACGGTAAGCATCTCGCCATCAGGCTTACCCCACGGCAGCGTCAAAGAATGCGACCCAAAGTCAGCCAAATGATTATCAATCCTCTCCAGAGCGCCAGGCCCGATGGGCACCTTCCGCGTCTTGTTTCGCTTGGGCAACGAGAACACGGGCACGTTACCCAACCATCTGATTTGGCGCTGGACATGGACAACCATTTCATCTCGATCTATATCGTCAGGACTGAACCCGAAAATCTCAGCCTGTCGAAGAGCGAGCCCAGCGCCAAGAATCGAAACGATCCTTTCGCGAAGCGGAAGGGCAAGGGTAACCGCGTGCAGCTTCGCATCCGACCACGGCACGACCTTCCGTTCCGTCGCCACGGGACGTTTGACACTCTTGGCTTTGCAAGGGTTGTGGCGAATCTTCCTGTCTTCCACGGCACCTGACAAGATCGCAGACAACAAGTCGAACGTCACGCCGCGCGTAGAGCCCTCAAGGCCGCGTGCATCCATCCAGCCAAGCCAATTACGAATTGTTTCGGTCTTCTCTGCCGTTTTCAAATCCATGTCACCAAAAAACGGCCATACCAGACCGCTAAGCCTACTCTCAACCGTGCTAACAGTGTTTGGGTCCAGGGATTGACCCTTGCGCCAGTTGGCCACGTAGGCACGCAAGGTCATGTTGCCCGCGTCGGGGTCGAGGTAGGTTCCGGTGAGTACGTCGGTCTGCATCTTGGCGAGGAAGGCTTGCGCACGAGCGAGCTGTTTATCGGGGAACGATTCCGACTTTTCCGCGCCGTCCACGTAGTAGCGAACTTTGTAGCGCATTCCCTTGCCGTACAACGGGGTCCGCTCCCGCACCGGCTTGCCCTTGGGTGTGAGGACGGGCCTGCCCTGTTCGTCCTTCTTATCCCGGTACCAGCGGTCTTGGACGTGTCCGGCCATGATGATCTCCGTTCGGTTCGGATTGCTGAAAGGTTCAGGCGGCCAGGTCGGTGCCGTTGTTGATCCAGTCGACGATGTCGGCCGGTTGGTAGCGGACGTGTTTGCCCATGCGCTTGAACGCCGGGCCGACCCCCTTGTGTCGCCACTCGCGCACGGTCTTCGCGGGCAGTTTCAGGAACGCCGCCAAATCGTCGGTGTCCCACAACGGTTGCCAGTTCGCTTGGTGGTGCGTGGTCATCGGTTTCCCCCTGTCCTCCCCGGTCAGGCCGCTTGTGGCGGAGTTGCTGAAATTTCGGGCAGCCCCCCGGTTGGTGTCCCGCCGTCGGGTGGTTTGTCGGCCATGGCCAGGCGTGCCCGGTCGTACTCGGCTCTCCACGTGATGCGTTCGGCGATGGAGCGCATGAGCAGGTGCGCGCGTGGGGGTGCGTTGCGGTCTCCTGGGTCGACCTTGCGCCAGATGAACCGCTCCGGTGCCGGGGCCTGTTTGACGATGCCGACTTCTGCCAGTGCTTCCCGGACGAACCTGGTGCGGTCGGCCTTGTGTTCGGCCACGGTCTTGCCCGACCACTTGCGCGAGACCTGAACCCTCTTGCCCGGAAGCCCGAGCGTGGTCCTGCGGTGCGCCCGCCCCTTGCAGTGACCGGGGTTCGTACGCGAGGTGGCCCCAAGCGGTTGGATGCCGTAGAGCAGCCACACCGCGCACCGGGGCGAGCACGGGGTGATGGCGAGTTCGGCGTGAAGCCGGTCGTGGTGCTCCGCCTGCGTGGTGGTGTCGGAGGCGATGACCTCACCGGTGGACTTGGTGAGGTACTTGGTCAGGTAGCCGATATGCCGCCCGGCTTCCTCGGTGCCGCCAAGGATGCCCTTGGAATGCACTTGTTCCCCGAACCTGGCCACATGGGACGGTTCGTCCACGTCATCAAGTGCATCCGCCCACGCGGTCAACGGGGTCGAGGTGTCCGGGTCTACGAACGCGGCCCGTTCGGTGTCCCACACCGGCAGGTGCGACCCGCTGTAGACGGGCTCATCATGGTTGGGCCACCACACCTGTAGGTAGGTCGCGGCGGTGACCTGCCGCAGCACCTCATGCGGGATCGACCCGCGTAGCGCGATGTGCAGGTGTGGAGCGGCCCGCCGCTGGGGCTCCACGGTGCCGAAGTACTGCACTTCCCACCCGAGGACGCGCCGCAGGTTCTGATACCAGCGGTCCAGCAGTGACGAGAAGTGCACCGCGTCCCGTGCCGCCCGCCGGTAGTCATAGCTGCCGGGGTGCACCGGTGACCCGTCGGAGCGCACCGGGCCGTAGGTGTCACACGTGAGCGTGACGAACATCGACGGCCGGAATCGTCCCGCGTACTGCCGCCCCACGGTGCGCTTCTCGACCTTGCGGCGTGGCAGGTTCGGCGCGTCCTGTCGCCGTTTGGTGGACCGGACCGGTGCCCGTTTGGTCACCGCGTCGGGCGACGGGAGACGGCCACGGACGCCCAGCTCGCGCAGCTCGGTGTCAACGGAGTGGATTTCCTCCCGCAGTTCGTCCGCGTCACCACCCGCCCCGACGCTGACCGCCTCCTGAAACTGGGTCACGAGGGTGGAGCGGTATTCCATCAGCGACACTTGATCAGCCGAGGGAGCCAACGCGGTGACATCGGGTTCGGTGTCGCGGTGCCAACCCTCCCGACACTGGGTCATCCGAAGTTTCTTGGCTTTCGTGGCGCAGGGTGCGCACACGGATTCCACTGTGGACCCGCAGTCCTTGGCCACGTAGGTGAGTTCGCCTGTCACGGTGTCGCCGCGTTCCATCACGAACGGCCTCACACACGCCCCGTGCTTCTCCGCCGCCGCCCGCAACACCTCCATGGACAGCGGTTGCACCGTCTTGCCCGCGTGGTCCTGGCCCTCGTTGCCGACCGTGGGGGTCACCGCGGATTCAGTGCCGTTGTCGCTGGTCACGGCCTGCGCCGTCGATGCCGTGGTCATGGTCGCGGCCTCCTGATCAACTCGGTTTCTGCGTCGAACCTCTCCCTGTCGGCCACGCCCCAGACGTGGACCTCGATCCCGTCGACCAGCCCGTCATAGGCGATCAGCCCGCACGACACCGCCAGATCCCCGGTGTCCACGGTCAGGCCCAACACCGCAGCCCACTCGGTGACGACCTGCACGGCTTCGGGTTCGCTGTAGTCGCCGCCGCCCGCGTGACCGACCAACCGCAGGCCGCCGCCCGTGGTGGCGTCGAGGGTCCAGTTCACCGGCCGAAGCCCGCACCGTTTCCCGATGCGGGTCATGGAGTCGGTCACGGCCGTGTCGATCACGTCTCGAAACGCCGGGATGGCACCGCCCGTGCGGGTCCTGTTGCTCATGCCGCCGTTCCTCCATCCGTCGAGTCGTCAGAGTTGTTGTGCGGGAAGGGAAGTACCGTCCCGTTGTCGTGGCCGGTCACGTAGTTGACCAATTCGACGATGTCGCTATCGGTCGGGTAGAACGCCCGTGCCCGCACCGGGGTCCGTTTGCCGTCTTCCTTGATCCAGGCGACACCGGGTGTCGACTCGGAGATCTCGTGAGCGTTGGCACCCCGAGCCCGCAGCCCGTCACCAAGCACCATGTCCACCTGGGTCGCCTCATCCAGGCGCATCGCGATCTTCGTGCCGAACAGGTTGCGGAACGGCACGATCTCCTTACGCGGGTCCTGAACCAGCCCGAACACCGCCACACCAGGGGCACGGCCCTGCGAGGTGATCGTTTGCAACGCCGCGTGTGCGCGTTCCTTGAGCTGCTTGTTGGTCTGATACGCCACGATGTCGGCCAGTTCGTCCACCACCAAGAGCACGAACGGCTCCCCGGAATCGAGCGACCACCAGCGCCGGATGCCCCGGAACTTCGAGGCCCGTTCCCGCACGAGAGAGGCGACCTTCTCCAGCAACACCACCGCCGCTTCCCCGTTGTCGTAGGCGAGTTCGGTGAACAGCTCAGGGGCCTGCCCCAGCTCCATGCCGCCCTTGGGGTCGATCCCGTAGACCAGCACCCGCCCCGAGCGGATCATCGACGCCAGCGCCCAGAGCAGCGACCAGAGCAGCGAGCCCTTACCGGCCCCCTGCACACCGACCCCGAGAATCTGATTCCCTTGCAGGCGCAGCACCCACGGCCGACCGCTCTCCGTGCGCCCCACAACGACCTTGCGCAGGTCAACCACGGTGCCGGGGGCAGCAATCCGCGGAACGCGCAGCGGAGTCGCCAACGGGTCCGAATGGATCAAATCCAGCTCGATCACACCCGGTTTGACCACCCGCACCCGACACGAGTCCGCACCGAACGAGTGCGCCAACCCCGAGGCGTGCGCCTCCCACTGCGCCGGGGCCTGCCCCTTGATCATCCGAACCCGGACCTTGTCCCGCCACCCATCCGACCGTGTCCGGCGCAACCGGGGAAGGTGCTCCTTGCCCTTCGCCGTGCCCGTGAGGTTCGCCAACCGCATCACCGTGCGCCACTGCTGCGAGTACACGAACACCCGCCGGTACTCGGTGCGCACCCACCGCACCCGCCGATAGAACGAATCCATGTCCAGGTGCCACCACAGCAACCCACCGAGCACAGCAGCAGCGACCAGGCCGCCGAGCCACCACCGGCCGCCCACCGCGTATACCGCCCCGCCGAGCAGGGCCAGGACGATTGTGGCCGGGAAGTACCACGCCATCCGGGCGAGCTTCACCAGGCTCCACACCAGCAGGCCCACCAGGACCACCGGGAGCAGGACAAGTTTCACCTTGCCCGGCAGCATCGTCCACCACGGCAGACGTGGCCGAGCCACTTCCAGAGGAGCCGGGTCGACCCACCGGCTACCCGCGCGCATCACCAACCACCCCGCTTGTCGAGGTCGCCGGTCGTGCGGATGGTCGGGAACTCCAGACCGAGCACCCCGGAACAGGTCGCGCATTCCGTGTCACCCGGCAGCAATCGAGCGAACCGTTTACACGTCTTACAGCGCGTTCGGGTGACCCCACTTGCGCGGGTAATCCCCTTGTGCCATATGCTTTCCACGTTGAAACCTTTCACGAGGGTTGAGACCACAGAAGCGGTCAGCCGCCAAGCAAAGGCCGCTTCTGTGACTTACTTTCCTTGCAGCGCAACAAAGGCCGTGCGACATCACCGCACGACCCTCGCGCGTTCTCAGTGTCTAATGTGGACTTTGACTCTGTCGCGTGTGGACTATCGGTAGTCTCGGTGTGTCACCTCCGCCGCCAACTCATCGCGCCTGCGGTCGGACTCACACGCCCGCTTGATCAAACGATCCAGGCCCAGCGCGCCGAGCAACATCCCCGCCAACCAGGCCGCAGCAAACCACTGCACGATCACACCTCCACAGAATCCGGGGAGGCCGGGGAGGTCACCGCGGATTCCGCCCCGTCCACTTCGGCCGCCTCTTTCAGGGCCTTGCGTCGCTTCTCCTCCCGGAGCTGCTTCTCCGCCTTCTCCGCGTGGTCCTTCTCCGTCGACGCCCACGCCATCGCCTCGTGGTGGTGATGCCGGTCGATCATCGCGACATCCCGATACACCCGCTCAGCCCGACGATGAAACGCCACCCGAACCGACGCCGACGCCCCCGGACCCGGCATCCCCTTACCAAGCACCTCATTGGCCTCACGAAGCGTCCGAATGCCCCGCAGATCCGCACTCACCGCGCACCCCCATCCCGATCACGCCGACGAGCCGACACCGTGCGCACACCCCGACGTTCAACTCGGTCATTCCAATCACGCGCTTGCACCTCGAACGCCTCAGCAGCCGAGGTCACCGAGGCCACCGCCCACCACGGAAGGCCAGGAGTCACGGCGATCTCACGCCACACCTTCGCCGCCTCCCACGAAGCCGACGCCATGACACGCGCCGCATCGGGATCGGAGACCGCACCATGAGCAACGGTTTCCGCCGCGTGCGTATAGACCGCATACGCCGCCTGCCACCGCGCGTCCAGCTCAGCCGGAATCACAACCAATTCCTCTCCGAGCGGGCCAAAGAGAGCCCAACCGGGCGGCCCGGACACACCCGCAGGCGCATCCAAGGCCGCACCGGCCGGAACCTCAAATACCGCGCTCAACGTCGTACCTCACGCGGCCTTGTTGACAGACTCGGACTTGCCGGCGTCAGCGGGACCAGCCGTCTTACGCTGCCCGCCACCGACCGCACCAGCCGCACGGAAGCCGGTCGCCCGGAACACGTATGACTGGTACTTGAACTCGCCATTGCCCGAGACGCGAGGCTCAGCCGTCAGGCCGTCCAACTCAACCGGGCGCATCCCCGGCAGAACCTCCGAGGTGGCCGGAACGGGCTGAACGTCGGCGAGAAACGTGATCTCGAACGATGCGCGCTTCGCGTTCGGCTCGTCAGGGTCCGTGACGGTGCCCTTCCACTGCCGCTTTCCGGTCGTCTCGTCAACCTTCTGCCGCACCGGACGGCCGGACGCGCGCTCCTCTCGTGACTGGTACTCGTTGTCCGGCGCGACCTCACCCATCAGGACAAGTCCCTGTGGGAATGCGTCGCCAAACTCGATCGGGAATCGGTAACCCCTGGTGATCGCCATGTGAAGCCCTCTCTATGTGGGTCCCCTCTTTGGGGCTCTCTCGCTTGGCGGTCTTGCTTGTGGATCACTTGGTATGCCAAGCTACAACTAGGTATACCAGGGCCTGGCATACCAAGTCAACTAGACTCCGCGAGACGAGTCACAACCCAGGAGGCGACTTCCCCGTGTCCAAGCACCGGTACGAGCAGATCGCGGACGTACTGCGGGAAAAGATCACAGACGGCTCACTCCAGCCGGGGGACCGTCTGCCGACCCAGGACGCCCTACAAGTCGAGTTCGGCGTCTCGCGCATCGTTGCCCGTCAGGCGTTGGACATCTTGGAGAGTCAAGGTCTTATCGACCGTGCACGCGGAGAAGGCGCGTTCGTTCGTCGGTATCAGCCGTTGGTGCGACGTTCGGCCGTTCACTACCAGTCGAACCCCGGTGCCCCCTTCGCGGAAGAGGCTCTAGCGTCTGAGCGCATTCCCAGCTACTCGCACAGGACGATCCCCGAGGCCGCCAGTAAGGACGTCGCGCGTCGTCTGGGAATCGAAGTCGGTGCCGATGTGATGCACACGCACTACGTCAGTTCCGCCAACGGGGAACCCATGATGATCGTTGACTCCTATGAGCCAATGGCCATTACCAAGGGCACGATCATCGAACGACCGGAGGAAGGCCCGCACATGGCTGCCGGTCTAGTCGACCGCTTCACCGCCATCGGTTGGCGGCCAACGTCGGTGGTGGAACGTCTCCGCTCCCGAATGCCGCAACCGTCCGAAACCGAGGCGCTACAGCTCCGTCCAGGCATACCGGTCATCATCATCACCCGCACGACCTTCGCGGGCGCGATCCCCGTGGAGACCGCAGACCTTCTCATCGACGCCCACCGATACGAGTTTGAGTATTCCCTGCCGGTCGAACCGCTGTCCTGACGCACGAAAAGCCCGCCGAGTCAGAAGTTTGACGCGGCGGGCTTTTTGCTGTGCTTAGGGCTTTAGCAGCTCACGAACTCGGGACGTTGGTTGAGCACCTGGGCGCGGGTCGAGACGAATTCTTCGTATTCCACGTGCGCGTTCGGGCGGAACAACCCCACCGCGTGACAGTTCTGGAACGCCATTCGAACACCGAAGTGCCGTTCGACCGCACCCTTCATCGCGTCACTTGCGACCAGGCGGAGCAGTTCGCCGCGCGAAGCCTCATCAGGAGGCGCAACCTCATTGACCGCGTAAGGCACGCCGTCGGTCAGGTTCGCATGAACATCACTCACCACGGACCAGGCATACGGCAGCGAGTCTTGCACGCACGCCAGGAAGTCAGCGTCTGTGATCGGGCCTTGCTGCGCCTTGTCGACGAGGGCAGGCGGAACCTTAAGCGACATCGGGTGATCTCCTCGCGCCGAAGTAACAACGACAACCCTTCTCACTTAACTCGGTGGCCTGTTACCGCGCCACCGCCCAAAGTGGTGAACCCGCTGCGTCGATCCGAACAACCCGCAGTGATCGGGAACCGGTGCCACCGTGCGTTCAGATCGTTTGCTGCTGAATTTGGCTCTATGGGATCAAGGCGCGCCGCCGTCGGCGGCACGCGGGGTGTGCCTGTTGCGCTGGCACCGTGTCCTCATCCATCGCGCCGCCAGGCGCGCCCTCCCGCTCCGCTACGGGCACGCCGACGGCGCACGGCGCGGACGGAGTCCGCCCATAGGCCCACGAGCCACCGACGGCGGCGCGCCAAACCACGAACCACAACCAGCACCAGGACGCCGAACACGACGAGGGCCAGGCCCACGAGCTGGGGGCGAGATTCGCCAGGGCTCCCCGCGGTGACTTGCCCACGTTTACGCAGCTCAAGACCGGTGCGAGCATCAGATCCGCCAAACATCATGACGCACTACCAGCGGGGTCAACCTGCATCGCTCCCGCCGACTCACCTTCCAGCCCGGCACGCAACGCGAGGTCAAGTGGGGTGTCCCTCGCAACGGAGCATCTAACCCTGGGCCGACAGCATCAAGGGCGCCTGACGGCGTCGGCTACGCCGATGGCATTCGCCACCCTTGACCCTGCCGACCCAGGGCTAGAGATCGCAGGGGCGAGGGAACGGAGCCGCCCAGGCACCAAGGTTCAAGACTCAGCCCCGCATCTCACCCCAGGAGCGCAGATGACCACCAACACCAGCCACCCCGACCAGATGGCCATGTGGACCCGCCACACCCTCACCGGGGTCATCGGGAACTGGCGCGGCCCCCGCGCCCCCTGGGGGAAGAGTGCGGGGGCCGCCGCGACCTACGGTCAGGCCGTGTCAAGCCACGTGGCCAATCCCAAGGCTAAGACCGTCACCACCCGCGCCACCACCACCACGTCACACGATCACCCGATGGCGTCCACCCCGAGGCGAACCCCCACGAAAACGATCCCCGCATCCGGGAGCCTGGGGGGTGCTCCAAACCGGACACGGGGACCTAAGACGGCCGCCAAGGTGTCCCTGCGAAACGCCCGATCAGCGACCACCAACAACGGTACGCACGCCCCCTCCAAAGGTCACCAGACTGAGGGCCACGGCCCCACCGCCAGGCCGTCTACAGGCCGTCTAACGTCAGGACGCAACCGGTCGCAACAGGACACAACCGGCGTGAATCAGCAGGTCAACGCAAGTTCAGCGCGTAACGGTGCGAGGCCGCGCAACCCCCGCCATTTGTTGTTGCCGAACATCTGGCCGACGGGGAGTTCCGGTCCGCCCGCCGGGACGCCGACGTAGCCCACCCGGCCGCCCGGGCGCACCGAGTCGAGCGCCTGCTGCATGGATTCCTTGGTGCCGACGCATTCCAGGACCGCGTCCGCGCCGATGCCGCCCAGCAGCTCGATCACCTTCGCGGCACCCTCGGCGCCGCGCTCGGTGACGATGTCGGTGGCGCCGAACTCCTTCGCCACCCGCTGCCGGGCGTCGTGCCGGGACATGACGATGATCCGTTCGGCGCCCAGGCGGTGGGCGGCGAGGACCGCGCACAGGCCGACCGCGCCGTCGCCGACGACGGCCACGGTGTCGCCCGGCCCGACGCCCGCGGCGATCGCGGCGTGGTGGCCGGTGCCCATGACGTCGGACAGCGTCAGCACGCTCGACAGCAGGCTCTCGTCGGGCACACCGGGGGTGGCGACGAGGGTGCCGTCGGCGAACGGGGACACGACGTACTGCGCCTGCGCGCCGTCGATCGGGTTGCCCGCCTTGTCGGTGCTGCCCCAGTAGCCGCCGCGGGCGCACGAGGTGTAGACGCCGTTGCGGCAGTGCACGCAGTCGCCGTCGCTGACCGCGAAGGGAGCGATCACGAAGTCGCCCGCCTTGACCGTGCGGACCTCCGAGCCGACCTCCTCGACGATACCGACGAACTCGTGGCCGATCCGGCGCGGCTTCTCCGTCGGCGAGACACCGCGGTAGCCCCACAGGTCCGACCCGCAGACGCAGGCCGCGACAACGCGGACAACGGCGTCGGTCGGGTCGCGCAGGGCGGGGTCGGGCACGTCCTCGAGCCGGATGTCACCAGCACCATGCAGGACCGTCGCACGCATGTATCCGAACTCCTATCGGCCGAGGACCCGGCGCAGCGCGCCGAGGACGAGTTCCACCCGGTCGAGCCGGGCGTTGTGGCCCATCAACCCGATGCGCCACACACTGGTGGCGAACGCGCCTGCCCCCGCGCCTATTTCCAGGTTGTACTCCGAGAGCAGAATGTGCCGGACCTTGGCGGAATCCACGCCGTCCGGGACACGCACGGTCGTCAGCTCCGGCAGCCGGTGGCCTTCGGCGGCGAACAGCTCCAGACCAAGTTCGCCGAGGCCTTCCCGCAGCCGCTCCCCCGCGACCCGGTGCCGCTCCCAGACCGCCTCCAGCCCTTCCTCCAGCACCCGGCCGAGCGCGGCGTGCAAGGAGGCGATCATGGCCACCGGCGCGGTGTGGTGGTAGGTGCGGCCACCGTTGCTCCCGTCGACGTAATCGCCGATCAGGTTCAAGTCCAAATACCAGGTAGGCGGCTTCGGCAGGCGCCGCTCCCACGCACGCTCGGACACCGTGAACGGCGCCAGACCCGGCGCGACGCCGAGGCATTTCTGGGTGCCGGAGTACGCGATGTCCACGCCCCAGTGGTCGACGCTGACCGGGATACCGGCCAGCGAGGTCACGCAGTCGGCGACCACGAGCGCGCCCGGGTCACGTGTGTGCGCGGCGACCGCGAGGGCGCCGATGTCGCTGCGGACACCGGTCGAGGTCTCCGCGTGCACCGCCGCGACGACCTTGGGCGCGGGGTGCGCGGCGAGGACGCGCTCGACGTCGATGGGCTGTCCCCACTCGTGATCGACCCGCACGACTTCGCCGCCGTAGCGCCCGGCGACGTCGACCATCCGCTCGCCGAAGAGTCCGTTCACCGCCACCACGACCACGTCGCCGGGCCGCACGAAGTTCGCGAACGCGGCCTCCATGCCGATCGAGCCGGTGCCCGACAGCGGCAGGGTGCGGGCGTTCTCCGTGCCCCACACAACCCGCAGGCGCGCGCACGTCTCGTCGAGCACGCGCAGGAACTCCGGGTCGAGGTGGCCGAGCAGCGGCGTGCCGAGCGCGGCGGTCGCCTCCGGATACGGGTTCGACGGTCCGGGTCCGAGCAGTACGCGGTCAACCAGTGCCATGCCCTGGACTTTACGGACGGACCGGGGCTTCCGCCGGTACGGGCCCACTGGGTTCGGCGCGGCCCAGCATCGACCGAACCATGATCCCCACGGCGTAGGGCACCAGGTCGCGCCCGCGCCGCCACAGCCACGGGATCCCCTTGATGATCAGCCAGGCGAAGTGCTCGACCTTGTTGGCGGGCCTGCCGCCCTCGCAGACCAGGCTGACCGGGTTCGGCACCGCGCAGCCCGCGGCGGCCAGCAGGTCGCCGAAACCGGCGGCGAGCATGCGGTGGCCCAGTTCGGAGGGGTGCAGGCGGTCGACCGCCCAGACATCGGGGCCGTACGCGTCGGGCATGCGGTCGAGGTCCAGGCACGGGGCGCCGGTCTCGGCGACGACCTCGTCGATCACCTTGTTGAGACGGTCGATGCGGTCCTTGAGGGCGCGGCGCAGCGAACCGGGGAGGCGGAAGACGCGGCTGTGGTCGTGGTAGCGGGCCAGCAGGACCATCGCGCCCTGAGCGTTGAGCGCGGTCACCACACGGGTGAGGTGTGCGCGCATCTGCTTCGGGTCGAAGTCCGAGCGGAGAGTGTCGTTCATGCCCGCGATCACGATCGCCGTGTCAGGGCGGGTCTTGAGGGCTTCGGGGAGTTGCCGGTTGTGGACGCAGGCTATGCGGGCACCGGTGAAGGAGAAGTTCTCCACTTGGGCGCCCAGGGCTTTGCCTAGGAGGGGGCCGACGCCGCGCCAGCCGCCTCGCGGTAGTGGGTCGCCTACGCCGAACGTCGTCGAGTCACCGAGGACGGCGAGCCTGCTCGCCGTCCAAGCCGTGGAAATCGCCACCGCGGTCACGGGTCAACGATCAGGGTTGCGGGCACCCCCGGGGTGAGATCGCGGTGACCGCGGAAGGGCGTGTCAGCGAAGAATCGGGGTTGCCTGCTGGTTTGGCTGGTGGGTGTCAGGTCGGGTGGTGTCCTGGCGCTTTAGATGTCTCTATCGGAACGCTGGGTAGAGATCTAGGGTGCGGTCGCCGAACCTGGTCCGCATCGCGGCGGCCACTGCCTCGGCGTGGTCGACCACGGCACTTGCTCCTGCCCTCTTGGCTGCCTTCGCCAGGTCTGCCCAGCGGGCCACCAACACCTCGCTCTGGTGCGGGGTGTCGACCGCGCCTCCCGAGCCGAGTTGGTCGATGTCCGGGACGGTCAGGTACTGCCAGGTCGTGAGCCACACCCAGAACACCTGGGCGTCCAGCAACCTGGGCAGAAACACCTCGTCGTCGTCCAGGTCCGGCCACATGACTCGGACCTCGGCCCGCCAAGCGGCGAGCATGGCGTCGGTCATGCCGGGAGGTAGGGCGTAGGCGCACCAGCAGGACGGGAACGGCACCGTCAGGTATGCCGCGTCGAACATCATGTTTCGGACGCAGCCGCCCTCGAAGTCGAGGAAACGCACGCCGCGGTTGGTGATCAGGTTGTTGTCGGGGCAGGAGTCCGACGGGCTGAACGCGCGGTGCCTGTTGTTGTCCAGCAACGCCACGGTGCCCTGGGCGAACTCGGCGGCCGCGGCGCTTGTCTCGATGCCGAACTCGCTTGCCAGCAACGCGGGCAAAGCCGCGACGGCGGTGGGGCCGTGTTCGGCGAGGGGGTCCTTGGCGCTGGGTGGGCTCTGCCTGCGCAGCAGGGCGTCGAAGTCGGCTTCGCGGCCCGCCGTCGTGGCGTGCAGGCGGCCCAGTGAGCGGGCCCAGGACAGCAGCGCGCCCTCGGCGGCGCGCGCGTCGGTGCCGTGCAACTTGCCCGCGAGAGTCGGGGCGCGGCCCAGGTCTTCCATGACCAGCAGGCGGGTGTCGCCGTCGTGGGCGAACAGTTCCGGGCACATGCGGTCTTCGGCGGTCAACGCTGTGAAGAGCTGATAGCTCACGGCTTCGCGGATCCAGCTGTCGCGCGGGGTGGTGCCCGGCGGCTGGACGTAGCGCTTGACGGCGAGGGTGCGTGGGAGGGAGAAGGGGCTCGACGCCACCTTCACGCGTAAGACGATGGAGCGTTCACTGCCGCCGAGGTCCTCCGGTTCGCCGAGCTGGATCCGGGCCCCGAACCGCTTGGTGAGCACTGATTCCGCTGCGACGACAGTCGCCAGTACCTCCGCCTGCTGGTCCGGTGACGTCACGGTTTCGTTCGTCTCCGGTGGGTCGGCGGCGATCTCCACACTCATCTCCTCTGACCCTACTCCCGATCGTAGGTCCCCAAGATCGGGCCTTGGGTGTCCCCGAGGACCGTAGTGGTACGCGACGATCCAGAGGGAGGGGGCGGTCGAGAAATCACGGCACGAAGCCAGAACGGGTGTCGTGCTCCCAGACCGTGAGACCTAGGTTTGAAACTCAGCCAGGCGATAACGGGCGTGCCGCGTCGTTGGCGAATCGCCTGCTCCGGCGCACCATCAGCACCGCCGAAGCGGCGACCACGATGCCCAGCAGGTTGATCGTCAGCTGACCGGCCGAGTCCAACACCTTCTGCCATTCGCCGAGGATCGCGGCGACGGCGATGTAGCCCGCGGCGGGCACAGTGGTGACCGAGATGAACACACCGACCAGGGCCGCGGACTTCGCCGAGGTCATCGACAGCATGCCCGCGGCGCCCGCCAGCACGGCCACGATCAGCGACCACGGCCCGACCTCGTAGACGAAGTCGACCTGATGATCGCCGACGATGACGCTCGCGTCGAACAGCCCGGCCGTCCAGCCCAGCCAGGTGCCGCCCGCGGTGACCGCGATGGCCACCAGGAAACCCAGACCCAGCGCCAGGCTCGCGCGCCGCACGAGGTCCCAGCGCCCCCGGACCAGCCCGACGGCGACCGCGGCGAGCGGTCCGAACTCCGGCCCGACCACCATCGCGCCGACGATCGTGATCGGCGAATCGGTGATCACGCCGACCGCGGCCAGCAGGCACGCGATGATGAGAAAGGCCAGGTAGGTGGCGTTGAGGCGGGACTCCTCGCCCGTCCGCGAGATGAGTTCCTCCCACACCACCGCGTCCGCCGCCTCGCCGGGAGCTTCGCGCTCGGCGAGGTCGGCGGCGTCGGACATCGCGGTGTCGATCTGCTCAAGGGTGATGCCCCCGCTGTGGTCGATGCCCAGTGAACACAGCGCGGCGAGGATCTCGTCGGCGGCCTCGCGGGCGACGTCGGCTTCGATGACGTCGCCCGCGGGCTGGACCGCGGCGCCCGGGAACAGCACGACATGGGTCGCACCGACATGCGTGCAGAGCAAGTCGAGCGCGGCCGTGCGATTTTCGGGCGGACACACCACCCGCAGGTGGAGCACTTACGCCTCTTCGGGCTTGGGTTCCACCTTGGCGGGCTTGAAGTCGACGCCCGCCTCCTTGCGCTGTTCCGGGGTGATCGGCGCGGGCGCGGCCGTCAGCGGGTCGTAGCCGCCGCCGGACTTCGGGAACGCGATGACCTCGCGGATCGACGGCTCGCCTGCGAGCAGGGCCACGATGCGGTCCCAGCCGTAGGCGATGCCGCCGTGCGGGGGCGGGCCGTAGGCGAAGGCGTCGAGCAGGAAGCCGAACTTCTCCCGCGCGTCCTCCTCGCTGATGCCCATCATCTTGAAGACGCGCTCCTGCACGGCCTTGCTGTGGATACGGATCGAGCCGCCGCCGATCTCGTTGCCGTTGCAGACCATGTCGTAGGCGTAGGCCAGGGCGTTGCCCGGGTCTTCCTCGAACCGGTCGATCCACTCGGGGTTCGGCGAGGTGAAGGCGTGGTGCACGGCGGTCCACTGGCCGGAGCCGACGGCGACGTCACCGGCGCTGACCGCGGCGGAGGCCTCCTCGAACAGCGGGGCGTCGACGACCCAGACGAACGACCAGGCGGACTCGTCGATCAGGCCGCAGCGCTTGCCGATCTCCAGGCGGGCGGCGCCCAGCAGGGCCCGCGCCTCGGACTTGACGCCCGCGCCGAAGAAGACGCAGTCGCCCGGCTCGGCGCCCGCGGCCTTGGCCAGACCCTCGCGCTCGGCGTCGGACAGGTTCTTGGCGACCGGGCCGCCGAGCGTGCCGTCCTCGTTGACCAGCACGTAGCCCAGGCCGCGGGCGCCGCGCTGCTTGGCCCACTCCTGCCAGGCGTCGAGCTGCTTGCGGGGTTGGCTCGCGCCACCGGGCATGACCACGGAGCCGACGTAGGGCGCCTGGAACACACGGAACGGGGTGTCGGCGAAGAACTCGGTCAGCTCGGTGAGTTCGAGGTCGAAGCGCAGGTCTGGCTTGTCGGTGCCGTAGCGGGCCATCGACTCCAGGTACGGGATGCGCTGGATGGGCTTGGGGATCTCGTAGTCCGCCAGCTCCTTCCACAGCGCGGAGATGATGCGCTCGCCGAGGGCGATGACGTCGTCCTGCTCGACGAAGGACATCTCGATGTCGAGCTGGGTGAACTCGGGCTGGCGGTCGGCGCGGAAGTCCTCGTCGCGGTAGCAGCGGGCGAGTTGGTAGTACCGCTCCATGCCGCCGACCATGAGCAGCTGCTTGAACAGCTGCGGGGACTGCGGCAGCGCGTACCAGGAGCCGGGGGCCAACCGGGCCGGGACCAGGAAGTCGCGGGCGCCCTCAGGGGTGGAGCGGGTCAGCGTCGGGGTCTCGATCTCGAGGAAGTTCTCCTCGTGCAGGACCGTGCGCGCGATGCGGTTGGCCTCGCTGCGCATGCGCATCGCGCGGGCCGGGGCGCTGCGGCGCAGGTCGAGGTAGCGGTGGCGCAGGCGCACCTCTTCGCCGACAGTGACGTTGTCGTCGAGCGGGAAGGGCAGCGGGGCGGACTCGCTGAGGACCACGAGTTCGGTGGCGAGGACCTCGATGGCGCCGGTCGGCAGCTCCGGGTTGTCGTTGCCCTCGGGGCGCGCGGCGACCTCGCCGACGACCTTGACGCAGAACTCGGCGCGCAGGCGGTGGGCGCGCTCGGCCATCTCGCCCTCGCGGAAGACGACCTGGGCCACGCCGGAGCCGTCGCGGAGATCGATGAAGATCACGCCGCCGTGATCGCGCCTGCGGGCCACCCAGCCGCTCAGGGTGATGGTCTGCCCAGCGTGCTCGGCGCGGAGTGTTCCGGCCTCGTGCGTGCGGATCACGGGTGACGCGCTCCTGTCCAGATGGTGGGACGCCGCCAGGCGAATTTTCGACCGGGGCAACATGTGTAGAGGTCAGGCTAGCCAATGGACGCCTGGTTCTGTCGAGCAGGTTTCCACCTGGGACTTGACTGCCTTAGCAGTCAACAGAGCGCCATGGGGCGCGACCATCGTAGTCAACCGTTCGGTGGCAGACATTGGCCCATTTGGGGGCATAGCAGTAGGGCCGATAGGGCTATCTGGTCACTGAAGGCAGCGAAACGGTTACCCACGAATTAACACTGTGGCTACCCATAGGGACGCCTACGACGTACTGTGACCGTCAGGGCGTAAGGGGTAACCCAGGGAGTGAACATGGGTAGCGGTATCACCCGCGAGCCAGTTCGTGAACTTCACCAGAACGGGAGTGTCCGCCATGCGATGACGGCCGAGCCGGATTCTTTGGCGGCTGACGCGTTCCCCATGGCACTGCGGTCTGCGATCCAGGCCAGCGGTCTCAGTCTGGACCGTATTCAGTACCGACTGCGGGCACGCGGCGTCTCGATCAGCGTGACGGCACTGAGCTACTGGCAGTCGGGAAGACGCAGGCCAGAGCGCGCCGAGTCACTCGCGGCGCTCGGCCATCTCGAAGACGTGCTGTGCGTGCCGACCGGGTCGCTTATCGCCCTGCTCGGACCGCCCCGCCCGCGCGGCAGAGTCAACCGCGAGTCGTCGCGGCTGACCGTCGAGGCACTGTGGGGCAACAGCGAGCCCGTCTCGCAGCTGCTCAAGCGCATCGACTTCACGACCGACGCCGCCATGACCAAACTCAGCCAGCACGACCGCATGGTGATCGCGGCCGACCGCGGCGAGAAGTCGATCAACATCCGCCAGGTCTTCCGCGCCGAACACGACGGCGCGGACCGGACCGTGATGGTCTACGACCTCGAACGGCCCGGCAGGCCGTTCCCGACGATCACCGCGGGCGAGAGCTGCCGACTGGGCCGATCCGCCCAGGACGCGGGCGCCGGCCTGGTCGCCGCGGAATTCCTGCTGGACCAGCCGCTGAGCCGCGGTGAGACGGCGATCGTCGAATACGAGCTGAAGCACCCCGGCCCGCCGTACTCGCGCGGCGACGACAGCTACTGCCGCAAGTTCACCACGCCGGTTCGAGAGTTCGTTCTGGAACTGCGCTTCGACCCGTCGGCACTGCCCGCGTACCTCGAGCAGTACACCGTCGACGGCGACGACCAGGTGACGAATCGGCGCAAGCTGGAGTGCACACCGGACGGGAAGGCGCACACGGTGGCTCTGGACTTCGGTCCGGGGATCCTGTGCGTCCGCTGGGAGTGGCCCGACTAGGGCTAGTCCGCCTCCCCGAATTTGTCTTGGGGTCACCTGGCGCTTTGCGGGCCGAGGGCATTGCCTCGGCCCGCTATGACTCGTCGGCCTGCCCTCTTCCTCCCTAAGCGAGGGTCAGCGCCAGGTCGCCACGTCGAGGGTGAAGACCGCCGTGCCTGACTGGCCGCGGGCGTTGGTGGCGGAGACGGTGATGGGGTGCCGCCCGGGTGGGGTGTCGGGGGCGGTGAAGATCCAGACCACCGCGCGGCCACCCTCATAAACCACTGTGGGGCTGAAGGTTACGCGCGATCCCGCGGGGGCGTCCCGCACGGCTAAGCGCACCGCTCCCCCGCCGGTCACCGTCACGCGGGTTTGGGCGGCGAAGCCCGCCTGGGCGGTTTCGGTGGCCGGGTTGAGCCACACTCGCGCGCCGCCTGGTTCGCGTTCCGGGGCGGTGATGGTCAGGGAGAAGAAGCAGCCTGCGACTTCCCCGTCGATGTTCGTCCCCATGACGGTGACCGGGTGGATTCCGCCGGGTGTCCAGCTTCCGCAGACCAGGGTGAGCCGGGATGACCCGCCCGCCGCCAGAAGCGGGGGCGAGAAGGTCGCGGACACCCCGCCGGGCAGGCCGAGCGCGGCCATCGTGAGTGTCTGCGGGCGCGAGCCCGGCGTTGTGCCGATGACCACGGTGGTGCTGTCGTGCGCGTCCACCTTCGCCGACAGGGAGTCGACGGACACGGCGAAGTCGCCCCGGGTGACGTGGGTGGGGAAGATCGACACTGGCGGGTCTCCTGGGCTGAGGGAGACCCACGATCGGGGCGGGCGGCCCGCTGAACAATCCGTACCCCAACAGGTACGGGTACGGATTGTTTGATCAACACCTCTCCGCGCGCCACCACCCGCACGCTTTCCGTCCGATCATGGCCTGCCGGTCAGAGCAGGGTCAGCTGCTCCTGGACCAACGGCGCCTCCGCCCGCGAGGGCAGGCTGCCGCGCGGCCAGGAAGGGGCGACCGGGTCTCGGCCGGCGAAGCCGTGTGCGCGCAGGAGCGGGCCGACTCGGGTGTCGAGCGCGCGGCGGTAGGCGAGGTCTGCGGTGCTTCTTGTCCCGTAGATACGTCGGTACAACGGGACCAGCGCCGGATGATCACGTGCCAGCCACTTCGCGAACCATTCCTTCGCGCCTGGGCGTAGATGCAAAGGAAGCACTGTCACCCCCGTTGCTCCCGCCGCGGCGATCTCGGCGAGGAGGGAATCGAGCTGTTCCCTGGAGTCGGTGAGGCCCGGGAGGACCGGGGCCACGAAGACCGCGCAGGGCAAACCGGCGTCGGTGATTCGGCGGACCAACTCGAGTCGGGCCTGCGGGGAGGCGGTGCCGGGTTCGAGTCCGCGCTGCAGTTCGCGGTCGAGCAGGGCGATGGAGACACCGACGCCGACCGCGACGTCGGAACTGACCGCCGTGAGCAGCGGCAGGTCTCGGGACAAGACCGTGCCCTTGGTCAGGATGGAGAACGGCGTCCCCGTGTCGGCCAGCGCGCGGATGATCCCGGGCATCAGCCCGTAGCGGCCCTCGGCGCGCTGGTAGGGATCGGTGTTCGTGCCCATGGCGACGCGTTCGCGGGTCCAGCGCGGCGCGCGGAGCTGTTTGGCGAGCACCTCGGCGGCGTTGACTTTGACCACGATCTGGCTGTCGAAGTCGTGGCCCGCGTCGAGATCGAGATAGTTGTGGCTGGCGCGGGCAAAACAGTTGTGGCTGACGACGCCGTCGGCGATGAAGTCTCCGGTGCCGGTGGTGATGTCGAACAGCGGCAGGTCGATGCCCAGCGCCTGGATCTCGACCACGCCCAGGCGGGCCGCGGATTTGATCGCGGCGTCGTCGATCGTGCGCTTGGCCGCGACGGCCGGGCCGATGGTGTGGAACAGCCGCAGGTGCTCGGCGAGTCCACCGTCGACGCGCACACAGCAGCGGCCCTCGGGGGCCCTGCGCTCCTCCACCGCGTGTTGGAAACCGAAGTGCGCCAACGCTTCGAGGACCGCGGCGGCGGCCTTCGCGCCGAGGTTGCGGAACCGGACGATCCGGTTGGCGAAGGTGCCGTCGCTGTCGAACACGCCCGCCAGCAGGCCTTTGCGCCACTCGTCGGTCGGCGCTTGCGGCCACGGGACCGGCAGGCTCTGCGCCAGGTCGCCGGTCAGGTACTCGGCGACGCGCGCGTGGATCTCGTCGGCGGGCGCTCCCCCGCCGTCGCCGCGGGCGATTCCGCACAAGTAGCCGCGGCGGTAGTCGGCGGTGTCCTTGGGCGGCGCGGCGAAGCGGCCGGTGCCCATGAGCTTGTTGCCCGCCGTCAGGTGCGGGCGCCTGCCCGGGCCCGCGACCGTCCCGGTGACATGTTTCCAGCCGCGTTCGGTGAGGAACCGGTGGTCGCCGCTCGCGATCAGGGAGGTGCCGTCCTCCAACGTGACCCGGTAGGCGGGTTTGACCGTGGACCAGTGGTCGCGCACCTCGGTCGGCACGTAGTGCCGGTAGCTGCCCCGGCGTTGCGTGCCGTAGACGCGGTCGCCCACGCGCAGCGCCGAGATGGGCTTCGTGGAGCCGTCGGCCATCAGGATCGGGGTGTCGCCGTGCAGGCAGTAGCCGCACGCGTGCGAACACCCGCGGTACGGGTTGACCGTCCACTGGAACGGCATCGGCGAGCCACCCGGCACCCGGTTGAGCACGGACTTGGCCAGCACCTCGTGGAAGACCATGCCCGCGAACTCCGGCGTCCGCACGCTGCGCACCAGACCGGGCAGGCCGGGAAGTGCCTGCTCGTCCGCACTACCGACCCGCTGCCCATCCCATCGCACGACCTTAGTCGAACACATGTTCGAACACGGTGTCAACGACCCGATCGGTGGTTTACAAAAACTCACCCCTTGTCAAATCTGTTTTACAAAAGCTATGGTTTTGTCCAATCAACATCCGGGAGGCGAGGGCAATGAGGCCAGGACAGGACACCGGGACCGTTTCGCAGAGCTCGACCGAGACGTGGACCGACCGCAAGCGCTACCTCTGGCTGATCGGCCTGGTGGTGCCGTCGCTGGCGTTCCTCGCGATCGGCTTGCACCAGGTCACCGACTGGGCGGTGTGGCTGTGGCTGGGGCCGGTGGTGATCCTGGTGATCGTCCCCGCGATCGACCTCATCGCCGGTCTGGACCGGTCGAACCCGCCGGACGACGTGATCGACGCGCTGGAGAAGGACAAGTACTACCGCTGGATCACCTACGCGTTCCTGCCGATCCAGTACGCGGGCTTCATCACCGCGTTCTCCCTGATCGGCGGGGACAGCCTGTCGGTGGTCGAGAAGGTCGGCCTGGCCATCTCCATCGGCTGCATCGGCGGGATCGGCATCAACACCGCCCACGAACTCGGCCACAAGAAGGAGAGCCACGAGCGCTGGCTGTCCAAGATCGCCCTGGCGCAGAGCTTCTACGGCCACTTCTACATCGAGCACAACCGCGGCCACCACGTGCGGGTCGCGACGCCGGAGGACCCGGCCAGCAGCCGGATGGGCGAGAACCTCTACCAGTTCTGGCCGCGCACGGTCTTCGGCTCGGTGAAGAGCGCCTGGCACCTGGAGAAGAAGCGCTACGCCCGCCGCGACCAGCACCCGTTCCGCCTGGGCAACGACGTGCTCAACGCCTGGTTGATGTCCGCGGCGCTGTGGGGCGCGATGATCATCGCCTTCGGCGTCGGGATCCTGCCGTACCTGCTCATCCAGGCCGTGGTCGGGTTCTCGCTGCTGGAGGTCGTCAACTACCTGGAGCACTACGGGATGCTGCGGGAGCAGGTCGGCCCACCGGACCGCCGACGCTACGAGCGCGTGGCCCCGAGCCACAGCTGGAACTCCAACAACATCGCCACCAACGTGCTGCTTTATCACCTGCAGCGGCACAGCGACCACCACGCGAACCCGACGCGGCGCTACCAGACGCTGCGCGACTTCGAGGAGTCCCCGGTGCTGCCGACCGGCTACGCGGGCATGATCGTGCTCGCCATGGTCCCGCCCGTGTGGCGGCGGGTCATGGACCCGCGGGTGGTCGCGCACTTCGGCGGCGACCTCACCAAGGCGAACATCGCGCCTCGCAAGCGCGACAAGATCCTGGCCAAATACGGCACGGCCGCCACGTCGACCACGGAGGGCCGCGCGGACACCGATGTGGATCAGGTCCGCACACCCGCGAACCTGATCCACGTCGGCCAGTGCCCGGGCTGCGACTACGTCTACGACGAAGCTGTCGGCGACCCGCGCGAAGGCTTCCCCGCGGGCACGCCGTGGAGCTCGGTGCCGGACAACTGGTGCTGCCCGGACTGCGGTGTGCGGGAGAAGATCGACTTCCGGCCGGTGACGAAGGTGGGCGTGTGATGCGGATCGTGGCCGACCGAGCCCGCTGCGAGGGCCTGGGCATGTGCGAGGCGATGGCGCCGGACTTCTTCGAGGTCGGCGACGACGGGACCGTGACGGTCCTCGACGGGACTCCTGGCGAGGAGCACCGCACAGCGGTGCTCGCCGCGGTGGACGCCTGCCCGGTCCTCGCCCTGAGCCTGGACGGCTGACCCGTGGACCTCGTCGTGGTCGGTGCCTCGCTCGCGGGGCTGCGCGCGGTGGAGTCGGCCCGCCGGGCGGGGCACACCGGACCGATCACGCTGATCGGCGCGGAACCGCACCTGCCCTATGACCGGCCGCCGCTGTCCAAGGCGTTCCTCGGCACCGACGGCCCGACGGAGGTCCGGCCGTTCCGCGGCGAGGCCGAGCTGCGCGACGAGCTGGGCGTGCGGCTGCTGCTCGGCACGCCCGCGCAAACGCTCGACACGGTCGCCTGCGAGGTGTCGGTCGGGCGGCGGACGATCCCGTACGACGCGGTGATCATCGCGACCGGCGCGTCCCCGCGGCCGTTCCCGGGCACGTCCGGTGTCGCGGGGGTGCACCAGCTGCGCACCGCGGACGACGCCGTGGCGATCCGGTCGGCGCTCGACCGGGGTGCGCGGACGGTTGTGGTCGGCGCGGGTTTCATCGGCTCCGAGGTGGCCTCGGCGGCTCGGGCGCGCGGGCACGAGGTGACCGTCGTGGAGGCGGCGTCGCTGCCCCTGAGCCGGTCGATCGGAGTCGACGCGGGCACGGTGTGCGCGGACCTGCATCGCGCGAACGGGACGGACCTGCGGCTGGGCGTCGGCGTCGCGGCCATCGAGTCGGCCGACGGTCGGGTGACCGGTGTCCGGCTGGACGACGGGACCGTGCTGGGAGCCGACCTGGTCGTGGTCGGGACCGGCGTGGCACCCGCGACCGGGTGGCTGCGCGGAAGTGGCGTGCCCCTGCACGAACGCGACGGCGGCGTGCTCTGCGACGAGACGCTGTGGACCGGCGTGCCGGGCGTGTACGCGGCGGGCGACGTCGCGCACGTCCCCAACCCGCTCTTCGACGGCGACCTCATGCGACTCGAACACTGGACCAACGCCGCGGAGCAGGGCGCGGCCGCCGCCCGGCACGCCCTTGACCCGGCGTCGGCGCGTGGGCTCGCGCCGGTCCCCTATTTCTGGTCGGACTGGTACGGCCACCGCATCCAGTTCGTCGGCACCCCGGAGTGCGACGAGGTCCGCGTGGTGGACACCGATACGTTCACGGCTCTCTATCGCCGGGGGGACCGGATCGTGGGTGCGCTGACAGTTGACCGTCCGCGCGAGGTGATGAAGTTCCGCAAGCGAATCGCCGGGCGCGGCGACTGGTCGGAGGCGCTCGCATTCAGCGCTCGGGAAGGTGCCGCCTAGCATGAACGTCGTGACGATGGCCGAATCGACCGACGTCGCGGCCGGTGGCCCGCAGCGACAGCGCATCATCGCCGCCGCGGCCGCCCTCACCACCCGGTCGGGCTGGGCGTCGGTGACGATGTCGCGGCTCGCCGACGAGGTCGGGGTGAGCCGTCAGACGGTGTACAACGAGATCGGGACCAAGCCCGCCCTGGCCAAGGCCATGGTGCTCGACGAGCTGGGGCGGTTCCTCGCGGTCGTCGACCGGGCGTTCGACGACCACCCCGAGGACCTGATCGCCGCGATCACCGCGGCGGTGCGCGGCGTCCTCGAACTGGCCGAGGGCAACACCCTGTTGCGCGCCATCGTCTCCGCGACCCACGGCGCAGATACCGAACTGCTGCCGCTGCTGACCACCCACGCGGAGTCGCTGCTGAGCACCGCGAAGGCCGTCGTGGCCGACCGGATGCGGCCGTTCCGGCTCCCGTTCACCGCCTGGGAGTTCGACGCGGCGATCGACACGGTCGTGCGCGTGGTGCTCAGCCATGTCATGCAGCCTTCGGGCAGCCCGGAGGAAACCGCCGCCGACATCGCGTGGATCGCCCGGCGAGTGCTGTTCCCCTGATCCGCGGGTGCAGGCCAGTCCTGAGAGGATTGGGCGGTGGATGACTGGGAGACGCGGCCGATCCCGCGCGTGCGCGCGGACGACGAGCCGGAGCGCGCCTCCAGGGGCAGGCACACGGCGGGCCGTGGCCCCGAATCGGATGGCGCGGGCCGTCGCCGTCGCCGCGATCCCGATGACGACATCGCGGTAACCGGCCACGGGCATGGACACGGACCGGCCACCCCGGCTTCGGCGCCGGTGCGGCGGCTTCTCGCGTTTCTGGTGTCACCGTTCGCCTTGGCCGCGGTCATCGGGATGGTGCTGCTGTTCCCCACCGGCGACGGACCTGAGAGCGTCGGGTCCGGCCAAGAGCCGGTGCTCGGCACGGTGACCGCGGCGGAGGCCGGGCCGTGCCAGTTCGGCGGCGAACCGGGGACCGAGCCGAGCCCCGACCAATGCCTGACGGTCACGGTGAAGATGAGCGACGGGCAGGCCTCGGGCAGCGAGATCCGCACGGCCGTCCCGTTGGAACCGAGCACCCCGCGCTTCGCGGTGGGCGACGACGTCGTGCTCAGCTACGGCGGCGGCGACCCCCTCAGCGGCGGCTCCTACCAACTCGTCGACTTCCAGCGCGGCATGCCCCTCGCCGTGCTCGCCCTTCTGTTCGCCGCCGCGGTGTTGGTCCTCGGGCGTTGGCAGGGACTCAAGGCGCTGACCGGCTTGGGGCTGACGTTCGCGGTGCTGCTGCTGTTCGTGCTCCCGGCCATCCTCGGTGGGGAGAACCCGCTGCTGGTGGCGATCGCGGGCGCGGGCGTGATCATGTTCGCGGTCCTCTACCTGACCCACGGCTTCTCCGCGCGGACCACGACGGCGGTCTTGGGGACGATGGTCAGCCTGGCTCTTATCGGCGTACTGAGCGCTCTCTTCGCGGCGGCGTCACGGCTGACCGGCCTGGACGAGGAGACAGCGAACCTGGTGGGGGCACTGGGCACCGGCATAGACACTCGCGGGCTGCTGCTGGCGGGCATCGTGATCGGCGCCCTCGGCGTGCTCGACGATGTGACCGTCACCCAGACCAGTGCGGTGTGGGAGCTACGGGCGGCGAACCCGACCTTGACGTGGCGGGAGCTCTACGCGGCGGGCCTGCGGATCGGCCGCGACCACGTGTCATCGGCGGTCAACACCCTGGTGATGGCCTACGCGGGCGCGGCTCTGCCGGTGCTGCTGTACTCGTCGCTGTCGGACGTGGGCCTGGGCGCGCTGCTGGGGTCGCAGTCGATCGCGCAGGAGATCGTGCGGACGCTGGTGGGCAGCATCGGCTTGGTGGCGGCGGTGCCGGTCACGACGGCGTTGGCCGCGTTGGTGGCGGTGCGGGAGGACTAGGGCGTTCGGCGCCTGCCACAGTGGCGGGCCGAAGCAGAGCACTGGCCCCGAGCACCTCGACGCCGAGCAGACGGCCGTCCCGGGTCGAGCTCGAGGATGATCTCGCCCAACCGAATCCGATCACTCTCGACAATGACTTGGGTCGTGGCCTCGCCGTGCCCGACTTCCTCGACGATTTCGACGTAGGCGGCATCCGCCTCAGGATCAAAGGTGATCGCACCCGCCAAGCATGCCCCGCACCGGGCCGGGCCGTGCCGTGGCGCTGGGTCGACTTACTCCGCGATCGTGGCCTTCTGGATCTTGACCGGCACTGTCGGTGCGCCGTCCTCTTCGCCCATCTGCGGCGTGATGCCACCCGCGGCGATCTTGTCCAGCACCGCGAGGCCCCCGTCGTCGATGGTTCCCAGAACCGCGTAGGTCGGGGGCAGTTTGGAGTCGCGGTAGACCAGGAAGAACTGGCTTCCGCCGCTGTTAGGGCGGCCGGTGTTGGCCATCGCGACCGTGCCGCGCGAGTAGATCACCGTCTCGCCGACGCCGGAAGGCTTCAGGTGGCCTGGGTTCTCGTCCTGCACCGTGTACCCCGGGCCGCCGGCGCCCTGGCCGGTCGGGTCCCCGCACTGCAGGACCGAGAGGCTCTCGGCGGCGGTGAGCCGGTGGCACGGGGTGTCGTCGAAGTACTTCTTCGCCGCCAGGTGGGCGATGCTGCGACTGGTGCACGGCGCCGTGTCGGTCGCCAGGGTGATCGCGATGGCACCCAGGTTGGTCGTGAGCGTCACCGTGGCGGGCTTGTCCTTCGCCCGCTCTGCCGGCTTGCCGACGTCCTTGCCCTCAGGGGCGGGCTGACCGGTGCTGGTCTTGTACCGGCACGGCGTTCCGGCGGCGGCGGTGGTCGCCGGCGCGGAGTTGGCCGACTTCTCCGACGTGGTCGGGGCCGACTCCACCCCGACCGGGCTGCCCGACACAGCCGACCCGCAGGCGGTCAGGGTCAGGCAGGCGAGGAGCAGCCCGGTCGCGGTGGTGCGGTTCATGGTCAGGCGACCGTCACCGTGCTGATGGTGACCGGGTTCTTCGGCGAGCCGTCGCCCGGGGAGCCCTTGCGGGTGGTGCCCGTCTTGGCGATCTCGTCGATCTTCTTGAGGCTCTCGGCGTCGATCGTGCCGAAGGCGGAGTAGTTCGGGGGCAGTTCGGCGGTGCCGTAGACGATGAAGAACTGGCTGCCGTTGGTGCCCTTGTTCGTCTGCGGGTTCTTGCCCGCGTTCGCCATGGCGAGGATGCCGCGGCCGTACTTCAGCTCGGGGAACACCTCGTCGTCGAAGCTGTAGCCGGGGCCGCCGCTGCCGGTGGCCGACGGGTCGCCGCACTGCAGGACCTGCAGGCCGTCGCTGGTGGTGAGGCGGTGGCAGCGGGTGTCGTTGAAGTAGCCCTGCTTGGCCAGGCTCACGAAGCTGTTCACCGTGCACGGCGCGAGCGCGCGGTCCAGGGTCAGCTTGACGTCGCCGCCCGCGATGTTCGCGGTCGCCACGACGGTGCCCTCGGCGGAGATGTCGGCCGTGGGCGGCGCCTGCGCGGGCTTGGCCGCGGGCTTTTCCGCCTCGGCCGGGTACTCGCAGGTGGCTTTCGCCGGCAGCGCCTGCGGCCGCTTGGGCGCGGGCGCGAGCCCGGTCGGGATGTTCGCCGGGGTGTCCACCGGCGCCTCGGCGTCGGCGCTCGGCGAGGTGGAGGCGTCCGCCGGGGTGACCGGATCGTCGCCGCGGTTGGCGAGCCAATAGACAAGTCCCACGACGGCCACGACGGCCACCACGGTGCCCACCACACCGAAGATCCGGCGCTTGCGCGCGCGTTCGGCCCTGTTCGCCAGCTGACGTTCCAGCTTGCGCTTGGCCGCCTCTCTGCGCTGCTCGTTAGTCGGCACCTGGCACCCTCCCTGACCTACACGTTCCTGGCAGGCGCGCAGTCTATGGGGACCCCCGGTAAGAACCGTGTGGTGGGACGCCCCACTAGGCTGAGAGCTTGCCAAGAATCCCGTCGACCGGAGGTTCCGCCGTGCTCGTCGTCGGCTTTCCGACTGGGGCCTTCCAGGCCAACTGCTTCCTCGTCGCGCCCGAGGAGGGCGGCCAGTGTGTGATCATCGACCCTGGTCAGGACGCCGAGGAGCCGATCGCCGAGGCGCTGCGCAAGCACCGGCTCTCGCCCGTCGCGGTGCTGTTGACCCACGGGCACCTCGACCACACCTACTCGGTGACCCCGGTCTGCGACGGCAACGACGTGCCCGCGTGGATCCACCCGGACGACCGCTACATGCTCACCGACCCGATGCGCGGCATGAGCCGTGAGGCGGCGTCGTTCTTCGGCGGCCTGGAGATGCGTGAGCCGCGCGAGGTCAAGGAGATGGCCGACGGGGTCGAACTCGACCTCGCGGGCCTGAAGATGACCGTCGACCACACCCCCGGCCACACCGAGGGGTCGGTGGCGTTCCGCTCGACCACCGAGGAGGGCGGCCTGCTGCTGTTCTCCGGCGACACCCTCTTCGCGGGGTCGATCGGCCGCACGGACCTGCCCGGCGGGTCGATGGACCGGATGACGGCGTCGCTGCGCTCGAAGATCCTGCCGCTCGACGACGAGACGGTGGTCCTCCCGGGCCACGGGCCCACCACGACGATCGGCCGCGAGCGGGTCAGCAACCCGTTCCTCACCGGGATGATCGACCTGACCGACCCGTCCTCGGCGCACCGCGGCCGCGGCCGCGGCATCTGACGATGACCGACCCCCAGCCTCCGGTCGAGCCGGAGCGGATCCCGCTGACCCTGGCCGACCCGTCGCGGCGCCGAGGCTGCGTGACCGTCGCGGTCGCCCTGCTGTTCGGCGCGGCCGTCGGCGGTGTCGTCGGCCTGATCTTCGGACAGACCCCCGGCTTGATCACCGCGGCCGTGGTCGCCGGGACACTCGCCCTGCTGACCTGGATGACCGCGCGTCGGCGGATCTGGCTGCAGGGCACCCGCGTGGTGGCGGAGACGATCGGCAGCAAGGTCGTCGACCTGCGCGCCGTCGAACGCCTCGACTTGCTGGTGACCGACGTGCGTGGTGTGCGCACGGTCGGGCTTCTGGTCGGCGCCAAGGGAAAGTCCATCAACATCGCCCTCGCGGCGTACTCGGGCACGGGCGGGCGGGAACTCGGCATCCTCGCGCTGCGGCGGTTGGCGGACGCGCTCGCGGGGAGCGAGAACACGAGCGGATTGGTGTTCTCGCAACTGCTTGTGGCTCAGCTGCGCGCGGAGGCTCGGGGTGAGGCCGCACCGGAACGGCCGCTGTTCCAGCTTGCTTCGGTCGCGCCGCAGGGGAAACTGGCTCAGCGGTTGCGCACCGAGGCGATCACCCGGTTCGTGGCGAATCTGCCGTAGCCCGCGGACTGTCGTACCGCGCCGGCACACTCGGTGGATGACCTACCGTGAGTGGCCTGTCGACCACCCAGGCATCGCCTGCCTGTGGTCGCGAACCCTCACGGCCCGAGCCACCCAGCGGATCGTGCCGGACGGGTGTGCCGACGTCATCTGGCAGCGGGAGACCGGCAGGCTGTTCGTGGCGGGGCCGGACACCGAGGCGCAGATCAGCACCTCGGAACCCGGGACCATGGTCGGGCTGCGGTTCGAACCGGGGGCCATCGCCTTGGGCGTGCCAGCCGACGAGTTACGCGACGGCAGGATCGACCTCGACGCCTTGCGCCCCGACGGCCGGGAGTTGGCCGAGCGGCTTGGTGCGGCCGAGGATCCGCGTCAGGTGTTGCTCGACGCGTTCCCCGCCCACGTCGACCCGATGATCGGCCAGGTCCGGGAACTGGCCGAGCACACCGGGTCCGTGCGGGCCATCGCGGACACCGTGGGGCTTGGCGAACGTCAGCTTCGGCGGCGCAGTCTCGCGGCGTTCGGTTATGGGCCCAAGGTCCTGCACCGCGTCCTGCGCTTCGACCGGGCGGTGCGGCGGGCCAGGGCGGGACTGCCGTTCGCCGATGTCGCCTACCGCGAGGGTTTCACCGATCAGGCGCACCTGGCCCGCGAGGTGAGGGTGCTGGCGGGAACCACGCTCACCGCGTTGACCGGCGGTACGTCGCCAACGTCCTGAGCGCGTTCACCGTCAGCACCCCGGCCCACTCGAACTCCGTCACCGGCGTCCAGATGGCCCACTTCGGCCGCCACCCGCCGTCCTCGTGCTGGGCCATCACCAGGGCGTCCAGGCTCACCTCAAGTTCCGCTGTGGTGAACCAGCGTGCGGCGAGACTGTCCGGTGTGGACGCGTAGTCGTGCGGGTCGTGCAGCTCCCCCTCGGCGTAGCCGGGCGGGACCGTCCCACTGCCGCCGAGTCGCACGAACCCGTTGTCCCGGACCATCGTCCCGATGCGTTCGGCCGCCTTCTCCGCCCGGGCCCGATCCGGGGCGTGGTCCAGGAACTCCACGCAGGCCAGGGCCTCATACGGATGCGTGGCCGTCAGCGCTTCGATGCGGGGCCAGCAGAATTCGGCCGCCCGATCGACCCACGGGTGCTCGACACCGGCGCGCCACAGGGCCCCGACGAGGTTGGCCGTGGGCAGCAGCGAACCCTCGTAGGTCTCCGGCACCTCCCACCACGGCGCCCTCGGGTAGTCGCGGGCGTTGGGGTGGACGAACGGGACACCGCCGTCCGGGGCGCTGATGGACTCCAGGTACTCGGCGACACCATCAGGTGGGGCGCCGACCTCGCTCAGGACGTTCAGGGCCGTCAGCACGGTCACTGGCTGGCTGCCCGGGCCCCGGCCGTCGGGCTCCAGCGCGTTGCCGTAGCCGCCGTCGGGATTGCGGTACGCATCCAGCGCCGCGACGACGGCCGACGCGTCACCGGAGCCGAACAGGAACTCGAACCGCCTGCGGTCGAGCAGGCGGGCGTTGAGCAGGACGAACTTTTCAGCACGGTCGAAGGAAGTCACCAAACCAACGTAACTCCGTGCGCTCGTCCGGTCTTGTACGAAACGGACACCGCTAAGACGCTGACGTCACGCGGTAGACGTCGTAGACGCCCTCGATGCTGCGGACCGCCTTGAGCACGTGCCCCAGGTGCTTCGGGTCGCCCATCTCGAACGAGAAGCGCGACACCGCCACCCGGTCCCGCGACGTCGTCACCGAGGCGGAGAGGATGTTGACCTTCTCGTCGGCCAGCACCTTCGTCACATCCGACAGCAGTCGGTGCCGGTCGAGCGCCTCGACCTGGATGGCGACCAGGAACACTGACGACTCCGAGGGCGCCCACTCGACCTCCAGCAGCCGCTCCGGGGAACCCAGCAGGTCGTCGGCGTTGGTGCAGTCCGTCCGGTGGACGCTCACGCCGCCGCCGCGGGTCACGAAGCCCAGGATGTCGTCGCCGGGCACCGGGGTGCAGCAGCGGGCCAGCTTGACCCACACGTCGCTCGCGTCCTTGACCAGCACACCCGCGTCGCCCGAGCTGCGGCGCCGGGTGATCGTGGACGGCGTCGCGCGCTCGGCCAGTTCCTCCTCGGCGTGCTCGACACCGCCGAGCAGGGCCACGAGCCGCTGCACGACGTGGCGGGCCGAGGTGTGGCCCTCCCCCACCGCCGCGTACAGGGCGCTGACCTCGGGATAGCGCAGCTCACGGGCCAGTGCGTTCACCGATTCGGCCGACACGAGCCGCTGCATGGGCAGGCCGACCCGGCGCACCTCCTTGGTGATCGCGTCCTTGCCTGCCTCGATCGCCTCTTCCTTGCGCTCCTTGGCGAACCACTGCTTGATCTTCGCCCGGGCGCGCGGGGACCCGGCGAAGGCCAGCCAGTCGCGCGACGGTCCCGCGCCCTCGGCCTTCGAGGTGAAGATCTCGATGACCTCGCCGTTCTCCAGCTTGCGCTCAAGCGCGACGAGCCTGCCGTTGACTCGGGCGCCGATGCACCGGTGCCCGACCTCGGTGTGCACCGCGTAGGCGAAGTCGACCGGCGTGGACCCGGCGGGCAGCGTGACGACGTCGCCCTTCGGGGTGAAGACGAAGATCTCGCGGGCGGCCAGGTCGTAGCGCAGCGACTCCAGGAACTCCCCCGGGTCGGCCGCCTCACGCTGCCAGTCGAGCAGCTGGCGCATCCACGCCATCTCGTCGACGTCGGTGCCGCTGTGGGTGCCCCTGGTCTCCTTGTAGCGCCAGTGCGCGGCGATGCCGTACTCGGCGGTGCGGTGCATCTCGTGCGTGCGGATCTGCACTTCCAGCGGCTTGCCGTCCGGGCCGATCACCGTGGTGTGCAGCGACTGGTAGACGCCGAAGCGCGGCTGGGCGATGTAGTCCTTGAACCGGCCCGGCATCGGCTGCCACAGCGCGTGGACCACACCCATGGCGGCGTAGCAGTCGCGCACGTCGTCGACCAGGAGGCGCACGCCGACCAGGTCGTGGATGTCGTCGAAGTCGCGGCCGCGGACGATCATCTTCTGGTGGATCGAGTAGTAGTGCTTGGGCCTGCCCTCGACCTTCGCGGTGATCCGCGAGCCCTGGAGGTCGGCGCCGAGCTGCTCGACCACTGTGCGCAGATAGGTGTCACGCGAGGGCGCCCGGTTCGCCACGAGCCGGACGATCTCGTCGTACTTCTTGGGCTGCAGGATGGCGAACGCGAGGTCCTCCAGCTCCCACTTGACCGTGGCCATGCCCAGCCGGTGCGCCAGCGGGGCCAGCACCTCAAGGGTCTCGCGGGCCTTCTTGGCCTGCTTCTCCGGCGGCAGGAACCGCATGGTGCGCATGTTGTGCAGCCGGTCGGCGAGCTTGATGACCAGCACGCGCGGGTCCCGCGCCATGGCGATGACCATCTTGCGGATGGTCTCGGCCTCGGCGGCGGAGCCCAGCTGCACCTTGTCGAGCTTGGTGACGCCGTCGACCAGGTGCGCGACCTCGTCGCCGAAGTCGGCACGCAGGCCGTCGATGGAGTAGTCGGTGTCCTCGACGGTGTCGTGCAGCAGGGCCGCGACCAGCGTCGTGGTGTCCATGCCCAGCTCGGCCAGGATCGTCGCCACGGCCAGCGGGTGGGTGATGTACGGGTCGCCGGACTTGCGCCGCTGGCTGCGGTGCGCCTCCTCGGCGACATCGTAGGCGTGCTGCAGCAGCGCCAGGTCGGCCTTGGGGTGCAGCTCGCGGTGGACCGCGGCCAGCGGCTCCAAGACCTGCTTGACCGGCGCCGCACGCTGCGCGGTGATGCGCCGGGCCAGGCGCGCGCGGACTCGGCGGGTGGCGGACGGCTCCCGTCCTGCGGGCGTCAGCGGCTCATGGGCCCCTGGGGCCGCGCTGTCTACCTCATGGGACAACCGTGCTCCCGGCAAGTTCGGTCGCCAATGGCGAACGACTCCCGGGTCACTCATGTGACCCGGATACCGAGGATAACGCCGGAACGGGTGACGAACTTCCGCTGGGGCGGCGAACTGCCCATGTCAGACGACGAGCAGCGCCCGCAAGTTGTGCCCTGCAAGTCGCTCACGACCGCCCAGCGCGGCGATTTCCACGACGACCGCCACCGCCGCGACCTTCGCGCCCGCCCGGTCCACCAGGCCCGCGGCGGCCTCGATCGTGCCGCCGGTGGCCAGCACATCGTCGATGATGACGACGTCCGCACCGGGCTCGACCACGCCTTCCGGCAGTTCGAAGGTGGCCGTGCCGTATTCGAGGGAGTACGTGACGCGGTCGGCAACGACCGGCAGCTTGCCGGGCTTGCGGACCGTGACCAGCCCGAATCCGTGCACGGCGGCCAGCGCGGCGCCGAACAGGAATCCGCGGGCCTCCAGCGCGACCACCGTGCTGACGCCGTCCGGGATCTCGGCGGCGAAAGCGTCGGTGACCGCGCGGAACGCGTCCGCGTCCGCCAGCAGCGGACTCAGGTCGCGGAAGAGCACCCCTGGTTCCGGGAAGTCGGGGACTTCCCGGACCAGGGTGAGCGCGTCTTCCAGGCGCACGTCAGCGCCGCTTCTTGCCCGAGGGCCTTCCCGAGGCCTTGCGCCGCGCGTCGGCCGCCTTCGGCGTGCGGGACGGGACACCCGCCGCGATCGCCATGGCCTTCTCCCGACGCAGTTCGGCGTTGAGCGCCTCGTCGTCGGAGAGGTCGGTTTCCGCCTCGTCCCCGTCGACGCTGTCGGCGCTGTCGGCGGTCTCAGCCTTGCGGGCGACGTTCGCGCGGCGTTGGGCCACGCGCTCGGCCTGCTGCTTGTACTTCGGCTCGGTCATCTTCAGATCGACCAGGAGCGGGGTCGCCAGGAAGATCGACGACAGCACGCCCGCGAGCATGCCCGCGGCCATGACGAGCGCAAGGTCGCCGAGGGTGCCGACACCGAGCACACCGACACCGATCACGAGCAGCCCGAGGACCGGGAGCAGCGCGATGATCGAGGTGTTGATCGAGCGCATCAGCACCTGGTTCAGCGCCAGGTTCGCCGTCTCGGCGTAGGTGCGCCGGGTCAGGCCGAGCAGGCCGCGGGTGTTCTCCCTGACCTTGTCGAACACCACGACCGTGTCGTAGAGCGAGAAGCCGAGGATGGTCAGCAGACCGATCACCGTCGCGGGCGTGACCTCGAAGCCGACGATCGAGTAGATGCCCGCCGCGACGATGACGTCGTGGAACAGCGCGACGAGCGCCGAGACGGCCATCCACTTCTCGAAGTACAGCGCGAGGAAGATCGTCACCAGGACCAGGAACACGCCGAGCGCCCACAACGCCTGCCGCGAGATCTCCCCGCCCCAGGTGCCCGACACCGCGCTGTCGCTGATCTGCGCGACCGTGGACTCACCGCTGGGCGACTGCGGCTTGAGCTGCTCGAACAGCGCGTTCTTGACCAGCCGCACCTCGTCGACGGTCAGCGCCTCCGACTTGATCTGGATGGTCGAGTTGGCGCCGGTGCCGACCTGCTGGACCGCGGCGGGCGGCTTGTTGATCGCCTCCTGGAAGACGGTCTCCACCCGCTCGATCGAGATCTGCCCGGACGCGCTCGCCGACGGCAGCTGGATCTTGGTGCCGCCCTCGAAGTCGATGCCGAGGTTGAACCAGCGGAAGATGATCGACACGATGCAGACGAGCATCAGGCCGCCGAAGATCAGGTACCAGCGCTTGCGCTTGCCGACGATGTCGAACGCGCCGTTGCCGACGTGGAGCCGCTCGAAGATGCTCTGCTTCTTGGGGGTGGACACGTCACACTTCCTTCGCGGCGGTGCCCGCGCCGACCCGCGCCGCGCGCAGGGTCTGCTGGTTCCGCTGGACTGCTCCGAGGCCGGAGAGCTTCGAGTTGGACAGCCACTTGGACTTCGAGGCGAGCGCCACCAGCGGGTGGGTCACCAGGAAGACCACGATCAGGTCGAGCACGGTGGCCATGCCCAGGGTGAACGCGAACCCCTTGACCTGGCCGACGGCCAGCACATACAGCACCGCGGCGGCCAGGAACTGGATCGCGTCGGCGGAGAGGATCGTGCGCCGGGCCCGGACCCACGCGCGCGGCACGCCGGACCGGAACGACCTGCCTTCGCGCACTTCGTCTTTGAGTCGTTCGAAGAAGATGACGAACGAGTCCGCCGTGATACCGATCGCCACGATGAATCCGGCGATGCCCGCGAGGTCGAGGGTGAACCCGACCCAGCGGCCCAACAGCACCAGGACCGCGTAGACGATCGCCGCGGAGAGCACCAGCGACAGGATCGTCAGCACACCGAGCACGCGGTAGTAGAACAAGCAGTAGATGAAGACCAGCAGCAGACCGATGCCGCCCGCGATCAGACCGGCCTGCATCGAGGCCAGGCCGAGGGTCGCGGACACGGTCTCGGCCTCGGAGGACTCGAAGGACAGCGGCAGCGAGCCGAACTTCAGCACGTTGGCCAGCTTCTGCGCCTCGGCGGTCTTGAAGCCGCCCTCGCCGCCGGTGATCTGGGTGTCGCCGTTGATGGCGCCCTGGATGGTCGGCGCGGAGACGACCGCGGTGTCGAGCACGAACGCGGCGCGCTGCTGGACATGGCTGGCGGTGTACTCCGACCAGATCCGGGAGCCCTCGCTCTTGAAGCTGACGCTGACGACGTTGCCGACACCCTGCGGGTCCGGCTGCGAGATGGCGTTGTCGATCTCGCTGCCCTCGAGGAAGGACGGGCCGAGGATGAACTTCTCGAGACCGTCCTGGTCACACGTGGCCAGTGGGAGCTTCGGGTCGTCGTTGCCGATCAGCGGGTCTTTCTTGCCGCAGTCGAGCGTGGCCAGCGCGGCCTGCTGCAGCGCGGCGTCCGCGGGCGTCTCGGCGCCGTCGGCACCCTTGCCCGGCGCGAGCGTCGGGTCCTGGCGGCAGGCCTTCGCGGCGGTGATCAGCTGCCCGACCGGCGTCTTCTGGTCATTGAGCAGCGCGGTGTACTTGGTGCAGGCGTTCTCGGCGGCGGGCGGCGGCGCGGGCTGCGACGGCGGCGCGGGCTGCGCGGCCGGAGCCGGGCGGCCCTGCGGCGCACCCGAGGTGGGCGCACCGGCGGACGGCGCGGGCGCCGTCGTCGGGGCACCGCTCGCGGGCGGCTGCACTGCCCCGGAGGCGGGCGGCTGCTGCGCGCCGGAGGACGGCGGCGGGGTCTGCTCGGCCGGGGCGGCGGGAAGCGCGCCGATCACGGGACGGAACCGGAGCTGCGCGGGCTGCGCGAGGTCCTTGGCCTTCTCACCCTGCTCACCGGGAACGGTGATGATGATGTTGCTCCCGTCGAGGATGACTTCGGCGCCGCTGACACCGGTGCCGTTGACCCGCTCCTCGATGATCTCTCGAGCCAGGTTGAGCGACTCTTTGGACGGCTCGCCGGTCTCGGTGCGCGCGGTCAGCGAGACACGAGTACCACCCTGCAGGTCGATGCCCAGTTTGGGCTTCGCCTGACGGTCGCCGGTGGCGAACACCAGGGCATACAGGACAACGACGATTGCTATGAAGAACGCCAAATAGCGTCCTGGGCGGATCTGCCCGGCCGGTGGTGCCACGGTCGGTCCGTCTCCTCGGCTAGCTTCGGATGTGAACGCATGACTCCCGCGCGCTGGGGGCCAAGCGAAGTGCGGCTGACCAGTGTGTTTGGTCATGACACTGCGCCCGCACCCGAGTCACACATGTGGGTGAGGGCGCAGCGTACCTCTTGCGGCGTGAACCCAGTGTTGCGCGGGTCACTGTCCGCCTGCGTCGGGTTCCGGGCCGCGACCCGGAACCCGAGGTCGGCTACTTCTTGTGGTCGAGCGGCGGGGCGACCTGGGCCGTGGAACCCGGGACCTCGGAGGCCTTGGGTGCCTCAGTGGCCCCAGTGACCTCGATGTCCTCAGTGGCCTCGTCCGAGTCCTCGATCGTGTCCTCGTCGTCGTCGACGTCGGGGCCGACCTTCTCGCGCACAGCCTGACGCAGCCAGCTGGTCTCCACGCCGGGCGCGATCTCGATGCCGATCGACGCGTCGTCGGAGATGTCGGAAACCGTGCCGTAGAGACCGGAGGTCGTCATCACCCGGTCGCCGACGGCGAGCGAGTTCTGCAGCTCCTGCTGCTGCGCCACCATCTTCTTCTGCCTGCGCGAGCCGAGGATCAGGGGTATCGCGAGCACCGCCACGAGCAGCAGCGGGAGCAGAGCCTGGTTCATTTCACTCCGTTTCGGGAACGTTCCCCGATGCGGGAAAAGTCCGATTGTTCGGGGTTTCTCTCACCCGAGTGTGCCAGGTGCGGGCCGCTTCATCACAGCTCACACGTGGTCGATCACTCATCGAACAGGGTAGGCCCCGCCTGGCCGAAGGCTTCGATCGGGGCAGGCAGACCCAGGTGCGTCCACGCCGCCGCGGTCGCCACGCGCCCGCGTGGCGTGCGCGCGAGCATCCCCGCGCGGACCAGGAACGGCTCGCACACCTCTTCGACCGTCGTCGGTTCCTCGCCCACGGCCACCGCCAGGGTCGACACACCGACGGGGCCGCCGCCGAAAGACTTCACGAGGGCACCGAGGACGGCCCGGTCGAGCCGGTCGAGCCCCAGATCGTCGACGTCGTAGACCTTCAACGCGGCTTGCGCGACCTCGCGGGTGACCGCGCCGTCGGCCCGGACCTCGGCGTAGTCGCGGACCCTACGCAACAGCCGGTTCGCGATGCGGGGTGTTCCCCGAGAGCGGCCCGCGATCTCCTCGGCGCCGTCCTCGTGCAGGTCGACGCCCAGGATGACCGCGGAGCGGCGCAGTACCCGCTCCAGCTCGTGCGGCTCGTAGAACTCCATGTGCGCGGTGAAGCCGAAGCGGTCGCGCAGCGGCCCGGTGAGGGCGCCGGAGCGGGTGGTGGCGCCGACCAGGGTGAACGGCGCGATCTCCAGCGGGATGCTGGTGGCGCCGGGGCCCTTGCCGACGACGACGTCGACCCGGAAGTCCTCCATCGCCAGGTAGAGCATCTCCTCGGCGGGCCGGGCGATGCGGTGGATCTCGTCGATGAACATGACCTCGCCCTCGGCGAGGTTCGACAGCATCGCGGCCAGGTCGCCCGCGCGTTCCAGGGCGGGGCCGGAGGTGATCCGGATCGGCCTGCCCAGCTCGGCGGCGATGATCATGGCGAGGCTGGTCTTGCCGAGCCCGGGCGGACCGGACAGCAGCACATGGTCAGGTGGCGAGCCGCGCCGGGTCGCGCCCTGCAGAACCAGGTCGAGCTGCTCACGCACACGGGGCTGGCCGACGAACTCGGAGAGCCGCTTGGGCCGCAGGGTCGCCTCGTCCTGCAGTTCCTCCGGTTCCGCGACCGGGGACAGCTGGGACTCCCACTCGTCCATGTCGGGCTCCATCAGCGCTTGCGGCCCAAGGTGGCCAACGCCTTGCGCAACACCGCCGACGTGTCGCTGACGCCGTTCTCGGCGAGGACGCCGTCGACGGCCTGCTCGGCGAGCTTGGCGGCGAAGCCGAGACCGACGAGCGCCTCGACGACCGAGCCGCGGACCTGGCTCGCGGGCGCGGCGGGCGCGGTGCTCGTGGGCAGCGTGCCGACCTTGTCGCGCAGCTCGATGATCAGCCGCTCCGCGCCCTTGCGGCCGATGCCGGGCACCTGGGTGAGGATGGTGATGTTGCCGTCGGCCAGCCCGGCGCGCAGCTGGTCGGGTTCGAGCACCGCGAGGGTGGCCAGCGCGAGCCGCGGTCCGATGCCGGACACGGTCTGCAGCAGGCGGAACAGGTCGCGCGCCTCGGTGTCGGCGAAGCCGAACAGGGTCAGCGAGTCCTCGCGCACGACCAGGGCGGTGGCCAGCGAGGTCTCCTCGCCGCGGCGCAGCGTCGCCAGGGTGTGCGGGGTGGCCTGCACGGCGAGTCCGACCCCGCCGACCTCGACGACCGCGTGGTCGAGCCCGACCGCCGCCACTGTGCCTCGCACCGAGGAGATCACTTCGTCACCGTCCTGATTCGGGTTGCCTTGGCCGCGGCGGCCAGCCTCGCACGGTGCGTGCGGGCGATCTCCGCCGCCCTTGCCTCGGCCTGCGCCATCCGGTCGCGCATCGGCGCGCGCCACAGGTGGCAGATCGCCAGGGCCAGCGCGTCGGCGGCGTCGGCGGGCTTGGGGGCCACGGTGAGCCCCAGGATCTTGGTGACCATGGTGGTGATCTGGGCTTTGTCCGCCCGGCCGGACCCGGTGACGGCGGCCTTGACCTCGCTCGGGGTGTGGAACATGACCGGCAGCCCGCGGCGCGCGGCGCAGAGCGCGACCACGCCCGCGGCCTGGGCGGTGCCCATGGCGGTGCGGACGTTGTGCTGGCTGAAGACGCGCTCGATGGCGACGACCTCGGGGCGGTGCTCGTCGAGCCATGCCTCGACGCCGTCGGCGACCTTGAGCAGGCGCACCGCGAGGTCGTCGTCGGCCGGGGTGCGGATCACGTCGACCGCGACCGCGCGGACCGCTCGCCCGGCGCCGCCGTCGACCACCGCGATGCCGAGGCGGGTCAGGCCCGGGTCGACTCCCAGCACGCGCACGCTTCCTCCTTGAACACTCGTTCGAGAGCGTACCGAGGAGGGGGCGGACTTGATCGAGGACACGCCGCTATGCGGGAACGCGAATAACGGGTCGCAGTGTTCGAGAATTGTCACCCTTCGCCACTAACCTGACACTCAACGTCAACTGGGAGGCACGTTGCCGCAGGCAGATCCGCAAGATCGGCGCCGAGCACAAGATGCAGGAGATCGCCGGGCTGATTGAACGATCGACAACGTTCAAGATCGCCCTTCCGGCCATGCTGCCCGGGATGCTCCAGACCTACGACTACGCCGCGAGCAACGTGCACAGCTCACTTTCAAAGGTGGGTGCGGCAGAACGACCCAAGCTGATCGCGGCGAAGATCGGCCTCAGCAGACTGCTTCACCAAGGAGCCTGCTCGTTCACCTTCCTGCTGACCGAAACTGTCGTGCGGACAAGGATTGCGTCCAACGCGGCAATGGCAGACCAGTTCGATCACCTCGTCACGGTCAGCTCCTTGCCGGGAGTCGACATATCCGTTCTGACCTTCGGCACGGCATCGCCCAAGCCGCTGATGAGCACATTCGCCATCTATTACGACCGATTAGTGATCATCGAATCCGCTGCGGGAGCGATATCGCTGCGCGACCCGGCCGATGTTCGTGAGCACCCCGACCTGTTCGACTACGCCCACGAGCGAGCCCTCAAGGGCGACGACTGTCGCGATTTCCTGCCGACGGTGGCGACCGAGTTCAGGGAGTGCGATCAATCCTGATCGGCTCCTCGATCAGTTCCGGGCGCAGCGGGTCGCATGCCGGCTTGAGCCACGGGCGGTGCCGTTCGGCGTCGGGATCGGTGGTCCAGGCGCGGCAGGTGGTCTCAAGTTTGATGGGGAAGACCGTCAGGCCGCCCTGGTCGTCGATCCGCAGGCGCAGGAATCCCTTGTAGTCCTCGATGCTCTGGCCTGCCATGACCTCGTTGAGGTTGATCCCGAAGCGGCTGGCGATCATCAGGTACACGGCGACCAGCTCGGCGTCGACGAAGCCGACGAGCAGCGGGGTGCCGACCGTGACGATCACCAGCGTCGCCCAGTCGCCGACCAGGCCGTCGGGCAGAACCGAGCTGTAGAGCCAGATGACGACGAATGCCCAGACGACGCTGAGCACGAGGTGCCCCGCCGCGTGCAGGACACCCGCGATCGTCGCCGGCCAACCCCGTTTGGGGTCTTCGATTCTGGCGAACGCCAGCGCGCCGAGGACCAGGCCGAAGCCGACCAGGATCGCCGGGGTCCAGCTGGCGACGAGACCGAAGAAGCCCTCCGGGCCGTGGCTGCCCAAGGTCTGCACGAGTCCATAGAGGACAGCCAGGGTCATGACGGTCTGGAAGATTCCGGTCATAGCCCAGAAACCGGGGTTGCGCCAGGGAAGCCGGAAGATCCCGGCGGCGAACCGCTCCGAGGTCCAGCGGTCCGGGTAGCGCTCCGCCCTCTCGTAGTCGGCGGGCACCGACGGCTCACGGACCCGGGAGGTCGGCGGCGGCAGGACCAGTTTCTGGGGCAGTTGGTGGGTGGCGGCCAGGTAGGCGCCGCCGAGCCCACAGGTGATCCGCTGCCGGCCGCCGCCGCGCTCGGCGTAGCGGACGTAGTGGTGCTTGTCGCCGGAGAGCATCACCCGAACCGACGCGCCCTGCGAGCGGACGATCTCGCGGTCGAAGAACTCGAAGGTGTCGTAGCTCTTGGTGTGGCCGCCGGACCCGGCGTCGACCCAGGCGGGCGCCGAGGTGCAGAGGATGACCCCGTCGCCGGGGCGCAGCTCGGCGGACGCCCGGCGGAAGTACTCCAGCTGTGGGGCGTCGATGTAGTCGTCGAACTGGGTGTCGATGGCGAAGAGCCACCAGCGGTGCGGCAGCTCGATGGCGAAGTACGACCGGGTCTGCTCGGTGTCCCATCCCCCGAAGTTGCGCTTCTGGGCGAAGACGCGGAGGAAGGAGGTCAGGCCGTCGTACCAGTCGTGGTTGCCCGGGAGGGCGAAGAGGGTGGGGGCGTCGCCGTTGAGCGCGGGGAAGGCGGCGCGGTAGACGCCTTTGGTGCGGTCCTCGTAGTTGCGGGTCGACGCGGAGGGGTAGACCTGGTCGCCGCCCATGATCAGCAGCCGGCCGCGAGGCAGCTCGTGCCCGCCGATGTCGAGCTTCTCGGCGGCCAGCAGGGTGGCGACGGAGTAGGTGGCGTCGAACCCGTCACCGACATCGGCGACGAAGTCGATCCAGAGTTCGTCATCGTCGTCGTAGCGGTGGACGGTCGCGGGGAGGCTGCCCTGGAGCTCGCGTTTGTCGGCGTAGGAGCCGAAGATGGTCGCGATCACGGACTGGATGCCGGTGCTGATCAGGACCTTGGGGGCGAGCCAGCGGACCGCGGGTTGCGGTTCGAAGCCGAGTTCGGTTTCGGCGCGGGTTCGCGGGCGGGGTCGGGATCGGGGTGGTGGGATCACAGGCCTCCTGTCTCGCGGGGGAAGCCTAGCGACGTGATCACCACCGGGTGACGGCCGTTCGGGCATTGTTCGGCGAATGGCCTATCGGGGGGCGTGCTGCCCGGGCCGCCCTGTCAGGGGCCGTCTATTCCGGGGCGCCAGCTTTCGGGGCGGCCGGATTCGGTCAGGACCGGTTGCCAGTTGGCGAATCCGGCCGGGGCGTCAGGGCTCCACGGCCAGTGGCCCTTCGGGGTGGCGACGATGAGTTGCAGCGCCGGGAATTCGCCGGAGGGGTACAGCAGGAACGCGCTTCCCAGGAATTCCGGGTAATAGGCGCGGTGGACACGTTCGACGACCACCGGCACGCCGTCGAAGAAATCGAGGTACGGCAGGCCGGGGAAGAACCGTTCCCCCGAGGCGGCGCGGCGGACGTAGAGGTCGATCAGGGGTTGGGCCATGTCCACCGGCAGGCCGATGACGACCGCCTCCGGTGCGCCGAAGCGGCGCCAGGCGCCCACCGAGAAGGCGTAGGGGGCGCCGTTCTCGTCGCCCTCGATTTCGATGACGGCGTGGCCGTCCTGGTCCGCCGTGCGCAGTAGCCATTCGCGCAGGTTGTTGTCTTCGGCGGTGGCGCCGTCCAGGGCCATGCGCACTCCTCGTCGGTGGGGATCGACTCGGGGAACAAAGCGGCCCGGGCAGCGAACCCGCCCGGGCCGTTCAGTTCAGCTTGCCACTCAGGCGTCGACCGCTGCCATGACATCGTCGGACACATAGACGTGTCACAGTGCGTACACATCTCTACGCGTCGACCTCTGCCATGACATCGTCGGACACATCGAAGTTCGCGTACACATTCTGTACGTCGTCGGAGTCTTCCAGGGCGTCGATCAGCTTGAAGATCTTGCGGGCGCCCTCGGCCTCCAGCTCGACCGTCACCGACGGCACGAAGCTCGCGTCCGCCGATTCGTAGTCGTAGCCCGCTTCCTGCAGCGCCTTGCGCACGGCGACGAGGTCGGTGGCCTCGGAGATGATCTCGTAGCTCTCGCCGAGGTCGTTGACCTCTTCGGCACCCGCGTCCAGCACCGCCATGAGGACGTCGTCCTCGGACAGGTCGTTCTTCGGCAGGACGACGACACCCTTGCGGTTGAACATGTACGCCACGGAACCCGGGTCGGCCATGGAGCCGCCGTTGCGGGTCATCGCGATGCGCACCTCGCCCGCGGCGCGGTTGCGGTTGTCGGTGAGGCACTCGATCAGCACGGCCACGCCGTTGGGGCCGTAGCCCTCGTACATGATCGTCTGCCAGTCGGCGCCGCCCGCTTCCTCGCCACCGCCGCGCTTGCGGGCGCGTTCGATGTTGTCCTGCGGGACCGAGTTCTTCTTCGCCTTCTGGATCGCGTCGAACAGCGTGGGGTTGCCGTCCGGGTCACCCCCGCCGGTGCGGGCGGCGACCTCGATGTTCTTGATCAGCTTCGCGAAGAGCTTGCCACGCTTGGCGTCGAGGGCGGCCTTCTTGTGCTTGGTTGTCGCCCACTTGGAGTGGCCGCTCATCTCTCCTCCGTCATGATTTCCGAACGATGTCCACGAACAGTCGGTGCACACGGTGGTCGCCGCCCAGTTCCGGGTGGAACGCGGTGGCCAGCACATCGCCCTGCCGAACGGCGACGATCCTACCGGCGGCGGCACCGGCGGCAGGCGTATCCGGAACCGTAGCCAACACCTCGACGGCGGGCGAGGCGGACTCCACCCAAGGCGCACGGATGAACACCGCGTGCATCGGTCCGCCCTCGACCCCGGCGACGTCCAGGTCCTCCTCGAAGGAGTCGACCTGCCTGCCGAAGGCGTTGCGGCGCACGATCATGTCGAGCCCGCCGAGCTGGTGCTGGTCGGGTCGGCCGTCGAGGACCTTCTCGGCGAGCAGGATCATCCCGGCGCACGAGCCGTAGGTCGGCATGCCCTCGGCGATCCGGGCGCGCAGCGGCTCGAGGAGTTCGAAGGTCTCCAGCAGGCGGGAGATCGTGGTGGACTCCCCGCCGGGCAGCACGAGCCCGTCGACCTCGGCCAGCTCCGAGGGCCTGCGCACGGAGATCACCCGGGCGCCACCCTCGGTCAGGGCGGCGGTGTGCTCCCGGACGTCGCCCTGCAGCGCGAGGACACCGATCAGCGGACGGTCAACGGACATCGAACCCTCTCCCACGTGTGGTTTTCCAGCCTAGTCTCACGCCACTCCGGCCAGCCGGAGCAGCGCGGCGGTCGCGGCCGCGGCGGCCACGACGACGACGAACGGCGCCTTGCGCCAGGCGAGCACGCCACCCACCAAGACCCCGGCGGGCAGCGCCCAGCCGGCGAAGGACTGCCCCTTGGCCAGCGACGACGTCGCCACCAGGGCGACGAGCAGGACGATCGCGGCGGTGGAGAGCAGCTCGCGGATGTGCTCAGGCATGGTGACCCGCTCGCGCAGCAGGACGCCGCCGAAGCGGAAGGCGAAGGTGCCCAGGGCGAGGACGAGAATCGGGATGAGCGTCATGCGGACACCCGCTCCTGGAAACAGCGGGCGGCCCGAAGAACCGGCACGACAGTCATGCGGGCACCTCCGCTTTCTTCCGTCGCGGCACCGCGAGCAGGCCGAACAGCGAGAGCAGCACGGGCACCCCCGCAGGCAGGAATGGCGTGGTGGCCAGTGCGATCGCCGCGCCGATCAGGGCGGGCCGCAGCTTGCCGCTGTCCTTGAGCGCGGGCAGGACCAAGGCGAGCATCACCGCGGGAAACACCGCGTCGAGGCCGAGCACTTCGGGGTCGCTGACGAGCCGACCGGCGAGCGCTCCACCAAGCACACCCGCGTTCCAGGCGACGAACAGCGAGCCACTACAGGCCCAGTAGGCCGCCCGAGCGCGTCGGGCATCGGACTGGGCCATGGCGAACGCCACCGACTCGTCGACCAGCAGATGGCTCCCCACGATCCGCGCGGGCCAACTCCGGCCGATGAGCTCGCCGACCGCCAGACCGAACGGCAGGTGTCGGGCGTTGAGGATGAGACCGCCGAGCACCGCCGCGAGCGGACTTCCACCCGCCGCGACCACACCGACCGCGAGGTACTGCGAGCCGCCGGCGAAGATCAGGACCGACATCACCACGGGCACCCACAGCGGCGTGCCCGCGGCGACCGAGATGGCACCGAAGGACGCTCCGTTGACCGCCGCCGCCAGGGCGATCGCCAGCACGCCGCGCCACAGCTCGGCATCGAGTGTTCGCCATATCGAACGCATGTGTCTTATCCTGAACACACGCGAGGTGTTCGTCAAGGCGAACACGACGACCGTCACACCGAACGGAGAGAGATGGACCAGCGCGGCGCACCGTTGGAGGTCATCGCCCACTCGCTGCGGCGGGAGCGGGAGCGAATCGGCCTGTCCCTGTCGGAGCTGGCCAAGCGCGCGGGCATCGCCAAGTCCACGCTCTCGCAGCTCGAAGCGGGTGCGGGCAACCCCAGCGTCGAGACCCTGTGGGCGCTCGGCGTGGCGCTGGGCGTCCCGTTCAGCAGGCTGGTCGAGCCGCCCAAGCCGAAGGTGCAGGTGCTTCGGGCGGGCGAAGGGCCGATTGTCTACTCCGAGCGTGCGGACTACACGGCGACCCTGTTGGCGTCCTGCCCCCCGTACGCGCGGCGCGACATCTACCGGATCACCGCCGAGCCGGGCAGCAAGCGCGAGTCCGACCCGCACATGCCCGGCGTGATCGAGCACGTCGTGATCGCCTCGGGCCGGGCCCTGGTCGGCCTGACCGACGATCCGATCGAGGTCGGCCCCGGGGACTACGTCGCCTATCCGGGTGATCTCGCCCATGTGTTCGAAGCCCTCCAACCTGGGACGACGGCGTGCATGGTGTCCGAACACGTGTGAAAGGCGGTGGCGTGGCTCGCGAGTTGATCGCTCCCTCGATTCGCGAGGAGCGAGAGGCACTGCCGTTGACCACGCAGATCGTCCTAGACGCTTCGGCCCTTGTCTAAATTCTGAGCGCCACCGATCCCTGATGTCGCTACGCAAGCATGTGCGCCGTGGCGAAATGCGGGCAGACATCGCGGATCACGCCGCCGCGCGACTCCGTGAACTGCCCATCGCGCGTTCGAGCCACCATCCGATGACACCGTGACTCTGGGAACTCAGGGAACTCAGGGAACTCAGGCACTCGATCACGCCCTACGACGCCGCGTACGTGGCTCTTGCCGAGCAACTCGACATTCCGCTGGTCACCTGCGACGCCAAGCTCGCCGGGTCCAACAGCCACACGGCCAAGATCGAGATCTACCCGACTACTGACGGGTGGCCCGGTCCGAGCCACCCGTCAGCGAGTCACCAGCCGCGCTGGGCCAGGCGGTGCGGCTCGGGAACTTCCTCGACGTTGATGCCGACCATGGCCTCGCCCAGACCGCGGGAAACCTTGGCGATCACGTCGGGGTCGTCGTGGAAGGTGGTGGCCTTCACGATCGCCTCGGCGCGCTGGGCCGGGTTGCCCGACTTGAAGATGCCGGAGCCGACGAACACGCCCTCGGCGCCGAGCTGCATCATCATCGCGGCGTCGGCCGGGGTGGCGATGCCGCCCGCGGTGAACAGCACGACCGGCAGCTTGCCCGCCTGGGCGACCTCGCGGACCAGCTCGTACGGCGCCTGCAGCTCCTTGGCCGCGACGTAGAGCTCGTCCTCGGCCATGGTCTGCAGCCTGCGGATCTCGCCGAGGATCTTGCGCATGTGGGTGGTGGCGTTGGAGACGTCTCCGGTGCCCGCCTCGCCCTTGGAGCGGATCATCGCCGCACCCTCGGTGATGCGGCGCAGGGCCTCGCCCAGGTTGGTCGCGCCACAGACGAAGGGCACGGTGAACTGCCACTTGTCGATGTGGTTGGCGTAGTCGGCCGGGGTGAGGACCTCGGACTCGTCGATGTAGTCGACACCGAGCGACTGCAGCACGCGAGCCTCGACGAAGTGGCCGATGCGGGCCTTGGCCATGACCGGGATCGAGACGGCCTCGATGATGCCGTCGATCAGGTCGGGGTCACTCATCCGGGCCACGCCGCCCTGCGCGCGGATGTCGGCTGGGACGCGCTCGAGCGCCATGACGGCCACGGCGCCCGCGTCCTCGGCGATCTTGGCCTGCTTGGCGTCGACCACGTCCATGATCACGCCGCCCTTGAGCATCTCGGCCATGCCGCGCTTCACGCGGACGGTGCCGGTCTCGGCGACGGGAGTGGAGGTCTGTGCGTCGGACACGATGTGGGGCCTTTCGAACGTCGGAGCTGGTGCTTTGCCCAGCGTACGTCCGATGTGGCCCGCTCCGACATGCCAATCCCAGGCGATCTCGAAAGGCCACTTTCGCCCGCACGGCTGGCCAGTGGCCACATGGGGTTGTCCCGATCGGAGAACAGGTGTGAGATCGAACACAAAGTGCCGATCGGGAGCCCCGGCGGCTCCCCGACGAGTGGGAGGTGGGCGACATGGGAAGCAAGCACTCCGAGAACGGCCAAGCCGAGTCAGGTGTCGCGGCGGACGACCCGGCCAAGGTGCGCAACATCGTCCTCGTCGGTCCTTCCGGCTCGGGCAAGACGACCCTGACCGAGGCCCTGCTGACCGCGACCGGCGTCCTGCCGCGCGCGGGCTCGGTCACCGAGGGGACGACGGTGTGCGACCACGACCCGGCCGCGGTGCGCCAGCAGCGCTCGGTCGGCCTGGCGGTGGCGCCGTTCCTGCACGACGGGATCAAGGTCAACCTGATCGACACCCCGGGGTACGCGGACTTCGTCGGTGAGCTGCGCGCCGGTCTGCGCGCCGCCGACGCCGCCCTGTTCGTGGTGTGCGCGGCCGAAGGTGTGGACTCGGCCACCACCACGCTGTGGGCGGAGTGCGCCGCCGTCGGCATGCCGCGCGCGGTCGTGATCGCGCGCCTCGACCACCCGCGGGCGGACTTCGACGGTGAGCTGGCCCAGTGCCAGGCCGCGTTCGGCCCCAACGTGCTGCCGCTCTACCTGCCCATCGGCGGCGACGGCCTGGTCGGGCTGATCAGCAGGCGCGTGTTCGACGGCCACCCTCCCGCGGTGCGCGACGCCACCGTGGCCGAGCTGGAGCAGGTCTCCGACGCCCGTGACGCGCTGCTCGAGGGGATCATCGCCGAGAGCGAGGACGAGTCCCTGATGGACCGCTACCTCGCGGGCGAGCCGGTCGACACCGACACGATCATCGCCGACCTGGAGACCGCCGTCGCGCGCGGCTCGTTTCACCCGGTGATCCCGTTCTGCGCCCAGACCGGCGTCGGCATCGAACCCCTGCTTGAGGCCCTGACCAGGGCTTTCCCGTCCCCGCTGGAACACCCGGTGCCGATGGTCACCGACCCGCAGGGCAAGCCGCATGCTCCACTGACCGCCGACCCGAACGGCCCGCTGGCCGCCGAGGTCGTCCGCACCGCCGTCGACTCCTACGTCGGCCGGGTGTCGCTGGTGCGGGTCTTCTCCGGCACGCTGCGCCCCGAACGCCAGGTGCACGTGTCCGGGCACGGCCTCGCCGACCGTGGCCACGACGACCACGACGTCGATGAGCGCGTCGCCCACATCTACTCACCGCTGGGCGCCAGCCTCCGCGAAGTCCCCTACTGCGTCGCGGGCGACCTGTGCGCGCTGACGAAGGTCGGCTCAGCGGAGACCGGCGACACGGTGTCGGGGCCGGAGGACCCGATCCTGATGCGGCCGTGGCAGATGCCGGAACCGCTGCTGCCGGTGGCGGTGATCGCGAAGACCCGCAGCGACGAGGATGCCTTGGCCCGCAACCTGTCCAGGTTGGTCGCAGGCGATCCGACGCTGCGGATGGACCGCAACCCGGAAACCCACCAGCTGGTGCTGTGGTGCATGGGCGAGGCGCACGCGGACGTCGTCCTTGCCCGGCTGCGCGCGGGCGGGGCGGACGTGGAGACCGAGCCGGTGAAGGTGTCGCTGCGGGAGACGTTCGCCGAGCCATCGCGGGGACACGGGCGGCATGTGAAGCAGTCCGGCGGGCATGGGCAATACGCGGTGTGCGACGTCGAGGTCGAGCCGCTGCCGACCGGGGGCGGGTTCGAGTTCGTGGACAAGGTGGTGGGCGGGTCGGTGCCGCACCAGTTCATCTCGTCGGTGGAGAAGGGGGTTCGGGCTCAGCTCGCCCGTGGCGTGCAAGGGCATCCGATGGTGGACATCCGGGTGACGCTGGTCGACGGCAAGGCGCACAGCGTGGACTCCTCGGACGCGGCGTTTCAGACAGCCGGGTCGTTGGCGTTGAAGGACGCGGCCGCGAACGGGCGGATCTCGTTGCTGGAGCCGGTGGACACGGTGGAGATCCGGTTGCCGGACGAGCACCTGGGCACCGTGCTCGGTGACCTGTCGTCGCGCCGCGGGCGGGTGCTGGGCACCGAGTCGGACAGCGACGGGTACACAGTGATCCATTCCGAGGTGCCTGCCGCCGCTTTGCCCCGGTATTTGATCGAGCTGCGGTCCATGACGTCCGGCTCGGCTTCGTTCAGTCGGGGTTTCGCGCGGTTCGACCCGGTGCCGGAGTCGCTGTCGGCGCAGTTCGCCTGATCAGCGGACCACGCGGAGTGTGCCGTCCCAGGTCGTCGCCGTCGGGAGGAGTTCGGCCAACTGGACCGGGTACACGGTTTCCCCGGTCGCCTTGAGGTCCTCTGTGGACCACCAGCGGTGTTCCCCGATGGTGCGGGCTTCGAGGTCGGTGAAACCGACGGTGTCGATCACCGCGTCGGCCGGGAGGCGGGCGAGGAAGAACCATTCCTCGCCGTCGTAGTTGCGGCCTTCGAAGCTGAACGCCACCCGCCTGCGCCACAGCGGGCCTTCGAGTTCATCTGGCGAGACCCGAACCCCGGTCTCCTCGCACAGTTCGCGGGCGGCCGCGGTGCGCAGGTCCTCCCCCGGCTCGACGCCGCCGCCCGCGGTGAACCAGAAGGTGTCCCGCGCTCGGTCGGGGTCGTGCCCGTGGAACAGCAGGACCCGGTCCTGCTCGTCCAGCAGGATCACCCGCGCCGCCGGGCGGGGGCGGGGGAACTCGTCGAGGGTGGGTTCGGCGATCTCCAGGTACCCGGGCTCCGGTGCGGTCCCGGCGAGCTTGAACCACCGCACCACGCGCCGCCTGCGCTGGGTCAGGGTGTCCCGGACGGCATCGCCGTGGACGCGGCGGGCGATGACCAGGCGGTGTTCGGCGTCGATCAGTTCGGCGGCCAATGCCAGGGCCAGGGTGGGCCGGTCGACCTCGGCGAGGACTCTGGTGAGTTCGTTCTCGGCGGTCTCACGGTCGGCGCGCGAGGCTCGTTCGGCGCGTTCGGCCACCACCCGCAGGCGGTCGCCCAGACCGTGGTCGACCACACCGGACACGGCCCGGGCGACCACCGCCCGGCGCGCGAGGGCCGCGTCGAGGGCGGCCCAGGCGGCGTCGGTGCGCACATGCAGTCGGTCCAGGCGGTTGGCGGTGCCGACGAACCAGACGCCGATGATGACGACCAGCGACAGCACCACGACCAGCGTCGTGAGTTCCCAGCCGGTCATGTCACCTCGCCGACCCGGCGCGGGTTGGCGGCCACGGCCTGCTCGTAGACCCGCAGCACCTGGTTCGCCACGACGGACCAGTCGAACGCGGCGACCCGGCGGTCGCCCTCGGCCACCAGCTGAGCCCGCCGCGACGGGTCGGTCAGGACCGAGCGGAGGCCGTCGGCCAGGGACACCGGGTCGTTGACGGCGGTGAGGACGCCCGCCCGGCCGTCGTCGAGGACGCGGCGGAAGGCGTCGAGGTCGCTGGCGACCACGGCCGTCTCAGCCGACATCGCCTCGGTGAGGATGATGCCGAAGCTCTCGCCGCCGGTGTTCGGCGCGCAGTACACGTCGACGCCGCGCAGGGCGCGGGCCTTGGTCTTGTCGTCGACCTGGCCGAGCAGGTCGAGCCTGCCTGCCAGCTCCGGACCGGCCATCTTGCGCAGTTCGTCCTCGTCGCCGCGCCCGACCACGAGCAGCCGCACATCCGGCAAATCCAAGTGCCGCATGGCATCGAGGAGCACCGGCATGCCTTTGCGCGGCTCGGTGTAGCGGCCGACGAAGCCGATCGTGCCGCCCGCGCGCGGGTAGCCGTCGAGCGGTTCGGCGTCGCGGAAGAAGGCGACGTCGACGCCGTTGGGGATCTCCACCGCGTCGCCGCCGAGGTGCTCCACCTGCACCCGCCGGGCCAGGGCCGACACGGCTATGCGCGCGGTGATCTTCTCCAGGAACGGCTGCAGCACGCCTTGAAAAGCGCTGAGCGTGCGCGAGCGAGGGGTCGAGGTGTGGAAGGTCGCCACAATCGGGCCGTCGGCGATCATCAGCGCCAACATCGCCAAGCTCGGCGCGGTCGGCTCGTGCAGGTGCAGGACGTCGAAGTCGTGGTCGCGGATCCAGCGGCGCACCCGGGCGTAGGACACCGGGCCGAACGACAGCCGGGCCACCGACCCGTTGTACGGGATGCCGACCGCGCGGCCGGCGGGCTGGACGAACTCGGGCAGCGGTGTGTCCTCGTCGGCGGGGGCGAGCACGTCGACCTCGTGGCCGAGGCCGCGCAGCGCCCTGGCCAGGTCCATGACGTGGGCCTGCACTCCTCCGGGTACCTCGAAGGAGTACGGGCAGACAATCCCGATTCTCAACTGACGGTCCTCACCAGGTGTGGATCTATTCGCGCAGCGCTTCCTGGCGGGCGGCCGAGAGGTCGGCGACCCACAGTTTCTGCAGCATGTGCCAGTCTGCGGGATGCGCGGCGATATCGGCGGCCAAAACGTCGGCGAGGGCCTGCGTGGCGGCCTGGACGCCGTCGGCGCCGCTGACCCGGATCGGCGGGTGCAGCCGCAGCCCCCAGCCGTCCTCGGTGAACCACAGGCCCGCCGGGATCAGCGCCGCCCCGGTCTTGGCGGCCAGGTACGCCGGGCCGGCCGGCATCCGGGTCCGTTCGCCGAAGAACGTCACCGGCACCCCGGAGGGGGTCAGGTCCCGGTCGGCGAGCAGGCACACGATCCCGTTGGCGCGCAAGCGTTCCGCGAGCACATCCGAGGGCGCCCGGTCACCGCCGGACGCGGCGAGGATCTCGAAGCCGAGCGACTCACGGAACGCGACGAACCGGTTGTACAGCGACTCGGGCTTGAGCCGTTCGGCGACCGTGGCGAACTTCCCGTGGGTGCCGACGAGCCACACGCCCGCCGCGTCCCAGTTGCCCGAGTGCGGCAGCGCCAGGATCACGCCGTTGCCCTCGGCGAGGGCGGCGCTGAGGTTCTCACGGCCGGTCATGTCGGCGTCGATCACCCGGTGGACGTCGCCATGGTTCATCGACGGCAGCCGGAACGCCTCCATCCAGTACCGCGCGTACGAACGCAGCGCCTGGCGGACCAGCTCGTCGAGCTCGGACGGGCCCGCCTGCGGCACGACCCGGGCCAGATTGGACCGCAGCTGCCGGGTCCCCGGCCCCTCGCGGCGCGCGGCGAGGTCGGCGCCGAAGCGGAACACCCCGCGCGCGACCCCCTCGGGCAGGACGCGGACCAGCCGCCATCCCGCGGCGTAGCCCCAGTCCGCGAGGCGGTGGCCCAAACTCATGCGCTCTCCTCCTTGGCCGCGCGGCGCACCGCGAGCAGCCGCTGGGTGACCGTCGCGACGGACCCCACGGCCAGCAGCCACAGTGCGACGGGCAGCGCGTACGGGACGCCGAGGCCGGCGAGAAGGGCCCCGACGAGACTGATGATCAACCGCTCGGCGCGTTCGACGAACCCGCCGTCGGCACTGAGCCCGGTCGCCTCGGCGCGGGCCTTGACGTAGGAGATGACCTGGCCGGACACCAGGCAGATCAACGCGGCCGCGGCCGACGATCGGTCACCGCCAGAGAAGGCATACCAGGCGATCCCGCTGAACAGGGCGCCGTCGGCGATCCGGTCGCAGGTCGCGTCGAGAACGGTCCCGAACCGGGTGCCGCCGCCCTGCGCCCTGGCCATCGCGCCGTCGAAGAGGTCGAAGAGGACGAACACGGTGACCACGATGGCGCCCGCGACCAGGTGCCCGGTGGAGAACAGCCAGAGCGAGGCGGCTACCGCGCCCGCCGTGCCGATGAGGGTGACGGCGTCAGGGGTGAGGCCGGTTCGAAGCAGCCAGCCGCCGATGGGATCGGTGACGCGCGAAACCGAGGCGCGAGCGAAGATGTTCAGCATGAGGGCGTCGGTTGCACCTAACAGACGGCATTGTGGCCAAGGCAGCCTAGTGTCCGCCTCCCCGGATTTTATGTCGGGGTCAAGACGTGTTGTCAGGCGTGTCTGACAGACCCGGAGCGCATCCAAGCGGCACCTAAGGGACCGTGACGAACCCCGACCACGGTCGCCCACCCATCCGCACCATGTCCTGACAGGTGACCCCAAGATAAATTCCGGGGAGGCGGACTAGTCGGGGCAGCCGGGGAGTTGCTTGTCTGGGTCCAGGCCTTCGAGGACCGCCTTGCTGATCTCGCCCAGGGTCTTGACCTGGTCCGGGGTCAGGCGGTCGAACAGCTTCTCCCGCACCGCCGTCACGTGGCCGGGCGCGGCGGCGGCCAGGGCGGCGAAGCCGTCGTCGGTGAGGACGGCGAGGGAGCCGCGCTTGTCGGTCGGGCATTCCTGCCTGCGCACCCAACCCGCCTGCTCCAGCCGGGCCACCGCGTGCGACAGCCTGCTTCGTGACGAGCCGCGCAGGCCCGCGAGTTCGCTCATCCGCATCGAGCGGTCGGGCGCGTGGGAGAGGACCACGAGGATCTCGTAGTAGGTGTAGGGCATGTCGGAGTCGCGCTGGAGTTGCCGGTCCAGCTGATCGTTGAGTGCGCCGCTCATGGTGATGAAGGCGCGCCACACCTCCTGTTCACCGTCATCCAACCAGCGCGGGTCGTCCGTCATGTCTCCCATCCTACCTCATAGTTGAACCCTCAACGGTTCTGGTGTAGAGTCTGCGATTGAGCGTTCAACTACTCAAAGTTCAACTATCACGGGTTCAACAACTCAGGAGACGATCCGCATGAGCACCACCACCCTCACCGAGATCCCCGGTTTCATCACGGGCACGTGGGACATCGACGCGTCGCACTCCGATGTCGCCTTCACCGTGCGCCACCTGGTCATCACCAAGGTCCGCGGCCGCTTCGACGACGTGACCGGCACCATCGTCACCACCGACGACCTGGCCATCGCCGGCGTCGAGGTCGTCATCGGCCTGAACAGCATCAACACCAACAGCGAGCAGCGCGACGGACACCTGAAGTCCGCCGACTTCTTCGAGACCGAGACCTACCCGGAGATGACCTACAAGGCGACCGGCGTGCGCCCGGACGGCGACAAGTACGTCCTCGACGGCGAGCTGTCCCTCAAGGGCGTCACGAAGACCGTGCCGGTGGCCTTCGAGCTCAACGGCTTCTCCCCCGACCCGTGGGGCGGCACCCGCATCGGCCTCTCCGGCGACGCGTCGATCAACCGCAAGGACTTCGGCGTGAACTTCGAGGGCGTGCAGAACGGCCTCGCCGTCGTCTCCGACAAGATCGACATCCACCTCGAGATCGAGGCCGTGCTGCGTCAGGGCTGAGCCCAGGCCTCCGCGAGCAGAGCGCGGGTTTCGCCGAGCAGCTGCGGCAACACCTTGGTGTGACCGACGACCGGCATGAAGTTGGCGTCGCCGCCCCAGCGCGGCACCAGGTGTTGATGCAGGTGGGCGGCGATACCCGCGCCCGCGACCACCCCCTGGTTCATCCCGATGTTGAACCCGTGCGGCGCCGCCACCCGCCGCGCGACCCGCATGGCCCGCTGGGTGAACTCGCCCAGCTCGACGGTCTCGGGTGCGGTCAGCTCCGTGTAGTCGGCGACGTGCCGGTACGGGACGACCATCAGGTGGCCGGGGTTGTACGGGTAGAGGTTCAGCACCGCGTAGACCAGCTCACCGCGCGCGATGATCAGCGCGTCGGCGTCGGCGAGGTCGACCAGCCCGCAGAACGGGCAGCCGTCCTCCTCGTCGTGCTCGGGCTTATTCTCGCCGCGGATGTAGGCCATCCGGTGCGGCGTCCACAGCCGTTGGAGCGCGTCCGGCACCCCCACCCCGTTCTGGGCGACGAGCTCGGGCTCTCCGGAGCCAACGGCAGCGGCCATGTCCACGATCCTAGTGGCGGCCAGTTCCCCGGGATTGGCCGTGGTCGCGACCCCGCACGGTCCCCTAAGGTCGGGCGGGTGACCGTGCTGATCAAATCTCCCGCCGACGTCGAGCGCCTGCGCGCGGTCAGCGGCGAGTACCGCGTCCTGCTCTCCGGCGCCGACACCGGCGGCAGGCTCGCGGTCGTCGAGCAGATCCTCCCGCCAGGCGCCCTCGGCGCGGCCCCGCATGTGCACCACGGGCACGAGGAGGACTTCATGGTCACCTCGGGCGCGATCACGTTCGACACCGCGACCGACGCCCGCGTGGTTTCCGCGGGCGGCGTGGTGTCGGTGCCCAGGGGGGCCGCCCACGGCTTCCGCAACGACTCGTCCGAGGACGCTCGGTGCATCGTGACGTTCACGCCCGCCGGATATGAGGACTACTTCCGGCTGATCGACGAACTGGTTCGGGCGGGCACGTCCCCCGATGCCGAGACTCTTGCCCGATTGCGCGCCCGATTCGCGACTTCGGCGGTGTGAGTCAGCGACTCGTCAGTGCTCGGATGTAGGCGTTGGCTTCGGCGCGGAACATGAGGACCGTTCCCACGATCGCGGCTGCGGCGACGAAGGTGATCGCGATCAGTTCGATTCCAGGGCCTGTGCCCACGAAAGTGCTTGCGGCTAGGTAGAGAAGGACGGCGGCGATGAGGCCCAGCAGGATTCTTGGGCCTCGCCAGCCTTTTCTGAGGTTGGTGGCGCAGAGGACGATCACGATTCCGGCGAAGAACACCACGCCGTGGCTGGGGACTGGGTTGGTGTTGAGGATAATGGTGATCAGGACGAACAGCAGCAGCGTGATGCCCAGGGTGAGCCAGACGGCGTAGGCCTGGTCCAGGCACTTCGGGCGCTCGGGGCCGTCCATGAGGGCGATGCTATCGATCGTTGCCGCTTTCGGCGTTTCGAGCGCCCCATCTGGGTGGTCGGCTTGGCCGGTGGCGCCTGTTTGGGTGGGCGTTGGGCTTGCGCCCAAACAGGCCCCGGATTCGGGGTGAGTGAAGGAAGCGGGCCGTCCATGGACGGCCCGCTTCCTTCACTCATGCTTGATTCTATTCGGTGATCTTGAAGGTTTCCGCCGAAGGTGACGTGTTGTCCCGACGTTCGATCCATTCGTGGACCGCCTCCACCGCGCGGTCCACGGGGATTCCGTTGACCTGCGACCCGTCCCGGAAGCGGAACGACACCGAGCCGGACTCCACATCCTTGGCGCCCGCCACCAGCAAGAACGGGACCTTCTGCATCGTGTGGGTGCGGATCTTCTTCTGCATCCGGTCATCCGAGGTGTCCACGTCCACTCGGACACCCTTGGCGCGCAGGGCCTTGGCGACCTGCTGGAGGTGTTCGACGTGGTCCTCGGCGATCGGGATGCCGACAGCCTGGACTGGGGCCAGCCACGCCGGGAAGGCGCCCGCGTAGTGCTCGGTCAGGACGCCGAAAAACCGTTCGATGGAGCCGAAGAGCGCCCGGTGGATCATGATCGGCTGCCGGCGTGAGCCGTCCGAGGCGGTGTATTCCAGTTCGAAGCGGCGGGGCTGGTTGAAGTCGAGCTGGATGGTCGACATCTGCCACGACCTACCGATGGCGTCCTTGGCCTGCACCGAGATCTTCGGACCGTAATACGCCGCGCCGCCCGGGTCGGGGACGAGGTCGAGGCCGGAGTCGACCGCCGCTTGGCGGAGCGTCTCGGTGGCCTCCTCCCACTCCGCCGGGTCGCCGATGAACTTCGGTGAATCGTCCCGGGTGGACAGTTCCAGGTAGAAGTCGCTCAGGCCATAGTCGGCGAGCAGGTCGAGGACGAACTTCAGCAGCGACCGGAGCTCGCCGGGCATCTGCTCCTTGGTGCAGTAGATGTGCGAGTCGTCCATCGTCAGGCCGCGGACACGGGTGAGGCCGTGGACCACGCCGGACTTCTCGTACCGGTAGACCGTGCCGAACTCGAAGAGCCGCAGCGGCAACTCGCGGTAGGACCGCCCGCGCGAGCTGAAGATCAGATTGTGCATCGGGCAGTTCATGGCCTTGAGGTAGTAGTCCTCGCCCTCGAACTGAATGGGCGGGAACATCGTGTCCGCGTAGTACGGCAGGTGACCCGAGGTGTGGAACAGCCCGCTCTTGCTGATGTGCGGGGTGTTCACGAACTCGTAGCCGGACTCCTCGTGCCTGCGGCGCGCGTAGGTCTCCAGTTCGCGGCGGATGATGCCGCCCTTGGGGTGGAACACCGCCAGGCCGGAACCCAGTTCGTCCGGGAAGCTGAACAGGTCCAGCTCCACGCCGAGCTTGCGGTGATCACGCCGCTCGGCCTCGGCGATGCGCTCCAGGTGCAGCTCGAGCGCCTCCTGCGACTCCCATGCCGTGCCGTAGATGCGCTGCAGCTGCGGGTTCTTCTCGTTGCCGCGCCAGTATGCCGCCGCCACCCGCATCAGCTTGAACGCCGGGATGTGCTTGGTCGTGGGCACGTGCGGGCCGCGGCACAGGTCGCCCCAGACCTGCTCGCCGCTGCGCGGGTCGAGGTTGTCGTAGATCGTCAGCTCGCCGCCGCCGACCTCCATCACCTCGTCGGTGTCGACATCGGACTTGAGATCGACGAGCTCAAGCTTGAACGGCTCGGCGGCGAGTTCCTGCTTCGCCGCCTCCACCGACTCCACCACGCGCCGGGAGAACCGCTGCGAACCCTTGATGATCGCCTTCATGCGCTTCTCCAGCGCCTGCAGGTCCTCCGGGGTGAACGGCTTCTCCACCGAGAAGTCGTAGTAGAAGCCGTCGCGGACCGGCGGGCCGATGCCGAGCTTGGCCTCGGGGAACTGCTGCTGCACCGCCTGCGCGAGCACGTGCGCGCAGGAGTGGCGGATGACCGCCCGGCCGTCGTCGCTGTTCGCGGCGACCGGCTCGACCGTGTCGTCGGCCTCCGGAACCCACGACAGGTCGCGGAGCTGCCCGGCGGAGTCGCGCACGACGACGATCGCGTCGGCGCCTTTGCCGGGGAGACCGGCTTCGCGCACGGCAGCGCCCGCGGTAGTGCCCGCCCGCACCACCACGCTCGTGGCGGGTGCGACGGATACGGGCTGCTCGGACACGGTGACTCCTCGGCTAGGACACGGCCACGGCTGTGGCTTCAACGAGGAGTGATGTTACTAGTCCGCCTCCCCGGAATTTTTACGGTTGGTCACCAGGGAGCGAGACCCGCGGACGGTGGGTGACCGTGGTCGGCCGCCGTCACGGTGCCCCTTGGCATCGGTTGGTCGACGCGATGGATTCAGGACCGTGGGCGCTAGGCCCCGAGCATTCCCTGCATGCGGCGGATCTCGGCGGACTGCGTGGCGGTGACGTCGTCGGCCATCTCCTGCACCCGCACCTCCGTGCCCTTGGTCTTCACGGTGTCGGCCATCGCGAGCGCGCCCTGGTGGTGGGCGATCATCAGCCGCAGGAACAGCTTGTCGAACTCGGTGCCCTTGGCCGCCTTGAGCTGGTCCATCTGCTCCGGCGTGGCCATGCCCGGCATGCCCGCGTGGTCGCCGTGCCCGCCGTGTTCGGCCGGGGGAACCGGCGCCTTGTTGTGCTTGGTCAGCCAGGCGTTCATCATCTCGATCTCCGGGCCCTGCGCGTCGGCGATACGCGAAGCGAGGCCCTTGACCTGCCCGTCCGCGCCGCGGTCGGGGACGAGCACGGCCATCTCGATGGCCTGCCGGTGGTGCACGATCATGTCCCGCACGTAGGTCACGTCGGCGTCGTTCGGCGGCGTGTCCGGACGCGCGCTGCCCGCTTCCTCAGGGGACAGCGTCTTGTTCGACTCCCCCGGCTTGCCCGGCTGGAGCACCGGCGCCGTCGGCTTCGCGCCCGCGGGCTCGTCTTCGCCACCGCACGCGGTCAGCCCCAGCAGCGCACTCAGCACCACGACTCCGCCAACCATCCGCCGAAACCTCATTCAGAGCACGCCCTCTCCCGTCCAGCAGCACAACGACCGCAAGGTACTACGACATCTGTTGCCATTCACTCTTCGACTGGGAAAAACGCCGGTCAGGAAACGCTTCTGCCTGAGAGAACGCCGGTCGAATAATGTCTTGACCCACTTCCTGCAGCGAGGGGATCTTCCCGTGACCCACTCCAAACGCCGTCTGGCTTGCGCGGCCGCGGCGGGCGTCGCCGCCGCCGCCGTCCTCACCGCCGGCACCTCGACCGCGCTCGCGGCGCCGCCACCACCCGGTCCGGGTGTGGACCAGATCGTCAGCAGCCCGAACATGAGGCAGCTGGCGAACGTCCCGCCCGCCGCGCCGCTCTCGGGCGCGAGCTCGACCGGCACCGACCTGGCGTTCACCGGCAACTACGCCGTCCAGGGCAACTACCTGGGCTTCACCATCTACGACATCACCACCCCGAGCGCACCGAGGATCGCCAGCCAGGTGCTGTGCCCCGGCGCGCAGAATGACGTCTCGGTGCACGGGAACCTGCTCTTCCTGTCCACCGACTCGCGGCGCAGCGACGACTCGTGCAACTCCGCCTCCTCCTCCAGCGGCACCGCATACTGGGAGGGGATCAAGATCTTCGACATCGCCGACAAGGCGAACCCCCGCTACCTCAAGAGCGTCGAGACCGCCTGCGGGTCGCACACGCACACCCTTGTCCCGGACAAGGCGGGCACGGACGTCTACCTCTACGTCTCCTCTTACAGCCCGTCGACGACGCTGTCGAAGTGCCAGCCGCCGCACGACAAGATCTCGATCGTGAAGGTGCCGCTCGCGGCCCCCACGACCGCGTCGGTCGCGGCGACCCCGGTCCTGTTCCCGGACGGCGGCAACGCCGGCAGCAGCAAGACCTCGGCCACCACGGGCTGCCACGACATCACGGCGTACCCGTCGAAGGACCTCGCCGCGGGCGCGTGCATGGGTGACGGTGTGCTGCTCGACATCGCCGACCGCCTCAACCCGCGGGTCATCGACCGGGTCCAGGACAACGCGAACTTCGCGTTCTGGCACTCGGCGACCTTCAACAACGCGGGCACCAAGGTGATCTTCACCGACGAGTTGGGCGGCGGCGGCGCGGCCACGTGTGACCGCAAGACCGGCCCGACCCGGGGCGCCGACGGCATCTATGACATCACCGGCGCGGGCGACACCCGCGACCTCGTGTTCCGCAGCTACTTCAAGATCCCGCGCTTCCAGACCAACACGGAGAACTGCGTCGCGCACAACGGATCGCTGATCCCGGTCGCGGGCAAGGACATCATGGTCCAGTCCTGGTACCAGGGCGGCGTGTCGGTGTGGGACTTCACCGACTCGGCCAACCCGCGCGAGATCGGCTTCTGGGAGCGTGGCCCGCTGCCGGACGGCGGCTCCGGCGGCACCTGGTCGGCGTACTACTACAACGGCAACATCTACTCGTCGGACCTGGTGAAGGGCCTCGACGTGCTCGACATCAGCGACCCGGCGACCGACAGCGCGAAGAGCGTCCGGTTCACCGAGCTCAACGTGCAGACACAGGGCACCTACAGCGGCTGACGTTCGACGTGAGGGGCCCTTCCGGATTCTGGAGGGGCCCCTTTCTACGCCAGAGAGTTCCCGGCTAAACGGCAACTGGGAAAAATATTCGCTGTTTGGAAGTAGATCCACGGGAGACACTGCGCGGATAAGACGTCCTACGAATGAGGGGAACAGCGTGAGGGCGACACGCCTTAGTTCAAGATCCCGATATGTCACGGCCGCGATCATCGGCGCGACCACCATCTCTCTCTCCCTGTGGGGAGCGACCTCCGCGGCCGCCCAGGACGCGGCCGACCTCGGCGAGCCGAACTTCGTCACCAGCCCCAACGTGCGCCAGGTGGCCAACGTGCCCGCCACGGCGCCGCTGCTCGGTGGCGGGGCCCGGTCCTCGGACCTCGCGTTCATCGGCGACTACGTCATCGGTGGCAACTACAACGGCTTCACCATCTACGACGTGAAGCACCCGAAGAAGCCGACGATCGTCAGCCAGGTGCTCTGCCCCGGCTCCCAGGGCGACGTCAGCGTCGCGGGCGATCTGCTGTTCTACTCCGTGGACTCGCGCCGCAGCGACGACTCCTGCAACTCCGTGGCCCAGAGCGACGGCACCAAGCCGTACTGGGAGGGCGTGCGGATCTTCGACATCAGCGACAAGGCCAACCCGAAGTACGTGAAGTCGATCGAGACCGACTGCGGGTCGCACACGCACACGCTGGTGCCGGACAAGGCGGGCACGGACGTCTACCTGTACGTGTCGTCCTATGGCCCGTCGGCCACCATCGCGAGGTGCCAGCCGCCGCACGACAAGATCTCGATCATCAAGGTGCCGCTGGCGAACCCGACCGCGGCGACGGTCAGCTCCGCGCCGGTCTTGTTCCCGGACGGCGGCAACGCCGGGATCCCCGGAAACTTCCCGGACCACCACGTGCGCGAGACCAGTGGCTGCCACGACATCACCGCCTTCCCCGAGAAGGACCTCGCCGCGGGCGCCTGCATGGGTGACGGCGTGCTGTTCGACATCTCCGACCGCGCCGCCCCCAAGGTGATCGAGCGGATCCAGGACAACGCCAACTTCGCGTTCTGGCACTCGGCGACGTTCAACAACGACGGCACCAAGGTGATCTTCACCGACGAGCTCGGCGGCGGCGGCGCGGCGACGTGCAAGCCGGAGATCGGCCAGGTTCGCGGCGCGGACGGCATCTACGACATCGTCGGCACGGACCTCGTCTTCAAGAGCTACTTCAAGATCCCGCGGCACGACAGCGAGATCTGCGTGGCGCACAACGGATCGCTGATCCCGGTGGCGGGCAAGGACATCATGGTCCAGTCCTGGTACAAGGGCGGCGTCTCGATCTGGGACTTCACCGACTCGGCGAACCCGCGCGAGATCGGGCACTTCGACCCGCTGCCCTCGCGCGTCGGACCGTCGGGCACGTGGTCGGCGTACTACTACAACGGCTACATCTACTCCAACGACGGACAGCAGGGCCTCGACGTGCTCGAGATCAACGACCCGCTGACCAATTCAGCCAAGTCGGTTCACCAGAAGGTGTTCAACGCGCAGACTCAGTACTCGCTGCGTCACGGCAACAACTAACCAAGCCACCGTACTCGGGATCGCGGATGGCGAAGATCACACCGCCCCGAGATACTGCCTAGCACAGACCTGCAGGGAATGAAGGGAAAAGAGTGAGTTCGATTCGCTTCAGCAAGAGGTCTCGCAGAGCGGCGCTCGCGCTGCTCGGCGTCGCCGCGGCAGGACTGTCCGTGGTAGGCGGCCCATCCGCCGCCGCCCAGGACTTTCCGGCCAATGACGAGATCGTCACCAGCGCCAACGTCTCGCACGTCGTCAACATCCCGCCCACCGGCCCGCTGTCCGGGCCGGGCTCGGTCGGCACCGACCTCGCGTTCAGCGGCGACCACGCCATCGTGGGCAACTACCTCGGGTTCACGATCTACGACATCAAGAACCCGAAGAAGCCGACGATCACCAGCCAGGTGCTCTGCCCCGGCGCGCAGAACGACATCTCGGTGAGCGGGAACCTCGTGTTCGTCTCCACCGACGCGCGCCGCAGCGACAACTCGTGCAACTCGACCTCCCAGAACGACGGCACCAAGCCGTACTGGGAGGGCATGAAGGTCTTCGACATCACCGACAAGGCGAACCCGAAGTACGTCGCGGCTGTCGAGACCGACTGCGGGTCGCATACGCACACGCTGGTGCCGGACAAGCGCGGCAAGGACGTCTACCTCTACGTCTCGTCCTACGGCCCGTCGGCGGCGCTGCCGAAGTGCCAGCCGCCGCACGACAAGATCACGATCATCAAGGTCCCGGTCAAGAACCCGGCGGCCGCGGCGATCGTGGCCACCCCGGTGCTGTTCCCGGACGGCGGCCACCCGGGCAAGCCCGGCACGATCGACACCGGCTACGTGGTGCCGACCAGTGGCTGCCACGACATCACCGTCTTCCCGGCCAAGAACCTGGCCGCGGGCGCGTGCATGGGCGAGGGCGTGCTGATGGACATCTCCGACCGGGAGAAGCCGCGGGTGTTCAACACCGTGCGGGACGACGATCACTTCGCGTTCTGGCACTCGGCGACGTTCAACAACGACGGCACCAAGGTCGTCTTCACCGACGAGCTCGGCGGCGGCGGAGCGGCGACCTGCAATGCCAAGATCGGCCCGACCCGCGGCGCCAACGGCATCTATGACATCACCGGCGGCGGCGACGGGCGCAAGCTCGAGTTCCGCAGCTTCTTCAAGATCGACCGTCACCAGACGGACTCGGAGAACTGCGTCGCGCACAACGGCTCGCTGATCCCCGTCCCGGGCAAGGACATCATGGTCCAGGCCTGGTACATGGGCGGCGTGCAGGTGTTCGACTTCACCGACTCGCGGGCGCCGAAGCAGATCGGCTTCTTCGAGCGGGGCCCGGCCGCCGACCCGAACCAGGGTGGTGGTGTCTGGTCGTCGTACTACTACAACGGCCACATCTACGCCTCGGACATCGGCAAGGGTTTCGACGTCATCGAGATCAACGACCCGGCGACGAACGTGGCGCGCGGTCACAAGTGGTCTGAGCTGAACGTCCAGACGCAGTACGGCTACGGCAAGTAGTCAGCAGAGTCAGCTGCACGAAGAAGGGCCCGCCGCACGGCGGGCCCTTTTCGTCGGTTCAGACGGTCTCCACGACCTGGTCGTACTCCAGGCGCGGGCTGCGCGGGAACGCGGCGTCCGCACCAGGGTTGCCGATGTTGACCACGACCAGCGAGCGCTTGCGGCCGTCGGGGAAGAACTGGCGGTCGACACCGGCGGCGTCGAAGCCCGCCATCGGCCCGGCGGCCAGCCCGGCGGCGCGCACCCCGAGCACGAAGTAGCCAACCTGCAGCGCGGCGTTGAACCTCGCGTTCTCGGTCCGGTGGGTCTCGTCGGCGTAGTAGTCCTTGGCGCCCGGCAGGTGCGGGAAGAGGGTGGGCAGGTGCTCGTGGAAGTCCACGTCGGCGGCCAGGATCGCGACGAGTGGCGCGGACGCGGTCTTGGCGCGGTTGTTCTCGGAGAGCAGCGGCAGCAGTCGCTCGCGTGCCTCGTCGGAGCGGACCAGCAGCACGCGCAGGGGCTGGCCGTTCATCGCGGTGGGCGCCCACTTGACCAGGTCGTAGATGGCGCGGACCTGCTCGTCGGTCACCGGTTCGGTGGCGAAGGTGTTCGCGCTGCGGGCCTCGCGGAACAGCAGGTCCTGGGCGTCCCGAGGGAGGGCGAGGGTGTCGTTCAGGGCGGCGGTCATCAGATCCCCTAGGTCGGCGGGTGGTTCACTGATGGCCAACTTGATTGAGAGCTTGACTATTCCAGTTGAGAGCTTGACTATTTCGTGAGCCGCGCCACTCCCTACGTGCGGAGTTTGTAGGGCACCACATCGGCGAGGAAGTCACCCGCGATCTTGTCCGCGACCAGCGCCGGGTCCAGCGGACTCCCCAGGCGCTCGGCCAACGCCTGGATCTCCGCCGCCCGCTTCTCCAGGACGTCGGTCAGGACGCGCTTGCCCCGCAGCCACAGCACGGGCGCCATGAGCGGCCTGAGCAGACCCTTGCCCCGCACGTCGGCCACGACGTCGACCGTCCAGCCGGGCCGGACCCAGGCTTTGACATCGCCTGCCACCCGGTCGTGCTCGATCGAGCCGACCAGTTGTGGCACGTCCTTGTGCAACCCGTCGAAGTCGAGCGTGGCCGTCCCCCGCACCGTGCCACCGAGGCCCTCGATGCTCCCGTCGAACGTCGTGTCGACCTTCGACGCGCCTTTGGCCACCGTGACCTCGATCGGCACGTCGCCTGCCCGGTCCACCCGCACCCGCACCTCGGCCGGGCTGTCGGCGACCACCTCGGCGACGTAGTGCCCGGGCCGCTCCCCCGCGGTCACGACCTCGTAGCGAGCACCCGCCCGGGGATGCTCGCCCGCCACCAGCGCCAGCCCCTCCCGCCGCCGCCCGTCGACCAGCACGACACCGTCGTCGTCGAACACCAACTCCTGCCACCGCTTCACCAGCAGCGGCACGACCTCCGCGATGGAGTCGTCCACTCCGACCAGCGTGACGGCGCTTTTGATCCGCATCCGCGCAGCGTAAAGCCGCTCACGCTCGCGCGCTCGGGATGATCAGCCACCTTGAGCGTGCAGCCGGTCCACCTCGGCTCGCAGGACCTCGGCCTCTTCTGCCGGCGCAAGCACGTCCACTTGGGACGCCCAGTCGCGGACCGTCGCCTCGCGCAGCCGCAGGAGCGACTTCTCCCGCTCGCGGACGGCCGCCGCTTCCTTCCTCAAGGCGGGCCACGAGAAGGTGGCGGCCTACGTGACCGAGCGCCTGGTCGTCGAACTCGACGACACCCGGTGCGCCGCCAAGCTCGACGACACGGGAATCGTGAAGCGGCAGAACTTTCTCTACGCCCGCCTGCACCTCGTCCACACCTGCCCGAACTCGGCGAACGGCCAGTTCACCGTGCGCTACGGGGTGTTCGCGGAGACGCACGCCATTGGGTCCGACCACATGAACGTGGTCGACTACGTGTTAGGCGGTGTCGGTGGCAGCGACGTCTTCGAAGGCGGCCACCGCGAACTGCGGGTGGGCGAGCGCAGCAATGCCGCGAGTGCGCCCGAAGCACCGGACACCGGCTTCCTCTCGTCGATGGCCCGCTTCGTGGGGCTGGGGCTCGAACACATCCTGCTCGGCATCGACCACGTGCTCTTCCTGGTGCTGCTGCTGCTCGGCGCCCAGAGCTGGCGCAGCGTCATCCGGCTCGCCACGGCCTTCACCGTGGCGCACAGCGTCACGCTCGCCCTGGCCGTACTCGGGTGGGTCGACGTCCCCGCCGCGGTCGTCGAACCCCTGATCGCCGCATCCATCGTCTACATCGCCGTGGAGAACATCGTCCGCGGCGAGTCACGGCACCGAACCGTGGTCGTGTTCGCCTTCGGCCTGCTGCACGGCTTGGGTTTCGCCGGGGCACTGAACTTCACCGACGACTTCAGCGGCGGCCTGATCGGCGGGCTGCTCAGCTTCAACCTGGGCATCGAACTGGGACAGCTCCTGGTCGTGCTCTTGGTGTTCCCGCTGCTCCTGTTGGCGCGCCGCCATTCGTGGTCGTCGAAAGCCCACCTCACCACGGCCGCCATCGTCGGCGTGATCGGCCTGATCTGGTTCGTCGAACGCCTACTCCTGACCCCGAGCGGCGCCGCTTAGCGTGCGACCAGATCCCCAGCGTGCGCCTCGGCGAGTTCCGTGGCCCGACCACTGCTGGTGGCGTACGCGAAGAAGTGATGCACGACCTCGCCACTCACAATCGAGTCCAGCTCGGACTCCTTGTCCTTGGCCTCGACACCTTCGACTTCTTCGATGGGGTGGTCGCGGTGAGCCAGGCGGCTGGCCGCGATCAACGGGAACGGCGGCCACACCTCGACCTCAGCTCCCCTTACGTGACCGTGACAGATCCAGTAGTGGACGACCCGGAAGCCGGTTTCCTCGTCGCAGCGAACCAGGATGTGGTCATCGAGTTCGGCGAGGAGAATCTCGGCGCGTTCGAGCGTGCCGAAGGTCCCCGCGATATCGCCGGATCCGGTCGGCTGCGCGCGGACGACGGCCCACGTGGTGTCCATGGCCGCCATGATGCCGGGCTCGGGTCGGAGGATCGCGCAGATTCGCCCTGTCAGGTGAACAACTCGGCCCGGGCGGAGTTATCGGCGCGGCCGAAGCTGACTGGAAGGGCGCTCTGCTTGGCGCTTCTCGCCCCGGTCCTTGCTCTCGTGGCGGTGTTCGTCGCGGTCCCCGGTGCGGGAGCCGCCGAGGCGCTCGACGAGCACACGATCAAGGTCGTCACCTACAACGTCGGGGACGCGGGGGCCTCCGGTCCGACACGTGTGGGCCAAGCGGCACACCGCCGGGTCCGAGGTCGACGCCCTGTCCGGCTACGGCAGCGACCACCGCCCGGTCCGCGTCCGCGTGACGGTGACCCGATGAGCGGGCCGCGGCGGGCCGCGGCGCTGAGCGCGGTTGTCCTCGCGTGCGTGGCGGGCCTGTTGGCCGCGGTGCCGGGCGCGACCGCCGCGTCGCGGCCGAGTGACGAGTCGCTGGACTTCCGGTTCCCCGCGGCGGACCTGATGCGGGTGCCGGACACGAACACCTACGTGGCGTACGGCGCCGGCATCGCGGGCAACCGACCCCGTCGGTCGCGGCTCGGCGCAGGGCACCGAGCAGATCGCGCAGAGGTCCGCTGCGCGAAACTACAACCGCCTGTGGGTTCCGGCTGCATCTGATCACTTTACGCGGTCTCGACTGGTGTTTCCGTGCTACGTGCTCACTCGAGTTGCCGCGATTATCCGCGCTACTTGAGCATCTGCGCCTCGAGTCGCTCATTGAGCGGCCGGGCCTCCATCGCGTGACCGCGCCGACGACCTCCACATCGCAAGGCCGTCGCCATCGTGGGTTTCCGGTCTGTCAAACGTTCTTGTGTTGCGTGGCAGAGGTTGGCGTTGCCGGGTCGACGCGACCGGGCTTCGCCTGTGGTCGGGTGCACATGCTGGTCGACATCGCGCTCGACGTGGTCACTTGAGCCTCGTGTTCAGCAGCACGATGTCCAGCTGGTGGGCAATGTCGGCGACCAGCGGGTCGTTCTCCCCGAAGGCCCGCCTGCCCGCGTCGAGGGCCTCGTTGAGGGTGGTGATCGCGCCCCGCGGGTCGCCCGTCGTGAACAAGAAGACGCCGAGGGTCGTGGCGGTGGTGATGGTGTCCTCGTGGCGCTTGCCGAGTTTGCGCCGCCTGCGTGCCAGTGTGTCCCGCAGGAGCGGGATGGCCTCTCGGTCGCCCATGATCACGAGGGCGCAGGCGAGATTGTGCGCGAAGAGCAGCGTCGCCGGATGGTTGGGGCCGAAGGTGGTGAGCGCCCGGCGGTGCGCCTCGAGGTGCATCTCCCGCGACAGGTCTAGTTTCCTGAGCCGGAAGAGCACTGAGCCGAGGCGGTCGACGTTGGTGATCGTTTCCGAGTGGTCGGGGCCGAGCTGGTTCTCGTACTCGGCGACGAGTGCGCGCCACTCGGGCTCGGCGTGCTGGTACTGGCCCGCGTCGAACAGCGCCAGTGCGCTCCGGGTGCGCCGGGCGAGTTCGTCGGGCACCGGCTTTTCCTTGCCACGTGAGAACAACACGGTCGCCTCCCTAGAGACCGGATTTCCCCAGTCGGTCGTCGATCGATCTTCCTTCGGTCACACCGAGCACTTCCCCCAGACCGCGCAGGTGCACGTCGATCGCGGCCTCGACCAGCTCGGCGTGTTCCGCGACCGTGTGCCGCGACCGCTGCCACGCGGTGAGCCACACCGTGCCGCCGATGATCAGCGCGGGCCACCACAGCAGGCCCGTCAGCAGGTACAGCGTTCCCCAGCCGGTGAGGGTCACGGCGTCGGCGTAGCGGGCTCGCACGTCGCTGATCGGACGGCGGGCGTCTTCGGACATGAGCAGCCACACGCGGGGCCACACCAGCGCCGCGCTCACGCGGTACTCGGCCCTGACTCGTGCCTCGACGAGCCGTACGCGATCACCGATCCACGTCGGTCGTCGCGGCAGGTACGCGGCGACCGTGCCGACCTCGGCGCGCTGGGCGGCGGCCACCGCGCGGGACCGCCGCGACCACCGGGAACGAATGATCAGACCACCGGTGAGGAAGCGATCACGCAACCACCAACGCTGAACCACCTTCCCGATCCAGCCTGCCGCGGACCCGAGCACGCCCGCCGCGGCGACGGCCGACGCCGCGGTCACCACCAGCTGGTCCGGCCGCGCACGGAGGAGCCCGCTCACCCGGTCGGTCACCCGGGTGACGTCGAGGGCGTGGGCGTGGCCGAGCACGACGGCGGTCGCTCCCACGACCGCGAGAAGCAGCCCCGGCAGCAGGATCGCGGTCAGCCAGTGGCCGCTGACCCGCTTGCCGACCTCCGTCAGTACACCGGTCATGCCGGTCGCATGGGCTCGTCGAACGCCGTGCAGCGAGGCACGTGGCCGTGCTCGTCGCGGTGTGCGCGACGGGCGCACCGGTCACGCGGGCAAGCGTAATCACCCGCACTCATTCCGGGCGTCGCGCGCACACCGGGGAGACCGGCCATGCCCACCGCTGGGCGGTCGGCCCAGCCGCGCAGCGCTTCGGCCGACTCGCGCGGCAGCCACTTGAGCAACGCGCGTTGGGCCGGTCCGCCCTCACGAACCCGGTCGACATCCCGGTCGAGCCGCGCGAGTACCCCGTTGGCGCGGGCGTGGTCGCGGAGATGAGGCAGCTGTGCGCACCAGAGCGCGAGGGAGTCTTGCTCGTTGCCCAACGGATCCCCCTTTTCACCAGCTACGGTGAGCGTAGACCAGGTCACTGGGTGGAGTTGGGGGAACGGGCATGTTCGGGCGCCGTGCACGCGGCAAGTACGAGCCCGCCGAGGACATCGGCTTCGCGTTGCGCAACGCCCGCGCCTGGTTGCAGAGCTACCGGGAGTCGGGGGACACCGCCGAGCTCGACGAGTCCATTGCCGAGGCCGCCCGTGCGGTGTCGCTGTGCACCGCCGACACGCCGGAACGGCCGGCGGCGCTGCTGGTGCTCGGCGAGGCCCGCGGCATCAAGTGCCGCAACACCGAGGCGCCGAAGGACATCATGGACTGCGTCGAGGTGTACCGGGAGCTGACGAGCGTCGCACCCGAAGCCTCGAAGCTGTTCGTGTTGGGGAGCTTGGCGGAACACTCCCTTGTGCTCGGCCGCGTCACCCGCGACTGGCGTCCGGTGGGCGAGGCGGCCGAGGTCGCCAAGACGCTGTTGCTGATCGGTGAGAACGGTGACGCGGCCCTCGTGCGGTACGCGATCAAGCTCATGGGTGTGTGCCTGGCGTGGCTGCCGCCCGACCTCGACGGGCTCGGCTCCCTGTACGGCCTGCGCGGCGCGGCCACCGTCTCGTTGACGAAGCTCAGCGGTGACCTGACGCTGCTCGACGCGGCTCAGCAAGACCTTGAGCGCGCGTTGCGGCTGCTGCCCGCGGACGACGGCAATGCCTACCCTTTCCTACGGAACCTCAGCGAGGTGCGCGGTGTCCGCTACCGGATCAGCGGCACCATCGAGGACCTCGACGCGATGCTGCAAACCTTGCACCACGTTCTCGACGTGTGTCCGCGCGATCATCCGGAAGCCGCACGAGTGCTGTTCAACATCGGCGCCGGCTACCGCGACCGCTTCCGCGAAACGGGCACCGCCGCCGACATCGACGAGGCGGCGCAGTACCTGCGGATGGCCGCTGAACGCACCGCGGAACCCCAGACGCGGGCCATCGCGGAGGAAGCGCTGGCCGACGTCATCGAACTGCGTGGCCCGCTCCAGCTCCCGCTGCCGCCGGGGGCCCAACTCATTTATGACCCTGAGTCGCTCAACGCGCGCGCGAACCGGCTGGTGACGACGCTGGGTCAGTACGAGGAGACCCGTGACGTGATGCTGCTCGACCAAATCTGCGCCGAGGGCCGCGCCTTGGTGGCCGAAGCAGGGCCGGACCGATGGATGGTCGGCTGGGCGGTCGGCCCAGCACTGACGCGCCGGTTCGAGGAGCGCGGGCAGGCGGCCGACCTGGACGACGCGGTCGAACTGCTACGCGAGGCCGTCGCACACCCCGCACTCGGCTCGGTGCCGCTCGGCGACGACAAGCTCGCCCATATAGTGAATCTCGGCGCGGCATTGACCAATCGGTTCCGGCGCGACCAGAGCGGTGCGGACCTCGATGAGGCGATCGGCTACGCCCGACGGGTCGTCGAGCTGCAGCCGGGAGAATCCCGCTACCTCAACAACCTGGGCACCGCACTGATCTACCGCTTCGAGCACGCCGGGCGTCGGGCGGACCTGGACGAGTCCGTCGAGATCGGGCTCAGGGCGGTGCGCACGGCCACGTCGCCGTCCGAACGCGCCCACGCACACGCCAACCTTGGCAACCGCCTGCGCAGCCGCTTTGGGGCCACCGGTGTCCGCCAGGACATCGACGCGGCCATCGACTCACTGCGCGTCGCTCTCGACGCACGACCGGTCCCCTCGGACCGGATCAACCTGGGGCTGGCGCTGCGCGACCGCGGCCTGGCTTCGGACGGCCGTGACGACCTGGCCGAGGCCGCCGAGCTGTTCCGCGCGGTGATCGCCGCCACACCGGAACAGGCACCGAAGCACCAGCTGGCGTTGCTGACACTCGCGCAGGTGCTCGCGGATCTCGGCATGGCCGAGGAAGCGATCGAGACACTGACTCGTCAGGTCACGGGGACCACAGGCAGGCCGCTCGACCGGATGGACGCGTTCGTCCGCCTGGCCGGGCTGTACGCGGACGGCGGCGAGTGGGAGTCCGCGAGCCGCGCGTACGCCGACGCGATCGGCTACCTGCACCTGATCGTCTGGCGCGGCCTCGCCCGCGCTGACCGTGAACGGCTGCTCGCGCGCTGGCCCACCGTCGCGTGCGACGCCGCCGCGTCGTTCATCGCGGCAGGCGAACCCCAGCGTGCCGTCGAACTGCTCGATCATGGCCGCTCGCTGCTCTGGGGCCAGGCCCTCGACACCCGCGCCGACCTGCGGGCCCATCCCGATCTCGCCGCGCGACTGTCGAAGCTGCGCGCCGAGTCCGACGCGCTGGGGTGGGCGGATGCCCGAAGCGCAACCGACGTGGCCGAACGCAGGCGAGCGCTGGCACGAGAGTGGGACTCGCTCGTCACGGATGTACGCGCCCGCCCCGGTTTCGAGCGATTCCTCCTGCCCACCCCGTTCGCGGACCTGGCCGCGGCAGCCGCGGACGGCCCGGTGGTGCTGGTCAACGTGAGCAGGCTGCGGTGCGACGCGCTGGTGGTGGCGGACGCCGGCGTCCGGGTGGTGGAGCTGCGCGACCTCACCGCGGATCTGGTCAAGGAACAGGCCGGCTTCTATCTCGACGCGGTCGCCAAGGCCGGTGTCGGCGCGGGTGGTTCCGCCGGGTCGCGCGAACAGGTCGTGCTCGCGGTACTGGAATGGCTGTGGGTGGCGGTGGCGGCGCCCGTACTCGCCTCGGTTCAAGGTGGGCGCCTGTGGTGGTGCCCGACCGGACCGCTCGCGCTGCTGCCACTGCACGCAGCAGGCTTCCACGACCCGGACGACGAACCCGGCTCGGCCGTCCTCGATCGCGTCGTCTCATCGACGACCCCGACGTTGCGCGCGCTGCTGTACGCGCGGCGGGCGTCCGCGGCGAAGCCCCGGCAACCGCTGGTCATCGCCTGTGACGAGCGGCCCGTCTACGTGTCCGGATTGCCCGACCTGCCGTCGGCTTCGCGCGAGGCCGACCTGCTGCGGGCACGTTTCCCGCACACCGTGGTACTGACCGGGGCCGCGGCGACCCGCGCACTGGTGCTGGAGTCACTGCCGCGGCACTCGCGTGCGCACTTCGCGTGTCACGGTGGGCGGGACGGGCTCTACCTCGCCGACGCCCTGCTGAGCACGGCCGACATCGCGGCGCTCGACCTCGATTCGGAGCTGGTGGTCCTGTCGGCGTGCCACACGGCCATCGGCGGCGACCTGCCGGACGAGGCTTCGCACGTCGCCGCCGCCATGCAGATCGCCGGGGCCCGGCAGGTCGTCAGCACCCTGTGGGCGATCGGCGACGACACCGCGGTACTCGTCACCGACATGCTGTACGGCGAACTCGCCCTCGCTCCGACGCGGGTGGCGCAGGCACTGCACGCCGTGGTCCTGCGATTGCGCGCCGAGGATCCCTACCGCCCAAGCAGGTGGGCACCTTTCGTCCATTTCGGACAGTGACCAGACCGCATACCGCCCGCGGGTGTTCGGGTCGCCGTAAAAGACGAGGTCCAGCCCACCGACGCCATGCTCGACGCCCTGGAAACCCGATGGACCACATTCGGAACATGGACCCGGAACGACCACACAGGACCTGACCCCCATAGGAAACGAGCATGTGGTCACCGCCCCCTGCTCCCCATTTGCTCCCCATTTGCTCCCCACAACAGCAAACCGCCCACCGATGAATCACCGGCAGCCCGTCTAGCTGCAAAAACACATGGTGGACCTTGTCAGTGACTATCACAATTCCGAGACCACGCTGGGTCGTGAGATGCCGCACCGTGGGAGTGTGGGGCTTGGCCCCCATAACAAAGAACAAGCGACCTGGTCCACGCTTTCCGTGGACACAGGCCGCCTGAGCTTGTGGGCGATACTGGGATCGAACCAGTGACCCCTTCGGTGTGAACTATGCCGGAAATCGGTCTTGACCTGCGGAAACAAGAATTCGGCAGGTCGCCGTAGGTCGGTTGGGGGCAGTTGGACATCGTTTAACGCAGTTGAGCGCATCGAACTGCTCCCAATTTGCTCCCACGCGTGCTCCCCGGCGCTCCCCGCTTGCCCGTTGGGCTGCGGCGGTTACCGCTTCGCGGCATGAGCGGATGTCGAACTGGTTACCCGTCAAGTCGGCTTGGGGGCATGTCGTGTGGGCCATCGAGGATGATTCAGGCCGCTGTGCCTGCCGAGGGCGGCCGGTTCCACGGTCACCCGCCGTACGAAGCTCAAGGTCGCCGAGCGGGCCAGGGTGGTCGCGCGGCCGCTCGAACAGCACCGGGCCCGCCGCGGCCACCCCACCGCCGATGACGGCCCGCTCGACGTCGCACAGGGTCGCGGTGTCGATGATGCCGCGGACCAGCGCCCGGTGCCGCGGTCGAACGCGGCGACGGCCACGGCATCGCCGCGGGCCGCGTCGGCGGCCAGGGCTTGGGCGGGCGGACCCGGCCCAGCCCTGCTCGCGGGCCCAGTTCCAGTTGACGATGCCCGAGATCCTTATCCGCCACCCCCGCATGACCACAAGACCAGCGCGGGACACCGGATCTGCTTCCCGGCGCTCCTGTCGGCCTCCTCATGGGCCTGGTCGACAGTAAGACCGGCCCGATAGTCCTCCAACATCGCCCGCACCACGTCGGGGTTCCGCACGGCCTCGCGCCACTCGTCGTGGTTCTCCTGGCCCATGCTGTCTGGGTCGCCGTGGTACCAGTTGTCCGGATCGGCGTTGATGACCCGTTCGGGGATGTCTGGCTGCGCGAAGAAGAACCAGTGCCACCACTGCGTGGCGACCTTCGCGGTGATGCGGGACAGGTGCTCGCTGATGGGCATGCAATCGATCAACGCGATCCGCGACACCGCTTCGGGATGGTCGAGGACGAGGCGGAGCGCCACGGCGCCGCCTCGATCATTCCCGGCCAGCAGGAACCGCTCGTGCCCCAGCGACCGCATCACCGCCATCACATCTCCGGCGACCGCGCGCTTCGAATAGCCCTCGTGGTCCGCGGTGGGGACCGGTCCCCGAGATCGGCCGTAGCCGCGCAGGTCGGGGCAGACGACGGTGAACCCGCGGTCCACCAGAGAGGGCGCGACGCGGTGCCACGTCGCGGAGGTCCTGGGGTGGCCATGCAGCAACAGCACCGGGGGTCCTGCTCCCCCGTAGCAGGTGAAGATGGATGCCCCGTCCACCTCGATCGAGCGTGCTTCGAAATCCTCGAACATCCGGCATGTCCTCCCGCACACGGCTGAAGCTGCGCCTCCGTCTGGCACAGGAGCCTGACGCTGCTCGTCTGCGCCCCGCCCATCACATCAAGTGCCCCGAGGGCGACCCTTCCGGCACCAGTGGTTAATTTAGCTACCATTCAAACTAGTTACCTCGATCGGAAGCGGGTGGAATGGAGGACGGGGCGAGCCGCGCGTCGATTCGGCGGAAGAATCTTGGGTTGGCGTTGCGCCACCTGCGTGCAGGCGCTCGGTCGCGGACCCGGCTGGCTCAGGACATGGGCTTGCCGAGGCCGACGGTGACGGTGTTGGTCGCCGAGTTGGTCGAGCGTGGGCTGGTCCGGGAAGGCGAGGTCGCGCGAGCCGGGATGATCGGTCGCCCACCGCTGGCGTTGGAGTTGGACGGGCGGGGGTTGTGCGGGCTGGGTGTGGAAATCTCGGTCGACTACGTCCGGGCGGTCGCGTTGGGGCTCGACGGCGAGGAGTTGCTGGACCGGAGGGTCACCGTCGACCTCCCGCGCGATCCCGGTCCCGTCCTGGATGTCGCCACGGAGCTGATCCGTGACGTCATCGCCTGCCTCGCGGCCATGGGCCGAGCGCCCGTCGGCGTGACGATCGCGGCGCCGGGGGAGATCGATCGCGAGCGTGGCGTGGTGGTGTTCGCGCCGAATATGGGGTGGGCGGATGTCGCTGTGGTCGATGGGGTCGTGGCTCGCCTTGGCTCGTCCGCTCTCCCCGTCTCGATCGACAATGACGCGCGGCTGGGAACGGTCGCCGAGTACGCGTTCGCCTCAGTCGAGGGGGTGCGCGATCTCGTCTACGTCCGGGGCGAGGTCGGAGTCGGCTGCGGCATCGTCATCGGAGGCAAGCTGGTTGTCGGGGCCACCGGGTTCGCAGGGGAGATGGGGCACGTCCGGGTCAACCCCGACCCCGTGCCGTGTGCGTGCGGCAAGCTCGGCTGCTGGGAGACGATGGTCGGCTTCACCGCGCTGCTGAACCAGGTCGCCGACCCCGGTGACCCGCTGTTCGACAACAGTCGCGACCTGGAGGAGCGACTCGCCGAGATCAGGACGCGGGCGGGCGCCGGGGACCCACGCACGCTGGCCGCGCTCGACCACGTCGGCACCGACCTCGGCTTGGGACTCGGCATGCTGGTCACCATGTTGGACCCCGCCGTCATCGTGCTGGGTGGGTATTTCGCGCACCTCGGTGACTACCTGATCGGCCGGGTGCGAGCGGCCATCGAGGAGACTGTCATCGGGGCGCGGGCGGGTCGGTGCGAGGTGCGGCTGTCCCGCCTCGGGTTCACCAGCGCGGCGCGTGGGGCGGCGCAGGCGGTCGTGGACGTGGTCTTCGAGGACCCGACCTCCGCCTACGACCACCCCATAGCGATTCCCGCGCAACCGATATCAACTTCCTGACCGCACCGGCATCGACCACGTGCGGGGCGGCCCGAACAGGTCGGTTTCGGCCGCGGGCGGCTGATTCGCGATCACACTGTCCGGCCGCCGGGTGCCGTCAGCCAGTAACACGCGACGTGGGGCTAGTCAACGCCTCTGTGACCCTTGACCTGCATGGAATTCTTTCTAATAATACATGAACTAATTCCCTGGATGCCCTGCAGCAGGAGGTTCGATGGGTCTCACATCAGGACGGCGGGCGGCGTTGATCGCCGCGATCGCCGTCGGCGCATCGCTGTTATGGCCGGTGGGGCAGGCGAGCGCGGCGAACGCCGCGCCGGTGATCGTCCCCACGATCCGCGAGTGGACCGGCGGTGCGGGTGCGTGGACCGCCACCGCGCTGAGCAGGCTGGTGGTGTCCGCCGCCGATCAAGCCGCGCTGGCCCCGGTCGCCGAGCGCCTGCGCGGCGATTTCGCCGCCGAGAACGGAGTGGCGCTCCCGCTGGCGGTCGGCGCGAGCCCGATGAGCGGTGATGTGGTGCTGGCGCTCGGGTCCACCGACGCGGCCATCGGCGACCAGGGGTACACGCTGACGTCGGGCGCGTCGGTGACGATCGCCGCCAAGACGACGGCCGGGGTGTTCAACGGCACCCGGACGCTGCTGCAAGGGCTGCGTGCCAGCGCGGACCGCAAGACGTTCCCGCAGGGGTCCACGCGGGACTGGCCGCGCTACCCCGACCGCGGCCAGATGATCGACGTCGGCCGCAGGTACTTCAGTGTGGACTGGCTGAAGGCGGAGATCCGGCGGATGTCCTGGTACAAGCTGAACACCCTGCACCTGCACCTGACCGACTGGAACGGCTTCCGGGTGGAGAGCAAGGTCTACCCGACGCTGGCCTCGCCGGAGCGCTACAGCCAGGCCGAGATCACCGACCTGGTCGCCTACGCCAAGCAGCACGGCGTGACGATCGTGCCGGAGCTGGACTTCCCCGCGCACTCCTCGCACTTCAGCGCGTTCGACCCGGCGCTGGCATTCACGTGCCCGTCGCTGGCGAAGCCGACCGGCGTGCCATGGGAGGGCGCGGACAAGGGCGGCTGGACCCTCGACGTCACCAAGCAGGCCACGCGCACCTTCGCGGTGAACCTGGTCAACGAGATGGCCGCGTTGTTCGACTCGCCGTACCTGCACATCGGCGGCGACGAGATCCCCAACGACACGGCCAAGGCCAACTGCCCCGAGCTGGTGAGCTACCAGCAGGCGCGCGGGTTCGCCTACCCCGGCGACGTGTTCGTCGACTTCGTCAACATGCTGAACACGGCGGTGCGGGCCAAGGGCAAGACCGCGCAGCTGTGGGAGTGGTGGGACTACGGCGGCGCGCGGACGTCGATCGCTCCCGCGACGAACATCGTGCTCAACGACTGGCTCGCCGACGGTTCGGCGCACGCCGGGGCGGGTTATCCCGTGGTCGTCACCACCGATGGCATCTTCTACGTGTCGATCGGCTTCGGGCAGAAGCCCGGCGACTACGGCTACTCCAACCCGAACGCCGTGTTCGACTACTCGTATTCCGCCCACCCGGGCATCCGCGGCTACAAGATCTCCCGCTGGATGGACAAGAGCTACGCGCTGCCGGTCGACAACGCCGAGCACTTCGCCCGCAGGCCGCTGCAGGTGATGGCCGACCGAACCTGGGGCGGCCCCAAAGCGGCGTCGCTGTCCGCGCTGATCGACAACATCGACCGGGTCGGCGAAGGCGAGCCCGGCGCGGACACCGCCCTGTCGCAGACCGGGTGGACCGCGTCCGCGTCGAGCCAGGAAACCCAGTCGGAGAACGGCGCGGCCACCAACGCCAAGGACAACAACCCTTACACGATCTGGCACACCAAATACTCCGGCGGCGTGTCCCCGCTACCCGCGGAACTGGTGCTGGACACCGGCGCGACCCGCGCAATGTCGGGCTTCCGCTACCTGCCGCGACAGGACGGCGGTGTCAACGGCAAGGTCAAGGACTACGAACTATGGGTGGCCACCACGAGCACAGGCCCATGGACGAAGGTCGCGGCCGGACAGTTCCCCAACACCCCGGTCGAACAGCGGGTCGCCTTCGCCGCTACCAGCGGCCGCCACGTGAAGCTGCGCGCGCTCTCGGAATGGGGCCAGGGCAACACCCACGCCGCCGTGGCCGAACTCGACGTGCTCACCCCGAAGGCCACCCCCAGCCGAATCCCCCAGTCCCGCATGTCGGTCCGACACGTCGACAGCCAGGAACTGGCCGCCGAGAACGGCGCCGCCACCAACACCCTCGACGGCGACCCCACCACCATCTGGCACACCGCGTGGTCCACCTCCCCGGCCCCGATGCCCCACGAGATCCACCTCGACCTCGGCGCAACCTCGACGGTGAGCTGCCTGTACTACCTGCCCCGGCAAAACGCCAACACCAACGGCACCATCGCCCGATACGAGGTGCACACATCGCTTGACGGGACCACGTGGGGCAACCCGGTCGCGACCGGGACCTGGGTGAACACGAAGGCTGAGGAATCCGCGTGTTTCACGCCGACCTCCGCCCGCCATCTCCGACTCAGGGCACTATCTGAGATCAACGGGAATCCCTGGGCCTCGGCGGCGGAGTTGAACGTGCTCGGCCAGTGAGATAACGGGAACTTCCTATACATCGCCCGCCGACCTGCGAGGGATCGGCGGGCGATTCCCATTGTGGTCGTCCGCCGCACTGCCGACCAGGACGTAGAGGTGCCGTCCGTCGGCGTTGACGTGCCAGACGCGGTTGACGGCCTTGTGGCGATCGTCTGATGGGACTGGCAGGAGGCTCGGGTCTGGCAGCGGCTGCACGAGGTGCCGTCGGCCGAGTTGCACGCCGCCGACCTGCTCGACTGGTCGCGCGCGGCGGTTGACGGTTCCCATGTGCGGGGGCGAAGGCAGCGACCGGACCGAATCTACGCCGACCGCGCCTACGACCACGACCTGGTCCGCGCCAACGGGATCATGCCCGTCATCGCGCGCCGCGGCGTCGAGCACGGAACCGGCCTCGGCGTCCACAGGTGGGTTGTCGAGGGCGCCTTCGCCCTGGTTCCGACGACTCCGCATCCGCTGGGAAGTCCGCGACGACCTCCACGAAGCCTTCTCTCGCCATCGGCTGCAGCATCAACTGCTGGCGCCGACTCAAGGCCCACTCATTGCGTCAGGAGTCCTGAATGCCCCCCAGGCAGGCCGCCCGTGCTGAAAGTCGGACGGCCGAGGCGTGCGCCCCGGCCGTCCGCCCGCATCACAGCATCAAGCAGGCACTGTCCACCGCTGGTTGGGACCCGAATGGCAGGTCCACACGATCAACGCTGTGCCGTCGGCCGTACCACCTCCTGTCGCGTCGAGACAGAGTCCCGACTTGGTGTTGCGCAGGGTCTTGTCCGCCTGCCAGGTCCAGGCCTGGGCCGGGGTTCCGTTGCAGTCCCACAACTGCACGGCCGTCCCCGGCGTGGTCGCTCCGTCGCGGACGTCCATACACTTGCCGTACGCCCGCAGCGTCCCGTCGCCGGGGACGGTCCACGTCTGCGCCGGGGTTCCGTTGCAGGACCACAGTCGCAGCGCGGTGCCGCTCGCCGAGTTGCCGCTGGTGACGTCCACGCACTTGCCGGAGGACCCGATCACCGGACCGGCGGGCGCAGGCGGCGGCAGGACGTCGCGGACTCGGGTGGCGAGCGCGTGGGGGTCGCCTGTCGGTGTGGTCGAGTACGCGGTGCGCTGGCGGTTCCAGGCGTCCTCCACCGCGAACCAGTCGATCGTGGCGGGGGTGGCGCCGGAGGCCAGCGCCGTGTCGAGGGTGTCGAGGTACTTGTTCCACCGCATGGCGTAGAAGTCCTTGACCAGCCCGGACAGCTCCCGGTTGGCGTAGTCGCGCAGGGAGGCGCCGTCGCTGGCCGCGCGGTGGCCCCAGGTGGTGATGACCGACCGGGCGTCGTACTCGGTCGCCGCCGAGCCGGTGGACCCCTTGAGCCAGGTGCCGAGCAGGAACCGGTGGTCGGTGGCGAGCAGTTCGTCGAGCAGAGCCAGGTCCGCGGACCACTCCGAGCGGAGTTGGCGGAAGCGGGTCAGGTTCTTGGCGTCGTAGGCGCTTTTCAGCTGTGGCAACAGAACCCGGCTGTGGTTGGCGAGCGCCTGGCGGGCGACGTCGACCACGTCGAAGCGGTAGGCGTCGGTGGCCCTGGCCGCGGCGGACACGGCCAGCAGCTCGGTGAGAGCACGCTGGACGGTGGCCGCGTTGTAGCGCATCGAAGCGGGGCTCCACGCCGCCGCACTGGTGGTGGTCAGGCTCGGCCGGGCGGCGAACAGACTGTCCTGCGACTCGCTCCAAGAGCCCGACGGGGTGCTGTACGGGCCTTGGCGCAACTGCTCCCAGGCCGCGCTCGCGCGTGCGTCGACGGTGCCGTAGCGACGTTCGGCGTAGCGGGCGAACCAGGCCTGGTGGTCGATCGGCCCGGCGCGCCAGGCCAGTTCCATGAACAGCTCGAACGCGGCCGGGTTGGTGCCGGTGCCCTCGGGCATGTAGGCGATGCCCTTGAGCGCGCTGCCCGACTTGGTCCGCCACTGGTCGAACCGGTTGGTCCAGACGCCGGTGTTCGCGCCGATGGTGGTGTGGCCGCCGAAGTTCGGGATGCTGCCGAACGCGTACGGCGTGCCCTTCCACGTGGTCTCGCGGTCGAGGCCGTCGTAGCGGTCGGACAGTCCGTCCACAATGAACAGCCGGGTGCGGTCGACGGCGTCGATGATCGCAGCGGGCGGGTTGTTCTGCCAGCCGAGCAGCACCCAGGTGGCGCCGGGTCGGGCGGTGCCGAGCGCGGTCATCACCGCGCGGGCGGCGTCGCCGACCGGGACGTCGCCCGCGTTGCCGCCTTCGTGCAGCAGGTCCATCTTGTACATCGCCGAATCGCCGAGCTGCGCGCGTTGGTGTCGGTAGAAGGCCTCCGCGACTCGCGGGAACAGGCCGTTGCGCGGGTCGAGCCAGTCCGGGCGGGCGAAGCCGCACCACGTGCCCTGCGAGACGATGCGGGCGGTGGGGTTCTTCGCGACGAAGTTCGGCGGCACGGTGCCGAAGTAGCCCGGCAGCACGGGAGTCATGCCGAGCTCGCGGAGCCGGTCGGTGATCTTGCGGCCGAGCGTGGCCCGGGCGGTGATCTGCGCGTCGGTCACGGGTCCGCCGAAGCCGGACATGTTCTGCAGCAGCCACCACGGCTGGTGCGCGGCGCCCGGGATCCACGATTGCAGCTCGGCCTTGGTGTAGCCGAACTCCTGGAACGCGGCGTAGTAGGCGGCCTCCGCGCCCATCTGCACGAACACCTCGTTCGCGCCGTTGAGGGCGAGCAGGTCGATCTGCCGTTCGAACGCGGCCCAGTCGCGGTAGGGGCCGGAGTAGCCGTCATCGGTGTCGTTGAGCGCGAACCGGTGCGGGACGACCGCGGCCTGGCGGATCGGGGCGGGCGGCGCGGGCAGGGTGGCGGGCAGCCGGGACAGGCTGTCGCCGGGCCAGGAGACGTCGACCTTGGCGACGTGCTTGAGGTACCAGTTCACGCCGGTCAGCAGGACCGCCGGGCTGGTGCCTTGCACCCGGACCGCGCCTCCGCCGCCGGAGAGGTCGAAGAAGTCGCCGGACGCGGGCTTGGCGACCGGGTCGAGGACGAACTGACCGGCGTGCACGGGAAGCAGGCGGGTCAGCGCCGCTCTGGCGGATGCGACGTCGAACGCCGCCTCCGCGCTATGGGCGGGGACCTCCGGGAGCACGGAGACCAGGGGTAACAGGGCAATGAGAGCCCACATGCGCAGGGGTTTCACGGGGACCACCTCAATTAGAAACGCAACGTACGTTACTATTCTCCTGTGAGATAGTGCACTATCAATCGCGACCGCGAAAGGGGCAGCCCGGGTGCGTTCTCCGACGGCCGCCACCGGGCCACACGTGCTCCGCCGGATCAACGTCACCGCCGTGCTCGCCGCCCTGTGCGCCGCGGAGTCCGCGACCGCGCGGGTGGCCGACCTGATGACCACGACGGGCCTGTCCCGCCCCGCGGTGAGCCGCGCCTTGGCGGACTTGCGCGACGCCGATCTGGTCGAACTGATCGCCGACGACACGGCCAGAGTCGGCCGCCCCGCGCAGCGCGCCCGATTCCGCGCGGAGCTGGGACATGTGGTCGGGGTGGACGTCGGACCGCACAAGATCCTGATCAAGATCGCCGACCTGACGGGCGCCATCCGTGCCACCCACCGGGTCGCCACCCCGCCCGCGGCGACGGGCCCGGAGGTGTACGACGCGGTCGCCGCCGCGTTGGACGAGACAATCAGCGCGGCAGGCCTGGCTGTGTCGGACCTGTGGGCGGTATGCGTCGGCACCCCAGGTGTCGTCGACCGCGATCTCGGCGAGGTGGTGCTCGCCCCGAGCATCCCCGGCTGGGCCCACCTGCCCGTCGTCCCCCGCCTGCGCGAGCGCCTACGCTGCCCGGTTCTGATCGACAACGACGTCAACCTCGCCGTCCTCGCCGAACGGTGGCGGGGCGCGGCGGTGGGGGTCGACTCGCTGGTGTTCGTCCAATGGGGAGAGCGGATCGGCACGGGCCTGATCATCGACGGCAAGCCGTACCGAGGCGCCCACGCCGCCGCAGGCGAACTCGGCTTCCTCGACATCGGCCTCCAGCCGAGCGAACCCGCAGACGGCACCGGCCTCTTCGAACAGCTCGTGGGCGCGACCGCGATCCACGGGCTGGCCGTGGCCGCCACCGCGGACTCCCCCGACCTGCACGCCGAACTCACCCGCCCCGGCGACCGCGACATCGCCCCGTTGTTCACCGCCGCCGCCGCGGGTGACCCGGTCGCCCTCGCCGTGGTCGACCAGGTGGCCGCCCGCTTCGCCCACGGCCTGAGCGCCCTGATGTTGTTGCTGGACCCGGAACAAGTGGTCATCGGCGGCGGCCTCTCCCGAGCAGGCGACACCCTCCTCGACCCGGTACGCCACCACCTCCGCGGCCGAACCCTGTCCCCCGCCGAAGTCCGCGCCTCAACCCTGGGCGAAGACGCCGTAGCCTTGGGCGCCGTCCGCCACGCACTGGACGCCACCGCGGACCGACTCTCGACCGGCTGAGCCAGTCGGTCTGCCTGCGCCCAAGGTGGGTCGCGCCAGGCAGGCTCGGCACAGGAGCCACGCGGGTTCGCCGCCGATGGGACGTTCGCGCGACCGCGCCACCACCGACTTCGATCGGACCTGGCGGTGTCCTCGGTGCCGGCCGCCGTGACCAGAAACCTGACGTCCGCCGATCGGGCCCGCAACCATCGGGGCAATCCAGCCGCCCTCGACTCAGCGCCCAGCTCCCCGCCTTCGCCCCGGCCGCTCGCGCAGCACCCCGATGAGCGACCCGGACACGTCCCAGCACCCACTTGGAACTGGGGCGAGTCACCCCGCTGCCCCGCGGTCGCTACCACCGACAACGGTTTCTGCCCCTGCTCGACGGCCAAATGCAGCTTCGTGGTCCACCCACCCCGCGATCGCCCCAACCCATGATCGGCCGGTTCGGGCTCACCGACCCCACCCGGGGGGGTTCCTTCTGCGAACCGCTCTCGATCCGCGCGCCCGCCGCGTGGTGATGCGCTCGATTGATCGTGGAATCCACACTCACATCCCACGTGATCAGCCCGGCGGCATCGGCACGCGCCTGCAACCCCAACACGATCAGCACCCATACCCCGGCCCGCTGCCAACGCCGGAACAGCCCGTACACGGTCTGCCAGCAGCCGTATCCCGGTGGGATGTCACGCCAAGGCGACCCGACCCGCGCTCGCCAGCGGATCCCGTCGATCAGTTGCCGTTTGGTCCACTTCGGCGGGCGGCCCGGCTTCTTCCCGACGGGCAGCAGCGGCTCCAGCATCGCCCACTGCACGTCGGACAGGTCGGCTCGTCCCGCCGCCGCTACGCTCGCCACGAGGTCTCCGGTGTTCTCGATCTTCTTGGTCGTTGATCGATCTACCGGAGACCTCACCTACTCGATCAACGACACGCCGAAATAGCCGCCATCGCTAGGGCCTGTGCTGGTCAGCCCTCTGAAACACGGCCTAGGTCCTACGGGACAGCGTCAGCTTCAACCGATAGACAGGAGAACGGGAGCACGGCGTCTCGGTGCGGATCTTCCGCCCGGGCGCCCTCGCGCTCCTGCTCGCCGAGACCGCGGGAGAGATCCGGCTGGGCGCGGACGCGCTCGGGCGCGACCGCCGCGCTCTGCGCGCCGCGACAACCTTGTTGCCGCAGAACCTTTCCCTGGACCCGGATGTCTCGGCCCGGGTCATGGTCCGGCACCTGCTCAAACTCCGCGGCAGGCCGTCGACGGCGGTCGACGGCCTGCTGGAGGAGTTCGGCCTCGACCCGGTCGCCGACCGTCCACTTGGCACGTTCAGTGGCGGGATGCGGCAGCGGGTCGGGCTGGTGTATGCCTTCGCCGCGCAGACCCCGGTGTTGCTGCTCGACGAGCCCACGCAGGGTCTCGACCCCTGGGAGCGGCTCAGGTTCGCCGACCGGGTCACCGCGACCGCGGCCCAGTCGCTCATCGTCTACTCGACGCACGTGATCTCCGATGTGGAAGCGGTGGCGCCCCGGGGGTTCGGCGCGAGCGCGGTCAGCCCGGACGGGCTGCCGTCATAGACGACCCGGCCCTGGTCCAGCACCAGCCGGTGTTCCTCGCCGAAGGTGACGACCGGTTCGTCGAGGAGATCCGCCGGCGGGCGACGGTCACCGGCCTGAGCAGGCTGGGGCCTGGCTGCTGCCGGGTTCGGTTCCTCGACGCGGACGAACCGCCGGGAGCGGCCAAGGAGGTCGAGCCGACGCTCACCGACGCGTACCTCGCCCTGACCGGTTCGGCGACATGACGACGGCCTACCACCTGCGCCGGGCGGTCCGCCCGAGGGTCCTGGTCGCGGTGCCGCTTCTGGGGTACCTGATCTGGCTCTGCTTCCGCTGGGGTGGAACAGAAGTGGGGCCGGGCGCCGACGCCGAACCCGATCTGCTCGAACACGTCACGCGCTACGCGCTCCAAGCCGTTTCGGAAGTGAGGCTGAAAACCCCACATGAACTGCGCAATCGACCTTCTCACAGACCCATCTGTTCAGATTCGGCCGCGCTGGGTCAACCGAACTGACGAGAAACAAGTCGCAGAACCCCTCCGACTGAGACCAGTCGGCCTGCACCGGGTTCTGCATCCAGGTCAGCCATCAGTCGGCCCGTCGGGTGTGCCTCTCGTCAGCGATTTCTTCCTCGACGATCTCCGCGATGTGGACTGTGTCGTCGACCAGGTCGAAATCATCACCCTTCGTGGTCACGGTGACATCTACCGTCTTCAGGCTGTGCTTCTCACGCAGGAAGCGCTCGCGGTAAAGATGCTCGGCGTCACTGGTCAGGTTTTCAGCAGCAGCGCGTTGAGTCCGGCGCCGATCACGATGCCGACGACCGGCACAGCCTGTCCGAGCTTCTTCTTCGTCAGCTGGGATGCGGTTCGCCCGTAGAACGCTTTGACGATCTTCGTGACGCCGTTCTTGTTCAGCTGCGCCCACGTCGCCTTGCGGGCGAGGTCGTTCACGATCTTGTTCAACTGGGCGTAGGCGATGCTTTTGCCGGTCTGCTGGGCCATTCCGAAGTTGAGGACGCCGAGCGCGAAGACCCTCTCCTGCGGCAACTCGGTGTCGTAGCCGTAGTACGCGGCGGTGTGGGCGATCGCCCTCGTCATCGCACCTAGTACGAGCACAGCATCTGCAGCAATCGCCGCCGCGACCGTGCCCGCACCGGGCGCTGCACCGGCGCCCGCGCCGAAGACGCCTCCGACAGTCGCGAGTAACTCGCCGCCGGAAACCGCCAGGCCAGCGCCCGCGCCCTCGATTGTGCTGAAAGTCGTGTAGCCCAGTCCTAGACGAGGCATGGCCTTGTCGATGTCGCGCAGGTCGAGCTTGTGAATGTCGCTCAGCTCGCTTGCTGATCGCGAGGACAGTCCGACCCCGGGTGGTTCGGCGATGAGGTTCTATCTCGGCACCCACCAACCCGCCTGGCTCGCACGCGACTTGGGAATCCCGTTGCTGGTCTCGCATCGGCGGCTCGCCGGGCGCCGCAGCCTGCCACGCGCGAGCGGCCCTTGGGCGTGTGACTCCGGCGGCTTCACCGAACTGTCCATGCACGGGCGGTGGCGCACCACCGAACACGCCTACATCGCCGCCATTCGCCGCTACTCCACCGAAATCGGCCAACTCGACTGGGCCGCACCCATGGACCACATGACCGAGGACCACGTCCTCGCACGCACCGGCGCCACCGTCCGCGTCCACCAGCAGCGCACCGTCGCCAACTACCTGCAGCTGCGCGACCTCGCCCCCGAACTGCCGATCATCCCTGTCCTGCAAGGACAGTCCATTGCGAACTACAACCGATGTGCAGATCTGTACGAGCGGCACGGCGTTGATCTCGCCGCCCTGCCGCTGGTCGGTGTGGGCAGTGTATGCCGCCGCCAACACACCGTCGAAGTCGAACGGATCGTCCGCTCCCTGGCCGCACGGGGCTACAAGCTGCACACCTTCGGCGCCAAAATCCTCGGCCTCGCCCGATACGCCGACACGATCGTCTCCAGCGACTCGGCATCCTGGAGTCTGCGGGGCCGCCATGTTCGGGGTTGCTCCGCTACCCACCGCAGCGAGTCCAATTGTCTGCGTTTCGCCTTGGAATGGCACGCGGACCTGTCGGCCAAACTCCACATCAATCAGCTGACTCCACTTGGCCCCACGAAAACGACTCCACGGCGGATCGGCGCTAACGGGGCCCACGACGCCCGAAGCGTGGCCTGATGATCGAAGACGACGCAATCCAAGAAACTTCTCCTTCGCCATTGCAGCGCGCCGACCACTATCCGGGTGGCGATCCCCCATCGCCACCATCCGGGTCGCCCACGTGCCCACCAGGGCAACATCCGGGCCAATTGCTGTTCACCCCAGCCCAGGCCGCGGCCGCGCTGCAGGTGCGGGAGTCGTGGCTACGACGGCGGGCGGCCAATCGTGAGGTGCCATGCACCTTCCTGGGCAAACATTTGCGCTTCTCCCGGGAAGATCTGGAGAAGATCGTCACCGATGCCGCCCAACCCGCCCGAGACAGACACGCGCCACGCGTGACGATGAGAGCACACCGGCAGCGCCGCCTCAATGTGTGACCACATTTGGGTTTGCATTGCTCCCGAAACGGAGCGCTAATTCCGCCACGCCCACATTCGGGCAGTAAACCCCTCTGACGAAAGGCGGCAGTGATGGCGTGGGTGGAAAAGCGCGGGGACGGATTCCGTATCCGCTATCGACTGACAGATGGAACACTCCATTCAGAGAACGGATTCCCCACCCGGGAACAAGCCGAGCATCGCGCCGCTGACGTGGAGTCCGACCAGCGGCGCGACCAGTTCGTCGACCCGCGGCTGGCGCAAACCACCATGGACGAGTGGATCCGGATATGGCAGGAGTCCCATCACGTCGGCGAAACAACGTGGTTGACCTACGACTCGCACATCCGCAACCACATCCTGCCCCGATGGAGCGGTGTGCCGCTCGGTGACATCAAACGCATCCTCGTCAAGGCATGGGTAAACAAGAAGCTGCGCACCACCCTCGCGGACAAGAGCGTCCAAGACGTACTCATCCTGTTCTCGATGATCCTCGGCGAAGCGACCGACGAAGGGCTCATCGGCGCCAACCCGTGCCGGAAGCTACGGATCAACTTCGACGAGCGCCCCGAACGCCCCCACGCCACCGACGACGAAGTGGACGCGATCGCCTGCCGCATGCCCGATCAGTCCGCCCTGCTGACCATCACAACCGCCTACACCGGACTGCGCTGGGGCGAGATCGCCGGACTGCAATGGAAAAATACCCACCTCGATGACGACCCCCGCATCGAGATCGACCCGGACCACGGCGCACTGCACGAGATCAACGGCCGACTCGAACTCGGCCCACCCAAGACACCCGCCAGCGTCCGCCCGATCCACCTCCGGCCGTTTCTCGCCGAACTCCTCCAGGCACACCGCGACCGCGACCCCGACACCCGATTCGCCTTCAGCGGAGCCGACGGCGGACTGCTCCGCCGATCCAACTTCCGCCGCCGCGTGTGGCTGCCCGCCCTGGCCGGAGACCCCGACCTCGGATGGACACCAGTGCAACCCGGCATGCACTTCCACGACCTACGTCACACCCACAAAACCTGGCTGATCGAACACGGTGTACCCCGCGTACTCCAACTGAGCCGCATGGGACACCGATCCACAGACGTCTCCGACCACTACTCCCACGTCACCAGGCCGATGATCGACGCCATGCTCGCCGCGCTCCAGACCCGATGGGAGCGCAACGGGACCTGGGCATGGGGCGACCACATAGGAAACCGAAATGTGGTCAGCAGCCCGTGCTCCCAATTTGCTCCCCGAAACGACAAACGGCCCGTCGATGAAGATCATCGACAAGCCGTTTGACCTGCGAAAACAAACTGTGGGCGATACTGGGATCGAACCAGTGACCCCTTCGGTGTGAACTATGCCTGAAATTGCGCCTTACCTACGGAAACAGGACTTCCGCAGGTCAGGCGATTCCGTCCAGCGACGTTCAAGGCCTTTCAGCGCAGTTGAACGCAACGCTTTGCTCCCCATTTGCTCCCCATTTGCTCCCCGTCTGCTCCCCGTCTGCTCCCCACGCTGCTGACGCGCAGTGGCGGCTCGATTTCGAACTCCTGGTCACCCACCGGGGATGGTCCGCCATGACATTTCTCATCGACGTCGCGATGAACGTGGTCGGTGGGCCGCCTGTCAGTTGCCCGCGCAGGGGGGCTGGTAGTCCGCGTCGGGGAAGTGGGTTTTCCATTCGTCAGGTGTGATCACCGGTGGGGCCATGGTGCACAAGCGTTCGCGGACGAGGGTCAGGTCGGATTGCCAGAGCCGGATGACGTGGTTCGCGCCCGTCGTCACCAGGGTGCGGTCGGACGGGTTGAACGCGACGGCGTAGACGATGTCGGTATGGCCGCTCAGTGTTCCGGCGGCGGTCGGGTTGCGTGGGTCGGCCACGTTCCAGAGTTGGATCGATTGGTCTGGACCTGGGACCGCGAACTGTGTGCCGTCGGGGCTGAAGGCGAGGGTCTCGATCGGGCTGCCCAGGGGGATGGTGGCGATTTCGTGGGCTTCGCTGGGATTCGTGGTGTCCCAGAACCGAACGGTCTGGTCGCCGCCGCCGCTTGCCAAGATCGTGCCGGTCGGGTTGAACGCGAGGGCTCCCACACCGCTCGTGTGCTTGTCGAGCGAGGCGCGCGGACGGGGGTTCCGGGGGTCAGTGATGTTCCAGAGCTTGATCAGCTTGTCGGCCCCCGCGGTTGCGGCGGTCCGGCCGTCGGGGCTGATGGCCACTGCTTGAACCGGCATGTCGTGCTCACGGAGCCGGGCGGCTTCTCGTGGACGGGTGGGTTCGGAAAGATCCCACACTGCGATGGCCTTGTCTGAACCAACTGTGATCAACGTGCGGTTGTCCGGGCTGACGGCCAGTGAGTTGACACCGGCAGCGTGTCCGACGAAGCCGGTCACACGGACCGGGTTGGCCGGGCTGGACACGTCCCACAGCAGGATATTTCCCTGGTTGCCCGCAGTGATCAGGGTCTTTCCCGTGCGATCGAACGCCAGCGACCACACTGCATCGGGATGATCATCGATTCTGCCGAGCTGCCGGAGATGGCCGTCCGTGTCGGCGGCCCACAGGTTCACCGTGTTGTCGACCCCGCCGGTGGCCAGGACGGTTCCTCCGGGGCTGAACGCGGCCGCGATGACGACATCGGTGTGGCCGCTGTCCGCTCGCAGATCGCGCAGGTCCTCCAACCGTGCGGTTCTGTCGTCGCTCGCGGAGGCGAGCGTTCGGCCATCGGGGCTGAACGCCAGAGACCGGACGACGCTCCTGTGGCCCGTGAGGATGCCGAGTTCTTGGGGGGAGCCAGGATCGGTGACGTTCCACAGCCGGATGTGCCTGGCCCATCCGGTGGCTGCGAGTGTGACACCGTCGGGGCTGAAGGCGACTGCCTCCACGCCCTCCACACTGGACTGTCGGCCCCCGAGGGCGGCGATCTGGGCGGGTGCGGTTGGGCGGGACACGTCCCAGACGCGGGTGATGCCGTCTTCGCCACCGTTGGCGAGAAGCCTGCCGTCAGGGTTGAACGCGACTGCCTGGGCCCGTCCGGTCGGGTTGGGGAGGACGGCGATCTGCGCGGGCTTCGAGTGGTCGGAGACGTCCCAGAGCCGGGTGGTGCCGTCCCACCCCGCCGTGGCGGCGGTGTGGCCGTCAGGGCTCAACCTGCCTTCACGGACGAGTTCCGTGTGGCCTGTCAGCACGGACAACGGGCGACCCGAGGTGAGGTCCCACAGCCGCGCCGTGGTGTCCTTGCTCGTGGTGATGACCGTTTTCCCGTCCATGCTGAAGGACACGGACAGAACCTGATCCGTGTGACCGGTGAGGGTGTCCGCGTGGTGCGGCTCGCTCGCGTTCGTGATGTCCCACAGGCGGATCGTTCGATCCTGGCCGGCGGTGGCGAGGACGAGCCCGTCCGGGCTGAAGGCAACCGACTGGACGGCGCCTGCGTGCCCGCGAAGCACTGACAGCACATGCGGCGCGAACGGGTCGGCGACGTTCCAGAGCTTGACGGTGTGGTCCTTGCTGCTGGTAGCGAGGATGGTGCCGCCGGGGCTGAAGCCGGCTTCGGACAGGGCGTCGTCGTGGCCGAGGAGGCGGACGGCGGACAGGGTCGGATGGCTGAGCAGGCCGTCTCGGCTCAACGCACTGGGAACCAACTGGTGTGCGGCGAGGCGGAGCTGAGTGGCAAGCCTCGGATCGACGGACTGCAGCTTGTCGGCTTCCAGCAGTGCCTTTTGCGCCAGGCTGTTGTCCCGCTGTTCATGAGTCGCCTGTTGTGATCTGACTGCGAGAACCGATGTCGTGAAGGCGACGACGAGCAGGCCGCAGAGCAACGCGACCAGCGCGCGCAGGCGTCGCGCGGTTCGGCGATCGGCCGCGTGTCTTCGCGCATCGGTGTCGAGGCTGGTGTTCAGGAACTGCCGTTCGGCGTTGGTCAGCGCGTGACCGTTCTTTGCCGCCCACTCCGCCGCGCTCGTGAGTCGACCGCCCCGGTACAGGGCTCCGGGGTCGCGGTCCAGGGAGATCCAGGTAGTGGTCGCCTCCGCCAGTTGGCGGTGAACGTGCAGGCCCTCGCGGTCTTCGGCCAGCCAAGCCCGTAACCGCGGCCATGCCCGGAACAACGCCTCATGGCCGATCTCGATCGAATCGTGGTCGACGGTGAGGAGACGTGCCTGTGTCAACCGGTCCAGGACAACGATGAGGTCACCGCTCTCGTCCAGTTCCGTTCGACGAAGCTTGCGCCGGGTGTCGTCGGAGCCCTCGCCCAACGCGGTGAGGCGGATCAGCAGGTGTTTGGCGAGCTGTTGCTGGGTCTCGTCGAGTTCCTCGTACGCCTGCTCGGCGGTGACGGCCACTGCGCGTTCGATGCCGCCCGCGGCTTCGTAGCCGCTGACGGTGAGAGAGTTGCCGCGCCTTCTCCTCCAGGTTTCTAGCAGGACGTGGGAGACCATGGGGAGGACACCGGGTCTGCCGGTGGCTTCGCTGATCAAGCGGGTCACCAACGCGGTTTCGACCGTGCAGTTCACCGCGGCGCTCGGTCGGACGATCGCTTCCCGCAACTCGTCGGTGCTCATGGCGCCGATGACGAAGTGGCCGTCGCTCATCGCCTGGACGAGGTCGGGGTGCGCAGCGCACTGTGCGTAGAAGTCCGAGCGGGTGACGGTGATGACGTGGCATCCGCGGTCGTCCGAATGGGCTGCGGCAATCAGCAGTTCGATGAAGCGGGATCGTTCAGCCGGGTCGTCGCAGAGGGTGAAGACCTCCTCGAACTGGTCGACGACCACCAGTAGACCTGCGCCGTTCTCGTCGACGGTCCTCGTCGAGAGCCCCGCCATGTGCGACGACAGTTCGCTGACGGGCGTTGTCCCGGGCGTGAGGAGAACGACCCGGCCGCATCCGGCGTCGGTCAGTCTCGGGATGAGTCCGGCGCGCAGCACCGAGGATTTGCCCACTCCCGAGGGCCCGAACACCGCGAGGAACCGTCGCTGGTCGAGCCGTGTCATGAGGTCGTCGAGGAGATGCTCACGTCCGAAGAACCGCCCCGCGTCGGCCGGGCCGTACGCCCGAAGCCCCACGTAGGGAGCGCCGGCGACGCCCAGACCACGCTCATCGCGGTCGTCGCTGAGTTGTGCTGCGACGGCGTGCCAGCGGACTTTCCACTCCTCGGGAGTGCCGCCGCAGACCGCCACGTAGGCCAGCGTCACCTCGAGACTGGGCAGCCGACGCCCACCGGCCGCGTCGGACAGGGTCGTGGACGAGTAGTGCGCGCGTCGCGACAACTCCCGGTACGGCGGGTTTCCCGCCTCCTTCCGAAGTTTCCGTAGGTCGGCGGCGAACTCCGAAAGCAGCGACCCGTTCATGTCCAGCGGACGTTCAGCGCGTGGCATGTCCCCCACCCCTTGTGAACCAGCCTGTGAATTGTCCGGACGTTGATGTCCGGCGTCCAGTCCCCGGCACCGGACAACGCATGACCTGCAAGATCGTGCCTCGTTGTCCGCGCGAATCGGGAGGTGGCGTGTGCGTTCCGCAACGTGGGAGGCCATAGGTAGGCGCTCCAGGTGGGTGATCACCATCGTGCTGGGGGTGTTGGTGATCGGCGGCGTTCAGGTTCCGGTGACTGCCGTTCCGGCGGCCGCCGCGCAGGCGGCGCGCCCGCAGGAGCTGGTGCAGAGCCGTCCGGACCTGGTGGCCGCGTCGGTGACGGCGCGGGCTCAGGGAGCGCGGGTCGAGGTGGAGGACCTGCGCACGGACTCGACCACGACGTGGGCGGAACCGGACGGGACATTGACCACGGACGCGCACGCCGCACCGATCCGGTACCGGGATCCGGCGGGAGGGTGGCGGGGTGTCGACCTGAACTGGCGTCAGGACGTTCGCGGCCGGGTGTCGGCCGGGTCGCACCCGCTGGGCTTGTCCCTGAGCGGACGCAACCCGACCGCGGGTGCGACGTTCGCGGCGGTGGCACCGGATGCGGAGCGTTCGGTCGAGTGGGCCGCGCCGTGGGCGCTGCCGGATCCCCGCCTTGACGGCACCAGGGCCACGTACGTCGACGTGCAGCCGGACGTGGACCTTGTCGTGCACAGCAGACGATCCGGGTTCGAGTTCGATCTCGTGGTCAAGCGCCGTCCCGAGGCGGCGCCGGTGTGGCGCATCCCGCTGCGCACGAAGGGGTTGACCGCCCAGCAGCAGCAGGACGGAACCATCGCGTTCCTCGACGTGAAGGGACAGGTGCACTCGACCATCGCGGCACCGTTCATGTGGGACGCCGCGCTCGACGAACGCAGCGGCGAGCCACGGAACAAGGTGCCGTTGGGCATGGCGGTGGAGCAGTCGGGCAAGGACACCGCGACGCTCGTGCTCGCCCCGGACCAATCGTGGCTGCTGGCGCCGCAGCGGGCCTTTCCGGTCACCATCGATCCGACGTACGCGGTGGGCACAGCGTACTCGTCGTTCGACACCTGGGTGCAGAGCGATTACACCACCGACCAGTCCACCTCGCCGGAGTTGAAGCTGGGCACCTACAACGGCGGCGCGGTCAAGGCGCGGTCGTTTCTCAACTTCTCCGTCGCCCCGTTCAAGGGCAAGCAGATCCTGAGCGCGCACCTGTCCCTGTTCGAGACGTGGTCCTACTCGTGCACCCCGTCGACGATGATCGTCCGCAGCACCCACCAGTTGGCGTCCACGGCCACACGCTGGACCGCGCAGCCGACATTCGGCTCGCAGTACGGTTCGACGAACGTGGCCAAGGGACACGACAGCGGCTGCCCGGCGGGACGAATGTCGGTGCCGATCACCAGCCTGGTGCAGGCGTGGTCGAACGCGACCTACACCGTCGGCGGCATGGTGTTGATGGCAGGCAACGAGACCGATTCCAACTCGTGGAAGCGATTCCACTCGAGTGAGGGATCAGCGGTTCCGTACATCTCCTACACCTACAACCGGCCGCCGGGTGCGCCGGCGACAGTGGAGCCGAGCGAGGCGGTCGCGTATGCGGCGCCGGGCGAGACGAGTTCGTCGTTGTACTCGCCGAGCCTGCGCCCCTGGGTGCGGACGAAGGCGACGGATCCGGACGGCAACACGGTGAAGTACATCTTCGAGTTCTATACGGGTACGGGCCCGACCTTCAGCCTGAAAGGCACCTGTACGTCGTCGGTCTATGCGTCTGGTACGACTGCCGGTTGCCGTCCGGCGACGGATCTGCCGGACAACACCCTGCTCTACATCCGGGCGAAGGCGAACGACGGCCTGTTCGATGGCCCCTGGGTCAGCTACAACCAGCGGCTGCGAACGGGTGCGGCGACTCCGGCATTGCCTGTCGTGTCGTGTCCGGCGCCGTACAACGTGAGTGACACCTGGCAGGACAACCCGCCCGCTACAGACGTGCAGTGCACGATCACCGCGACGGGCACCGATTACAACGCGCCGGGCTATCTGCGGCTCACCGTGGACGGCAAGCGCCCGGCGGCGAACTTCACCGGTGGCGCCGAAGGTCAGATCAAGATCACCCCGTCGGGCGACCCGGCGGTCGCGAAGTACAACGTGACCTTCCCGAAGGACAAGGCGGGTTTGCACACCATCGTCGTCCAGGCCGAGACCCCGGCCGGCAAGCTCTCGTCGAACCAGACTTACAAGTTCGGTTGGGGCGGCACGACGCTGACCTCGCCGACCTCGACGCCCCGGATCACCACCGCCGACAACATCCGCATCACAGCCTCCGGCCCGCCGAGAGGTCCCGCCTCGTCGGTGACCGCGAAAGTGAAGTGGCGCGTCTCCGGCTACGGCGGAAACGACGACCTAGTCGGCTGGAACGACGCGACCGACCTGCCGGTGACCGACAACAACGCCAGCGGCGTCAACGTCAACACCCTCTGGGACACAAACCTCGCCAAGACCGACGCGAACCTGGACGCTGACCCCGACACCGCCGGCATCCAACCCACCACACTGAACGACCGGGTCCCGGTCAAACTCGACATCCAGGTCTGTTTCAGCTACGGCACCACCGAACAATGCACCTGGTCCCAAACCCCCGACTCCACCGTCCAGCGCCTACCTCACGCCTTCGGCAACGGTTTCCCGGTCTCGGAAGCCGGCCCCGGCCAGGTCGCCCTGTGGACCGGCGAGTTCAGCACATCCGCGACCGACGTATCTGTGCAGGGCTACAGCGGCGACCTGTCGGTGTCGCGGTCCCACCTGACCTACGCAGGCCCGACGAACGCCATCACCGGCGCCTTCGGCCAGGGCTGGGTCGCGCAGTTCAACGGTGCCGAGTCCGCCATGGCGGGGACGGAGGTCGTCGACTCGAGCCGACTGGACGGCACGCTGGCGCTGGTCAACGAGGAGGGCACATCCCTGGTCTTCCAGTCGCCGTCAGGTAAACGGCGTACGACGGCCACCTTCGAGAACGGAACCTGGGCGCCAGCCGACGACGAGACCGCCGGAGACGGCGACAAGCTCACCGTCACGGGCACCGGGATCAACACCGTCTTGTCGTTCATCCAGGAGGATGGCACCGTCACCACCTGGTCCCCGAACGCGGCGCCGACCGCCGCAGCGGCAACGCAGTTCATCCCGACCGGTGTGTCCGAACCGGGGATCGCGGGCAAGACGACGTACTCCTACGACGGCAACGGCCGCGTGGTGCGCATCCTCTCCCCCGCGCCGCCAGGCGTGAGCTGCGGTGCCTACAACGCGGCGGCTCCGCTGACCGGCATGGCCACCGGCTGCCGTGCGCTGCACTTCGTCTACACCACGATCGGAGCCACGCGGGTCCGGCTCAGCGAGACCTGGCTTGACACCTACAACCCCGACAAGGCCGGCGGCGCGGGGATGGAATCGATCAAGGTCGCGTCCTACGCCTACGACGTGAACGCACAGCTGATCAAGGTGACCGACCCGCGGTCCGGGCTGGCCACGGAGTACACGTACAACGCCGCCGGCGACCTCGCCACGATCAAGCCGGCCGGACAGGAGCCGTACCAGGTCGGTTACGTCACGGTCGACCAGCGGCCGAAGGTGGACTCCGTCACCCGTCAGCGTCCGGCCGGTGACCCGACCGGTGGTACCGCGACTGTCGGCAAGTTCGTGTACAACGTGCCGTTGTCCGGCGACGGGCTGCCGGACCTGACCGGTTCATCGGTTGCTCGCTGGAATCAGCGATCCGCACCGACCCGTGGCTTCGCGGTCTTCGGGCCGGACCACCCGATCTCCGGCACTCCCACGGCGACCGACTGGCAGTACGCCGATCTCTCGTATGCCGACGCTGCCGGCTACACCGTGAACACCGCCAAGTACGGCGCCGGCGCCTGGCAGCTGACGTCGACCGACTACCACGAACAGGGCAACGTCGCTCGCGAGGTCGACGAACGCGCCCTTCGGGCGGTGATCGACGGCAACCTGCCTGCTGGTGCCTCCGTCGACCAACTCGCGACGCTGACGGTATACAACCCGGAGATCAGGAATGCCGTCGGTGACACCGTCCTGACGCCGGCCGGAACGCAGATCACCGACATCTACGCTCCGGCTCGGTACGCGGTGCTCAAGGACGGATCCGTCGCATGGGTCCGCCCGCACAAGCACACGACGTTCGACCAGGGCGCGCCGAACAACGGAATCAACCCCGACACATCGCTCCCGTACCGGCTCACCACCACCGTGACGTCGTCCGCACACGATCCCGGGATCGGAACCGACCTGGAGATCATCAGCCAGACCCTGACCGACTACTCGGCACCGGTCGCGGGCGATCCCGACGGCTGGCAACTGGGAAGCCCGAGCAAGACGGTCAACGATGTCGACCTCGACGGCGTCAACACCGCCGCTGACCTCGTCAAGATCAACCGATACAACGCCGAGGGGCGGATCGTCGAGGCTCGGCAGCCCGCCTCCGGCGGTGCCGATGCGGGCACGACAAACACCGTCTACTTCACCACGGCTGCGAACTCGTCGTTCCCCGCGTGCGGCGGCAAACCACAGTGGGCCGGCCTGATCTGTCAGACGTATCCCGCCGCGCAACCGACCGCGGCTTCCGGTGCGACCCCGACGCTGCCGACAACGGTGACGTCCGCTTTCACCTACTTGCTGGCCCCGAAGACCGTGACCGAGACCTCCGGACCGGTAACCCGGACGACAACAACGACGTACCTGCTGGACGGTCGCACCGAGTCGTCGGCAACCGTCGTCGCAGGCCTGACCGGAACCAGTCCGAACACGAAGAAGGTCACGGCCTATCACGCTTCGATGGGCCTGCCGACAGCCGTGACCGCCAAGAACGCCGACGGTACGACGGCCGGCACCGATACCACGGGATACGACACCTGGGGTCGCCAGATCTCCTACCAAGCCTCGGGTGAGCAGCCGAGCACCATGGTGTACAACTCGTCGGGTGCGGTCGCATCGCTGAACGATGCCAACGGCTCGACCGTTTACAGCTACGACGGTACCGACGCCGACGGAAAGACCGAACGGCGAGCCCTGCCGACCAAGGTCGAGGTCAACACGGCCGGTTCGACCTGGACCTCCATGGGAGCGTACGACCCGGGTGGGGCCCTGACGATCCAGAAGCTGCCCGGGGGCATCACGCAGTACAACGACGTCGACAACGCCGGCGTAGCAGTCGGTCTGCGCTACACCGGACAGGTGTCGTCGACGAACGAAGACGGCTCGACAACCGTCGACCCGAACGGCTCGTGGCTGTCCTGGTCTCTCGCGAACGACGTCTCCGGTCGGCTCTCACGCGAATGGACCCCGGACGGCAACGCCTTCACCAGCGCTGCGGGCCAGGCGCTCGGCTACGACCGCCGCTTCAGCTACGACAATGCCGGGCGACTCGTCCAGGTCGACGACCGCACCGCATTGAGTCCTGGAGCCGACATCAACGACCCCACGCAGACTCCCGCTTGTGTCACCAGGACGTACGGCTTCGACCGCAACGACAACCGCACCAGCAAGGCAACGGCGCCGGCCGCTGCCGACGGCTCGTGCAGCACCTCGGGGGCGACGACCCAGACCCGGGCCTTCGACACCGCGGATCGGCCCGTGACCGGAGCGAACGGAGTCGGTAACTACGCCTACGACCGATTGGGGCGTGCCACCACGGTGCCGGCGTCGGATGCGCCGCATCCGTCCGACGGTGACATCACACTCGGGTACTACGGCAACGACCTGGTCCGCTCGATCACGCAAGGCACGAGCAGCACGGAGTTCGCTCTCGACGCGTTGGATCGCCGCTATAGCGAAACGGTCACCGCAGGCGGAACGACGACGAGCATGATTCGCCACTACACGACTCCCTCAGACAACCCGACATGGGCAACTCGGGGCACGCAGGCTGAACGGTATGTCAGCTTCCTAGGCGATGCGCTGAGCCTGATCGCTCGCGGTGGAGCGGCCAGCACGATCCTGCTGTCGAATCCCCACGGCGACGTCGTATCCACGACCGACGTCACGCAGCCGTCGACTGCTGCCAACGGCCTGGCCAGCTGGACGAACTACGACGAATACGGTGCCAAGACATCCGGTATTGCCGCCGGTCTGCTCCGCGTCGGCTGGAGCGGGTCGCATGGCCGTTCGGAGGCAGACACCGGTCTGGTGCTGATGGGAAAGCGCGTCTACAACCCCGCAGCAGGTCTATTCTCCTCGATCGATCCGATCCCCGGCGGAAACGCCAACCAGTACACCTTCCCGACCGACCCGGTGAACACCTACGACCTCGACGGCTGCATATGCAAGTTCTGGGGCAAGCGCGTCGTGTATGTGCTGTGGGAGCAATGGCGCAGCAAGTGGAGCCGGTGGCGGTTCGTCTCCATCATTCTCTCAATCCGAACGTATGCCATCGCGAATCAGATCAGATCCCAGAAACGCCTGATGTACATCGTCGAGAAGAAGTGCTCCTGGGGGAAGGTTTACTATCGGTGGGCGTTCCGGTATCAGAGTCGCCGGGAGTACTCCTTCGGCGTACCGAATGCCATCTGGCTCGGGTGGACCTACACCACCCGTTGGGGATGGGACTTCGGATGGGGCGCCTACGAGTGGACAAGCAGCTGGCGCCGGTGATCAGCTCGCCGATCGTCCAGATCGCAGGAACACACTGACGCCCTGAACCTGATCGGGGCCGCCCGGTGGGCGGCCCCGCCGGAGGCGGAACATGGTTGTGGCGCAGCACATTCATCCGCTGCGTACTCAAACCCGCCGTCAACGGCAACGAAGACCAACCCCGGTCAGGCGCCGGGACTGCTGCGCAAACTCGCCGCCTACCTGGCCAGGAACACGCGGCGGGTGGTGCGGGTAGGGCGGGAACAACTACGCCAGTTCCTGCGCAAACACGACATCACCTTCCAGCGGACCAAGACCTGGGAGGAATCCAACGACCCCGACCGCGACGCCAACTCGCCCGCATCGAGCACGTCACCAGCCGCTTCCCGGACCGGGTCTTCGCCTTCGACGAGTTCGGTCCGCTGACCATCCGCCCGCACCTCGGTGCAGGCTGGGCCCGGAAAGGGCATCCGGACGGCTGCCAGCGAACTGTCACAAGCTGCACGGTGTCCGGCAGTTCCACGGCTGCTACTGCGTCGGCGAGGACTCCCTCTGCCGCCAACAAGGTCGAGTTGTGCTTCACCCCAACGTATTCATCGTGGGCCAACCCGATCGAGGCGCACTTCGGGCCGCTGCGGACGTTCGTCATCGCCGGGTCGAATCACCCGAACCACACCGTCGCCACCCGCGCATTGCACGACCACCTGCGCTGGCGCAACCACTGAGGGTCCAGGCCGGCCATACCCGTCTCGTTGAACCGGTGGATCACACCCCGGATCGCATCCTCGTCGCCCTGGACCAGCCGGGCGATGGCCCCCACCGTGTTCCCGCCGGCCCGAAGCCAGCACCACCATCGCCCGGCGCAGCCGCACCGCCGACCCGGTCCCTCTTCGCACAATCTGCTGCAGCCGCTGACCCTCATGATCGGTCAGCCTGCGCACCCGGACTGGATCTGCCATCCACCCAGCCTGACCGCATCTCGATCACTGACCACGAACGCTGATCGGCGTGTCACCAAACCGGCCAACCTTCATGGACAGAGCGCTAGGCGACCCCGGAGGCCACCAGCCAGCCGAAGCAAGTCGGTCCGTGCCCCGCCTGGCCCGCTTGGGCCGAGCAAGTGCGAAAAGCGCGCGAAATACTGAAGACACTCGCCGCCGAGAAGCGCCCACCCCTGCCAGCGCCTCCAAAACCTCTCGCTGTCATCCCGTCGGGCCTTCCGATCGGTGAGATCATGAAGCGCCTCGCGGCAATCCAAGCCGAGCATCCCAACGCCGAAGTACGACGAGGGGCCAGAAACAAATGGGAGATCTGGCCGCCGCGCAACCACTGACGCCGCCGCCCACTCCCCCCGGGCGACCCCCGAGGGTCGCGCGATGAGCCTGGACGAGGCGGTCGCCTACGCGCGCCGGTCCCAGGGCGCCCGGTCACGGCCGTCCAGCGGCTGGGCCAGCCTGACACCCACCGAACCGCGAGGTCGTCGAACACGCGGCGGCGGGGCTCACCAACCCCGAGATCGGCGCGCGCCTGTTCATGAGCCGGGCAACCGTGAAAACCCATCTCTCCCACGTGTACGCCAAGCTCGACATCGGCAACCGCACCCAACTCGCCGCCATCGTCCAGAGCGACTTCATCAACAACCGGATCTCGCAGGTGCCCCGCGCGGACCGGCCACTGGTGCTTGGCGAGCGCAACCGGATCCACCGATCATATGGAGATCGAGCGCGGCATCGCCGAGGAGGTTCGCGCCGAGATCGACAAGGTCCTCGATCGGCTCCAGCAGCACCGTGGCACTGTCGACGGGACCATCGACGAACTGCGGCGACGCCGCGCCGAACTCGGCTGACCCGAGTTCGGCGAACGACGCTGGTCAGTCAATCCAGCTGCGGTCAGATGATCAGGTTGGCCAGCAGGACGAGCAGCAGGCCGGTTCGTTGAGGTCGGTTGAGCGCAGTTGGAAGAGCTCATATGTGTGAACTATGCCGGAAATCTGCCCCGACCTGCGGAAACGTGACTCCCGCAGGTCGGGCGGTCTTGTTGACGAATGTTGAATGCCGTTCAACCCAGTTCAGCGCAGCGCTCTGCTCCCCGATTGCTCCCCACGCTGCTCCCCAGCTCGGTACAACCACCTTAGCGACCCGTGCCGGTTCGGGAACCGGCACCGCTATGACGCCTTGTGGCTCCGTGTCGGCCACGCGGCCATCAATACCCGGGACTGTCAGTCCGATACTGACAGCACATCTCAGCGCGGCGGGACCTGCCTTCGATCGGTCAGGATGAGAGGGCTTCGACGTCACCGCTTGCTTGTGGTTGTCGGCTTACCCAGTTCTTGCCCTCTGCGGCGATGCCTTCGAGGATGTGGAGGGTTTGCCCGAAGCCGGAGAAGTCGAGGTCGATTTTGGATAGTTCGGCAGAATTCTCACCGGTCTTGTATTTGAAGTCGTTCCGGTCGACGATGCGGATGCTGTTCGTCGGGCCGTTCATAAGGGTGATGTCGAGGGTGTAGGCGAGTTGGCTGGTTTCATTCACCTGGATCGACGAAACGGCGTCGAACCGGTAGTTGTTGCGTACCAGGCCGTCGCGCGCTCCCTTGGTGAAGTCGAGTGCGGTGCTGACTTCGCGGACGCCGTCCTGGGTGATCAGAAACAGGCGGAGGGTGTAGCGGGAGTACCTCCAAGGCCCGCCGGGAACCCGTGCTCGGCGGTAGTTGTCGGCAGGTGTCTGCAGGAAAGCGTGGGCGATGATGTCGCGCCAGGCGAGGCGATAACGGCATAAGACCTCATCGAGCAGGATCGTCTTGTCGCAGTTCAGCCAGGCCTCCATCTCGTGCTCGGCGGGTCGCAGTGTGTCGAGCTTGGTCTTCCACCTCAGGTACGCCTGGTGACGTTCCGCCAGGAGGCGATCGGACTCGGCTTGCTCGTCGGCGATGCGCCGTCGTTCGCCCCTGATGCGGAACCAGCGGGTGGCGGCGCCGTTGCCGCTGACCGCGGCGGCGAGCGTGAGCGCGGCGGCGAGCATGGGCGCATGACGCAGGGCCACTGTGGCCGTGTGGGCCGAACTCGCGAGGAACACCAGCGAGGACAGCGACGCCACCGCGACGGTGGAGAGGCGTGTGCGGTGGTCCTTGAGGCGCTCGGTGAACGTGCGGTCTCGCCACTCGGTCTTGGTAGACGACGCGAGGTGGCGGATGAGCCACTTGACGGCGTCATGTCGAGTACGGTCGTCGTCCTCTCCGTCGTCGTAGAGGTCCACGATCTCGTCGCGGAAGGTGTTGCGCAGCCCCTCGGTGGCGTCGAGCCACACGCTGCGGCGCGTCTTTTCTGGCAGGTAGAGCGCGAAGTAGTGGGACAGGGACTCATCGACTCGACGGGCGAGGCCGGAGCTCTCGTCGGCAATCCGTCGGTTGAAGTAGGCCCTGCGCTTGCTCTTCGCCTTCTGGACTTGGTAGCTCCACTGCAGACCTGCACGCACGCTGACGCACCCCGCCGCTACGGCCATCAAGGTTGCAGCGATCGTCAGAGGTTGCAGCGCAGCCGGGATCCACGCCAACCATCCTGCGACGATGGCGAACACGCCTGTCCAGATAGCGTGCAAGATGTGGTCTGTCCGCCGGGCGGTGCTGGGCGCGGGCGTGCGAACCCTGGGCTCAGCAGGCGCGGGCTGGAAGTAGCTCCAGGCGCGCTGGACTCGCTCTCCCGCGAGGTGGGCAGCATTGGCGGAGACCCGTGTCTCGACCCAGAAGGCTGTCTTCACGCTTCCTGTGAGGACTAGGTCGAGGTGGCGGAGGATCTTGGTGCGTTGTCCTGTCGGCACGTCGAGCAGTTCGTAGAGCGCGAACCTGGGGTTTGACTTGGCATCCTGCTGACACTCCAGCAGTGCGTAGATCGCTACCAGTGCTTGTTTCCACTGGTTGTCTGGATAGTCGCCGACGGGTTTGGATGTTTGCTTCAACTGCTCGTGGTCATCTGGTGTGAGATCTCGATAGGCGCGCTTGCTGAGTAAGGCCAGCACCCAGTGGAACCGCACTTCGGGGTTGTCGTGGCCGTGAGCGAGCGCTTCGCCGATCAGGTCGCGAGCGCGCATGGGCACGCCGTCGTCGAGAAACTGCACGCCCACTTCGTATTTACGGCTCGGGGGCGCGTCAGGGAGCACGTTGTACACATTCGAGTTATGAACGTGCTGGCCTTGGATTCCAACATACTGGGCGGTGTTGTTGACCGCGGTGTCGCCGCCGTCGCTCACGCCAACCCCTGGGCCGCTGTGATCAGCGCCGACACGCTGGAGGCGAGGCTGGCGAGGTCGCCGACCAAGCCTCGCAAGCGCTTGAGCGCGAGTACGAACGCGCCCTTGTCTGAGGACGGCTCGGCTTCCAGGGCGTGCCGTGCAGTGTCGACTTCCGCCTCGGCTGCCTCATAGGTGAGGTCGTCAATGCGACCGGACACGTGTTCGCGCGCCAACTGTTCCCGCAGCGCCACGAGTTCGGCTGCGAGACCACCGGCTGCGATGACCTGAGATAGCGACCCCATCACAACGGTGCTGCCCGCAACGTGCGCCGCCTGAATGCCGACCGGGCCGAACGCGGTGTTGTTAACCGTCGTGCCGGTCTTCCCAGAACTGCTGTCCATTACTCGCTGCTCCTGGTCGTCGATGAGATCCTGTGCCAGTCGGAGAGCGAATGCCGCGGCGTTCGCGGCAGCCCGCGGTTGCCACAGCCCGTCGCCCGTTGAGTCCTTGTTGCCGTCCGCCATGTCGCTGATGCCGCGGATGATCGCCACTGGGGATCCGTTGAGATGCCCCGCCTGCGCCACACCCGCCGCTTCCATCTCGATGGCCAGCGCGTCGTTGTAGTGATCGCGGACCCAGTTCGCCTCGTAGGACAGGCGGGAGTTCTGCACGACCTCCCCGGCGGCGATCGCTCCGAAGTGGACCTTAGGTGCGCGGCCGAGGCCGTCGGCCCATTCTGCTGACCGGCCGAGGTGCGCCGCGAGCTGGCTGACACCGTGGTCGATCTCCCACACACGGGGGCGAGCTTTCAGGCCTTCGTCCTCGCTGGTACCACCGTGGTAGGCGTAGACGTGTGTCGCCACGACGATGTCGCCCAATCGGGTGGACGACCAAAGGCCGCCCGCTACGCCGACGAACAGCACGGCGACGGGAGAGAACTCGTGGATCGCGCGCTCGGCCAACACAGCCGCCGGGTGGTTTCCCTTGCCAGTCAGGCCCAAGGCGACGTGGCAGTTCGTGCCCCGCACAACGCCGACCTCGAACCTGGTGCCGCGGGCATGGCGGTGCACTCGCGGGCTGCTCAGCTTATCGCGGATGGCTTGGTACTCGAGGTTGAACGCGCTGAGCATCACCACCAGGCGCTTGGACATCAATCCCCCTCTGTCGTGACTTCCGGAGCCGGTCGGGTCAGTGGCGGGTGCAGCGTTGTCCGCGGACCCACTGTGAACAGCCGGGCGGGCCTACCCGTGGTGACAACGCGATCCGAGCCCGTCGGCACGATGAACCCGGAGACGGCCTGCACTTTGCGGTAGAAGTTCCTCGGATCCAGCCGTACCCCCCACATCGCCTCATATACGCGCTGAAGATCCGAGATCGTGAACGTCGTGTCGCAGAACGCCGTCGCCAGCGCGGTGTACTCGAGTTTCGCCCGCGCCTGCTCTAGTCCGTCGGTGACGATCTGAAGGTGGTCGAACGCCAGTGGCAACCGTCGGGACGTGACGTCATCGACGGGCATCCACGACGCGGCGGCCGCGTCCGTACCCGCCACCGGCTCCGGAAGACGCGGAGAGATAGCCAGGTAGGCGACGGAGATGACCCGGCCACGCGGGTCGCGGTCGGGCTCCCCGTATGCACCGAGTTGCTCCAGGTGCAGACCCGACGCGTCGAGGTTCGCCTCCTCGCGCAGCTCGCGGCACGCCGCGGAGAAGACCCCCTCCGACGCGTCGTTCAAGAAACCGCCGGGCAGCGCCCAGCAACCCTCGAACGGCTCGATGCCGCGCTGGACCAGCAGAACCTGCAGCCGCTCGTCCCGCAACGTCAAGATGACCAAGTCCACCGCCACCAGGACGGGCGGTGGCACCCACGCACCATCAGTCATGACACAAAACTAGCTTATTGTCGATCTGACAGAAAGTGCTTGGGCTCTGGAGTGGCGCGTCCCGAAGCACATTTCACTCGAATGGAGTGCAGTAATAGACCCCCGCAGTTCCGGCGGCTCCATAGCGCGCTCTGCGCAGCAGTGCCACCAGTCGGTGACGGACACCCCTCGCGCGGGGACCACCGCCCGCGTTTCAGTCGGGGGCCTGTCTGGTGAGTCCCCTCAGCGCGGACATCCCCGCTGGGCCGTACTTGTTCCGCCTCACCGGCGGGATCACCCTGCCCACTGCGGGCAACTACACCCTCGAAGTCCACGGCGACGACGGCGCCCGACTGTGGATCGACGAGAAGATCGTCGCCGGCGACTGGGCATTGGGCGCGGGGCCGCCAGATCGCGGCATTTCAGACGGGCTCGACCAACATTTGGAGCTAGAGGACTCGAACCCCTGACCCCCACACTGCCAGTGTGATCCACAAAGGACTGTCAGCTGCGGAAACCCAAGGGCCCCAGGATATCCAGTGCCGTTGCTTGCCGTTCGGCGCCGTTATGCGCCATTCCACGACGTTCAACTCCTTGCCCTGCTCCAGTTTTTCTCCACCACGTTCAGTGTGAGACTCGTCGAACGCGCGCGCAAGTGCCTGCAACACGAGGGTTACATCGCTACGAGACCAACGTGGACACTTAACCGCACCAGCGTACGACCGTCGCTACGACAAAGCCAGAGGATCGCCGCCACCTCCCGAAGGACCTGCGCTTGCCAACCGCTGTAGCGCTTTGTGCCCTCGGTATTTTCTCCTTGCGATCCTCGCTGGTCCCGCAGAGCCAGCGCTGCCCTCCGCCTGGCTGAGCGCGGCGGACCAAATCCTGCCTCCATCCACGCGATGGCGTTGCGGTACGTGCCCGATGCGACCCACGCGTCGAACTCGTCGAGAACCGAGCAGATCCGCGTGTAGTCGTCACTGGCGGCGGGCACGATCCCGAAGTGCGGCGACTTGCTGATCTTGCTGAGCGTCCCGGGGACAGCGCCCAATCCAGGGATGTGAAAGTTCACGGCCGCGCCGCGCTTGTCGAACCCGCCGTGGCCGTAGGTGTTGCGGTAGGTCTCGGCGAGGTCGCGCAGCACCTCGTACTTCTTCTGTGCGACCAGGTGGGTGTTCAGGTCGAAGAGACGTTTGAACTTGTCGCCCCAGTTCAGGCCTATGAAGTCAGTGACGGTCTCCTGTTCGGGGCCGACCACGATGAAAAAGGTTCAGTGTTGTGCGCGCAGGTTCTGCGCCAGCGTCCAGAAGACCCCGAAGTTGGGGATGTCGCCGATCGCGTATCTCCTCGGCCTGCGACCCGCCGCAGCGAGTACCACCTGACCCGTGTTGGTCGACAGGTCTCGAACCGTGTTCCACGGCACGAGACCGTCGGGGGTGGTGATACCGGATGCGGAGAGGGCCAGTGCGCCGAAGGTGACGGTCCGGCCCGCGGCGATAGATTCCACCGCTGGTGGCAGTCGCCGGTCGAAGACTTCCTTCTGCAGCAGCGGGCCCAGTTCGAGGACATCGGTGGGCGACGTCTTGCCCGGCTGTTCGATGCCCCGGAAGACGACCAGTTCGCCGTCCGCCAGCACGAGCTTGTAGACGTGGGCGGTGAAGACGTGCTGGCCGTTGACGTAGTTGTCGGTCACGACGCGGTGGATGGCGTCGACCTCGGCCCAGGTGAACGCGCGGGCGGGAACCCCTTCCTGCGACGGCAGTGCGAAACCCTCACCGAACACGTAGACGCGTTCGCGTTCTTCCTCGCCCTCGTTGCCGCCCCGGTCCGTTAAGTAGAAGCTCGCGCCCCAGCCCACGAGCGTCAGCACCACGCCCGCGCCGAAGCCCAGGCCGACGCTTCCGGTCACCCACCAGAGGAGCAAGCCGATGACCAGAGGAGCGGCGATCGCGGCGAGGACGAGCAGGCCCTTGCGAAGTTCGGCACCCTTCTCCCTCGCGGCTTCCTCGGCGGTGCCCACCCGGTGCGGGACTCGGTGCACCGCTATGGCCTGGCCCAGCCCTCTGTTGGCGGCCGCTCTCGTCACCTCGGGCGGGATCGCGTGGTCCCCCAAGAACTGCATCGACATCCGTGCTCCCCTACCGCGGTCGGTGAAATCTCGATCAAACCACGAGACGGGGGGCCGGGTGGCGCTTCCGGGTGATCGAACAGTCGGGAGTCCGACAGGAGGATTCACGGCATTGATGCGTTGGCGGTCCCGCCCGTCCGACGGCGCGGCGGCCCGGCCCGCGACCAGCCGGACACGGTAGCGCAGCGCGTCGAGCACCCGCTGGACGCCCCCGCCTTCTTCGTCGAGGGCTCCCACGCCCGAAACAACGAGGATGTCCCGTGCCGGCGGCTCGAACCACGCACGAATCCAACCGGACCAACTCGGAGGAACGAGCACGGCTCCGCAGCGCCCCCGTCTTGTCATGAGGCCTCGCGGACCCGGCATACCAAAGGAGTCACCGCCGACACCGTGCCCGTTCGACACCCATTAGACGTGCCAAGGCGCGGCGCGGGCGGGACGGTGCGAACCCCGTTCAAGCGCCAGGCCACCCAGGCGCGGCTGTCACGCGGACAGAAGGCGGTCTACCAGGCCCACGCCCGCATCCGCGCCCTCGGCGAACGCGCCGTGTCACTGCTCAAGGGCTGGAAAATCCTGATCAAGCTGCGCTGCCGCCCACGCCGAGCCACCGCGATCGTCGTGGCCGTCCTCGTCCTGCACCACGTCGAAACCTGCCGCCAACCACGATGGAAAGGGTTCACTCTGGCGGCTTCCTCCTGCGGCTTCCGTGGTAGTCGACCACTGCTGGTGGTGCCTTCCTTCCGGGGTAGTTGATCGTTCGCCTTGGTGCCTCGCTTGGTGGCGATGGTGAGGTGTTGTTGGGCGTCGGGGTGATCGAGCGCGCGGAGCAGTGTTGTGCGCGATGGGTGGGTGAACCGATTGCGAACGCCTCGGCTGGATGATCGAGCCGCCCTGATAGCTTCGATCGTTGCCCTAACCTCCATTCTTGCAGTGTGCATGAAGCAGTCCTTGGAGCGGCGGCGGCTGAGATGTGGCGGGGTACTATGATGACGTTTTAACGAGCCCCTGGATAAGCAGCTACCAATAGGTGTGCACGCAATCTGATCAAAGTGCAGACGATGCTCAAGTACGCGCAGATGGCTCATCTGTACGCGGACCGTATAACCAAATTCTGTACGTTCCCCATGAACTTGATCGAGCACGATGGCGCAACTTGGTATTCATCAAGCCGAAAAGGGTGCCGAAATATCCGACGTCCGGAGACCTCAGCTACAACACGGGCAACTGGCACGCTCCTTCGACTACGCGCGAGCGGGGCTGTCACCGTAGCGAGTCGGCATGCAAATTGCTTCCGTGCTATCTGATCGAAATATCAGATAGCTAGCATCTACACGCGGAAACTGTCATTCTTGTACGGAAACTACAGCGGCAACGGAACCGCTCGGGCGAGTAGCCGCCCGCATACTGGTCTCCCCGGTACCGGTAGGGCTCGACCTTTCACCACCTGTCCCCGGTTTGGGGCATCGACCATCAAACCTCCATCAAGGTAGAGGCCGACGTGGCGGATCTTGGTGTTCGGGTCGCCGTAGAACACGAGGTCGCCGGGCAGCAGCGGCTGCCCTGCGGGGACGCGCGGCCCGGCGTGGAACTGGGTGTGCGCGGTGCGGGGCAAGGTCATTCCGGCGGCGGCGTAGGCGGCCTTGGTCAAGCCGCTGCAGTCGAATCCGCCGTCCTCTTCGCCGTTGACTGGCGGAGGGGACTTATTCTGACGGTGCACTATTCCTTGCCCCCAGTGCGTCGTCTCATGTGTGGGCTCGATCGGAATAAGGTTCAGACGGCGACGAGTCGCCCCAGGATCGGCAGTGTGTCGCGGAGGTCTCGGGTTTCGAGCGTGGTGGTTGCGGCGGCTTTGGCGTCAGGTGAGGCGTTGATCGCGATGCTGAGCCCGACGGCCGCGAACAGGGGTAGATCGATCGACTGTCGCCGATGGCAGCGCAGGAGTGTGGGGCAACACCGAGCTCTCGTGCCTGAGCAAGGGCGAAGTCCCGTTTGTCGTGCTCGTCGAAGTGGTGGGCGACGAGCCCGGTGAACCGGCCTTCGACGATTTCCGGTTGCGGCCCGCAGAACGCGTGGAAGTCGAAACGTTCTGTCAGGTATTGGCCGACCGGCGACCAGGCCAGTGTCGCCAACACGGGGACGAGGCGGTGGCGGCGGCACCACGCGACGGTCTCGGCGATTCCGGTGATCAGGGGCAGGTCAAGCAGCCAAGCGTGGACTTGCTGTGGAGTGGCCCCGGCCCAGCCTGCGGCGTCGAACTCGCTGACCTGCGAATTGTCCATCGTGCCGGCGGCATACGCATCCTCGGCTGCTGCCAGCTCGTCGTGGTGACCGAGAAACTCGGCCAGGAATACTGACGAGCTGGTCTCGGGTATGAGGGTTCCGTCGATGTCGAAGAACACTAGGCCAGCATGATCGCGGGACGACACCGTCTCAGCATGCCACCCGCGGTGCACGCACTCGGAGAGTGTCAGGACAACGGGGTAGTTCAACCTGCGTCAAGCGTTGCTGGAGTGCCCGGTCGGGTGGCGCCGATGTAGCGTCCGATCGGATCAATCCGGATGACGGCGCCGGTGTAGGGGCGTTGATCATGTGGGTGCTGGAGATCGCGATGCCGACGTGGGTGATCGTGCGCGAGCTGCTGCCGAAGAACACCAGGTCGCCCGGTAGTAGCGGAGTGCCGGATCGGAGTAGTGGTCCGGCGTTGTGTTGAACTTCGGACTTACGTGCCCTGGGTGAACTTCGCGCCGAAATACGGATCCACGGAGGGCTGGCGGCCGTACGACGACGACGGTGACCTTTGTCCGCTGCTGGACGCACCCGGAGTGGGTCGGGCAGCAGGATTCGTGCGCGGTGGGCCGCGCTGCCGGGGGCCCCGGTCTCCCCGGCAGCGGGCGAGGTTGTGGCAGGTCAACGAGGACGGAGACCGCTGACCTGCGCCGAGATCAGCGGCCGATCAGATCAGCGCTTTTCGATGGTTTGGCCCCAGGCCAGCAGGTTGCCGGTGTGGCTGCTGTACTTGTAGGAACCCGCCTTGAAGGTGTACCTCGAGCTGAGACCGGTGAATTTCGGCGTCCAGCACCGGGTCTCACCCGGCATCACTGACCCGTTGCCGCCCGGGCTGTCGCAGGTGATGACACTTTCCCAAACCCCGTCCCGGTAGCGGTCGAGGTACACCTCCGCGTACTGACTGGCCGTCATCGGGCTGGTGTAGATCACGAAGCCCCAGTAGTTGTAGTTGCTGTCGCGACAGATCTCGACAGTGCCGACTCGGCTCCCGTCGGTCACCGATTTGACCGGTGCCGTGGTCACGATCGTGCCGTAACTGCTGCCCCACTGGCAGTCCGGAGCGGCCTGTGTATGCGCCGACGCGGGCAAAGTCATGCACAGAACGGCCGCGCTCGACACCCCCAGCGCCGCGATGATCTTCTTGATCATGAGACCTCCATTCTCGATACGGCGGTTGCCGTATTCGTCTTCGTTCGCTTCCGATGCACCTGTCCACGCTGTCGCGGCAGCTCCCGCCAAACCGGAGTCGTAGGGGCACCTGGGGCGAATGGCGACATCCGTTCGGTTGGTGTCGGATGTCGAGCCCAGGTGTAGTGGGGATACGTTGTCCGGCGCCGGGGCGTGATCGCCGGACAACAACGTTCGGCCAATGGCGGCCCGATCCGCCGATCGGGGTTGCCTGGCGTATCGCCGGATGCCGAACATCGGAGCCAGCACTATGACGCTGATCGACGAAGTGGGGGGAGTTCGATGCCAGGTGCCGAGCGTCCGACGGAACTGCGTTGCCCGAGTTCGCCGCTGACCTGCGCAAACTACGCCAGAAGGTAGGTGATCCGTCCTACCGGGAGTTGGCCCGTCTAGCGCATTTCTCGTCGAGCACGTTGTTGGATGCGGCCGGTGGGAAGCGGGTACCCAGTCTTGCGGTGACGTTTGGCTTACGGGCGGGACTGTCTCGCTACCGTGTTTTCCGACCCGACACACCGGGCTCAGGTCCGGCGGGATGGGCATCATGAGTGATGACATTGGATGCTGTGAGTCCACAGAGATACGACGCTGATCCGTCGCGGCGGTTGTCGCCGGAGTAGGTCGCTGCGGCGGCGATGGTGGCGCCGGCCCCAGGAGTAGGGCCTGGCCTGACTGGCCCTGACGGGTTGTGGAAGTTGTGCACCAAGAATGTGTTGGTAGAGGTGTTGAACGAGGAGACGACCGAGAACCTCGGTCATGAGAAGAATCGTTTCGAGGCCACTCACGAGGCGACGAATATCCGCTGTGGGACACGCGGGAAGACTCTGATCTCAGACGCGGCGGGCGAGGTCGGTCGCTCGGTTGACTTTCACCCATACACGATCAGCGAGTTCAGTATCATCACCGTTTGCTGGTGGTTGGCAGGGGCAGGGCTTGAACTGTGCCCACCGGATCGAGTCCCTGTGTAGCGATGAACGGTTGTCCGGCGCCGAGGCTGGATGCCGAACACAGGCTCCGGACAATGTGCGCTACGCGCATGGACGAGGGGGCGTGGATGCCGAGACCTGAAAACCCGTTGAAGCCGGACGGGACGACTCTGACGGAGTTCGCCGCCGACCTGCGGCAATTACGAAGGAATGCGGGCAATCCGCCATACCGCGAACTCGCTCGCCGCGCGCACTACTCGTCGACCACGTTGTCTGACGCCGGTGGCGGCCAACGATTGCCGAGTCTGGCGGTCACCCTGGCGTATGTGCGCGCCTGCGATGGCGATATCGCCCAGTGGGAACAGCGGTGGTACTCAGTCGCCGCCGACCTCAGTGGCGAGGTGCCCGTTGCTCCTGGCAGCGGCGCGGACTCGCCGCAGGTGCCCTATGTCGGCCTAGCGGCTTACGCCGCGGACGAGGCCGACCGATTCTTCGGACGTGAAGCCTTTGTCGACGATCTCGTGGCGCGGGTCGAAAGGCAGCGATTCCTCGCCGTATTCGGTGCGTCCGGTGTGGGGAAGTCATCGGTGCTCCGGGCTGGCCTGGCACCGCGAATCGCCGATCGGGGTCGGGATCGCCTCATCATCTTCACGCCAGGTCCACACCCAATCGAGGAGTGCGCGGTTCGACTCGCAGGGCTGGCGAAAACGACCGCGGGAACGCTTCATCACGAATTCGACGCCGATCCGCAGAACCTGAGCCGCCTGGTCAGACAAATCCTGATCGACGAACCCGCCGACGCCGAGATCGTCTTCGTCGTCGATCAGTTCGAGGAGGTCTTCACGCTGTGCACCGACCCAGATGAGCGAACGAGATTCATCACGGCTCTGATCACGGCCGCAACGAGTGCCTCCAGTCGGTGCCGAGTCGTACTTGGTGTCCGCGCGGACTTCTTCCCACACTGCAGCCTACAGAGCGACCTTGCCAGCGCGTTGCACGATGCGCAGGTCACTATCGGTCCGATGTCCGCTGAGGAACTGCGGCGTGCGATCACGCAGCCCGCCCGCCACGCAAGCTGCACCATCGAAAGCTCGTTGCTCGCCGCCTTGATTGCCCAAGCCCATGGGCGAGTCGGAGTGCTGCCTCTGCTGTCACACGCACTTCTCGAGACTTGGCGCCGCCGCAAAGGAAACACCCTGACTCTCGCCGGGTTCCAACTCGCCGGCGGAATCGACGGTGCGCTGGCCCGGACCGCAGAGTCGGTCTTCACCTCGTTCGACGCGTCGCAACGGGACATTGTGAAGAACTTGTTCCGCCGGCTGACCGTGCTCGGTGAGGGCACTGACGACACCAAACGGCGGATCAGCGCCGCTGAACTCGATGACGACCCCGACACCACCGATGTGCTCGTCAGGATGACAAACGCCCGCTTGATTCTCGTCGAGGAAGATAGCATCGACCTCACGCATGAAGCGCTGATCAGTGCCTGGCCGCGGCTGCGTGCCTGGCTGATCGACGACCGCGACGGGCAACGAGTGCGTCGCCACCTCACTGAGGCCACCGCCATCTGGGTAGAGCACAACCGCGACCCCGGCGCGCTGCTACGCGGCGCGCGGCTCACCGCCGCGAAAGACTGGGCAGCGACGCCAGAAGCGGCGACAAACCGGACCGAACGCGAGTTCCTCGAGGCGAGCTTCGCCCTCGGACGACGCGAACGCAACGCGATCCGGCGGCGCCGAATTGTTCTCGAGACGCTCGTAATGCTTCTCGTGGCACTACTCGTGATCGCCACGATGGCAGTCATCGACGCCCGGCAAAGCCAAGAGCGAACCACGCGCGAGCGGGACGTCGCCCGGGCGCTGCACGCGGCCCAAGCCTCCACCGGACTCATGGACTCCAACCCCGAGCTGGCCGCCCTCGTCAGCCTGGCCTCCTATTACCTCGACCCGTCCCCCATCGCACGGGATGCGGTCAGGACAGCCATGCCGAGCGTGCAGCTGAGCGCACCCGGCACGAAGGTCACGTTAGCTCCCAACGGCGAACTCTATGGCGCCGCCGATCCCGTGTCCGACACCACACATCTCCGGATCGCAGGCAACCGGGATTACTCCGAGCTGAGCGCGTTGCGGGGTGGCCTTCATGAACCGAGCTTCAGCGAGGACGGCCGAACCGTCGCCACCGTGGACGTGAACGCCACCATTCGACTGTGGGACATTGCCGATCCAGCCCGGCCAGAGTATCTGTCCACGCTGCCGAAAGTGTCCACTGGCGGCGGATTCAGCCCGGACGGCCGCCTGCTCGTGACCGAAGACACTATCCTCGACGACAGAGCTGCGGCCGTCCAACCTTTCACCGCCCAATGGAAAACGGTCGGGACCAGCCATCTCTGGGACATCACCGACAAACGGAAGCCTCGCGAAGTCGCCCAGCTGCGTGCTGACACGTCCCGACACGCCTTCGGACAGGGAGGGCAGGTTCTTGCGACCATCCACGCCGAACCTGGCCCATACTTCGGCCAAGCCACCCTCTGGGATATCTCCGATCCGACTCATCCCCATGTCGTTTCCCATGCCGGCGGCGAAATCGACCCCATCACCGACCTGGCAGTCGTCCGCGACGAAGTACTCATCACGGGAAACAAGACGGGCTCAGTGATCTCGTGGGACATCAACAAGCTCGATAGGCCCCGCGAGATCTCCCGGGCGATCCTGCGAGGAACGGTGTCGGTGGCGATGAGCCGTGACCAGAGCACTGCGGCGGCAAATGACCGGGACGGAATCAGACTCTGGAACACCGCGGATCCGTTTCGGCCCGACGCGGTCATCGAGTTCTCAACCGCGGGGCAGGACTACAGTCTGTCCTTCACCCCAGATGGCAAGATCTTGCTGGGAATCGGCCTCGCTTTCGACGGAACCACCCACCTCAAACGATGGCATCTCGACCCCGACCTCGCCGCTGCAGCCCTATGCGAACAGATTGGCCACGAAATGACGGGTACCGAATGGGAGATGTTCTTCTTCGAAGTGCCATACCGTCCATCCTGCTGACACCACGCGAATGTACTCGAACGTCGCAACGGGAAGCACCTGGGCATCCGAGGCAGGTGTCTCGATCACAGCACCGACGACCATGGCGGCGAGACGCGTCGCTGACCATGGTCGGCGACACCCCATCGAACCCTGCGGCGACCTTGCCGGGATCGATCCGCCCAAGCTGATCGCGTACGGCCGGGGATCGTGCGCCGGTGGCCGTCCCTCCCTCCACGGCCCCTGAGACTCAGCGGCGGGCTTCCTCGTCCGTGTCGTCCGGCTGCGAGGGACTCGGGATCAAGATCTCCGACCGTGGCTCTGCTCGCAGTTCGTACTGCTCCCACGTCTTGACCGTCAATTCGCCCATCTCGCCCGTGCCTTCCTTCTCGGCGCACGTACCCGTGCCGCGAGCGGAGCCGATTGGAGTCGGCCCGGCACCCCCGAGAACTAGCCGGGCCGACAGCGCCATGTGTACTCGGTGCGGATTGTTCGGTGTCGGAATCCGCCCGCCGGACAACAACATTCGGACAATCGACGGACGACTCGGCGCTGAGGCCCCCTAATGGGAGTCGACCGGCGTGGCTTCCACTGGTGTGGGATGGGTGGGGCGCGGCTGGTTGCCGAGCCGCCGACCGGTGAGCACTGTTTGTCCCGGCGGGCATCCCGTGATCCCGTAGCGAAGACGGGCGTGTGGACCCGGACACAGGTGTGACCGGCAGTGGATGTGGTTGTGCCCCAACGGCGAAGGGGCACCGTTGGGGCACAGCTCAGGGCTGCGGGATCGGACTAGGCGGAGACGTCGGCGGTCGCTTCCGCGCGGCGAGCGCGTAGCGGCGCGGCCGGTCCTTGGTCCGCGTCGCGACGCCGTCGGCGACCAGCTTGTCCAGCGCGTTGCTGACCGCGCCGGTCGACTTCCCGCCCAGGACCCTGGCGATCTCGACCGGGCTGAACTCCGTGCCGGTGCGGTCGCGCAGGTAGTCCTCGACCATCCCCCGCAACGCGCCGGGAGCCAACCGCGCCGCCTTCACACCCCCGCCTGCGCTGTTCGCCATCTCGCCGGAGGGCGCACCGCCATCGGTCTGCTCGGCGTCCGGTTCGTCGTCGGCCGACGCCGGGGCGACCGGCTCGGCGTCGGGGTCGGAATCGGCGTCATCGGTTACCTTCGGGAAGTCCGGCGTGGGCTGCTCGGCGTCCGCCGCCAAGGCGGGGTCGTCCACCCGCTCGCCGCCGTCGTCGTTGTCCTGCTCGACGCCCGCCGGGGAAGCGGGGGCTGTGGTGTCGATCGGGGTGATCGCCCACAGGTCGGCGGCGCGGCGACGGCCCTCGGCGATCCCGGCGGTGCGGATGACGCTGCCCTGGCTCACCCACCGGGCGTGGATCTTCTGCGCGGTGGATTTCCCGCTCCCGGCCGCCGTGGACAAGTCGGCGGCAGTGCTGTGCGGGTGGGCGTGCAACGACGCCCACAGCTTGTCCTCGGTGTCCGTACGTCGTGCCGCGACGGCGTCAGGGTCGGAACCGGACGCGGGGTCCTGTCGGAGCCGGTCGTCGCGCTGGTGGCGCGGGTTTTGCTGGTGTTGCGGGTGCGGGTGGTGGACATGACGTGCCACGATTCAGGTTCGTGATCGGGTGGTCATGCCCCGGCCGGGCGGTGGTGGCCCCGGTGCGCTGCCGGTGTTGTCGGGCCACACGACTATGGACGCTTCCTTCGGCCGAGGAAGTCAAGCAGGGTCGGGAACAAGACGGATGTCTTGTGTGGACGGTGCCTGTGACGAAGCAGGATAGTTGGCGAAACCAGGCGGGCCGGTTGGCGAACACGCCACCGCGAGCTCACTTATGGTGGCCCGATTCGTTGCCGGAGAACGTGTTGGTAGTGGATCAGTAGTTGGCACGGCGGCGCCAGTTGATGGTTTCGCGACGGCGAATAAGACCGCAGTTGGTTGTCGTTTGACGTGGTCGGCTGGCGAAAGATCAGCCGATTTCGGACGAGCCGCCGTAAATATCATTCACTTACGAAAGAATGGGAACGGGGTGTTATTAACCAGGATCGCGAGCGGTTGAGATGTCGTGGATATGACGAATTCAGGATTGTGCGAGCGAATCGATAATGGCGGCGAGCTCGATATCTACTTCTTCAACGATCTCGCGGTACGGTGAATATTTGAGATTATCAAAGACGTACTCTTCGAGGGCCCACCGAGTTCCAGTCGCCGGTGAATCGTCTAGAAGGTATGCCTCGCGGACCACTCGTAACTGCGATTCGACTCGATTTTTCGTTTCAGGATAATTGTCCATCGCTGGCCGAATTACAGGATGCCACAATGCGTCGGGCGCGATAGATCCGACCAATATGCAGAGCGGAAGACCGCTCTCAGCGGCCGCTTCGACCTCCCGTATTATTAGGTCAGCCAGGTGCTTCCGAGCCTCAGGCAGTCGCAGCCACATAAGGTCTCCAAGGATGCCCAGACTTAAAGGCATCGGCAATTCCGCAGGTTCGGGGAGTGCATATACGGCATCCAGCGCCCCTCCCTGTCGCACCTCGAATGAAACGCCATTCGGAAGGCGAACGCGTCGCGTTTCGTCACACATGAACCCAATCCTACTCCCACGATGCCCGCGCGCTACCCCCAACAGAGCGCACTCGGCGGCCAGCATGTACCAGCAGCTTCCGCCTCCAGCTCGTTCACTCTTTGCCGACCGTAGCCCGATAGATCCATGAGATTGAACGTCGCATCAGCGAATCCGTTATCGCGAATGTCAACACCGTAACTCGCGAGATCCAATACCAGGAATCCACGTGCTGCATATTGGGGGGCTGCCGTCATCTTCGTCTTATCTCCCGGGCCATATTCGAAGGTTGCGCCTGTTATTTGACTGGTCGCAGCCTTGCTTACCGCACCATTCATTGCTTTGCGAAACTCGATGTTACCTACCGCCTCCTTCGCCCGTATATCCGCCGCCACCTTGCCTGTGCGATCGGCAGTATTGAGCGCATCCCACAAGTCGCCAGCCTCGGCGTTAGCCACACGAATATCGTCGGCACTTGCAGTAATTTTTCCCTTACGTACCTGTTCTAGCCAGTCCGCAAGCCGGTTGAACTGCTGAGCAGCTTTTTGGTAATGCCATTTGCCTTCGACCTGGTTTCCGGTTTTGAACTCATGCCGCACAGCATCCGCCGTTGTGCCTCGGTCCTGCGCTTTGACAACCTGCGGTCTCGCGTAGTTGTCGTTAACGATCTTCCGAAGACCGTCATTTTTTACGTCGGGAGCACGGGCAGGCGTGTTTTGGGACGGCGAAACCGACGGCAGTCCAGACGCCGAGGAAGACGGAGTGGACGACGAAGACGTAGCCTGAAGAAAGTCATCAACCCAATCATGGCCGTCGCGTTCGATTCGGCTGATGGGGTTTCCGCCGGTGAAGGCGTAGCGGTTGCCGCTCCACGGATCGGTGCCGAGGTTCAGGTCGTTGAGGGCACCGTTGTAGGTGTCGCGGACGTTGAATCGGTTGATGCTGGGGTTGTAGTCGCGGAAGCCCATGTCGTAGCCGCCGGACGAAGGGTCGTAGCGTTTGCCGTTGTAGCGGTAGAAGTTGAATGGCGTTTTGCCCGGCTGCTGGGTGTCAGGTTTGTCGATGCCGGTGAAGGCTTGTTCGTCGTTGGAGCCGTACGCGGTGTACCCGTAGGTGGCTCTGGTGTCGCCGTTGTCTTTGGTGAGGGTTTCGACGTCGGTGTGGGGGTTGTACCCGTAGTACGAGTTCTCGGCTACCTCGGGGCCTGCGCCGTCGGTGTCTTTCTTGATTTGGGTCAGGCGACGGCCGAATGCGTCGTACTGGTAGGTGCGCTGGAGTTGCCCGGCGATCTCCTCGGATACGACCTTGTCGGTGAGGCCGAGGTAGGCGAAGTCGGTGGTCTTCGCCGATGCGGTCCCGGCTTTGTCCGTCTTGGATGAGGTGCGGTCGAGGGGGTCGTAGATGTAGTTGGTGGACACCAATGCGGTGCCGTCGTGTTTCTTGTGGGTGGTGGTGCGGTCGAACCCGTCGTAGAGGTTCTGTTCGATGATCTGCCCGCCGCTGGTGACGGTGTCGAGTCGGCCGAAGGGGTCGTAGTTGTAGCGGGCCGCGACGCTGCCGGCGGTGGTGGCGCTGGTGAGTCGGTTGCGGTTGTAAGTGAAGGTTGTTTGCTTGTTGTCGACGGTTTGGTCGACGACGTTGTTGTTGCCGTCGTACCGATAGGACTCGGTCTCCAGCACCGCACCGTTGGACGCGGCCTTCTTCGTCACCCCCGCCAGTCGTTCGCGCGGGTCGTACCCGTATTCGTAGATGTGGTCGAGGTACGTAGCGGCGTTGTCGGCGTTTTGGATTTTGGCTGCGTCGCGGGCCCGGTTGCCGTTGGCGGTGTAGTCGATGAGGTGCTGCGCGACGAGGGTGCCGCCGGTCTTCTTCTCGATCTGCGAGGCGAGGGAGCCGTCGTGGTTGTAGCCGTAGTCGACGGTGTTGCCGTTGGATTTGGTTTCCTTGAGCACCTGCCCGCGCGGGGTGTACCCGAAGGTGGTGACCTTCCCGGTGCCGCCGGTCTCGGTGTTGGTGACCTTCGCCAGCAGGTCCCGCGGGTCGTACTCGAACAGCGAGTCCTGCCGGTCGTGGTCCCGGGTCAGCGGTGCGCCGTTCTCGTTGTAGGAGAACAAGGTCGTGTTCTTCACGACCGCCGCGAGCTTTTCCTCGACCTTGGTGAGCTGGTTGAGCCCGTTGTAGGCCATCGCGTAACCGTCGACCCTGGCGTTGGGGCTGCTGTCGGTCAGAGAGAGCAGGTTGGCGTTGGCGTCGTAGGCGTGGGTGAAGACCTTCGCCTCGGCGTCGGCGTCACTGCTGTTGTCGCGGACGAGTTTCACGGCGTCGGCGTAGACGGTGCCGTCGGCGTTGTTGTTCAGCGTGACCTTCGCCGTGTTACCCGCCGGGAGTTGGTGCGAGCCCAGGCTGACCCAGGTCCCACCGCCGGTCTTCTGGTTGACAGCAACGGTGGTTTGGGCGGTGCCGGTGTCGATCGTGTAGGGGGCGTTGGTGGCGGCGTCGGCGGAGATGCCGTCGGCGTAGCGAACGAACACCTCATAGGTGCCCTCGACCGGGAGCACGGGGGTCCAGGTGAACACCGCGGACCCGGTGCCCTTGGCTGTGGAACGGTGGTTGAACGCGTAGTAGCCGGTACCGATGGTGCGGATGTCCCAGGTGCCGACCATATTGGTGGTAGCGCTGTCGGCGTTGTCGGACAGCGCGACGTGCTTTCCGACCGGAACACCATCATCGGCGCGGGACTTGAGCTTGCCGTCGGGGAAGTAGTCCCAGGTCATCACCCGGTTCGACGACCCGCCCGAGCTGGTCAGGGTGCGACGGGTCTGCTGGCCCAGCGGGTTATAGTCATAGGCGGTGACGATGTCCCACGGATCCGTCGAGGTCCGCACCCAGCCGTTGTCGAAGTAAGAGTACTTCGTGACATTGCGCGAGGTCTGGTTGCCCGACGCGGGCATCGACGACTCGGTCATACGCCCGACCTCGTCATAAGCAACGGTCGTCGTGTCCGCGGTCTTGATCAGCGGATCGTCCTTGTCGAACGGCGTGCGCTGCTCGATCGGCCGATTGAGCTTGTCGTAGACGGTCTCCGCGACAAAGTCGTCGGGGTCGTCGGTGGTCTCGACCCCGCGCGGGGTGACCGTTTTGGTTTTGTTGCCGACCTCGTCGTACTGGAACTGGGTGATTCGGGTGACACCGCTCTTATGCGGGACCCGCGCTTCGACCAGTTTGGCCCGCTCGTCGTAGACCAGGGTGGTGACGTTGTTCTCGGCGTCGGTGGTCGCCACCGTGTTGCCGTCGCGATCGAAGTCCACCTTGGACACATTCCCGGCCGGGTCGGTCGTGGTACGGGCCCGGTGGTTGCGGTCGTAGCTGGTCTTGGTCGTGTAGTCGGTGGTGTCGGTGGTGGCGTTCTTGCGCGGGTCGACCACCGTGGTCACATTGCCGACGTTGTCATAGCTGTAGGTGATCTTGTGTCCGGCCGCGTTGACGGTCTCGGTCAGCTGGTAGATCGGGTCGTAGGTATTGCGGGTGATGTAGTCGTTCGGGTCACCGGTGGTCAGCGTGCCCAGGGGTTGGGTGTCGGTGAGCAGGTTGCCGACCTTGTCGTAGGTCAACGCCGTCGTCCGGGCCAGCCCGGTCGGCGTGTCCTTCGGCGCGGTCGCGGTGGTGACCTGGTCAGCCTTGTCGTACACCGCAGTGGACACCGCACCGTTGGCGGCCGTGGCCTGGGTGACGTTGTCGTTCGCGTCATAGACCGGTGCCGGGACGAAGATGTACTCCCCCGCCGCCTCGTCCTTCGGCGTGCGCGCCTCCAACGGACGACCGAACACGTCGTAGGTGGCGGTACTGGTCTTTCCGCGAGCGTCGGTCATCGAGGTCGGGTTGCCTCGGACGTCGAGCACCATGGTGGAGGACTTGGTGTAGGCGTCGGTGGTGCGTTTCGGTGACCCGGTGGGGTCGAAGTCGCCGAAGGTGGTGACGTTGCCGTTTGCGTCGGTGGCCGTGGCCATCTGCCCGAGCGCGTCGTAGGCGTAGGTGGTCTGGTAGTCGTCCGGCACTGTCGTGGTGGCAACACCCTTGGGGTCGGTGACCGTGGTCAGGTTGCCCTTGGGGTCATAGCCGAACACCCACTTGCGGCCCTCGGGGCTGGTCTTCGACGTCAGCTCCGCGACGTGCCCGTTGAGCGAGGTCTGGTAGCCGAGCACGGTGGCCGGGGTGTTGTTCGCGACCGCTTCGGCGTCACGGATCTGCAGCGGGTAGCCGGTGTTCTGGTCGTAGGACCAGGTGGAGACGGCGCCGTTGGCTTCGGTGAGGGAGGTGACGTTGTGGTCACCGTCCCACGCCAGGGTGGTGGTCTCGTTCTTGGCGTTGGTCGACGTGTACGGGCGCCCGAACCCGTCCATCCGGTACTTCGTGGCGTGGTTCTCCGCGTCGGTCACCGTGGTCTCGACATCACCACCCTGCGGGCCATCAGGGTCCACATAGGAGAAGGTGGTGGCGTACCCGAGGCGGTCGGTGATCGTCTGCAGCTTCCACTTGTCCTTGGGGTCCACCGGTGCGGTGAAGTAGGACAGGCTGGTCGGGTTGCCCCGGGGGTCGGTGACCTTGACGAGTTTGACGTTCTTGTTGCCCTGGGTGGCGTCGTAGTCGAAGTGGAACGCCTTCGGCTGGGATGACCCGGCGCCGTCGACCAAGTCGATCAGCAGGCCCTTGTCGCTGTAGGCGAAGGTCAGGGTGCGACCGGAGATGTCCTTGACCGACTTCACCTGGTCGATGATCTTCGGGTTCTGCGTGTCCGCCTTGGTGTAGTACTCCAGCGCCATCGACTGGCGACCAGCGGCGTCGGTGACGTAGGCGAGGAACTTGCGCGGCTGGTTGTTGGACTTGCGCAACGTGTAGGTGAACGTCTGCTCGTTGCCGTTGCGGTCCCTCGTGGCGGTGAGCCAGCCCTCGTCGTCGAACCAGAACTCGGTGCGGTCCGGGCGGGTCATCTTCCACCTGCGCGACAGATCCGACCCGCTGTCGCGCTGCAGGTACAGGTGCACACCCTTGGGACTGGTGTAGGTCCATGCCGCGGGGTCGGTCGAGCCGTGCTTGTCGAGGATGAACACGTGGCTGGTGCCGTCACCATCGGGCAGGGTGACCCGGGTCGGGTAATCCTGCCCCTTCGGGTGCAACTCCAACGACGTGCCCAACCGGACGAGCCCGGCGGCGGCGACGGACCACCCGTATCCGGTGGTGGTCGTGGTGGTGTCGAGGGAGTTGTAGGTCAGCCGCAGGAATGTGGTGAGGCCGCGGCCGGGGTTGGAGAACGCGTCATAGGACCACACCGTGTTGCCCGCGTACTGGTTGACCAACAGGTTGCTGCCCGCGCCGGTGGCTTTGCCGGAGTAGGCGTAGAACTTCTCCAACCCGATCTGATCCGATGTCGGGTCCTCCACCGACACGTTCTGCGGCAACGCCGGGGGCCCACCGGTGGCGGACTTCCAGGTTCCGGTGTTCTTGTTCCGCAGGTCCCAGTTGACGACCTGGGCTTCGCGTTTGTTGCCTTCGGTGTTCTGCAGCGTGGTCTTCACGTTCGCCTGCACCGTGACCGTCTGCCCCGGCGCCACGTCCGAGGGCAACGCTGTGTCCAACCGGTTCGCCCCGGTCACATCGGTGCCGTCAGGCAGAGTCCACTTGTAGGACAACGTTTCATCCGCCGCAGACCAGGTGCTGGTGGTGGTGTTGGTGATCGACACCGGCACCGTTTGCTGCTCACCGGAGACCATCCGCACCTGCGGGGTCTCCGCCGCGTAATACGTGAGTTCCGCGGTCGGGGCGGTGTAGGTGACGGTCAAACTCGGGCGCAACAGGGGCTCGGGGGCCTCACCGTTGAGCAGCAACACCCGCTGCTTCGCCGTCCCGGCCTCCTCACGGACCTTGACCAGGTACCCGTGGTTCGAGGCGGGATTGTCGATCCAACCCTGCACAACCGGTGAGTTCTCCCAGATGTGCATCCGCGGGTCATTGCTGATACCGACCACGTTGTCCAACGCCGGCCCCATGTCACCACCCGGGGCGGTCCACGCGGTCGCGGTAGAGGCACGGTTCCAGGTGGCCTGGGTTTCGACGAACCCCTTGGTCAGGGCGTGCGCGTCAAACGTCGCACCGGAACCGGAGGAGTAGAACCCCCACATGGTGAAATCGGCATCCAAGATCCGCGCACCCGCGGGCAGCGCGGTGTTCAGGCCGTCGAACTTCACCACCGCCCGGGTGTTGCCGTAGGTGGTGGAGTTGTTGCCCACCATCAACCACGGCTGCCCACCGAAACTGTCCAGATTCTGATCCGGCTTCGCCGCCGACAGCGTCGTGTCCGCCGCGGCACCGGTGAACACCTTCGTCACCAACCCCGCCTTCGGCAACCTCGCCAACTGCGTCGGACCCGGGATCAACTCACCATCGCGGGTCTTCGCCGCGACCATGTAGTAGTAGGCGTTGCCATACGGATCCGGCGAATCCGACGGGGTCGGCTTCGCCGTCGTGTCCGCATACGACGTCACCGACGGCGCCAACGGGGCGATCAACGTGTACCGCGACGGGGTGAACGTCTGATACACCGTCCGGTGCACCTGCAACTCGACAATGTCATCGTTCGGGTCACTGGGATTGGGGTCCACATAGGTGGGCCAGGTGAGTTCGGCGCCGGTGGCGGTGAACGTCGACGGCGGCTGCAAATCAATGCTCGGGCGCCCGTAGGACAGCAGCAGCTTCGGGCGGTTCGCGGTCTCACCGTTGTAGGCGTACTCCGCGCCCTGATACACCGCCCCACCACGACCCAACGTCTCATCGGTCGCCTTGAGCACCACCCCATGGTTCGGATGCGAACCCGACACCCACGACTGGGCGATATTGCGCACATCCAACTCGTGCCACACATGCGCGGTGTTCGCCGCCTTGACCACCGTGGACAAACCAGCCTCAGCGAACGCGGTGTTGATCGAATTCCAAGTGACCGTGTCCTCAGCCCACGACTGCGTCACCCGCCGCGCCTCGACCGTCACATTGTTCGCCGACGTGTGCAGCTCGTTGTCGTAGTACACCTTCAACTTCGCCGACGACAACGAGGTGCCCGCCGGGACCACCGAGGTGTCGAACTTCAGCAACGACCGGGCCTTGCCCCACGGGTCCGTGCCCACCGACAACCGGTAATCCAAACCATCCGCCCGGGTCGGGGTGTCCGACCAGATCTGCGCATCCTGACCCGTGGTCGGGGTCGGCTCCACCTTGATCGTCGGGTCGATCACCACCGGATACTGGCGCTCCTTCGCCCCCAACCACGCCTGGTCGGCCTTGACCGTGATGGTGATGTTCGCGCCCTGCTGCTCCACGCTCTGGGTGACCTTGTCGCTAAACACCTTGCCGTGCGGCGACTTCACATCATCCCGCGAGTCGATCATGAAGGGGCGGGGCATCACAAACAACGGCGGACCATCAACGTTCTCATCGGCGAAGAACCCGATCGACCCATCGGACTGCGCCCGAGCGACCACCCCACCCATCTGCAGCGTGAATCTGTAGGTCGCGTCCTTCGGCGCCCGCGCCAAGACGATCAATTCCTTCAACGCCTCCGGCGTCACCTGGTAGACCACATCGGCGCCGTCGAACACACCCGGGTAGGTGACCTTGGAGCCGTCGACCTTCGGGGACAAGGTCTTCACCTCTGACGCCACACCCATCGCCACATGCTTGCCCGCGAACTCGAACCGCACCAACCTGTCCGACTTGTCACCGAACCGGGAGGCAAAACCGTTGCGGTCACTGGCAAACCGGTACCCGTCATGCCCGTTCGCGCGCACCGACGTGTCGATGTCGCGCCACACGCCCGTGCCGTCGCGGTACGCCTCCGGCTCCGGGGCAACCTCCGCCTCGAACGTGCCATCCGACATCGCCCACACCCGAGCCTGCGACGTGCGCCGCTCCGGCAACTCCTTGACCCGCTTCGCGGGCTCCTTCGGCGGCTGCGGCTGCGCCGCCTGAACCACCGGGACAGCGGGAGCCGCCACCGCCTGAGCCGGGTCGGGCAGCAGATCACCCAGCCAGCCAAGGAAACCCGACAGACCTGGCCACTGACCGTTGCTGATCGGCGGCCCCGCGGGCGCACCCACCAACACCATCGCCAACAACGAGAACACGATCAAAGCGCGCGAAAACAAGCCGCGCGGGCGCGACGAACGCATTGCGAACTCCCCAGTTCCGCACGCCGCCGCCAGGTGGTGATCAACCGACCGCTCAACGTGTCAGAACAGACCAAACCAGATCACACCCAGGTCTCGCTTCCGCCAAACAGCCCAATCCATCTGACCGGGTTGTGACCACGCACACCGACATTCACCGGAGCGGACCAATCACCGAATAGACGGCCACTCCCGGCACACCGCCATCCACGACGTCACTCGGTCTCGGCGCGACCGAGTCTGGGTGGTGCTGCACTTCGTCCGCCGTGGCCGTCCCGACGTGGAGCCTTCGCCGTCAGCCCTTTCAACTCGGGGGACGCCGCCCAGGCACGTTCCACCACACGTTTCTCACCTTCCGCGCTCGGCGCCTCCGTTGGCTGGATGATCTGCCTCGTGATCTGACCGGCCATGGGGGAAGCCAACCAGCGGATCGTGGAGGCGAGATACGCGGCGATCGAGCTCACGAGCACCACTCTTGCGCGGGTAGCCAGAGCCTCGGTGAGCAGCACGGCGGTGAGGGGTGTTAAGGCGGAAGTTCTCCGTCCAGTGCCATGCCGCCCGCCAGCCCGTCCGCCCGGTCGGGGCCAGCCGACAGGAGCGCGTGCCCCGCCCGCCGCGGCGACCAACACGTCTACCTCGCCGATCTGATCGGCTACAGCGGCGGGCCGCGTGCTGGTCAGCGAGGTCGGCGGTGATTGACCAACGGCCCCGGCACCTCGGACGTGGCGGCGACGAGAGGTCTCATCGCCCATGATCGACACCGGATCAGGTCCGACAAGAGCAGGTTCCCCGGATGCCAACCACCCCGGCACCAGCCAAGCTGACCCACATCCCCGCGGCCCCACCGTGCCCACACGCGCGTACGAACCCGTCGGTCGCAGGCCCTGTGGCCGACGGCCGCGTCAGCGCTGGTCAGCGGCGATCCCAAAGATTTGCGGTCAGGATCACCCGCACGGACCACCAATTCTGGAGAAAATCTGTGACCCTATTTCGAGCCCAGAAAATTGATTCTCCGGTTTTCTCCAGTTTGGTGTCCCACTGTCCACTTGGGACGTACACACAAGATCGCCCGCCGAACCTGTTCACACAGGTCAGCGGGCGATATTGAAAGCAATTCACTTGTGGAGCTGAGGGGACTCGAACCCCTGACCCTCACACTGCCAGTGTGATCCACAAAGGACTCTGACCTGCGGAAACCCAAGTGCCCCAGGATATCCAGTGCGATTGCCTGCCGTTCAACGCCGTTGCGTGCAGTTCCACGACGTTCAACTCCTTGCTGTGCTCCAGTTTTGCTCCAGCACGTGCAGTGTGAGACTCGCTCCTGCAGCCGCAACCTACTGCAGCAGAAGGGATGTATCGTCGCGAAACCTAGTGGCCACCTTGTCATCCTACTCCTGTTGCTTCTCGGAGACCATGCCTTACTCGACGGTTCAGCAAGTGGTCCTACCGCCACCCGTCCCACTTGATCGCGTAGCCGATGTTGACGAGCGTTCTCAACGGTGATGGCTGCGACCGTCAACAGGCGCTGGACGTCGAGGGCCTCGAACGTCGCCGCGACCGCGTCATCGGAGTCCTTCAACTCTGCCAAGACCGTGGGCAAGGAAAGTCGGCAGTGGCTCGTGGGCAGGTACGCCCGCATGAGCCCAACGGTGTGCGCCTTCAGCGCGAGAAGTGCAAGCGATCTAAGCGCCGACGGTGGGCGGAAGTGGCGTTCCTGACCCGCGCATTGAAGGCGCCCACCCTGCGCGAGTCGGTCGGCCGGTTGGCCGGGCGAGCCCGCTCGGAGTCCTGGACACACGAGGAATATTTGGTCGACTGCCTGCAGCGCGAGGTCTCCGCCCGCGAGGCACACGGCGGCGAGGGCCGTATCCGGGCCGCCCGGTTCCCTGCCCGCAAGTCGTTGGAGGAGTTCAATTTCGACCACGCCCGCAGCCTCAAACGCGACACCATCGCCCATCTCGGCACCCTGGATTTCTTTGCCGCGCAAGAGAATGTGGTGTTTCTGGGTCCGCCAGGCACCGGCAAGACCCACCTCGCGATCGGGCTGGCCGCCCGGGCGTGTCAGGCCGGACATCGGGTGGCCTTCGCCACCGCCGCCGAGTGGGTCGCCCGCCTGGCCGAGGCACACCACGCCGGCCGGCGGCAACCCGAGTTGACGAAGCTGGGCCGCTATCCGCTGCAACTGACGACGATCACCGAATCTGGGACAGAGCCAGGATTCGACTGCCGTTGACAGACCCGTTGCCCAACTGGCGGACCTGCTCCCGCTTGGGAACAGCCCCGCGTGCGCGGGGAGGACGGCCTGGTCGTTCCGCAGTACCTCGTCGACATGGGAACAGCCCTGCGTGCGCGGGGAGGACGCGCATCGTGGTGCCGAGCTGCGCGAGCCACTTGGGAACAGCCCGCGCGGGGAGGACGAGAGTGAGAGTCCGTTCGGACTTCTCAAGAGCGGAACAGCCCCGCGTGCGCGGGGAGGACTAGCTTGCGTGGCGATAATACCGCCGCGTAAGGGGAACAGCCCCGCGTGCGCGGGGAGGACGACAGGATCGGGAAGCCCGTCGAGCACGACGGGGGAAACAGCCCCGCGTGCGCGGGGAGGACGTCGCGCCGTCAACTCGGGTCACCGTCACGTCGGGAACAGCCCCGCGTGCGCGGGGAGGACGTCACGTTCTCGTACGGGACCCCGGTCGCGTTCGGAACAGCCCCGCGTGCGCGGGGAGGACAGGTGGTTCCCGTTGCGGAGGAACCAGAGTCGGGGAACAGCCCCGCGTGCGCGGGGAGGACGGCGAAGGTCTCGCTGTCCCCGGCCGACGCCCAGGGAACAGCCCCGCGTGCGCGGGGAGGACGGGCTCGTGCAGGTGTGCGCGCTCCCGCTCACGGGAACAGCCCCGCGTGCGTGGGGAGGACCGACGTGGACGGCTACATCGGCGACTCCACGCGGGAACAGCCCCGCGTGCGCGGGGAGGACGCGCTGCATGTCGCACACGCAGGTCCAGTTGAGGGAACAGCCCCGCGTGCGCGGGGAGGACTTCACCAGGCCGCCACCGGCGCATGCCGGGCAGGGAACAGCCCCGCGTGCGAGGGGAGGACGATCGACAAGATTCACGGAATGATCGAGCGCGCGGAACAGCCCCGCGTGCGCGGGGAGGACTTGGCCAGGTGCGCGCGGATGAGGTCGGTGGGCGGAACAGCCCCGCGTGCGCGGGGAGGACCGCAACAAGAACATCACCGGGATGTCCTTCGGCGGAACAGCCCCGCGTGCGCGGGGAGGACGGCCTGGAGCGGCAGGCGTTGGGCTTCGTGCAGGGAACAGCCCCGCGTGCGCGGGGAGGACAGCCGCGCGGACAAGCTCTGGACGCGGCAGTGGGGAACAGCCCCGCGTGCGCGGGGAGGACACGTGGACATGGGTGTACAAGGTGCTTCGCATGTGGAACAGCCCCGCGTGCGCGGGGAGGACGTCGCGATGACCTGCACAACTTGAGTGATGAGGGGAACAGCCCCGCGTGCGCGGGGAGGACACGGATGTTTTCCACGTCAGCGGCAATGTCCTGGGAACAGCCCCGCGTGCGCGGGGAGGACGCGGGTTCCTCACCAATCCGGAGGACCGTGCGGGGAACAGCCCCGCGTGCGCGGGGAGGACCGCGGCGGAGTTCAGTGGGGTGGGATCGTTGGTGGAACAGCCCCGCGTGCGCGGGGAGGACGAGGTTCCGCACGAGCGAGTCGATGCCGATCAGCCCCGCGTGCGCGGGGAGGACCTCGCGCTGCTGACCATCGTCGGCGCCAAGTCGGGAACAGCCCCGCGTGCGCGGGGAGGACTTTTTGCACTTTCCGGTAAATCTCGTACGCCTGGGGAACAGCCCCGCGTGCGCGGGGAGGACAGGAGAGTGGGGGCGTTCGTAACGGTCGAGCGGGGAACAGCCCCGCGTGCGCGGGGAGGACGCCCTGCTCAAGGGTTATGTGCTGGGGCAACGGGGAACAGCCCCGCGTGCGCGGGGAGGACTTTCGCCTCTGCCTTGTCCATTCGGTCGGTCAAGGAACAGCCCCGCGTGCGCGGGGAGGACACTTGTTGACCTGCTGGTTTGCGGTTAGGTGTCGTTGTTTTTGTTTACTTTGTTGTGGATGGGTTGGCGGTTTCGGCGGCGTTGGCTGGCGTTGCTCCACCCGGTCTTGGGTGGGGTCGAGTTGGAGGTTTGAGGTGTGTTCGGCCGCAGGATGAGGTTGATGCCTTCGTGGTCGATGGGGGTCCAGGTGTGGTTGTGGACGTGGAAGTCGAGTCCTTGTTCGTTGTCGGCTGTGTGGACCATGATCGCGCGGCCGGTTTTGGCCATGTCGGTGACGCGTTGCCACATGAGTGCGCGGACGCGGTGGGTGGGTTTGCCGACGAACACGCCGGGGGCGATTTCGAGGAGCCAGCGGGTGAGGTGGCCGCGTAGGCCGGTGGGGCAGGCGGCGATGACGATGATGGTCATGTGAGGTCGTCGTCTTCGTAGGCGGTTCCGGCGGCGACGGTGCGGCCGTTGTCGTCCCAGAGCATGACGATGTCGGGGTCTTCGAAGGCTTCTGGGCCGTATTCGATGGGTTCTTCGGCGTCGGCGAGGAGGGTTTTGATGTCGCGGACGCAGGTTTCGAGGAAGTGTCCGCTCTTCATGTGGTCGCGGACTGCGCGGCGGGTTTCGGCTCCGATGTCGGTGACTTGGCGGGCTGTGATGTCGAAGGCGATGGGGATGGAGATGTCGGTCTTGTAGAGGTCGGCGATGTCGTAGACGAATGATCGCGAGTGTCCGGTGTGGACGAATCCGAGGCCGGGGGCGCAGCCGAGGGCGACTATGACGGCGTGCACGACACCGTAGAGGCTGGTGTTGGCGGCGGAAAGTGCTTGGTTGATGGGGGTGCCGGCGGTGAAGTCGCCGGGGTCGTAGTCGCGGCGTTCCCACTCCAGGCCGGTGCGAGCGGCGTGGGTGCGGTAGATGCGGCGGACGCGGGCGCCTTCGCGGCCGCGGAGTTGTTGCATGGTGAGGCCGTTGATGTCTTCGCCGGGGAAGCGCACGGCGTACATGGCGCGGGCGACGCGCAGGCGGCTGGTCCGATTGCTGACGAGTTCGGCCTGGCGTTCGAGGAGCCTCGATGAACCGGTGAGGGTGCGTCCGTGGGCGTAGTAGCGCACACCGTGTTCGCCGACCCAGACGGCGGTGGAGCCGCTTTCGGCGAGCAGGGTCATGGCTTGGTGGCTGACGTTGGTGCCGGGGCCGAGGAGCAGGGCGCCGAGGGGGGCGGCGGGAATGTGGATGGTGCCGCGGGCGTCTCGGGCGGTGATGGCGTTGGCGTCGCGGTGGATGACGCAGTGTTCGAGGTAGATGAAGGTGAGCCGGTCTTGGGCGCGGGTCAGGTGGGAGATGGGGACCGGTCGGGCACCTGGGATTTCGGGCATGGTGTCAGCCGAGGGGGGCGAGGGTGAGCAGGCCGCAGCCGTAGCTCTTGGCTGGGCCGATGCCGTGGGTGAGGGCGGCGCGCAGCGCATCGGGGTCGGTGATTTCGAGCTGGCCTTCGAACACGGCGGTGGCGAGGGTGATGGTCGCGGGGCCGCGGTCGAACTTCCAGGTGTGGCGTCGGGTGACGGCGATGTCGAGGGTGTCGTGGAGTGCTGGGGCGATGGTGAAGCCGTGGCGTTCGGCGCGGTCGAGCAACCATTGGGTTTGTTGGGCGGTGGTGACGTGGCCGAGTCGTTTGCCCCTGGTCGCATTGTCGGGGCGGGGGCTGCGGGTGGGGTTGGCGGTGAGGCGGAACGCCCAACGTTGGCTTTTGGCGAGTTGGTCGAGCAGGCCGGTATAGGGGCGGGTGAGCCAGATGTGGGTGGAGGGCCAGCCGGCTTGTTCGACGAGATGGGTGAAGTCGGGTTGGTGAGGGCTCAGGACGTAAAGCAGGGTTTGGTTGGGACTGTGGTCGACGCGCCAGAGGACGCGGCCGGTGTCGGTGGCGTCACGTTGGTGGTTGGGGAATCCGGCGAGGACGGCGGCGTGCAGCCGTTGGGGTGAGGCGAGCAGGTCGCGGGCGCCGCGGCGGGCGGGGTTGATCTCGAATCGGGTCAGGTGCATGGTCAGGCTCCGAGGGCGGCCATGGGATCGTGCATGTCGCTGCCACCTGTGGCGGGTCCGGTGAACCGGGGGTTGGCGATGGTGGTGTGGGTGTGGACGACGCTGCGCCACGTGTAGTGCCGGTGGGTGGGGTCGAAGCTGACGGGGTTGTCGCGTTCGCTGACACGCTTGAGGTCCGCGGGGTCGCCGGGGAGGAGGTCGCGGGCGATGTCGAGGGTGACGGTGGGTTCGCGGTGGGCGTCGGCGACGCGGGGTGAGGCTTGCCAGCCGATGGTGTGCAGCGCGGTGGGCATGGGTTCGTCGAGTACGCCGAGGACGAGTCGCCCGGCGGGTGGGCAGGAGCGGCGCCCGAGGAACAGCGGGAACGCCGGGCGCAGCAGGGCGGCGCGCAACCCGTCGATGAGGTCGTCGGGGCCGTCGATCGCGGCGGTGAAGACCGCGTCGGCGAGGTAGAACCGGTCGGACAAAGGCATGGCTTCAGCGCCATCGCGGGTGCGGGCGGTCTGGAAGTCGCGCTCGAGCTGCCCTGGCTGGTCGACGCGGACACCGACACGCAAGTCGAGCAGGTCGCTGATCGGGTCGACCCGGCGGCGGCCTTGGGCGCAGGCGAGCAACCCGATGATGCCGCTCTTGCTGGGAGCCCGCCCGGTGGTGCGACGGGTGAAGCGGCTGCTGGTGCCCCAGGACTGCAAAGGCGCGGCCAGGCGCAGCAGCAGAGTACTCACGGGGCGACCGCCAGTCGCTGCGCGACCAGGTCACCGACGGCGGTGACGGCACCGCCGAGGCTGGTGCGCTCAGCGAGATCGGCGAGAAGGTCGACCCGCTGCCCCGCGCCGAACACCCACGCGGCGAGCGGGGTCTCGTCGAACGCCTCGTGCAGCTCGCCGGCGTGGGTGGCCAGGCGGGCGATGGTGGCCGGGATGCGGCCACCTTTCTCGCCGTCGGCGACGGGGTCTTCGTAGGCGCCGACGAGGTTGACCGACTGGGTCTCGCGGGCGAGGACGAGGACCGCGTCCGGGAGGGTGCGGTTGGCGAAGGTGTTCTGCTTGCCGGTGGGCATGCTGGTGACGAACGCCCGCACGAACGCCTCCACCGCACGCCGGGTCGCATCCGCGTCGCCCAGGTTGTCGTGCAGACCGTCGACGTCGACGGTGGCGTAGCGGTAAAGGGTGGAGGAGTTGAACTCGACGGTGCCGAGCATCCCGGCGCCCGCGTCTTCTTCGGCGTCGGCCTTCTTGTGGTCGTCGACCGCGGTGAAGTAGTCGTACTCGTTGGTGACCGCGTGCACGCTCAACGCGTGCGCGACCTGGCAGGCGGCCTCGACGTTGAGGTCGGTGGCCTCGGCGACCATCCGCCCGAACAGCGACACGTCCACCGAGTGGTCGCGGTTGGCGCGGGCCCGGACCTCGTTCTTGTCGAACTTCACCACCTCGCCCTCCGCGGCAGTGGTGACGGCCAACTCCGCGAGGTTCTCGACCTGGCGGCGCGACAGGAAGAACAGGTACCCGGCTTCGGCGGGGCCGGGGTCTTGGCCCTTCTTCTCCCGGGGCTTCTTCGCCTCGAACCCGGCGGCCTTGAACAGATCGGCCGCCAAGCTCTCGGCGCGGTCGGCCAGCGCGGGTTCGCGGCGCGTGATCTCCTCGGCGAGCATCTCGATGACCCGCTTGGTGCGCACACCGAGTTCGCTGGAATCGAGCAGTCCGGTGAACGCGTCACGGGTGGCGCGTTTCCACGCCTGACTGGACACCCGGGCGCGACGCACGCCCCCGTAGACGGCGGTCTTGGGGCTGCCGGTGTCGTCGCGGTTGAGGTTGCTCGGCGGGACGGTCTGGATGATGTGCAGATCGAGGATGGTGCGCGGCACGGTGTGGTCCTTCTAGTTCTCGGCGGGAGCCTGGTCGGCGGACTTCTTGGGTGGGAAGTGGAAGGCGCGGCCCCACTGCAGCCGCACCGCGCCGGCGGTCGCCGGGGACTGCACGTGCACGAGGTCGGCGGCGAGTTGGGCGTAGTCGAGCGGGATCTGCTCGGAGCGCAGGAGTTGAACGATCCCGCGCAGGTGGTGGGTGAGTTCGTCGAGGTCCGTGGCGGTGCCGATCATGGCGAAGCGGCGCACCACGGCGTTGTCCGGTGCGGCGGTCTGCGCCTGGTCGGGGACCAGGTGGCGCACGGCTTGTCCGAACCGGACACCGACCTTGTGCATGGGTCGCCGTTGGGATTGCTGGTGGGAGGCGTAGAGGGTCATCGCCAGGTGCGAGGCGTTCTCCGACGCGGTGGCGGTGTCGTCGTCCGGGTCATGCACGAACGTCGAGTCGTGGGTCAGGGCGAGGATGTCGAGCACGGTCCCCGCGGGCTTGCCGAGTCCGCGGCGGAGCCGGGCGATGTCGGCCACGCTCGCCGGGCGGTTGTTCAGGTAGCCGTGCTGCAACTCGTTCACGCGGGCACGCACGATGTCGGCGACCGACAGCGGGTTACTGCTCATCGTCGTCCTTCACAGGTTCCTTGGCGTACGGGAGCGCGTCGGCGAGGTTGCCGGTGAACCACATGTGCGCGTGGGTTGAGGTGATCAGCCGCTCGCCGTCGACGTGCCCCGTCCACGCGGTCGGTGGCGCCGCGGCGTGCAGGTCGTCGCCGAGGCGGCGGATCAGCCGGTAAGCCGTGCGGTGCCAGGAGACCTGGCAGTCGAAGGCGTCGGTCTCGGCCGTGAGCCCGGACAGCCACTGCCGGAAATGGGGGTCGAGCACGTCATAGGCGGACTCCAGCGCACGTGTCCGAGCCGCGTCCCCCTTGCTCTTTCCCTTTTCCCCCGAGGCAATCGCAAGGTTCGCCGCCAGTCCGCCCACAGCGGCGGCGGCCTTCTCCGCGGCGGTGACGCTGTCGAGCACCGCGGCGATCAGGTGCTCCGCCGCGGTACTCATCAACACGCTGCGCAGCGCGAGAGCGTCGTCGACGACCTCCGTGGTGGTGGAACTCTGCGGCCCATAGGTCATGCCGTGCACGTGCACGCGCAGGAGCAGGTCCTCCGGGATGGCCTTGTCGATGGCCAGCGCGCTGAGCCATTCCATGACAGCGGGGCGCACCCGCGCCGCGGCCTCGCCGCGTTGCGTGGTGCCGGTCGCCGCCTGGGGGATCATGGCGGCCAGCCCGCGCCAGATCATGCGCTCGGGGGCGTGCTCAGCGGGCATGTACACCAAGGCCTCACGGCGCTTGGTCTCCTGGGCTTTGCTTCGCCGCCACCCGCTGTGGGTCTCCACTGTGTGCATGTTCTGCGGGGCGATCCGGTCGCCGTTGCAGATCAACACCCCGGTGACCCGGTCACGGTCGACGACGAGACGGATGCGGCGGCTCTGCCAGGTGAACAGGTCCACCAGGCCCCGCGGCACCGGCTGCCCACCGTCACGTTCCACGGCGCTCGCCTGGCCACGTTCCCACTGGGGCAGGTCAGTCTCCGGGTCGTAGTTGTGCAACTGGTCATGGGCGACCAGATTGAGGAGCAACGTTTCCCGCAACGTCTGCCCCTCGATGAGCACACCACCGAGGTAGCCGCACCACCCGGTGCCGATCGGGTAGCCCTTGCCGCCCTTGACCCGCTCGTCACCCACCGCGCCGGACTTGATGCCCGAAGGGTCGTAGGCGTGGCAGTGCACCACCCACCGCGCCGCCTCCGCCGGCCCGAGGGACAGGGTTCCGTGGCGGGTGGTGAAGAACTTGTGCCCGTTGGGGACATCGGCGATCAGCCTCGCCAGGTCCGACACCTCGCCCTTGGCCGTGCGCAGATCGGCCACCTGCAGGAACGGGGTGCGCGGATGCAGCAGGTCGAAGTGCCCCCGCCACCGGTCGAGGTAAGCCACGATCTGCCCCACCGGCAACGCGGGTGCCGCCCACAGATCGCACCAGGCGTCCACATCGCGCGGGCCCCGTACCGCTCGGTGCAGGATCGCGAGCAGAAGCCGGGTGAGCGCGAACTCCTGCGTCGGCAGGTCGCCGGTGACCCCACGCAACCGGTGCGCCTGGCCGAAAACCTCCAGCAGCGACAACTCGCGCGGCGCGCCGTCGACGTCGAGCACCGGAAGCCACGGCTCGGTCAGCAGATCGAACGACAGGGTGCTCACGCGGCGGTCTTCCGATGGTTCAGGCCGTGGTGCAGGTCGTAGATGAGGGTGTAGCCGTGCAGGTCGGTGGTCAGGTCCGCGTCGAATTCGAGCACCAACTGGCCTTTCAGCAACGGGTTGAGGGTGAAACTGGTGTAGCGGTGCCGCTTCTCCAACTCTTGGATCACCTTCTCGACCACGCCCTCGTGGCTCAGCGCCAGCGGCAACCGCAGCGTGCACGCGGCCAGAGTCTTCGCCTGCGCCCACGGAACCATCTCGTCGAGCGGAACCTGGGCCCCGCCGCCCTTCACCCACACGGGCACCAACAGGCCCCCGTCGCCGTCGCTCTGCACCACGACGACCTCCAGTGAGTCCGCGCCGTCACGGACCTGGGCGGCGCCGCGCGCGTCGTCGTCGGCGTCACCGACCCCAGCGCGCAACCAGCCCACCAGCGAACCGGGCTTGTTGGCCACGTCGAGCAGGAACGCCGACGCCGCGACAACACGGGCCGCCGCGTTCTTCTCCGCCTTCACCGCCGCGGTCGCCATCGCCTCCTCCCACCCCGGTGGCGCGATGTCCGAGCCGTCGTAGGCGCGGCCCACCAGATCGGCGATGTCGTGCGGCATCCGCACTTCGTCGCAGCCGGTGATCAGTGCGGCGGCGCGCAGCAGCGCGTTCTCCTCGTAAACGAACGTCGACGGCCGCACCGGCCTGACCGGGGCCGCCGACCAGTCCCGCACACCGGTGACCGCGCACCGCGCCCGCGCCAACGGACCCGGCCGGAGGCGGTCGTGGCGGTGCAGGCGGCCCATGCGCTGCAACAACAGGTCCATCGGCGCCAGATCGGTGACCATCAGGTCGAAGTCGACATCGAGGGACTGCTCCACCACCTGGGAGGCCACCACGATGTGCAGGTCCGGGCGAGCACCGTCCGGCCCGAACCGGGCCAGCAGCTGCCGGTCGCGCTCGGAGCGGTCGCAGGACAGGAAACGGGCGTGATTGATCGTCACCGCGTCGACCCCGAAGACCTCCGCCAACCGGGCAGCGGTTTCCTGCACTCGGGTCACGGTGTTGCGCACCACCACCGCGCAGCCACCCTCCCGCAGCTGCGTCCGCAGATAGGCGACCAGGTCCTCGACATCATCCGAGAGTCGGTCGAGGGTGACCGGCGCTGCGACTGGCGGCAACGGCAGCACCACGGGCGCCACCCCCGTCGCGGTCACCACCGGATATCCCGCCGCGGTTGTCGTCTGGTTGCCGCTGCCGCTGTCGTAGGCGGCCACCAACTCCGCGCGGCGCGCGTCGGGCAACGTCGCCGACAACACCACCACCGGCACCCCGTAGGCACCCAGCCAATGCAGCACCCGGCACAGGTAGCGGGACATGTAGACGTCGTAGGCGTGCACCTCGTCGATCACCACGACCTTGCCCGCCAACCCCAGATGCCGCAGCATCACATGCCGCGACTTCAACCCCGCGAACAACACCTGGTCGATCGTGCCGACCACAAACGACGCCAGCACCGACTTCTTACGACCCGACAACCACTGATGCGCGGCCACACCACAATCACCGTCACCATCGCCCACCGACGCGAACCGCCCTTTGCGGACCAGACCGTCGAACTCCTCGTTCAACCTCGCCTTGCCATGCACCAACGACACCGAACTGTTCGCGGTCCCGGGGAGCCGCCGCAACCAGTCATGCACACGGGAGAACATCGCATCCGTCGTCGCCTGCGTCGGCAACGCCACGAAACACCCGTCGGCACCCGTCCGCTCAGCCAAAATCTCCGCGGCCAACAACGCGGCCTCGGTCTTACCCGACCCCATCGGCGCCTCGACCACCATCAACCCCGGCGCCACCATCCGCCGCGCCGCGTCCACCGCCGCGACCTGCACATCGCGAGCGACCGCACCCGGCTTCGCGAACCGCGCCGCGAACAACTCCCCCACAGACGATCGCCCCGTCTGGGGCCGCCACCGCGACGGCAAATTCACCGCCGCCCACCCATCGCGCAGCCTTGCCGCCGTGGTCGCATCGTCCGGCACCGGAAGCTCGTCCAGCGAAGCCGCGTCAACCAGCGGGAAGAACTCCGAATTCGACGCGATCCAATCCGCGGCGATCACGATCGCGGTCAACAACGCCTGCGCCGGAACACTCAACCGCAAACCATGAAACCGCGCCAACACATCACGGCCACCCACCCGGTCAGCCGCCCGCTCCAACAACGCGACCCGCTGCCGCTCCCACTCCCCCGTACCAACCAGATCCGTTCGCCCGAGCGCGAAAGCAACATCCCCAGAACCGGGCGGAACACCATGATGACTGCCCACAATGGACCCAAGCTGCTTCGCGAGGCCACGGAAACCGAAGCCCAACTCATCAGCCAACCAGGACTGCACCGCCAACTGCCCCACCAAGGCATGCCCGACCAACGACCGAGACGGATCATCAACCACACGCGGATTCACCACAAACCCGTTGCGGCCCATCCGATCCGCCAACACCGGCACCTGCACGGCAAAAGCGGGAGACGCCTTCCCGACATCGTGCACAGAGGTCAACCACACCGCCAACAACCGCACATCAGCGACATCACCGACCTCACGACACAACCGCGCCAACACCTGCGCCGACAACCACTCATCAACCAACAAACCCGCCACACCAGCAGAATCATCAAGATGCTGAAACAGAGGCAGCCACCCCGTCAGACGCAGCCCGTCATCCCTCTCCGACTTCGCCCACACCCAACGCCACAGCCCATCCCCCACCAACAAGCTCCAATCCGATCGGCCTACACAACATCTCTGGAACCACCGCGAGCGTTTCCACGCACCCACACCATCCACCCGAACGGGTGTAAAGCCCGACCGCCGACCGGCCCTCGCTGCCTTGAGACAATCCTCCGGAGATCGCTTGTCGTCGGGCCAACCACTCCCTTGGTGGTGTCGTGGTGGCGACACCACCAAGGAGAGCGATCACCGCACCATACGAGTCAGCCTCACCCAGGCGCAGCTCGCGGCCCGACTGAAGTACGACGGAACGTTCATCAGCCGCCTGGAACACGGACAGCGGCCGGTGTCCCTCGCGGTGGCGAACGAGATCGACCACGTGCTGGACGCGGGCGGCGAGCTGACCGGCCTGGCCCTGGCAATACTCGGGCAGCACACCTCAGGCGCGTTCTCAACCGGCCTCGACGAACCGGACACCGAGGCCGACGCACCCGTGCCGCTGCCCGGTGCGGACCCGCCTGCAGGCGACCGCTTGTCCTGAGCATCTGGCGCAGCCTGGTGAGCGTCCCGTTCGGACTGGTCTGCCCGCTGCACGCCGACGGGGACTGCGCTGACCAGTGCCTCGACGCCGCGGTTGAGGCCGAAACAGCGGGGGCCTCGCCGGGTGTGCACGGCTACCTCGGCTGGCTGGCGCTCTACCGGCGCGCGGGCATGGAACTCCTCACGACCCACGCGCTGCTGGCCCCGGTGGAGCAGATGGCGCGCGGCCTGCTCGCCGACGCGGCCATGGCGGGCAGGCGCGAACGCATGGCCCTGCTCCACGTCGCCGCCGACTACGCCGAATCGGCCGGGCGGTTTCGGCTCGAGGTGGGCCAGAACAGCACCGCCATGGCCTGGTTGCAACGGGGTGCGCGGTGGGCCACCGGCACGGGGAACACCGCCGCGTTCTGCCGCATCCTGTGCACGATGAGCCTGCTCGCCCGCCTCGAGTGGGACCCGGACTCCGCCACCGCCTACGCCGCGGCCGCGCGTGCCGCCGACCGCACCCGACCGTGGACCATCGTGAACGGCAGGCTGGACCTGGCCCGTACCGGCGCACAGCGCGGGGACCGGCAGGACTTCGAACGGCACGCCGCAGCCGCGCGGCGGCTGGCGGGCCGCTTCAGCGAACGGGACCGGGCGGAGGCGCCCTGGCTCACCGATGCCGAGGGGTGCACGTACATCCACGCCAACCTCGCGGGCGGTTACCGTGACCTCGCCGTCCACACCGGCGACCGCGCGCGGGTGCGCCGTGGGGCGGACTGCGCGCGCCGCCCTGGACAGCCGGCCGGAGCACATGCATCCCACCAGGCTGCTGCTGACCCTGCGGCTGGCCGACTGCCACGCCCGGGCCGGGCAACGCGAGGAAGCCCTCGCCCTGGCCCGTGCGGTCGCACCCGCCGCGCGGGCCAGTGGGCTGTGGCTCGTCGAGCGCGAACTCCGTTCCCTGACGAATGCCCTGGAGAACCCGTGCGCGCCCTTGTGAGCGTTCTCGCAGCCCTGCTGATCACCGCCGGACCCGGCCGGCGCCGGACAGGCGCGCGCCCATGGCGCCCCCATCGAGTTCACCGTGGTGGGCGACGCGGGCGACGGGGCAGGCGGCATCCACGCGGCCGCGACGTGGACAAATGACGGGCACCCGGTAGGCGAACCGGTCTACGCCTTCATGACCGCCACCCGCGTCGGCGGGGGCGAACCCCGCGCGGATCGGGCCGCTGCGGATGACCTCCGTGGCCGAGCAGACCGGCGTGTTCGAGGCCCCGTCCTCGCTGCCCCTGGACACTGGACCGTGGTGGCCGAGTCCCCCAAGCCCGCCCGCGCCCGCGGTCGCGGGCACCTTGGACGCCGTGGCTCGCCGTCCCGCTGCTGGCCCTCGGCGCGGGCACGGTGCTGGTGTGCCGCAGGCGTTCGCGGTCGGCAGCCAGTCAGTGAAACGACCATTGACTGCCCACGACTGCTGTATCCCTTGGAATCTGGATCCCTTGGAATCAATCATCCAGGCGACCGACGCAGCGCCGCTACCCAACCTGGAATCGGTAGGCCGCTATAGCGGGATCACGCTGCTTGAGTCGCCGAACGGGTCGTCTCGTCTGCCGTCGTCGGTGTGGCGGGCGAACCAGTCGCGGTAGATCGGGCTGCGTGCGCGGGCCTCGGCGTATGACTTGCCGACCTGGTGGCCGATCGTCGGGCCCACCGCGGCCAGGGGTCCTTCGCGGTGCCAGGCGAGGATGTGGCGGTAGCGGAGCGGGTTGCCCACGATGGGGCGCACCGCGATGCCTGGCACCTCGTCGAAGGTGGCCTGGCACAGGCTCACCGCGTGCCCGTGGCGCACGATGTCGACCAGCAGCCTGCCTTCGGCCTCGTACCGGACGGTGAGCCCCCGTCCCGTCCCCAGCGCCACCCGCGACCAGTACTCCGGCGTCCGGTCCTCGGGTCGCGGCACCACCCAGTCCTCGTCGAGCAGGTCGGCCAGGTCGACCTCCTCGTGCTCGGCGAGGCGGTGCGCGGACGGCAGCACGGCGAACACCGGCTCCACGACCACGGGGCACAGGACCACCCCTGGCGGCGGTGTCATCTCGTAGCCCGGGTTGTCGCCGACGACCGCGGCCTCCAAGCGGCCCGCGGCGACGTCGTTGACCAGGGGCAGCGGCGTGTGGTGGCCGCGGCAGGTGACGTCGGCGTGCGGGTACAGCGCGCGGATCGCGCTGATCAGGCTGCCCGCCAGCGGGCCGGTGATCGAGCCGAGGCGGAACTGGCGCTGCCCGCTCGACCCCGCGGCGACCGCGGCGGTGTTCATCAACTCGTCCAAGGTCGGCAGGACCGCTTGGGCGCGGGTGAGCACGAGTTCACCGAACGGGGTCGGCGCGATGCCCTGCGGGAGGCGCTGGAAGAGCTGGCCGCCCAGCATCGCCTCGATGCGCCGCAGCTGCGCGCTCAGCCCCGGCTGGGTGAGGTGCAGCGCGGCCGCGGCCCGGGTCAGGCTCCCGGTCTCGGCGATCGTGCAGATCACCCGAAGGTGGCGGACCTCAAGCTCCATAACGCGATGTTAGGGGGTGCTGGGAGCTCCCCCGCCCGTTCAGTGCACGTCACCCTTCTGTCCCATGTCACACCGCATAATGATCAGACACCTGGTGGGCGCCGTCGCCGTGGCGGTGCTCGCCGCGGGCTGCGGCACCGCGGGCGGCCCGCCCAGCGAAGCCACGGCAGGCGGCACCCTGCACGTGCTGTCCAGCATCGATCTGGAGCACCTCGATCCGGCGCGCAACTACGTCACCTCGTCGCAGAACTTCGGCAGGCTGATCTACCGGACGCTGACCACCTACGCGGCCGCGCCGGGCGAGGCGGGGGGCGAGATCGTCCCCGACCTCGCCACCGACACCGGCAGGCCCAGCGACGGCGCTAAGACGTGGACCTTCACCCTCAAGGAAGGGGTGAAGTTCGAGGATGGCAGGCCGATCACCAGTCGCGACGTCAAGTACGGCGTGCAGCGGTCGTTCTCGCCGGACCTGCCGGAAGGCCCCCCGTACGGACGCACGTGGTTGGCGGGCGGCGAGTCCTACAAGGGCCCGCAGCGCAACCCGGAGGGGCTCGCGTCCATCGAGACACCGGACGACCGCACGGTCGTGTTCAAGCTCAACCGCTCCGTCGCCGACTTCGGCTCCACCGCGTCGATGCCGCTGTTCGCTCCCGTCCCGCAGGACAAGGACACGGGTGTCGCCTATGACACCAAGCCCGTCTCCTCCGGCCCGTACCGGATCGAGAAGTTCGAGCAGAAGAAACGCCTCGAACTGGTGCGCAACCCGCACTGGGACGCCAAGACCGACAGCGTGCGCAAGGCGCTGCCCGACCGTGTGGTCGTGGAGCTCAACCTGGACCCGGCGGTGATCGACCAGCGGTTGATCGCGGGTCAGGGCGACGACGCCGACGCGATCGCCGTCGAGCCCATCGGCGCGGCCTCCGTCGGCCGGGTCGTCAACGACCCCGCGCTGAAGAACCGGCTCGTGGTCGGCGAGTCCAGCAACACCCGATTCCTGTCGATCAACACCAGCCGAACGCCGCTGGACAACCCGAAGGTGCGCCAGGCAATCGCCTACGCGGTGGACAAGGACGCGCTGCGCACGGTGCGCGGCGGCCCGATCGCGGGCGACCTCGCCACCACGCTGCTGCCGCCGTCCGTGGCGGGCCACCAGCCGCACGACCCGTTCGCCACCCCTGACGGCAAGGGCGACCCCGCCAAGGCCAAGGCGCTGCTCGCGGAGGCAGGCGTGCCGACCGTCTCGCTCACCCTCGACACGCCCGCCACCACCACCGGCAAGGCGATGGGCGAGGCCGTGCAGGCGTCGCTGGGCCGCGCGGGCATCGAGGTGAAGATCAACGCCATCGCGTCATCGGCGTACTACAGCACTGTCGGCAACACCGCCGAGCAGCACGACCTCGTGATCGACGGCTGGACACCGGACTGGCCCGGCCCGTCGACCTACCTGCCACTGCTGTTCGACGGCCGCACGATCACGCCGGAGGGCAACAACAACCGCTCGCGCTACAACTCCCCCGAGGTCAACGCCAGGTTCGACCAGATCGCCGTGATGACCGACCCGGCGGCGGCCACGACCGCCTACGGCGAACTGTCCCGCGAGATCATGGGGGACGCGCCGGTCGTGCCGTTCCTGTGGGACAAGTCGGCGATCCTGGTCGGTCCGAACGTCACCGGCGCCTACGGCCACGTGGGCTTCGTCGGCCGGATCGACCTGGTGTCCGTGGGTCTGCGTCGATGAGCACGGGAATCGCCCCCGGCGCGGTGCCGCTCGCGGTCGCCGTGGGCCCCGAGCGCGCGGTGTCGTCGCTGGTGCGGCGGGTCCTACACCGGCGTTCCGCGGTGGCGGCCCTGGCCGTCGTCGGGCTGCTGGTGTTCCTCGCCCTCGCCGCGCCGCTGATCACGTGGCTGACCGGGACCTCGCCCACTGAGTTCGGCAGCGACGCGGTGGATCCGGCGCTGGGTGGCCTGCCGCGCGGGGCGCTCGGTGGGATCAGCGCCGAGCACCCGCTGGGCGTCGAACCGGTCAGCGGCCGCGATGTGCTGGCCCGGATCGTCTACGGAGCACGGGTTTCGCTGCTGATCGCCGTGCTGGCCACCGCCGTCTCGGTGGCGGTCGGCACGGCCCTCGGCTTGGCCGCCGGGTTCTTCGGCGGCGCGGCGGACGCGGTCGTGGGCAGGCTCGCGGACCTGCTGATGTCCTTCCCCAGCCTCATCTTCATGATCGCGCTGATCTCCGCGCTCCCGGCCGTCGAGCGCGAGTTGCTGCTGGTGGTCGTGCTCGGCGGGTTCGGCTGGCCCTACGTGGCGCGGATCGTGCGCGGCCAGGCGATGGTGCTCTCGCGCAGCGAGTTCGTCGACGCCGCTCGCGGTCTGGGCGCGTCGCGGCGCGCCCTGCTGCTGCACGAGGTGCTGCCGAATCTCACCGGTCCGGTGCTCGTGGTGGCCACCCTGTCCATCCCCGGCTACGTGGCCACTGAGGCGGGCCTGTCGTTCCTCGGCGTGGGTGTCCGTCCGCCCACGCCGTCGTGGGGCCAGATGATCGCCTCCGCGGTGCCCTGGTACGCGGCCGACCCCGCCTACTTCCTGATCCCCGGCGGCTTCCTGTTCGCCACGGTGCTCGCGTTCACGGTGCTCGGCGACGCCGTGCGCGACGCGCTCGACCCGAGGAGCGGATCGCGGTGACCTGGTATGTGCTGCGCAGGCTGGCCGCCGCCGCGGCGGTGCTACTGGTGATCTGCGCGCTCACCTTCGCGGTGTTCTACCTGATGCCTGCCGACCCGGCCCAGGGCGCGTGCGGCAAGGCGTGCAGCCCCGAGCGGATCGCGCAGATCCGGGCCACCCTCGGCATCGACCGGCCGGTTCCGGTCCAGTTCGCCGCTTACGTCGGCGGCATCTTCGCGGGCCGCACCTACGGCGACGGCGCGCAGGCGATCGAGTGCGGGTTCCCGTGTCTGGGCTTCAGCTTCCAGACCAACCAGCCGGTGTGGGACACGTTGACCGACCGGCTGCCGATCAGCGTGTCCATCGCGCTCGGCGCGGCGGTGCTGTGGCTGCTCGTCGGCTGCGCGGCGGGCGTCCTCGCGGCGCTGCGCCGGGGCACGGTGTGGGACCGGGCCGCGATGGTCGCGGCGCTGGGCGGCGTCGCGATGCCCATCTACCTGACCGCGCTGCTGCTCCAGTACGTGCTCGTGGTGCGACTCGGCCTGCTGCCCTATCCGCGCGAGGTGGCGCTGACCGACGACCCGGTGGGGTGGTTCCAATCCATGCTCATGCCATGGTGCACGCTCGCGATGCTCTACGCGGGCATCTACGCCCGCATCACCCGCGGCGAGATGCTTGACAGCCTGAGCCGCAACTACGTGCGCACCGCTCGCGCCAAGGGCCTGCCCGAACCCGTGGTGGTGCGGCGGCACGCCCTGCGGCCCGCGCTGATGCCGATCGTCACGATCTTTGGGATGGACGTGGGCGCGCTGCTGGGTGGCGCGCTGATCACCGAGTCCGTCTACGGGCTGCCGGGCGTCGGCAAGCTCGCCGCCGACGCGATCAACAGCGCCGACCAGCCGGTGATCCTCGGCGTCACGCTCTTCGCGGCAGCGTTCGTGGTCATCGCCAACGTCGTGGTGGACCTGCTCTACGCGGTGCTCGACCCGAGGGTGAGGGCCGTCACATGAGCCTGCTCTCCGTGCACGGCCTGACCGTCGACTTCCCCGGTACCGGGGTGCGCGCGGTCGACGGGCTGGACCTCGAGGTGGACGCGGGCCGCGTGCTCGGCGTCGTGGGCGAGTCCGGCAGCGGCAAGTCGGTCACCGCGCTGGCGGTGCTCGGGCTGCTCGACGGCGCCCGGGTCTCGGGCTCCCTGCGGTTCGACGGCCGCGACCTGGCCGCCTTGAGCCGCCGCGACCGCCGACTGCTGCGCGGCGACCGCATCGCGATGATCTTCCAGGACCCGCTGTCCTGCCTGAACCCGTTCTACCCGGTCGGCTTCCAGATCGCGGAGGCCTACCAGGCGCACCGGCGGGCAGGCAGGCGCGCCGCGCACCGGGTCGCGGTGGACATGCTGGAGCGGGTCGGCATTCCCGAACCCGACCGGCGTTCCCGCGCCTACCCGCACGAGTTCTCCGGCGGGATGCGGCAGCGGGTGATGATCGCGATGGCGCTGTGCCTGGAGCCGGACCTGCTCGTCGCCGACGAGCCGACCACCGCGCTCGACGTCACCGTGCAGGCGCAGATCCTCGACCTGCTTCGGGACCTGCGGGAACGCACCGGCGCGGCGATCATGCTCATCACCCACGACATGGGCGTCGTGGCGGGCCTGGCCGACGACGTCGTCGTGATGCACGGCGGGCGCGCCGTGGAGTCCGGACCCGTGCGGCGCGTGTTCGGAGAACCCGCGTCCGCCTACACCCAGGGCTTGCTCGGCTGCGTGCCGCGCGTCGACGGCCCGCTACCGCACCGGCTGCCAACCGTGGAGGCACCGTGACCCTGTTGCAAGCCGAGGGACTGGTCAAGCGCTACCCCGTCCGGCACCGGCTCACCCGAAGGCACGTCGGCGAGGTCAGCGCCGTGGACGGGGTCGACCTGCACGTCGGCGCGGGAGAGACGCTCGGCCTGGTGGGTGAGTCCGGCTGCGGCAAGTCCACCGTCGGCAGGCTGCTCACCCGGCTGGACACGCCCACCGCCGGCTCGGTCCGTTTCGCGGGCCGGGAGCTCACGGAGGTGGGCGAGCAGGACATGCGGGTCCTCCGGCGCGATCTGCAGACCGTGTTCCAGGACCCGTTCTCCTCACTCAACCCCCGGCACACCGTGCGGCAGGTCCTCACCGCGCCGTTCCGCTACCAGGGACTGACCCCGGACGAGTCGGTGGAAGACCTGCTGGTGCGCGTGGGCCTGCGCCCGGAGCACGCCGCGCGCTACCCGCACGAGTTCTCCGGCGGACAGGCGCAGCGCATCGGCATCGCCCGCGCCCTCGCGCTGCGGCCGAAGCTCGTGGTGTGCGACGAACCGGTGTCCGCGCTGGACGTCTCGGTGCAGGCGCAGATCCTCAACCTGCTGTGCGACCTGCAGGACGAGTTGGGTCTGAGCTACGTCTTCATCGCCCACGACCTCGGCGCGGTGCGGCAGGTCAGCACCCGCGTGGCCGTGATGTACCTGGGCGTCGTCGTGGAGACCGCCGATCGGAGCGCGCTGTTCGGCCAGGCTCTGCACCCCTACACGCACGCGTTGCTCTCCGCCGTGCCGCTGCCCGACCCGGACGCCGAGCGCGGCCGTGAGCGGATCGTGCTGCGCGGTGATCTGCCCAGCCCGTTGGACCCGCCCAGCGGCTGCCGCTTCCGCACCCGGTGCCCGAAGGCCGCGGACCTGTGCGCGCAGGAGCGGCCCGTGCTGCGCGAGCTCGCCCCGGGCCACCGTGTGGCCTGCCACTTCCCCGAGGAAAGGATCCGATGACCCGCCATCGACACCCGACCCGGTCCTACCGCCTGCCGGGGCTCGCGGTGACCGACCACATGTTCCCCGTGCCGCTGGACCACCGCGACCCCGCCGGGCCGACGATCGACGTGTTCGCCCGGGAGGTGGTCGACCCGGGCCGCGCGCACGAGGACCTGCCGTGGCTGCTGTTCCTGCAGGGCGGGCCGGGCGGCAAGGCGCCCCGGCCGATGCCCACCGGCAACGGCTGGCTGAGCCGTGCCCTGGCCACGCACCGCGTGCTGCTGCTCGACCAGCGCGGCACCGGCCGCAGCACCCGGGTGAGCGCGCGCTCGGCCGCCGCGTTCGACTCCGCCGAGGCGCTGGCCGACCACCTGGCCCTATTCCGCGCCGACTCGATCGTCGCCGACGCCGAGTCGATCCGCGGGCGCCTGTGCGGCGACCGGCCGTGGGAGACCCTGGGCCAGAGCTACGGCGGCTTCGTCACGCTCACCTACCTCTCGCGGGCACCCGAAGGGCTGCGCGCCTGCCACGTCACCGGCGGCTTGTCGAACCCGCACGCCACCGCGGAGGACGTCTACGCGGCGACATATCCGCGCGTACGCGAGAAGGTGCACGCCTACTACGAGCGCTACCCCCAGGACCGCGACCTGGTGCGGCACTTGGCCGACCTGCTCGACGGCCACGACGTGCGGCTGCCCGACGGGGACCGGATGACCGCCCGCCGCCTGCGCGTGCTCGGGTTCGCGCTGGGCATGGGCGACGGCGCTGAACGCGTGCACTGGCTGCTCGACGAGGCGATCGGCCCGGACGGTGAGCCGTCGGAGACATTTCTCGCGCAGGCCATGGCACTCACCGGGTTCGTGGACAACCCGCTGTTCGCCGTGCTGCAGGAGGCGATCTACGGACAATGCGGGAAGGCGACCGCGTGGGCGGCGCAGCGGGTGATGGCCGACTTCCCGGAGTTCGCGGGCGACGCGGACCCGCTGTTGTTCACCGGCGAGATGTTCTACCCCTGGATGTTCTCCGAGATCCGCGGCCTGCGTCCGTTCCACGACGCGGTGCGGCTGATGGCGGAGCGGACTGACTGGCCAGACCTGTACGACGCGGACCGCTTGGCGGCCAACCGGGTCCCGGTCGCGGCGGTCGTCTTCCACGACGACATGTACGTGCCCACCGAGCTGTCGCTGGCCACCGCCCGGCAGGTGGGCTCGCTGCGAACGTGGATCACCAACGAGTGGGAGCACGACGGGGTCACCGCGTCCCACGACCGCGTGCTCGGCCGCCTGCTCGACATGACCGCGGGACGCGTGTGAACCCGATGGAGGAAACCATGTTCGACAAGTCCCGGCCCGACAAGACCCCGCGCCGACTCGGGGCGGTGCTGGCCCTCGTCGTCACCGCGGCGATGACACCCGCCCTCACCGCCACCGCGGCACCGGCCGCCGTCGCGGCGGCGCCCTCGCCCGCCGACTGCGCGCTGCCCGGCCGCACCGGTTGGACCGACGAGGGGCACGACACCGATCCCGTCCAGTTCCAGCCCGCGGTGGGCGCGCGCCGCGTGCTGATGCTGTTCGTGGACTTCCCCGACGCGCAAGCGACCGACTCCACCGAGACGTACGAATCCCACCTCGCGCCCGCCGACGCGTGGCTGCGCCAGGCGTCGTACGGACGCACGTCGCTCGACATCACGCCCGTGCGCCGGTGGCTGCGGATGCCGCAGGACTCCACGACCTACGGGTTCGATCGCGGCATCACGTTTGAGCAGCATGAGCTGTACATGAAGCAGGCAGTGGCCGCGGCGGATCCCCACGCCGATTTCTCGAAGCAGGACATGGTGTTCGTGGTGCCCACGCGCAACGCCGCCGCCATCCGGTTCTCGCCGACGTACCTATTCGACCCGGCCACGGCCGGGATCGTCGCGGACGGCGCGCGGGTGAAGTGGGGTGTCACCTACGGGCAGGACATGTGGCGGTGGGGCCACAAGGTCGTCGCCCACGAGACCGGCCACACCTTCGGCCTGCCGGACCTGTACGCGTTCACCGCGCCGGGCCACCAGTACGTCGGCGGCTGGGACGTGATGGGGCTGATCTCCGGGCCCGCGCCGCACTACCTCGGGTGGCACGCCTGGAAGCTGCGCTGGATCGACGACAGCCAGGTGGTGTGCGCGACTCGCACCCGCGCGGTCCGGCTCACGCCGGTGGAGCGGCCGGGTGGCGTGAAGATCGCGGTCGTGCGCACCGGGGAGACCACGGCCTACGTGGTCGAGTCGCGGCGCGCCACCGGGCTCGACGAGCGGGCCTGCTCGACCGGCGTGCTGGTCTATCGGGTGGACTCGGGGACCTGGACCGGAAGCGGCCCGGTCCGCGTGGTCAACGGCAACCCCGACGCCACGCCGCCCGCCGGCTGCGAGCGTCTGGACATGGCGGCCCACCGGCCGGGCCAGTCCTTCAGCGCGGACGGCGTTCGGATCGACGTCCTCGCGGGTGACCCCACCGGAGACACCGTCCTGATCAACCGGAGTTGACCCTGCGGGGCGGGCCCCGGCGCCGGTTGTCGCGCACGGCAGACTGAATGTCCCAAGTGGACGTATGCCAGAAGTTGCCAATCACGGCTCGCACGGCCTCCACCGGGCCTGCGCCGTTTACCTTTCTGCCAACTACCCGCTACTCGGCTGCCCGTGTCGCGGGCAGAACTGGAGGTCGCATGTCCAGCATCCGCAAATTGCTCGGCTCGGTCTTGGCGCTGGCCGCGGGCGCCGCGGTGGTGTCGAGCGGGGGTGCCTCGGCCCTCGCCGACGTCCCGAGTGGGTCGTGCGCGTTGGCCCCCACGAGCGCGAACCTGTCCGAGGGAGTGCCCACCCCCTCGGGGTACACCCCGTCGACCGGGACGGTGAAGGCAACGATGGTCTTCGTGGACTTCCCGGACGCCCCGGCGAACGACACCACGACCACACTGCGCGACCAGTTGGTGCCCGGCGGGCCGAACTGGTTCGCCACCAGCTCCTACGGCAACCTCTCGCTCAGCGTCAACGCGGTCACCAGCCGCTTCTACCGGATGCCCCGCAGATCGACCGACTACGGCTACACGCGGGGGCTGACCTATGAGACCCACCGGACTTACATAATGGACGCGTTGGCCGCCGTGGGCACGACGGTGAACTTCACCGGCACCCACCTTCTCTACGTGGTGCCGACCCGCGCGGCGTCGGCGATCTCCTTCTCGCCGACGTTCATGGGCTCCGCCAGGGCGGCTGACGGCACCGTCATCGGCAAGTCGGTCACCTTCGGCCAGGACATGTGGCATTGGGGCAGCAAGGTGCTCAACCACGAAACCGGCCACGCGATGGGCCTGGCGGACCTGTACGCCTTCGGCGGCACCGACGGCAACCGGTTCGTCGGCGGCTGGGACGTGATGGGCCTGATCAGCGGTCCGTCGCCGGACATGTCGGCCTGGCACAAGTGGAAGCTGAACTGGCTGACCTGGAGCCAGGTGGGCTGCGTCAGCGCAGCAGGCCGCTACCAGGACACGCTCACCCCGGTGGAGGTGGCAGGTGGCCGCAAGATGGTCGTGGTCCGCACCAGTTCCACCACCGCCATCGTCGCCGAGGTCCGCTCAAGGTCCGGATTGGACTCTGCGGCCTGCGCCACGGGTGTGCTCGTGTATTCAGTCAACACGGCGACTGCGAGCGGCTGGGGCCCGATCATGGTCCAGGACTCCCGTCCGTACTCGGGCGGCTGCGCCGGCCACGAACTCAACGACGCCCCGTACGGCGTGGGCGGCCGATTCCGCGACAGCACCAGCAACACGACGATCGACGTCGTCAGCCGCAACGGCGACAACTACACCATCAACATCGCGTTCCAGGCGTAAAGGAAGCCGCGACCTACCCGCGGGCCGCCTTCCTGATGCGGCGGCCATACAGAGGTGGTCTTGGCAGGCAAGGAACCCGAAGCCAGGGAAGTAAGCCGCAGTCGGCGAACTGGGCCGTGCCGGCAACCCGGTCCTCCAGCAGGTGAGTGTCTTGGGGTGGGCCGCGGCCACAGTGGTGACCGGTCTCGGTGGCGGGCAGGACCGCCACCGAGACCGGTCTGCTCAGCAGGACATGGAGACCGTCTCGTGCCGGAAGGCGTCCATGATGCGGTCGAAGACGGCCGGGGTCCAGGGAGAGCGGGCCGTGCCCGATCAGGTGGCCCAGACCTGGTCCTGCACATGATGTTGCTGGAGTTGTCCTTGGCGGTGTCGAGGAATGCCGACGTGTACGGGGAGCCCAGGCAGTGGCGGATGCTTATCCAGTCGTCTGGCGCATCGTTCCCCGGGCCGATTCGCGGCGGTCGGCTCACCACGTGGTGGCGGGCCGACCTCCAGGCTGGGATTGCTGCTCCTCGAAGTGCACTGTACGCGTGATCATGAGGCGCCAGGCGCTGGTTCGACTGGCGATTTCGGGCTGGCCGGTGTCGCGGTGGCGGCCTTGCTCTGGGTGTTATTCGAGCCGATGGCCCACTGCCTGCCAGGGACGAACTCGCCCAGTCGGCTCAAGCACCGACTGAACGCGGTCGCCTCGCCAAACCGGCATGCACCGAGGGCGGCCTGTCGGTCGCGATCGACAGGTTGTTCGGGTTGGTGAACGACGACATCACGCAGTCCGCGGTGAGCGCCGCGCCCTCGGCGACCACCCGCTGCAGGAAGGGCAACCGTGAAGCGCCGTCACGCGTGGCGTTCCCCTGGGAAGCACACGGGGAACGCCACGCGAGCACATCGGACTGTCCTGTGTGAATTCGTCGACAACGAAGGGCACATGGCGACCCGGGGTTACACGCCGATCACGGTGACCTCGGCCGCGGAGGTCCACGGGCCGCGGCTGCCCGCCTCGGTGATGGCCCGCAGGCGGACGAACCGAGCCGTGACCGCGGGGAACGTGACCGATTTCTTGGTGGCCGAGTCCGCGAACGTCCCCGTCTTGACCGGACTGCCCCACGTGACACCGTCGACGCTCAGGTAGATCTCGTACTGGCCGACGCGCCCGTCGGCGCCGCCGTCCTGGCGGGGCAGGTAGTCCACACCGGACACCGAGCGGGCGCAGCCGAGGTCGAGATCGATGCGGTGCGGCAGCGGGTCCGCGCCGCCGGACCACTTGGTGTGCCACAAGGTGCTGTTGTTCCCGTCGGTGGCGTTGACCCCTTCCCCGCGCTCGCCGGTGAGTTCCTGGCTGTCGACGGCGATGACATGCGCGGGCAGCGCGGCCGGGGTGGTGCGGGCGCCGATGGTCGGGTCGCTGGTGGAGGCGGCGCCGGTCTCCATGTGGCCCGCGAAGCGACGCAGGAAACCGTCGGTGGTGTCGGCGGTGGCGGTCAGGTCGTACCAGTGGTTCGCACTGGTGACAGTGAAGTACTCCTCGACCGTGGCTCCGGCGGCGACCGTGTAGTTCCACGGACCGTCGGCGCGGTAGCGGTTGGCACGCACCGTGACCACACAGGACTTCGAGCCGGCATTCTTCATGGTCAGGTACACCCGGCCCTCGCCGGGCGCGTACCGCAGGGTGACCTCGGGGTTGGCGTTGCCGCTGGTGGTCGCCGTGACCCGGTTGCCCGCGAACTGCCGCAGGAACCCGTTCGGGCCGTAAACGGTGCAGTCGTAGGCGCCCGCGGGTGTGCCCACGACGTAGTTGTCCGACACCGTCTTTCCGGCCCCTACGGTGTACCGCCAGGCCTGGGGTGCACGGAACCGGTTGGCGTACAAGGAGAAATGGGAACCCGCGGTGCCTTCGCTGGTCAAGTCGAACCACATCGCGCTCGCCGTGACCCGAGCGTTGACAGTGAGGACGTACGGCAGTGGCCGGGCTGGGCGGGTGCCCGGCTCCTGCACGGGCATCGCCTGGGTGGCGGGAACGGTGGGGCGGGGGAGGTTGGCGGTCTGCCAGTTGGCGTTGGCGACATAGTGCGACGTGTCCGGCAGCACGGGCAGCGTGGAGGTGCCGGTGCCCGCGAAGTCGAACATCGAGGTCAAGTCGCCGCACACGGCGCGGCGCCAGGGGCTGATGTTGGGCTCGGCGACGCCGAAGCGGCGTTCGAGGAACCGTAGAACCGAGGTGTGGTCGAAGACTTCCGAGCACACGTAGCCGCCGCGCGTCCACGGCGACGCCACGATCAGCGGCACCCGGTAGCCCAGGCCGATCGGCTTGCCGTCGGTGTGGATCTCCCCGGAGTTGGTGACGGTGGACCGGCCGTCGTCGCCGTCGCCGAACTCGCCGTTGACCGGGGGCACCGGCGGCGGGATGTGGTCCCAGAAGCCGCCGTACTCGTCGTAGTCGAGTATGAAGACCGTCTTGGCCCACACCGCCGGGTTGGCGGCCAGCTTGGCCAGCAGCCGAGCGGTGAGGTCCTCACCCGCGGGCGGGTGAGCGTCGGCGTGCTCGGAAAGTGCCTGTGGGGCTACGATCCACGACACCTGGGGCAGCGTGCCGTTGGCGATGTCGGCGCCGAACGCGGCGGCCAGGTCGGGAACCACGGCGACGCCACGGTCGTAGAGCGGCTGGCCCGGCCTGGCATCGATGAACGACTGGAAGTACTCCAGCAGGTTGTCGTCGAAGTCGTCGCTCTCCTGGTACACCTTCCAGCTGACGTCCGCGGCCTGCAGCCGCTCGGCGTAGGTCGTCCAGGTGAAGCCGGTGCCGCTGTTGCCGACCTGCGACGGGCCGCCGACCGAGCGGCCGTTGCTGCCGCTCACCGCGAACAGGCGGTTCGGGTTGGTGCTGGTGAACGACGACTGGAAATAGTGGTCGCCGATGGTGAACGAATCGGCCAGGGCGTAGTAGAAAGCCAGGTCGGGCCGAGTGAAGCAGCCCATGCCCAAGTCCGGGTTGCGCGCCAAGCAGAACTTGTCGTACAGGCCGTTGTTCCACATCGTGTGGTCGCCGCCCCAGCCCCAGCCACTGGGCGCGGAGATATCCACCGCGTAGGTGCTGGTCGTGTCGAGCCGGAAGGGCAGCATGTACCCGTCGGCGTGCAGCGTGGTCGGCTGGTGGAACACGGTGCGGCCGCTCTGCCACTTCAGCGCGGTCGGGTCGCCGTAGCCGCGGACGCCGCGCAGGGTGCCGAAATAGTGGTCGAACGGGCGGTTCTCCTGGGTGAAGATGACGACGTGCTGGACGTCGTTGATCGTGGCCCCCGGCTGCACTGGGATGGACAGCAGGTCGCGCAGCACCTGGGGCAGTACGCCGGTCGCGGCCACCGCCGCCGCGGCCCCGGACATGCCGAGCATCCTGCGGCGGCTCATTTCGCGATCGTTCGCGGTCATGCGGTCCTCCATGGTCTGTTTGACGCCCGTCGTGCCGGTCACAAGGCAGGGGGCGCTTGGGCGTTGCGGAGATTCGACAGGCTCCGTGCGGGCTTCAGAACGCGCTCACTGCCAATGGCGGGCATAACCCGATCGGCTATGCCGGTCCGGTCACTCGTCACCCTGAAATCGGCGCCGAGGACCGCTCCTCGGGCAGTCCTCGACGCCGAGGTCGTCGACCGGGAATCACCAGTTCTCGAGCAGTTCCTCCGCCAGTCCGAAGGACAGCGTCATCCCGGCGCCGCCGAGGCCGTTGACCACGGCGACATCCGGGTCCGGATGGGCGACGAACACGGGTGCGCCGTCGGGCAGGGAGGGATAGATGCCATGCCAGCGTTCGGCGATGCGCGGGTTGGGCACGGCGGCGAAGCGGGCGAAGTACTCCAGGATGGCCTCGTCGATATGCTCGTACTGAAACGGGTCGTGGGTCAGCCGGTAGTCGTGGCTGTCGCCGATGGTCACCTCGCCGTTCGCGGTCTGGGAGACCAGGACGTGGATGCCCGCCGCCAGGTGGTCGGGCAGTTCCGACGCGTATCGCTCGCGCACCGCGGCCAGCGAAGAGCAGTGGGCGAACGACTTGTAGTGCAGCAGTGTCAGACCCGCGCACAGCGATGGACCGAGCGTCCACCCGTCCGGCTGCGGCTCGGTGCGCATCATCTGGAGCTTGCAGCGTCGGATACCGCCGGCGGCGAACACTTCCGGGTACAGTGCTTGGAATTCGTTGCCGCTACACACGATTACCCGTCCGACAGACCACTCCCCCGCGGTCGTGCTGACTGTCGGGAGGTTGATTTCCCTTACCGCGGCGCCGAAAACCACTTCGACGCCGAACTCCACGGCCAACACCTCGGCGACGGCCGGGATGGCCGTGCGCGGGTCGACGTTGGTTTCGGTCGGGCTCCACAGCGCACACCGCAGCCCGTCGGTGCGCGCGGTCGTGCCGCGTTCGGCGACTTCGGCCGGAGTCAGCATCCGCACGCCGTTCGCCACCGCCGCGGGCGAGGTGGCCAGGTACTCCTCCAGCACCGCCTGCTCGTCGGCGTGGTGTGCCAGGTGCAGCGACCCGCTCTCGGCGTACCAGGCCCCGGCGCGCTTGAGCAGATCGACCCAGATGTCGCGGCTGCGGATCGCGGTGGCATAGCGGTCCTCGGCCTGGCCGACCGGCCACAGCAGACCGAAGTTGCGGATCGACGCGCCGACGGCGCGGTCGTCGCGTTCGAAGAGGACCACGCGGTGGCCCTGGCGGGCGGCGGCCAGCGCGTGGGCCAACCCCACGATGCCACCGCCGACCACCGCGACATCGGCGTTGTTCGTCTTCATCGTCGGTGTTCCCTTCATCAGGCCGCGGCCGGCATGGAGTTCCATCGGGGCAGCAGGATCAGCGCGGCGACCAGGGCCGCGGCGGCGAAGCCGTAGAACAGCGCGCTCGTGCCCAGGTACCCCGGCAGCAGGCCGCCGAGCACCGCCCCGATGGAGCCGCAGCCGTTGACGAACCCGGCCGAGGCACCCGCGTGCTCGGATGTCCCGAAGTCGACGGCGCACACACACGAGATCATCGCGTCGGCGGCGTAGACGAACAGCCCGATCAGCGCCAACATCGTGGCCATCACCGCGACGCTGCCCGACGCGGTCAGCGGACCGAACAGCGCCAGCACCACGACCAGGCCCAGCAGGCTCAGCACCGCGGACGGCACCCGCCGAGCCTGGAACACCTTGTCCGACACCAGCCCGATGAGGAACGGCGCGACCATGCCCGCGGCGCCGAAGGCCACCGGAAGCACGATCGCCTTGAGGGTGCTTGCCTCCGGGATACGCTCGATGACGATCACTGGGCCCCACAACAGGATCGCGTATCTGGCGGGCTTGAGCAGGAAGTACGACACGCCGAGCAGCAGCACCATGCGGTCGCGCACGGCGGCCAGGAACGCCTCGCGCACCGACCGGGCGGGCTTGGGGCGCTCCTGCGTCGGGACGGCGTCGCCCCGGAACTCGTCGATCGGGGGCAGCCCGACATCGGCAGGCTTGTCGCGCTGCAACACCGCGAACGCGACCAGCACGGCGAGCACAACCACTGAGCCCGCAAGGAAGGCGACCCGCCACGAGTCGAACACGCCGTAGGCGATCCACCCGATGAACGGCGCCGCCGCCAATCCGCCGAACGCGTAGTTCGTGCTCCACAGCCCGAGCACTCGGCCACGCTCGCCGATCGTGAAGAACTGCGCGACGTTCTTGCACAGCGACGACCAACCGGTCGACTGCGCCAGCCCCTGGACGATCATCAGCGGCGCGAACAGCACCAGCGCGGGCACCACGCCAAGCAGCGCCGACGCGCCCGCGGACATGGCCAGCCCGCCCAGCACGACCACCCGCGGTCCGAACCTGTCGGCCAGCGTGCCCCACGCGAACTGGCCCACGGCGTAGGCGATGAGGTAGAGCGCGTCGAGGTTGCCGAGTGTGGCCTTGGTCAGCAGTCCGTCCTGCAGGATCCCGACTTTCGCCACGGACATCGTCTGTCGGGTGAAGTAGAAGCCCGCGTAGGCGATCCAGGTGATCGCGAAGATCTGGATACGCCAGCGCCGGTACAGCGGGACTATGTCGGCGTCGGCCGTCCGAACCTGATGGGCAGTTGATTCGCTCATGTCACCTAGTTCCTTGCAGACCGGATCGGCATGGATGGGAGGTGGTACGCGGATCACGGTCCGGAAGTGGGGACCACACCGGCTCGGGATGTCCGTCAAAGCTGGACAATGTGTAGCCCGTCACACCCCGGTTCAGGAACTGCCCGCCTGCCGATAGGACCCATAGTCGAACGACAATACCTGGACGTCTGCGCAGGTCAAAGGGATGATGACGCCTGGGCTGGAGTGTGCTCGGCGGGCGTTTCGCGGGCCGTTATGTGGAGGGCCAGGCCTGCAGCGCGCGGACCACACTGACGAACGCGCGCTCAGCGGGCGAGAGCTGCCGGTCGCGGCGGTGGGCGAGCACCACGGGCCTGCTCAGCGGTGTCGGGTCGATGGCGATCCTGGCAAGTCGGCCGTCGCGCAGTTCTTCGGCGACGCTGTGCTCGGAGACCAAGGCGATCCCGAGGTCGGCCCGAACGGCTTGTTTGAGGGTTTCCGGGCTGCCCATGTTCGCCGTGCTGACCTCGGAGAGTCCCCATGCGGCCAGGATTTCCTCCTGCAGACCGCGGGTGCCCGATCCCCGTTCGCGCAGCAGGAACCGCTCCCGCCACAGCTGCTCCGGGGTGGCGGGCTTCCCAGCAAGCGGGTGAGCGGGCGCCACCACCAGCACGATGGCGTCGGTGATCACTGCGGCGGTGTGCAACTGCGGCGCGGCGGGCGTCCCGGCGAACACGCCGAGCCCCACTTCGCCATCGAGCAGCCACCGCTCCAACTGGGTGGCGTTGCCGACGAACAGGTCGCACACGACGTCGGGGAACTGCGTGCGGAACTTGGCCAGCAGCGGCGGCAGCAGGTAGGTGCCCACCGTGGTGGTCCCGCCGACCGCCATCCGCCCCGACCGGACGCCCTGCACCGCGGCGATCGCGGCCGCCGCCTCGTCGGCCAGGGCAAAGATCCGCCGCGCGTAGTCGACCAGCACCTCACCCTCGGCGGTGGCCCGGATCCGCGGGCCGGACCGGTCGACCAGGATCGCGCCGAGGGAGGACTCGAGCTGCCGCACCTGGTTCGACACCGACGGCTGGCTCATGTAGAGCTTCTGCGCCGCCGCCGAGAATCCGCCGCACTCGACGACCCGCAGAAAGATCCACAGCCGGTGGAGGTTCAGTTGCACCGGACTATGGTCTCCCATTCTCGCCACTCTGTCCGATCAGTACGTGATGCAGGCCGAACGCCACTCGGTATAGAAGTCCCACACCTGCGGCGAGCACTCGGGCGGCCCGTACTGCGACAGCTTCGACCCCATGTGCGGCAGGTGCGCGTACGCGCCCACGCCTGGTCGGTTGACGTGCAGCATGCCCGCCTCGAACCGCTCCAGCGCCTCGAAGATGCGGGCCGGGTTCTGCGTGAACAGCGTCCCGGACATGCCGTATTTCACCGAGTTCGAGATCCGCATGGCGTCATCGAAGCCGTCGCAGTCCACAACGGACAGCACCGGCCCGAAGACCTCCTCCTGCGCGATCTCGCTGTCCCACGGCACGTCCCGCAGCACCGTCGGCTGAACGTAGAAGCCCTCCGGCACGCCGTCGACCACCCGTTCGCCGCCGACGAGCACCTTCGCGCCCGCGTCGACCGCGCCGCGCACCGCGGCCAGGCAGGCGTCGAGGCGATCACGGTTGACCACGGGGCCGATGTCGGAGTCCGGGTCGGTGCCCGGACCAACCCGCATGGTCTTGACCCGATCGTGCAGCCGGTCCAGCAGCTCCTCCTTGACCCGCACGTCGACCACGACCCTGCTGGTGGCGCTGCACCGCTGGCCGGACTGGCCGAACGCGCCGTGGACGATCGCGTTGACGGCTTTGTCCAGGTCGGCGTCGTCGAGTACGATCAGCGCGTTCTTGCCGCCGAGTTCGAGCTGGGTGCGCAGCAGGCGGTGCGCACCCGCGGTGTGGATGGCCGTGCCTACCGGCAGGGATCCGGTGAACGAGATGCCCGCGACGCGCTCGTCGGCCACCAGCGCCTCCCCCGCCTCCCTGTCACCCTGGACCAGGTTGAGCACGCCGTCGGGCACGCCCGCGTCGGCGAACACCTGGAGCAGCAGAGCGGAGGTCAGCGGCGTGAACGGCGATGGCTTGAGCACCGCCGTGCAGCCCGCCAGCAGCGCGGGCGCGACCTTCCACATCGGAATCGCCAACGGGAAGTTCCACGGCGTCACGAGACCTACCACGCCCAGCGGGCGGCGGAAGGTCATCGACCAGGTGCGCGGCTCCTCCGCGGGAGTGGTGACGCCGTTGAGCCTGCGCGCCTCGCCCGCGGTGTACTCCAGGATCGCCAGTGACCGATCGACCTCGCCGCGCGCCTCCACCAGCCGTTTGCCCTGCTCGCGGGTGATGGCGGCGGCGAACTCGTCGATCCGCGCCTCCAGCAGCCGCTGCGCCCTGGTCAGCAGCGCGCCGCGCACGATCGGGCCCTTGGCGGTCCACTCGCTCAGCGCCGCGGCCGCGGCGTCGACGGCCACGGTGACATCGGCCGCACCGGACTCGGCGAACTCGCCGATGACGTCGGACAGGTCGCCGGGGTTGGTGTTGGTGCGGGTGTCGCCAGACCGGGCAGGCCGCCAGGTCCCCGCGATGAAGTTGTTCCGGTGCTGCTCGCTCATGAGTCCGTCCTGATGGCGATGAGGGGAGCCGACATGGGTTGGCACGTGTTCACCGACATACGGTCATCCGGCGTTGGTGAAGTTCAACGCGACCCAGTATGCGTCGAAATTGCGGAGTCGGTGGTCTTCCGGCAGCCCGTCGACAGGGCGGTTGACCAGGAACGGGACGCGCTGTTCGGTCAACCCGCCGTGCGAGCGCAGCGGCCGGTCCAGCTGCGTCAGATCGTGGCGCTCCGCGGTCGTGCCCAATGCGGTGTTCCGCGCGCCGACGACGGCGAGGTCGCCGATACGGTCGCCGGGTAGCTCGAAAGTCTCCACCGCCTCCTCACGGGTCAGCACCCCGGCTACGCCCACGATGGAGCCCAGCTCGGCTGCGGCGGCGGCCCGGTCAACGCCCTCAGGCAGGTACACGAAGGCAAACGAGCCCAGCGCGCCATGGTGAACGGTGTACGGATCAGTGATCGGCAGGATGACCCGCGCCGCGTCCGCGCCGTAGCGGGCGTCCAATTCGGACTGCAGGTAGACCACACTGGGCTTGCCCACGTCGGTCGACTTGGCGTTCATACCGTGGTCCGCGGTGACCACCAGGACAGCGCCAAGCGCGTCGAGCTGCGCGAAGTAGCCATCCATCATGGCGTAGAAGTCGTCGGCCTCCGGGGTGCCCGGCGCGTACTTGTGCTGTACGTAGTCGGTCAGCGACAGGTAGGTGAGGTCCGGGCGGTAGTGCTCCAGCACATGCACGCCCGCGGCGAGCACAAACTCGCTAAGGTCCGCGCTGTAGACCGACGGCAGCGGCTTGCCCACCCGCGCGAGCACATCGTCGATGCCATGCTCGGCGATAGTGGCCTGGTCCGCCTTCTCCGCGGAGAAGCAGATGGCCTTGTTCGTCGGCTCGAGGCCGCAGCCCAGCAGCCTGCGCAGCTTGTCCTTCGCGGTGACTACGGCGACCGACCCGCCGGACCCGGCGAACTCAGCGAAGATCGTCGGCGCCCGCAGGAACCCGGGGTCGTTCATCATGACCTCTTCGCCCCGCTCGGCATCGAAGAAGTAGTTGCCGCAGATACCGTGCACCGACGGCGGCCTGCCCGTGGCGATCGACAGGTTGTTCGGATTGGTGAACGACGGCATGACGCAGTCGGCAGTGAGGGCCGCGCCCTCGGAAACCAGCCGCCGCAGGAAGGGCATTCGACCGTGCGCGATGGCCTGCTCGTGGTAATCGGGCTCGCTGCCGTCGATGCACACCACGACGACAGGTGCGACGGGGGCGTCGTAGGCGCGACCGTTGACCACGAGGGGTTGGGGGGATGACATGGACGCTGCCCTTCGTCGGAGAGTGTTCATCCATGTGTAATCCCGAACGCGCCCCGACAGAACTCCGAGACTTCCTATAGGGCCTATAACCGGGTGATCGAGGCCACGGGTCCGACCGCTTCCGCACTGGTCAAGATATGCGATGAGAGGCAGTCGCCGAGACGGCGCGCACACCCTCACTCAGGCAGGCCACGAGGTGACCGGGGCTGCTGACGGCCGTCAGCCCAGCGGCCATTGCCACCGAACCGCGACAGCTTCGGCGTCAGATGATGGCGATTGGAGATCCGTCCAAGAAAGCGGGATGACCGCGCTGCCGGCGGGCGCGGCCGACGACCTCGCCGACATCGAAATCGACCCGGCCGGGGTTCCCGAGTTCCACCAACAGGTCTACCGGATCGCCCGGGGCATCCCGCCGGGCAGCACGCTCACCCATGACGAGGTCGCCCGCGACCTCGGCATGCCCGGCTCGGCTCAGGCCGTGGGCCCAGGCGCTGGGCCGCAACCCGTACCCGATCACCGTTCGTGCCACCGGGTGCTCGGCGCGAACGGCAAGATCGGCGGCTTCTCCGCGGGCACGAAGCTCCGCATGCCACCATCGAGGGCGCGGCCCCCAACGGGAAGCCGTCACTGTTCTGACGCCGCCGAGGGGGCAGGGCGCCCCCTCGGCGGCAGTCGTCAGCTCGTGTAGTTCGCCACCAGGCTCACCCCCGAATAAGCGGAGTACCCGTACAGGGTCACGTGGTACGTGCCCGCCTGCGCCGTGGGGAACTCACACCGCTCGGTCGACGAGGACGACCAGGACCCGCAGTCGTAGGAAGTGGTCGACGCGGCGCTGCCGAACTTCACGTACAGGTCCATGTCGCCGGTGCCGCCCCAGGTCGAGAAGGACAGATTCCTCGCCCCCACCGGGACGGCCAAGGTGTACGCGGTCGACGAGCGCTCCGCGCCGGACAGGCCCGTCACCGTCACACCCTTGGTCAGCTGGTTGCTCGGGGTGGTGGTGCCGCCGCGGAAAGCGGCGATCGTGGCCTTGGTCTGCTCGAGGACCCTCGCGTTGTCTTCGCGGTAGATGGTGCCCATCGGGACCCCGTTGTAGGTTTTGCGGGGGTTCGACCAGTAGTTGAGGCGCGGGCAGTTGCAGCCCATGGGGTAGGCCATGATCGTGCGCCACGAGTAGCCGTACCTGTAGCCGTGGCCGTAGGCGTATGGCGACGACGGGGGGTACTCGTCGTCCCCCACGGCGTGGTCGGCGAACAGCAGGTGGCCGATCTCATGGCCGAAGCTGTAGTTCTGGCCACACCTCGACACCGCATGGCCGATGACCGTGGCCCCCACCGCCGCCGCCATCCTGGGTCTGCACACTGACTTCGCCGAGTCCTCCGCCCGGCACATCAGCGCCGCGCCCACCGCACCTGGCTCACCGTCGGATCGCGTCGCGATCAGCGCGCTGCTCGACGCCGAACTGGTCACGCCAGGAGACGAGTTCGTGTGGGAACGCCGCAACTCCAGCGTCCGCCACACCGCCCGCGTCAGGGTCGACGGCACCCTCGCGCTGGCCGACGGCCGACTGTGCGCCACCCCGACCGGCGCGGCCACCGCACTAGGCGGATACCCACAGCACGGCTGGGGCACATTCCGCCGGACGACCGACGGGCGCACGCTGGCCGACCTGCGAACCGAACTCCACGCCACACACCACCAGTAACAGCCCGCGCACCTCGTCCACCGGGAGGATTCTCCACGTGACCCGGCCCGAGTCCACAATAGACTGTGAAACCGTGTGGGGCGCGCAGGCCGGGATCGGCCTCGGCTACACCCTGGAGGCAGCGGCCGTGCGGCTCGCCGCCGATATCGCCGAACTCCGCGAAGACGGTGGCATCCCCGCGCACGTGCGCACCGTGATCACCGTGCTGCCGCAGCAACGGATCCTGGAGATCCGCGTCGAGGGCTTGTCGATCGAGGCCGACCCCGACCGCATCACCATCCGCGAAGTCGCCACCACACTCTTCGAACTCACCAGCGACCACAACATCATCACCCTCGACGCCACGACCCCGCCGCTGTTCACCCAACACATCCTGCTCGTCGGCACCGACGGCAAACCGTTCCACGCTGTGGTCGGCGCGGGAATGGGCGACGTGGAAGACGTTATGCCGCTGTACGTTCCGGATGGACATGAACAGATCTGACTCGGTGACCTGGTGTTTCCGCGAGATATGATTGCCAGTAAGCGGGGCTTGTGTTCGCTCTACCTTGATCACTCGCCACCCAACTGGTGGCTAGTGCCGTTTCCTGGAGCCTTGGCTGGGCTAGCGATCTCCGAACGACCGAGTCGGTCGGACAGGGAAACCGTTACGCCACACGGTCCATTTCCGCCTGTTGCGCGCACCGGCATTGCCAATTCCGCGCCGACGAAGCGTCCATACAGGTCGAACACCGCGAAACCCGAAGGGGCGTAACCGATGCGACCACGGACGGAATCGCACAACCAGCGAAATCCGTTTCGCCGCACCAATCCGTGTTCACACAAAGCTGGTGGGGTGACCGGCCGTGTCCTGTTGACTTTCCGTGAGGAGATTCCGATGCCTGCGTGGGTGAATGCACGCGACGTTCCCGAGATCAGAGCGCACATGACGAGGTGGACGCGAGACACGGGCGTCGACGGTGCGGCGAACTGGTTCCGCTTCTTCCTCGGGCCGAGCCCTGCCGGGGCGGCCGAGTCACGAGTGTTCGACCGTGTCGACGATGTCGCCGGTGCCGATGGCGGCCACCTTTTGCCTGTGAGGTCGATGTCGTGGTTCCACGTCGCGGAGTGGAAGGCCGGGCCGGCGAACCGGTCGCGGCCCTCGATGCCGGGGTACGCCGGCCGGAGAGCTGACCCACAGCCGGCATGAGCACATCGCCGCTGATCTCTTCGCCGGAAGTGAGGGTGACCGTCCAGCGGCGGTCGGCGTCATTCCACGCGCACGACTCGACCTCGGCGCCGAGGCGCACGCGTCGACGCAGGACGTACCTGTCGGCGATGTGTTTGAGGTAGTCGAGGATCGACTGCGTGGGGCGAACCTGCGCGGCCAGTCTCGGTTCGGCTCGAAGTCAGCCAGGGATACCCACTGCTCAACCCGTGCGGGCTGCTGCTGACCGGAACAGGGGACTTCCTCTGGGACACCGGGAACTTTCCCCCTTCACCTGGGAGGTCACAATCGACCCGCTGACCAATCTGCTGACCTTGCACGCGACCAACACCGGCGGGCCGATGACCGGTGACCCGGGCACGGCGCTGCCTATCGCGCCGATCGTCAACCCCGACTGCGCACCCAACAGGCTCAGGACCGTGGCCGCCTCAACTGATCACCAACCCCACGGCCACATAGCCACAGGCCGACCTCCAGATCCCGCAGGCAGGGAACTCCCCGCCCGCAGGATCTGCCTTGACATCAGCCAACCGGCCCCCTGATCAAGCATCCGATGAGACTCTCGCGGCTCAACGGCCAACAACACTGAGATCGGAAACAAGCGATAAGACTGATCGGTGCGGGCTTGGACCTCGTCCACGGTCACCAGCAAGTTGTGAGACGGCGCGGACACGGGCATCACTCGTCCGGGAGGTCCAACTAGGACACTCCGTCACCAACACGAAGATCATTTCATCCGATTGACGTATCGACAACAGCACCATTCAGCCTCAAAGCTTGGCGGCGAACGGATCATCGCGACCCTGGAGACCGACTGTGCGAAAGATCGTCTTGGTGGCTGCTGCAACCGCCGCTGCCCTGCTGATCGTCACCCCGGCCGCAAGCGCCGATGACAACGACGGCCAGGGCGACTCCGCAAACATCGAGATCTACACGCTCCTGCTGACCGCCGATTTCGAGCTGACACTCGGTTCGGCCGATCTCGGCTGATGGCGGATACCACCAGATCGCTGCCCGATCATTGTTGACTCACCAGTACGTCCATACAGCACAGATCGGGATGGCATGCACATCATCGGAAAACTCACCCTCACCGCTGCTGCAGCAGCGGCTACCGTGCTCATGGCCGCGCCTGCGGCCAACGCCGCCACTGTCGAACTCGGGGCCGACACGGGACCGGTTCAGACGATGCTGATCGGTGGCATCACGACTGATCCGCTCAACGAGCTGGGCATCCCGGAGACCACGGTCAGCGCGGTCACGGCCCTGGCTGGGATTCACGCCAAGGTCACCTCCGACAAGTAGAGGTCCACCGTGCTGTTCCGGCCTCTGAGATCCTGAAGCTGCGATCAGGTGCAAAGTAGCGGCGCTGTTCCTGGTCAGAGGCCCGCTAGTGAAGGGTGCGGGCGGAGAGCTGGTCGAGGCGGGGGCGTCGGTTCTCGGGCGGAAGTCAAGTTGGCGGGCATCCTTGGTCCGAAGGTTTCGGGAGATTCGGGGCAGGGCGAGTCCTCTCTCGGCAAGTAGGCCGATAGGCCGTGAGTGCCGAAGTACTCGCGACGCGAAGGGGCTCGACCCTCGTATGGGTCGAGCCCCTCGTCTCACGGAATCTGCCAACTACAACGGTTACCCGTCCGGGTCAGGAAGCGGTCAATGTTCCCGGCATACCTGCTCAGCCTGCGACCCGTTCGGACCTTGAGTAACGACGAAGCTGACTGGCTGGCCTTCCACAAACTCCACGTATCCACTGGCCTCGACCGAAGTGTGGTGGAAGAAGAGGTCGTCGCCGCCCGACCGGGGCGTGATCATCCCGAATCCCTTGTCGTCGTTGTACACCTTCACGGTGCCTGTCTGCCTGTCGGACATGCTTCTCCACGGTGTCAAATACGTGGCAGCGGGGTGCTGCCCACGAAGTCGACCATGTGACCGTGGCCTTGGTCATCAGCTGAACAGGTGACGCGGTCGGGCCTCTGGTGCCGGCCTCGGACCGGTGTGGCGAAATCACCGGAGTTTCGTACACGCCGCGAGGTGCTATGCCTAACCGGTGGGCCTGCGGCTGCGGCGAGGTGTCACCCCCAGGGGTGGTGGTGCGTGAGCCACGGCGGCCACGTGGCGCGTTGGCGCTGGTCACCGGCTCGGCCGGGGTGGCGGGCTCGGTCTCGGCCGAATCGTTTCATGGTCATCCGGTCATGACCGCGTATGCACACGCGGCACGGCGTCCTTGGAGATCAGCAACTACACCGCACCGTTCGACCGCTTCCGTCCATTCACTCCGCGCAGGCCGCCGAGTCAGCGCCGCCCCGCAGAAGACGGTAATCGCACCTGACCTGTCGGAGATTCAGGTGTGTCTAGCGGTTCTGCTCGCAGGTGGTGGCAGAGGTTGATCCACGAACGGAACCCGTGGCGCTCATGAGGCGACTCGGCGCAGGCCGTAAGGTCCGCGCCCAGTCCTCACGCTGGCTTTGTTCGCGGCCTGCCTCGCGTTGGGCCTCTGCTGGCCACCGCGCTGCTCCGAGATCTACTGTCGCGCTGCGCGCTACCGTCATGGAGAACCTACAACTGCACCGGACCCGGATGGGCGCGTAGCGCCCGCGAAATCGTCCCCCCGGTACCGGTAGGGCTCGACCTTCACCCGCTGTCCTCGGTCCGGGGCGGCCACCATCAAACCTCCACCAAGGTAGAGTCCGACGTGGTGGATCTTGGTGTTCGGGTTGCCGTAGAAGACGAGATCGCCGGGCAACAGCGGTTGCCCGGCGGGGACGCGCGGCCCGGCGTGGAACTGAGTGTGCGCCGTGCGAGGCAAGGAGACTCCGGCCGCAGCATAGGCGGCCTTGGTCAACCCGCTGCAGTCGAATCCGCCGTCCTCGTCCCCGTTTCCGCCCCACACATACGGGAGTCCTCGCTGTCCGCACGCGTAGTTGATCGCGGCGGCGGCGACGGGGTTGGGGGCGGCGATGGCGTTGCAGTCCCCGGTGCCGACCACGACCGTCGTCGTGGTCGTGCAGCCCGCGCCCCCGACCGCGCCGACGATCAGCCGCGCCGCCGATTCGTGCTGGGCGTAGGCGTCCGGGAAGCCTGAACGTTGCACGGCCTGCGCGGCGTCGGTCACGCTCATCGACTGCCAGCCGGGCACTTTCAAGGAGGTGTTGGTAGAACTGGGCGGCGGCGTAGGCGGGGGTCATGATCTGCCCTGGTGTGCCCCAACCCTGGCTCGGGCGTTGTTGGAACAGGCCGAGGCTGTCGCGGTCGCCGTGGTCGAGGTTGCGCAGCGTGGACTCTTGTATCGCGGCGGCGATCGCCACCACCTGGCCTTGCTCGAGGACGCCCATCTGTTTGCCGATCACGACGATGACGGCGGCGTTGGCGAGTTGGTCGGCCCCGTAGCCGGCCACCCCGGTGTCGCTGGTGAGGGTGCAGTCGACGATGCTGGTGCCCTCGCCGAGCACCGCCGAGACCGCCCCCGAGACGGCGTGGCCGATCAGGACAGGGATGGCCAGGATCACGGCGAGCAGCGCCGCCCCGATTTTCAGGATCACCTCCTCTCCCTGTGTTCGGGCCGCGCGAGGTGGCCGGCGGTCGGGTGACTTCGGGCGGCATGGGCGGCGGCGCGGGGGCCATCAGCAGGGGCGCGTCCGGCACCCGCACCGACTCGCCGTCGAGGTCAGAGTCGGTGGTGGGTGGCGGCAGGTGCGGCCAGGCGTCGAGCAGCCGGTGCAACTGGCAGCGGGAGCCGGTCCCGGTGGCCCGGTGCAGCGGCAGCCAGACCTCGGCCGGGCTTGGATGCGCGGTCTCGGGGTTGAGCAGGTCGGCCGCCGCGGTGGCGACTGGCACCGTGCTCGGGTCGTCGAGCTCGCGCCAGGCCCGGTGCAGCACCGTGCGGGCGGTGGCCTCGCGCCTGGCGGTGGGTAGCCAGACCAGCAGCGGTGTGGTGATGCCGGTGGCGGCGGTGAGGGCGGCGTAGCCGGTGAGTTTTGCGGCGAGCTTGCCCAGGACTTCGGTGCCGAAGTCGTATTCGAGGAAGAACTCGACCTCGGTGCCCTGGGTGGTCCAGCGGCCGTAGGCGTCGGGTCGGGTCAGGTCGCCGAAATGGCGGGCGCAGCGGGTCTCCGACCACCACACGACCAACCTGGCGCCCGTGGCCGTGTCGTGGCGGGCGTGGTCGATCAGCGCGGTGAACCACTCGGCCACACCGACGGTGTGCGCGAGCCGCAGGGAGTGCGCGACACCGAAGGCGCGGTCGTGGCGGTAGCCCAGTTCCTTGGCGTCGAGGCCGTCCTCGGCGGCCAGCACCGCGGCCCCCGCGGGGGCGAGGACGTAGTGCATCGGCGCCGTGCCGAGCGTGACGTGGGGTTGGAACCGGTCGACGACTCCCCACAAGTACAGCTCCCGCAGCCGCTGCCGCCCGGACCGGAACGACGGGAAGGCCATAGCGGTGATCTGGTGGGCGGTGAGCACGCGGTGCTCGTGCAGCATCCGGATGATCCACCGGTCTCGCGGGGTCAGCCGCCAGGCAAGCACCGCTTGGTGATCAGCGGTGTTCGCCGCACGCGGGGTGGGCCGGGTGGCCTTGTGACCTCGCAGCGATCGCTGTCGAGTGGGATTGGTGATCATGGGCGGGCCTCCGGTCTTGTGAAGATGCGAATTGCGTTGATGGAAATTGGGATTAACGAAGCGATCGTTGCTTGATCGTGTTGGCGATCAAGAACTTCTTGGCGGCGATGTCGCCGTCGTGGCGACTTGGCTGATGACACGTCGCTAACCGAAGGGGCGCTTGACATCCACCCGGTTCGCGAGCGTAGATCGGGTTGTCATCCAGGTATCGCACCCCTCGTTCAGGCTGCGCTCGTAGGCCATGTCGGTGGAGGTTGAGAATGAAGGCCAAGCGTGTGTGGAAAAGTGGGGATCTGGAGCCGTACCCGTGGCCCGCGTTGCGGGATGGCAATGGGTCCAGGTGGATGTCGTGCCCGGCGGGTTGGCATCCCGAGAAATCGGAGGTCATCGCCGGTACCTGCGTCGGTTGGGCTACGTTGATGAAGTTTCATGGCCCGCTGACTGAGGACTAGCCGCCCGCGATCGCTGATCACGCGACCGACCAAATGGGGAATGGTCGCCGGTGTGGTCCGTGGAAATGGTGCGTGTCACAAAGCCACCTCTTCTTCTCGGTTGTGCGGCAAGGGATTTCGGCCTGTCGTCCGGGTCAGGGGTGGCGGCGTGGGTCGGTGTTGCGCGCGGTGGGTCGGTTTCGGTGTTTCCCGGTCACTGGCTGGGCCGTGCCGGGTTGCTGTGTGGGTCGGGCCTGTGGCCTGGTGGTCGGCGTGGCGGTGCCGGGCCGGTTGCGCAGGGCGCGGCGGGCGATGCGGCGGACCTCCCTGGCACGGCCGGGGATCGCGCGTGGGAGAGGTTGGGTGCGCATGGTGAAGGGCTGTGCTTCTTCCCCGCCCAGGACGAGGCGGGCGGCGGCGTGGTAGACGCCGAGGTGGGCGAGGTCGTGGTCGGTGAGCCGGGGCGCGGTGTGGCGGGACAGTTCGCGGGCGTCCTCTGGGGAGGCGTTGAAGAAGATCTTGCTGCGGGCGTTGGTGCTCAAGCCTTCCCTCAACTCGCGGGGCAACTGGCCTAGGTGCTGATGCGCCAGGGTCATCCCGACCCGGAACCCGCGCGCCTCGGCGAGCATGTCCTCGATCGGATAGGGGAGGTTGAGGAAGTTGTGGCATTCGTCGATCACGAGGCTCGCGTCGCGGCGCCTGCGTTGCGGGATGCGGGCGCGGCCGGTCGTGGCTTGCCACGTCCGGGCCACCACAAGGGAGCCGACCAGTCGGGTGGTTTCCTCGCCGAGGGAGCCTTTGGGGATGCGGACGAGGCAGATGCCGCCGTCGAGCACGCTTGGCATGTCCACTGTGGAATATCCGCCCGCGATCGCGTCGCGCACGAACGGACGCAGCAGAAAGGCCCGGAGCTTGTTCATCAGTGGGCTGATGACTTGGCTGCGGGCCGAGTCGGTGAGTTCCTCATACCAGGACCAGAACCCGCGCAAGACCGGGTCGGTGACCCCGGCGGTGACCCGCGACCGGAACGCCTGATCCGCCAACAGTTTCGGTAGATCCGCGAGGGTGGCGACACCTTCCTGGGTGCGCAGGGTGAGGCACGCGGCGCGCATCACGTCGTCGGTGCGCGGCCCCCAAAAGGCGGAGTAGACACGGCGGAACACCGAGACGAGGTTGTCGACGGTGAGGTCGGTTTCCCCACCGTCGAGGGGGTTGAGGCACGGTGGCCGGGATTTCGCGTCGGCGTCGAAGAGCACCACCCGGTCCCCGGCGGATTTCGGGAGGCGGGACAGGATGTCGGTGACGAGGTCGCCCTTGGGGTCGATGAGCACGATCCCGCGCCCCTGCTCGGCGTCGGCCAGGATCATGTTGCCCAGCAGGGTGGACTTGCCCGAGCCGGTGGCGCCGATGACGTGCAGGTGATGCCGCGCGTCTGGGACGCGCAGGGCCACGGGGCGTTGGTGGCCGGTGTCGGTGACGCCGAGAGGCTTCGCCTGTTGGCCGGGGGTGGCGATACCGGGTGGTGGGGCGATCGCGCGGGCCCCGGCGCGCTGGACACCGGGAATCGCCTCGTCGACCGGCAGATGCGCGATCGCGGCCAACTCACCCACGGAGAGCAGGTCCCCAGCGCGGAGGCGGCGGTCGGCGAGCACGGTCCCAATGTCGCGGCCGGGATGGCGCAGGCGTCGGCGGGTGTAGTGGTTGTGCTCGGTGAAACTCGCGAATGACGCGGCGAGGGCGTGTGCCCGGCCGCGGGCGACCTCGCGCGCCGTACGGATCTCGCCCTTGGCCGCATCGGCGGGCAGGACGGTGGCGACGGCGTAGCGGATCACCGTCTCGAACTGCGACCCGCGCTGTTTGCTCACGATGGCACGGTTCTGCGCGGCATACTCCAGCGAGGTTTGCGGGTCGCTGTGCAACGTCCCCGACTTGGTCCGGCCCCCAGTGTGGCTGCTGGTCGTCATGCCGGGGGTGACGATGTCCAGGAGGCGGCTGATCAGGCGGGTCGAGCCGCCGGTGTGTACCCGCCGCGCGGACCGGCGGGCCTTGCCGACGCGGTGGCCGGTGACCGGGCGGGCCAGGATCTGCACGCAGGCGTACTCGTCGCGGCCCAACCCAACGGGTGCGCCGATCAGGGCGCGCAAGGGGTCGGCGTCGAAATCGGTGCGGATCGGCAGCGCCTCGCTGCGGGCCAGCCGCAGCTCGCCACCGATGACCAGCCGCCGCTGGGCCTGGCAGGGGGCCGGCAGGGGCGGGTGGGCGGGGCTGGTGACGCGGGTGTGCGAGCCCGGCCACGCGGCCTCCACCGCCCGCTCCACCAGGCCGGGCGGGATCACGCCGGGCACCCACAGCCGGATCGCGACCCCGTGCTCGGAGAACTGGTATTCGCACGCCACGTGGGGTTGCCCGGTGAACCACCGCCGCCAGGTGGGCCGTAGCAAGCCCACGAGGTTGCCCCACAGCGCGGCGCCGCCCGCGGGGTCGACGGTGGGCGGGGCGAGCACGGTGACCTGACGGGCGTGGGCGAGCAGCCGGGCGTGGCAGCGCCGCAGCCACCAACGGCGGCCGAGCACCAACCCCGCGACACCCACCACGAGCAGCGGCGCGGCAACCGGTCCCCACGCGAACGCCCACTCGCGCAGATGTTCCAGCAAGGCGAGCGCGGCGCCGCCGGGATCGCGCAGGTAGTCGCCCAGCCACCCCTCGCCTAGCCCGCCCGATCGGGTCCCGGTGGGCGTGATGGGCGGGGCCGGGTGGCCGACGGCAGCCGGTATCCAGGAACGCATAGCAGCCTCTCTCACGAACGCAGCCGAACAAAGACTCGAGGAAACGGGTGTGGTGTCAGGCGGCGTCGAGTTCGATCTGGCCGTCGGAGTCGAACGAACCGAACTCGTCCGCCCCGGCCATCTCGTGTTCGCCGGCGACACCAAGGTCCATATAGGACTGCTCGATGGTGTTGGTGTCGTCGATGTGGCCGTCGGCGGCGTATCCGGCGAGCTCGGCTGGGTTGCTCGTAACCAGGTAGTGCTCGGTGGGCGAGGCCAGACTCTGGAATGCCACTCTCTGCGTTCCGGCCGAGAGCAGGCCCTGTCCTCGGTCGGCCGAGAGGAGGAATTGCCGTTCCCCCGCGGACAGATCGAAGGTCTGGGTGATGTCGTCGATGGCTTGGGATGCCTGCCGCAACAGGACTTGAGTGGCGGCGTTGGCGATGACGGCTTTGCCGAGTTCGCTGCCTAGCACGTCGGCGGTGTCCTGCGTCGCGACCGTGAGCCCGGCCCAGTGTTTCCGGGCTGCTTTCGCCATGCGGAACAAGAACTCCGCCCCGGTCTTCTCGCGCATCAGCAGCCACGCCTCGTCCACGACCACCAGACGGGGGCGGCGGATCGCCGGATTGCTGACCCGCCGCCACACCGCGTCGAGGACGAGCAGGGTGCCGATCGGTTTCAGCTCGTCGGGCAAGTCCCGCAACGAGAACACTGTCAGGTGCCCTTCGGGATTGGTGGTGGTCTGCCCGTCGAAGAGTTGCTTGAACGCGCCCTCCACGAAGGGGTGCAGCCGGGCGGCGAGTTCGGCGGCGGCCCGGTCCCCGGCCTGCCCGGCGGTGGCGAGCTGGTCGCGCAACCCGCGCAAGGTCGGTGCGGGGCGGGTCCAGGTGCGGGGGTCGGCGGTGATGCCCACGGCCTGGTAGGTGGCGGCGATGCCCCGGTCCAGGGCGGCCCGCTGCGCGGCTTCCAACTCGTCGCCGACGAGCACGCCGATCACCGTGTGCAGGAACAGGCTGCGCCGGATCAGGGCGTCTTTCGGGGCGGTGCGGTGCCCGTCGGCGCGGGTGTGGATGGGCAGGTCGAACGGGTTGAGCCGCACCCCGGCGGCGCCGAGGTGGACGTAGGTGCCGCCGACGGCAGCGGCGAGGCGGGCGTACTCGTCCTCCGGGTCGACCACGGCGATCTCGATCCCCCGGTACAGCGACCGCAGGAGTTCGAGCTTGACCAGGTAGGACTTGCCGGAGCCGGAGCGGCCGAGGATCACCGAGTTGTGGTTGTGCATCCCCGCCCCGAACCGATCCCAATGCACCAAGCCTTGGGAGCCGACGTTGTAGCCGTAGAGCACCCCGGACGGTGCGGCCACGCTGGTGGGGTCGGCGGCCGGGAGATCGGGGCTGGTGAACGGGAACGCCGCGCTGAGCGCGGAGGTGTCGAACGTCTTTCTCATCCCGATCAAGTCCAGACCCATCGGCAGGGTCGACACCCACCCCTGCAGGGTGCGGTAGGTGGTGTGTTTCGCGTCCAGCAACAGGCTCGCGCACAGGGACCGCAGGGCGGCCACCTCATCGGCGAGCGCCCGTTCGGACACGGCGTGGATGGTGAGGTACAGGCCGACTCGGTAGAGCTTGCCCTCGCCGCGCGCGACGCGGCTGGACAGGTCATAGGCGTCCTCGGTGGCGGCCTCGACCTGCGGGTCGTGCAGACGACCGTGCTCGGCGGTGTGCCGGCGCCCGGACTCCAGCTTGGCGAGTTGCTTGCGCAACCGTGCGGCTGCGGTGGCGGGGTCGATCGGCTCGACATGCAGCGAGACATCCAGGCGGCCCGGGTAGGTGAGCAGCGGCGTCATCCAGCCGGGGTGCACCTCACGGGGGAAACCCGTGATCCCGAAGCTGGCGACCCACTCGCCGCCGACCTCCAGCTGCCTGGCTCCGACCGACAACGAGTCCGGGGTGAACGCGGCGGCCCCCTGCACCGGGCTGTCGCTGTGGGTGGTGCCGCGTGGAGCGGCCTGCCGCGGGCGGCGCTTGCCGCGTCCGGTGCGTGCTCGGGTGGCCATCAGAACCGCCTCCGTCCCTGGTCGGCACCGACATCGTCGGCGTCGTCCTCGTAGTCGTCCTCGTCGTGGTCGTCGTAGTCCCAGTCGCCGTCCTCCTCTTGGTCGATATTCGGAGATCCCTCCACGTCGCTGGACCACTCGTCGGCGTAGGAGTCCGATTGCTGCCCGCCAGGGCTGGTGATGATCTCGTCGGCCCCGGCCATGTCGGATGAGGGCGGCAGCAGGGTGTCGGGGTTGCACGCCGAGGCAAGCACGGCGGTGGCCTGCCCGGCGGTGAGCGGGGTAATCACGATCCCGGCCGGGCCGAGTAGCTCGATCGCTTCACCGAGGCGGCGGACCAGCCGCGACTCGGCCGCCCGCCGCGCCGCCGCGCTCGCCGCGTTGTTCTCCGCGCTCGCCTTGCGGTGCCTGCCGCGGGCCAGCGAGGTCAGCACGGCGAGTGGGCCGGGGCCGCCGAGCCCGTCGGTCGCCGCAGCGTCGGTGCCGAGGGGTTCGCGCAGGACGAGCAGGACTTGGCGGCGCAGCAGGTCGGTCTGCTCGCCGAGTTGGGTCAGGTAGTCGGCGTGCTCCACTGCCGCGGCCTCCAGGGCGGGGTGCGGTAGCCCGCCTGCCCGTGCCCGAAGTTCGCTGATCTGACCGGATAGGTCCAATCTGTGGGCGCGGATGAGGATCTGCACGGGTGCGGAGAGGCTGTGCAGGTAGCGGCCGAAGCTCGCGACGAGTCCTTCTTGTTCCTGGGCGGTGCGTAGCGCGAAGTTGACGGTGCTGGCGACGGCGATGACCGCGAGGCCGTCGGTGCCGAGGTCGACGACGCCGGTGTCGGTGACTGCCCGCGCGGGCAGGCGCAGCGCCGAGGGTGAGATCTGCTCGCTCCCCGGCGCCGTGCCGGCGTTGCGGCGGTGGCCGCGGCGGGTGGACGTGGCCTTGCCGTCGCCCGTCGTGCTCGCGGCGGTGGTGAGCCATTCGGGAGCGGGCCGTACGCCTTCGGGGGCGGCGACCCGATGGCGAGGTCCCATGCGCTGGCGGATCGCGGCGATCAGCAGCCGGTCCATGCTGATGCCATCGCGCTGCCCGAGCGCGAGGATCGTGGCGGCGGCCCCGACCGGGACGGCGAGCGCGAGGAACACCGGGATCGGCACCACCGCGCGGGTCGCGGTCCAGGTGGCATAGAGCACCAGGCCGGTGGTCGCGAGGATCGCGAGTTGGCGGGCGGTGAGCGGGCCGAGGACACGATCGGCCATGTCGACGTCGGCCGGGATGCGGACAGGCGAAGTCACGGTGTGCCTCCAGACGTGGGCGGTTTCGGTGTGGCGGAGCGCTTGGGCAGGTCCAGCGGCAGGCGGAGCTGGCGTCCCGCGCGTGGCGCGGCCCGAGTCGCCGGAGCCGGTGACGCGGCATCCGGGGGCGGCGGCGCCTCGGGTGTCGGGGGCGCGGTGCGGCGCACGCCCTCCAGCGGCAACGGGTATTGCCCGGCCCGGTTGGTCCGGTTGCCCTTGTAGAGATCGAAGGGCAGCTCCATCTGCGTGCCCCGCGTGCGCTGCGTCGGCGCCGCGGGCGGCGTGGGCGGGCTTGCCGGGCGTGGTGTGCGGCGGACGTTGAGCGGCAGCGGGTACTGCCCGGACCGGGTGGCGCGGTTGCCCTTGTATGGGTCGAACTGGAACTGCAGTTGCTGCCCGTCTCGTGACCGGTCGCGTCGCGGACCTGTCTCGGGCTGGGTGGGCGGCGGGGTGGGTGTGACGCGGTGGACGTCGAGGGGCAGCCGGTACTGGCCGTCCCGCCCGAGGACGGGTTTGTTATCCGGCCAGTCGTCCCCGAGCGGCAACGCCAGCTGCGTGCCGCGCGGCGCGGACTTCGTGGGCTGGGGCCACTGGCGTCGTTTAGGTACGTGTTTCACGTGCCGCGGTGGTTGTGGTTTGCCGCGCTTGAGCCCCTGAAGCGGCAGCATGTACTGCCCGTCGGCGGTCGCCCGTGTCGTGGCGTACGGGTCGACCGCCCGCCCGCCGCCCTTGCCACCGGACCGCCGCGGCTTACCACCGCCGCCGCAGCCTCCGAGTAGGCCGAAGGTCTTGTAGGCGATGAAGCCGCGCACAACTGAACCCACCAGCGAGCGGCCACCGCCGCCGCGCACCGACGCCAGGATCCAGAACGGGATCTTGAACAGGATGTACATCAACGCCAGCGCGACGAGCAGGTTGACCAACCCGGAGGTCGTGGATCCGAACAGGGCGACCCCACCACCGGGTGTCAACAGGACCTTCATCGCCGTGATCAAAGTCAGGCTCTGGCACACCTGAATCGCCAGACACCCGCCGAACGCCTTCCACCACCACTTCGCGATGCCCTCGGTGTGCGGGAGCGCGTGGAACATCAGCGCGATCGGTGCCCCGGCGATCAGCACGATCGTCACGGCCACCCGCACGATGTAGGTGATCAACAAGACGACGAGCATCCCTGCCAGGACGATGCCAAGAAGGATGATGAACACCCCGCCGGAGAGCGAGTTCGTGACGAGTTCCTTGATCGTCGTGCTCGCGGAGTCGGCGTTGACGCCGCCGCCCATCACCGCGCCGGACAAGGCGTTGGCGATCGCGATGGCCTTGCTCGCCGCCCACAGGGACAGGGCTCCGGTCAGGAATCCGACCACCAGGCGGGGCGCGATCTCTTTGACACTGTGGCAGGTTTGCAGGGTCTGGTAGCCCATGAGCAGGATCCCGGCGATCAGGACCAGCATCGCGTAGCAGGTGAGCAGGATCTGCCAGGAGTTGTTCCACAACTCCCCGATGCGCGGCATCGCCTCCGGTGCCGGGGTGGTGAGCAGCGTCTTGGACAACAAGTCCAGCAACGGGTTCAGCGCGGCGGTGACGATCCCGCGGAAGAAGTCGTTGATGGCGTTGGTGATGCAGCCGCCGATCGCGGTGATCCCGCACTCTTCCCGGCCCTCCCCGCCGTGGCCGGGTTGGCTCGTGCCGGGGTTGGGCGGCGGCGGTGCGGTGGTGGGTTGCGGGATGCACCCCTCCCCCGCACACGGGGGAGGGGCAGGCGGTGACACCGGGTTGGCCGGGGCGCAACCCACCTGCGGGATCGGCGACCCCGTCGCGCACGGCGGCACGCTCGTCGGAATGGGAAGGGGAAGCCCGGGCGGTGTCGGGCGCGGGGTCACTGTCGGCATCGAGCACATCGGGCTCGGCGAGCCCGGCTCACACCCAGGGGCGACCGTCGGTATCGGCGGCGGCGGGGGCTGCACTGCGGCGGGAAGACGACCAGGCGCGGCAGCCGCTGTCACGTCGGCATTGACGGCGAGGATGCCGCCGAGCAGAACCACGAGGCTCACCGTCACCAGTGCGAGCGCGCGACCTCGCGTCACGCGCAACAGCCACCCCGCCCGACGGCCCAGCCGCCGGTGCGGGCGAGTGCCTGTGCGGCGGGCGTGGGCGCAGGGGGGTTCGAGCGGCACCCGGTGGCCTGTGGATCGGATCTGGGCGGGTGCGTCGGAGCTCAGGTCGCGGACGGTCGCAGTGGCCGATGCCTGGCGCCGGGTGGGCGTGGTCGGTGCTGGTCGGGGCGTCATCGCTCAGGCCCCCACGATGGTCTTGAGGGCGGTGACGAGGATCGGGGCGAGCGCGGCCAGCCCGTAGCCCATCGCGGCGGCCTTGAAGCACTCCTTCGACTTCTCCTGCTCGCCCGGATCACCCGCGCCCACGACCCGGCGAATCCCACCGATGGTCAGGAACACCGTCGCCAAACCGGCCAGGATGCCCATCAGCCAGTTGCGGATGTTGATGAACAGCTCATCAAGGGTGTTCACCAGGGCCAGCACGTGCGTGTTTTCCGCGTGCGCCACCGGCACCACCGCGGCGGCGAACAACACCACGGCGAGCATCACGGCGGTGCGCAGCGCGGTGCTGCGCACGGTCGCGGCGTGCGCCTGCACGGTCGGCTGAGACCGACGGAACCGAACTCGGTGCGCGAGCGCACCAGGCGCACGGCGCGAGGTGACCGGGCCGCGGCGTGGACGGTTCTCGCCAACGCTGCGCGTGCCGCCGTAATCGCCGCGGTGGTCGGGTCGAGAGTGGCGGGGCGAACGGATCAAGCGGCGCATGGCGGCACCTCCGCAGTCGCGCTCGACGGCCGTGCGGTGGTGCGAGTCGGCCGGTCGAGCGGGGTGGTGTGCGCGGGGGCGGCTGGTGTCCTCCCGCAGCCCCCGACTCCGGATTCAGCCCCCTTTTCCCAAGGGCGATACCGAACCGTGACCGCCAACTTCTCCGCCGAGGTACTCACCCTGCGTGACTTTCCGCGTGGTCGGCGCAGGCCCGCGTTTGTGCCGTCGGCGGCGGCGGTGATGGTCGCGGCGCTGACCGCGTGGATCTCGACGTCGCGGTCGCGGCGGTCGCCGGGGTCGTCGTGCGGGCCCTGCTCTCTCAGCCACGCGACCAGGCGTGCTTCGGCCTGGCTACGCGCCCACTGCAGCGTGGTGACCTTCACCCCGGCATCGGCGGCCGCGGCGGTGAGCGAGTAGTCCTCCAACCGGGTGGCACCGATCAATTCCGCTTCAGCTCCGGTGATGGCGCCTTCGGCGACCGCCCGCGCCAGCACGAAGTCCGGGTGCCCCCACGGCGGGGTCGGTTCGCTGGAATGGAAGTCCTCATCCGAGGGCATCGGACGGTCCAGCGCGTCACGCACGTACAGGTGCCCGGCGCGCAGCGCGGCGCACCGCAGCCGCCACATCACCCACGGCCTGACCATGTCGATACTCGCCAGCTCGGAGAGGAACCCGGTCAGGATCGCGGAGTGAATGTCCCGGTGGTCGTCGGCGAACTTCGCACACAACGTGGCGGCGATGGCGAACAACGCGGGCAGCGCGACACCGACACACGCGACCGTCCACCCGCCGCCCTCGTCGCGGGATCGAGTGACCAGGTGCATCCACACCAGGTCCACCGCCGCCAGCGGCAGCGAGGTGTCCAGCAGCAGCTCACGCAGCTCGTCCAGCGGCACCCGCCGGGCAGGCAGACCGGGGAAGAACCGGCCGTCGACCGACAGCGGGGCGGGGCCGGTGACCAGCCACTCGAACGCCGCCCGCGCGGAATCCAGCGGCAGGGAATCGGGCTCGAAAGGCGTGTCACGGAAAATGCGACTCGGGGCCATTGTCGGCTCCTTTGCGATGGTCGAGAAGAACAACGACCACAACAGGAAGCCAAACCGGGTCCACCAAAACGCAACCAAACGCCACCAAAACGCCACCAACGATCTTCGGTGATCGTTCCCGTCCGCCACAAAGATCGTCACGAGCCGCCGGGAACCGCCGCCGATCACCGGAGTCAAGATCACGTGACGATCGTCCGTAATAGCCTTAGAACTGCGGAAATGATGGTTTGGTGGCGTTTAGTGGCGATTCGGTAATAGCCGTACGGCGAGCCGGACACCCACTCCCACCTCTCGACCGCGCCCGGACGGCGAGGCGCGCGAAAATGTCCGAGATAGATCGCGGGGGCCGCAGGGATCGGCGGCGGAATCCACCGGTGCCGCGCGCGAGCCTTACCGCTTAATGCGGCGACAGGACACGAAACCGGTCGATAAAGATTCGGCAACGGGCGCGGAAAAGTGGGGTGTTTTTCGGAGTCGGGGGGTGTCACAGGCCGCCACGTGCAGCGCGGCGCACCCCGATTCTGCGAGGTATCCATGGCCCAGTCCGACCAGCCCGCGCGCCGCTCGGCGTCGCATGCCCCGAAACGGCGCAGCGACTCCACCCGTCCGACGGGCAGACTTCCCGGCGGCGACCGCCGCCCCTATCCGACCGCGGCGACCACCACCAGGGTCAGCCCCGCCAAGCCCAGCTCCACCACCAGCCGCACCCGGTCGCATCATTCCGCCGCAGCGTCGTCTCAGCCGACCCCGGCGACCGTGTGGACGGCCGGGGCGACGGGAATCGACCTCGACGCGACCTGGCCCACGCCGCTCGTCGCCAAGGTCGCCGGCGCGTTCAGCGCGCCCGGCGGGCGGGTCGTGCTGCTGCCCTGGCCGACCACACAGCCGACGCCGGACACCTCCGGCGCCCGGCGTCGCGGGCTCGGTGTCGTCGACCCCGACGGCGTCATCCGGCACACGCCCGGCGACACCCCCGACAACACGGCCGATCCCGAGTTGTCGGACGCACTGGACGCGGTCGAGCACCTCGGTCGCCACGTTCGCGTCGTGCGCGTCGTCGCCCCGGACGACGCGAACGGGCCGGTGTCGCGGCCGTTCTGGGCCGACCTCGTCGGCGACCCCGCCCCGCCCCCAGCCGATGCCTCGGCAACGTCCCCGCATGACATCGACACCATCTCGCCGGAGGCGGACCTGGTCATCACCAGCCTGCCTCCCGCCGAGGCCGGTCACCGTGTCGGCGACCTCGTGGCGCTCGTCGCGGCACGCCTGCTCCGCGTCGGCGGCATCCTCGTCGCACTCACCCACAGTGACTGGCAGGCGGGTGAACTTCTCGACCCGACCGGCGCGGTGGTAGCCGCGGCGCAGAACGCCGACCTGCTCTACCTGCAACACATCGTCGCCCTGCACGCCCCGATGCGCGGCGGCCGGATCGCCACCGAGGAACTATCCGACCCGGACGGCACGGCCGCCGAAACGCAGGCCCGGATGGAGCACCGCGCCGCCGTACGGGGACTGCCCGCGCCCCACATCCGGGTCCACTCCGACGTCCTCGTGTTTTCACAACCGCACGACCACGACCCGCTTCCGACGAGCCCCGCCGAGCAGGCGTTCGAGGACGGAGTCCTGCGATGACCGGCACGCCGACTCCGCGCCCCGCCCACCCCGGGTCTCACCGCGCCAGCGACAGCGAGGAAGGCACTCCCGTGGCCGACGACCGCAACCCCAACACCCCACCGAGCCGTGTCGCCGACTCGACAACGGCACCCGTTGAGACCGTCGCGGACGCGCGGACCGTGCACATCCCACGCGCCGTCATCGACACCCTGGACACCACCACGCACCCAGACGCGAACCCCGTAGACCACCCCGCCCGGCGGGCGGTGGACTCGTCCAAGGACGTCGTCGACGGCATCCCCGCAGACGATGTCCGGGAGCTGCCGGTATCGGTATGGACGACCGCGCAGGCCGCCCCCGCGGCGCAGCGCAAGGGACGCTTCGTACCCGAGTCGACCGCGCACCCGGCCAAGATGCTGCCCGCCGTGGCCGCGCACGCCATCGCCCACTACACCCAACCGGGCGAGCTGGTGCTGGACCCGATGTGCGGGATCGGCACCACCCTCGTCGAAGCCGTCCACGCCGGACGCCGCGCGGTCGGGATCGAGTACGAACCGCACTGGGTCGACGTCGCCCGCGCCAACCTCACCCTCGCCCACGACACCGGGATCGAGCACGAGAGGCGGGTGTTCCACGGCGATGCCCGCCAAATCGCCGCACTGCTACCGGCGGAGTACCTCGGGCAGGCCGCGCTCGTCGTCACCTCCCCGCCCTACGGTCCCTCCACCCACGGGCAGGTCGCGGTCGCACCGGGCAAGGGCGTGCAGAAGTACCACCACCGCTACGGCAACACCCTCGACCGCGGCAACCTCGCCAACATCGGCCACCACCGGCTGCTCTCCGGATTCACCCGCATCCTCGCCGGACTCGTCCCGTACATGAAGCCGGGCGGGCACATCGCCATCACCATCCGCCCGTGGCGCGAACACGCCGAACTGATCGACCTTCCCTCACAGATCCTCGCCTGCGGCGTGCACGCCGGCCTGATCCCGGTCGAGCGCTGCGTCGCGCTGCTCGCGCGCGCCGCCGAGGGCGAACTGGTCGCGCGCGGCAGCTTCTTCCAACGCGACTTCATCCGCAAACAGCGCGAAGCCGGGCTGCCGTTGCACCTCATTTCGCATGAGGACGTGCTGGTGTTCCGTACCCCGTTGTTTCCCTTGCGTTCCAAGGAACTCAGGGGTTCTCAGCGCGAACCCAAGGGCGTGTTGCGGTCATTGTGCCATGTGGATCCTCGGGTTCCCGGTGAAGTCGAGGCGGTCGCCTCGTGAGGGCGTTCGAGAAGATGCCGGGCGTTGTTCGCGTAGCGCATCGCCGTGTGGTCGGAAACGCCGAACACGACGGCCAGGTGCAGCGGGTCCGCTCCTGTGGTCATCGCTTCATGCAGTTGCCGATCGATGCGCAACCGGTCGAGGGCGGCGGTCAGGCCGCGGAGTTCCCGAATCCACGCGGCACTGACCGGGCCGTGTCGCATCGCGCTTTCCTTACTGATCAGCAGATGGGGATTCGCGGTGCCCGGCCAGCGGTCCGCACGGTAGGCGAGCCAAACCCGAAGGACGGTGTGGGTCAGGTCGTCGAGCGGCCGTGTTCGTTCGTCGATGGTGAGCCGCATGTCGGCGAGGTCGACGTCGCTGAGTTGCAGGGCTCGGATCTGGTGGGGACGTGCGGCATGGATCGCGGCGAGGGCGATGAACAGCCGTGCCTGTGGGGTTGCGGCTTTGGCGACAGCGTCGGCGATGTCTTTTGTGGACAGTGGTTGCCAGAGCGCGGGTTCTGTTCTACGGGCTGTGATTGCGGTAGCGGGGTTGCTGAAGATGACGCCGCTGCGTTTGGCCCAGGTGAACAACGACCGCAGCGCGGTGACGGCGCTCGCGCGGCGCTGCCCGCGCAACGCGCGCAGGTGGGTCAGGACGTCGTCGCGTGTCACCTCGCGCAGGTGGTCATAGCGGGCCGACCAGTCCAGCAGGGCGGGAAGCGCGCTGCGCAGGTAGGTGCGTGCGGTGTCCGGACTGCGGGGGCGACTGCGTGGCCCACCGTCGTGCAGCATGCGAGCCCACTGTCGGGCGTCGCGTCCGATGGCAGGGGCCGTTCCGGCGAGTTTGGTGTCGAGCCAGGTGTCGAAGACCCGTTCTCGGTCGTCGCAGAGAATGCCCATCGCGTCGAGGATCTCCAGGGCATTGTCGACGTTCACGCTGTGGCTGGACGCGACAGCGCGCGCGTCGCTGGCGCGGATCCGATCGACGTCATGGTGCCCAGCCAACACTGTGACCATCGTGCGCTGCATGCCCCGTCGGGTGTCCGGTGTCCAGCCTCGGGCTTCAGCCGTGGTGTGGACGATGTGCAGCGCCCAGGCCAGCCACTGGTTGTCCGGAGCCGGACCGCGCCGCAGGTCCACTCCGGCATTGCGGTAGTCGCGGGCGAACAGTTCGTCGGCGAACAGGCCGAGCTGCGCGTATTGGGTGTTCGGCCGAACCGTGGGCGCGGGCGGTCCTTTGAGCGGTCGGCCCTTCTCGCCGCGGCGGCGCGGGGTTGTGCGGGGTGGGGCCTTGCGCTGCGTCATCCCGGCCAGGAACAACTGGTGACACCGCACCGCGGGCAGATGGGGCGCGATCATCACCGCCGACCGGGCGTCGGCGGCGGTGACGGCGCGGTCCTCGCGCGCCTGCAACCAACACAACCGGCAGTACCCGCCCTTCAGCGGCACCGAGCGGCCACATACACCGCAGTCGCCGACGTCGTGGCCGAGGCGGCGTGCGGAGAAGTTGTAGCAGGCGAGGCAGACGCCGCGGGCGTACGTCAAGCCCCACGCCAGGCACTCCGAGCAGCTCGTCACCGACCGGGCGACCTTCGGTCCGGTCCCGTCTCGCGATACCACCGATCACGCCGGGGGCAGCGAACGCCCGTCACGGCGACGTGGAACGACCCGCATCGGCGGCGGCGCCGAACCCGCGGCGGCCACATCGGCGTTGCTGTCGTCCCGCGGGCGAGTGACCTTGTCCGGTTCCGGAGTCAGCAACTCCCCGACCTCGCATCCCAGCACGACGCAGATGACGTCGAGATCATCGAGCTTGAGCGAGGCCGGTTGACCCGACCACAGGTTCGACATCTTGCCCAGCGAGATCTCCAGACCATGCTCGGCCAGACGGCGACTGAGCTCCGATGCCTTCCAGATGCCGCGGTTGGCCGCTGCCAGGCGAAGGTTCCACCGCATTCAGACCAGTCCTTCCACCCGTCGCGCCGCGCGATCTTGGCCAGTCACCCACGCCTGCTCGACGTGCTCGCGATGCACGTGGATGTAGCGCATCGTCGTCGCTACCCACGAATGCCCCAACATCTCCTGGATCGCGATCAGGTCCATCCCGCCCAGGTAGAGCTGCGACGCGCAGAAGTGCCGCAACACATGCGGGGTGAGCCTGCCCTCCCAGCCCGGCAGGTACGCCTGGGTCGCGGTGACCACCGCCGCACGCAAGGTGTCCTTTCCCAACCGGCGCGAGCAGGAGCTCTTGGCCCGCCGCTCCGAGGGAAACAGCGGCGCGCCCGGCCGTTCGTGATCGTCATCGAAGAGACCCCACACGTCCTCGATGTACCACCTCAACGTCCGGCTCGCGCCGTTGACCAGAGGGACCATCCGCTCCCGCGGCCCCGAGCCTCGCGCTCCCTTGCCGTAGCGGACATGGATCTTGCCGAACCGACCCAACTCCCACCGCACGTCGGCCAGGTCCAGATGCCGGGCCTCACCGGCTCGCAACCCGAGCTCGGCCATCAGCCTCGCCGCCGCGTAGTTCCGTGCCGTCGGCGCGAACTTGCGGCATGTCACGAGGTCCGCGGCCCAGTTGCTGAAGAAGCCGTCGATCTCCTTCGCCATCGGCGGGATTCGCACCCGCGCGTCTTTGCGGCCCTTCGGCCGGTTCATCTCATCGACCGGGCACGTCACTGCCCGACCGGTCATGGCGTGCAACTGCACCGCGTGCCGCGCCTGCAGGAACTCGAAGTAGGTGATCAGTGCCGACGCCCGCGCATGCCGCGTGCCGTTGGTCGCACCCCGCAGGACACGACCGAAGTAGGTATCGGCGTCGCTGGGCTCCATCTCCCACAGCGGGCGCCCGAACCAGCCACGCACCTGCTCAAGGTTGCTGACCTCGGCCCGGATGGTGCTGTCGGCCAGCCCCGCCGCCGAACGTGCGAGCACGAGCCCCGCCATCGAATCGATCTCGAAGTCCGCCAACTCCTCCGCGGTCGCCCGCCCCCGCACCTAGCGCAGGTCGCGCACTACAGACAGGCCCAAACCCACGTCCCCCGTCTTCACCACAACCGAAGATTGATCAATCCGGATGGGAGAGTTTCATGATTTCTGAAGCTTCGTCAACTCGGTGGCCGAAGCGCCCCAGGAACGTCCCAGTCCAGGACCTGGTCACCAAGCGTCGTCGCGCACGCGGCGCACGACGAACGAACTCCGGGGATGTCTCACAGCACCGCTCGGGTTCAGGTTCAAAAATCTCGACGACACATCAGGATTCCCGAAGTGTCGTCAGCGGCCAGATGCGACACGCAGGGAACTCCAGGGGTGGCTCGGGCGTGTCGGGGAGTTGGGCGGCATGAGCAGCCGCCCGCGCCGCACCAGCCGCCGCTCGGGGCGCGCCTGTGCCCCCGCCCCCGTCGCCGTCACCACGGCGGCGGGGGCGGTGCGGGCGGCCACGCCCGCCGTCGCGGACACGTCACCGACCCTGGAGAACCTGACGGTCCCCGCGAGTGCGGGGCCGGTCGTCGGGTCGGTGTGCACCGGCTACGGCGGGCTGGACCTCGGGGTGCTGGCCGCCGTTCGGCGGCGGCCAGATCGCCTGGTGCGCCGACCCCGACCCGCACATCGCCCAGATCCTGGCCGCCCGGATGCCGGGCGTACCGAACCTCGTCGACCTCCGCGCCATTGACTGGACCACCGTGGAGCCGGTCGACGTGTTGGTGACGGGGTTTCCATGCCAGGACATCTCCGCCGCCGGACGTCGGCTGGGTATCGAGATCGGAGCGCGGGCCGCCGCCCGCGCACGCATCCAAGCGTTGGAAGCCACTGAGGCACAATTCAAAGCCAAGATCACGACGCTCTGCGCCATCATCACCGAACTCACCCACGAAACCGCGGCCAACAACGTCCTCGCGATGCCCAGTCAGAGAGACCGCGATGCCTGAACCGAACACGCTATCAACAGGGACGCCGCGGTTCGGTCCCTCGCCAAGAAACCCGGTATCGCAGTCACAGGTAGTCGCGCCAGAACGACACAGTGGCCTGCGGCGACCAGCCGTCCGGGTGCTCGGGCCGAGGCTCCTCGAACTCTTGGTTGACGTAGTCGACCAGATCAGCGCCGTAGTAGATGATGTCCGTTCCCCACACGGACAAGACCGGGTGTCCGAGCGTGCCGCGTCCTGCGGGCAGAAACCGATGCGCATAGATCGGGACCATCCTGGGCGCATCCGCCAGCAACCGTCGAGCCACCGCCACCGCTGCCTCAGGGGTGTCCGGCCGCGCCCCCCAGGCCGGATTCCAGTGCCCGTTGCTCTCAACCGCCCGCAACACGCCCTCGACCGGAAAGTCGAGCTGCTCACGGAGCCCATCGAGGTCGCCGTCACGCCACTCGGGCCACGGCTTCTCCCAGGCATAGCTGACCCCCGGCTCCGGAACGAAAGGGCTGTTCACCGGCAACCCCGCCGTGAGGAACGCCCGATGATCGTCGGCGAACTCGAAACCGTGTTCGCCCTCGATGCGGGCGAACTCCGCATCGGTCAACCCAGGGGCGATCTCGCAGCAACCCAGCTCAGCCAGGCGACGCGCGGCCACCACACCCCGACTGACGTCTTCACCTCTCGTCACAGAGGAACCCTAACGGGCCAGGACGACACCAACACCAACCTCCGCTCTGGTCAGTCACCATGCCCGACACCACTGTCGGGCAGTGAACACATGACGGAGGCCCACGTCCTGGCACGCACGGGCGCGACAGTGCGCGTCCACCAGGACCGCACCGTCGCCAATCACCTGCGGCTGCTCGACCTCACGCCCGTACTGCCGATCATCCCCGTCCTACAAGGACAGTCGATCTCGAACGACTTTCTCCGGACTAACGGTCGAGGACGGCGGCTAACGGGTCTATCGTTCGAATGTCTGTATTTCGGTGCGGTAGTGACCGCTGCCTTGTTCTGGGTTGATCAGCAGTACGAAGTCGGGGAGGGCCGTCGGAGACGGCTTTCCGTCGGCATCCTTCTGCCCAGGTTCGGCGTCCCATTCGATCAGCGTGATCGTCACACTCCACCGGCCCGTTGGCAGCGGGATGTGCAGGCCAGCGTCGGCCTCTGCTCCGACGTGTTCAATGCCACTGATCGTCGCGTTGCCGGGAGTGATGAACAGGTACGGCTTCGAGGATACGAGGGCATACTGGCGTTCTCGTTGAGTCAGGCTGGCAGTGGTCGATGCCGAACCGACTCGGGCAATGACTTGGAATGCTCCGTCGCTGCCGATGTTCACTGGAACAAAGGCGCCGGCAGTGATGTGCCGCTTGATGTCGTCGTCTTCCAGCAGCTCCGACTCCCACGTGTCGTAGTCGACGATGTCGACAAACGTCGTCGGGGACCACAGACCGAACATCCCGGCATCGGTGGCCATCACACCGATCACTTCCATTGGTCGTGCTTCCTAACTTGCTGTCGCCGGACGGTCCGAGCGGTGTCACCGCGACCTCACCGTCGGCTGCGGCAGTGGCACGGGCGTCTTTGCGCGGATGTTACGCATCTGCGCGAGCGTCTGGTTCGCTGCGTCGAGGCTGACTCTCAAGCCGTCAACCTCGCCGAGCCAGCCACGCTCGGTCGCTTCGCGGAACCGGTCGTTGAGGTTGACGATGATGACCAGCAGGCGCGGTTCTTGGCTCGGGTCCGGTCGCAAGACGGGGCACCTGATGCTTGCATTCGCTGTCCGATGCTGCACGTCAACCCCAAGGTGCTCTCCCGGCTCGACGAACTCGAAACCGACCTGCTCGACCGCCGCGCCCGCGCGCAGACCGAAGGCTGGTCGGTGAGATCGAGGGCCTCGACATCACCTGGACCTTCCTGCGAGCCAAGCGCGACGACACCCTACGCCGCACCAACCGGCCAGCCGTTGACCTTGGGCATCACGGGGGTGAGGTCATGAACAGGGCAACCGCGAGCTCGACCGCGATGCTACGTATGACGGAGTGCCTGCGTGGGTGCCTCTCGGCGATAGCCCGTAAGCATCCGGCCCCCGGCTCGGTCGAGGACAGAGGCGGCGACCTGGTGCAACATAGTCGCGTCCCTTGCCCCGACCAGTTGTCGGTAGCCGAGAATGAGGTCCTCGCAGGTCTGCGGATCGGCGTCGCGGAGGCGACGCAACAGCCACTTGCCGTGCGATTGCCAGCACCGCTGCATGGCGAGGATCAGTTCGCCAACCACGGTCAGCAACCGATTGGCGATGAAGATCGACTCCTCGTGATCGGACGATCCGGCAAGGTCGTCGAGCAGGTCGGTGATCAGGTATCGGCGGTCCTCCAACTCGTTCGTGGACAGCGGAGGTGGCCCTGCCTGAAGGCGTGCAGACGCTTCCTCCTGAGTTCGTCGTCCAAGGCCGTCCTGGTCGAGCAGCAGTACGCCCTCACCGCACATGTGCAGCAACGGAGAACGGCGGGCCGCGGTCTCGCGCTCGACGAAGGCCACGAACGACTCGACGGTGTGGCAGAACAGTTCGACCACCCAGCCATCGTGTTCGGTCGTCTCGCGGAAGGGGGCGGGCAGGCCGCTGAGGATTACCACGACATCGAGATCCGACAACGGGGTTCGACGCTCGGTGGAGGCGCTGCCACCCAGCACCGCGGCCAACGCGTCGGGAAACCGATCAACGACGAAGTCGCGGGCAGCGCGGACAGCCTCCATTCACACAGCATCCTCCACGCCGCCGTCAAGCGTTACCGAATATTCGCAATAACTTGCCCTTTTCACGGTCGCGCGGGCTGGAAATGGCTACGCGACAACGACCCCGACGGGTGGGCCGACGCGGTCGCCTTCGACAAAGCCATCCGCCACGGCCATCCCCACGCCACCGCACAAGGACAACCCTTGCGCGGCCAGTACTTCCTGCACCGCTCCTGCCAACCCCTCGACCAAGTCGACCTGGATCCACCCGTTCCCGCGAAGCGACACCTGCGGCTGATCACCGCCTCGACGGCAACCGCGGACGGGGATCCGGAGGGGGATCCAGACGACTGCTCACCCTGGTCGTGCCGCTCCGGCGAACCGGTCAATGAGGAGCGCGCGGCATGACGGCGCAACGCTTGCCCATCACGGCGAGGCGTGGGCTCTGGCGGGGCCTTGCGGTGTCGGCCGCGTACGACGGCTCGGTGGTGATGGCGAACCGGGCGCGCGACGCCGACGCAATCTCCAGCAGCGACTCGGCATCGTGGAGTTTGCGCGGGCGATACATCTCCGGCTGCTCCCCCACCCCCCGCAGCGAGTGCCTGCGCTTTGCCCTTGACTGGTACCTGCGACTTCGGGTGGGACTGACTGCCCAACAGACACACGCCGCAACACGTGCTCCCGCGCGGTTCACCTCCGATCGGGTTCTTTCAGAACGGATGGCGGCATGAAGCCCATCCCCCACCGTGCACAGATGCGCTCCGGCGACGGTGTCCCCGTTCAGCCGCCCGCCAAGTGTCCTGACTCGCCCATTGCCCACCGGTCGCACCCGTCGACCATGTCTTGGGCTTCGCCGCACCGAGACCCCGACGGCCGTCAGGGCACGGGCGAACCACCCTCCAGCAGACCGTCGGACACGGCACAAACAGCGGCCAATCCGGCACAACTGCTGTTCACTCCAGCCCAAGCGGCGGAGGCATTGCAAGTTCGTGAATCGTGGCTGCGACGCCGTGCCGCCCGCCGGGAGGTGCCCTGCACGTTCCTGGGCAAGCACCTGCGCTTCTCCCAGAGTGATCTCAACGAGATCGCCGCCGCCGGAGCCCAACCGGCGGCAGCGCCGACACGCCCGATTCGCGCTGCGCGCCCGACTCACGCGCGCCGCCGGAGTGCCATCGGCAGCACGGAACCCCGGCGTTTCGACCGGTGAACACATTTGGCTTGCGTTTCCCGGAAAACGGAGCGTGAATATCGTCGTCCCATATGCGATGAAACCTGCACGAAAGGTGGCCCACTATGGCCTGGGTGGAAAAACGGGGAGACGGTTTCCGTGTCCGTTACCGTCTTCCCGACGGAATGCTTTACACAGAAAACGGATTCATCACGCGAGAGGCGGCGGAAAATCGGGCGACCGATGTCGAATCCGATCAACGACGAGAGCGGTTCGTCGATCCCCGCCTCGCGCAGACCACCATCGACGAGTGGATCAGGACCTGGTCACAGGCCCACCACGTCAGCGCCACGACGTGGTCGACCTACGACTCGCACATCCGCAACCACATCCTGCCCCGCTGGACCGGTACGGCTCTCGGCGACATCCAACGCATGCTGGTCAAAGGGTGGGCGAACAAGACCCTTCGAGCGTCTCTCGCCGAGAAAAGCGTCCAGGACATCATCATCCTGTTCTCCATGATTCTCGGTGAAGCCGTCGACGAAGGGCTCATCGGCGCCAACCCGTGCCGGAAACTTCGTCTCAACTTCGCCGACCGCCCGGAACGACCCCACGCCACCGCCGACGAGGTCGACACCATCGCGGCCCGAATGCCCCCGACCTTCGCATTGCTCACGATCACCGCCGCCTACACCGGCATGCGCTGGGGCGAACTCGCCGGACTTCGATGGGACAAAACCCACCTCGACGACGAACCCAGAATCGACATCGACCCCCGCCACGGCGCCCTGCACGAAACCCGCAACGGACTGGAACTCGGCCCACCCAAAACCCCGGCCAGCATCCGCACCATCCACCTACCGCCGTTCCTCACAGACCTACTCACCCACCACCGCGACCACGAACGCCACCGCGAGTTCGTGTTCACCGGAGCCGACGGCGGACTCCTTCGACGCTCCAACTTCCGCCGCCGCCACTGGCAACCCGCACTCGCCGGCGACAAAGACTCCGGCTGGGCACCCCTGCAGACCCAGATGCACTTCCACGACCTACGCCACACCCACAAGACCTGGCTCATCGAAGACCACGTCCCACGCGTGGTCCAACTACAGCGAATGGGCCACAAAGCCAACGACGCGTCCGACCTCTACTCCCACGTGACCCGACCGATGATCGACGCGACGCTCACGGCGCTGCAGGCGCGTTGGGACACCTACGGCACCTGGAATTGGGCTGACCACATAGGAAACGAGGATGTGGTCACCATGCCCTGCTCCCCATCTGCTCCCACAACAGCAAAACGACCCACCAGTGAAGATCACCGGCAGGCCGTCTAGCTGCAGAAACTCACTGTGGGCGATACTGGGATCGAACCAGTGACCCCTTCGGTGTGAACGAAGTGCTCTCCCGCTGAGCTAATCGCCCGCCGCGGCTGGGCCGCGTCGTTGGGGTAGACATTACAGGGTCGGGTGGATCATCCAAAAATCGGGGATCGCAACCAGGGCCAGTCGATGCCGACCCAGCCGCCGATCAGGGCGAATCCGTTCAGCAGCCAGATGGTGACGACCACGATCACTCCTGTCAGCAGCAGGATGAGGATCCGGACGGCCAGGTGCTGGCGGCGCAGCCAGTCGGTCCAGGCGTCGTATTTGCCTCGGGCGTAGGCGAGGACTCGCTGGGCCCAGGTGAACTCGATGGCGAGGATCGCGAGGCCGCCGAAGACGACCAGCCAGCCGGGGCCGGGGTACGGGATCATGACGATGCCCGCGATCAGCACAATCCCGCCGATGACGCCGACGCCGACCCGCCAGATCGTGCGGGTGGTGGCGTTGCGGTCGGCCCAGTCGGGGCGCATCGGGCCGTCTTCGCGAGTGTCGCTCGTCACATGATTCACCTTTCCGGTCGCGGCCTCAGTGTGCAAGACGCTTCGCGGGTCGGCAGGGTGACGCGCGTGACCTGCGGTGACGTGGTTCTGACCACAAGGTTCTGGCGAGGCGCAGGTCAGCCACACATTCGAAAACTGGGAATTGTCAGTCCGCCAACAATCAGGTGTCGGGCGCTACCACCTCGGCCGAAAACCAGCCAGTATGGAGAGGCCTCGACAAATTTCGTAACCGAACGAAGCGGCACGACCGCCCTGCGCGAACGACAGTGGCCCAGATGGGTGACAAAGCTCCATCCGGCGTCCTAAACGTCGTGCTGGAGCGTCACATAGAAGGGACTCAGTCGTTTGACTGGGAAGGGAGCAGAAGGGTAGCGACGATGCGAAACGATCATGTCACGCTTCGGTCGACAGCGGTGTTCGACCTCTTGGCGCCGAGGACCCCCGCGGTCCCGGTGAAGGTCGAGCTGCGCTATGACACGCGTGACCCGTACGCCGTCGTCGCGGCGTTCCGCACCGGCCGCGCCGGCTGGGTCGAGTGGGTCTTCGCGCGCGACCTCCTGGCTGACGGCCTCATCGCCGAGGCGGGCGACGGCGACGTCCGCATCCGCCCGGCGGTCGACGACCCCGAGGTCGTGGTGATCGAGCTGAGTTCCCCTTCGGGCCACGCCGTGTTCGAGGCGTCCGCCCAGGAGCTCGCCGACTTCCTCGACCGCACCTACGACGTCGTCGTCCCAGGCAACGAACACCTCTGGGTCGACGTCGACGAGGCGCTCACGCACTTGATCTCCACCGACCTGACCTGAGGGAACAGGCCGAAGCAGACCCCCGATTTGGAAGGTCGAAGAGGCGTCCGATAGAGTTCCACTCGTACCAAAACGGAGGGAACAGGGCGCGAACAACGGCCCACAGTACCGAAAATTTGGGACTGCGGACGTGGCGCAGCTGGTAGCGCATCACCTTGCCAAGGTGAGGGTCGCGAGTTCGAATCTCGTCGTCCGCTCGCAAGTCGATCGGCCTCTGCGCCGGTACTCGAAAGACCCTTTCGAGGTTCTGACGGAGTGGTCCAATCGGACAGTTCTGTCATGGCGGAGTGGCCGAGTGGCTTAGGCAAGGGCCTGCAAAGCCCTGTACACGGGTTCGATTCCCGTCTCCGCCTCGGGCGATTAGCTCAGTGGGAGAGCACTACCTTGACACGGTAGGGGTCACTGGTTCAATCCCAGTATCGCCCACCAGCGTATTTACGCAGGTCACAAGCCCTTCCCCTCTTCGCGAGGGGGAGGGCTTCTGCGTTGACATGGCGACGAAATGGCGATGGCCTAAATGGCGATGGCGTCGAGCGGTTCGGGCTTCTGAAAGGCCTAGTGCTGTGAGCGGAAGATTCGATGCCAAGTCGGGTGGGCTCGGAGCAGCGCGGCCAAGCTGAGGGACTCGACTCTGCCGCCTGCCGGCGTGGGCACCGACCTTTACAGCGCGTACGCCGGTGCCATTGAGGGTTGGGCCGACATCAATTCGTGCCGAGGTTGCGTGGGCGATCCTGGTCCTCTACAGCACTGCGCAGATCAGCATTCAAGCTCGTGGTGCGGCCAGGAGTCCTTGTGCCGCCTGGGGACATGGACATGCGTGGCCTAAGGCGTGCTGGATGCGGGGCAGCGAGACACCGGAGAGGTCGTAGCCGCTCACAGCTCCCACATTACGACCGCGCGGCCGTCAGTGTCGAACTCGCGCGCGAGAGTCGGCCGATGACGATCCTGCGCCTGACCGCACCCAGCCTGCCGCCCTGGAACCCGTCAGCGAACCCGTTGCCGCGGGGTGGCGGCGAGTTCCAGCCGGACGGCGGTGGGCAGTGAGGATATGCCGAGGCAAGTCTTGGTCTTGTCGAGCACCGCGCTCAGCTCGTGCCATACGGTGTTGACGTCGCAGTCTTCGCGTAGCCACAGGTTCAGGCGCAGGGCGGGGCTCCCCTGGTCACCGACCGTGCGCACTCTCGCCTGGCTCACTCCGTCGATCCGCTCGACCTCGGCGTGGACCGCGGCGGCGATCGCCTTGGCGGTCACGGTGAGGTGTTTCCTGGTGGTGTGGTCGAGTTCCAGGTCGGGGTGGGTTTCCAGGCGCAGGGGCCGGATGAAGAACACCAGGCCGAGCACCAACAGCACCAGGCCGAGCAGCATCGCGCCGAGACGCGCGACCGTGTCGAACCGGGCGAGCCAGTCCATGACGGTGGGGTCCAGCACGGGCAGTGCGGCGCGGAACCGGCCGAGGCTGCCGGAGCCGATCAGCAGGGCAGCGGCTCCCGCGAGGACGGCGAGTGCTCCGATGACCGAGACCAGCGCTCGTTCGCCGCGGTAGGAGCGGGCGAGCGCGGCGGTGGCGTTGCTGCTCATGAGCGGCGGTCCTTCGGTGAGATGACGATGACGCCCACGCGAATCGGCTGCGCCAGCGGCAATTCGTCCACTGTGGACTTGGCGACGTCGAGAAGGTGGGGCGACAGCTGGGCTTCGGACATCAGACCGCTGGTGGCACGAACGCTGACTCGTTTCGAGGTGGCGGTCACCGACGCGGAGGTGACGTTGTCCTCGGCCCGGACTCGCCTGCCCACGATGCGCGCCAGCGACCTTGGGGAGATGACCACGGTGACCTCGGCGGCGAGTTCGCGCAGCCGCACCTCGCGGCGTCGCGCGGTGGCGGCGATCAGCAGGAGCAGCAACCCCGCGGCGAGCAGCACACCGGCGGTCACCCGCACGGTCGTGCTGTGCCATGGCAGCCCGCTGAGGTGCTCGCGCCAGCGCCCCCACGGCACCAACACCGCATCGTCGGCGGGCCGCAGCCACGCCCAGGCGACCTCGACGAGCAGCACCGCGCCGAGGGCCGCGATCGCGAGCCCGAACAGGCAGGCGAGGACACGCACGAGGATCCGCATCGGCTCACTCCACTCGTGGTCGGACGTCGGGCAGCAACGCGGAGACCGTGACATCCACCGAGCGCACCCGGTAGCCGGTGGTGCGGGCGACCTCGCCGGTCACCCGGGCACGGATCCGGTCGACCACGTCGCGGATCGCGGCCGGGTAGTGCAGGGCCAGGTCGACGGCCAGGTCCAAGGTGTGGCCGTCACCGCTCACCTGGACGCGCGCTCCGGGCGAGCCGATGCCGACGCCCGCGACTCGCGGCCGCGCCCGGGCGGTGCCGGGCACCTCGTCGGCGGCGCGCTCGGCGATCTTGCGCACGACGACCGGGGCGATCCGCAGGGTGCCGCGATCCTCGGGCGGTCGCTTCAGCTTGGCGCTCTGGGGCGTCACCGGTCTCGGCCCCGCCCGAAGACGGTGCTCAGGTCGAGCTCGCCGTCGATCACCCGGCCGACGACCAGCCCGATGAATCCGACGGCCAAGGTGACGAGGAAAGCGGTGAAGCCCTGGGTGGCCGCCAGGCCGAGTACGAGCCCGGCCAGGATGCCGGTCTGGGTCGCGTTCATCTGGTTCGCTCCTTGCTTGTGTCCGGCTACCGAACTCGGGACTTGCGGGATCGGCGGAGCCACCGGCGGATCCGGCAGGCGATGGCGTGCGGCCCGCGGCTGCGGACCGCGAACACGACCGGCGCGTCGTAGCGGTCCGGGATGCGAGCCGCGCGCAGCGCGGCGAGACCCACCACGAAGGCGTCCGCCTCGCCACCGCGGTCGGGATGGTGCTCGCGCACGAACGCCAGGTAGGCCGCCCGAGCGAGGTCGGGTTCACCCATGGGTCACTCCAGCACCACGTCGCTGATGGTCACGTCGACCGGGACCGGACCGGCGATCCCGCTGACCCGCTCGCGAAGTTCGGCGATCACCTGGGGCAGCGGGTGGCCGATCCGCACGACCACCGCGATCTCGACCGGTCGGCCCCCGCCGGCGACGTTCACCCCGACCACCCGCCTGCCCGGCACGGGCGTCGCGATGACGCCGAACTGGCCGTCGTCGAGCCGCGCCACCGCCGGATGGGCCAGCACGACCCGCGCGATGGCGTCGGCGAGTTCGCCGGGCTCACCCGCGGTCATCATCGCTCTCCTCCACGGCCGGGCCCGGTCATTCGACCCGCGGCTCGGCCTGCTCGTCGACGGTGTCGTCCTCGGGCAGATGGATGTCGTTGACCGCGATGTTCACCTCGATCACTTCCAGGCCGGTCATCCGCTCCACCGCGGTGATCACGTTGCGGCGCACCGCGCGCGCCAGCTCCACGATTCCCGCGCCGTACTCGACGACGACGTCGAGGTCGATCGCGGCCTGCTTCTCCCCGACCTCGACCGCGACACCCGAGGTGGACGCGGTGCCCGCGCCGGGAATGCGTTCTCGGATCGCCCCGAACGCGCGGGACACCCCGCCGCCGAGCGCGTGCACACCGGTGATCTCGCGCGCGGCCATCCCGGCGATCCGCTGCACGACGATCGACGCGATCGTGGTCTTGCCCTTCGACTCCTCATCGGCCAACCTGGCCGGGGCCGCGCTCGAACCCGACCGGGCCACCGCGGCGGTGTCGGAGGTGTCGTTCTTCGGCTGTGTCATCGGAGTCTTCCTTTCCCCTGCGAGTCTGGTGACGGACGCCTGGCGAGCAGCTGCTCCAAGCTCGCTGTGGCAGGCCCTCATCAGTCAGATGCCCGGTATGCCGGTCATCTGTCGCAAGGTCACCCGAATGGGTTACCCCGATGGACGTCGTCGATGAGCACGCGCACGGCGGGCACGGCTGATTCCAGGTGCTCGGCCAGCCCCGCGCTCACCCGCTCGCGCAGCGCGGCCGCCACCTCCGCGCCAGACCCGCCGTAGCGCAATGAGATGCGCACAGTCAGAACGCCGTCGTCGGCGGAGACCGCCCCGATCCGCGCGGCGCCGCTCTCAGCCGCGAGGTCGGCGGCGAGCATTCTGGCCAGCAGGACAAGCACACGCTCCGCCACCAGCAGCCTGCCACCGTCCTGGGCCACTTCGACCGGCGCGGAGTGCTGCAGGCCGCGCAGCCCGCTCAGCGTGGACAGCACCCGCGCCACCAGGTCGGGAGGTGTGGGCGGCGAATCCTGCGCGGCGTGCCGGACCGGCCGCCACCGCCGTGACAGCACCTCGAGCTCAGCCCCACAGTGCCCGCACGCCCGGGTGTGCGCGGCCAGCTCGGCGCTCGCGGCCGGACCGTCGGCGACCAGCGCCAGCAAGCTCGCCGAGCCTGTCCCGCACGGCAGCTCGCGGCTGAGGTCGGCGCCCTCAGGACGGTGATCCTGGCCGCTCATCGCAGCTCCTTCAGCTTGGCGAGCAGGGCAACCCTGGCGCGGTGCAGACGTGAATGCAACGCCCCGACACTGACCCCCAGCACCGCGGCCACCTCCGCATACGACATCCCCTCCAGCTCCCGGAGCACCAGCGGCACCCGCTGCGACGGCTCAAGAGCGCCGATGGCGCCCAGCACCACCGCCACCTCATCACGCCGCACAGCGACCGCGTCCGGGTTCCCACTGGTGTCACTGACCAGCCCCGCGGGCAGCCTGCCGCCCTGATCGACCAGCGCGTCAAGCGAGACCGTGCGCCCCCGCCGCCGCAGCAGCCGCAACGCGGTGTTGACCACTACGCGGTACAACCACGTCGACAACGCGCACTCGCCCCGAAACCCCCGCAGCGTGCGCCACACCGTGATCCACGCCTCCTGCACCACGTCCTCGGCGTCCACGGGGTCACCCACGATCCCCAGCGCGACCCGATACATCCGCGCGGAATGACGACGAACCAACACGGTGAACGCGCCGGCGTCGCCCGCCCGGGCGGACAGGACCAGCCGCCCCTCATCACTGGTCGTAAGGCATCACCGCCTCTCCACCCGCGGCCCGCACCATCCGCGCCGACCCGCTCACAACGGAAAGCGCGGACACGCTGCCACCGACATCCTCAGCATCCACGATCCGGCTGGTGACCGCCCGCCTGCGAGCTCCTCGGTCTCGCCGACCGTGTCCGCGCCCGATGAGCCGTTGAGCGTGGACACCTACCTTCACCGCCTGCCATCCGGCGCGGAGAAGGCCGAGGCGACACCACCCCGTCACCGAAGGTCGCCAGAGCCAGGGCGAAATCCGTGAACCCACGCCTGGTTTCGCCGCGCCGGTCTAGCCTTGCGCGGTGCGCATCACCGTGATCTTGCTCAGCCTGGTTGCGGCCCTCGCGACCGCCTGTACCCAGGGCGAGGCGCCCGCGCCTGCTCGACCCGAGGCGCCCGTGGGTCTCGACGGTCGTGATCCAGCCGCTGTGGTGGCCGCTCTGCGACCGCTCGACCCCTGCGCCATGGCCGCGCCCACCGGCCTGACCCCGGTTCGGTTGGGGCCGCACCGGTGTCGGTTCGAAGCAGCCGACGGCCAGGACCATGTGCTGATCGTGATCGGCGCCTACTCCGACCCGAAGAGCCGCCAGTCCTACCCACCGGAGGAACTCGATCTCGACGGCGTTCGGGCTTGGCGCAAGTCGCTGGACAGCGTCTGTGTGGTGGACCTCCCGGTCGGCGCCGACCTGGTGATCAAAATGTCCGGCGTCGGCCGTGAGTCCACGCGGCCGGGACAGCGGCGCTGCGACGACGCCACCGCCGCGGCCCGCACCGCGGCGACGTCGCTGCGCGCCCCGGGGGCCGCGGTGGCGCCAGGACCACAGCATGACGCCTGCTCGCTGCTGCAGGCCGCGGGGACGAAGCTGGACGGGCTGAGCCTGCGGTTCGACGAGGTGAATTTCGGGCTCGACCGCTGCCAGGCGACCAAGGCGATCGCGGGTGGCTGGGCTGAGGTGTACTCGGTGCAGGTCGCCTACGACACCTTCGCCGCGGCGGCCGATGGCTCCCGTGCGGACTCGCTCGCAGGCCGCCCTGTCTCCGTGTACGCCACCGGCGAGGATTGTGAGTACACCTGGGCCGCGGGGCCATCCGGACTCGATGCTCCCCACCTCGCCGAGCGAATCATCCGGGTGAGAGCCCCGGACTGCCCCGGTGCGGCCGAGATCGCCGCACAACTCATGACGACCCCACCCACCCCGCCGCCTGGCGGTCCGCGACCGCAGCACCCGATCACCGTGCCGGTCGGCTGATCCCCCGGGGAGTGGCTGAACGGCCTCAGCCGATGCCCACCTCGTCGCAGTCGGGGAACCGTTCGTCGGATCCGAGCGTCGCAGGGGGATGAACAGGCAACTCAAGCTCTTGATCGGCGGCCTCGTGTGCGCGTTGCTCCCGTATGTGATCTTCATCGGGGCCAGCCAGGAGGTCGTGGTCAACGGCGTGAAGACCGTCGACAACCACCTGAACTTCGGCGGTATCGCAGGTGGGCTCGCCGCGATCGCCATCGGGTGGAAGATGGTCATGCAGTGGGAGACCGAGGCCGACAAGGCACCGAAGTGGCGGGTCGCGGCGGCGGTCATCGCACTGGCGGGCGCCGCTCAGGTCGTCTACAGCCTGGACCTGTTCTAGCCGGACCTGCGTCCTCGCCCTGACGACCGGTCAGGCGTAGCGACCGGCCAGTTCCGTGCCGATCCGCGCCAACTCGGCCTGGACGTCTGGTGGTTCGACGACGTCGACCTGGGTTCCCCAGCCTGCGAGGTTTCGGGCGATATCCACCGGGGTCGGTGCGGCGATCCGCACCCTGGAGCGGCCGTCGTCCAGTTCGGCTTCGGTTTCGCAGTGGCGGCCGAAGTGGTTTCGCAGGATCGGCACGAACCGGGTTTCGATGAGCACCGTCGCCCAGGTTCGGGACCGCCGTTGCTCGACCTCGCCGACGACCTTGTCCCACGCGGTGGCGAGGGTGAAGTCGTCCGGGCGTTCGGCAGGCTGGTCGGTCAGGTCGGCCTCGACGATCCGGTCCACTCGGAACGTCCGCTGTCCGCGTTCGGTGCCCGCCAGCAGGTACCAGATGTCGTCTTTGTCGACCAAGCCCCACGGATCGATCAGCCGCTCCGACCGCTCGCGGGTGCCGCTGGTGTAGATCAGGCGGACTTTCCGGCCGCGGACCACAGCCGACTGCAGCAGGTCGACCATCTCCGGTCGGCGCCGATCGCGCTCGCCCCATCTGGTCGGGTCGATCATCGTGGCGCCGGCGGCGGCCTCGGCTTCGGCGCGGAACGTCGACGGCAGGGCGCGGACCAGTTTGCGCAGTGCCGCCTTCGCCTTGTCGGAGACGGCGGCAGCCGGGCCGACGAGCAGGAACAGGGCCTGCGCCTCGGTGGCGGACAGGCCGCTGAGGTCGGTCCGGGCACCGCCGAGAAGCGACCACCCGCCGCCGCGGCCGGGCTGTGGGTACACCGGAACACCCGCCGCGGACAGCGCCTCCAGGTCTCGGCGGGCGGTGGCGACGGACACCTCAAGTTCCTCGGCCAGTTCGGCGGCGGTCACCCGGCCGCGGGACTGCATGAGCAAGAGGGTGGCGACAAGACGGTCAGCGCGCATGTCTCCCACCTTCTCCGACAAAGTGCTCAGTTGGTGAGCACTTTAAGCGTCAGGATGGTCCTTGTCACCGACTCAGAGAGAAGGAACCACCGATGCTGCGAGGACTCACCACCGTCAACTTCTTCGCCGACGACGTCCCGGCCGCCGTGGCCTGGTACACCGACTTGCTCGGCGTCGAGCCGTACTTCGCCCGCCCGGTCGACGGAAAGCCCGTGTACGTCGAGTTCCGCGTCGGCGACTACCAGCACGAACTCGGCATCGTCGACAGCCGGTTCGCCGTGCGCCCAAAGCCGGACGTGGCGGCGGGTCCGATCACGTACTGGCACGTCGACGACGTCCAGGGGAGCTTCGACCGGCTGCTGGCCCTCGGGGCGACGGGGCACGAGAAGCCGACCGAACGCGGCCCCGGATTCGTCACCGCGTCCGTCGTGGACCCGTTCGGCAACATCCTCGGCGTCATGTTCAACAAGCACTACCTGGACATCCTCGACTCCCGGACGGAGGCCTGAGATGACCACCTTCACCGCGAGCAGTGCCGCCGAGTGGCGGGCGTGGCTGGCCGAGCACAGCGAGTCCGAGACCGAGGTCTGGCTGGTCATCCACCACAAGGACAGCGGCACGCCGAGCCCGCGCTACCACGAGGCGATCGAGCAGGCGCTGTGCTTCGGCTGGATCGACGGCCTGCACCGCAAGCGCGACCCGAACAGTTCCCAGCTCCGGTTCACGCCACGCAGACCGCGCAGCACGTGGAGCCAGGTCAACCGTGAACGCGCGGCGGCGATGATCTCATCGGGGCAGATGACCGCTCGGGGACAGGCGGTGATCGACTCGGCCAAGGCTGATGGGACTTGGGAGGTTGTCTCGGATGCGGGGCTGCTTGAAGCGCTCGATCGGAACGCGGCCGCTCGGGAGAACTTCGAGAAGTTTCCGCCATCGTCGAAGCGGTTGATTGTGGAATGGGTTGGTGGAGCCAAGAAGGTGGAGACGAGGGTGCGGCGGATCGAGCGGGCGGTTGAGTTGGCGGCGGTGAATATTCGGGCCGATCATCCGGGTGTTCGGGCTCGCGGGTGATCGCTGCCGGGCGCCTAGGACATTGAGCGCAAAGGGGTTCGTGGGGAGGTGCCCTGCAGGGTTCGGCGGGCGGCGACCGCGACGACGTCGCTGAGCCTGCCGTGTTCGGCGAGGGTTCGGCGTTGCCAGGTGGCGCCGTTGCCTTGGGTCAGGACTTTTCGCAGCAACTTTTCCACCTGTTGGCGTTCGCCGGACTCCTCTAGTTCGTCCCGGATGTAGCGCATCAGCATGGTGAGTACCCGGTTCGGTGGGACCCTTTGCGCGGTGGCCACGTCCACCGCTGTGCCCTCCATGCCGTCGCGGGCGGCTCGCCAATAGGCGGCGCGGAGGACTTCTGGGGGTACGGGCAGTGCCATGGTGCCTGCCTGGGTGGCGCGGATCGCGGTGGCGACCAAGCCTCGGACCAGCGCGGCCAGCAAGGTGGTTTCGTCGACCGTCGCCGGGACGTCGCTGATTCTGACCTCGACCGTCGGCAGGTGGTGTGACGGCCGGATGTCCCAATACACCATGCCTTTGTCTAACACGGCGCCCGATTCCATCATCATCGCGACCAGTGAGTCGTAGTGCTCGGCCGAGGTGAAATACGGGGGTGGGCCGCCGCAGGGCCAGCGGGACCACATGATCGAGCGCCAGCTCGCGTAGCCGGTGTCGCGGCCGCGGTGGACCGCGGAGTTGGCGGTCAAGGCGAGCAGGATCGGGAGCCAAGGGCGCAGGTGGTTGCTCACCTGCACGGCCGTCTCCCGGTCGGGGACGGCGACGTGGATGTGGCAGCCGCACACCGCGTGTTCGCGCGCCAAGGGGCCGAACACGTCGGCCATCCGCTCGTAGCGGTGCTTGTCGGTCAGCGGCTGGTCGCGGTCGTCACCGAGGCTGACTCCGGTGGCGACGAGTCGGGCCGACGAGCGGACGGCGGCGGCCGCCGCGGCGGCTCGGGTGGTCAAGACCTGGGCGCGGACCTCGCGCATGCTCCAGCAGACCGTTGTCTTCGTCTCGACTTGGGCGCCGAGGAGTTCCAGGTCCAGTTCGACGCCGTGCAGGCGCGCGGATTCGGCGACGGCCACGTTGTATGGGAGCAACGCCCCGGTTGCGGGGTCAACGAGAAAGAACTCCTCCTCCACCCCCACGGAGGGACAGGGAGCGAGAGATCGCATGGTCACACCCGACTTTCGCGCTGGCGCCGAAGTCGCCGCGGTCGTGTCCGACCCGACCTTCGTCTGCCTTGGATACCACTCGGGCGGTTTCCTAAACCGGCACGACCACCACCGGGCAGGGTGCGTGGAAGAGGGCCTCGTTGGTGACGCGGCCGGTTTCGCCCTGGCCGCATGTGCCGCCGCGACCGACGACGAGCAGGTCGGTGTCGTGGATGCCCGCGACGAACTCGTGCGGCAGGCACCGCCGGGCGTCGACGTCGACCCGCAGGTCCGGCCGCAGACTGGTGACCCGAGCCATCGCCCAGGACACGACATCGTCGCCCGCGGCGGTCGCCGCGTGCACCACGCGCAAGGTGGCGTCCTCGCGGGCGGCCATCTCGACCGCCAGCGCCAGTGGGGCCTCGTCGGTGACCCGCCCGATTGCGACACTCACCGTCCCGTGCCTGCCGCGGATCGCGTCCGGGTGCCCCTTCACCACCGCGACCGGGCACGGCGCCCGCGCGGCCAGGGGACGCACCAGGTGGCCCAGCCCCAGGCCCGGGTGGTTGCGTCCGCGCGCGCCGACCACGACGAGCCGGGCCACGACACCCGCCTCCACCAAGGCCTCCAGCGGATCGGCGGCGTCGATGAAATGGCGCTCCACCGGCATGGCCGGGTACTCGTGCACCACCTGGTTGACGCCGTGGGCGACGGCGCCCGCGCGGGCCCCGGTCGACTGGAAGACGTGCAGCACGTCGCCGAGCAGGCACGCGTGCCGCGCCGCCCAGGCCACGGCGCGGTCGCCGAGGTACGAGCCGTCGGTGCCCACCACCACCCCGGACCCCGGCATCGCCTCGCCTGCCGACGGTCGCGGCCTGCTCTGTTCCGGTAGGAGGACGGACGGACGGGCGTAGTTCAGGGTGTCTGGCATCGAATTCCTCATGTCATCGTCGAGGCTCGGCATCACCGGTCAACAACTGTGTCCTATTCCGACAGTGATCGCCATACCGCGGGCCAGGAATACCCCGGGCGTGGGACCCCGGTCGGTGCACGATCGGATGGTCTGTGGTCACCGGGTCGGGTGGTCTGCGCCCGGGTTCCGGCGCGGCCAGGTCCTTTTTGGGCATGGTGGCTTATTCAGGAAGCATCGCCCACACAGGCGGCTCTGCCGAAGGAGCGACGCGCTTGTCTTTTCCCGGGAGACTGCGATGAGGCGCGCGGCACCGCAACCGAAAGACGATTCGTCGACGCACGGACGCGACGGCGCGACGGTCTCGGAACCCTACGAGGCGCCGGACCACGACTGCCCGACGTGCGGCATGCCGACGACCGGCATCCTGTGCACCTCCTGCGCGACCCAGTGACCTTCGGATCCGACTAACCCGATTCGGTGAACCTCGGTCGCTATGGGGTGACCCGACTTTCGCCGCCGAGATCATTTGGCCACAGTGGACGCGCGCGGCCGAGGCGATCGGGAGTAGCGCGGGCCTGTCGTCGTTCGAAACCCAGCTGTTCGGAAATCCAGTCATCCGGTACCCGAGTGGGCGACGTTGTCCGACCATCGCGTGACCCGGTGCGCTCAGAAATTCGGATCGGAAAAGAATAGAGCTGACTGTGCGCACCGAGAGTCGCCGGACACACCCCCGATCCACGCTTTCCAAGTCCGACCGCATCGTGATCGACGATGTCCTCCCGGCCGTCAGCCGCGGCAAATCGCCGTCGAAGGCCGTCGTGGGCGAACACGTGCCGCTCAGCGCGACGGTGTGGCGCGAAGGCCACGACGCGGTGGGCGCGACCGCCGCGTGGCGCGGCCCGAAAGACCGGGGCTGGCGGCGGACCCGGATGACCGCGGGCGCGCCGGGTCAGGACCAAGTCGTGGCCGCCATCGTGCCCGACCAGGTCGGGCTGTGGTCGTTCAAGATCGAGGCGTGGAGCGATCCGTGGACCACGTGGCGGTCAGCGGTCATCGCGAAAGTCGCGGACGGCCAAGGCTCGGACGAGCTGGCGAACGACCTCGAGATCGGCGCGCGGCTGCTCGACCGGGTGGCCCGCCGCCCCGGGGTGGCGAACAAGCCGATGCTGACCGAGGCGGCCGGCGCCCTGCGCGACACCGCGCGCCCGACGGCCGAGCGGATCCGGCCCGCGCTCGACGAGCCGGTCAGCTCCGCGCTGTACGACAACCCCATCCGCGACCTGCTGACCACCGGCGTGCCACACCACATCTGGGTCGACCGCGACCGCGCCGCGTTCGGCTCCTGGTACGAGTTCTTCCCGCGTTCCACCGGCGGGGTCGACGAGACCGGCGCACCGGTGCACGGGACGTTCGCCACGGCGGAACGCGCGCTGGACCGGGTCGCGGCGATGGGGTTCGACGTGGTGTACCTGCCGCCGATCCACCCGATCGGCGCGGTCAACCGCAAGGGGCGCAACAACTCCGTGCACGCCGAGCCGGGTGACGTCGGGTCTCCCTGGGCGATCGGGTCGGCCGACGGCGGCCACGACGCGGTCCACCCGGACCTGGGCACGCTCGTGGACTTCAAGTCCTTCGTGGCCCGCGCGGACGAGCTGGGCATGGAGGTCGCGCTCGACCTGGCGCTGCAGTGCGCGCCGGACCACCCCTGGGTCGCCGAGCACCCGGAGTGGTTCACCACGCTGCCCGACGGCACGATCGCCTTCGCCGAGAACCCGCCGAAGAAGTACCAGGACATCTACCCGCTCGACTTCGACACCGCGCCCGCCACGCTCTACGCGGAGATCTACGAGGTGGTGACCGGCTGGATCGAGCGCGGCGTGCGGATCTTCCGAGTCGACAACCCGCACACCAAGCCGCCGGACTTCTGGCACTGGCTGATCGCGCGGGTCAAGCGCACCTACCCGGACGTGCTGTTCCTGGCCGAGGCGTTCACCCGCCCCGCCCGCCTGCACGGTCTCGCCAGGCTCGGGTTCACCCAGTCCTACACGTACTTCACCTGGCGCACGGGCAAGCGTGAGCTGATCGAGTTCGGCGAGGACCTGGTCGCCCACGCCGACGAGACGCGGCCGAACCTGTTCGTCAACACCCCCGACATCCTCCACGAGTCGCTGCGGCACGGCGGGCAGGCGATGTTCGCGATCCGGGCGACGCTCGCCGCGACCCTGGCGCCGACCTGGGGTGTCTACTCGGGATTCGAGCTCTACGAACACGAAGCCGTGCGCGAAGGCAGCGAGGAATACCTCGACTCGGAGAAGTACGAGCTGCGGCCACGCGACTTCGAGGGCGCGCTCGCCCGGCACCGTTCGCTGGAGCCGTGGCTGGGCGCGCTCAACGCGATCCGCCGCGCGCACCCGGCGCTGCAGCAGCTGCGCACGCTGCGTTTCCACGACCTCGACGACGACTCGCTGCTGGCCTACAGCTTGGTCGACCCGGCCACCGGCGACACCGTGGTCGTGATCGTCACCCTCGACCCCCACCAGCCCCACGAGGGCACGCTGCGCCTGCCCTTGGCCGACCTAGGACTCCCCGACCGGTTCGCCGTCGTGGACTTGGTCTCCGGGCAGCGCTGGCAGTGGTCGGACACCAACTACGTGCGGCTCGACCCGCGGCGGGCGGTCGCGCACATCGTCTCGATCCCCAGGAGGACCCATGGGCACTGACGCCCACCCCCGGCGCGCACGGTCCGTGGCGCCCGAACCCGAGTGGTTCAAGAGCGCGGTCTTCTACGAGGTGCTGGTCCGCGCGTTCAGCGACTCCAACGGCGACGGCACCGGCGACCTGCGCGGCCTCGCCGACAAGCTCGACTACCTGGCCTGGCTCGGCGTCGACTGCCTGTGGCTGCCGCCGTTCTACGACTCGCCGCTGCGTGACGGCGGGTACGACATCAGCGACTTCCACCGGGTGCTGCCCGAGTTCGGGACCGTCGAGGACTTCGTGTACCTGCTCGACCAGGCGCACTCGCGGGGGATGCGGGTGATCACCGACCTCGTGCTCAACCACACCTCCGACGCCCACCACTGGTTCCAGGAGTCACGCCGCGACCCCACGGGCCCGTACGGCGACTTCTACGTGTGGGCGGACACCGACGAGGGCTACTCCGACGCGCGGATCATCTTCGTCGACACCGAGACGTCGAACTGGACCTACGACCCGGTGCGCGGGCAGTTCTACTGGCACCGCTTCTTCTCCCACCAGCCCGACCTCAACTACGAGAACCCGGCCGTCGCCGAGGCGATGCTCGACGTCCTGCGGTTCTGGCTCGACATCGGCATCGACGGCTTCCGGCTCGACGCGGTCCCCTACCTGTTCGAGCAGGAGGGCACCAACTGCGAGAACCTCAAGCCCACGCACGACTTCCTCAAGGCGTGCCGCAAGGTCGTCGACGACGAGTACCCCGGCACGGTGTTGCTGGCCGAGGCGAACCAGTGGCCCGCGGACGTGGTCGAGTACTTCGGCGACCAGACCGTCGGCGGCGACGAGTGCCACATGGCGTTCCACTTCCCGCTGATGCCGCGGATCTTCATGGCGGTGCGCCGGGAGTCGCGGTTCCCGATCTCGGAGATCCTGGCCCAGACACCGTCGATCCCCGACGGCGCCCAGTGGGGGATCTTCCTGCGCAACCACGACGAGCTGACCCTCGAGATGGTCACCGACGACGAGCGCGACTACATGTACGCCGAGTACGCGACCGACCCGCGGATGAAGGCGAACATCGGGATCCGGCGCAGGCTGGCGCCGCTGCTGGACAACGACCGCGACCAGATGGAGCTGTTCACCGCGATGCTGCTGTCGCTGCCCGGCTCGCCGGTGCTCTACTACGGCGACGAGATCGGCATGGGCGACAACATCTGGCTCGGCGACCGCGACGCCGTCCGCACGCCGATGCAGTGGTCGCCGGACCGCAACGCCGGGTTCTCCCGCTGCGACCCGGCGCGGCTCTACCTGCCGACGATCGCGGACCCGGTCTACGGCTACCAGGGCGTCAACATCGAGTCGCAGATGGGCAACACGTCGTCGCTGCTGCACTGGACGCGGCGGATGCTGCAGGTCCGCACCCGGCACACGGCGTTCGGCCTCGGCGAGTTCATCGAGCTGGGCGCGTCGAACCCGACGATCCTGGCGTACCTGCGGAGGCACCGCCGCGACGACGGCACCGAGGACCTGGTCATGTGCGTCAACAACCTGTCCCGGTTCCCGCAGCCGGTGGAGCTCGACCTCTCGGAGTTCGCCGGGCACACCCCGGTCGAGCTGACCGGGTGCGTGCAGTTCCCGCCCATCGGTGAGCTGCCGTACCTGCTCACGCTGCCCGGGCACGGGTTCTACTGGTTCCAGCTGGCCGAGATCGAACGCGGGGACGGCTCGTGACAGTGGACGCCTTGGCGGACATCCTCCGCGACTGGCTGCCCGCGCAGCGGTGGTTCGCCGCGAAGGACAGCGTGATCCAGCGGGTGAGCACCGTGCGGGAACACGTGCTGCGCGACGCCGACCCGATGCTGGTGCACGCGGTGGTGGCGGTCGACCTGGGCGCGGAAACCCAGCACTACCAACTGGTTCTGGGGCTGCGGCCGAGCCTGCCGGACCACCTCGCGCACGCCGCGATCGGCCGCCACGATGGGATGGCCGTCTACGACGCGGTGCACGACGCGGAGGCGCTCAGCCTGCTGCTCGGGCTGATCGCGACCGAGCGCCGGGTCGGCGAGTTGCGGTTCACCGCCGAGCCGGGGGTGCGACTCGACCCGGACCTGCGGCCGCGGCCGGTGCCTGCCGAGCAGAGCAACACCTCGGTCGTCTACGGCCAGCAGTACATTCTCAAGCTGTTCCGCCGTGTCTCCCCCGGTGACAACCCGGACGTCAGCCTGCACCGGGCGCTGCACTCGGTGGACTCCGAGCACATCGCCACACCGCTGGGCGGCGTCCGCGCGCCGCTGCTCGGGGTCGACACGGATCTGGCGTTCCTGCAGGAGTTCCTGCCCGCGGCGGCCGACGGCTGGCCGATGGCCACGGCCAGCGTGCGAGACCTGCTCGCGGGCACGGGCGGCGACGTGGCACGGGTCGGTGGGGACTTCGCGGCCGAGTCGTTCCGGTTGGGACAGACGGTGGCCGCCCTGCACGCGGATCTGCGGACCGCGCTCGGGGAGACGGTCACCGAGTCCGGGCACGCGGCCGAACTCGCCGCCACCATGCACCGCAGGCTCGACCGCGCGCTGACCCGCGCGCCGGAACTGGCGCGGTATGAGGCGGACATCCGGGCGGTGTACGACCGGATCGGCGGCGAGCGGAGTCCGATGCGGGTGCAGCGCATCCACGCGGACCTGCACCTGGGGCAGGCTTTGCGCACCCCGGCGCGGTGGGTGGTGATCGACTTCGAGGGTGAGCCCGCCGCGTCGAGGCGGGACCGGGAGACGCCGTGCTCACCGCTGCGGGATGTGGCGGGGATGCTCCGGTCGTTCGACTACGCGGCCACCCACCTCCTGGTGGGCTGTGCTCCCGCGGGCGGTCTGCACGAGCAGGCCCGGCTGTGGACCGAACGCAACCGCACCGCGTTCTGTGATGGCTACGCGGATTTGGCCGAAGATCCACGGGCCGACTCCGCCCTGCTCGCCGCGTTCGAGTTGGATAAGGCCGTGTACGAGGTGGCCTACGAGCGCACGCACCGGCCCACCTGGGTCGGTATACCTCTCGCCGCCGTCGATCGACTCCTTGGACAAGGAACCTCTCCATGACCAAAGCCCTGGCCAACGTCCACCTCACGATCGACACGGCGGCGGCGCCGCTGTCCGCCGACGACCTGGGCAGACTCCTTGCGGGCGCGCACCACGACCCGCATTCGGTGCTCGGGCCGCACCCGGTCGCGGAGGGCACCGCCGTGCGGGTGCTGCGCCCCGGCGCGAGCGAGGTGCGTGTGCTCGCCGAGGGGTCGAGTTACCGGCTCCGTGATCTGGGTGGGGTGTTCGCCGGGGTGGTCCCGCTGGTGCTGGAGGACTACCGGCTCGCCGTGGTGTACCCGGAGGTCGCCGTCGAGGTCGACGACCCGTACCGGTGGCTGCCCACGGTGGGCGAGTTCGACCTGCACCTCATCGGCGAGGGCAGGCACGAGCGGCTGTGGGAGGTGCTCGGCGCGCACCCGCGCCAGTTCGACACGGCGGCGGGGCCCGTCGAGGGAACGTCGTTCGCGGTGTGGGCGCCGACGGCTCGCGGTGTGCGGGTCACCGGCGACTTCGACCATTGGGACGGACAGGCGACACCCCTGCGGTCACTGGGTTCCTCGGGCGTGTGGGAGCTGTTCGTGCCCGGCGTCGGCCCGGGAACCCGCTACAAGTTCCGCATCCTCGGCGCCGATGGGCAGTGGCATGAGAAGGCCGACCCGATGGCGTTCGCCACCGAGGTCCCGCGCGCGACGGCGTCGGTGGTCTTCCAGTCCGTCCACCAGTGGCACGACGACGAGTGGATGGCCCGGCGGGCGGCGACGGAGTGGTCCTCGGAGCCGGTCAGCGTGTACGAGGTCCACTTGGGATCGTGGCGGCCGGGGCTGTCGTACCGGGAACTGGCCGCGGAACTCGGCGACTACGTCGCACGGCACGGGTTCACCCATGTGCAGCTGATGCCGGTGGCGGGGCACCCGTTTATCGGGTCGTGGGGCTACCAGGTCACTTCGTACTACGCGCCCACACCACGTTTCGGCTCACCGGACGACTTCCGCTTCTTCGTCGACCACCTGCACGCCCTGGGCATCGGCGTCCTGGTCGACTGGGTCCCCGCCCACTTCCCCCGCGATGAGTGGGCGCTGGCCCGATTCGACGGCGGCACGCTCTACGAACACGCCGACCCCCGACGCGGCGAACACCCGGACTGGGGAACGCTGATCTTCGACTTCGGCAGGCCCGAGGTCCGCAACTTCCTGGTCGCCAACGCCCTTTTCTGGCTCGAAGAGTTCCATGTGGACGGACTCCGGGTCGACGCGGTCGCCTCGATGCTGTACCTGGACTACTCCCGCGAAAACAGCCAGTGGTACCCGAACGAGCACGGCGGCCGGGAAAACCTCGACGCGGTCAGCTTCCTCCAGGAACTCAACGCGACGGCATACAAGAACCACCCCGGCATCATGATGGTGGCGGAGGAGTCGACGTCATGGCCGGGCGTCACCAGGCCGACCCATCTGGGCGGGCTGGGGTTCGGCTTCAAATGGAACATGGGCTGGATGCACGACACCCTGCGCTATCTCGCCCACGACCCGATGTACCGCTCCCACCACCACGACGAAATGACCTTCTCGCTGCTGTACGCGTTCAGCGAGAACTTCATGCTCCCGCTCTCCCACGACGAGGTCGTCCACGGCAAGGGCTCTTTGTGGAACCGAATGCCGGGCGATGACTGGAACAAGGCAGCGGGATTGCGGGCGCTGTACGGCTTCATGTGGGCCCACCCGGGCAAGCAACTCCTGTTCATGGGCGGCGAATTCGGCCAAACCGGCGAATGGTCGGCGGAAGCCTCCTTGGAGTGGCCCCTCCTCGACTCCCCCCACCACGCGGGTTTGTCTCGGCTGGTGACCGACCTGAACAAGACCTATCGTGACACGCAAGCGCTTTACAGCGTCGACGGAACCCCGGAGGGGTTCTCCTGGATCGCCGCCGACGACTACGCGGGCAACGTCCTGTCATTCGCCCGCATCGGCACGGACGGCTCACTCTTGGTGTGCGTGGCCAACTTCGCCGGAATGCCACACCACTACTACCGCATCGGCCTGCCATCAGGCGGAAACTGGCGCGAAGTACTGAACACCGACGACACGGGCTATGGCGGGTCGGGAGTGGTCAACACGGAGATCAAGGTGGAAGCAGTGGAGTGCCACGGCAAGGCATTCTCGACGCAACTCTCACTCCCCCCATCAGGCGTGATCTGGCTGGCACCGGTCGACTAGCACCGAACGCAACGGGAACCACTCAAACAGGCACCCACACGCCAGAGACGCCGCAAGCCAGGTAGAAAGGATGTCGTGGCGAACCGATCACTCAAATACGTCCTGGTCCGAGCCTTCCAGCGACACCTCCTCAACCCCGTAGTCCGAGCGATGGCGAACCGAGGAATCCTCCCCCCATCCACAGCCATCCTCGAAACAACCGGCCGAAAGAGCCGGCAGCCACGCCAGATCCCGGTAACCAACGGAACCATCGACGACACCTTCTGGATCGTCGCCGAACACGGCCGCAAAGCCGACTATGTCCGCAACCTCATCGCCAACCCCAAAGTCCGCGTGAAGGTAGGAAACATCTGGCGCGAAGGCACCGCCCATGTTCTCCCCGAAGACGACGCCCGGGCTCGCTCCAAGCAGCTCCCACACCAGGTCAACCAGCGAACGGTCCGCATCGTCGGCACCGACCTGCTGACCATCCGCATCGACCTCGACCCCGGAAGCATCAATCTCGCCCGCGAACGCTGAGTGCGACCTGCTAAGAAGATCGCCATGAACTGGGAAATCGTGGAGTCCGGGCCCATCGACGCGGCGCACTCCGTGTTGTTGCTGCCGGGTGGGATGTGCACCGCGGCCTTCTATCAGGACCTGATGGCCGAGCCGAGCCTCGCCGGGGTCCGCTTGGTCGCCGCGACCGTGCCGGGATTCGGGGGCACTCCCCCGCCCGAGGACGTGGGCCTGCCCAACTACGCCCGGCTCGCCGCCGAACTGGCCGCGGAGCATGGCTGCGACGCGGTGGTGGGGCACAGCTTCGGCGCCAACGTCGCCTTGGAGATGGCGGTGTCGGCCGGGTTCACCGGTCCGCTGGTGCTGCTGGCGCCGAGCCTGTCCCGCGGCGACGAGTCGATCATTCTGCGGGTGTTGGACCAGCTCGGGAAAGTGTTTGGGCATCTGCCCTATATCGCGGCGCTCAAGGCTTTGGGACCGGCGCTGAAGAAAGAGGTCTCCCCGGAACGCCATGCGGCGTTGGTGGCCGAGGTCCGGAAGAACGATCCCCGGGTGAACCGGCGCCAGGTCAGCGCCTACCTGCGGCACCTGGACAAGCGCGGCTCGGGCGCGGGGCCGCTCTGCGAGAGCGGTGTGCCCGCGTGGCTGGTGTTCGGCGAGAAGGATGACGTGGGTCTGACCGACGACGAGCGGTCGACGCTCGATGCCTGTCCCCAGACCAAGGTGGTCACGGTGCCCGGCGCCGGTCACATGACCCTGACCTCACACCCGACCCTGGTCGCCGAGATCCTCCTCGAGGCCCTCGCCTCGACGGACTGACACAACCTCTGGTCCGAAATAGATGCCAGTAAGACCGTGGTGCCTTGTCGGCAACGGGGACTAAACCACCCCGCTCGGTCGCGGTGACGTTTCGGGGGTCCCGCACGAACACGCCATCGAAGTTGGCAGTGTTCGTGCGGGACCCCCGAAACGTCACCATCAAGGCGACCGAGCCGCGCCGGCGGGCCGGCGCCGTGTCACAGCGACCGAGCCGCGCCGGCGGGCCGGCGCCATGTCACAGCGACCGAGCCGCGCCAGCGGAGCCGGCGCCATGTCACAGCATCAGCGTCCAGGTGTCGAGGACGCCCGTGTCCGCGTTGGCCGCGTCCTGGACCTGCAAGGTCCAGGTGCCGTTGCGGATCTCGTTGGACAGGTTCACGGTGTAGGTCTTGTCGATGTTGTCCGTGCCGCTTCCGGTGCGGTTGTGCAGGACGTACGCGGTGCCGTCCGGCGCGATCAGGGACACCACAAGGTCACCGATGTAGGTGTGTCGGATGTGGACCTCCACTGTGGACGTCGCCGACGCGTTGCCGGTGCAGCCGGACATCGCGATCGTCGAGTTCACCGTGGTGTTGTCCGGGATGGTCACGTCGGTGCCGTTGGTGTTCGTGCAGCCGCCGCCGACGGTGTTCACCGTCAAGGTGAACGTGGTGCTCCGGGTGGCCGAGTTCGCCGCTCCGGTGATGGTCACCGTGTAGGTGCCCGCCGGGGTGGACGCCGACGTGGCGATCGTCGCGGTGGACGAGCCGCCCGCGGTGACCGACGCCGGGCTGAATGACGCCGTGGCGCCCGCCGGGAGGCCGCCGGCGCTCAGCGTCACCGATTCCGCCGTGCCCGACACCACCGCGGTGGTGACCGTGGTGGTGGCCGACGAGCCCTGGTTCACCGTGGCGGTGGCCGGGGACGCCGAAAGCGAGAAGTCGTTGCTCGGGGTTCCGGTGGGCCGGATCTGGTAGATGCCGAGACCGTAGGTGGCCGCCGTCAGCACCGTCTGGCCCGAGGACACCGAGGTCTCCAGGTCCGTGACCGGCACCAGCGGCAGGTCGGTGCCGACCGGCGCCCAGTTCGCGCCGCCGTTGGTCGAGGTGAAGGCGCCGACATCCGTTCCCGTGTAAAGGATGTTGCGGTTCTGCGGGTCGAGGACGATGTCGTTCACCGGGGCGTCGGGCAGGTTGCCCGAGATCGGGGTGTAGGTCGCGCCGCCATCGGTGGTCTTGAACAGCTGCGCGACGCTGGAACCGTTGCGGTAGCTGGAAAGGGCGATGTAGGCGAGGTTGGCGTCGGTGGGGTCGACGGTCACCCGGGTGACGTACCTGGTGGGCAGGCCCGCGGTGATGTCGGTCCACGTGGTGCCGGTGTTGCGGGTGACCCACATCTTGCCGTCGTCGGTGCCCGCGTAGATCACCCGGGCGTCCGACTTGGACACGCCGACCGCGCTGATCGTGCCCCACGTCGTGGTGGTCAGGGTCGGGCTGATGACGGTGAAAGTCCCTGCCGAGTTGGTCGAGCGGTTCAGCCGGTCACCGGCGTAGTACACGATCGCCGGATTGGTCGGGTCGAGCACGACCGGGGTGAACCAGTTGCGACGGCTCGACGTGGTCGAGCCGAAGGCCGACATCGAGTTGCCGCCGTTGGTGGACCTGGCACAGCTGCCGTTCTGCGAGCAGGCGTAGACCTTGAGGTGGTTGGTCGGGTCGATCACGTTCGCCAGGCCGTCACCGCCGTAGTACTCGCCCCAGCCCGCCCACGACCGCACGGAACCGTTGTCCTGCAAGCCGCCGTTGATCCTGGTGGGGTCCTGCTGGGAGACGCCGATCGAGTAGAACTGCATGTTCGACAGGTTCTGGCTCTTGGTCCAGGTGCCGCCGAGCGAGCCGTTCTGCGTGGAGCGGTAGACGCCGCCGTCGTTGCCGATGTAGACCTTGTTGCTGACCGACGGGTCGAACGCGACCGCGTGCTGGTCGACGTGGAACGACGAGCCGTTACTGGTCCAACTGCCGCCCGCGTTGGAGGACTCCAGCATCGGCACGCCCGGGACCCAGATGTGCTGCGACGCGGCGGGATCGACGAAGATCCGGCCGAACCACCAGCCGTAGCTGGACTGAGAACTGCTCAGCGACGACGTGCTGGTGATCTTCGTCCAGGTGACGCCGCGGTCGGTGGAGGTCCAGAAGCCGAGGAAGTTGCCGGGGGTGTCCGCGGCGATGACGTACATCCGGTTCGGGTCGCTCTTGGCGACCGCGACGCCCATCCGGCCCAGGTTGCTGCTCGACGCCGGGAGGCCGCCGGCGAGCCGGGTCCAGGTGGCGCCGCCGTCGGTGGAGCGGTGGATGCCGGACCCGGTGCCGCCGTAGATCCGGCCCGCGGGGGTGCGGGTGTGGTCCCACATCGCGGTGTAGATCGCGTTGGAGTCGGCCGGGTTGATCGAGACGTCGATGGCGCCGGTGGTCGTGTTGGCGCCCGCGAGAACCTGCGTCCAGGTCGCGCCGCCGTCAGTGGTGCGGTAGACGCCGCGTTCGCCGCCCGGCTGGTAGAGCTTGCCGGCGGCCGCGACGAAGACGCGGTTGGAGTTGTTGGGGTCGACCGCGATGCGGCCGATGCGGTCGGTGCCGGTCAGGCCGAGCGCGGCCCAGGTGGCGCCGCCGTCGGCCGACTTGTAGACCCCGTTGCCGGGGAAGGAGTACGACGCCGAGCCCGGGTTGCCCTCACCGGTGCCGACGTAGATCGTGCCGTTGGGCGCGACGGCGACCGCGCCGACACCCTGGGGCAGGTCGCGACCCCAGGAGTAGGCGAAGCTGACGCCGCCGTCGGTGCTCTTCCACAGGCCGCCGGACGCGGCGCCCGCGTAGATCGTGTTGGCCCGGGTCGGGTCCGGCGCGATGTCGGTGACGCGGCCGCCGAGGCCGGGGCCAAGCGACTGCCACGACGCGGCGGCTTGCAGGGCGCCACGCTCGTGACCGGCTTGGAGGTTCTTCGCGTGCCCACGCGCGCGCGATAGGTTGCTTGCCAGGTCGACCGTGGGGTCCGGGAACAGCCGCTGCCGGGCGAACCACTCGTCGGCGCCCGCGGGTCCCGCGGCGTCCGCCTCGACCGCCATCACGCCGATCACCCGGTCCGCCTCGTTCGGCGTGGCCGCGGCGGGCAACACAATTATTCCCATTCCCATTATGAGTGCGAGTGCACTTCTGGACCGCTTCATCGACGCCCTTCCCTCGCGATACGGCGTTGCAGAGACGCCGGGCGTCATGCTGAGGCAAGCGGGGTGATGTTGGATAGGACCAAACCGACCAATCCGGCCTTCTGGTTATTGCCGGTCTTCCATTGTGTTAACGCGGATCGTGTGTCACGGTTCCACCGGCCACGGACGCGCCGCGTCCTCCTTTCGTTGTCAGGAGCGGCATCGGCGATGAGTACCAAGTCGCTTGGCCGCACGCTCGGCGCGGTCGCGGTGACCCTGGTGTTCGGCGCGTCGCTGGTCTTGCTGCTCTCGGGGTCACTGCACGAGCCGGGCGGGCCGCCGCCGCTGACCCCGGACCTGGTGCCGGATCCGCTGTCCACCAAGGGGTACGCGGAGGCTTCCGAACTCGGCGCGTTGGCGCGGGCGAGCATGAACTCGGTGCTGGTGTGCGTGATCGCGGTGCCACTGAGCGTGCTGGTGGCGGCTACCGCCGGGTTCGCGCTGAGCCAGGTGTCACCGCGGGTGGCCCGGCCGATCATCGCGTTGTCGCTGGTGGCGCTGATGGTGCCGGCGATCTCGCTGCTGGTCCCCCGGTTCGCGCTGTTCCGCGTGCTGGACCTGACCGGCACGCTGGCGCCGCTGGTCGCGCCCGCCCTGATCGCCACCTCCCCGCTGTACCCACTGGTTTACTACCTGGCGTTCCGCGCGGTGCCGAGCGAGCTGTATGACGCGTGCAGGCTGGAGGACATGTCGCCGCTGCGCGTGTGGTGGCGGGTCGGGATGCCGTTGGTGCGCCCGGTCACCGCCGGTGTCGCCGCGCTGACGTTCGTGCTCACCTGGTCGAACTTCCTCGACCCGTTGGTGTTCCTCTACGAGCGCGACACGTTCACGCTGCCTTTGGCGCTGCGGTCGCTGGCCACGCTCGACCCGAGTGACTTCCCGGTGTTCCTCGCGGGCGCGGTGCTGGCCACCGCCCCCGCCGTGGCTGTTTTCGCCGTCGCGCAACGAGGTTTGCGACTCAGGAAGGACGAAGGATGAGGTTGGTGCGGACCCTGGCCGGTCTGGCGGCCGCGGCGCTGGTGGCGACCGGCTGCGCGTCGAGCGCGGGCGACCCCGGCCCGGCGGGCGAGGTGAGCCTGCTGGTGTTCGGCGACCCGCACGAACTCGCCGCCTACCGCAAGCTCGAGGCGGCGTACGAGAAGGCGGTGCCCGGCGCGGACCTGCGGCTGATCGAGGCGAGCGACCGCAAGGACCTGATCACCCGGCTGTCGACGTCGATCGCGGGCGGCAAGCCACCGGACCTGTTCCTGATGAACTACCGCTTCTACGGCCAGTTCGCGAAGCGCAACGCCATCGAACCCGCGCACGACCTGCTGGAGCGCTCCACCGCGATCCACGCCCGCGACTTCTATCCCCAAGCGCTGTCGGCCTTCCAGGTCGACGGCAAGCAGCTCTGTATGCCGCAGAACATGTCCAGCCTCGTCGTGTACTACAACAAGGCGCTGTTCGCGAAGCACGGCGTCGCCGAGCCGAAGGCGGGCTGGGGCTGGCACGACATGGTGGCCACCGCGGCCGCGCTCACCCGCGACGCCAACGGGGACGTCGTCAAGGGCGCGGATCCGGACGCGCAGCCGGGCACGCCCGTGCCGACTGGCCCGCCGCCGGTTTCCTACGGCCTGGGACTTTCGCCGGAAATCATCCGACTGGCGCCGTTCATTTGGTCCAATGGCGGCACCCTGGTGGACGACGAGAAACGGCCGACGCGATTCGCGTTGGACGAGCCCGCAATCGAGGCGCTGTCGGAATTCATCGATCTGCGAGGAAAGCACGGGGTCGTTCCCACCGATCAGGAAGTGGAGAGCCAGGACGACGAGGCCCGGTTCGCCGCGGGCGGGCTCGGCATGCTGATGTCGTCGCGCCGCTCCACCACCACGTTCCGCAAGATCACCGGCTTCGAGTGGGACGTGGCGCCGCTGCCCGTGCACCGCGCGCAGGCCACCGTGCTGCACAGCGACGCCTACTGCGTCACCAAGGGCTCGGCGAACAAGGCGGGCGCGTGGCGGTTCGTGGAGTTCGCACTGGGCAAGGAGGGCGCCACGATCATGGCGGAGACCGGGCGGACCGTTCCGTCCACTGTGGAGGTGTCGCGCTCCCCCGCGTTCCTTGACCCCGGCAAGCCGCCGCGCAACGCGCAGGTGTTCCTCGACTCCATCCCGGCGATCCGCGCCACGCCCGCGGTGTCGACGTGGCCGGAGATCGAGGATGTCGCCAACGGCATCCTGGAGAACGCCCTGTACTACGGCCACGCGCCGCGTGAGGTCGCCCGTCAGCTCGACGAGCAGACCCGGTCCCTGTTCGAGCGCGGCCGATGACGGCCGGGCTGGAGCTGGTCGGCGTCCACGCGACGCACGGCAAGGCCGACGTGCTGCGTGGAATCGACCTGACGGTGCCGAAGGGTGAGCTGCTGGTGCTGCTCGGCCCGTCCGGCGCGGGAAAGTCGACCCTCCTGCGGGTGATCGCCGGGCTGCACCCGGTGTCGAAGGGCGAGGTGCGGATCGACGGGCGGGAGGTGACGGCGCTGAGCCCTGGTCAGCGGGACGTGTCGATGGTGTTCCAGGCGTTCGCGCTGTTCCCGCACCTCAGCGTCGCCGACAACATCGGTTTCGGGCTCCAGGTTCGAGGCATGGGCAAGCGCGAGGTGCGTCGCCGCACCGAGGCCGCCGCCGCCATGGTGGGCTGCGAGATGGTGCTCGACCGGCGGCCCGAGCAGCTTTCCGGCGGGGAGCGCCAGCGGGTCGCGCTGGCCCGGGCGCTGGTGCGTGAGCCCGCCCTGTTCCTACTGGACGAGCCACTGTCCAATTTGGACGCGGAACTGCGGGTGCGGACCCGCACCGAGCTGCGGTCCCTGCACGACCGGGTCGGCGCGACCATGGTGCACGTGACCCACGACCAGACCGAGGCACTGGCCATCGGCGACCGGGTCGCGGTGCTGCGCGACGGGCGGATCGAGCAGGTCGGCACGCCGGACGAGATCTGGCGGCGGCCGGCGACGGCGTTCGTCGCCGGGTTCGTCGGGTCTCCGGCGATGAACTTCCTGCCCGGCGACGGTCCGTGGCGGGTGCCAGGGCGGGATACCCATGCCGGGCAGCAGGTCGGTGTGCGGCCGGAGTCCCTGCGGCTCGACACCTCCGGCGATGGTCTGGCGGCGACGGTCACCGGCGCGGAGGTGATCGGCGAGGACGCCTGGGTGCGGTTGCGTATTGAGAACCACGCGCTCGTCGCCCGGGTGTCCGCGACCACGCGCCCGGAGATCGGGGCCCGGGTGGTGGCCCGCGCGGACGCCGCCGATCTGCACGTGTTCGACACCGACGGCAGCCGGGCCGGCTGATGTTGTCCGCGGAATCCATCGCCGATACCGCCGAGACCCGCAAGCCCGCTGGGTTCCTGCGCTCTCGCAAGGTGCAGCTCGCGCTGATGCTGGCACCGTTCCTGGCCGGCTTGGCGGCATTGGTGGTCGGGCCCGCGCTGGTCACGTTCGCGCTGGCGTTCGCCGACTACGACCTGATCGAGACCGTGCGGTGGATCGGGTTCGCCAACTTCGTCGAACTGGCGGCGAGCACTGCGTTCCATGAGGCGCTGCGCAACTCGTTGGGCTTCGCCGCCGTCGCGGTCCCGCTGCGGCTGCTGATCGCCCTGGGCCTGGCGCTGCTGCTGCACCGGCGCGCGCCGGGGGTCGGGACGGCCCGGACCACGGTCACCTTGCCGTCCGCGGTGCCCGAGGTCGCCTATGGCCTGCTGTGGCTGTGGTTGCTCAATCCGATGTATGGGCCGGTGAACCAGCTCCTGCGGCTGTTCGCCGAGCCCGACTCGATCCCGAACTGGCTGACCGACCCGGCCGACGCGCGCGCCGGGATCGTGCTCATGAGCCTGTTCACCATCGGCGAGACGTTCGTCGTCCTGCTGATCACGCGCCGGGCGCTACCGCCGCACGTGTACGAACTCGCGGCGATCGAGGGAGCGACCGGCTCGCAGGTGTTCCGCCGGGTGACGCTGCCGATGATGGCACCGGTGCTCGGGCTGCTCCTGCTGCGGGACACCATCCTGAGCTTCCAGTTCTCGTTCGTCCCCGCGCTGGTGGTGACCGACGGCGGCCCCCCACCGTACGCGACCACCTACCTGCCGCTCTTCGTCTACCGCAACGCCTTCGAGTACCTTCGCTACGGCTACGCCGCCGCGGCCACCCTGGTCATGCTGGTGTGCACCGGGATCGCGGTGTTCCTGCAGTGGCGGCTGATCCGCCGGTATCGTTCACGCTACAAATGGTGATCACACCGTAACGACTCCGCGCGGCCGCTCGATGACCGATCGTGACCCATGGCCGATTGTGGATCTTCCTCGTGGCGTTGCTGGCCGCGTCCATGGCGCCTTTGCTGCTACTCGACCTCGACCGGGCCGGGCAGCTGGCCAGCGCGTTGGCGCTGCCGCTCGCGGTCCTCATCTATGCCGTGTCGACGATTCCGCTCAAGGGCAAAGGCACCATCCCGTGGCGGAAGCTGTCGGTGGTCGGCGCCATCGTCATCGCGGCGGTTGGCGGAACCGGGGTGCTGTACGCGATCTGGCAGAACACGAGGGATCTGCCGGTCGACTTCCCGGCCGGTGACGGAGGAACCTGGAAGGACGGTTACCACGTGCTGGTGCCGGTTCCGGGCAATCCGCCCGAACGCGGGCACATCACCATGTCCGCGAGCGTGGACAACGTCAACAAGACCGGCGACTGCGAGCAGACCGCGACCCTGGAGTACACGCCGGTGATCGACGGACGTCCGACGCCGTCGAAGTCCGCGCAGCCTGGCCAGGAAGTCGACCTTTCGCTGGCGGGCGTGGTCAAGAAGGCCGAAGTCAGGATCACGTTGCATTACGACTCCGGCAACACCAGCTGTGCGGTGAACCTCTACCTGGGCGAGGCGGTCCTTCATGATTAGGCGCATCACCGCGGTCCTGCTCGTCCTGGCGCTGGTCGGGTGCGGGGCGCAGGCGGACGAGCCGCTGTTCGGCAAGACCCTCAACGTCGGCGTGGCTCCCAGCTCCCCAGGCTTGGGAGTCGGTGACAGCGCCGGGAACCGCAGCGGCTTCGACCACGACCTGTCCAACTGGCTCGGCGAGCGCCTTGGCTTCACCCCGGTCCCGGTGGTGGTCCTCGCTCGCGACCGCGAGGCCGAACTGGGACGCGGCACGGTCGGCATGGTGGTGGCCACGTACTCGATCAACGACGAGCGCAAGGAACTGGTCACCTTCGCCGGTCCCTACCTGCTCAGCCACCAAGGCATCATGGTGCGGGCCGCGGATAAGGACGAATACCGGACGCTGTCCGACCTCAGCGGCAAGACCTTGTGCGTCACGGCGGGGTCGACGTCGGCCAAGCAGGCGCGCGAGCTCGGCTTCCCCGTGTCCCTCGCGGAGAAGGAGGTCTACGAGCAGTGCCGCCTCGCCCTGCACGCCAACCAGGTCGACGCGATCACCACCGACCAGCTGATCCTCTACGGCTTGCAGCAGGTCGACTCCGACACGTATGTGGTGCCGGACATCACCTTCGGTCAACAAGAGCGCTACGGCATCGGCTTGCCGAAGGGTGACAAGGCCAAGTGCGAGGCCGTCACCGGGAAGCTCAAGGCCTTTCTGAACGACGGTTACTGGGAGCGGTTCTTCGCCTCCAACCTCCCGGATGTCGCCACTGCCGGGCACAAGCCGAACGTGAACAAGATGAACCCCTGCTGACTACTTGCGGTAGAGCTGGTCGATGACGTCGCTGTAATGCTCCTGGATGACCGCGCGGCGGATTTTGAGGGTGGGGGTGAGTTCGCCGGTGGCCACGGAGAAGTCGGCAGGCAGGATGGCGAAGTCGCGGATGCGTTCCGGTGGCGCGTAGTTCTCGTTGGCGGCGGCCAGGAGTTCCTCGATGATCCGACGCATCGCCGGGTGGGCCGCCGGGTCTCCCTCGACTCCGTGCTCGGTGGCCCAGCGGGTGGTTTCGTCCGGGTCGAGGGTGATCAGGGCGACCGGGTACGGCCTGCGGTCGCCGATCATGACCGCGTTCGCGACCCAGCGGGACTGGCGCAGGTCGTTCTCCAGGTTGGCGGGGGTGAGGTTCTTCCCGCCCGCGGTGATGATGATGTCCTTCTTGCGCCCAGTGATGAACAGATACCCGTCGTCGTCGACGCGGCCGAGGTCGCCGGTGTGCAGCCAGCCGTCGATGAGGGTTTGGGCGGTAGCGTCGGCGTTGTCGTGGTAGCCGTGGAAGACGTTGTCGCCCGCGACCAGGACCTCGCCGTCGTCGGCGATGCGGACGGTGACGCCGGGCAGCGGCTTGCCGACGCTGCCGTAGCGGACCTCGCCCGGGGAGTTCGCGGAGATCAGGGCGGTGGACTCGGTCATGCCGTACGCCTCGTAGATCGGGATTCCGCTGCCCGCGAAGAACTCCAGGATCTCACGAGCGATCGGCGCCGCGCCGGTGAGCGCTTCGCGGATGCGGCCGCCGAGTGCGGCGCGCACCAGTTGCTGGGCCTGTTCGGTGGTGGTGCCGGACCGCTCGATCTCGGCGCGCACCATGCCGTAGGCCTTCTCGAACAGCCGCGGCACCGACGGCAGGTGCGTGGGCTGGACGTCCATCAACTCGGCCACGACCGCACTGATGTCGCCGCCGTAGTACACCAGGGTCGCGCCGCATTCGAAGGTCGTGAGCTGGACCATCCGGGCGAACAGGTGCGCCAGCGGCAGGTACAGGTAGATCGTGTCGCCTTCGCTGAGCGTGGTCCGCTGCTCGATCGCGTCGAGGGATGCCCGCCAGTTGCGGTGGGTGAGCACGCAACCCTTCGGTGGGCCGGTGGTTCCCGAGGTGTAGACGATGGTGTTGGGCGCGTCCGGATGTACCTGGACCGCGCCCACCGCCTGCCCGCCCGCTTCGATCACATCGTCCAAAGTGGACACACCGGGTCGGTCGACGAAGTCGATGACGATGACGGTGCGCAGCAGCGGCAGCCGGTCGCGGACCGCGTCGATCCGGTCGAGGTGTTCGGCCTGCTCGCAGATCACCGTCGTCGCACCCGAATCGCCGATGACCCAGGCGCATTCCTCGGCGGAGTTGGTGGGGTACACCGGGACCGACACCGCGCCCAGCGACGCGATGGCCAGGTCACACACCGTCCACTCGGGACGGGTCTCGGCGAGGAGGGCCACCCGGTCACCCTCGGCCACGCCCTGCGCGGCCAGCCCGGCGGCCACCGCGCGGACCTCGTCGGCCAGTTCCGCGTAGGTCCGCTCGACCCACCGCCCGGCCACGCGGTAGCGCAGGGCGGGCAGCGGCCCGTACCGGGCCTCGGCCCAGTCGGCGAGGCCGCCGAGGGTGGCGGGGCGGGTATCGATTTCCGGCATGTGCGCACTCCTTGAGTCTGTTGTGGACGAAGGCGGCCGCGGTGGTGGATGCCCAGCACACCCACCACCGCGACCACCGTCCCGGGACTAACAGGACGAGTTGGTGGCCTTGCCGCCGAATCGGTCGCCCAGCCAGTTGAGAGCGTTGGTTCCCCACGCCGAGATCGCGACGATGTGGCCCGCCAGCGGGATCGGCGTCCACTGCAGGTCCGCGCCCACGGCGCAGTAGCGGTCACGGAGCTTCTTGGCGCCCGCGTAGGGAATGAGCTCGTCGACGGTCCCGTGGTAGAGGTAGACCGGCGCGGCGGGCTTCACCGTGCCGAGCTTGTTCTCGACCAGCCGCGCCTGCCACGCCGGGTGGTTGATCAGGTCGGGCGTCGTGGTGAGGTCGTTGAGCTGGGTGAACGGCGCGGCGAGCGCCAGCTGCACGACACACGAGTTGCGCACCTTCTCCGTGACGTCCTTGCCGCGCTGGTTCAGAAGCTCGGCGAAGGGCAGCTCGGGGTAGGCGGTCGAGTACCCGATGGCCGCGGCGACAACCAGACCGGAGCCCGGCCCGCCGTTGTTGAACGCGGCGACCTCGTTGAGGTCCGACGGCACGCCGCCTTCGGCGATCCCGACCAGCTTCAGCTCAGGGGCGTAGGTGGCCTGCAGTTCGCCTGCCCAGGCCGCCGCCTGGCCGCCCTGCGAGTAACCGAAGGCGCCGACAGGGGGGTTCGGCGACAGCTGCGCCTCCGGCAATCGGGTCGCGGCCCGGGCGGTGTCGAGCAGCGCGCGCCCTTCGGACTGGCCCACCGCGTAGGTGTGGGTGCCGGGAGTGCCGAGGCCCTCGTAGTCGGTGACCGCGACCGCCCAGCCCTTGAACAGCGCCTGCGCGAGGAACGCGATCTCGACCTCGGTGCCCTCACGCAGGTGATAGGAGGGCGCACACTCGTCGGCCATGCCCTGGGTGCCCATGGCGTAGGCGATCAGCGGACGCGGCCCGGTGCCGGTCCAGGCGGTCGGCGGCACCAGCACGGTGGCCGAGACGGCGTTCGGCGTCCCGGTGGCCGACGTCGAGCGGTGCAGCACCTGGTAGGCCTTCACCGGTGCCGGGAGGATTCGGAACGGCTCGGGGTGCCAGTCGACCTTCCGGCTGCGGATCACGTCGCCCGGAGCGCCTGCCGGGAGCGGGTCGGGGGCGGTGTAGAAGGGGTCCTGCGACGGGACGGGCAGCTCCTCGGCGGCGTGCACGACGGGTGCGACTCCGCCTGCCAACAGCGCCAGCGCGGCGAGAGATGAGATCAAAGCTGTTCGGCGGGCCATGATGCCTCCGGAAAGTGGAAAGCTTGATTTCCGGAATCTAGAACCGTCCGAGTACAGTGACAACCCCGATTACCACTTTATGTCGGCTGGATGAACGGGAGCCCACATGACCCGGGTGAAACGCGCCTACGCCGGCGTCGACGGCGGGCAGCGCAAGACCGAGCGCCGCGAGCGGCTGCTGCTGGCCGCACTGGAGCTGTTCACCGCGCGCGGCTACCAGCAGACCAAGATCGTCGACCTGTGCACCGTGGCCGGGGTGTCCACCCGCAACTTCTACGAGGAGTTCCAGGCCAAGGAGCAGCTCCTGCTCGCTTTGCACCGCCGAATCAACGCCGAAGCCCTGCGCCGGGTCACCGCCGTACTCGACACCATCGCCGACGCCGATGTGGTCACCCGGGTCTCCACCCTGCTCGACACCTTCGTCGCGAGCGTGACGGCCGACCCGAGGCTGCCCAAGCTCGCCTATGTCGAGGCGGTCGGTGTCAGCGTGGACATGGAGCGCCAGCACCGGGAGTGGCTGGCCCACTGGGCGACGTTCATCGAGTCCGAAGCCCGCCACGCGGCCGAACAGGGCGTCGCCCCCGACCGCGACTACCGCCTCACCGCGATCGCCCTGGTCGGCGCCATCACGGGCTTGCTCCGGGAGTGGCAGGGCCACACCCCGACGTTGGCCGTGGACGAGATCGCCGCCGAGATCAGGGGCCTGATGCTCGCGGCCATCACCCGACCGGCGTGACGGCGCAGCCGTACCCTGCCGGGATGAGCAAGAGCTTCCAGGAACTGGACTGGCGCCAGACCCCCCTCGGCGAACTGATGCTGCGAAGGCGGTGGGACCGGACATTCGAGAAAGACGTCTTCGAGATCAAACTGAACGACGAGTTCCTGATGTCGAGCCTGTTCACCGTCGCCGAGGAGGAAGTCGCCCGACATGCGCTCGCGGAGCTGAACGGGAGCGACTTCGATGTGGCCGTCGGCGGCCTCGGGCTCGGCTACACGGCGTTGACGGTCCTTGAGGAACCACGGGTGCGGTCGCTCGCGGTGATCGATGCGCTCGGCGAGGTGATCGAGTGGCACGAGCAGGGCCTGATCCCGGCAGGGACGACCCTGACGGCCGATCCACGGTGCACGTTGGTTCACGGCGACTTCTTCGCGATGGTCCGCGAGCCGGAAGGGTCCGCTTTGGACCGAAAGTTCGACGCGATCATCGTGGACATCGATCACTCACCACGGCATCTCCTGCACCCGAGCAACGCCGATTTCTATGAGCCAGAGGGAATACGGAGGCTGGCCGCTCTGCTGCGGCCGGGCGGAGTGTTCGGCTTGTGGTCGAACGACCCACCGGACACCGAGTACGTCTCGGCGCTGAAGCTGAGCTTCGCGAACGTCAAAGCGGAGATCGTAAGTTTCGCGAACCCGCTGCAAGAGCGGGAAGCCACCGCGACTGTCTACGTTGCGACGACGGCCGAGTAAGCCGGAACGCACCAAAACGCAAGGGGCCGAACCCAACGGTCCGTTTGGGTGGTTCGCCTTGATTTGTGGTGAAATGGACCTAAACTTTCGCGGCGCGGGGCAGTTTCTTCACCCTGCCCGCTTTACCCGCGCAGGTCCATTTCCGGGGTCCCCAAATCAAGGCGAACCACCCAAACAGACACCCACGATCAGCCGCCCGGCTTACCGCCAGCCCCACCAGAAGCACCACCGGTAGCCCCACCCGAAGCACCCTCAGAAGTGTCCATCGTGGAGTTCAGATCAGCCCGCAATGAGTCGACCTGCGCCTGAAACTCCTTGCAAATAGCGATAATCTCGCTCACCGCCCGATGAACAGCTTCCTCAGCCGCGGCACTCTCTCCAGTCACGTCAGACCAGAACCCGCTGTCCAGCACAACCGACACAGCCGGTTCACTGTTCTGCGCGATCCCCAGAATCCGCCCGCCCGACTCGTGCGCCAGCTTATCCATCGACTCGCCGATTCCCCGCACCTTGTCGGCAAGGGTGAGCAGCAGCTGCTTTTCCGCTTGCAGCTCCGCGAGTTCCTTGTCGGCCCGCTGCTGTGCCGCGTCCGACGAGTCACCCGCGGAACTCTCGGCGTGCTGCGACTGGGCCGCCGAGTGTTCCTCGATCGCCTTGTCGAGTTTCTTCACCGCTTTGTCGATCTGCCCGACATAGGCGTTGATCGCATCCGGCTCGTAATCGATCTGGCGGATCGCGTCGACCGGGTCCGGTGCGCCGATCTTGGCGGCCGCCTCGGCGAGCCGGGTGCAGCCTTCCATCGCCTGCTGAATCGCCGGGTGGCTCACAGACCCTCCCCTGACCGTTCGACGTCGTTGGTGTTGTCCGACTCGGCGCGGTCGAACTCGTCGGCGTTGGCCTCGATGCCGTCCGCGAGTTCGCCCAGACCGGTCTGGCGTTGGCCGACGCGTTCGCGGCGGCGGCCCATGATGTTGTCCAGGTCGGCCGCCAGCATCGGTCCCGGCCCCGAGATGCCGAAGGTGCCCGCGGGCACCGTGGCCGCGTCCAACTCGCCCCGCGCGGAGCCGACGTGCTCGCCCGCGCTCCGGAACCCCTTGGCGGAGCCGCGCATTCCGGTCGTATCGGCCCGGAATCCTGTTCCAGTCACCACTTCCCCCATCTACTTCGTTCCCAGGTAGTACGAACGCCGCTCGGCCACCAGCTCGCGGACGTTGCGCTGAGCGGCCGACGAGGCCTGCAACACCGCGTTCGCCAGCACCGCGGGGTCGACCCGACCCACCAGCGAGGCGTTCACCGCGACCTCGATCACATTCGCCGAGGTGTCCACTCCGACCTCGACCAGTTCGCCGGCGTCCCTGCCGAACACGATGCGCTCGGCTAGATCCCGTTTGAGCGCCAGCCTGGCCTGGTCGAGTCGTTCGGCCTTCGCGGCCATCTCCTCCAGCGAGGGCAGTTCACTCATCAGTCCCCAGATCGGTTTCGCGGTTCTGTCAGTTTCCGACGGAGATCATCCGCACGGGGTTCCATCTTGCCTGACGTATTCTGGGTTTGTGCACACCTCGGCGAACGGCTACTGGGTGCGGGCCCGCGCGGGCGACCCGCCGCCCCGCCCGCGGTCGCCGAGCGCGGTCGAGCCGAAGTGGGTGCGGGCGACCACGAACGCGCCCGCCCTCACCCGTCCACGCGTGATCCGCGAGGACGAGCCCGAGCTGCCCCGAACCTGGCTGGTCGACTCCTTCGACCTCCCGGCATCGCGCCGGTAAGGGCCTGGCCGAAAACCGCTACACCCGAACGGGCCAGGGTTACCCTCGACCAAACCTCTCGCAGCGTTCTCGCTGGTAGATGATCTGGGGACACAGATGGCGGCAGTGACCGACGGCGTGGGCGCGAGCCGGGTGCCGGTCGAACTGACCAGCTACGTGGGCAGGCTCGAAGAGACGGCGCGGGCCAAGCGGATGCTGGATTCCGGGCACCTGTTGACCCTGAGCGGGACCGGCGGCGTGGGCAAGACGCGGCTGGCGGGCCGGGTGGCCGCCGACGTCGACCGGCTCTTCGCGGGCGACGTGGTGTTCGTCCGGCTGGCCGAGCTGCGCGACGCCGAGCTGCTGCCGGACCTGGTGGCCGACGCGCTGGGGCTGCGCGACCAGTCCGGGCGCTCGTCGACCGCCGTGGTGATCGAGCACCTGCGGGCCCACCGGATGTTGTTGCTGCTGGACAACTGTGAGCACCTGGTCGAGGCGTGCGCGAGGTTCGTCACAGCGGTGCTGCGGGAGTGCCCGCACGTGTCGATCCTGATCACCAGCAGGCAGTCCATCGGCGTGTCCGGCGAGCAGATCCTTCCCGTGCCACCGTTGGCGATCCCGGTCGCCGACGACGTGCGCTCGCCTGCCGACCTGGAGAAATACGACTCCGTGCTGCTCTTCGTCGACCGGGCGCGCTCGGTGGTGCCGACGTTCGAGGTGACCGACGACAACTTCGCCGACGTGGCCCGGCTGTGCCAGGACCTCGAAGGTCTGCCGCTGGCGATCGAGCTCGCCGCGGTGCGCGTGCGGTCACTGTCGGTGCGGCAGCTGACCGAGGGTCTGGGCGAGACGCACTGGCGGTCGTGGGCGCTGTGCTGCCTGGGGTTCCTCGACATGAAAGCCGTCCGCGACGCCGACCTGGCCGACACGATCGGTAGGCAGGCGCTGCGGATGGCGCACGAGGTGGGCACCGTCGAGGTCGAGGCGTTCACCACGGAGACGCTCGCCGCCGTCGCCGCGCACAAGGGCGAACACGTCCGGGCGGCGACCCTGCTGGGCATCGCCGAGACCGGGTGGACGGCGATGGGCACGACGCCCGCGGCCTACGTGCCGCTGTTCGAACTCCGCGAGGAGTACGCCGACCGCACCCGCGAGGCGCTGGGCGACACGGCGTTCGAGCGGGCCGTCGCGCTGGGCCGCGCGCTGCCCCCCGAGACCGGTCTGCGCTACACGCTGAACGAGGCCGAGCCCGCCCCGGCGCCCGCACCCGACTCACGACTCACCAAGCGCCAGACCGAGATCGCCGAGCTGATCGCCGAAGGCCTGACCAGCAAGGAGATCGCCGACCGCCTGGTGATCTCGCAGCGCACCGTCGAGTCCCATGCGGACTCCATCCGCACCAGGCTGGGCTTGCACACCCGCTCTGCGATCGCCGCCTGGGTCGCCCGCCGCGACCACTGACACCATCGGGGCAATTGCGCCGGACGTCGGTTTACGGCATGTTGACGCCCGGAGCGCCGGGAAGTCTGGTCGGCACACCCACCTCACAAGGGGTGGGCTGTCGGTGTCGACCGGAGGTTTCCCATGGCGCTCGTCTTCGGAGCGGTTCTCGCACCTGAGCGTGTCCCTATCGGTGCCGGCTCTCCGTATGCGCCCCTAGCCCCCGCCTCGAACGAGGCTGTCCGCCGCGCGGGAGCGGTCGGCATGCCTCAGTGGGGTCCGGAGTGTCGTCCGACCAGCCTCACGGCGAGCACACCCACCAGGAACACCGCGATGATGAGGATGGTGCCCGTCAGTCCGGACATGGGCGACGCTCCTGGCTCGCTGGTGGGTCCCGCCGTACCTCATGCTAGCCCGCTGTGGCGCCGGTCACAGCCCAGGACGTCGAAGGTGGCCGAGATGCGCGCACGTGATCTTGCCGAGGAGTACCCGCTGGTCCAACTGACCGACAGCGCCCTGGCCGCCGCGGAGCTGATCGCCCGGGAGCGTCGGCCCGGCGTGGTCGTGGTCGACGCGGACAACCGCCCGGTGACCGTGCTGCCCGGGTCGCAGGTGCTGCGGTTCATCGTCCCCGGCTACGTCCAGGAAGACCCCTCGCTGGCCCGGGTCTACGACGAGCGCGGCGGCGCGGAGGCCTGCGTCGGCAAGCTCGCCGGGCGCACCGTCAAGGAAGTGTTGCCGCCGAAGGAGAAGCGCTATGAGCTGCCCCTGGTCTCCGGCGACGCCACCGTCATGGAGTGCGCGGCGATGATGGCCCGGCTGCACAGCCCGCTGCTGCTCGTCGCCGACGGCGACACGATCCACGGCGTGGTCACCGCGTCGCACCTGCTCGATGTCATCCTCAAGACAAACCCGGGGCCCAGCGAATGAGCGTCAGCCAGATCCTCTCCATCACCGTCTTCGTCGGCGCCTACATCCTGATCGCCACCGAACGCGTGCACCGCGTTGCCGCGGCCCTGGGTGGCGCGGCGCTGATGCTCGCGCTCGGCCTGACCAACGGCGAGACGGCGTTCCACTCCCTCGACGCGGGTGTCGACTGGAACGTGGTGTTCCTGCTGCTCGGCATGATGATCATCGTCGGGGTGATCAAGCAGACCGGGCTGTTCGAGTACCTGGCCATCGCCGCGGCCAAACGGGCCAAGGGCAAGCCCTTCGCCGTGATGGTGTTGTTCGTGATCATCACCGCGGTCGCCTCGGCGGCCCTGGACAACGTCACGACGGTGCTGCTGATCGCCCCGGTCACGTTCCTCGTGTGCGACCGGCTCAACCTCAACCCGATCCCGTACCTGATCGCCGAGGTCCTCGCGTCCAACATCGGTGGCGCGGCGACGCTGATCGGCGACCCGCCCAACATCATCATCGCCAGCCGCGGCGGCCTGTCGTTCAACGACTTCCTCATCCACATGGCGCCCTTCGCCATCTTCATGATGGCGGTCTTCGTCCTCGTGTGTCGCTGGCTGTTCCGCGGCGCCTTCAAGTACGACGAGAAGCGCGTGGCCGAGGTCATGGCACTCAACGAGCGCGACGCGATCCGCGACAGCTTGCTGCTGTGGCAGAGCATGATCGTGCTCGCCCTGGTGATGGTCGGGTTCGTGCTGCACAGCGCGCTGCACGTCGAGCCGTCGGTCGTGGCCCTGCTGGGCGCCGGGGTGCTGGTGATGATCTCCAAGGTCACCACCGAGGAGGCGATCGCCGACGTCGAATGGGAGACCCTGGTCTTCTTCATGGGCCTGTTCATCATGGTCGGCGCCCTGGTCAAGACCGGCGTCATCGGCGAGGTCTCCAAAGCCCTCGCCGACGCCGTGGGCGGTCAGCCGCTGCTCGCGGTCATGGCGCTGCTCGGCATCTCGGCGGTCCTGTCCGCCATCGTCGACAACATCCCCTACGTGGCCACCATGTCGCCGATCGTCGCCGACCTCGTCGCTGCTCAGGGTGGCGGCCCGCAGGCACAGTCGCTGTGGTGGTCATTGGCCCTGGGCGCCGACCTCGGCGGCAACGCGACCGCCGTCGGCGCCAGCGCCAACGTCGTGATGCTCGGCCTCGCCGCTCGCAACGGGACGCCGATCAGCTTCTGGAAGTTCACCCGCTACGGCATCATCGTCGCGGCCCTGTCCATCGCCTTGGCGGCGCCGTATCTCTGGCTGCGCTACTTTGTCCTCGCTTGAGTCCGAACGGGTGACATGAGGCCTTGGTGAGTGCTCCACTGATCGCGGAGACGCGACGGCGCGCAATCGCGCTCCTGAGGCATCCCGCGCGGGCGGTCGCCTTGGCCTTCGGCGCCGCAACGCTCCTCGGCACGTTCCTGCTCACCCTGCCCATCGCCTCGGCGTCGGGGGTGGCGACCGATCCGTTCACCGCCCTGTTCACGGCGGTCTCGGCGGTCTGCGTGACCGGGCTGGTCGTCGTGGACACCGCGGGCCACTGGTCCACGTTCGGCGAGGTCGTCATCCTGGGCCTGATCCAGGTCGGCGGCTTCGGGATCATGACCCTGGCGTCGCTGCTGATCCTGCTGGTGTCGCGGCGGATCGGCCTGCGGCTGCAGATGACCGCGCAGGCCGAGACCAAGGCCCTGGGCCTCGGCGAGGTCCGCAAGGTGCTGCTCGGGGTCATCATCACCAGCCTGGCCGTCGAGGCGGTCATCGCGGTGTTCCTCACCGCCCGGTTCGCCACCGGGTATGACCAGTCGTTCGGCCAGGCCGTCTACCACGGGATCTTCCACGCGGTGTCGGCGTTCAACAACGCCGGATTCGCGCTCTACCCCGACAGCATCGTCAGGTTCGCGACCGACCCGTTCATCTGCGTGCCGCTCATGATCGCCACCATCACCGGCGGCCTGGGCTTCCCGGTGCTGCTCGAACTGGCGCGCAGGCGCAAGCGGCGCGGCAAGCGGTGGTCGTTGCACACCAAGATCACCATTCCGGTCTACTTCGGACTGCTGCTCTTCGGGGCGATCGCGTTCCTGGTTTTCGAGTGGCGCAACCCGGCCACCCTGGGCCCGGTCGGCGGGCTCGACAAGGTGCTGATCGGGTTCTTCCACTCGGTGCAGCCGCGCACGGCGGGCTTCAACAGCGTCGACATGGCCCAGGTGCACCCGTCGACCCTGCTGCTCAACGACGTGCTCATGTTCATCGGCGGCGGCAGCGCGGGCACCGCGGGTGGCATCAAGGTCACCACCTTCGCGCTGCTGGGCTGGGTCATGCTGGCCGAGATCCGCGGCGAGCCGACCGTGCACATCATGGGCCGCAAGCTGGCGGGCGAGGTCCAGCGGCAGGCGCTGACCGTCGCCCTGCTCGGCGTCGGCGCGGTCATGGCGGGCACGATCGTGCTGCTGTCGATCTCGCCGTTCCGGCTCGACGACGTGCTCTTCGAGGCGACGTCGGCGTTCGCCACCGTCGGCATGTCCACGGGCATCACCGCGCAACTGCCCGTCGCGGGACAGGTGGTGCTGGTGGTGCTGATGTTCATGGGCAGGCTGGGGCCGATCACTCTGGCCTCGGCACTCGCGCTGCGCGAACGCGCGCGGCGCTACGAACTCCCCGAGGAGCGTCCGATTGTCGGATAAGAAGACACAGCGCGTCGTCGTCATCGGCCTGGGCCGCTTCGGCACGTCACTCGCCATGGAACTGATCAGCCGGGGCACGGAGGTGCTCGGCATCGACTCCGACCCGCGCACGGTCCAGCGCCTCTCCGGCGAGCTGACCCACGCCGTCGTCGCCGACACCACCGACGAGGACGTGCTGCGACAGCTGGGCGTCGACGAGTTCCGCCGCGCCGTGGTGGGGATCGGCACCGACCTGGAAGCCAGCATCCTGACCACGTCGCTGCTGGTCGAGTTCGAGATCCCGAACATCTGGGCCAAGGCCATCAGCCGCCAGCACGGGCAGATCCTGACCCGGATCGGCGCCCACCACGTCGTGCTCCCCGAGCATGAGATGGGCGAACGCGTGGCCCACCTGGTGACCGGCCGCATGCTCGACTACATCGAGTTCGAGGACGACTACGCGATGGTCAAGACCATCGCGCCCGCCGAGGCGGTCGGCGTGCCGCTGGGTGAGAGCAGGCTGCGGGCGAAATACGACGTCACCGTGGTCGGCGTCAAACGGCCCGGCGAGGACTTCACCTACGCGACCGCCGAGACGATCGTGCACGAGGGTGATGTGCTCATCGTCGCGGGCCGCACGCCCAACGTGGAGCGGGTCGCCGAACTCACCTGAGTACGGACACCCCAAGCTACGTACCCAAGTAGGTAATCCCCCCGACGCCATGAGCCACCGGGCGGCGGCCCTGCTGCGGGCCGTGCGCGCGGGCCGGGTCGACATGACCTGCGGGTCCGAGCCGGACATGTTCGTCGACGGGCTCAACTGCTGCGACCAGCCCACCGAGCCCCAGGTCACCGCGGCGTAGGTCGTACTCCGCGCCGCGGGCCTTGACAACGTGCTACGGTGCTTATGGCGCGAACTATTCGCACGTCTCCCGGTGTGTATCCAAAACCTGACGGGAGAAATATGCCCACGATCGACACCCGCGTGACAATTTCCGAGGTACCGGCCGATAGCCTGCCCTCGGCAGCGTGCCCGGCGTGCAGCCACGAGTGGAGCGCGCACGACCAGATCTCCGCTCGGTACTGCAAGGCGACGGCCGCGGGCTCCTATAGCCGCGGATGCGTCTGTCCGGGCGCGAACAAGCACTGATTACCGTTCGGGGCGGGGGGAGTTTCCCCCGCTTCCGAAGACCAACCGTTCGAAAGGATATTCACCATCACCATGACAAATGATTTGTTCAGCCACCCGGTCATCGAGCCCACCGAGGACAACGCCGACAAGGCCGCCCTCCGCCCCGCCGCGTACGAACACCTGTTCCGCGAGCCTGCCAGCCCCACGGCGACGCCCAGCGACGACTCGTCGAACTGAGGGGTCCCTCGCGGTCTCCTGACCGCTGTACTACCGGATCCTCACGGTGAGAGCTGACCGGCGCGCAGGTGTCGAGCTGATCGACTTTGGGTACCTCCACGCGCACGGGCAGCTGATCATCAACACTGCCACCACGATCCTCACGTTCCTGCTGGTGGCGCTGCTGCAAACACCCAGCGCCGGGCCGATGACGCCGTGCGGCGTAAAGGATTAGCCCTCTTCGAGGTGCATCGCGCGATCCTCGGGGCCGCTTGGTCGCGCGGAACCCGTGTCGCGGGCGATCTCGGTGGCCTCGGTGTCGATCAGGTCGCCGGGCAGGCCTTCGCCGTCGGGATCGGTCACGGTCACAAAGTTCTCGTCGCGGACGCCCTCGGCGACGCCGTCCTGGTCCAGGCCTTCCTGCTGTTCCGAGCGTGGTTCGGTCATGGCTTCCTCTCTCCCTGGGTCATTCGCGGCCGAGATAGCGCACCAGCTGGCTGAGCAAGTCGTCCTCGGCGACGCAGGAGCGCAGCCGGGGCGGGTCCGGGCAGCCGCACTGGCGGCCGGCGACCACATCGGCGAGGAAAGCGCCGACGACGCGCGGCTCGGGCACCACCTGCCCGCCGAGGTAGCGCAGCACGTGGATGTCGTGGGCGGCGTTGGTCTCGGCGACAGCCGCCCAGCCGTTCTCCTCGTCCCACACGAGCGCCAAGTCGCGGTCCGGGTCGGCGGGGTCGTGCGCGTCGACCGCCAGGTAGGCGTTCGAGGGTCGCTCGACCTCACACCACCCCGATTTCGGGGAGATGCCGACCTCGGCGCACACCGCGGCGAAGTACCCCTCCAGTGAGGCCTGGGCGATCCCGTCGGCGTCCGGGCGCTCGTTGATCTTCATCGACCGCACCTGTTCGGCTGTCATGGCGATCGTATTCCCAGGTAGTGGCCCCGCAAACCCTGTGACGGGTGTTTACCAGCGCTCACGGCGAGCAACGCGGTCCAGCCGACGAAGACATGTCCCGGTCACGCCCGATGCCGGATGGCGCGCTAGGGCCTCTTGTGCGTGCCGGGACGCAGCGCGGGGCTCGCGGACACCCCGGCGTTGTCGGCCAAGCCGCCGACCAGGTCCCGCACCGTCTCCGCGGCGTCCACCTTCGGCTGCCAGCCCAGCTCCCGGCGAGCCAGGTCCGTATTGAGCACCGGACTGCCCATCGCCAGATCCAGCCACCCCGGCGGAGTCGGCTGCAGGTGCGCGCGCCAAGACGCCGCGGCCAGGGGCCGCAGCACCCGGTCCGAGGTCGGCAGCAGGCGCCGCCCCACGAGTGAGGCCACAGCCGCGGCGGGCAACGGCGGCTCGGCGGCCAGATTCACCGGCCCGTCATAGCGGCGCTCGATAGCGGTGGCGATGGCGTCGGCCACATCCGTGGCGTGCACGAACTGCAGCGTCAACGTCCGAGGCAGCGGCACCGCGGGAAGCAGCCGCTTGTCCGCCGCCTTGAACAACAACCGTGGAGCCAGCGGACCGAGGAAGTAGCGGGCCACCTCGCTGGCGGAACGGCGCTGCAGCACCAAACCGGGCCGCAGCCGGGTCACCGCCAACTCCGGCCGGGCCACCTTGACCCCGTCCAGGATTCGCTCCACTTCGGACTTGTCGCGGCTGTAGCCGGATGTCGAAACGCCGTCGGTGGGCCAGGTCTCGTCGATCCGGGTGGAGTCCTTGGCGGGCGAGTAGGCGGCGATGGACGACAGGTAGACCAGGTGCGGCACCTTCGCGTTGACGACCGCGTCGATCACCCGCCTGCTGCCCTCCACGTTGACCCGTGCAGGTACTCCGGATCATGGCTGGGCTGGATCGCCCAGGCCGCGTGGACCACGGCGTCGGCGTCGGCGAGGACGCGGACCAGCAGATCGCTCGAATCCGGTGTCGACAGGTCGATGCGGTGCCAGTCGGCGCTGTCGTAGGGCGGTTCGCGGTCGGGGAGCCTTCGGCAGACTCCGACCAACTCGTGGCCGCGGAGGCGTTCGATGACGGCGGTGCCGATGTTGCCCGAGCCGCCGATGACGACGATCTTCATGTGCGCCCTTTCTGCCAGACCCACGCGATACCCCGTGGCGGCCGGGCGAAACGTTGACTTGGGGGGAGCACGGGTATCCGGCCGCATGAGAATCGGCGTGATGGACATCGGGTCGAACTCAGCCAAGCCGCAAGCTGTCGACGCCCGCACGGGCTCGCCGCCGCTGCCGTCGTATGCGTTCACACGGCCCAGCTAGCCGCCCGTGGGTGAGGGTTTGTTGTCGCGCGGGGGCGGCTTGTTATCGGTGGGGCGTGTTTCGGTGGAGGTTGGTTGTCGCGTGGGCTTTGGGACTGGCGGCTAGCGGCCGGCTACCCAGGCCGCGATCTGTGTGCGGTTGGTGAAGCCCAGTTTCGTGCGGATGTGGTCGATGTGGGTTTCCGCCGTGCGCAAGGAGATGACCAGGGACTTGGCGATCTCCCGGTTCGTCATGCCCTTCGCGACGAGTTCGGCGACTTCCATCTCCCGCTTTGTCAACGGTGTCTCGGCCGCCTCCGGGGCCACGCGGGAGATGTCCTCGCGAAGCGCATAGGAGATCGCGGTGTCGTTGGGGAGTGCGGCGCCGGTGGTGAATTCCGCGGCGGCGGCTTCTGGGCCCAGGCCCTCGGTGACCAGAATGATGTCGCGCCGCATGGGCTCGACGAACGCCGTGTAGTTGGTCGGTGAAGCGCCCACTGATTGCCAGACTGTTGTTGCCGCGCCCAGCAATCGGGCCGCGCGGCGGAGTTCGCCGAGGTGGGTGGAGCAGCCGGCGAGGACGGTCAGGGCGAAGGCCATCACCGCGCGGTCGCCGTAGCGTCGCTGCAGTCTGAGTACCGCCAGGCCTGCCTCCAGCGCAGGCTCGTACTCACCCGCCAGGTACTCCGCCGCGCTGAGTGACCACAGGGCCCAGCACCGCCAGGACACCTCGCCCAGTTCCGTGTACCGATCCACACAGTCGCGCATCACCGCGCGGCCGGTGGTCAGGTCGCCGGCCAGGCTGACGGCCAGGCCGTAGTTGAACCGCGACCACAGCTCGCCGCTGAGGTCGCCCATTTCCTGGAACGCCTTGCTGGCCCGGTGAAACAGCTCCGCCGCCCGCGCACCGTCGTGGCCCATCAGGGCGTGGTAGGCGCGGATGTGGTCGACGTAGGCGCGGGCACTGTCGTCGCCTATCCGCTCGGCGACCTCGGCCGCCTCGGCCAATGTGGTCTCGTAGGCGGGGATGTCGCCCTGGATGAGAGCGAGGAACGCGTCGACCCAGCCCGCCGCGGCGCGCGGCGCGGTGTCGCCGGGGGCGACGCCGACCAAGCGGGCGCACCACATGCGGCCCTCGGTCAGCAGGCCACGCATGACCCAGTACTCCTTGACGTCGGTCACCATGCGCAGCCCGACCAGGGCCTCCCCCGCGCCGCCGATGCAGTAGTCCAGCGCCTGCCGCAGGTTGGCGTGCTCGAAGTCGATCCGGTCGATCCAGTCGAGCTGGGCCGGGCTGAACCAGTCGCCGGCGAACTGGCTTGTCAACCCGGTGCACCAGTCGCGGTGCCTGCGGCGCATCCGGTCGAGATCGCCGTTCGCGCGCAGCCGCTCCTCGCCGTACTGCCGGACCGTCTCCAGCATCCGGAACCGGACCTGCCCGTGGTGCTCTTCGCGGAGCAGTATGGATTTGTCGATCAGGCCGTCGAGGACGTCGAGCAGCTCATCGCCGTCCAGGCCGTCGCCGCAGCACGCCGCCTCGGCCGCCTCGAGGTCGAAGCCACCGGAGAACACCGATGCCCGCGCCCACAGCAGACGTTCCTGCTCGGTGCACAGCTGGTGGCTCCAGTCGATCAGGGTCGCCAGGGTCTCGTGCCTGCTCGGCGCGGACCGGTTGGCCTGGGTCAGCAGGGTGAACCGCTTGTTGAGCCGGTCGGCGAGCTGGCGGGCCGACAGCGACCGCAGCCGCACCGCCGCGAGTTCGATGGCCAGCGGCAGCCCGTCGAGCGCCCGGCACAGCCGGATCACGTCCTCGACGCCATCCTCGGTGATGGTGAACGACGGGACGACCGCGGTCGCGCGGTCGAGGAACAGCCGGACCGCGTCGTAGTTCTCCATCGCCGCCACGGACTCGCCCGGCTCGGGCACCGCCAGCGGCTGCACCGGCAGCACGTGCTCGCCCGCGACCCCGAGCGTCTGGCGGCTGGTCGCCAGCACCACCACGTCCGGGCACGAGGTGAGGATGGCCTCCACCAGCCGCGCGCTCGCCTCGACGAGGTGCTCGCAGTTGTCCAGCACCAACAGGAGCCTGCGCGCCCGGAGGTGGTCGACGACCAGGTCGATCGGCGCCCTGGTCGAGCGGTCACCCAGACCGAGCCGGTCGGCGACCGTGTTGACCAGCAGTTTCGGCTCGTGCAACTCGGCGAGGCCGACGAAGACGACGTCGTCGCCGAACGACGGCCGGACCGTGGCGGCCACCCGCAGCGCCAGCCTCGTCTTGCCCACCCCGCCCGGACCGGTGAGCGTCACCAGCGGCGCGACTCCCAACAGCCGTTTGACTTCGCGGATCTCTGTTCCGCGCCCGACATAGGTCGTGACCTCGGCGGGCAACCGGGGGGCAGGCAGCCGTTGGACAGCCGCGTTCGTCACGCTCACTCACCACCACCAAGTGCTCGGCGCAACAGTCTGGCAGATCGCTGCCATTTCCGACTGCTGCCAGTTCGCACTTGATCTTGGCGTGGATCGCCCCGGCGCGCGAGGCGGGGCCGCTGCTACAGGGGCGGACCGAACCCGCAGACCACCGGCTTGGCGGCCGCCGGGTCGAGCCCGTTGATCACCATCTGCGCGACGCCGCTGTCGAACGCGAGCCCGACGTGGCCGACCGGGTCGAACGGGCACACGTCCTGGACGAACATGTTCCGCACTCCCGGCTCGCGCACGAACGACGTCTCGTGCGGGGTGACCAGAGCGTCGTACTTCGTCGCGATGATCGTGTACTCGACGCCGGGCTGGGCGATCGGTCCGCTGGTCAGGGCCTGGACGGCGGAGCCGCCGACGAGGATCTCCGGGCACGCCTGGCAGCCGAAGGTGGCGAGCACGATGTCGACGACCGGCCGCAGCCCAAGGAAGTCGCCGACGCTGACCAGGCCGCCGAACGTGGTGCCGTGGGTGGGCGGGGCCATCGCCACGACGTGGCCGACCTTGCCGCTGTAGCCGAGCACCTTGGGGCCGTAGAGCGACTGGAATCCGCCCTCGGAGTGGCCCACGATGTCGACCTTCGCCGCACCGGTGGTGGTGAGCACGCGATCGATGAACGCGGCGATCTCCGGGGCGGACTTGGTGATCGACACGGTGCCGCCGACCGGGAAGTCCGGACTGGCCTGCCCGTAAGTGAGCGTGAAGGCGCAGTAGCCCGCCGCCGCTACCTGCGGGCCGAGGTACGAGTAGTTGCCGGGGCCGTTGCCGCCGAGCCCGTGCAGTAGCACGACGGGATTGGGGTGCGCGGCCGAGGGCCGGCACGTCCAGTCGTCGAAGCCTGATGTCGGGGCGGCGGTGGCCGCTCCCGGGGCCGCGACGAGCACGGCGCCGGTGGCCAGGGCGGCTGTGAGGGCGATTCGGAGGATCTTCGGTCGCATCTGCGGCTCCTGTGGCGCGACGGGACAAGAGAACGAGTAGAGCACGATGGCCGGTTCCGAACAAGAACTCTTGTTACTAATCAGTCGCCCTGTTTGAACTGTATCGATGCCGGTAACGTGGAGTCATGACCTCGCCACCCGGACGCCGCATCCGCGGTCTGGACGCGGAGCAGCGCAAACAGGCGCGGCGCGACCAGCTGCTCGACGCCGCCCTCGAGCTGTTCGCCGCCGACGGCTACCACAACACGTCGATCGAGCAGATCTGCCAAGCCGCGTACGTGGGGACCAAAAGCTTCTACGAGGTCTTCGACAGCCGGGAGGACTGCTACATCGCCCTGCTCCGCCGCATCACCGAGCGGGCCACCGCGGCGATGGTCGAGGCGCTGCGCGTCGCGCCCGAGGACGAGGACCGGGCCATGGAGTTGCTGGTCTCCACGTTCGTCCACGCCTTCCTCGACGACCCGCGCATCGCCAAGGCCAGCTTCGGCGAGGCGGCGGGCCTGTCCCCCTCGGTCGAGCGCGAGCGCCGGTCCAACCGCCGGTGGGCGGCTGCCTACATCGAGCAGGTGTGGCAGAAGTACGGCGTGCCGACGGGCGAGCTCGGCGTCGACACCCACCGGATGGCCATCGGCATGATCGGCGGCATGTTCGACATGCTCGGCGACTGGATGCTCGACTCCGATGTCACGAAGGCGTCCGATGTGGACGCTCTCGTCGGCGACCTGGTCGACTTCACCCGGGTGGTGCGGTTCGGGCTGACCGCACCCGACGTGCGCCGGGTGCGGTCGGCCTGATCAGGCGTAGGTGTAGTCGTCCAACGGGAAACGGCCCGCTTCGCGCAGCGCGTTGAGGGTCGAGGTCGGGCGCAGGATCGCGGCTTCGCCGTGCTGGTTGAAGTAGTAGCTGCGCGCCGTTGAGCAGCTGCCCGCGTAGAACACCGAGTCGTCGAGCTTGGCCGTGACCCGGTCGAGGAACTGGTCGTTTGCCCGCTCGGTGACCTCGAAGGTGTCGGCCTCGCGCTTGCGCATCTCGCCGAACAGCCGGTGGATGTGGCGCATCTGGGTCTCGATGGTGGTGAAGTAGGACAGGCCGCTGTAGGAGTACGGGCTGGCCAGGGTGAGGAAGTTGGGGAACTTCGGCACGGTGATGCCCTCGTAGGCCTGGAACCTGGTGTCGCGCCACCACTTCCCGAGGTCGCGGCCCTCGCGGCCGATGATCTCGATGGCCGGGAAGTTGACGTCCCAGAGGTTGAAGCCGGTCGCCAGGACCAGGGTGTCGATCTTGGTCTTGGTGCCGTCGCCCGCGACGATGCCGTCCGGCTCGATCCGCTCGATGCCCGAGGTTTCCAGGTGCACGTGCGGCTTGGTGAACGCGCGGAAGTACGTGTTGGAGAACGTGGGCCGCTTGCAGCCGAAGTCGTAGTCGGGGGTGAGCTTGCGGCGCAGCTCCGGGTCGCGCACCTGGTTGCACAGGTGCCGCTTGGCCAGCGCGGCGGCGGACCGGCCGGCGATCGGGACCTTCTTGTAGTGCAGCACGCCCGCCACCATCAGCACTTCGAGCAGGGCGGTGTTGAACAGCCGGGCCACCCGCTGGGTGATGGGCACCTTGGCGAACAGGCGCCGGACCACCGGCGGGATGCGGCCGTCGATCTTGGGCACGACCCAGATCGCGGTGCGCTGGAAGACGGTGAGGTGCTTGACGGTCTTGGCCAGCTCCGGGATCAGCTGAACGGCGGTGGCGCCGGTGCCGATGACCGCGGCGCGCTTGCCCGCGAGGTCGTAGGTGTCCTTCCACGCCGTGGTGTGGATGATCTCGCCGGCGAAGGTGTCGATGCCTGGGATGTCCGGGGTGTGCGGCTGCGACAGGAACCCGGTGGCGGTCACGAGGTAGCGGGTGGTCACCGGCGTGGAGCCGGCGATGGCCACCGTCCACAAGTGAGTGTCCTCGTCCCAGCGCGCGCCCTCGACGACGGCGCCAAAGCGCATGTGCCCGCGCAGGTCGTACTTGTCGGCGACGTGCTCGGCGTAGCGCTTGAGCTCCGCGCCGGGGGCGAACAGCCGCGACCAGTGGGGGTTGGGCTCGAAGGAATACGAGTACGTGACCGAGGCGATGTCCACCGCGAGACCCGGGTACCGGTTGACGTGCCAAGTACCACCGAGATCGTCCTCGCGTTCGAGGATCAACAGGTCCTTGACGCCTTGGCGCTTGAACTCGATGGCCGCCCCCATGCCGCCGAATCCGGCGCCGACGATGACGACCTCGTGGTCTGGCCTCACAGTTCCTCCTCGATGGCGAGCGCGTGCGCGTGGGCCTGGCCCGCGACTCGGTTCTCATACGCCGCCCGGGTTTTGCGGTCCAGGGACGTGAGCGCGCGGCGGTCGCCGAGCGCCCGCCTGCCGACCCGCATCACCGGTTCCGGTGTCACCGCGTCCAGGATGTCCCATCCGGCGAGGAATCCGGGGACCGGGATCTCCGCCTTGCGGGTCCGGCAGCTGCCCACCACGGCGGCGGCGATCACCTCCGGGTCCACGGTCGGCATTCCCCGGCCCAGCGGCGCGCCCGAGGCGAGTTCGGTGCGGACCGCGCTGGGCAGCACCGCGCTGACGCTCACACCGGTGTCGGCGTACTCGCGGCGCACGGCGGCGGTGAGGCCGACGGCGGCGAACTTGCTGGCGTTGTAGACCGCCATGCCCGGCAGCGGGATCTTGCCCGCCATGGACGCGATGTTGACGACATGGCCTCGGCCGCGGGCGATCATGCTGGGCATCACCAGGCGCATGCCGTGGATCAGGCCCCAGATGTTGACGTTGAGCGTCGTGCGCGACAGCGCGTCGCACTCCTCCAGGAACCCGCCGAGCGGCATCACGCCCGCGTTGTTGACCAGCACGGCGATGTGGCCGTGTTCGGCGAGCACCTCTTCGACGAACGCGGCGAACGACGGCCGCGACGTCACGTCGAGTTCGTGCGCCCGGACTTTTCCGCCGATGCTTTCCGCCGCCTCCTTGGCCGCCTCGCCGTCGAGATCGCCCAAGTGGACGGTCGCGCCGCGGGCGGCGAACGCGGTCGCGGTGGCACGGCCGATGCCACGGGCACCGCCGGTCACCACCACCACGGCATCGGCGAGTGCGAGTTTCGGGTATCTGCGCTTGAGAATCGCCACGATCATCCCTTTCGGACAGTGCGGTCGCGGACAGCGGCGCGGCTGGTGCGCAGCGAGGTCTCCAGGACGCGGGCCGCGCGCCTGCCGTCCATGACGTTCGCGCCCATCGCGGCCAGGTCTTCGGGACCGGGGTCGAGGCGCAGCACCTTCGTCCCAGCGGCCCGCAGCGCGGCGACTTCGGCGTCGACCATGCGGGTCATCCGGGTCCGCACGAGCTGCTCGACGCGGCGCAAACCCTTGGGCCGCCCGGGATTCACCGAGGCCATCGGCGCGAGCACGACGACCTCGTCGAGTCCCAGCGGGAGCAGCAGGTCGGCGGAAGTGGGTGAGGCGATGCCGCCGTCGGCGAAGCGGCGGCCGTCGATCTCGACCGGCGGGAACCAGCCCGGGACCGCCCAAGAGGCGCACACGGCGTCCTTCAGCGAGGCAGTCGGCGCGGTCGGCGCCCCGAAGGCGACGCGCTCGCCGGTGTCGTAGTCGCACCCGACCACCCAGGCCGCCGGGTGCTTCACCCAGCCGCCCGCCGGAACGAGGGCGTCGACCAAATCGATCAGCCAGGCCGGGTGGCCGGACCCGATCGGGAGCAGCCCGGTCAACCTGGTCATACCCGCGACGTCCCGGCGGCGGGCCAGCTTGAGCGAGCCGAAGCGTGCGCGCGGGAGCGGCGGAAACCTGCGCGGAGCAGCCGCGAGATGCTTGGCGACCGTGTCGCGTACGCCAGGAAGCCCTCGGTGCGCGTCGAGCAGTTCGGCCACCCCGACGCCGCTGCCCAGCAGCGTCACGAACTCGGCCCCCGCGGAGGTCCCGACGAGCACGTCGGCCGTCCGCGGATCCCAGCCGAACGCCTCCTCGATCGCGACCAGCGCGCCGACCGTCCACGCCGCACCCAGCGTGCCGCCACATCCGATGACAAGACCGCGCCGCATGACACCTCCTCGGGTCAACGGGAGACTAACAGTATTCGAATACCACCGGTTGGCGTATCTGGAGACCGACGGTATCCTGATACCGAGGAGGGTTAAGGTGGTGGCATGCCGAGACTGACGCGGGCTGAGAGCCAGGCGCGCACCCGAGCGCACCTGGTGGCCACGGCGAAGGAGATGTTCCTCGCCGAGGGCTACTCGGTGACCTCACTGGAAAAGGTCGCCGACGCCGCCGGCTATTCGAAAGGCGCGGTGTACTCGAACTTCCGCAACAAGGACGAACTGTGCCTGGCGGTCCTCGACGACATCCACGCCGAGAAGGCCATGAAGATCGCCGAGGCGATCACGGGGGCCGACACCATCGAGGAACGCCTGTCCGCGTTCCAGAAGTGGGCCGAGGAGAACATCGGCAATGTGGGGTGGACGGCCCTGGAAGTCGAGTTCGCGATCAGCGCGCGGCGCGATGATGTGGTGCGCAAGGAACTGGCGAACCGCGATCGGATGATCCGGGATTTGATAGCCGCGCTGATCACGGCTCAGGCGGAGGAATTGGGGATCAAGCTTCCGATGCCCGCCGATGCCGCCGCGACTGCCCTGCTGAGCTTGGGGATCGGGTTGGGCTTGCAGCGGGCTATCGACCCGACGATCGAGGTGGCCGTACTGACCGACCTGATTCGAATGCTCGCTGGCTCTTCCCGGTAGCTCCTGGCTCGTCTCGTTTGTCCACACACGACAGTGCGCCCCACACCGGCAGGAGTGTGGGGCGCACTGTTCAGTGCCTTACGCCCGGTAAGCGGTCCACATGTCGCTCATCCGCTGGCTCTGGCCAGGGGTGAACTGGTTGTAGCAGGAGTCGTAGGAGTAGTCCATGTAGTTGTGGATCGGGTCGAGACCCGGCAGCGAGCAGGAGTCGCGGCCGACGGGGCAGCCGTTGGTGGAGCTGGACTGCGCCGGGGTGTCCCCGACCTCGTCATTGGTGGAGGTGCAGCCACCCTGGAAGGTGTGGTAGAGCCCCAGCCAGTGGCCCGCCTCGTGCGTGCCGGTCTCGCCCAGGTTGTAGTTGGCGATGCTGCCGCCCGGCAGGGAGTCCCAGTGGACGCGGATGCCGTCGACGGCGGCGCTGCCGCTCCAGGGGAACGTGGCGATGCCGAGGTAGTCGAAGTCGACCAGCCAGATGTTCAGCGCGTTCATGCCGCCTTGGCGGGTCTGGGAGCGGTACTTCGAGCTCTGGCGGTCCTTGTGCCAGTTGTCGTTGAAGAAGCGGTCGACGCCGGCGAGGGTGAAGGTGAAGCCGGTGTTGGAGGCCTGCGAGGACTCCTGGCCGCCGAACGTCTTGTTGAGGACGTCGATCTGGGCGGCGATCTGTGCGTCGGTGACGTTGCCGTGGCCGTTCGCGCCCGCCATCACGTGGACGTAGGTGGGGATCGTGGCCGCGGCCAACGCGCCCTGCGGGACGAACTTGCCCTCGGCGCGCTTCTGCTCCAGTAACTTCTTGCTCTGCGATTCGACGCGGGCGATGTCCCAGGCCGTCATCACCTCATGGTCGGGACCCCAGCCGCCCCTGGCGGAGGAGTTCTGCTGCGGGGTGACACATTCCGCGGCGGTGTTGCCGTTGACGAACGCGGCCGCCGGGGCGGTCGAGGCCAGCGGGGTCATCGCGAGCGCGGCCGCGGCCAGCGTCGCGATACCTGCTGCGCGCAGGGTGGTGGGGGGACGTCCCATTGCCTTCTCCTTGGGCTTAGGGGGCAGGGGCCGTTGCAACCTATGCGGGAGAGTGAATGTTTGGGAAGACTCTGCTCGGGCGGAAATTTTCCCGTTACCAGAGTTGTGCGAACGCTGATTTGTTGTCGAACCGCACTTAGGCAGGATGACTTCGCCAGCGGCCGCAGGGGGCCCTGGCGTCGGGGCAGCCCGACGCGACGTCGACACCGGGTGCGCAAAACCGCCGTCTAGTGCTGAACCTAGCAAACGGCCCGCGCCGAATAGTCCGATTCCGACAGATAAACCCGACCTCGGCACGCCCGCGGAATGGCCGCTCGACGTGCGGGAACACCGTGGATACGCTCGCCGAACCACCTCGCCGAGCGGGAGTGCGGGACGGTTGCCGCCTCGGCTCCACGGTTGTAGCGGAGGCCAATGATGCTCATCCCGATCGCGGTCCGTTGACCACCGGCGACCGCGCCCGGCTGAACCGGTCCCGCGCGCCGTTCGGCTCACCGCTGCTCGGCGGCGCCGACCAGGATCAGCGGACCCTGCGAATCCGGGTGCAGGGCTTGATCACCGTGAGTCTGGTGCTGGCCAACCTGATCGGCGCGGTCGTCGTGGCCGTGCTGCAGATCGTGGTCCTTCCCGGCCCCGGCCTCGACGACCGCACCCGGCTGGTCGCCATCATCGGCGCACCCACCTATGTGTTGGTCGCCCTGGTCATCGGCTGGACCTGGGGCACCAGGCGGGCGCTCGGGGTGCTGCGCTGGTCGATGGAACGCCGCGTCCCGACCGCCGCCGACCGCCGCGCGACTGTGCGGGTGCCGATGCGGCTGACCCTGATGCAGGCGTCGCTATGGGGGCTGGCCACGGTGCTGTTCACCGGCACTTTCGCTGTCCTGCAACCGAAACAGGTCGCGACGGTGGCGTTCACCGTCGGGTTCGCCGGCATCGTGGTCTGCGCGATCGCCTACCTGCTCACGGAGTTCGCGCTGCGCCCGGTCGCGGCGAAGGCGCTGACCAACGACCCGCCGACCAGGGTGGGTGGCGCGGGTGTGCTGGTGCGGATGCTGGTGTTCTGGGCGCTGGGCACGGGCGTGCCGGTCATCGGTGTGGTGGCGGTCGCCGTGTTCGCCCTGGCCCGCAAGAACGTCTCGACCGACCAGCTCGCCACGACCGTGATCGTCCTCGGCGGCATCGTGCTGATCGTGGGCCTGCTGGTGATGGTCATCAACGCCCGCGCGACCGTCGCCCCGATCCAGTCGGTGCGCGACGGGATGTCCCGGGTCCAGCGCGGGCAGCTGGATCTGGAGATCCCGGTGTACGACGGCACCGAGTTGGGCCTGCTGCAGGCGGGCTTCAACCGGATGGCCGCGGGCCTGCGCGAACGCGAGCGAATCCGCGACCTGTTCGGCCGACACGTCGGCCAGTCGGTCGCCGACGAGGCCGTCGCCGACGGCGAGACCCACCTGGGCGGTGAGGTCCGCGAGGTAGCGGTGATCTTCGTCGACATCGTCGGCTCCACCACCCTGGCCGCCACCCGCCCACCCGAGGAAGTGGTGGGAATGCTCAACCGGTTCTTCGCCGTCGTCGTCGACGAGATCGACGCCCACGGCGGCTTGGTCAACAAGTTCGTCGGCGACGCCGCCTTGGGCGTCTTCGGTGCCCCCGTCCCGCTTGACGACAACGCGGGCCGCGCGCTGGCCGCCGCCCGCGCGATCGCCGCTCGGCTGCCGGTGGAGGTTCCTGAGTGTCCGGCCGGGATCGGGGTGGCCGCCGGGATGGCTGTGGCGGGCAACATCGGCGACGAACGCCGCTTCGAGTACACGGTGATCGGCGACCCGGTCAACGAGGCAGCGCGCCTGACCGAACTGGCGAAGTCCATCCCCGGCCGCCTGGTCGCCTCCTCCCGCGCGGCAGCGGCGGCGGCGCCCGAGGAAGCGGCCCGCTGGCGTGCCACCGACACGGTCACCTTGCGCGGCCGGACGGAGGACACCGCGGTTGTTGTGCCGATCACCGACCCGGCCGCGGCGGTGACGGGGAACTAGGCCTGTCACTAGAATCGTCGGGATGCCGACCGCAGGTAGGGCCCGCACGCTCGCTCAGGTGTATCGACGCTTCGGTGAGGTCGACGCCGCCGAGACGCTGTACGAGCGGGTCGCCGTCGCCCTGAGTGAGTCCGGCGAGGCGCTGCTCGCCATCGAGGCGGCGCCCGCGCGCAAGCGGCATCCCACGGTGATCCTCGCCGCGCTGCACGACCTCGCCCTCGCCGGACACGCCCCCGCGCTTGCCGCCGCCTATGCCGCGGCGGACGGCGACGCCGCCGCGGACGCGGCGATCGACACGCTGCTGCGAATGACCGACTCGGTGGTGGCCATCGCGATGCGCAGGCAGCCGCGGACCGACGAGACTGGACGCTGCGCCGTGCTGTACCCGGCAATCGCCGAGGCGGCACGCCGGGTAGGCGCGAACACGGTCGGGCTCATCGATGTTGGCTGCTCGGCCGGGCTCAACCTCACTGTCGATCGCGTCGGCATCGCCTACGGCAACGGACAATCCCTGGGCGACCCGTCCTCTCCCGTGCGGATGTCGGCGTCGGTCGTGGGAGACCGGCCCATCCCGACGCGGACGATGCCCGAGGTCGTCGCCCGGGTCGGCGTCGACCTCGATCCGGTCGACGTGACCGACGCGGACGACGCCCGATGGCTGCGCGCCTGCCTGTGGCCGGACCAGCCGGAGCGGGCCGCACGGCTCGAAGCGGAGCTGGCGTTGGCGGCGGCTGCCCCTCCGCTGCTGCTGCGAGGCGACCCCGTCGAGGTGCTGCCCGACGCCTTCGCCCGTGTGCCCGCGGACGCCCTGCCGGTCGTCACCACGACATGGGCGCTGTCCCGGTTGCCGCTTGAGTGCCGGCTGCGCTTCCTGCACCGCCTCGACGAAGCGGCGACAGACCGGCCGGTGGCGTGGGTGTCAGCGGAAGGAGTCGGAGTCGCGCCTGCGATACCGACCCTTGGCGATCGCCGCGCCTCCGGCCACAGCATCATCGGTCTGGCGGTGTTCGACCAGTCGACTCTGCGCGCCGAGGCCATCGGCCGCTGCTGGTCGCGCGGCACCATGCTGGCGTGGCTGGCGGAATCTTAGTCCTTATGTGATCAGAGTCGTCTTCGGTCGCACGACGCAGAATTCGTTCCCCTCAGGGTCGGCCAACACCGTCCACGACTCCTCCCCCGTCTGCCCGATCTCGACCCTCGTGGCGCCAAGGGCGAGGATCCGATCGATCTCGGCGTCGCGGTCCTCCGGTGATGAGGTCAAGTCGAGGTGCAGCCGGTTCTTGACCACCTTGCGGTCCGTGACCGGCATGAAGCACAACCCGACGGAGGCCGTTTCGTGCTCGCCGACGACGACCTCCCGTTCCCGAACCGAAAGGATCTTCCAGCCGAGCACGTCGGCCCAGAAGCGGGCGAGGCCGGGCAGGTCGTGGGCGTCGATGACGATGTGGTGCAGCGATACGGGCACGCCCACAAGTGTCCCCCGAACCGCCGACACCGGCGATCATGCGCACCGCGTATGGTCGGCGCACTGAACGAACGACGAGAGGACTGCCATGTCCCGCCTGCTCGGACTCGCGATCGCCGCTGTCGGCGCCGCCCATTTCGTCGCGCCCAAGGCGTTCGAGCCGGTCTCGGTGAAGGCGTTCCCCGAGGACACCGAGCAGTGGATCTACCGCAACGGGGCCACTGAGGTCGTCCTGGGCGCCGCGGTCGCCATGAAGCGGACCCGCAAGCTCGGTGTGCTGGGTCTGGCCGTGTACGGCGGGTGGCTGGGCAGCCGGGTTCTCGCGAACCGCTAAGGCGTGCCCAGCGCCCGGTCGACGAAGGCCAGCAGGGCGGGCAACACCATCTCGCCGGTGTCCCCTCGGGACAGCGGGAGCACAAGCACGTCGCTGATGGCGCCGACGATGCCCGCGGCGGTGATCCCCGCGTCCTGGTCGGGGATCTCGCCCGCGGCGATGGCGGCGTCGATCGCGCTCGCCAAGATGTCGGAATACGACCGGTGGAAGACCAGCCGCTCAGCTTCGACGAGTGGGTCGACCGGCTCGGCGATCAGCGCGTACGCCAGTTTCGGCGAGCGCATGGCGCGCGCGCAGAACGTCTCGACCGCCGCGAGGATCGCCCCTCGGGCCGACGACGTCAGCCGCTCGGCGCCCGCCTGGGACGCGGCGACGACCTCGCGGCTCGACGCCGTGCGGAACACCTCCGCGAACAGTTCTCCCTTGCTGGGGAAGAACTGGTAGATCGACCCGGTCGCCACCTCGGCCCGCCGGGCGACACCGGCCATCGAGCACCCGGCATACCCCTCCTCGACGACCAGCTCGGTCGCCGCGCGGACGATGCGTTCCCGGGTCATGGCCTGCTTCTTGAGCACGGCCTCGGTCTTGCGATACGCCACCCCCGCATTCAACCACCGCAAGAATTGAACCTTGCTTCAGACCTACGCCGGGGGCTACCGTCGAAACGCGCCGACACCACCCGACGGAGGAGCCCGATGCCCGCCACGCACGAGGTCACCAACCAGGTTCCGCCGCTGACCGGCTACGACGTCGCCGAGTACCCAGCGCTGCTTGAAGGCCTGCGTCGCGAGGGCGCCGGGTGGGCGGAACCCGACTTGCACGCGCTCGGCACGCTCGCGGGCGGCGAGCAGGCGCAGGAATGGGGCAGGCTGGTCGAGAAGTACCCGCCGGTGCTGCGCACCCACAACCGCTTCGGCCATCGGGTCGACGAGGTCGACTTCCACCCGCACTGGCACGACCTGATGACGGTGGCCGTCGAGAACGGGCTGCACGCGGCGCCGTGGCGGGACCGGCGGCCGGGGGCGCACGTGGCCCGCGCGGCGAAGATGTTCGTGTGGGGGCAGACCGACCCCGGGCACCTGTGCCCGATCTCGATGACCTACGCCGCCGTCCCCGCGCTGCGGGTCGAGCCGACGCTGGCCGCGGACTTCGAGCCGCTGCTGACCGCGTCGGTCTACGACTACGGGCTGCGGGAGCCGACCGGCAAGCGGGGCCTGATCGCGGGTATGTCGATGACCGAGAAGCAGGGTGGCTCCGACGTGCGGGCCAACACGACCCGGGCCACGCCGAACAGCGACGGCACGTACACCGTCGTCGGGCACAAGTGGTTCACCTCGGCGCCGATGTCGGACCTGTTCCTCACCCTCGCCCAGACGCCCGGCGGGCTGACCTGCTTCCTGCTGCCGCGGGTGCTGCCCGACGGCACCAGGAACGCGCTTCGATTGCAGCGCCTCAAGGACAAGCTCGGCAACCGGTCCAACGCGTCCTCGGAGATCGAGTACGACAACGCCATCGGCTGGCGCGTCGGCGAGGAGGGGCGCGGGGTACCGACGATCATCCAGATGGTCAACCTGACCCGTCTGGACTGCGCGGTCGGCTCGGCGTCCGGGATGCGTCAGGGCGTCGCCCAGGCGGTCCACCACGCGACCCACCGGGACGCTTTCGGGGCGAAACTTATCGAACAGCCGCTGATGGTGAACGTCTTGGCCGACCTCGCGATCGAGGCGGAAGCGGCGACTGTCGTCGGAATGCGGCTCGCGGGAGCGGTCGACCGCGCCATAGCCGGCGACGAACAGGAGGCGATGGTCCGCCGGGTGGGGTTGGCGGTGACCAAGTACTGGGTCTGCAAGCGCGCCCCCGCCCACGCGGCGGAGGCGCTGGAATGCCTGGGCGGCAACGGGTATGTCGAGGAGTCCGGGATGCCCAGGCTTTACCGAGAGTCGCCACTGCCGTCCATCTGGGAGGGTTCCGGAAACGTCGCGGCGCTGGATTCGCTGCGCGCCATGGCGAAGCAGCCGGAGTCGGTGGAGGCGTTCTTCGCCGAAGTCGACCTGGCCGCAGGCACCGACGCCCGGCTGGACAACGCGGTCGCCCGGGTCCGAAAGGAATTGTCACACTTCGACGACATCCAATACCGGGCAAGGCGGATCGTCGAGTCAATGGCCCTGGTACTACAGGGTTCCCTGCTGGTGCGCCACGGCAACCCAGCGGTCGCCGACGCATTTTGCGCGTCACGTCTCGACAGCGACTGGGGGGTCGCTTTCGGCACCCTGCCCACGGGGATCGACACCACCACGATCATCCAGCGCGCCAAACCACGCGGAGGAGACTTCGATGCCTGAGACCCTGCGCACCGAAACCGAGGCGGGTGTCCGATCAATCATCCTGTCGCGGGCAGCTGAGTACAACACCATCACCTTGGCCCTACGCGACGAACTCGGTGCGGCTATAGACGAAGCCGACGACGACCCGGAAGTCCGGGTGATCCTGCTGCGCGCCGAGGGGCCTGCCTTCTGCGCGGGCTACGGCCTCGACTGGTCGACGGAACTGCAGGCAACCGAGGCGACCATGGACCGGGCATGGGACTCGGTGATGGACATGCGCGAGATGTCAAGGTTCGTCGACACCTACATGAAACTCTGGTACGCCACCAAACCCACGATCTCAGCGGTACAGGGCTGGTGCATCGCGGGCGGCACGGACATGGTTTTGTGCTCGGACATCATCATCGCCGGCGAAAGTGCGTCCTTCGGCTACCCACCCTCACGAGTGTGGGGAACCCCGACGACCGCGATGTGGGTCTACCGCCTCGGCTTCGAGAAAGCCAAGCGGTACCTCCTGACCGGCGACGAAATCCGGGCGAAGGAGGCAGCGGACATAGGCCTCATCCTCGAATGCGTCCCGGATGACCAACTGCTGGACCACGCCACCGCGTTCGCGAAGAGGATGGCCCAGGTCCCACTCAACCAGCTGCGAATGCTCAAACTGCTGTGCAACCAGACGGCGGAGAACATGGGCATCAACTCCACAAGGACACTCGGCACCTTGTTCGACGGTGTGGCAAGGCACACCCAGGAAGGCCGAGATTTCGTGGAACGTTCCGCCACCATCGGAATCCGCGAAGCAGTACGCGAACGCGACAACCCTTTCGGCGATTACGGCTCCCGCCCACGCTGACACAACATCATCACCACCACGATTCACCTCCTGGCAGCCAAAACAAATCGCCCCGTATCTGACACCCAACCGCCACCTAACGGCACCCGCCCCACAAGCAGCCCGCCCACAGCCCACCCCGAACAAGCGAATCCCCACGGGATGCTTTTAATCCCTGCCACCTGGACAAGCAGACCTTCAGGGACAACTCGCTTGCCCTGCACCCCCGGACATGCGAACCCTGAGGGACGGCTCTCCGTAGACAGCGGCCCCGCAGACCAACCCGGCAGCGAGAGGTCTTACGTGACGCTTGGCCTATTCCGCTCCAGCCCAACACAGTCCAACCTGGACCCGTGACGACCAACGCGCGCCTGTTCACCCCGGCCTTTGTGCTGCTCGGAATCGCCGACCTGGGCTACTTCACCGCCGTCGGCGTGGCCATCTACACGCTGCCGCTCTACGTCACCGGCCCCGTCGGGTCGGACACCGCGGGCGCCGGGCTCGCGTTCGGCGCGTTCGCCGTGTCGTCGCTCATTCTGCGCCCGTTCGCCGGGCGCCTCTCCGACCGGGTCGGCAGGCGGGTGCCGCTCGTCGCTGGGGCCCTGCTGGCCGCGATCGCACTGGCCCTTACGCCGCTCGTCGACACCCTGCCGATGGTCGTGGCACTGCGCCTGCTGCTCGGGGTCGCCGAAGCCGCGTTCGTCGTGGCGGGCTTCGCCGCGCTGGCCGACCTGGCGCCGCCGAGCCGCATGGGCGAGGCGCTGAGCTACAACTCGCTCGGTCTCTACCTGGGCCTCGCGCTCGGCCCTCCGCTGGGCGAACTCCTGTTGGAGCGCGGCAACTTCACCACCGCCTGGATGGGCGCGGCGATAGTCGTGGGGCTGAGCGCGCTCGTCGTGCTCGGCATCGGCGAGACCCGCGCGCCGAGCGAGCCCACGAGCGAGCCGGTTCAGCTCATCCACCGCAGGGCGCTCGCCCCCGGCATCGGCTTCTTCACCTCCGTCATGGCGATGAGCGGCTTCCTCGCCTTCGTCTCCCTGCACGCGGGCGAGGTCGGCTTGGCGGCCACGAGCCTGCCGCTGTTCGTCTACGGGGCCGTCGTCGTGGTCTGCCGGATCGTCTTCGCCAAGGTTCCGGACCGGGTGCCGTCGCTGTCGCTGGCGTCGGCCGCGCTCGTGGTCATGGCCGCCGGCTTGTCAACCATGGCGCTCTGGACGACGCCGGTCGGGCTGATCGCCGGCGCGGTGCTGATGGCCTTGGGCATCACGTTCAGCACCCCGGCTTTCTTCTCCGCGATCTTCGCGAGCGCGGGGCCAGCCGATCGGGGAGCCGCGGCGGGCACCGCGAGCGCGTTCCTCGACCTCGGCCTCGGCGGCGGCCCGATCCTGCTCGGGCTCGTGGCCCGCTCGGCGGGCATCCCCTGGGCGTTCGGTGTCGCGGCGGGTGTCGCCCTCCTGGGCTGCGCGTGGACGGTCGCGCTCCTACGACACAGCGCGACGAAGCCAGCCCCGGCGTAGCCATTCGAGAGAATGACTCCGGCCGATCGGCCCCTCCGTAACGGCTTCCGCCAGACGGGCGAGTACCGGCTTGGTGACCCGGTGTCGAATCGGGGCACTGTGCGGTAGCCGAATTACCAACTTGGCAGCAGTCAGTGACGAACATGGCGCCGAGGGGTGGACCCGGATCATCGACGGTATCCGTGCCCCGCGAGTGACTCCATAGGGAGCCCCGCCGCGGTTGAACCGGGCCGCGGCGGGGAATCCTCCCCGAATGGAAAGAAGAGTCCGCACGACCAAGAACGGCCCAATCCTCATCGAGGGCCCTGTGGAGCTCACCACAGAGGACGGAAAGACCGTCCACTCGGACCGCTTCGTGACCGCCCTGTGCGCCTGCCACCGAAGCAGCATCTACCCCCTGTGCGACGCCAGTCACCGCAGGAAGGTCCGTGAGGTTTAGACCCGTTGCGGCGCAGGGTATCCGCCGCCCATGCTGCTACTGCGACCGCCGGGCGTCTACCGGCCACAGTCCGACACCAGGCTGCTGCTGGACGCCTTCGAGGCGGCCGCGATCCCACCCGGTGGCACCGTTCTCGACGTGGGCACCGGAACCGGCGCGGTAGCCATCGCCGCCGCCAAAGCGGGAGCCAGACACGTCATCGCCGCCGATGTCAGCCTGAGAGCCGTGCTGACCGCCCGCCTCAACGCCAAGCTCAGGCGCGCACGCGTCTTCGTCGAACACGGCGACGCCCTGGACCTGGCCCTGGGCCGCAAATTCGACCTGATCCTCGCCAATCCCCCCTACGTTCCCGCTTCCTCCCCGCAACCCCCAAAACATGGCCGCGCCCGAGCCTGGGACGCGGGCCACAACGGCCGGGCCATCCTCGACCGCCTCTGCGCCTTGGCCCCAGACCTGCTGGCACCGAACGGAACCCTGCTGGTCGTCCACTCAGGACTCTGCGACGCCGACACCACCCTGCACCAGCTCCGCGGCGGCGGCCTCAAGGCGGCCGTCGTCGCCCGCCAGGACGAACCGTTCGGCCCTGTCATGAACCAGCGGGTCGACCTTCTCGAAAGCCGGGGACTGGTGACACCTGGCAGCAGGCACGAAGAGCTCGTCGTCATCCGCGCCGACCGGGTCAGCCAGCCGCGCTGACCCGCTGGTCCACCAGCAGCGACGTCCGGTCCACCCGCCACGACGTCAGCAGGTGTTCGGCCAGCCGGGCCTCGAGCAACTCAGTGCCTTGGATCCCCAGCACCACCGCCGCCGCGAGTTCCGGTTCGTCGTCCAGCAGGCCGCCGATGACGTCCTCCCGCATGACCTGCTCGTGGACCGCGTCCGCTTCCACGTGTTCGCTGAAGAAGAACCGGCAGGCGGGCCCGAACCCGAGCCGGTCGACGGCCTTGACGATCCGTCCGGCGCTGGGCGCGGTGGTGATCTCCGCCGCCGCGAAGTGGCCGACGAGGGCGCCCCGGTGCGCGCGGTGCAGCCCGAACAGCGACATGAGGTTGACGACGGCGATCGCGGGCGCGGGGACGATGTCGAGGTAGTCCCAGTACCCGTTGTCCAACCCCGCGTCGGCGAGGAGGTCGGCGTAGAGCTGGGAGTGCATCCGCTCGGCCCGGCCGCCGCCGAACTCGTCGAACTCGACCGCCACGAGCGCGGCCTTCGCCCGGCCGTGCAGCCGGGGGATGACCCAAGCGTGCGGGTCGGCCTCCTTGAGGTGGTAGACCGAGCGGTGGATGAAGTACTCGCGCAGGTGCCACGCATCGCCTTGGTCGCGCAGGAAATGCGACACCCCGGACCCCGGCACGGTCTCGATGAGCAGCTTCTCCAGCTCACCGGACACATCGGACCCGCCTTGGACGTCCGTACGGACGGCGTCGAGAAACACGCGCTCCATGGCGGCACGCAGCCGGAGCAGCTCGGGCGACCACTCCAGGTCGCCGAGCCCCTCGGCGAAACCGCGGTAATGCAGCTCGTAGCACAGGTGCAGCGCGAGAGTCAGGTCTTCGCCGTACGGGTCGGCGGACACGGACGCGGGCAGCGCCCGGTCGTCGCCCAGGATGGCGGCGCGGACCGCCGCGGAGAGCTCGCCGCGTGCGTCAGGCAGTGTCGGGCTGGTCATCAGGTCCTCCCAAGGGCTTGTGTACCCACGCCGTCGAAGTCCACGCCCTCGACCAGCCGATCCGCGAGCATCGTCACAACCGCGTCGGGCCCCGCGGCTCGCTGCAGCTCGGCCCCGGTGCCGCGCAGGCGAAGCAGCGAGCACGCGACCCGCACGAAGTCACCGTCGGCCGCCAGGACCGGCCCCACTTTGGCGAGCAGCTCCGCGACCATCCGGCGCCCGGTCGTCAGGACGCCGTCGATCGGGTGCACCGCTGGGCCGTCGACTCCGTAGCGCGCCGCCGACCACACCGCGGCCGCGGCCACCTGCGCATCGAGCCGAGGACCCTCGCGGCCCGCCTCCAAGTCCGCGACCGCCGCGCGCACCAAGGCACGGCTCAACGCCGCCTGCAGCACCGATTCCCATGCCTCGACCGTCGAGTCGGCCACCCGGAACTCCACGGTCGGCAGGTGCGAGGACAGCCGGACGAACCAGAACGACATCCGCTCGTCGACCAGGACCCCGCAGTCGACAAGCCGCTCGACCGCCCGGTCGTAGTCGGCCGCCGAGGCGAACCACGGTGGCAGCCCCGAGCCGGGGAACCGCGACTGCTCGACGGCCCGCCAGCTCTGATAGCCCTGGTCGTGCCCGTAGCGCAAAGGAGAGTTCACCGAAAGCGCCAGGAGCGTGGGCAGCCAGGGCGCGACATGGTTGAGCACGCCGACAGCGGTCTCCCGGTCGGCCACGCCGACGTGGACATGGCAGCCGCAAGCCTGGTAGTCCCGGATAAGTCCGGTGTAGACACCCTCGATCGCGGCGAACCGCCCGCCTTCGGTCCGCACCGGCAGCGCGTCGCCCAGCACCGGCACACCCGTCGCGACCGCTCGCACACCCAGCGCGCTCGCGGCTTGGGCGAGCAGCCGTCGACCGGAGACGATCTGGGCGGCGACCTCGTCGAGCGATCGGCAGACCCCGGTCGCGCCTTCCACCTGGGTCTGGAACAGCTCGGCATGCCACTGGGTCGGCCCCGGCTCGGCCCGGACCAGGGCCAGCACGGCTTGCGCCTGCGGCACCGGCGACCCGGTGCGGGCGTCCACGAGGAGAAACTCCTCTTCGACCCCCAGCGTCGTGCCCGCGGCGTCCGCACCCGCCGCGCCGAACTCCTCGCGGGGCGCCATGGCGCGGAAATACCCCCAGGGTCAGGCCGCCAAACTCGGTGGCCCGGCGGTCGCGCCGGGCCATCGAGGCCGGTCAGGAGTGCGGGCAGGTGTCGAGGTAGCGCAGGATGGTCGAGTCGGTCGGGCGCGGGCAGAGGAACTGCTCGTACCGCACGTCGTTGTCGATGAACCGCTTCGACCACGAGATCATGTACTTGGCCATCGTGGTGTTCGCCGTGTTCGGGAAGTAGTGGCTCGCCCCGGCCAGTTCCATGTACGCCTTGTCCGGCGCGCTCGTCATGGAGTCGTAGAACGGCTTCGCGTGGCTCGCGGGCGCGGCGACGGTGTCGTTCTGCCCGGCGATGATGAACGTCGGCACCCGCACGTTCGACCAGTTCTTGGTGGTGTGCCACGGCGCGAGCGGGATCGCGGCCTGCAGGGCGGGCCGCTTGTTGGCGGCCTCCAGCGAACCGCCGCCGCCCATGGAGTGCCCGGCCACGGCCAACCTGCTCGCGTCCACCCGGGAGCGGACACTGCTCTGCCCGGTCAGGTAGTCCAGCGCCGCCAGCAGCTGGGTGCCGCGGCTGGGCGGGTAGTCGTAGCGGCTGAGCGTGTCGATGATGAACACGACGAAGCCCTGCGACGCCAGCCGCGGCCCGACCCAGGTCAGCGTCGACTGGTCGGCGGTGAACCCGGGCGAGATCGCGACACCGCCGAAGGTGCCCTGGCTGGTGTCGGTCGGGTAGTAGATCGTCCCGCCACCGAATCCGCTGACGCTGGACCGCGCCACGCTCACCTGCGCGGTCGCGAAGTACCCGCGGCTCGCCTCGATACCGGCGACCGTGGGGGCAGGCCCACGCTCGTACGGATTGACCTCGACGGCGGTCGCCGAGGGCGCGGCGACAAGCGCCATGGTGAGAGCGACGAGTGAACCAACCCTTAATAGTCGTGACATATCCGCTCCGTAGTCGCAGGGTGACTTTGTGATCGGAGCCACAACATACTGAAAGGTAGTTACTCGCCGGTAGTGCGCAGTTGTCAATGACAACGGACGTTGTCAGTGGATCCCGCGAGGAGTTCGGCCACCCCCACCACCTCACACCGCTGGATAAGACCGCGTTCGCCGAGGGCGGTGCCATGACCCTCGACGACGCGATCGCCTACACCGGGGCCACAGTGAAGACCCACCTGTCCCACGTGTACGCCAAGCTCGGCGTCGCCAGGAGTTGGCCGCCATCGCGGGCCGCGAATCCTGAGCTGGCCGTGGTCGGCCTGCTACGCCAGCAGGAACGACGTCGCGTTGTAGCCGGACCTGCAGATGTTGTAGTCACTGCGCACCGCGGTGTAGGTGAATCCATTCGGGACGGTGCACGCCCAGATGCCCGCGCGCGGGACCGCGAGATGCAGAGACTCGGCGTAGAAGCCCGACCTGCAGGTGCTGTAGTTGTTGCGCACGTAGGTGTAAGTCCATCCCGCCGGAAGCGTGCAGGCGGAAAGCCCCTCGCTCGGAGTCGCCAGTGCGAGCGAGTCCGCGTAGTACCCGGATCTGCAGGTGCTGTAGTTGCTGCGCACCGCGGTGTAGGTCCACCCGGACGGCGCCATGCAGGCCCACAGGCCATCGGACGGCGTCTCCACATAAAGGGTGTCGGCGTAGTAGCCCGAAACGCACGTATTGTAGTCCCGTCGAACGGCGGTGTAGGTCTTTCCAGCGGGCAACGTGCAGGCCCACGTTCCCATCGCGCTGTACTCGCCCTGCTCCCCCGCCACCGCCGGGCCCGCCACCAGCACGGACGTGGTCACCACTGCGGCAAGGACACCCATCAGTCTTCGTGTGATCGACACGATTTCCTCCTTTGACGGCACGTCGTCTCGCGTATCGCAAGATCCCGATCACAGTGGCACGGACGCACCCGACCAAGATCTTCGAAAGAGCGCCAACCGACCGCCGGACAAGGAAAAGGGGTGCGGCGGCGGACCCGCTGGGGCCCCAGCGCCTGTTCCTTCCCGGCGTGAGCACCGCTACTTCGGTAGTTGTCAATGACAACCGACGTTGTCAGTGGATCCCCCGCTCCTGACCCGACCAGTACGGCTGGCGGAGCTTGAACTTCTGGATCTTGCCGGTGGCCGTGCGCGGGATCGACTCGCGGAACTCGACGCTGGTCGGCGCCTTGTAGCCGGCCATTCGCTGCTTGCAGTGGGCGATGATGTCGGCCTCCTCGGCGGTCGCGCCCTCCGCAAGCACCACCAGCGCCTTGATCGTCTCGCCCCACTTCTCGTGCGGGACGCCGATGACCGCGACCTCGGCGACCGCCGGGTGACTGAAGATCGTGTCCTCCACCTCGATCGACGAGACGTTCTCGCCGCCGGTGATGATCACGTCCTTCTTCCGGTCGGAGATTGTCAGATGCCCGTCGCCGGGGTCGATCGTGCCGCCGTCGCCGGTGTGGAACCAGCCGTCCTTGAGCGCCGCCGCGGTCTCCTCCGGCTTGTCCCAGTACCCCTCGAGCACCACGTTCGACTTCGCCAGCACCTCCCCGGAGTCCGACACCTTCAGCTTCACCCCGAGCGCGGGCAAGCCGGCTCGGGACAGCTTGCGGGCGCGCTCCTCACCAGACAGGGCGGCGTCGGCGGGCTGGGCACGGTTGAAGGTGAGCAGCGGCGAGGTCTCGGTGAGGCCGTAGATCTGCATGAACTCCCAGCCCAGCTCGTCGCCCACCCGCTGGATGGTCCGGCTCGGCGGCGGGGCGCCCGCGCAGACGATCCGCACCCGGTCGCGGCCGGGGATCTCGCCCTCCCAGGTCGCCGCCGCGTCGAGGACCGCGTTCCACACCGCCGGGGCGCCGCACATCAGGGTGACCCCGTGCTGGTCGACCCGGCGCAGGATCTCGGTGCCGTCGACCTTGCGCAGGACGACCTGCTTGGCGCCGAGCCCGGCCATGGTGAACGGCATTCCCCAGCCGTTGCAGTGGAACATCGGCAGGGTGTGCATGTACACGTCGCGCTCCCACGCCCGGGTGTGCAGGCCGAAGGTCAGCCCGTTGACCCAGATGTTGCGATGGGTCAGCTGCACGCCCTTGGGCCGGGCGGTGGTGCCGGAGGTGTAGTTGATCGTCGCCGTGGCGTCCTCGTCGGGGTGCGACCAGGGGCGCGGCTCGACGCCGGGACGCATCAGCTCGGACTCGGTCTGCTCGCCGAGCACGAACCGGTGGCGGGCCTTGACGCCGGACAGCGCGCCGTCGAGTTCGGGGTCGACGAGCAGGACCGACGAGCCGCTCTGCTCGACGACGTACTCGATCTCCTCGGGCTTGAGCCGGAAGTTGACCGGCACGCAGATCCGCCCGCTCATCGGCACCGCGAACAGCAGCTCCAGCAGCCGCGCCGAGTTGTGGCTGACCACCGCCACCCGCTCGCCCTCGCCGACGCCGAGCGCGTCCAGGCCCGCCTGCCAGGCCCGGACCCGCTCGCCGAGGCGGCCGTAGGTGGAGTCGGGCACCGGCAGGCCGGGCTGGTCCGGCTCGTCGACCACGCCGGCGCTGTCGGCGAAGCCCAGTTCGGCTCGGTCGAGGAAATCCCCGACGGTCATCGGTACCCGCATCACACTCTCCTCTTCCGCTTACTTCTGGTGGGGAGCCTGGAACAGCGGCTTGACGTACTTGAGTCCACCCTCTGCCGCCGCGTCGATCCGCGCAACACAAATCTTGCGGGTGAGGCCGTTGTCGCTCCAGCCAATCCGCCTGCCATGGCAGGGATCATTCGAAGCATGTGCGAGAGGGAGTACCCATGAGGGCCCAGCTGCGCGAGATCGCGCGCCGCACCGAAGACATCGTCCACACCGGACACTACCGGTCCCCTCAGGGTCGCGAGGTCACCTTCGCGGCCGAGCTGGCAGGAACCACGCGCTACGGGCCGGACCCGGTCCCAGTGCCGCACCTGGACAGCCATCGGCGCACCCACATCGAGGTGACCGGAGAAGGCAGCATCCAAGCCGCGCACCGACTGTCCGCGAAGCCGGATCCGGTGGCGGTGCTCAACTTCGCCTCCGCCCGCAACCCCGGCGGCGGCTGCCTCAACGGCGCGCAGGCGCAGGAGGAAGCACTTTGCCGGGATTCGGCGCTGTACACAACCCTGCTACGCGCACCCGACTTCTACGCCCACCACCGCGCGCACCCCAACGCGGGCGTGATCCGACGGCAGTTTCCCGAAGAGGTTGTCTTCGCCGTCCTCGACCGCACGGGCACGATCCGCGACGCTTTCGGCCGGACGTTCGCCTAGGTCCTGTCCTGTGAGTCCGGCACACGACAGGACCTAGGCCAAAGTGGCGTCCAGTTCGATCTTCACGCCGGTCAGCGCGGCCGACACGGGACACGTTTCCTTGGCCTGCTCGGCGACCTCAAGGAACTTCGCCTCGTCGGCGCCCGGCACCTCGGCCCGCACGGTCAGCAGGATCCCGGTGATCCCGAACCCCGCGCCGACCTTCCCGAACCCCACCTTCGCCGAGGTCTCCATCCGCGTCGGCGGGATCCCGGCGCGGGCCAGCAGGGCCGAGAACTGCATGCAGTAGCAGGACGAGTGGGCCGCGGCGATCAGCTCCTCCGGGCTGGTCTTCCCGTTGGGCTCCTCGGTGCGGGCGGGCCACGACACACCGAACGAGCCCAGCCCCGAGCTGTCCAGGTTCACCGTGCCCGACCCGCTCGCCAGGTCACCGGTCCATTTCGCGGTTGCCGTGCGGTCCGTCATGGCCGCGCTCCCTTCGTCGATGCGGTCACCGACCAGCGTTGGACACCGGACCCGCCTTGTCCACTCGACCGTGCGCGGCTACGCCTCGGGACCGCGGGGTACGGCACTCAATAGCTCCATAACAGCTCCACAGCGTTCACTCTTTAGTGGCGTTTTTGTGAGAATCTTTCCTCGACCGTGTCGCAACGGACACGGGGCGTCACCGGTGCTGGTGAAGTCGCCGGAGGCGTCAGCCGTCGGGGAAAGGGCCTCACCATGCTGACCAAACGCCGGACACGCTGGAACCTCTTAGGCCTGGTGACGGCCACCGTGGCCGTCACCATCGGACTGCAGGCCCCCACGGTCGCCGCCGCCGCACCGCTCACGGTCGCCCAGGCGATCAGCCAGCAGACCGGGGCGACGGCCACGGTTCGCGGCTATGTCGTCGGGCAGCCGACCGCGACGACCACGGTGGTGCGCTCCAACTTCCCGTCGGATTACGCGATGGCGCTGGCCGACTCGGCGAGTGAGACCGGCACCTCGCGGATGATCTACGTGCAGATCACCTCGGCGTTCCGCGCGAACTATGGGCTGCGGACCAACCCGAGCCTGATGGGCAGGCAGCTCGACGTCACCGGGACGCTGAGCGCCTACTTCTCCCACCCGGGGCTGGTTTCGACCACCGCGTTCGCGCCGTCCGGCAGCACGCCGACGACCACCACGACACCCCCGACGACCAGCACGCCGGGCGACTACGACGGCACGTACTACAAGACCGCGATCGGCAAGACCGGTCCCGCGCTGAAGACCGAGCTGAACCGGATCATCAGCACGCAGACCAAGTTGAGCTACGACCAGGTGTGGAACGCGCTCAAGGCGACCGACCAGGACCCGGCCAACAGCGCCAACGTCATCCTGCTCTACAGCGGCCGTTCACAGAGCAAGACCACCAACGGCGGCGACCCCGATGACTGGAACCGTGAGCACGTCTGGGCCAAGTCGCACGGCGACTTCGGCACCGCGACCGGGCCCGGCACCGACATCCACCACCTGCGCCCCGAGGACGTCTCGGTCAACTCCGACCGCGGCAACAAGGACTTCGACCTGGGTGGCTCCCCCGCCGCCGAGGCGCCGGGCAGCTACACCGACGCCGACTCCTGGGAGCCGCGCAACGCGGTCAAGGGCGATGTCGCACGGATGATCTTCTACATGGCCGTGCGCTACGCGGGCACCGACGGCTTCGCGGACCTGGAGCTCAACGACAGCGTCAACAACGGGACCGCGCCGTACCACGGCAAGCTGTCGATCCTGAAGCAGTGGAACACCCAGGACCCGCCGGACGCCTTCGAGAAGCGGCGCAACCAGGTGATCTACGACCAGTTCCAGCGCAACCGCAACCCGTTCATCGACCACCCCGAATGGGCCGACGCCATCTGGAATTGACGACAATCCCGTTGGGGGCACCCGGGTGGTGTCCCAACAGGACGTCGAGCACCACGACGGCCGCCGCGGAGGTGTCCGGCGGGCTGGTGACTGCTTCTCCGCACGGCACCGTGCGCGCCGATCATGACGATCACCGAGGGCGCGGTGCTGTACTGGAACACCGGTGAGCGCAGCAAATTCGACATCACCGCCAACGCCTACCCGATCGTCCTGCACCCCAACGCCGACTGCGCGACCAACGGCCTCTCGTCGCTCACCTCGGATCTCCTCGAAATGTTCTGGGAGTAGGCCTCAAGCCGAGGTCATGAACTGAGCGCAGTGCTCGCCGATCATCATCGCCGGCGCGTTGGTGTTGCCACCGACGATGCTCGGCATGATCGACGCGTCGGCGACCCGCAGCCCCTCGATGCCCCGCACGCGGAGCTGCGGGTCGACGACCGCGCGCTCGTCGACACCCATTCGGCAGGTGCCGACCGGGTGGTAGACCGTCGTGGCGCGGTTGGGCAGTTCGCGGGCCAGGGCGGCGGCGTCGGCATAGTCCGGCCCCGGTGAGAGTTCCGCGGTGACGTCGCCCGCGATCACCTTGGTCGCCATGATCTCCCGAACCAGCTTCATGCTTTCGAGAAGCAACTCGGAGTCGCGCCGCGCGGTCAGGTAGGCCGGGTCGATCAGCGGCGCCGCGGTCGGATCGGCGGACGCGAGCCGCATGGTGCCGCGGCTCTCGGGGTAGATCAGGGTCGCCATCACGGTCAGCGCGGGCCGCGGGTCGACCGCGTGCCGGATCGGGGCGTCCTGATTGGGGAACGGGTAGGACCACGGCAGGGCCAGCAGCTGGATGTCGGGCACCGCGCCGGCCTGGGAGCTGCGGACGAACCCGACCGACTCGAACACCGTGCGCCCCACCCAGGTCCCACCGGACACGGCCTCCTTGAGCACCCCTTTGGCGAAGTACGGCCCGGTTCCGCGGTGCTGCGCGCTTTTGGTCAGATAGGTCATCGGGACGAACATGTGGTCGTGCAGGTTGTCGCCGACCGGCAGGTCGGCCCGCACCTCGATTCCCTTGTCCCGCAGGTGTTCGGCGGGTCCGACACCGGAGAGCATGAGCAGCTGCGGCGAACCGAACACACCCGCCGACAGCACCACCTCACGGGAGGCGTGGACGACCTCCGGGCCGGACTTCGTCAGGATCTCCACCCCGGTCGCCCGACCGCCATCGATGACCACCCGGGACACCGTCACCCCGGTGCGCACCCGCAGGTTCGGCAGACCCGCGCCGAGATAGCCGATGGACGAGCTATAGCGCAGGCCGCCGTCGATGTTCTGCTGGACGACGCTCGCGCCTTCCTGCTCCTCGCCGTTGTAGTCGTCGTTCTTCTTGACCCCGGCGGTCTCGCTCATCGCCTCGATGAACGCTTCGGAGGCCGCGGTCATCCCCTGCTGCCGGGTGACTTTGATCGGCCCATCCGCGCCGCGAAGGTCGTTGCCGCCGTCGGCCCAGTCCTCCATGCGCTTGAAGCTGGGCAGGACATCGTCGAAGCCCCACCCGGCACAGCCCTCGGCGGCCCAGTCGTCGTAGTTGCGGCGGTTGCCGCGGACAAAGATCATCCCGTTGATCGAGCTGGACCCCCCGAGCACCCGCCCGCGCGTCTGCGGAATCCGCCGGTCGAGCGCGTTGGGCTGGGGGACGGAGTAATAGCTCCAATCCAGCCGCTTCTTGAGCTGAGGGATGTTGTGGAACACCGCGATCATCCCGGGTTTGCGCACCAGCCTGGACTTGTCGGCGGGGCCCGCTTCGAGGAGCACGACCTCGGCCCCGCTCTCGGCAAGCCGTCGGGCCACGGCACAACCCGCGCTGCCCGCGCCGACGACGACATAGTCAGGATGCTTCATGCGCCGACCTCCGGAGCCACGATGGACCCCCACACTAGAACACGTTCTAGCTTTAGCGGAAGCGTCCAGGTGTCAACACGGAAGAAAATCGGCATGATCCCCCCATGACCCTCGACCCGCGTCGCGTCGCCGTACTCGCCCTGCACTGGCAGGTCAACGTCATCAAGCCGGAGGGCTTCTTCGGCGGGATGCTCAGCGAACCCGTCACCAGGAGCGGCGCGGTAGACCGCGCTGTCCGGTTCCATGAGGCCATCGGGGTGCCGGTGGTCTTCACCAGATTCACCGTGCCAGTCGGCGAGGGCGGCCTGGTCCGCAACACCGCCTTCATGACCGCCGTCGGCGACGCCCAAGACTCCTTCCGCCCTGACACCCACGGCGCGGCCCTGATCCCGGAGATGACAGGGCAGGCCGACCACGTCTTCGACAACCAGAAACTGTCCGGCCTGGCGGGCGGCGACCTGCCGGACTGGCTGGCCGAACGCGGAATCGACACCGTATTCATCACCGGAGTGGCGACAAACCTGACCGTCGAACAAACGGCACGGCACGGGACCGACCTCGGCTTGACCGTCCACCCCGTAAGTGATTGCGTCACGGCGGCCACCGAGGAAGCCCACCTCGCGTCACTGGCCAACCTGGACCTGACGACCGCAGGCTGCCTGACCGCGGCGGAAGCCCTGGCCCTGCTCAGCTGAGCCACCCACACCCGCACACAGCTCACCCCAACGAGCGAACCTCCGGGGGAGAGCTCGTGTTCGTACACCTCCGGACGAGCAAGCCCTCAGGGACGGCTCTTCGCCCCTGCATTTCCCCCTTGCCCCTCGTCCTGGCCGCCTTTAATTCTCGCCAGCGGGGCACACGTTCTCCAGGCCCGAGTTCTCGTTGGCATCAAAGGGAAGCCTCAGGGGGCAGGGGGCAGAGCAGGGATTAAAAGCAGCCCTGAGGTTTGCGGTCCGGGGTGGGGCCGCGGGTGATGCGGTTGTGCAATGCCGCCCGGCTGGAGTGGTTGCCGGGGACCCTGTGGGCGAGGCCCCGTGTTTGCCCCTCAGACCGTCGCGGGTCGGGCTTCACGCAGCGGCGCACCAGAGTCGTGGAGGTGGCTGAGGACTTGTAGGTACGACTCGAGCATGCCGCACGCCAAGTAGGGAACGCCGATGCCCGCGCAGTAGTCCCGCACCATCGGTTGCGCATGCCGCAGGTTGACGCTCGGCATGTTCGGGAACAGGTGGTGTTCGATCTGGTAGTTCAAACCGCCCAGCAGCACGTCGACACCGTGGTTGCCGAGGATGTCGCGGGAGGTCAGGACCTGCTTGCGGAGGAAGTCGAGTTTCTCGTCCTTCGCCACCAGCGGCATGCCCTTGTGGTTCGGGGCGAACGAAAGGCCCAGGTGCACGCCCATGACGCCGTGGTGCACGAGGATGAACAGCACGGCCTTGCCCGGCGAGAGCACCATGAACACCGCCGTCAGGTACCCGGCCGTGTGGGCGACGAACAGGAACGCCTCCAGTCGGACCGCCTTGACCTCACGCTTCACGATGGCCTCGACGCCCGCGACCTTGAGCAGGACGCCCTGGGTCAGCAGCAGCGGGAGGAACAGGTACGCCTGGTAGGCCGCGATCCAGCGCAGCGGACCGGTCTTGGTGCGGGCCTGGTCGCGGCTGAACGCCAACGCCGGGATGTCGATGTCCGGGTCGTCGTCGTGGTTCGGGTTGGCGTGGTGGCGGTTGTGCTTGCCCACCCACCAGCCGTAGCTGATGCCGGTGACCGTGCCGCAGATGTAGCCGACCAGGTCGTTGTATTTGCGGGAGGTGAAGATCTGCCGGTGACCGGCGTCGTGACCGAGGAAGCCGAACTGGGTCGACACCGCCGCCACGCCCACCGCGAGCAGCAGCTGCCACCACGAATCGCCGAGCATCACGAAGCCGACGGCCACCGCGGCCAAGGCCAGCACGGTGATCGCCATCCTGACCGCGTAATAGCCGTATCGCCGGTCGAGCAGGCCCGCGGCCTTGATCGAGCGGGCGAGGTCGGCGAAGTCACTGCCTCGCCGTTCAGCCAGTAGTTCGGTCATCGTGGGCAACCTCCGTCGACGAACAGGACATCCGTGGCGAAGCCCGTCAGGGAATCGTTCTGCCGTCAGCGGTCGCCACTGCCAGCGACCATAAGGCCGAACCCGCTGCGAACCGAAAAACAGCGGCCTAACCCCAAGCGACAATCAGCGTTCGTGCGCGTGGACGACCAGAACGTAGTCAAAATCCCACACAGCCGTGGGCGGCGGGACGGGGCCCGCCGCCCACGTCTACCTCTCAGGCTAGCTGGTCGCGGCGGCGGCCACCGTTTCCGTTCGACCACGGTATTGGCTGTGGATCAAGAAAGCCGTCGCGAGAACGAGCGCCGCGGTGGCGCCGTGGATGCCGAACGCGGCGCCGGGCGACCCGGAATGCGACAGGATGATGACCATGTCGCCCGCCGGGACAATGGCGATGACGCCCATCGCGATCGCCAGCGCGCGCCGCTGTCCGGACGCCAGCAGCGCCAGCACGACAAGGCCCGACATGATGTCGCGGATGCCCTTGACCGCGAGGAACCCGGTGTCCTCCGGCCACGCGGGCAACCCGAAGCCCGGTGCGAGGGAGTGCGGGGCGATCAGGTAGCCCAAGCCGATGCCGATGATCGCGAGAGCGATCAGGATGACGAGACCGTTGGCCAACTTCGTGCTGGTCATGATGTTTCTCCAGTGGGGACGGCGCCGTCGAGTGCGGCGGTGACGAGACGTTCGGCGTAAGCGGGGTCGATCGGCATCCCGGTGAACAGGACGCGGTAGTAAAGGGCCCCGGCGAGCTGGTCGAACAGCACGACCGCGTCGGTGTCGGCGCGGAGTGCACCGCGCTGCTTGGCCCGCTCGATCAGGGCCAACACGAGCGCGTTGCGCCGGGTGAACACGCCGTGGATGAGCTCACCGATGTCGTCGTGCCGCGCCGCGGCGGCGGCGAGTTCGGCCACGAGCCCCAGCGACCGCGACCGGTTGATCGCCGCGACGATGTGTGTGAGGTAGTTGACCAAATCAAGCCGGATATCCCCCGTGTCGGCGACCGGATCGGCATCCTGCATCCGGGCGGTCACCGCGACGGCGAGGTGGTCCTTGGAGGGCCACCGCCGATAGAGGGTCGTCTTCGCGACCCCGGCCGCCTCTGCCACCGCGTCGATCGACAGTCCCGCGTACCCGCGCTCGGCCAGCTGGACGGCGGCTATGTCGAGCACCCGCGCATCCACTTCCGTATCGCGGGGACGTCCGCGCTTCGACTCGCTCATCTCGGCTCCTTTTCGCTACTCGAGTAGCGTAAACCCGGCCGGGCGAGTTTCGCAACCCTTGTTTCGTAATTGGCTACAACAGGCCGGTCCGCACGCCGCAGGCGACCAGTGTCCATTGAGGACTTAGTTGCTCACCGCGCAGGCACGCAATACGAGGTGGATGATCGACCGCATGGACGAACGCTGGCCGCACCAGGTCTACGGCGTCGGCGAGGACCCCGACGCGCGGTTCACCCTCGCCAACGAACGCACCATGCTCGCCTGGATCCGCACGGCCCTGGCCCTCATCGCCGCGGGCGTCCTGGTCGACGCCGTCACCCTCCCCATCGCCGACGGCCCCCGCCGCTGGCTGGCGGCGGGCTTGGTCCTGCTCGGCGCCATCACCGCGACCGGCGGCTGGTTCCGTTGGGCCCGCACGGAACGCGCGATGCGCACGGGCGCGCCCATGCCCGCGCCCACCTTGGGCGCCGTGATCGTCGGCGGCCTGGTGGTCGCGGCGGCGCTGGTGCTGGCGGTGATCCTCCTCCGATGAGCCTGCACGTCGAACGCACCGGCCTCGCCTGGGCGCGAACCACCCTGGCCCTCATCGGCCTCGCCGCCGTGGTGATCCGCCTGCGCATCGACCAGCCGTTCCTGGTCGGCGCCGCCACCGTCGCCATCGGACTGCTGCTGCTCGCCATGCTCCGCGGCAACCGGCGAGCCGACGGCGTCATGCCCGCGACCGTCGTCGGGCTCGTGCTGGTCGTCGTCACGGTCGAACTGGTCGGAATCCTCAGCGGCTGAGCCTGCCCGCGTTCGACCTTGCCCCGCCGCATCCGCTGCGGGTGGTCGCCGACCGGCACGCTGGAGACCTCACTTCATGAACCGGTTCGCCCGGTGCCAAGCGAAATACGGTTCGGTCTCGGGCCGGTGCGCCGAGCAGCGCAAGGTGCCCACCAGGTTCACGTGGTCGGCGAACCGGCCGCTCGGCATGGCCTCCGCCGTCCGGATCCAGCCGTCCTCGTCGACGGTGATGTAGCCCAGTTCGAAGAGCAGGTCGCACCCGAAAGCGCAGGCGGCCATCGCCACGTTGCGCAGGTCGCGCCGCTCGTCGTCGGTGCATGTGGACCGGGGCTTGATGTGCGCCGCGACCAGGTACCGCAGCGGAAAGACGTTCCCGCATAAGTCGCACGGAGCTGTGTCGGCGCTGCCCACGACCAGTTTCCGCAGCTCCGCCTGTTCGACCCGGCGGACCGCCTCGGTCATCTTGTCGAGTGTGTCCGCGGACAGCGCCCGGATGGTGACCTCGTCGACCGAGTCGAACACGGTGCGCATCTCGCTCATCGCCCGCTCGGGCTGGCCGTCAAGGCCGACCCGGCGCAGCAGCTCTGCCTGGTCGACCACATCCGACAGGTGGGCGTCGCACAGCACGAAGATCGCTTCGGCGAGGACCATCGGTGTGCCAAGCAGACCGGCCGCAGCCGCGGTGAACCCGGCTCGGGCGTCGGCGTCGGACGCGGTCGGCGGCCCTGTCAGACCGTGCGTCTCCCACAGCGCCGGGTCGCTGCCGACGTGCCAGAACGGGTACTGCGGTGTCGCGGTCGCACCGAAGTCGCGGAGCAGTTCGCCGACCCCGTCGCGAAACTCCGGCCAGTCGAACAGTCGTCCCCGGCTCGCCGCGAGCCGCCCGAATGCCCAGAGCAGTGCGATCGGCGTGTGCAGGGCGGGCTTTCCGCCCGCATTGTGGACCTTGAGCGACCTCAGCGACTCCATGAGATCGCCGACCAGCATCTGCGCAGCCAGCTCCCGCTCTAATCGCGGGCCGTCCGCGAGTTTGTATCCAGGAACTTCGAGGACCAGGCGCATGCGTTTGCTGTTGTTGCCCGCCTTCGGAGCGCCCTCGACCTGGCCGATCCGGCCCTGAGCACTGGTCAGCCGCCTGCGCAGCGCTTCGACGTCGGAGGCCGGGCTCAGCTGGATCGGGGCATCGGTGAGTAATCGTTCGTGGAGCGGCAGGTCGACAGTCTTCTTCGACTCCACGGCTGCGGCGACGATCACCGCCGACCGTTGGGCCAGTCGGCCGAGGATCACTACCAGCGCGGCCACGTAGTCCGGGTTGCGCGGCCCGTTCTTGGTCCTCCCACCAGCGCTTTCGAAGGTCATCGACAACTGCCCGTGGTGGTTCTCGACGGCGAACTCCGCGAGGAGCGGGGTACCGGAGTCTGTGTACGGCTGCACAGTTCCACCCTCCCCGATCAAGGTCACGGTGACGATTCGGTCAGACCTGGGACAGGAATCCGCCCCAGGGTGTCGGTGTCGCACCCGATCGTGGCACCATCTTGCGCACGCGCGGGCGGCACCTGAGGGAGATCGGATGAACGACCGGACCGAACAGGTCGATGACCTCCAGCTAGTCGCCCTGCCCAGTGCGATCGGCTGTGCCGAGATGTTCGTCCGGTTCTCGCTGACCGAGTGGGCGCTGCGGGACATGCGCGACGTCGCCGCGGAGGCGGCCAGGGTCGTCACCACGGCGGTCGTGGACTCGGTCAATCCGGCCGCCCCCGGGATGATGACCGCGAGGGTGCGGCTGTCCGGGGCGGACCTGATCTTCGAGGTCGAGTCGCAGCTGCCGGTGCCGACGCCCGCCATTCCCGGTGTGGCCCGGGTGGGGACCACCCAGATCGACCACGGCCGCTACATCGTCTGGTTCGCCCTCGCCCTGCCCAGCGGCATGAACGCCTCGGCGGTGCCGCTGCCCCGACGCCAGCGCAAGGCGTCCCAGGCCGCGCGGGCGGCGGTGCCCGACGAACCGACGACGACCGATCCGGACGTCATGCGGCGGATCTTGTTCGGCCTCAACGGCTCCCCCGACCAGCGTCGGCCGTAGGTATCTGGGGGCCGAAAGACCCCTCTTAAAAGTGTGTCGACGCAATCTGGTCACGCTATGTAACGTCAGCGGGGTGACGGTCCGATGCAACCTAATGACGGGGTCACGCATCTAACACCTCACCAGCTACGAATAAGAAGTAACCCACAGACCAGGGGGGACCCGAAATGTCCGAGCCACACGAACTGAGTTATCGCACCGTCGCCATGCTGCGAGCCGTCGCGGCAGGCCGCGCGCAGATCAGCTGCGGTCGCGAACCCGACCTCTACATCGACGGGGTTCCGTTCTGCGACCAGTTCAGCGCCCACACGCTGACCCACGACGGCTACATCGCCACGGGCACCGGCAGCTTCGGCCAGCTCGTCGCCGCCACGCTCACCGCCGCGGGCATCCGTGCCCTGGAGTCGGTGGCCGTCGCCGCATAGGTCCTGCCCTGCAAGTCACAGGACAGGACCTAGGCGACCACGTTCTCCAAGCTGTCGGGCTCGCCGAAGTGCGCGCCCACCGCCCGGTCCGCGCCCGCCCGCCGCCACCAGTCGGCCTGTTCGGCGGTGTCGACCCCGGGCACCAGCACGTCGCGGCCGGACTCGCGGACCATCGGCAGCAGCTCCAGCACGGACCGCACGAACATCGACTTGGGGTCCGGCGCCGTCCCGATCCGCTCGACCACCCGGTTGCCCAGCCGCACGGCGTGCACCGGGTGGTCTTCCAGGCAGGCGATGTCGCCGGGCGTCTGGCCGAACCCGGTCAGCACGATCCGCACGCCAAGGTCGAGCAGCACCGACACGTTGTCCTCGGCCTGCGGGTCGGCCAGCGCCGAGACCGGGACGCCCAGGTCCAGGCGGTCCAGGCCACCGGCCTGGCGCACGGTGCCCACGAGGTCCTGGTCGGCCGCCTGCTCGCCGGTCAACTCCACGTACAGCCGTGCGACGAGCTGGGCAGTCCGCTCGCAGGCGACGCCGAGCGCCCACTGGTCGACCGGGACGCTGAGCCCGGTGTCGCGCAGCAGCTCGCGGCAGCGGTCGTGGTCGAGGCGGCCGTGGACCGGGCTGTCCCAGTACAGCAGCGCCTGCACGGCCACGGTCGTGCCGTTCTCCAACTCCACGACCGGCCGGAAGTCCAGGTCGAGTTCGCCGCTCTCCCACGCACCCGGGATGGACGCGGTGAGCCGGAAGCGGTCGCGCGCGGCGAGGTCGTCAGCCTCGACGAGACTCCATTGCCTGCGCCCCGACGACTTCAGCCTGCGCAATGCGATGTCGGTGGCGCGCAACAGCTCCGCGGGCTCGGTGCCGGAGCGCGGTGAGCGCAGCACCGCGATCGACGCTGTCACCGCGATCCCCTCACCGTCCACATAGGTCGGTTCGGCCAGCGCCTCGTTGATGTCGGTGGCGACCGCGGCCACGTCGTGCCGACCCGGTGTCAGCAGGGCGAACTCGTCGCCACCGATGCGGGCGATGGCTCCCTCGCGCTCCTCGGCGATCACCGCGAACCTGCCCGCGATGGCGCTGAGCAGTGTGTCGCCCGCGTGCCTGCCGATTCCGTTGTTCACCACACCGAAATCGTCGAGTCCTATGTGGAACAGCGAGACGTCGGCCGTGCTGCCCATCGACTCCTCGAGCCTGCCCTCGAACGCCTGCCGGTTGGCCAGCCCGGTGAGCATGTCGCGGGTGCCCTGGATGCTGAGCCGGTGTTCGATCAGGTGCAGGTCGGAGATGTCCTCCACCATGCTCACGTGGTGGTCCGGCTTGCCGTCCCCGTCGCGCAGCAGGGTCACCGCGACCCGGACCCACACGGTGTCGCCGTCGGCGCGGATGAACTGGGTGCGCTCGCGGACCGTGTCGCACTCGCCGGCGAGGAGTTCGGCGTAGCGCTCACGCAGGAAGTCGGCCTCATCCGGGTGGAACAGGTCGTCGAGGCGCTTGCGGAACAGTGTCCCCTTGCGATAGCCCAACATCAGTTCGAGCGCCTCGTTGGCGCGCGCGACACCGCCGCCGAGGTCGCTGATCAGCATGCCCACCGCGGATGTCGCGAACACGTCCTGGAAGCGCGCCTCGCTGGCCTGCAGGTCGCGCTCGACGTTCTCCTTGGCCCGCACCAAGGCGTGCCGGATGTCATCTTGTTCGGCGAACAGCCGGTCGCGGGTGGCGGCGGTGAATCCCGCCGCCACCGAAGCGAGCGCGGGAAAGACGTCAGCCGGGGACACACCCTCCACTTCGGACAGTCCGGGGCCCAGTACGTCGATCGTGGCGCGGATGCAGCCCGCCTTGCCGAACCCGGACGCGACCAGTTCCTGGCCGATCTCCACCGCCGGGGCCAGATCGGCACCGGGGCGCACGCAAGCCGCGAGACGGGCGACGAGTTCGCCCAAGCCACTCTCGATGTCGTCGCGCGAGCGCGAGACATATATGACCTGGTTCAACGCCGCGGCCCATCTCCTGGCCAGCTCAGCACGGTCCACGGTGACCGTCCGAGTGGCGGATCATCGGTGTCCTTGTCGACTGCTTGCTGAACGATATGCGCCGGAGAGCTACCACTCTGCACCCGATCGGGTACATCGCGCTACCCGGACCTACACATAGCGGGCTTTTCGCTCAGCCGTTCGAGTGACCCACCGGCTTCTGGGCGACGCCCGCGTAGAGGTTCGAGCGTTCGGCGTCGGCGGTGTCCTCCGGCCGCTCGGGTCGCCACTCGGGGGTGAGGACCAGGCCGGGCTCGACCAGGTCGAAGCCGTCGAACATCCGGGTGATCTCCGCGTGGGTGCGCGGGAAGATGGGGTCCTGGCTGTTCTTGAACACCTCGACCGCGCCCGCCATGCCCGCGGGCGCGTGGTCCCACGTGAACGCCGAGAGCGCGAGGTAGCTGCCGGGGGCGACCGCGTCGCGGTAGCGGGCGGCGAGCGCCCACGGGTCGTCGCCGTCGGGGATGAACTGGACGACGCCGACCATGAGCAGGCCCAGCGGCTTGTCCAGGTCGAGCAGCTCACGGGTCCGCGGCGCCTGCAGGATCTTGTCCGGGTCCCGCATGTCGGCCTGCAGGACGGCGGCGTTCTTGTTGCCCTCCAGCAGGAGTTCGCTGTGCGCCACCGCGACCGGCTCGTAGTCGACGTAGACGACGCGCGCGTTCGGGTCGACGTCATGGGCGACCTCGTGCACGTTGCCCACGGTCGGGATGCCGGATCCCAGGTCCAGGAACTGGGTGATGCCCTGATCGAGCAGGTAAAGCACGGCGCGGCGCAGGAAGGACCGGTTGAGCCTCGCCATGTCGCGCGCGGGGACGACCGTCACCAGCTTTTCGGCCAGGGCGCGGTCGCCGGGGAAGTTGTGGCCACCGCCGAGCAGGTAGTCATACACCCGCGCGGCGCTGGGCAGTTCGGTGTTGACACCCTCGGGCACCCAGCTTGCCGTGTCAGTCACGATCCACCTCGGGATTGGGGTAAAGGTCTAGGCCAGACTAACGACAACCCGTGTCGTCCGATCGGGTCATCCTTGGCGAGTTGATCTTCACCTAGCGTGATGATCCGGGCAAGTTCTCCCGCAGGAAAAGCGCGGTCTCCTCAACGGCCTTCTTGACGTGCGGCTCGGCGTCGTAGAGGTCCACGTGCCGTTCGCAGTCGAGCCACACCGCGCGCTTGACACCCGTGGCGCGTTCGTGGAGCCGCTCGGCGAGTTCGGGCGAGCAATAGTCGTCGATCTTGCCGTGCACGACAAGCAGCGGTGTCGCGGCGAGCAGTTCGGCGGCGCTCAGGGCCTCGAACGTCATCAGGGAGTGCAGCGAGCCGCGGGTGACCTCGTTCGTCCAGTGCTCAGCCGCGCCGCGTTCGGTGCCGTAGTAGGAGTACGGCTCCTCCCCCGCCATGGCCGCCTCCCCGTCGTCGGGCGCGACGGCCGGGATGAGGTCGTCGTAGCCCGCGAGGAACACGCCCAGCGCGGCCCGATAGGCGTCGATCCCCATCCGCTCGGCGAAGAACGCGGGGCTGTTGTAGGCGCCGGCGATCCCGGCGACCGCCTTGACCCGAGGGTCGCTCGCCGCGGCACGCATGACGTAGCCGCCGCCCAGGCAGATCCCGACCAGCCCGATGCGGTGCGCGTCGATCTCCGGTCGGGTCGCGAGCAGGCTCACCGCGGCCCGCAGGTCGGCCAGCTTGCCTTGGGTGTCCTCATGTCCGTGCCTGCCGCCGCTCTCCCCGAAGCCGCGGTGGTCGAAGGCGAGCGTGGCGAACCCGGCCTCGGCGAGCTGCTCCGCGTAGTGGCCGACGACCTGCTCCTTGACCCCGGTGAACGGCCCGCTCAGCGCCACCGCCGCGTGCGGTCCCTCAGCGTCGGGAATCCGCAGCTCACCGACGATGATCACGCCGTCGGACCAGAACTCAAGCCGTTCGGTGACAGTCATGTCGTTTCCTCGGTCTCGGTGATGTGTTCGGGCCGCACCGGCACCCGGGTGAGCGCTTTCCCCGTCGCCGCGCGGATGGCGGCGACGATCGCGGGCGTCGAGGAGATGGTCGGGGGCTCGCCGACACCGCGCAAGCCGTACGGCGCGTGCGGGTCGGCCAGTTCGAGCACGTCGAGCGGCATCGGCGGCATGTCGAGGATGGTCGGGATCAGGTAGTCGGTGAACGACGGGTTGCGGACCTTGCCGTCGACGACCTGGATCTCCTCCATCACCGCCAGCCCGAGCCCCTGCGCGGAGCCGCCTTGGATCTGCCCTTCCACCGCCTGCGGGTTCATCGCCTTGCCGACGTCCTGCGCGCAGGCGAGTTCGACGACCCGGACCAGGCCCAGTTCGACATCGACGTCGACGACCGCCCGGTGCGCGGCGAAGGCGTACTGCACGTGCGCGTTGCCCTGCCCGGTGCGCGGGTCGAGCGGCTCGGTGGGCCGGTGCCGCCACTCGACCGTGTGCTCGACAACCTTGTCGCCGAGCAGGTCGACCAGGTCGGCGACGACGACGGCGTCGTCGGCGACGACCTTGCCGTCCTCCAGCCGTGCTTCCGGGCTCTCGGCAAGTTCCAGCACCTCCGCGCGGACCTTCTCGCACGCGGCTCGCACGGCGCCGCCGGTCACGTAGCTCTGTCGGGAGGCGGAGCTGGAGCCCGCGCTGCCGACGGTGGTGTCGGCGGGCAACACGGTCACTTGGGCCACCCCAAGCTCCGTGCGGGCGATCTGTGCTTGCAGGGTCACGAGTCCCTGGCCGACCTCGGCGGCGGCGGTGTGCACGGAGACGACAGGCTCGCCCGCGACGACTTCCAGCCGGACCCGGGCGGTGGAGTAGTCGTCGAACCCTTCGGAGAAGCCGACATTCTTGATCCCGACCCCGTAGCCGACGCCGCGCACCACCCCTTCGCCGTGCGTCGTGTTCGACACCCCGCCCGGCATCTCGCGCAAGTCGTCGGCGGCGGGCGGCGGCATCGGCTTGTCCCGCACCAGCTTCAACAGCTGCTCGACCGGGGCGGCGGAGTCGATCACCTGACCGGTCGGCATCCGCGAGCCCTCGTGGACGGCGTTGCGCAGACGCAGCTCCACCGGGTCCATGCCGAGCTTCTCCGCCAACAAGTCCATTTGGGACTCATAGGCGAAACAGGCCTGCACCGCGCCGAATCCGCGCATCGCACCGCAAGGCGGGTTGTTCGTGTAGACGCCATAGGCGTCCATGTGGACGGACTCGACCTCGTACGGCCCGACGCCCAGTGTGGCCGCGTTGGCCACGACCGCCGTGGTGCTCGACGCGTACGCGCCGCCGTCGAGGACGATCCGGGCCCGCACGTAGACGAGGTCGCCCGCCTCGGTGGCACCGTGCTCGTAGCGCAGCCGGGCCGGGTGGCGGTGGACGTGGCCGAAGAACGACTCCTCGCGCCCGTAGACCATCTTGACCGGCTTTCCGGTGTGCAGCGCCAGCATGCAGGCGTGCACCTGCATCGACAGGTCCTCCCGGGCCCCGAACGCGCCGCCGACGCCGGCGAGGGTGAGCCGCACCTTCTCCTGGGGCAGCCGCAGCGCCTCGGCGACCTGCTTCTGGTCGACGTGCAGCCACTGGGTGGCGACGTAGAGGTCGATCCCGCCGTCCTCGGCCGGGACCGCCAGACCGGACTCGGGGCCGAGGAACGCCTGGTCCTGCATGCCGACGCTGTACTCACCGGTGACGACGACCGGGGCCGTCGGCTCGGGATCGCCGGTGCGAACACGGACGTGTCGAACGCAGTTGCCGGTCTCGTTGTCCGGGTGCAGCGCCGTCGCGTCCGGCCGCAGAGCATGGTCCATGTCGGTCACCGGGTCGAACACCTGGTACTCGACGTCGATCGCGGCGACCGCCCGCCGCGCCGTCTCGGGGTGGTCCGCGGCCACGATGGCGACCGGTTCCCCTTGGTAGCGCACGATGTCCTCGGCCAGGATCGGCTGGTCGGCGTGTTCGAGGCCGTACCGGTTGCGGCCGGGCACGTCGGCCTGGGTCAGCACCGCGTGCACCCCGGGGATCCGCAGCGCGCCGCCGACGCCGATGAGCTTGATCCTGGCGAACGGGTGCGGGCTGCGCAGGGTGGCGCCCCAAAGCATCTCGTCGGCCCACAGGTCCGAGGAGAAGGCGAACTCGCCCTTCACCTTGAGCGCGCCGTCCGGCCGGACCGGGCTCTGGCCGACGCCGCCCTCGGTGCGGGTGCGTTCGGAGGAGCGGGTCATCGCAGCATCCCCGCCTTGCGGGCCAGCTTGACGCTCGCGGCATTCAGGTCGCGGGCCACATCGGCTTCCGTGACCAGGCAGGATTCGTCGTCCTCGATCACCGTGTTGCCACCGGCCAGCAGCAACGCCAGCGGCGGCAGTGAGCCGAACACCAGCGCCGCCACCGGGTCGGCCATGCCCGCGTGTTCCACGCCGGTCAGCTGCCACAGGGCGATGTCGGCGAGCTTTCCTGGCTCCAGCGAGCCGAGTTCTCGTTGTCTGCCAAGGCAGGTGGCGCCGCCCATGGTGGCCAGCCACAGCGCGCGGCGGGCGTCGAAGGAGGCGGCGCCGTCACGCAGCCGGGCCAGGTACATGGCCTGCCGGAGCTCACCGCCGAGCCCACCGTCCTCATTGGACGCCGCACCGTCGGCGCCGAGTCCGACCGGGACACCGGCGGCCAGCATGTCCGCCACCCGGGCGATTCCCGCGCCCAGCCGGGCGTTCGACGTCGGGCAGTGCGCGATGCCGGTCCGACTCTCGCCCAGGGTGCGGATGGCGCCGTCGGAGAGGTGCACCCCGTGCGCGAGCCACACGTCCGACCCGGTCCAGCCGAGGCGTTCGGCGTACTGCACGGGGGTGCAGCCGAACTCGGCGAGGCACTGCTTCTCCTCTTCGAGGGTCTCGGCGAGGTGGGTGTGCATGCGCACGCCCGCGGCTCGGGCGAGTTCCGCGGCGCCGGTCATCAGGTCGGCGCTGACCGAGAACGGCGAACACGGGCCGACCGCGACGCGGACGAACGAGGTGGGCGACGGGTCGTGCCACCGCGAGATCGCCTCGCCGGTGCCCTCCAGCGCGTCGGCGGTGTCCTCGACGAGGGAGTCCGGCGGGAGGCCGCCGGTGGACGTGCCGCGGTCCATCGACCCGCGCACGGCGTGCAAGCGGATGCCGACCTCGGCGGCGGCGTGGACGGTCGCGCCGAGCAGGTCGCCCGCGTCGCGCGGGAAGACGTAGTGGTGGTCGGCGGCGGTGGTGCATCCGGTGCGCGCCAACCGAACCAGGCCCGCGGTGGCGGCGGCGCGGGTCGTCTCCTCGTCGATGCCCGCCCACACGGGATAGAGACGCACTAGCCAGTCGAACAGGTTCGACTGCTGGGCGAGGCCGCGGGTGGCCCACTGGTACAGGTGGTGGTGGGTGTTGACGAGACCGGGGGTCGCCAGGCAGCCGCGGCCGTCGACCCGGCGGTCGGCGGGCAGGTCGTCCGGGGCCGGGCCGGGGCCGACAGACTCGATCAGCCCGCCGTTGACCACCACATGGCCATCGGTGTACTCGGTGCCCGCCGCGTCCACGGTGACCACCGCGGCGCCTTCGATGACCGTCCTCACGAGACACCCTCCATTCTGGACGCCGCGAGGCGCACCGCGTCGAGGATCTTCTCGTATCCGGTGCAGCGGCACAGGTTTCCGGCCAGGGACTCGCGGATCTCGGCGTCGGTCGGCTTCGGGACACGGCGAACCAGGTCGTGCGTGGCGACGATCAGACCCGGGGTGCAGAACCCGCACTGCACGGCCCCGGTCTCCACGAACGCCTCCTGGACCGGGTCGAGCTGGTCGCCGTCGGCGAGCCCTTCGACCGTGCGCACCTCGCGGCCCTCGGCCTGGCCCGCCGCCACCAGGCACGCGCACACCGCGACGTCGTCGAGGAACACCGTGCAGGAGCCGCATTCCCCTTGCTCGCAAGCGTTCTTGGATCCGGGCAGGCCCATCCGCTCGCGCAGCACGTAGAGCAGGCTCTCACCTTCCCAGACGTCCTCGGCGACCTTCTCCTCGCCGTTGACCCGCACCGTCACCCTCATCTAGACCAACTCCCAGTCCGGTAGTCCGCCCACGCCCACGCCAGCGTCCGCCGGGCGAGCACGCTCAGCGCGTGCCGCCGATACGCCGCGGTGCCCCGCACATCGTCGATCGGGTTCGCCGCTTCGCCCACCAGCTCACCGAAGCGGCGCACCATGCTGTCGGGCAACGGTTCCCGCGAGTCCCACAGTCCGTCGATCTCGGTCTCGGCGAAGGCTTCCGCCTCCAGGGCCCGCAGCGGTGTCGGCCCCGCCGAGCCGATGCCGGTGCCGACGGAGCGCTTGCCCGCGTTCAGCGCGAGGCCGAACGAGCAGACGGCGATCACCATGGCGTTGCGGGTGCCGACCTTCGCGAACTGCTGGGGACCCGAGGCGACCGGAATGCGTGCCGCCACAACGAGTTCGTCCGGTTCGAGGACCGACTTCTTCGGACCGACGAAGAACTGACCGGCCGGAATCCGCCTGGTCCCACGGGTCGACGCGACCTCGACCTCGGCCGCGCAGGCCAGCAGCGGCGGGTGCGCGTCACCGGCGGGCGACGCGGCGCCGAGGTTGCCGCCGACCGTGCCCCGGTTGCGGATCTGGGGGGACCCGACGGTTCGCGACGCCATCGCCAGGCCGGGCAGCTTGGCACCCAACTCGGCGATGATCCGGTTGTACGGAACGCCCGCGCCGAGCCGGACCATGCCGTCGTCGACGTCCCATTCGGCCAGTTCGGCCACGCCGCCGAGGTCCAGCAGCGCGTCCGGCCTGCGGAGGTCGAAGTTCAACTCCACCATCACATCGGTGCCACCCGCGATCGGCACCGCCTCCGGGGTCGCCGCCTTGGCCTCGAGTGCCTCGGCGAGGGTCGTCGGTCGCAAGAAGTCCATTGTGGAATATCCCCTACCACCAAGCCAGGCCCTGCTCGGGCGCGTCGGAACGACGGACGGTGCCTTCGATCAGGCCATAGGGACGGTCGGCGGCGTGGAACACCTCTCCCGGGTTGTCCAATCCGAACGGCGCGAGGTCGACGAGGAAGTGGTGCTTGTTCGGCAGCGCCAGGCGAACCTCGACGAGGTCGTCGTCACCTTCGAGGACCCGCTCGCCCATCGCGCGCAGCGTTTGCTGCAGCGAAAGGCTGTGGGTGTCAGCGAAGGCGGTCAGCAGCCGCTCCCGCGCTACCGCAAAGGCTTGCGCCCAGTCCCGGTCGGTCGAGCCGTGCCGCCAGTTCGCGGTGACGGCGGTGGCCAGGACGCGGTCGTGGGTCTCGGGGAGCGTGGTGTAGCGGTCGCGGGGGAAGCCGTGGAACTCCGAGCCGGTCGTGTTGAGCACCACCAGGTCCGCCACCCCGGACACCACCCAGGCGGACTCGCCGTCACAGGTCGCGGTGGTGGTCCGCGTTCCCGCGCCCCGGGCGAAGGAATGCCCGGTCGCGGCGATGCGGTCCCAGGAGTACTGCTCGATCCGCACGCGGGCTTTCTTGATCTCCGCCGTCGTCGTCACGAAGTGCCGGACCAGGCGGAGGGCGAAATCCTCGATCTCGCCGACACCGTCGCGGGCGAAGGCGTAGACGGTGTTCTTCTGCGTGTCGGTGGGCAGGACACCGCTGTTGTCGCCGGTCAGATGGGTCGCGGCGAGGTCGCCCGCGAGGGTGGTGGTGACGTTGAGGTCGGTGATCGCGTGGGTGTCGCCGTCGCGGTCCACCCGGACCAGGCGCGTCTCGGCCTTGCCGTACTGGTTGTCACCGAGCTCGAAACTCCCCATCAGCTCCCCCGGTAGGTCGAGTAGCCGTATCCGCTGATCAGCAAGGGCACGTGGTGATGGCGGTCGTCGCGGACCGTGAACGCCACCACCACCTCCGGGTAGAACGCGGCCGGACCAAGGTACTCGCCGGTGTCGAAAACCAGCCGGTGTTCACCCGGATCGGCGGCCCAGCCGGAGATCCGCCCGTCCGTGTCAGTCTCGCCCTTGTCGACTTCCCGCCACTGGCCGTCGCGGCGCTCGTCGTGGCGCACGGGGATGCCCACCGCGGGCTTGCCTCGGGCGGTGTCGAGGACGTGGGTGGAGAGAGTGGTCATGCCTCAGCCAGCTTCACCAGTCGCAACGCGGCGATCTTGCGCAACTCTTCCCGAACCTCTTCGCGCTCGGCGGCGATGTCGTTACGCAGCCGCCGACGCGCCTGCGCGAGGATGGCGTCCGCGGTCAGCCCGGTGGCGCAGATGAGGAAGACGTGGCCGAAGCGGTCCTCGTAGTCCACATTCGCCTGTTTGAGCTCGTCACCGCCCCCGCTCGCGGCGGCCTGCTCCCCGCGCGACCACCCCGCCTCACGGCTGTCACCGGCGGCCCGGTCCCCGATGCGGGGGTGGGCGTCAAGGGCCTGCCGCAGGTCGTCCCACTGGAGCGCTTGGAACACCCGATCGGACCGCGCGATGAGCTGATTCACGTCCCCGTAGGGCCGCCCCACCACCATTTCCCCAGCCCAGCGCCGCGACGAGCAACAAGCCAGCAGGTCCTCGAGAGCACCCGCCGGGTCGGCGTCAGTGAATCTCCACAGGAACGAGTCGCCGGGCACCCTGCCAGTAGACACCGCCACGGCACGCCCGGCCACCGACGGACGGGATTTTTGTCCGATTCCGGTCCAGTTGAGATCAAACTCGGGATCTCGTCATCCCCGGTGCCTGAATTCGCCCGAGAGCCTCCGCGCGCATACGTCCGCTCGGGCCGTGTCATGCGGCGTGGGTGTGGGCGGTGTTGCGGAGGGGTCTTCGTTGTGGGTCGAGGTAGGCGGGTGGGGTGAATTCGGGTTGCCCGTCGGCACCGATACGCAGGTTCCAGTCGCTGTTGTGCACCAGCCGGTGGTGGCGGGTGCAGAGCAGGGCAAGGTTGTTCAGGGCGGTGAGTCCGCCGTCAGCCCAGTGGGTGACGTGGTGTGCGGCGCACGCGCGTGGTCGCCGGTCGCAGTGGGGGAAGGTGCAGCCGCGGTCGCGCAGGATCAGCGCCCGCCGCAGGTGGGTGGGCACCGTGTAGCGGGCACGCCCCACGTCGAGTGGTTGGCTGGTGCCGCCCAGGACGTACGGCAGGACCTTGGCGTCGCAGGCGAGGATACGGGCCGCTCTTGCGCTCAGCGTGCCGACGCCGTCGAGCAGGGCATGGCCGATGCGGGTTTCCAGTGTGGCCAACGGGATGGTGACGTTGACGTGCGGTCGTTCGCCTGCCTCGGTGGGCAGGTCGGGTGCGACCGCGGCGAGGTCGCAGATGTGGGCCAGGGCGTCGCCGTTGCGTTCGGCTTGCGGGCGGGTATCCGCGTGCGCGGAGGCCGGGTCGGGCTTGCTCAGCGGCTCGATCAACGCGACAAAGGTGGCGGCGTCTGCCGGGCACAGTTCGAACGCGCCGCGTACCCGACCGTCACGGCGCTTGCGCCAGGACAACACGTTGCACTCGGCGGGTTCCGGTTGGTCTGCGGGTTCGGGGCCGTCCTGGTCGAGCACCGCGAGCATCCGGTCGGCGCCCGCGCGCAGTTGTGCCGGGTCGGTGGTGCGGGCCTGCTCGGCCAGGGCGTGTTCGAACTCGGCGCGGGCGGGTGCGTCGACCCAGGTGGGCAGGGTGTCCATGGCGCGGGCGATCACGTCGACGTGCTCGCCGTCGATCGCCCCGTCCGCGAGGGCCGTACGGGTGGCCGGAAGCGGCGGGGGACTCAGATGCCCGGTCGGGGTCAGCGCGGGACGCACCTGCTCGGCCTGGGCCAGCATCCGCTTCGCGTGCTTCGGGCTGACCCTGGTCAACGCTGCGATCAGGGTGGCGGGTGCGCCGTATCCGGCGAGGCGGTGGATGTCGGCGCGGTCGATCTCACCGATCAGGTCGAGCAGGGCCGCGTAGTCGGTGCGAATCCGGGTGATCACCTCGACCACGGCCCCGGCCAGTTCGGGGCCGCGTGAGGCCCAGAACCGACCGGGGTCGTTGTGGTGGATCTCCAACTCGGACATGCCACCATCGTCCGCCCTACCACCGACAATTCCGGGCCGATCCGGACCACCCACCGGATCACCACACGATCGAGTGAAACTAGAGCGAAACCCTTGCAGCGGAACGGTTTCGCCTCGGTGCATGGGCTCCCCGTTCAAGAAAGCTGCCTACCGAAGCGGGCACTTGTCCCGTTCGCGTCCAGTTGAGATCGAAAATTCGGAAGAAGATCCTCCTCGACTGCGTTCGCTAACGCCGCAGAATATCCAGGATCGGGGTCCAACTCGCCCGGATGGCCTCGTTGGGCACGACGATCACGCCCCAACTCGCCAGCGAGTCCAGGCTCCGCCCGAAGGCGGGATGCGCGGCCAGGGTCGGCTTGGCGTACGGGCAGGCCACCGTGCGAACCCCCAGCCCGATGGCCTCGTTGAGCAGCCCCAACGCGAACGAGTCACTGATTCCCGCCGCCCACTTGTTGACGGTGTTGAACGTGGCGGGCGCGGCGACAATCGCGTCGGCATGCGGCCAGTCGGTCGGCCGCAGGTCGTGGCGCACCGGATTGCCGGTGTGGGCGGCGAGGGCATCGAGGTCGAGCCAACCGGCCGCGGTCGGCGTCGCGGCAAGGCACACGACCCACCCGACCTCGTGCAGGGCGTCGATCAGTGTGCCTATTTCGAGCGCGGGTGGAGCAGCGGAGACAACAAGGTAGACAACGCTCACGGTGTCACCCCCACACGACGGGCCAGCGACCTGAGGCCGGGTGTGCTGCCCTGACGTTCACGTCCCACCAAAGCGCTCAGGACCGCACGCGCGGCGGAGTTGCGGGACACCGACTGGCAGGCGATCCGTTCCGCCTCCAGCAAATGGAGGACCGCGACCGCGTCAGCGCCGTCATCCGCGGCGGCCTGGGCCAGGTCAATATGGACTTGTGAGCGCCTGCCGGTCAGACCGATGGGAAGCCGGTCTGTGTCGACCTTCTCGCCGATCCGTTGAGCGGCCCGCACGTCGCCGAGCGCGGTCGCGACCGAAAGCTGGTGAATGACGACATTGGTTGGACCGAACGCCGTCCAACCGTGGTTCGCGTCCTCGCCCAACGTGTCCGCGAGCATTCCCGCTTCCACCAGCCTCTTTCCGGCAGCCTGCGCGTTTCCCTGTCTTGCCGCGAGCACCGCCAGCAGTAGGACCAATGCTCCTCGTACCGATATCGTGGATCGACAGCTGTTGTCTGACAGCGGCTCCAGGGCCAGGGTGGCGCACTCTTCGGCATCGCGGCGGTGTCCGGCTTTGAGTAAGGCACAGGCCACTTGATACTGAGCCATTCCGACCAGCACAGGATGCTCACTGTCCATCGCGGACTGGAGCGCTCGATCGGCGGCAACCCAGGCCAGACCCGAATCGCCGACCTTGGTGGCGAGCTTGGCCGCCACGACATAGGCGGAAGCCCTGACGACAGCGGGTTCTTGGTCGATGCCATTGATCAGCGGAGGCAACACCCGTGCGGTCGCTTCGTATTCCGACTGCTGATACAGCCGATGAATCGCGCTGACGGTCCGCCGTTCACGCACGGAGGAATCAGTCGCCACCACGCCGAGCATCGCTCGTCGAAGCCCATCGAGGAGCGGGGTCTGCTCCGGCTCAGGTCGTGGGCGCACCGTGTCGACGCGCGAGGTCAGCAACTCGCCCAGCTGCGCGGCGGTCACACCGAGCGCACGCGCCAGGCGTGGCCGGATCCATGGCTGGGGCTCGATTGTGCTGGTCTCCCAGCGCACGACCGTGGACCGCTCCACCCCGACCTGGCTCGCCAACGCCTCCTGGCTCAGGCCCGCCGCCTTCCGCGCGCCTGCGAGCCGGGGACGCTTCGGCATTCGGTGCTCCTTTGACAACTGACTGTGCGATCACCGTAGCCCAGAGTCGCTGCTCACCGACTGTCTTGCCACAGTTCTGCCTCATGAATGCGGCGACCGTGCTGTGGTCCGGCGCGTGGGGGCGGCGGTTGAGTCGGGGCATGCCACGTCCGACGATGCCGACGACGCTCTCCCAGACCCACGAAGTGATCATGCGCTTGCGGCCCGCTCGCGCAGCGCCACCCGCCGAGTGGAAGGCATTCCGCGAGAAGGCCGCGCGGCTTTACACCGAGATCGCCGATATCGACCGCCACCACCATCACGAGGCGATGGCATGGGCCAGTTCCGAACGCGAGAAGGCGACGGAGATCGAACGCGCGATGCGGAACGCCCGGGCCATCGGGCCAGGCACCAAATCGGTGGACCACTGAGGTCGCGCGCACGACAATTCCATCGCACGCAGCCGTATGAGGAGCCCGTCATGAGCCAAACCGCTACGACCACCCTGTGGCGCCCGACCGGGCCGGTGAAGCTCGACCTCGTCCGGCGATCGGACTGGCGCAGGTGGCCGCCCCGGCTGCCCGAGCAGCCGATCTTCTACCCGTTCTCAACGAGGACTACGCGGTCAAGATCGCGAAAGAGTGGAACGTGCCCGACAGCGGAGTCTGCTATGTGACCCGCTTCGAGGTCGATACCGACTTCCTGGCCCGGTATCCCGTTCAGCAGGCGGGCGGCCGGACCATTCTGGAACTCTGGATCCCCACCGAGGACCTCGAAGAGTTCAACGACCACATCGTCGGCCCATCAAGGTCATCCACGAGTTCCGATAACAGGGCTGCCCACCGCCGAAGCGGTGGGCAGCCCTCAACTCACCAGCGACTTACTCGAAGATCTCGCCCTTCTCAGCCTTCGCGACCAGCGAGGCGGGCGGGTTGAACCGGTCGCCGTAGCGCTCGGCCAGTTCGCGGGAGCGGGCGACGAAGCCGGGGATGCCGCCCGGGTAGCCGTTGATGTACTGGATGACACCACCGGTCCAGGGCGGGAAGCCGATGCCGAAGATGGACCCGATGTTGGCGTCCGGCACGGTCCGCAGGACTTCCTCGTCGAAGCACTTGACGGTCTCAAGCGCCTCGGCGAAGAGCATGCGCTCCTGCATGTCCTTGAACGGGACCTCCACGGTGCCCGCGGCGAAGGCGTCCGCGAGTCCCGGCCACAGGCCGGTGCGCTTGCCCTCGTCGTCGTACTCGTAGAAGCCCGCACCCGAGGAGCGGCCCTTGCGGTCGAACTCGTCGATCAGGCGGTCCAGGACGCCCTCCGACGGGTGGACGTCCCACGTGCCGCCCGCCGCCTCGATGGCCGCACGCGTCTCCTGCCGGATCTTGCGCGGCAGGGTGAACGTGAGCTCGTCGAGCAGCTGCAGCGGCGCGGCCGGGTAGCCGGCCTGCAGGCCGGCCTGCTCGATCGACGACGGCGCGACGCCCTCGCCGATCATCGCGACGGCCTCGTTGATGAAGGTGCCGATCACACGGCTGGTGAAGAAGCCCCGGCTGTCGTTGACGACGATCGGGGTCTTCTTGATCTGCAGCGTGTAGTCGAAAGCCTTGGCCAGCGCGACATCGCTGGTCTTCTCGCCGACGACGATCTCCACCAGCGGCATCTTGTCGACCGGGGAGAAGAAGTGCAGGCCGATGAAGTCCTCCTGCCGCTTCACCCCATTCGCCAGGTCCGTGATGGGCAGCGTCGAGGTGTTGGAGCCCAGCAGCGCGTCCGGCGCGACCAGGTCCTCGATCTCGCCGAAGACCTTCTTCTTCAGGTCCGGGGACTCGAAGACGGCCTCCACGACCAGGTCCACACCGGCCACGTCGGCCGGGTCGGCCGTGGGCGTGATGCGGGCCAGGACCTCGTCGGCCTTCTCCTGGGTGAGCTTGCCCCGGGACACGGCCTTGGCGAGGATCTTCTCCGAGTACGCCTTGCCCTTCTGCGCCGACTCAAGGGAAACGTCCTTGAGCACGACCTCGATGCCCGCACGGGCGCTGGAGTACGCGATGCCCGCGCCCATCATGCCCGCACCCAGGACCGCCACGCGCTTAGCGGCATACTGCGGCTGACCGTCGGGGCGGCTGTTGCCCTTGTTGATGGCCTGCAGGTCGAAGAAGAACGCCTTGGTCATGTTCTTCGCGACCTGACCGACGACGAGGTCCACAAAGTACTGCGTCTCGATCTTCTGCGCGGTGTCGATGTCGACCTGCGCGCCCTCGATCACGGTGGCGAGGATGTTGCGCGGGGCGGGCATCGGCGCGCCCTTGAGCTGCTTGCGCAGGTTCGCCGGGAACGCGGGCAGGTTCGCCGCGAACGCCGGGTGCGACGGGGCGCCACCGGGGATCTTGAAGCCCTTGACGTCCCACGGCTGCTGCGCGGCGGGGTTGGCCTTGATCCACGCCTTCGCGGACGCGATCAGCTCCTCCGGGGTGGACACGGTCTCGTTGACCAGGCCCAGTTCCTTGGCCTTGGCAGGCTTGTGCCGCTGACCCTGCAGCAGCACATTGAGCAGCGCGCTCTGGATGCCGATCAGGCGCGGCACGCGGACACAGCCGCCGCCGCCGGGCAGCAGTCCCAACCCGACCTCGGGCAGGCCGATCTCGCTGCCCTTGACGTCGAGCGCGACCCGGTAGTGCGTGGCCAGCGCGAGTTCGAGGCCGCCGCCGAGCGCGGCGCCGTTGATGGCGGCCACGACCGGCTTGCCGAGGGTCTCCAGCCGACGGAAGTCGGCCTTCATGCCGTCGCAGCGCTCGGTGATGGCCTGCGCGTCGTCCGGACCGGCCTGGATCAGCATGCGCAGGTCGCCGCCGGCGAAGAAGGTCTTCTTCGCCGAGGTGATCACGACACCGGTGATGGAGTCCTTTTCGGACACAAGGCGGTCGACGGTCTCGGTGAGCGCCACGCGGAACGTGTCGTTCATCGTGTTGGCCGACTGGCCCGGGTCGTCCATCGTCAGGGTCACGATGCCGTCGGCGTCGGACTCCCACTTGAACATGTTCTCAGTCATCTGTGTGTTCTCTCCGGGATCAGACGCGCTCGATGATGGTCGCGACGCCCATGCCGCCGCCGATGCACAGGGTGATGAGGGCGCGCCGGGCGCCGCGCCGCTCCAGCTCGTCGACCATGGTGCCGGTGATCATCGCGCCGGTCGCGCCGAGCGGGTGGCCCATGGCGATCGAGCCGCCGTTGACGTTGATCTTCTCGTGCGGGATCTTCAGGTCCTTCATGAACTTGAGGACCACCGCGGCGAAGGCCTCGTTGAGTTCCCACAGGTCGATGTCGTCGGGCGTCAAACCTGCCAGCGCCAACGCCTTCTGCGCGGCCGGGGTCGGGCCGGTGAGCATGATGGTCGGCTCGGCGCCGGTCACCGCGGCGGAGACGATGCGCGCCCGCGGGGTCAGGCCAGCGGCCCGGCCTGCTTCCTCGTTGCCGACGAGCACCAGCGCGGCGCCGTCGACGATGCCGGAGGAGTTCGCGGCGGTGTGCACGTGGTTGATCTTCTCGACCCAGTGGTACTTCTGCAGCGCCACCGCGTCGAAGCCGCCCATGTCGCCGATGCCCGCGAATGACGGCCCGAGCTTGCCCAGACCCTCTACAGTGGACTCAGGGCGCATGTGCTCGTCGTGGTCGAGGATCGTCACGCCGTTGCGGTCCTTCACCGGGACCACGGACTTGGCGAAGTAGCCCGCCGACCAGGCCGCCGCCGCGCGCTTCTGCGACTCGACGGCGTAGGTGTCGACGTCGTCGCGGCTGAAGCCCTCGATGGTGGCGATGAGGTCGGCGCTGATGCCCTGCGGGACGAAGTACGAGTCGTAGTTCGTCTCCGGGTCGTTGAACCAGGCACCGCCGTCGGAGCCCATCGGCACCCGCGACATCGACTCGACGCCGCCGGCGATCATGAGCTGGTTCCAGCCGGAGCGGACCTTCTCGGCCGCGGTGTTGACCGCTTCGAGGCCCGAGGCGCAGAACCGGTCGAGCTGCACGCCCGCGACGGTGTCCGGCAGGCCGGCGGCGACGGCGGCGGTGCGCGCGATGACCGAGCCCTGGTCGCCGACCGGGGACACCACGCCGAGCACGATGTCGTCGATGGTCGCCGGGTCGAGGTCAGGGTGGCGCGCGGTGAGCTCGTCGATGAGACCGACGACGAGCGAGATGGGCTTGACCCCGTGCAGCGATCCGGTCTGCTTGCCGCGGCCGCGCGGTGTGCGGATCGCCTCGTAGATGAAGGCTTCGGTACTCACGCTCGTCCGATCCTCTCCTCAAGTTTTGAGCTAATGCCCATTAACATAGTGCCGTGGTTTCGCAGGTTGTCAACCTCTCGGCCCTGCACTACCGTGGTTAATCGAGTCTCACCGAAGGGGGACGGGTGACAGCAGAGGTCGACCGGGTGCCGGTACGCAGACCACGCAACCGCAAGGCCCAGCTGGCCGAGGCGGCCGCCGACCTGTTCGGCAAGCGCGGCTATCACGCGGTCGGCGTCAACGACATCGCCGCCGCCGCGGGCATCACCGGCCCGGCCGTCTACCGGCACTTCCCCAACAAGCAGGCCGTTCTCGGCCACGTGCTGCTCACCGGGGTCGACGTGCTCACCGAGCGGCTCATCGAGGTCACCGCCGCCGCCGAGGGCGACCCACACCGCTGCGTGGGCCCGCTGCTGCACACCGCCGCCGTGGTCTCGATCGAGCAGCGCGAGTTGACCGCGCTGTGGCGCTGGCAGGGCCGTCACCTCCACGATGGCGACCAGAAGGAGATCCGCAGGCGGGTCGGCACCCTGCTCGCCCAGGCCATCGCCGGCCTGCGCGGGCTGCGTCCCGAGCTCAGTGCCGCCGATGCCCACCTGCTCAGTTTCGCCGCGATGAGCGTGTACGGCAGCGTGGGCGACCACCATGTCAACTACGCCCGCGAGCCGTTCGAACTGCTGCTGGCCCGGCTGGCCGAGGCGGTGGTGCTCAGCGACGTCGTCCCGGCCACACAGGACGCTCCCCCGGCCGCGTGGCGGGCCCGCACGCAGATGCCCGCCACGCGGCGTGAGGAGGTGCTCACGGCCGCGACCAGGCTGTTCCGCGACCACGGCTACCACGCGGTGAGCATGGAGGACATCGGCGCGGTCACCGGCATCGCCGGGCCCAGCATCTACCGGCACTTCGCGGCGAAGTCCGACATCCTGCTGGCCGCGAGCCGCCGGATGGCCGACCGGCTGCAGCTCGGACTCGACGCCGCGCTCGCCGACGCGGTCGACCCCGAGGACGCACTGCGCCGCCTGACCAGGTCATACGCCGACACCGTGCAGCGTTCCGACGACCTGATCGCGGTGTACACCAGCGAACTGGTCAACCTGCCCGAGCGTGACGCCAAGGAGCTGCGCAGGCTGCAGCGCGGCTACGTCGCCGAGTGGGTCCGGCTGCTGCGCGAGATGGGCTCGGACCTGACCGAGCCGGAGGCCAGGGTCGCGGTGCACGCGGCCCTGACCGTGGTGAATGACCTGCCCCGCACGGGCAGGGTCAAGTCTCGACCCGCTTTGACAGCGGAGATCGCCGGGTTGGCGATGGCGGTCCTGCGGGAGGCGGCACACGGCTCGTAGACAGGAGGATCGGGTGTCCGTTGTAGACAGACTGGACCGGTGGATCAGCGATCGGCCATGGCCGGTGCGCGAGTACACGCCCGCTCCGGAGGGCCTGCGCCCGATCCTGGGTGACAGCGGTCCGCCCGTGCTCGGTCACACGATCGCCGTTCTGCGCCAGGGCATCGACTTCGGGCTCCGCCGGTATGAACGCTTCGGGCCGGTCACCTGGGTACGGGCGTTCGGCACGACCATGGTCTCGGCCGCGGGCCCGGAGGCGGCGCAGGTGGTGCTGACCAACAAGGACAAGGCGTATTCGCAGCAGGGCTGGACGTTCTTCATCGGCCCGTTCTTCCACCGCGGGCTGATGCTGCTCGACTTCGAGGAGCACCACCACCACCGCAGGCTGATGCAGGAGGCGTTCACCGCCGACCGGATCGCGGGCTACACGCGCAAAGTCGCCGAGTTGGCGGCCCGCGAGATTCCACTGTGGCCGGTGACGCCGGGATTCGAGGTATACCCGGCGCTGAAGAAGCTGACCCTGGATGTGGCGACCGAGGTGTTCATGGCCACCGACGTCGGCTCGGAAGCCGCTGGGCTGCGCAAGGCTTTCGTCGACACCGTCCGGGCGGGCACGGCGGTCGTGCGGTATCCGGTGCCGGGCGGTCGATGGAAGGCCGGGCTCCAAGGTCGGAAGGTGTTGGAGGACTTCTTCCGACGGAGCCTGCCGGAGAAGCGGGCGAGCGTGGACGACGACCTGTTCTCCGCACTGTGCCACGCGAAGACCGACGACGGCGCGGTGTTCTCCGACGACGATGTCGTCAACCACATGATCTTCCTGATGATGGCCGCCCACGACACGTCGACCATCACGACGACGGCGGTGATGTACTTCCTCGGCAAAGACCAGGCGTGGCAAGAGAAAGCGCGCGCGGAGGCGCTCGCGGTGGACGACGTCCGGCAGCTGGAGACCCTGGAACTGGTGATCAAGGAGTCGATGCGCCTGGTCGCCCCGGTGCCGTCGCTGGTTCGCGAGACGGTCAAGGACACGGAGCTGTTGGGCCACTTCGTGCCGAAGGGCACCAAGATCATGGTGACCCCGTGGATCAACCACCTGCTGACCGAGTACTGGCCCGACCCGACGCGCTTCGACCCGCTGCGGTTCGCCGAGGACCGGCGGGAGGACAAGTCCCACCGGTACGCGTGGATCCCGTTCGGCGGTGGGGTGCACAAGTGCATCGGCATGCATTTCGGCATGTCCGAGGTGAAAACGCTGCTGGCCCAGATGCTGCGGACGTTCCGCTGGTCGTTCCCGGACGGCTACGAGGTCCGCTGGTACCCCACGGCCCTCCCCATCCCGACCGACGGCCTACCGATTCGGTTCGAGCGGCTCGAACAGGTGCCGCAGTGAGTTCAGCGCCTGGTCCGCGTAGCGCTGGATGCCGGACTCGGTGCCGTAGGCGAGGTCTTCGAGGACGGTGCAACGGGCGTAGAAGGCGGCCCGTTCGGCGAGCGGGCCGTCGATGAGGACGCCGAGGTCGCGGTAGAGCAGGCCGTGGTCGTAGGCGGGGTCGCAGAGGGCGGCGTCCGTCCAGTCGATGATTCCGGTGACGTCGCCGGTGCCGGGGTCGACGAGTACGTGCTCGATGCCCAAGTCGTTGTGCGAGAACACGGACGGCTCAGTGCGCCCGGGCGGTTCGGTGTCGAGGAACCGCTCGATCGCACGGCGGTACACGGCGGGCACCTCCACCGCCGCATAACTCCCGTGCGCTTCGGCCAACCACTGGCTGACCGGGTCGTCATCGGTGTCGACCAAGCCGGCCACGACGTCCACGGGAATGGCCTGCAGCGTGTCGACATAGGCACCGAGAACCGTCGCGATGCCGGGCGGCCGGGGAACGTCGATCAACGGCACGCCGGGGAGTTTGCGGTACACCATGCATCCGGGTTCCACGACCACCGGTGTCGGCACTGGAAACGGCGAGAACCGCGCGACGGTTTCGAGCAGCCTCGCCTCCCGGAGCACGTCTGCGCCCCCTTTGGCGAAGCGCACGATCAGCTCGCCGTCGACCTCGTAGGCGACGTTGTCCTGCCCCTCGCCAAGGCGCACCACGGACTCACAGCCAAGCCCGTGCGCGGCAAGGACAGCATGGACGTCGTGGCTCACCATGAGCACAACCTAGACCGCCGGCGGAGTCTTGCGCCGCAGAATTTCGATCAGGGTTCCGTCAGACCCGACTGGCCACGCGGCATTGGCACGGCCAGTCGGTCTCACCTTATTCGGGCGGGCGGTAACGCGTCAGGAAGCAGACTCGTCGGTGTCCTGAGCCGCCGGTGCGGTCTCGGTCGCCTGCTCGACGTCATCCTCGACGAAGAGTGGTCCGTCGAAGTGCAGGGTCGCGTCGAGGTCGCTCATGGTGGGTCCTTCCGTTTGCGACGGCGCCCAGTACGCCGCCGCGGCAGGCGAAGGGTACTTCAGCGGCTCGCCACAAGATCAGGACACGCCGCGATCCGTTGCCCCGCTTTGGTGCGAGCATGATCGTGGTCGCCGTCGTCCTCGGTTCCGGGCAGACAGGTCACACCTGCTGATCGGCGACACGACCGCCTTGGCCAGGCTCGACCCCAACGTCGACCGCACTTTCGGGCATGCACATGTGGGGCGTGCAGACGAATTCGCGCGGACACCCTCAGTGGGATCGGTATTCAGCGCGGTCTGCTCCTGTGGCTGCCGCGGGTTGGCCTGCCACGGACAATTGCCGAGGCGCGGTCACCGCGGACCGGCTGATGATATGGGCTTGCCTTGACGCGTGCGGCAACGTTTACCGTCGACCACATGAGAATCGGCGAACTCGCCAAACGCGCCGGGACGACCGCCCGCGCGCTGAGGTTCTACGAGTCCCAAGGCCTGCTCGAAGCGCGGCGCACGGCCAACGGGTACCGGGAGTACGACGAGGACGACGTGCGTCTCGTCGACGAGATCCGGACCCTGCAGGCCGTCGGGCTCACCCTGGACGACACCCGCCCGTTCGTCGAGTGCCTGCGCGCGGGTCATGAGGCCGGGGACTCGTGCGCCGACTCGATCGAGGTCTACCAGCGCAAACTCGCCGAGGTGGACGCCTGCCTCGAGCGGCTCACCGCGGTCCGGGCAGGCCTGGTGAGCAAGCTGACCACCGCGTGGGCCCGGCAGCCCGACCCGTGCCGGGTGACCGACCCAACCGAATTCAAGGAGTAGTCATGTCATCGACAAGCCTCACCGGTGAACTCTCGACGGTCACCGACGACACCTTCGAAGCGCGGGTCCTCCGACACGACAAGCCCGTCCTGGTCGACTTCTGGGCCCAGTGGTGCCCGCCGTGCCACATGATCGTCCCGGTACTCAAGCAGATCGCCGTCGAACGCGCCGACTCGCTGACCGTAGTCAAGATCAATAACGATGAGAACCCGCTCATGGGGCGGAAATACCACGTGATGTCGCTGCCGACCCTGATGCTCTTTGTGGACGGTCAGCCGGTGCGGGCGCTGGTGGGAGCGCGCCCGAAGGTCAAACTCCTCGCGGAACTGGACGCCGCCCTGCGCGATCTGACGTAGATACGGCCACGATCAGGGACACCGACGCAGGATCTCGCGGGGTGTCACTGGTCCGGTTTGCCAGGCGAGCGGGTGAGGAGGAGTTCGCTGGCGCGGGCCATGACCTGGACACGACTGCGGGCTGGGTGGTCGGCGGCGAGGAAGTGACTGCCGATCGCCATGCAGAAGGCGAGCAGGCTGCGGGCCTCGACCTCGTCCGAGTCGGGGCAGAAAGTGCTGATCGCGTCACGCAGGAGTTGCATGCGCCCGTTGTCCACGCGGCGCAGGCGCTCGGCGACCGCCTGGTCACGTCGAGCCCAGTCGCGGATGGCCAGGTCGATGGGAAGCAGGCGTTCGCTGGAGAAGGTGAGCTGTCCGGCCAGCCGGACCTTGTCCATCATGTCGCCGCCCTCCTGCGCTATCCGATCGACGACGTCGCCGACGCTCTCTCGCTCCCAGGTGTCCAGCATCTCTGTCAGCAGCTCGTCGCGATCGGCGAAGTAGCCGTAGAACCCGCCCTTGGTCACACCGAGCGCCTTGGCCAACACCTCGACGCGCACGGCATCCACGCCGCCTGAGGCCAACGTCCTGAGCCCCTCTTCGACCCACTTCTCCCGCGGGGTGCGCAGCGCTCCCATGTATGGCCCACCTCACCCTCCACCCGTTGTACGGTGCCGTATAACGGGTATAGCCTCACGGATATACGTAACCGTATAACGACGAGGATGGGGGCGCCAGATGATCAAGTGGGCCGGTGGGCTGATCGTGCTGTGCGGACTGGGGCACACGCTGGGCGCTTTGGTGCAGACGGCCCCGCACTACGCCGGAAGCTGGCTCAGCTGGGCATTGTGGGAGGAACAGAACAATGACCCGCTCGCGATGAGCCACACCACCGCCGCCTTCTGGTACTCGTTCTACAGCTTTGGCTTGCCGCTGCTCCTGATCGGCCTGATCGTGCTGTGGATGGGCCGCCAAGGCATCACACCGCCGCCGTTCATCGCGTGGAGCGTCGCGGCGTGGACTGTGGTCGGTGCCGTTCTTTCCGGGCTCTCGCCCTTGCTGTTCCTCCTGCTCGCGGCCGTCCTGCTGCTGGTCGGAGCCCGCCGCGCCACCCAGTGCCAAGAGGCAAGTCTTTGATCAACATGAGTGGCCGCGGGGATGATCATGGCGCGGGGGTAGCGCCTCGATCTGGGCAGGATGTTTGACGGAACGGTTTCTCGGGGTGAGCGAGCCCAAGCCGTCTGCTTTGTGCGCGACTACGTCGAACTGCACTTCGACGGGCCGGTTCTGGATCTGGTGACGTCAGGACAGAGCGGCGTCCAGGGTCATCGCCCACTGACGCAGCACGCGGGACCGGCGCTTGGCGTCGTCGGTGAGCAGGTTCGCCAAACCCAGTCCGCGGGCCAAGTCCAGCGTCGCCTGCACCGCTTCCCGCACCCCCGGCCGGGACTCGTCAGCCCCCAGCGCCTCGACGGTCATCCGGTGCGCCTCCCGCCCGACCCGGGCTTCCAGCGGCACGACCTTCTCCCGCAACTGCGAGTCCGAAGAGGCCGCCACCCACAGCTGCAGCGCCGCCGAGAACAGCTTGCTCGCGTACATCTCACCGATCGTGTCGACGATGAACTCGGTCCGGTCGCGCCCCGGCGGCAGGTCCGGCAACCCCTGCCGCAGGTGCGCCAACCGCTCCTCGGCGACGTACTCGATCGCCGCCGTGACCAGGTCCTCCCTGGTCGGGAAGTGGTGCTGCGCCGCCCCGCGCGACACGCCTGCCCGTTCGGCGACCACTGACACCGTGCTGCCCGTCCACCCGAGCTCGGCGAGGCAGTCGATGGCGGCCGCCAGCAGCCGCTGCCGGGTCGCTCGGCTGCGGTCCTGCTGCGGCTGCCTGACTGCCTCGGTGCTCACGCCACATCCTTAGTACGACTTCGGCAGCCCAAGGGAGAACTGCGCCACGAAGTTCAGGATCATCTCACGGCTCACCGGCGCGATCCGGGTCAGCCGGGACGCGCCGATGAGTGCGCCGAGACCGTACTCGCTGGCCAAACCGTTGCCGCCGTGGGTCTGCACGGCCGCGTCGACCGCCTTGATCACGGCCTCGCCCGCGGCGTACTTCGCCATGTTCGCCGCCTCGCCCGCGGCCATGTCGTCGCCACCGTCGTACAGCGCGGCGGCCTTCTGCATCATCAGCTTGGCCAGTTCCAGCTCGATCTTGGCCTGCGCCAACGGGTGCGCGACGGCCTGGTGCGCGCCGATCGGCTCCTTCCACACCGTGCGGGTCTTCGCATACTCGACGGCCTTCTCCAGCGCGAAGCGGCCCATGCCGACGGCGAACGCCGAAGCCATGATCCGCTCCGGGTTCAGGCCCGCGAACAGCTGCATCAGTGCCGCGTCCTCGGAGCCGATCAGCGCTTCGCCGGGCAGCCGGACATCGTCGAGGAACAGGGCGAACTGGTAGTCCGGGGAGACGATGTCCATCGGGATCTTCGTGAACTCGAACCCGGCGGCGTCGGTCGGGACGACGAACAGCGCGGGCTTGAGCTTGCCGGTCTTCGCGTCCTCCGTGCGACCGACCACCAGCACCGACTGCGACTCGTCGACGCAGGAGATGAAGACCTTGCGTCCGCTGAGGATCCAGCCGTCGCCGTCACGCCGAGCGGTCGTGGTCAGCTTGTGCGCGTTGGAACCCGCGTCCGGCTCGGTGATGGCGAACGCCATGCGCAGGGAGCCGTCGGCGAAGCCGGGCAGGTAGCGCTGCTTCTGTTCGTCCGTCCCGAATCGGGCGATGATCGTCGCGCAGATCGCCGGGGAGACGACCATCTGCAGAAGCCCGGTGCCGGTCGCGCCCAGTTCCTCGCACACCGCCGCCAGGTCGCCGATGCCGCCACCGCCGCCGCCGAACTCCTCCGGCACGTTGACGCCGAGGTAGCCGAGCTTGCCCGCCTCGTTCCACAGCTCGGTGGTGTGTCCACCGGACCTGGCCTGCTTGACCAGGTAGTCATGGCCGTACTTGCGGCCCAGTTCGCCCACGGCCGCACGCAGGGCCTGGCGTTCCTCGGACTCGGTGAAGCTCATGATTCCTCCACGACTACGGCGAGGACCCGGCCGACGTCGACCTGGTCTCCTGGGAACACGGTGAGTTCGCTGACCACACCGGCGACGGGTGCGTCGATCCGGTGTTCCATCTTCATCGCCTCAAGCCACAGCAGCGGCTGCCCGGCGTCGACCCGCTGGCCCGCCTCGGCCGCCACCCGGATCACGGTCCCGGGCATCGGCGCGAGCAGCGAGCCGGGGGCGACGTGGTCGGCTGGGTCGTCGAACCTGGGCGGCACGGTCAGCGTGACCGACCCGAAAGCCGAGTCCACGCAAGCGATGCCGGGATAGCAGGCGACGTCGAACACCCGCCGCACGCCTACGACCTCCAACTCAACCCGCGTAGGCGAGGAGGCGAGCAGCCGCACACCCTCGACGCCGGACAGGCCGTCGCGGGTGATCCGGTAGCGCACCTCGTGCTCACCGGACGCCGACTCGTACCGCTTGACCTGCGGCTGCGACACGACATTGCGCCACCCCGCCGGAATCCGCCCCTGCACTTTCGCCGCCGCCCGGTTGGCCTCGGTGTCGGCGATCGCGGCGGCCAGCGCGGACAGCGACTCGGCGTCCTTGTCGGCGATGGGCGCGGCGAGGGTGTCGAGGCCGTGCCGGTCGAAGAACGCGGTGTCGGTGTCGCCCGCGAGGAACGCCGGATGCCGCAGCACCCGGACCAGCAGGTCGCGGTTGGTCCGCACGCCGTGGACCCGCGCCCGGAGCAGTGCTCCGCAAAGAGAGCGGGCGGCGCTGGTGCGGTCCGGCGCCCACGAGATGACCTTGGCCAGCATGGGGTCGTAATGCACTCCGACCAGCGAACCGCTGACCACGCCGGAGTCCACCCGGATGCCCGCGCCGGGCGGGTTGGCGAACGAAGCGAGAGCACTGATCTCGAATCGGTGCAGTGCTCCGCTTTGCGGCAGCCAGTTCGCCGCGGGGTCCTCGGCGTAGAGCCGGACCTCGATGGCGTGCCCGCGGCTGACCGGCGGCTCAGGGGCCAGCGGAGCACCCTCGGCGACGGACAGCTGCAGCGCGACGAGGTCGAGGCCGGTGACGCACTCGGTGACCGGGTGCTCGACCTGCAGGCGGGTGTTCATCTCCAGGAAGAAGAACCGGCCGGACTCGTCGGCCAGGAACTCGACCGTGCCCGCGCCCTCGTAGCCGATCGCGGCCGCGGCCTTGCGGGCGGCGTCGAACAGCCGCTCCCGCATGCCCTCGGTGCGCTCGACCAGCGGTGACGGCGCCTCCTCGATGACCTTCTGGTGCCTGCGCTGGATGGAGCACTCGCGCTCCCCCACCGCCCACACCGTGCCGTGCCGGTCGGCCATCACCTGGACCTCGATGTGCCTGCCGGTCTCAAGGTACGGCTCGATGAACACCGTCGAGTCGCCGAACGCCGATCCGGCCTCCGACCGTGCCCCCTCGACCGCACCCGCGAGTTCGGCCTGGGACCGGACAATCCGCATGCCGCGACCGCCACCGCCCGCCGATGCCTTGACCAGCACGGGGAACTCGGCGACCGCGTCCGGGTCCATATTGGACAGAACGGGCACGCCTGCGGCGGCCATCAGCTCCTTGGACTCGATCTTGGAGCCCATCCGCTCGATCGACTCGACCGGCGGGCCGACCCAGATGAGCCCGGCGTCGATGACCGCGCGGGCGAACACGGCGTTCTCCGACAGGAAGCCGTAGCCGGGGTGGATGGCGTCGGCGCCCGCGTCGCGGGCGGCCTGGATCACCAGGTCGGCACGCAGGTATGTCTCAGCGGGGGTGTTGCCGGGGAGGCGGACCGCGGAGTCCGCGTCGGCGACGTGCGGGGAGTCGGCGTCCGCGTCGGAATACACCGCCACAGTCGCGATGCCGAGGTCGCGGGCGGTGCGGAAGACCCGCCGCGCGATCTCTCCACGGTTGGCCACGAGAACTGAGGTGATCATGTGGGCGCTCACATCCGGAAGACGCCGAAACCGTCGGCGCCCTTCACTGGTCCATTGTGGATCGCGGACAGGGAGATCCCGAGCACCGTGCGGGTGTCCCGGGGGTCGATAATGCCGTCGTCGTAGACCATGCCGGACAGGAACGTCGGCAGCGACTGCGCCTCGATCTGGCCTTCGACCATGGCGCGCATGGCGGCGTCGTGCTCCTCGTTGTAGATCTGCCCCTTGGCTTCGGCGCCCTGGCGCATGACGATCGAGAGCACGCCCGCGAGCTGCGCGGCGCCCATGACCGCGGATTTGGCGCTGGGCCAGGCAAACAGGAACCGGGGGTCATAAGCACGCCCGCACATGCCGTAGTGCCCGGCGCCGTAGGACGCGCCGATGAGCAGGGAGATGTGCGGGACCTTGGAGTTCGACACGGCGTTGACCATCATCGCGCCGTGTTTGATCATGCCGCCCTGCTCGTACTCCTTGCCGACCATGTAGCCGGTGGTGTTGTGCAGGAACAAAAGCGGGGTGTCGGTCTGGTTGGCCAGCTGGATGAACTGGGTCGCCTTCTGCGCTTCCTCGCTGAACAGCACACCACGCGCGTTGGCCAGGATGCCGACGGGGTAGCCGTGGACCTGCGCCCAGCCGGTGACCAGGCTGGATCCGTAGAGCGGCTTGAACTCGTCGAAATCGGAGCCGTCGACCACCCGGGCGATGACTTCGCGTGGGTCGAACGGGATCTTCAGATCGGTGGGGACGATGCCCAGCAGGTCCTCGGCGTCGTGCTCGGGCTCGGCGTAGTCGGCGGCCGGGGCCGGGCCGAGTTTGCGCCAGTTGAGCCGCTTGACGATGCGCCTGCCGAGCCGGATCGCGTCCTGCTCGTCGGCGGCGAGGTAGTCGGCGAGGCCGGAGACCCTGGCGTGCATCTCCGCACCGCCAAGGGATTCGTCGTCGGAGTCCTCACCGGTGGCCATCTTCACCAGCGGCGGCCCGCCGAGGAAGACCTTCGCGCGCTCCTTGACCATGACGACATAGTCGGACATGCCCGGCAGGTACGCGCCGCCGGCGGTCGAGTTGCCGAAGACCAGGGCGACCGTCGGGATGCCTGCGGCCGAGGCCCGGGTCAGGTCGCGGAAGGTGCGGCCACCGGGGATGAAAATGTCCTTCTGCGTCGGGAGATCAGCGCCGCCGGACTCGACGAGGTTGATCGTAGGCAGCCGATTCTGCGCGGCGATGTCGGCGGCGCGGAAGCCCTTCTTCATGCCCCAGGGGTTGATCGCGCCGCCTTTGACCGTGGGGTCGTTGGCGTTGATCACGCACTCGACGCCTTCGACGACACCGATGCCGGTGACCAGGCTGGCGCCGACCGGGAAGTCGGAGCCCCAGGCGGCGAGCGGGGACAGTTCGAGGAACGGGGAGTCCGGGTCGAGCAGCATTTCGACCCGCTCGCGGGCGAGCATCTTGCCGCGCTTGTGGTGGCGGGCGGTGTACTTCTCACCGCCGCCGGCGACTGCCTTGGCGTGCTCGGTGTCAAGCTCGGTGAGCTTGGTCAGCATCGCCGCACGGTTGGCCTGGAAGTCGGCCCCCGCGCTGTCCACTGAGGATCGCAGTGTGGTCATGAGGTGTATCCCAATCGCTTGGCGGCGAGGCCGGTCATGATTTCGTTGGTGCCGCCGCCGATGCCCAGGATGCGCATGTCGCGGTAGTGGCGTTCCACTTCGGACTCCCGCATGTAGCCGAGGCCGCCGAAGAGCTGTACTGCCTGGTGGGCGACCCATTCGCCGGTTTCCACCGCCGTGTTCTTCGCGAAGCACACCTGGGCGATGACGTCCTCGCCCGCGAGGTGGCGGGCGGCGACGTCGCGGGTGTAGACGCGGGCCACGTCGATCTTGCGGGCCATCTCGGTCACCGTGGTCTGCACCGACTGCCGGGAGATCAGCGGACGCCCGAACGTCTCCCGCATCCGGCACCACTGCAGCGTCAGGTCCAGCGCCCGCTGCGCCGCCGCGTACGCCTGCACGGCGAGGGTCAGCCGTTCGGCGACGAAGTTCTGGGCGATCTGGATGAACCCGGTGTTCTCCTTGCCCACCAGGTTCGCCACCGGCACCCGGCAGTCCACAAACGACAGCTCAGCGGTATCCGAGCACAGCCATCCCATCTTCTCCAGCCGCCTGCTGACGGTGAAGCCGGGCGTGTCCTTCTCGATGACCAGCAATGAGATGCCGTGTGCACCCGCGTCGCCGGTCCGCACCGCGGTCGTGACGAAGTCGGCGCGGACGCCGGAGGTGATGAAAGTCTTGGCGCCGTTGACAATAAGATCGTCGCCGTCGCGCTTGGCGGTGGTGCGCAGGCCCGCGACGTCGGAGCCGCCGTCGGGTTCGGTGATCGCCAGGGAGCCGATCAGTGAGCCTGCCAGCGTCGGCCGCACCCACTGGTCGATGTGCCGGGGGTCGCCCGCGAACGCGATGTGCGGCACGGCGATGCCACACGTCAGCAGCGCGGCGATGAGACCGCCTGACGCGCCGGCGTAGTGCATCTCCTCCACGACGACCATCGCGTCGATGACGTCGCCGCCACCGCCGCCGACCGCCTCGGGGAACGCGACGCCGAGCAGGCCGAGGTCGGCCGCCGTGCGGTGCAGCGACCTGGGGACCTCGCCCGCGCGCTCCCAGGAGTCCAGGTGTGGCAGCACTTCGGTGTCCATGAACCGGCGCACGGTCGCGCGCAGCTCACGGCGCTCGGGGGTGTCGAACGGGTTCACAGGAAGACCTCCGGGACGTCGATGTGCCGTGAGCGCAGCCATTCGCCGAACGCCTTGGCCTGCGGGTCGAACCGGGTGGCCGCGGCGACGCCCTGGCCGAGCAGGCCGTGCACGACGAAGTTGACCGCGCCGAGGTTCGGGTAGAGGTGCCGCTCGATGTCCAACCCCACGGTCTCGGGCAGCAGTGACCGCAGCCGCTCCACGGTCAGCGTGCGCACCAGCCAGTCGAACGCCTCCGGCCGACGCACCCAGAGACCCAAGTTCGCGTCACCGCCCTTGTCGCCCGACCGCGCCCCGACGACGGAACCGAGCGGAACCCTCCGCGTAGGCCCGAAATCGGTGCCAGGGTCGGTCCAGACGACAGCGCGAGCCTCAACAGCCGCGCCCTCAGTCCACTTCAGCACGCGCTTCTCCCCGTTGGGCAGGACCGCGGTGTGCTCGACCTCGTCGGGCGTCACGTATTCCGGCCGGTACACCCCGATCGGCGTGCCATCGGCGGGCGGAGCCGTCAAGGTGAAACCGGGATACGAGGCCAACGCGAGTTCGACGGTCGCCCGCGAGAACGCCTTGGCCCGAGCCGGGTCCGGCGTCTTCACCATGACGTGCAGCAGCGCGCTGGCCGCCTCTTCGGTGTCGGCGTCGGCATGATCGGTGCGAGCCAGCGTCCACGTGAGGCCGTCGGCGCCGATCAACGACTCCAGCTGCCGCCGCACCAGCGCGGCTTTCGAGTCCACATCGAGTCCACAAAGGACGAATGTGGCGCTGTTGCGGAATCCGTCGAGGGTGTTGACGCACACCTTCACCGTCTCCGGCGGTGGCCCGCCGCGCACGCCGCTGATCCGCACCCGGTCCGGCCCATCCGAAGCCAACGAGATGGTGTCGAACCTGGTGGTGACATCCGGGCCCAGGTAGTCGACGCCCTGGATCTCGTAGAGCAGTTGCGCCGTCACGGTTTCCACCGTCACCGCGCCGCCGGTTCCAGCGTGCTTGGTGATGACCGAGGACCCATCTGCCGAGATCTCGGCGATCGGGAAACCAGCGTGGCCGAGGTCGGCGACCTCGGTGAAGAAGGAGAAGTTGCCGCCCGTCGCCTGCGCGCCGCACTCGATGACGTGTCCGGCGACCGTGGCCCCGGCGAGGGCGTCGAAGTCGTCGCGGGCCCAGCCGAAGTGCGCGGCGGCCGGTCCCGCCACCAAGGAGGCGTCGGTGACCCGCCCGGTCACCACGATGTCGGCACCCGCGCGCAGGCATTCCGCGATCCCCCACGCGCCAAGGTAAGCGTTCGCGGTCAGCGCCCCTTCACGCGGAAGCAGGTCGTCGCCCTCGACGTGGGCGACGGAAACCTCGATGCCGAGCTTGTCCGACAACGCCCGAACCGCCTGGGCGAGGCCGGCGGGGTTCAGCCCACCGGCGTTGCTGACGATCTTGACCCCGCGCTCGACGGCCAACCCGAGACAGTCCTCAAGCTGCCGGACGAACGTCTTCGCGTACCCGCCCGTCGGGTCCTTCATCCGCTGCCTGCCAAGGATCAGCATGGTCAGCTCAGCCAGATAGTCGCCGGTCAGGACGTCAAGATCGCCGCCGGTCAGCATCTCGCGCATCGCCGAGAGGCGGTCGCCGTAGAAGCCGGACGCGTTGCCGATGCGGATCACGTCTTCGCCCTCCCGGTCCCCGGCGCCCCCGCGAAGGCCTGCGCGATGTCGAGCCACTCGTCGGCCTCCGCGCCGAACGCGACCAGCGCGGTGTCGTCGCGGTGCACGCGCTGGGTCACCAAGCGGCAGAAGTCGACCGCGGGCCCGGTCACCCGTTGGGAGGCGTCCTCAGGTCCCCAAGTCCACCGGGTCATGTCCGGCGCCAGCAGCTCCACGCGAAACGGTGAAGCAGGTGGCGTGCGCCCGTTGAGCTGGAAGGCGAAGTCCCGCGTGCGCACCCCAAGGTGGGCGACGTGCTTGATCCGCGGACTCGGCGACCGCTTGATCCCGAGCGCGTCGGCCACATCGCAGGAGTGCGCCCACGTCTCCATGATCCGGGCGGTCGCCATCGACGCGGCGCTCATCGGCGGCCCATACCAGGGCAGCTTCGTCCCCGCGGGCACCTGCGCGAGGGCGGAGTGGAGGGCGTCCCGCAACGAGCGCCAGCGCGCGAGCAGCTTCGCCGGCGGCTCGGCGGCGCCCTCGGCGGCCCCGTCGTCGACGAAGTGCGCGACGTTGCCCCCGCTCAGCGCGGCGGCGAACTCGGTCTGGAAGGCCTCCGGGTCGGTCACCGCCAGCAGGGACCGCTCGTCGGTCCAGGCCAGGTGGGCGACCTGGTGGGCGACCGTCCACCCCGCCGCGGGCGTCGGCGTGGCCCACTCGTCGTCGGACAGCGGCTCGACCCAGGAGTCGAGTTCGGCGCCTTCGGCCCGCAGGTCAGCGAGCAGCGCGGTCAGATCGATCACCTGTCCACCGTCGCACGCCGGACCAAACAAATCAAGCATGCGTGCTTGATTTTATTCTCGACCAGTCCTCCGAATACGGCGAACGGCCCCCTGACCAGTGCCTTTGGTCAGAGGGCCGTTCCAGCTCGACGTCGTTTCTCGATCGGGTGATCCCTGCTCGACCACCCGAGCGAGGTCCAGCCGAGCCGTGGTTGCTCACCCCACAGCGTCGGTGTTAGTGGTGGACCTCCTCTCATCCAGTCGCTTTGCCGCCGTCAGGTTTGGCGGCGAACCAGGTTCCGCCGACGCCCTGCCCCTTGATGTCGCACGGGACCTTGTCGTCGGCGAACAGATAGAGCGGCCAACCCCCCGCCGTGAGCTGCCGGGACCCGTCACCGCGCTCAACGGTCCCCAGCACGGACGGGTCGGCCCCGTCGAGCTTCGGCGAGGCGCCCTCGGGGACCAGCAGCGGCGGCCACTTCGCCGCGCACTCACCATCGCAAGTGGACTTCGGCGGGTTCGGGGTGTCCTTGTCGAACCGGTACAGCGTCATTCCCGCCGCGTCGGTGAGGATCTGGCCGAGCGGCGCCACCGGCATCACCTTCACCTCAAGGGATCCGGCTTCAGGGGCGATGGCTTTCTTGCCCGCCGAGGTGAAGCCGAACCAGGTCCCGCCGACCCCCTGCCCCTTGACGTCACCCGGCTCCGTGTCCTGGGCAAAGGTGTAGGCGGGCCACCCGCTGATGCTCAGCTGCCGCGTGCCGTCCGTGCGCTTCAGGCTCGACACCAGCGCCTTGTCCACCCCGTCGACAGCGACCTCGGCGTTTTCCGCAACCAAGACCGGCGGCCATTTCGCCGCACACTCACCGTCGCAGTTGGACTTCGGCGGTTTGGCCGTGTCCTTGTCGAACCGGTAAAGCGTCTTCCCGTCGCCGGTGGTGATGATGGCCCCCAAGTCCGGGACGGTGGCGACCGCGAGTTTCGCCTGCGCGGCACCCGTGTCCGGAGACGCGTCCGACTTGACCACCGCGACCTCACTCGGAATCGTGCCGGGCGATTCGCCGCCGCACGCCGTCGCGGCGATGCCGATCGGCACCAGCGCCACGGCCAGGGCGAAGTTCCGAATTCGCGTCATTGGCTCTCCCATTTCCGTATCGGCTTTCCCAAGGGAATACGTGACAGCGGCCGATCCGGTTCTACTTTTCTGGCGCCTTGAGTGTCGTGATGACTTTTCCGGAGGAAACGCGGCGAACCTCGACCCGGTCGATCTGGGCCACCGGATAGGGCGTCGTCCCGGACACCACAATCCGTTCACCCGGTTTCGGCGGGTCGAACAAGGCGATTTCCGTGCTCTCCCCGCCCCGGGACACGACCACGACCGAACACGGGGTCGAGCCGGTGATGCCGCCGAGGTCGAGAGCGATCCGGCTGCCCTCCGGCGTGGTCTCCACCCAGGCGTGCGAGGTCGACGATTCGAGGGACCCGCTGACGCCGCCCGGTTCCTCGGCGACGGGATCGAGCCGGGTCAGCGCCGAGGGCGACTCCGAGGCCTGCCCCGCGGGCGAGTCGGCGCCCTCCCATCCGAGGAACCCGATCGCGGTCACCGCGCCCGAGAGGAACACCAGCACCGCCGCCGCGGTCGCCGCGCGCCAGTTCGGGAACCGCCGCCGCTCGACCTTCGAGGGCAGGCCGTACAGCACCGCCCCCCGCGCGGGCGCGTCCGGCCAGGTCTCGGCGACCGTGTCCAGCAGCCCGGGCAGCTCTTGCAGTTCGAACAGCTCCACCTGGCAGTTCGCGCAGCCCACGAGGTGGCCTTCGAACGCCTCCGTGCCGCGGGCGTCGAGCGTCCCGAGGGCGTAGGCCGCCACGTCGAAATGCGAGGCCATGGCGCTCACCCCCGCGCCCGAAGCGCGCGCCGCAGTGCCCGCATCGCGTGGTAGGTCCGGGATTTGACCGTGCCCGGTGGGATGCCCAGCCGGGCCGCGGCCTCGTCGACCGTGTGGCCCTTCAGGTACGTCTCGATGATCGCCTCGCGCTGATCGGGCGAGATCCGACGCAGCGCGTCGTGCACGACGATCGCGTCGACCGTGCTGTCGGCCTTGTCGGAGACGCCGACCCGGTCCTCGGCGATGTCGGTGCCGCGGATCTCGATGGGCCGGACCTGCCGCCCCCGGTGCGTGTCGATCACGATCCGGCGGGCGACGACGAACAGCCAGCCGCGCAGCATCTCCGGCCGTTGATCAAGTTTGTCGGCGTGTTTCCAGGCCCGGATGAAAGTCTCCTGGACGACGTCCTCGGTCCATTGCCGGTCGTATTTCGTCAGACCGAGAACATGGGCGCTGAGCTGATTCGCGAATTGCCGATAAAGCTGGCGCACCCACTCGTCCTTCGGGTCGTCAGGCACGACCGCGACCGGTCTGACTGCCCGCGTATGGCGACCCACTCGGGGGAGCATGGCCGACTGCCGTGATTCTGTCCATTCAGCACGCTCGGTCACGGAAACCCTCATTGTCCGGTCATTATTCCGTTTGGTCCATCGAATGAGTGCCGACTGGCGTAATGCCGCTCGATGAGGACGCGGGCGGGGATGCCGTCGCGGGGCGGGCGGGCGTGCGGCGGGCGAGAGGCGGTGGGGACGGGAAGCAGCCGGTCCAGCGTCGCCGACCAGTCGAGCATCGCGTGCGGGCGGTCCCAGGTGGCGACCGCGACCAGGTTCCCGGCCCGGACGAACCCGGTGACCCCAGCGTCGAGCGGGACGGTGTCGGTGGCCAGCGCGGGCATCCCGACGTGCTGCACCCGCACGTCGAACTGGCTGGTCCAGGCCCTGGGCAGCGGGGTGAACGGCTTGGCCGCCCACTTGCCCGCGAGCAGGTTCTCCGCCGCCGCCCGGCCGCCTTCGACGGCGGTGATCCAGTGCTCGACCCGCCGCGGGACCGGGTCGAACCGCAGGTTGGGCCACCGGGCGATGTCCCCGGCGACCACGACGTCGTCGACCCCGGCGGCGAACAGCGTCGGCTCGCAGAACACCCCGTCGTCCACCCGCAGACCGGACCCGCGCAGCCATTCCACCGACGGCGTGCTGCCCACGGCCAGCACCACGCACGCGGCGAAGACGACGTCGCCGTTGTCCAGGTGCAGGCCGACCCCGTCGCGCCCGGTGTCCCACTTCCTGATCCGGGCGTTGCTCCGGGTGTCGACCCGGTGTTCGGCGTGCAGTTCGCCCGCCGCGTCGGCGATCGCGTCGCCGAAGCGGTGCAGCAGCTTGGCCGAGTTGTTGACGACGATGACGTCGCGCCCGATCGCCCGCATGCTCGCGGCGAACTCGCAGCCGATGAACCCGCCGCCGACGACCACCGCGGGCAGCCTGCTCGACCGCAGCGCCGCCTGGACACCCTCGGCGTCCTCGACCGTGCGCAGCACCCGCACCCGCGGGTCGTGGCGCGGCGCGGCGGGCAGGGACCGGGGATACCCGCCGGTGGCGAGGATCAGGCCGTCGTAGCCGACCTCCTCGCCGCCAGGCAGCAGGACCGCGTGCCGGGCGGTGTCGAGCCCGATGGCCCGGGTGCCCAGCCGCCAGCCGACGTCGAGGTCCACGCCTGCCTCCAGCGTCACGTCCCGGGCCTTGAGGCTGCCGCGCAGGAGCTGTTTGCACACCGCGGGCCGGTGGTACGGCTTGCGCGGCTCGTCGCCGATCACCACGATCTCGCCGTCGAAACCCAGTTCCCGCAGCCGTTCCGCGGCCCGGAAGCCCGCGGCGCCCGCGCCGACGACGACGATCCTCTCCACCGTCACCGGGCACTCTCCCGCAGCCGGATCGCCTGCATCGGGCAGTTGCGCGCGGCAGCGGCTACGGCGGTCTCGTCGGCCGCGTCGATCCGCCTGCCGTGCCGGAGCCGGTTGTCGCCCAGCCGGAACACCTCGGGCGCCTCGGCGACGCAGATCCCGTACAGCTCGCACCGGTCGTTGTCGACGCGCACCACCGTGGCACGTCCGCGTCCGCGTCTCATACCTTCTCCGTCTCCACTCCGAGTCGTTCGAGCGTGTGCGCGGGCAGGGCGCGCAGCACCGCCAAGGTGACGGCCGGGACGAGCAGGGTGATCCCGCCCAGCCACAGCACCGACAGATGGCCGTTGGCCACGGCGCCCAGCAGGGAATGCAGCGCGCCCAAGGGAATCGCGAGGTACGCCGTGCGGTGCAGCCACGCCCACCGGCGGTAGGCCGTCCACCCGCGCAGGCACGCGCTGAGCGCGATGGCGACCATCAAATACAGCGACACCACGCCGAGCCCGTGCCGGACGTTGGGGACGAACGGCGTCAGCAGGTGCTCCAGTGGCATCGCTCCGCTTGGGAGGAACCGGAAGCACACCGCGTGCACCACGCCGAACACGATCGTCAGCGTTCCCAGCGTCAGGTGCGCGGCGCGCATCGCCTTGCGGCTGACCGCGTGCCGCCCCCACCCGGTGACGGTCATCACGCCCAGGCACAAGGTCAGGCACATGAGCCCGTAGGCGAAGCGCGCGCTGAGCGCCGCGACCGCCCGCACGCCGGGTTCCCCCGCTGCCTGGGCGAGCAGGTCAGCAGTTGCGGCCACTGTTGACGCACCTCACCACGTCACCCATCTGCGTGCGGTTCATCAGCAGGTGGACGAAGCCGTGGTCGGAGTCGGGCCGGTGGTTCTCCTGCGGGAACCCGTCGAGCGCGAACCCTTGGGCGAGATTGGCTTTCGCCGGGACCGCGTACTCGACGGTCATGTCCAGCTGCGGTATCGCGACGGTGTTGCGCGGACACCGGCCCGAGCTGTCGGGGAATCGCACGTGGTCGCGGTGGTTGGCGCTGTCGAGGCTGCGGCCGTCCCAGCAGCTCGGGTATTCCAGCAGGCGCACCACACTTCGGCCGCGGGGGCAGACCGGGTACTTGGCCGTGGTCCGGTCCTCGAAGCCCTTGCACGTCCAGCTGACCCGGACGTTCGCCGGACCGTTCTCCCCCGGCTTCGCGTCACCGGTGGTCATCCGCAGCCCCTGCGGCGCGGCGACGACCTGCTGGAATCGGTTGCCGCGGAACAAGAGCGTGACTTTGCCGTCGAGGATCGCGCCGAGGTTGCCGTCCTTGCCGCCGCCGGGCTGGCCTGCGTCGTCACCGTTGCGGGTCAGGTCGCGCAGGACCGGCCACAGGTACGACGACTTGTCGCCGGTCACGCAGGTGGTGCCGCCGCGCAGCAGGGACCGGTCGTTCGAGCGGCCGTTGGTGGTCAGGTTCCCGACGTGGTCGTGCTGGTGCTGGGCGGCGTTCACCACACCCGGCGCGGCGATGTGGTTGTCGGAGTTGCGGTGTTTCTCCTTGTTGTCGCCGCACTTGTTGACGAACGATCCCGGCGACGCCCGCCGCTCGATCTGGACCTTGTTCGGCCGGACCTTGGTGATGTCGACGTAGAACGCCTTCTGCGGGGCCGTGCCGGTGCCGGGCCCGCCGCCGTGGGCGCGGGCGATGCCGATGCCCGCCGCCGAGCCGCCGACGACGAGTGTGGCGACCGCGAGTGCCGTCCAGTGCTTGACCTTCATGTCCTGGTTCCTTCCATTTCGTTGACTGCGAACGCTCCGACCGAGGGCGGCGTCGCCTTCCCGCGTGAGCGGCGCAGCCAGGTGATGAGCAGCACCACCAGCGCGGACTCGGCGAACACGAGCAGCCCGACCAGCGCGAACGACTGGGCGTCGGCCCGCAGTTCGGTGTCGAAGGAGGTGCCCGCGAGCGGCTCGGCAATCGTGGTGAAGTCCACCAAACCGGTCTTCTCCAACAGGTTCTGGTGCCGCAGCACGGCCTGGTTCGCGATGGACGCGAGGTCGCGCACCTCGGTGTTGCGGCTGCCTCCGCGCACTTGGGCGACGGTCACCAGGACCGTGCCGTGGGCCTGCCGCAGGCGGTTGGCGAAGATCTGGTCGAACTCCTCGGGACTGCCCGCCGCCCGCATCTCCGCCAGCCAGCCCTGTTGCAGTTCGTTCGGCTGATCAGGCAGCGGGACCCGCAGTTTCGCCGCGGACTGCCGGACGGCGACGTCGAGTTGCCCGTGGTCGACCATGAGCGTCATTCCGAGCGCCTGGATCTTCGGGTTGCGCGAGACCTCGCGGGCGATCTCCCCCGCGGGTCCTTCCCAGAGGCCCGCTCGGCGCGCGGCACGCAGCAGTTCCACGTCGGCGGCGCCGAGCGGACCCCATTCGGTCGGTCGCGGCTCGGGGTTCCGCGACTCGACGAGGAGTGTGGGCACCAGCCCCACCACGACAACCGCGAGGAGCAGCACCGCGGCCACCGCGGCGAGGACGCGGCGGGGGCCGAGCAAGTCACGGATTGACCGCACTGGACCCCTCCAGAACCGTGGTGATCTCGGCCTTGCCGCCGGTGGCGCCGACGACGAACCAGTCGGCGTCGCGGCCGGTCATCTCGCCGGGCATCGAGTCCCCGGCGAAGGTGTAGAGCGGCCTGCCCGCCAGCGTGGCCTGCTTCGGCCCGCCAGGTCGGTCGACGGAGCCGACCATGGACTGGTCGAGATCGGTGATCTTGAGGTCTTCGGTGAAGGGCACCGGCCGCCAGGTCTCCGCACACTTCCCCGTGCACGCTGACCTGGCCGGATTGGTCTTGTCCTTCACGAATCCGTAGACCGTGCGGCCGGCGCCGTCCACGACAATGGGCCCGCTGTTGAAGCCGCGCACCAGTTGCAAACCGGCGGGGCGCGGCTGTGCCGCCACGAGTTCGACGTGGTGGCCCCGGCGTTCCTTGGGAGTCGCTTCCTCGCCGCCGTGGCATCCCGCCACGGCGAACGCCAAGCCCACCAGCATGACCGCCGACCGCTTCATTCCAACCTCCGCGCTGACGTCTTGGGTCTGTGCAAGGAGGTACGAGGAGAAAGTTCGCACGGTTTAAAGAAAATTGGGCGCCCCCGCGAACTTCGCGGGGGCGCCCACTGGCACGAGGTCACCCAACCACCGCGCGAGTCCCCAATTCCCGACACCGAGTTCTCAGTTCAGGTCCGCCGCCGAAATGGGAACTCATCGTCGGGAGGTGGGGGACTCGCGGGGTGGGTCAGCCGGTGAATAGCAAGCGGTTGGGGGTGGCGGGGCTGGGGTTCTGGATGCGGTCGCGGGTCGAGGCGCGGACCAGTTCGCGTTGGACTTGGGTGGGGGTGGCGTCCGGTTGGGCGGCCAGGATCAGCGCGGCCGCGCCTGTGACGTGCGGTGTTGCCATGGAGGTGCCGCTGAGTGTCGCGGTCTCGCCATCGAGGAACGACGACGGGATGTCGACACCGGGCGCGTAGAGGTCCACGGCGGGACCGAAGTTCGAGAAGTCCGCTTGGTTGTCGGCGGCGTCGGACGCGGCGACGGTGATCGCCTCGGCCACCCGGGCGGGCGAGGTCTCCCCCGCGTCCTGGCCGTCGTTGCCCGCCGCGACGGCGAACGTGACACCGGCGCGGATGGCGCCGCGGACCGCCTCGTCGAGCACGTCGTCACGGGAGCCGCCGAGGCTCATGTTGGCCACCGACGGCCCGTCGAGGTTGCGCACGACCCATTCGATCCCGGCGATCACCCCGGCGGTGCTGCCGTCGCCGTCCTCGTCGAGCACCCGCACCGGCACTATCTTGATTCCCTTGGCGACGCCGAAGTCGCTGCCGCCGATCGTGCCCGCGACATGGGTTCCGTGGCCGTTCAAGTCGTCGGGGTCGCCATCGCCGTCGATGGCGTCGAATCCGCCGACGACCCGGCCGCCGAAGGTCGGGTGGTCGGCGTCGACCCCGGTGTCGATCACGAACGCGGTGACGTTCTCGGCCAGGGAGTCGACGGTGAAGTCGTCGTCGAGCGGAAGATCGCGCTGGTCAAGCCGGTCGAGCCCGTAGGACGGCGGCGCTTCGCTGATCTTGATCCGCTGGTTGGCCTGCACGTACGCGACCGACCGGTCGGCGGCGAGCCTGCGCGCTTCACGGTCGGACATGGTGGCGACGTAGCCGTTCACCGCCGCCTCGAAGGTCTGCTCGGTCCGACCGCCGTACCGCGAGGTGAGGGCGCTCGCGGTACGGGTTTTCTTGTCCCTGAGGACGACGATGTAGCTGTCTTTGATCGAGTCGGGGCTGTCGGCGAGCCGTACGACCCCTTCCTGGGCGTGCGCGGGCATGGACACCGCGACGATGGCGAAAACGGCGGCGGCGGTCAGCCCGATGCCGCTGAGAACGCGCGTGGTTCTCCGGCGCTTCCTGTTCATCAAACGTGGTCCTCCGGTCCGAATGACTCGGGCGCAGGTGTCCACACAGGACAGAGCCGAGAAGGATCAGCCGAAGGCACATCGGCTGGGTGCCGACGATAAGGGCTCAAGTCGAGCCGCGTCAATGCTTACGCGCGGAGATCCCCGCGACCGCGCTGCCAGTCGGAAACCCCGTCCAGACCGGCGTTCAGCTCTTCGCCGAGTAGCGCCGCCCGGTGTTCGACCGCCGCGTCGCCCAGCAGTGACCGCACGAGTTTCGACTCGGTCAGCCGGGTCAGCGCGTCCCACGGTGTGCGGGCGAGGTCGCCGACGACCCGGCCCTCGGCGGGCAGCGGGAGCCGCTCCGCCACCCCGGACATCCCTGCGGCGAGCAGGGCGGCGAGCACGAGGTGGACCTGCGCGTCGGCGCCCGCGAACCGGGCCTCCATCCGCAGCGACGGACCCTGTCCGACCAGGCGCACGGCCGCGGTCCGGTCGTCGGTCCCCCACCGCAGCGTGCGCGGCGAGAGGGGGCCGGTGCGTAGCCGGACGTAGGAGTTCCAGGTCGGCGCCCAGAAGGCGGTGAGGTCGGCCGCGGCACGCAAGACGCCCGCGAGGAAGTGGCCGAAGACGGTCGACGGCTCGGTGGGCTGCACGCCCGCCACCAGCGACGTGCCCGCCGCGTCGGCGAGGGACAGGTGGACATGGCAGGAGCTGCCGGTGCCGGTGGACTCGGCGGCCAGGTAGCCCGCCCGGACCCCGCGCTCGGCGGCGGCCCGGCGCAGGACGAGCTGGTGCAGCATGGCGTCGTCGCAGGCGGCGAGGGCGTCGCGGTGGCGTAGGACGATCTCGTACTGGCCGGGGTGCGCCTCGCCGCGAGCGGACTCGGCGCCGAGGGCCAGCCGGTCGACGGCGGCGTGCAGGTCCGGCAGCGGGGACAGGCCGTCGACGGCGTAGTTGTGCACCCGGTCGGCCAGCGGTGCGCCGTCGAGGGCGGTGAACGTGACCTCGTGCTCGATTCCCACGGCCGGAACGAAACCGAGCTTTTCGGTGGCGGCGACCTGTTCCCGCAGCAGCGTGCGCGGGGCCTCGGGGACCGGGCGGCCGTCGGGCCACTCGACATCGCAGACGACGAACCAGGTGCCAGGCTCGTCCGGGGCGAGGGTGGCCAGGTCGGGCCGCAGCCGCAGGTCGCCGTAGCCGCCGAGGAACTGGTCGACGGCGGGGGCGTTGACCTCGGCCCGCTCGGGGTTCCAGCCGAACACGGCCGCGCCAAGGCCGTGGCCGTTGGGCAGCACCGTGTCGACGAAGAACTCGGCCGCCACCTCGACCGCGGCGAACCGGGCGTGCGGGTCGGGCACCAGGCAGACGACGCGGCGCACGTCCCCGGACGCGACCGCCGCCCGCAGCGCCCCGGACAGCGAGGACGCGGCGAGCGCGCGGTCGGCCAGGGTTCTCGGCCCGACCGGCCGACTGTGCTGGATGGTCATCGCCGGTTCGTCATCGCTGGAGTCACGGCCTTGGCGCGAGCGCCCGGACGGTCTCGATCGGGTCGGCCCCGGTCGGCAGGACGGCGATGGCGGGCGTGGTCAGCCCGGCGTCCACATAGGACTGGACGCGTTCGCGGCAGTGGTCGACGCTGCCGTGCACGATCAGGTCGTCGACCACGGAGTCCGGGATCGCCGCGTTGGCCCCGGCGCGGTCGCCCGCCGCCCAGGCGTCGTGCATGGGCTTGAGTTCGTCGCCGCGGCCCAGCCAGTCGTGGAATGCGGCGTACGCCGGGACGGTGAGGTAACTGCTGATCAGCAGCCTGCCCAGGGCGCGGGCGGCGTCGGCGTCCTCGGTGGGGCAGACGAAGATGCGGGCGACCAGTTCCAGGTCCGGGCCCACCTCGGCCCGCACGGTCGGCACGTCGCCCGCGCCGAGCCAGTTGGTGATCGCGCCGTCGGCCTCACGGGCGGCCAGCTTGAGCATCCCGGGCCGCAGCGCCGCCAGCATGATCTCCGGCGGCTGGACCGGCGGGCGCTCCAGCCGGAACTTGGTGATCTCGAAGGTGGCGTACTTCTCGGTGATCTTGTCCCCGGCCAGCGCCGACCGCAGGAACCGGAGCGTGTCGCGCATCCGGTGGAACGGCTGGTCGAAGTCGATGCCGTTCCAGCCCTCCACGATGGTCGGCGAGGAGGTCCCGATGCCGAGGGCGAAGCGGCCGGGCGCGAGTTCGGCCATGGTGGCGGCGCTCATCGCGAGCAGGCCGGGCCCACGGGTGTAGACCGGCACGATCGCCGTGCCGAGTCGGAGCTCGGGGGCCCATTCGGCGGCCAGCGCCAGCGGGGTGAAGGCGTCGGTGCCCGCGGTCTCGGCGGACCAGACGTCGGTGTAGCCGAGGTCGGGTAGCTCCTTGACCAGGTCCCGGTGTGCCGCCAGGGGAACCCCGGTCAGCGGCAACGTGATGCCCCACCTCGACATAAGCGCCTCCTGGATCGTCTCTTGCCGACAGCGTTCCACACCCCGACGCCGCTCATCCATCACTGTCATTTCCGACACGGTCCTGTTCGAGGTCTTGCGCCTGGTGCAGCCACGTGGTGAACAGGTCGACGTCGATGTCGGCCGGGCCGCGCAGCTTGACCGCCGCCATCTCCCGCCCGCCGGGCTCCAGCCTGCCGGATGGGTCGGCGATCTCCTGCCCCCGCCAGAATCCGAAGGTCACATAATCGGAGTACGCCTTGAGGTAGCAGATCGACGACTTGCCCGGTTCGGGCCCGCGCTCCACACCGGGTGTCCGTGCCACACCGCGCCTGCGTCGGGCGGCGCCGCGTCGATGAGCGGCAGGAGCGCGTCGGTGATGGGGCTTCTGGTGGCGGGACGGACGCGGGGACCGGTGTTTCTGTCCGATCGGCGGCCCGCTCCGGCGCGACGACCGGGCGAGGGGGATCTGTGCCCGGAGAGCGGGCGCAGGCGGCTTTCCTATGAGCGGGCGGAGTATCTGTTCAAGCGGGCCACGGGCCACACGCTCCGACAGCTGCGTTTCACACCCCGATAACTCTCATCCATCAGTGTCATTTCCAGGAGGCGAAACACCTGATCTCATGGAACACATGAGCGAACCACTGCCTGCCCGGATGCGCGCCCTGGCCAGTGAGCTGACGAGACTGCGGGAACAGGCGGGCCTGACCACCCGCCAGGTCGCGGCCCGGATGGGCACATCCATCGCGACCATCAACCGGACGGAAAACGCCAAGCGGATTCCGTCAGTGGCGGATGTCGCCACCATGCTGGCGATCTACGGGGTGAAGGGGGCGGAACGCAGCCGGATCTTGACCATGGTCGAGGAGATGAGTTCCTCCGGCTGGGTGGAAACCAGCGGCCGGTTCACCCGCCTGCTGACTCCGCTGGTCGACTTCGAGTCGGAAGCCACCTCCATCGTGAACTTTGCGCCGTCGCTCGTGCCCGGACTTCTCCAAACTCCCGGTTACGCACAAGGGGTCACTGCAACAGGCCGCTTGGACAAGCCCAAGCGCGACGCGTTGGTCGCCACCCGGTTGGACCGCCAGAAGACGTTGGTGAAACGAATGGCGCCCCGGTACACGGCCTTCCTGGACGAAGCTGTGGTCCGAAGGCCGTATGGCGGGCCAGAGGTGATGGCGCACCAAATCCGGTGGCTCATGGATCGGGCGAAACTCCCCAACGTGGAGATTCGCGTGATCCCCTTCCGGCACGGCGGCTACCACAACCTGGGCTACTACTCGATGCTTGAGTTCGAGCGAGCGCCGACGATCGTCTACCTCGAGCATCAAGGCGCGTCGGGCTTCCTGCATGAGCAGGTAGACATCGACTTCTTCGAGCACACGATTTCAGGCTTGGCGAAAGTGGCGCTGGGATCCGCCGATTCGGTGAACTTCCTGGCGAGAATTTTGGCCGATTACGAACGGAGCTGAAACAGCATGCACGCTGAGTGGCGGAAATCGAGCTTCAGTGGCGGGGCCACTGCCGACTGCGTCGAGGTCTCCTACTCGGCAGAGGTGTGGCTGCGCGACTCCAAGAAGCCCGATGCCGGAACCCTGCGCCTGCCCGCGTCGTCATGGCTGCCCGCTCACCTGACGTCGCTGGTGGTTCGCACCGGCTGACATGTCAGTCGAGCGCCTCACGGCGCAAGTCGACGGAGCACTCCACCTCAGCGATGAGGTTCGGCGCCTTCTCGCTCACGCGACCGAACTCCTCGGCGATGCCCAACGAGCATTCGCTGCGGGCTTCGCCGGTACCGCTGACTCTGAGGCCGCCGCTGTCGAACGCTCCTTGGCGGAAGTCAGTCACATCCTCACCCATCAGATCGCCACCATCAGCGAGGCGGAACAGATCTTCCGGGGTTACCTGCGCGCGATCGGGGCCACGAGCTCGATTCCGCACGATCGTGCACCACCCGTCGACAGGGTCGAACGCATCCGCGCATCGCTCCCCCCGGCGGTCACACCTGGCTCCGGCCAGAAGACCCACGGTCGATGGACCGACGCCAACGGCGAAACCCACGAAGAGGTAAGCGGCAAGGATGAGAAGTACGAAGAGGTCGTGCGGCTACTTAAGAGTATGCGGGCACGACGGATGCCACTCGTCACGACACACGTCGAAATCAAACTCGCCGCACACATGCGAAAGAACCAGGTCCGTTCCATCACATTGATACTGAACAACATTCCCTGCTTGGGCGACATGGGTTGCGACGCGCTTATCTCCGTCATTCTTCCGGCGGGGTATACGATGACGGTCCATGGATCCGACGGCATTGTCCGCGAGTACCGAGGAGGTGGCACGTCCGAGTGGGTGCCATAGTCGTGCACTACGACCGCGCACATGCGTCGTCGCCGGTCCGGGTCGATACCGAGCAGCAGATCGACGACTTGATCGACCGGCTCCGCGCCGAATCACCCGCCCAAGCGCCACTGTTGATGCAGGTCGCACTGGCCGTCGATCCCTACACGCAGGGACTCGACGTGGGGATCAAGCGTGACCGAGGCGTGCTGCGCTACAGCGGGCGCGACTGGTTCGAAGGCGTGTACAGCGTCGGCGAACTGCCCGCCGATGAACCACCCACGTACTTCTACATGGATACGGACACAGAGTTTCCGACAAATTCGGAACTGTCGATCGACACCATTCGGTTGGCTGTCAAAGAATTCATGACAACAGATGGCGCCCGTCCCACCTGCCTTGACTGGCAACCCGCCGGATGACCAGACGGCTGCCCGACGACTGCCGCCGCCAAGACCAATGGAAACCGATGCGCCGCCATGATTCAGGTCGGCATCAGCGGAAACGAGGGCTACCCGATCCTCGAAGTCGGACTTGGCCAAGAGCGGGGCTTTATCACCTACCACGCCGAGGATGGTGGCGCCACCAGCGGCGACGGCAATCCGGAGGGCGTGATGGAAGTCGTGGAATGCGTGTACATGGGCAGCGTCAGCGAAATCCCGGCCGATGTGGAAGTGCCCATTGAGCAGGTACGACACGGCCTTCGCGAGTTCCTCGACACCGGCTCGCGTCCGTCGACAGTGCGGCAGTAGCTTGCCTCGGCTGGCGGCCCTTCGGCCCTAGTTGGACAGTGCGCGCTGAGGTGGAATTGATCGACCAGGGGCCGAGTGAAACGGGTCAACCATGCGCGCGATCGTGATGGACGAATACGGCGGCCCGGATGTGCTCCACCTCAAGGACGTGCCCACGCCCGAGGCCGGGCCGGGGCAGGCGCGGGTCCGGGTACGGGCGGCGGGGATCAACCCGTACGACGCCAAGCTTCGCGCGGGTTTTCTGCGGGATTTCTTCCCGATCACGCTGCCCGCGATCCCCGGCCTGGAAATCGCGGGGACCGTCGACCAGGTCGGGCCCGATGTCGACTGGGCCGAGGTCGGCGACGAGGTGTTCGGATTCGCCGACACCGGCGGCTACGCCGAATACGCGCTGGTCACCAAGGTGGTGCCCAAACCGGCCGAACTGGACTGGACGACAGCGGCGGGCCTGCCGTTCGCGGCCGAAGCGGCCAGCGGGGTGCTCGACCAACTGGCTCCTGCCGACGGCGAAACCATCCTGATCAACGGCGCGGCAGGCGCCGTGGGAACCGTCGCCACCCAACTCGCCATAGAACGCGGCGCGACCGTGATCGGGACCGCCAGCGAAGGCAACCACTACCACCTGCACGACCTGGGTGCCACGCCGGTGACCTACGGCCCCGGCCTGGCCGACCGAGTACGAGCCCAAGCCCCCAACGGCGTCGACGCGGTGTTCGACATGGGCCAAGGCGGCCTCCCCGACGCGATCGACCTGCGCGGCGGCACCTCCCGGATCATCACCATCTCCGACATGAGCGCCTATCAGCTGGGAATCCCCCTCTTCGGCGCAGCCGAACGCGACCCCTCCGCCCTGGCGGACGTCGCCCAGCGAGTGGCCGACGGCCGCCTCGCCCTGCCGATCCGCACCTTCCCCCTGGCCGACGCCGCCGCGACCCACAAACTCGTGGAAACAGGCCACAACCGAGGCAAGCGGGTCTTCACAGTGGAGTGACCGCTGAGCCGCGCACGGTGTCGCACGCGGCTCTCGGCGGTCAGCTCAGACCTTCGCCTGGTCTCCGGCGATGTTCACCATCCACGCGACGCCGTACTGGTCGCTGCACATGCCGAACTCGTCGCCCCACATCTGCTTCTCCAGCGGCACCTGCACGGTCCCGCCGCCGGACAGCTTCTCCCACCAGCCGTGCAGCTCGTCGGAGTCGTCGCCGCTGAGGCTGACCGCGTACGCGGAACCCGGGTTGTACTCCTGGCCGGGCGGGGTGTCGGCGCCCATGAGTGTGAAGCCGTTGTCCGCCTCGAGCATGGCGTGCATGATCTTGTCGGACTCCGGCGCGTCCGGCATGCCGAATTCACCGAAGGTGTTCAGCGTCAGGTTGCCGCCGAAGACGTCCTTGTAGAACTCCATCGCCTGCCGTGCGTCGCCGTTGAAGCTGAGGTAGGGGTTGAGACGGGAAGCCACCGGAATCTCCTTGTCACCAGACTGGATCGAACCCGTCGAAGCCTAGCCACGGCCACCGACAATCACCGGCTGGAACGGGGCCTGACCTGTTGAAATAGGCCAGGCCCCGAACACTCACAGACCCAGTGCCGACTTCAGCCAGCGCACCTGCATCAGCATGAAGTTCTCCGCTACGTCGTCCTCCTGCGGCGTCATGTGCGTGACCCCCGGCAGCGGCAGCAGCGCGTGCGGCCGGCCGGCCGCGACCAGGGCGCTCGACAGGCGGATCGAGTGGGCCACCACAACGTTGTCGTCCGCGAGCCCGTGGAGGATCAGCAGCGGCCGGTCCAACTTCGGCGCGTCGTCGATCAGGGAGTTGCGGGCGTAGACGTCCGGGCGCTCGTCGGGGTGGCCGAGGTAGCGCTCGGTGTAGTGGGTGTCGTAAAGCCGCCAGTCGGTGACCGGGGCGCCCGCGATGGCCGCGTGGAAGACCTCGGGCGCGCGCAGGACCGCCAAAGCCGACAGGTATCCGCCATAAGACCAGCCGCGGATGGCCACCTTCGTCAGGTCCAGGTCGGGGTGGTCGGCGGCGACCGCGTGCAGGGCGTCGACCTGGTCGGTCAGGGTGACGTCGGCGGGTTCGAAAGCGATTGCGCGCTCCCACTCCGGGCCGCGCCCGGGCGTGCCGCGACCGTCGGCGATGATCACGGCGAAACCCTGGTCCGCCAACCACTGCGGGACGAGGTAGGCGTTGCGTGTGGACAGCACACGCTGCGCGTGCGGGCCGCCGTAGGGGTCCATGAGGACCGGGACCTTGGTGCCCGGCACATGCCCGGTCGGATACAGGACCGCGACCCGCAGCGCGCGCTCGCCGACCGTCAGCAGCTGGACGTTCGGGGTCAGCGGCGGCTCGACGGCGAGACTCTCGACCTCACCGAGGACCTCGCCCCCACGCAGGACGCTGATCTTGGGGCCGGACCAGCCGAGCGACCAGGACGTCAGGATCGTCACGTCCCCACCGCGGGCGGCTGAATGCACGCCGTCCACAGTGGACACCTGGACCACCTGCTCGACCGTCTCGCCCGCGCGGTACACGTGGACCTGGGTCGGGTCGTCGGCCGAGGCGGTGAACAGGATGTCGTCGCCGACGTCGAGCACCGAGCGGACCTGCAGGTCGCCGGAGACGGCCTCGTCGCCGACGAACAGGCGGTTGGCGCCATCGGCGGCGGCCACGCGCACCAGCTTGCCGTCGGGGGTCCACGCCGGGACACCGGTGACGATCTCGATCCAGGTGTCGTCGGTGTCGGTATGCACGACCTCGGTGGCGCCGGTGTCCGGGTCGACCGCGCGGATCTCCACGGTGCGCTGATCACGGGACTGCACGGCGATCAGCGGCTTGCCCGCGGCTGACCAGTGCGCGGTGGTCAGGTACTCCAGCTCGCCGTCCCAGTCGACGTCGACGCGGGTGCCGTCGAGGCTGACAATGGCGAGGCTGACCTTGACGTTCGGCGTTCCCGAAGCCGGGTAGGACACCGTCACCGGGGTCGCCTCGGGGTTGGCCGGGTCGGCGATGTGCCAGCGCTGGACCTCGCGCTTGTCGGTGAACGCGACCAGCAGCTTCGTGCCGTCCGGGGACCACCAGTACCCGCGCGAGCGGCTCATCTCCTCGGCCGCGACGAACTCAGCGAGCCCACACGCCCGGTCCTCGCCCTCCGGCGCGGCGATGGCCCGGTCATCGGCGCCGTCCACGCCGACCACGCGCAGAGCGTCGTCGGCGACGTAGGCGACGTGGGTGCCGGTCGGGTCGGGGCGCGGGTCGATGATCGGGGTCGCGGTGGCCAGTTCGCGCGTCTCCCCGGTGTGCGCGTCGGCGACGAAGAGCCGACCGGACAAGGCGAACGCGACGACTCGGGACTGCGCGTCGGTGGCGCAGCCGATCACCCCGGCGCCCTGTTCGCGGCTGCGCTCACGGCGCGCACGCTCCTCCGGGGACAGCTCCTCGGAGCCGCCGAGCAGCACGGCCGGGTCGCCGAGCCGGGTCGCGGCCCCGCTCGTCAGGTCCTGCTTCCACAGGATGTGGGTGCGGTCCTCGCCGGTCGCCGACCTCAGGAACAGCGCGTAAGCGCCGTCCGGGGCGACGCGGAACTCGCGGGGGGAGCCGAGGGTGAAGCGCTGGGTGCGCGCTTGAAGGCGGAGAAAGGTCGTCTCACTGGTCACACCCACAACCTAAACGAACGGCGACCAGGGGCCCGTCTCGAACCAGCCGGCGGCCGATTACGGCGGCCGCCAGAAAGGGGCGGCGGAGACCCCCAGCCCCCGCCGACCCGGGTGGTACCGTACCATACGGTATGGCACGTTTTCGGAAGGGTCGCGAAGCATGGCGGGTAAGCGGGACTGGCTGCGCGAGGGAATCTCGATCTTGACCGTGGAGGGGTCCCAAGCGCTGACGATCGACCGGCTCTGCGGCCGCCTCGGTCTGACCAAAGGGTCGTTCTACCACCACTTCGCCGGAATGGCGGGGTACAAGGCCGCCCTGTTGGAGCACTTCGAGCGGATCGGCACGCAGCGCTTCATCGAGGCGGTCGAAGCCGACCCCGTCGAACCGGTGGTCATGCTCGACCGCCTGCTGGACATGGTGATGGCCAGCACCGAACTGGGGCTGGACACCGCGATGCGGGCCTGGGCGCAGCAGGACGCGCAGGCGGGCGAGATGATGGCCAGGGTCGACCAGGCCCGCGTCGCCTACATGGAATCCCTCTGGCTGCGCCACCGCGGCGACGCGGCCGAGGCCCGCATGGTCGGCCAACTCCTCTACGCGGTCCACGTCGGCGCGCGGCACATGCTTCCGCCCCTGGAGCGACACGAACTCGGTGGCGTGTACCGGCTGCTTCTGGACCGGCTCAAGGGATGGACCGGCCCATGATCGGCGAACTGCAGTGCGTGGTGCTGGACTGCCCGGACGTTCTCGAACTGGCGGACTTCTACCGCTCGCTCCTCGGCGGCACCGTCAACCAGCCCGATCGCCGGTGGTCAGTCGACGACGATTTCGCCACCCTGCACACGGAATCCGGTCTGGTGCTCGCGTTCCAACGGGTCAGCGACTTCCGCCGCCCGCGATGGCCGGACCCGGCACACCCGCAACAGTTCCATTTGGACATCGAGGTGCAAGACCTCGACGAAGCCCAGGGGCGGGTCATCCACCTCGGCGGCACCCTCCTGCACGTCGATTCCCGAGGGTGGCGCGTTCTCGCGGACCCGGCGGGCCACCCCTTCTGCCTGCTCGGCTGATCCGCGCGCACTCCGCGAGCGGATCCGCCACGAGCGAACGCCACGGCGGTGCGGCCGAGTGGCGTCCATAGTGGGAACCATGCCGAACGTCGACCACACCGAAAGCCTCCGTACCGCCGAGCGGCGCCTCCAGACCGCCCAGTTGACCTCCGATGTGGACACGTTGAGCGAGCTGATCGACGACGCCGCATGGTTCACCGGCCCGGACGGAAAGCTCTACACCAAACAGGACGACTTGAGCGCACACGAAACCGGCCATCAGGTGCTGAGCCGCCTCGACGAGGAGGACCTGCGGGTGCTGGCCACCGCGCACAGCGGTGTCACCTGGTTCCTCGGCACCTTGGAAGGCACTGTCGGCGGCCAACCGCTGACCGCCCGACTGCGCTACACACGGACCTGGGCCCGTGGCGAGCAGACGGGCTGGAAGATCATCGCGGCCCACGCCACATTCCTCACCGAGGAACCATCCGCGGCCTGAGCCTCGCGCGCGGGCGACAAGATCACCAATGTCTGGAACTCCGGGCGGCCCATGGTCTTAGATCGTGGGGTGACTTTCGCCATCGGCATCTTCGATCTGTTCACCTACGCCATCCCCGGATCGCTGTACCTGGCGTTCTTCGCCCACGTGATCACCCGCCTGCACCTGCTCGGCGGCGGCGCGATGGCGGGCACACCGGCCTGGCTGCTGGTGGTCCTGGTCGTGCTGCTGAGCTACCTGCTCGGTTATCTGGCCTATCCGGCGGGCGAGGCGGCGAACCGGATCGTGCCGCGTCGGCGCAAGCGGAATCCGAGCCAGGAATTCGTGGAACGGGTTCCCGCGTCCAAGGACCGCGACTTCGTCCATGCGGACAAGTTCCTGCTGCTGTCCGCCCTGGAGCTGCACGACAAGGACGTCGCGCTCGAGGTGAAACGACTGCGGGCGACGGGCCTGATGCTGCGCAACTCCGCACCACCACTCGCCCTGGGCTTCGGCGCCGCGGTGGTCGAGTTGTTCGTCGGCCGCAATCCCGCACTGGCGGCCGGCTGCGCCGTTCTGCTGCTCGGCGGATTCGTCGCGTTCATCGTCCAGGCCCGCCGCCTCGGGCACTGGGCGATCATGAAGACACTCGAACTGTGCTACTGGATTCCCCACATCGACGACCGGTGCCGCCAAGCCCCGAAACCCTCAGCGAGCCCCGGGGCGACTTCCAGCGGGTCGTGACGTCAGGACTTGGCGCGGGCCGGGTCGGCCATCGGCACGATGTGTTTTTCACCGAGTCGGGTGACCACCGCCAGCGGCTTGCTCAGCACCGAGACCAGTCGGGCGACGGCTGGGCGTCCCTGCTTGCGCAACAACAGCGGCCCGATCTTCCCCATGATCTCCGTCGCCGCGGGCAACGGCCTGCCGAACAGCGTCAGCTCCGTGATCAGCCCGTTCTCGTCGAACCGCAGCAGCTGCGCCTCTTCCAGCGCCTCCCGGCCACAACGCCCGTGATAGAACAAAGCCCGGGTCTTGTCGTCGCCGACCTCGGTGTGGAACTTGATGTCGCTGATCACCGTGAACGCGGCCGCCATCATCGCCGACACCTGGTCGGGTCCGGTGAAGCGGAATCGGGCGGTCAGCGGTGAGATGACCGTGACGGTCGGGGCGAGCAGCGGCCGAACCGCTTTCGCGTCAGCGCTCTCGGCTGCCGCCCGCCAGGCGGCTGTGGTCTGGTCCGTGGTCATACCCGACGGTACCGACTCAGCCCTCCACCGCGCGGGCGAACGACTGCAGGGTCAGCGGCCAGCCGCGGTCGGAGTCGAAGGCGCCCTGAAGGTCACCGCCCGCGTCGCCGTGGCGTTCGATGTGGCGGTGTTCGAGTTCGACGCGGGTGGTGTCTGGGCCCTCGGGGACAAACCGGACCTCGATCTCGCTGGCCCGCGAGGTGTCCGGGTCGTACTTCCAGTCGCCCTGCAGCTGCCAGGTCAGAACGAACCGGTCGTGCGGGTCGTAGGCGAGCACCGATCCCCAGTCGCATTCGGCGCCGTCCTTCCCGATCTCGAACCAGCGGCCGCCGGACTTGGGCTCGATGACGACGTCGGCGAAGTCGGTGTCGCCGATGTGGTGTTCGGCGGGCCACCACGCGCCCATCTTGGTGGTGAACACGGTGAACGCACGCTCCTGCGTAGCCTTCACGGTGATCGATTTCTGGACGCGCATCTCAGTTTCCTGAGTCATGTTTCCTCCTCCTCGACAGCGGCCGCGAAAGCCGCCAATGCCTTGTCCCACAACTGATCGAGATAGCCGCGCAGCGCCGCGACGCCCGCCGGGTCGACCCGGTAGCGCCTGCGGGTGCCCTCGGCGTGGTCGACGACCAGGCCCGCGTCCTTGAGCACCTTGAGGTGCTGCGACACCGCGGGCCTGCTCACCGGCAGCTCGGCCGCCAGCTCGCCCACCGCGCGCGGCCGTTCGACGATCAGCTCGAACACCGCCCGTCGAGTCGGGTCGGTGAGTGCCGCGAAGGCTGCTTGGTAAGTCACCACGAACGGTAAGTTACGCCTTACCGAGATGCGGGTCAACGGTTTCTTGGCCAATCCCTCGCCATTCCACAGGATTCTCATATCCGGCGAGCGGACCTTGGACCCATGAACCAGTGCCCGCCGCTCTACACCCACCCCCAGCCGCCGCGTGGCCGCGTCAAGCGCGGCGCCGTCGCCCTGGTCGCCGCGTCCGTGCTGGGCGCGGGCGCCCTCGGCGGCGTGGCGGGCGCGCTGATCGGGACCGACCTACCGTCCGCGCTGCACCCGACCATCGCCCAGAACGCCTCGGTCAACACCCCGACCGACATCACGGCGACGGTCGCCAAGGTGATGCCGAGCGTCGTGCAGGTCGGTGTGCGGACCGCGAACGCCGAGGGCGTCGGGTCCGGCGTCATCCTCAGCGCCGACGGCCGCATCCTGACCAACAACCACGTCGTCGCCGGCGCCCGCGAGATCACGGTGACCTTCGCCGACGGCAAGACCGCGCAGGCCGAGGTGCTCGGCGTCGACCCGGGCGCCGATCTCGCGCTGCTGCAAGCCAAAGGCGTCTCCGGGCTGACCCCGGCTACTCTCGGCGACTCCGGCGATCTGAAGGTCGGCGACGAGGTCATCGCGATCGGCTCGCCCGCCGGTCTGCAAGGGACGGTCACGACCGGCATCGTCAGCGCCCTCGACCGTGACGTCTCGATCCCCAACCGGGGTTCGCGAGGCGCGTCGTACAAGGCGATCCAGACCGACGCGTCGATCAACCAGGGCAACTCCGGCGGCCCGCTGTTCGACACCGCGGGCCGGGTCATCGGGATCAACTCGGCGATCTACTCCCCCGTCTCCGGCGCCGACGGATCAGCTGGGAGCGTGGGCATCGGCTTCAGCATTCCGATCGACGCGGTGAAGTCGGTGCTGTCGAAGATCGAGTGACACCACGCACCGGGCGGGCCACGTGGGCCGTGGCCCGCACGGTGCGTGTCCTACACGTTGCGCGGGAATCCGAGATTGACGCCGCCGTGTGAGGGATCGAGCCACCGGCTGGTGACCACTTTCGTCCTGGTGAAGAAGTGGATGCCGTCGGGGCCGTACGCGTGGGTGTCACCGAAGAGGGAGTCCTTCCAGCCGCCGAAGGAGTAGTAGCCGACCGGCACCGGGATCGGCACGTTCACGCCGACCATGCCGATCTCCACCTCGTGCTGGAACCGCCGGGCCGCGCCGCCGTCGTTGGTGAAGATCGCCGTCCCGTTGCCATACGGGTTGGCGTTGACCATCTCGACAGCGTCCTCATAGGTCGGCACGCGGACCACGGACAGCACGGGACCGAAGATTTCGTCTTGGTAGAGCGCCATTCCCGGTTCGACGTGGTCGAACAGGGTGGGCCCGAGCCAGAAGCCCTCGGGTTCGCCGTCGATCTCGTGGTCGCGGCCGTCGACGACCAACTCAGCGCCTTCGCCGGTTCCCCTGTCCACATAGGACGTCACCTTGTCCCGATGGGCGGCGGTGACCAGCGGGCCCATCTCACAGCCCGGACGCCTGCCGTCGCCGACCTTGAGTTTCGCGATCCGGTCGCGGATGCGGCTCACCAGGTCGTCGCCCACCGGGTCGACGGCGACAACGACCGAGACGGCCATGCACCGCTCCCCCGCCGAGCCGAAACCCGCCGACACGGCCGCGTCCGCCGCGAGGTCGAGGTCGGAGTCGGGCAGTACGACCATGTGGTTCTTGGCCCCGCCCAACGCCTGCACGCGCTTGCCGTGCCGCGTCCCGGTTTCGTAGACGTAGCGGGCGATCGGGGTCGAGCCGACGAACGAGATCGCCCGCACGGCCCGGTGTTCGAGCAGGCCGTCGACCGCGACCTTGTCGCCGTGCAGCACGTTCAGCGCGCCGTCGGGCAGGCCCGCCTCGGCGAACAGCTCGGCGATGAAGTTGGCCGCCGACGGGTCCTTCTCGCTCGGCTTGAGGACCACCGTGTTGCCGCACGCCAAGGCATTCGGCACGAACCACAGCGGCACCATCGCCGGGAAGTTGAACGGCGAGATCACCCCGACCACGCCCAGCGGCTGGCGCAGCGAGTACACGTCGACCCGGGTCGAGACGTTCTCGCTGTACCCGCCTTTGAGGAGGGTGGGCACCCCGCAGGCGAACTCGACCGCCTCCATCGCGCGCTGCACTTCGCCCGCCGCGTCGTCGGTCACCTTGCCGTGTTCGGCCGTGACCAGATCGACCAGCTCCCGCTTCCGGGCGTTGAGCAGTTCGCGAAATCCGAAAAGGACAGACGTTCGAGCCGCCAGCGAGGCGTCCCGCCACTCCACGGAGGCCGTGCGCGCCGCCGAGACGGCCGCTTCGATCTCCGTGGACCCCGCGAAATCGACATGGGCGGCGACCTGTCCGGTCGCCGGATCGAAGACCTCGCCGAAGCGGTCGGTGTCGCCCGACCACGGCTTGCCGTCGATCCAGTGGCTGATCCTGCGCATCAGCTCTCACCGCCCCGCACCGCGGCGATGGATTCGCCGAGCACGTCGAGGGCTTCGTCGACTTCGTCCTCCGCCAGCGTCATGGGTGGCGCCAGCCGGATGACATTGTTGTGCAGCCCGCCCTTTCCGACGAGCAGTCCGCGCGACCGGGTTTCCTCCAGCACCCGCGCCGCGGCCTTCGGGTTGGGTTCCTTGCCGCCCGGCACCACGAACTCGATGCCGATCATCAGGCCCTTGCCCCGAACGTCCCCCACCACCGGGTTGCGCGTGGCGATGTCGTGGAGCCCCTCGGACAGGCGCAACCCGAGCTTGGCCGCGTTCGCCTGCAAGTCGTTGTCCAGGATGTAGTCGAGCACGGCGTTGGCGCCCGCGGTGGCCACCGGGTTGCCGCCGAAAGTGGAGATCGAGTTGGCCGTCAGGCAGTCCATGACGTCCGGGCGCGCGACCAGTCCGCCGATGGCCAGCCCGTTGCCCAGGCCTTTGGCGAAGGTCATCATGTCCGGGGTGACGCCGTGGGCCTGCATGCCCCAGAAGTGCTCGCCCGTGCGGCCCCAACCGGTCTGCACCTCGTCGGAAACCAGCAGGATGCCGTATTCGTCGAGAATCTCCTTGTATGCCTGGAACAAGCCGTCCGGCGGAACGCAGAACCCGCCCACGCCTTGGATGGGCTCGGCGATCATGCACGCCACGTCGCCGGAAGTGGTGGTCTGCAACACTTCCCGAAGGTCGTCGGCGCACGCCCGGATGTAGTCCACATCGGACAGATGGCCGAACGGACTGCGGTAGCGGTAGCCGCCCTGGGCGTAGCTGACCTTGACCGGGGACAGCGAACTGGCCGACCAGCCGCGGTTGCCGGTGATGCCCACGGTGGCGAACGCACGGCCGTGGTAGGAGTTGCGGATCGCCAGGACCTGGTTGCTGCGGCGGAACTGGGTGGCCAGCATGAGCGCGGTCTCGTTGGCCTCGGTGCCGGAGTTGGTGAAGAACACCTTGGCGTCGGGGATGCCGGACAGCTTGGCGATCTTCTCGGCCAGCTCCACCTGCCCCCGGATCAGGTAGAGGGTCGAGGTGTGCAGGACGCCGGTGTCGAGCTGGCGGCGGATCGCGTCGCTGATCTCGGCGACGTCGTAGCCGATGGCGTTGGTCAGGATGCCGGCGAAGAAGTCGAGGTAGGTGGCGCCCGTCGAGTCGGTGACCCGCCTGCCCTCGGCGCGCACGATCTCGATCGGCTCGTCGTAGTAGAGGGCAAGCCACGACGGCAGGACGGCGCGGTGACGGTCGATCAGCTGGTTCTGCTCGATGTCGGCCATGCCGCGAGTCTGGTCCGCGACCGGCGTCGGCACCATGGTCACTCTGTATCGGCGATTGGGGATGACGCTACAGAGTGACCACCGGGAACGGTCACGTCGCAGCAAAGGCGATTAGTGTTTCTCTCACCGTTTTCAGGAGACCCCTCATTCGCCGGACGGTCGCCTGCGACTCGGTCACAGTGGTCAGGTGACGATCACCCAGCTTCGGCTGTCGAGACCGGTCGCCGCGCCATGGCACCTGCCGCGGTGTACCTCGCCGTCCGACTCGCCGGGCTGCTGATGCTGGCCGTGTTCGCCGAGTTCCACGACGAGAAGCTGCAGACCCTGCTGCGGTCGTGGGACGGGAACTGGTACCTGACGATCGCCCAGAACGGCTACGAGCAGGTGCCGAAGGATTTCGTCGACGCCTTCGGGAACCACACGTCGCACACCGCGATGGCGTTCTTCCCGGGGTTCCCGTTCAATCCTGCGCGGGGTCGCTGCGGCCACGGGGGTCAGCCAGTTCGCTGCGGCCCTAATCGTCAACGTCGCCGCGGGCATCGCCGCCGCCTACGCCGTCGCCCGCATCGGCCGTCGACTCGCGGGCGGACGCGGTCTCGTGCTGGTCGCCCTGTGGGCGGGCACGCCGATGGCGATCACTCTGTCGATGACGTACACCGAGGCCCTGTTCACCGCGTTCGCCGCGTGGGCGCTCGTGTCGGTGCTGGAGCGGCACTGGGTGGAAGCAGGCTGCTACGCCGTCGGCGCGGGCCTGATCCGCCCCACCGCCACCGTCATCGTGGGCGTCGTGTGCCTGGCAGCCCTGCTGGCGCTGCGGTCCGACCGCAGGTGGGAGGTAGTGGTCGGCGGCCTGCTCGCCCGACTGGGCTACTGGGGCTACGTCGCCGCCCAAACCGGGAACTCGGCGGGTGGTGGGCAGATCCAGCGGGAGGGCTGGAACTCGCGGTTCGACTGGGGGGTGTCGAGCTTCACCTTCGCCACCCGCATCCTGGCGGACGGCAAGGTGGTGATGGACCTGCTGATCGTGCTGATCCTGCTGGGCGCGATCGCTCTGACGGCTGCGAGCGCGGCCCTCTATGGGGCGGGGATCGTGGCGGTGACGATCGGATCGGACGGGATGATGGCGTCGAAGCCTCGGATTGGTGCCCGCTTTCGTGCTGCTGATCCCGATCGCGGTGGCTTTGGCGGGGTGGTCGAGGGTGACGATGGTGGCGTGGACGGTCACCTTCATGCTGTTCGGCTCCTGGTTCAGCGCCTACAGCCTCACGGCGTGGGACTACACGATCTGAACCTGGCCGCTCGACAGACGTCGATATAGCATGTGCTATATGGATGCGGACGCAGGGCTCGAAGCATCTTTGGCGAGTGTGGCCGCCGAAGCCGATGAACTGCGCACCCGCGCAAGCGCGTCGCTACGCGAGGCGGTAGGAAAGCAGCCGATCAAGGCCTCACGCAGAACCAGATCGCCCGCGCCATCGGCCGAAGTCAGCCAGAGGTGTCCAGGCTGATCAGGGCGTATCGAGCCAGGCGGTTCCAGCCGAAATCACCACTGGGCAGAATCCTCGCGCGGCACCGAGACGAAGTCCTCGCCCTCGCTCATGCCCACAAGGTCAGCAACGTCCGGGTCTTCGGGAGCGTCGTACGCGGAGACGACGATGAATCCAGCGACATCGACCTCTTGGTCGATCTTGCCCCGGGAGCCGACCTGTTCGATTTGGCTGCCCTCGACCTCGAATTGGAGCGGCTGCTCGGACACCCGGTCGACATCGTCCCCGCCCGAATGCTCAAGCCACACGTTGCCCCCTCCGCGCTCTCCGACGCGGTCGACCTATGACCAGGCGGCGACGCAGCGATTCCCAACACCTCGAAGACGCCCGCGAGCATCTGCGCGTGCTTGATGAGCACCTCTCACGTGGATCACTCGACGACGTCTTGGTGCGGAGGTCGCCATCGACGCTGTCGGCAAGGTGAGCCCCAGCCTGCTCCAATCACCTGACGACTGGCCAAAGATCGTCGGTATGCGCAACATGCTGGCGCACCAGTACGCGGATCTCGACCAAGAGATCCTGCAGAACACCATCGACCACCGGCTGACCGGGTTCATGGATCTCATCGAGCGCCTCCAGCAAGCCGCTCTCCGCGCGGACGAGTCGGGCTGATCCTGGAGATCCACGACTGACGCAACCCCGCGAGGTATTCACCGAACTACTCGAAGCGGATGCTTCCACCGTCTGAACTCGCCCTCCTCAACGCACTCGAACGCCAATGGCACACCGCCACAGCAATGGTCACAGCCCACCCCGCCATCCCGGAACCGCGCCACGTCAATTCATCGGCGCCGCAGAGGCATAACGAATTCAGCGCCCCTCACACCGTTGGCATGAGGGGCACCACAACTCAGCAGCTCAACCCGCCCACAGACGATCAAGCTGGAGCAATGTCCTCCAGAACTCCTCCATAGGGGCACCATGACCCGCCAACCTGGCGATCAACGCCCAAACACAGAAAAACCGCTTGACCAGCAGAAACTGGATGATCAGACGGATTCAACCAACTTGTGGAGCTGAGGGGACTCGGACCCCTGACCCTCACACTGCCAGTCAACCGGCGCCAGAGATCATGATCGACCACAGATCGCCAGGCGCAAGGGGCTCATCCACGCCCGTGGATTCATCAACAGCGACGAGGACTACATGAGATTCTGCAAGGCGATAACACTGGTACCCAGATTGCCCTTCGAGCCTTTCCGATAGACGGCCGCCATTGCGTTGGACCGCGTCACGAAATGCTTCCAGCGTAACCGTTCGCCCAAGGCCAGAAAGGGACGGCTTGAGAAGATCGGGGATGATACTGCGAGAAGTCGTCGCTAGTCGATGAACTTGCACGGCGATACCCTCGCACACGTCGCCGAACAAGCCGAATTCTAGAAGTCCATAATCTAGACGGAGAGACCGTCTTCTTCGATCCGCGACACAACTGTCGCCTAGTGCACCGCGCACTTCCTCCGCCGAGCTGCCGATGCCTAGACCTGCAACGGTACCAGTAACCGCGACGCGCGCAAGAAAATCAATTGCCGTCATTTGATGTTCCCCAGCGCCTTGATCAGGTAGTTCATTTCCGACGCCCGGTTCTTCGAATTTCCCCAGTTGTGGTTATTCATATCCGCCATGGCGGATCGCGCCTTATCGGCAAGGTCTGCCCTCAACTGCGGGTCGTTCATAACGGCATTTCTGGCAACCGTCACATCGCGCGCACTCGCCATACCGTTACTCGCTCATCGTGAATCGAAGTCCAGTAGCAGCCAGGAGTTCGCAGGCGTTCATCACTGAAACCTGGTAATCATCCAGGTCATCCGGTGCGCCCGCCGCCCCTTGCGGAGGGGCGCTGAACGCGGAGCTGTCTAGGGCACACCGGAAGACCATTTCAGCTTCTCCTCGTCAGGGTGTACCCAGGTAGCGATACGCCGTATTAAACAAGCCATTTGGACCCGGGACGATCAGAGCATAAGGAGCCTGAGCAATCGTTCCATCCGGCCTGATCACCTGCCCGAGACCATCAGGCAATCTTACCGAGAACGGCCCGGCCTCAGGGGCATGAACACCCCGGAGGAAGTCGGCCGCAGCGTCGTTATCAAGCCATTGCCCCCTGATCATTTCCGGTGCTGCGAGCTCGGTCGGTCAGACTGCGGGTGTTCTTCGCCCCAGCACCATGCGTCTTAAACGAGTGCCCCCAGGTCTTCACGCTGTTCGCGGCCCAGTGGACTGAAGTCCGTGCGGACCACGGTCGGCGCCTAAGTCCGCTTGCGAAAGCGCACACCAGACATGTCACTCCTCCACACGCCCTTGGACCCGTCACTTCCTGGACAGAACTGATCAACCCGCAATCCTGACGGACACACCGCCTCGACACTGCCCCCAGGCGGCCCGGCAATACGTCCGGAAGAGTTCGATCTAGAAGCGGCCGCCGCCGCCGATGCGGCGGGAGCTGCTGGAGCCGCCGAAGGAGCCGGGGCTGTAACCACCACCGCCCCCGCCTCCCCGCAACACGCTGTTCAGCAGAATCCCGCCCAAGATCGCGCCCGACGTGCCACCGAACGGGGACTGCGGTGTGTTGCGCCGCTCCCATTCGCGGACATCGGCCTCCGCTGCCTGGGCGGCGCGGGCACCCAAGTCGGCGGCGGTTTGGGCGTGTTGGAGGGCCGTCGACGGGTCGGACTCGCGCAACCGCCCGGCCTCGTCGAGGTGGCGTTGGGCTTCTGACAGGCGAGTGCGTGCTTCGGCTTCGACAGCGCCCCTGCGGGTCGAGATGAAGTCGCCCGCGGCGGACACCTGGGCGGACGCGGCGGTCATCGCCTGGTCGAACTGCTGGCGAAGGCGTTCGACGCGCTGCTTCTCCGAAGCGGCGGCGGCGATGGCCTTGTCGAGTTCGACGTCGGCCGCGGCGATCTCGGTGAAGCTGCCCAGCGGGTTGCTGCCCTGCGCGGCCTCGGCGCGCGCCAGGGCGGCGGTGGCGGCGGCGCGAGCGGAGGCCAAGTCCTCGCCGCCGTGAGCGGCCAAGTCACCCGCGGCGGCGATGTCGGCGCGGGCCTCCGCCAACGCGGCGGGCAGCGTGACGATGGCGTGGCGGATGTTGTCGGCGGCGCTGTCGACCGCGTCGAGGAGGGTGCGGGCCTGGCCGACCGCGCCCTCGGCGGCGCGGATTGCGGCGACGGCCGGGCCCTGTTGGCCCGCCGGGCGGGCCACGAACGAGCGGCCCTCGGTGATGTTCCGGTCGGCGAAGTCGAGCCGCTCCTTCGCGTGGGTGACATTGTCGCGCACCGGGGCGAGGGTGGGGGCGGGGAACTCCCCGATCAAGCGGTCCAGCGTCGCCGACGAGTCCGGCAGGCGGCTGCTGAGGGTGACCATCTCCTGGGTCAGCGCGTCGAGTCGCTGCGGCGCGTTGATCAGCAGGTCGCGCAGGCCGTCGAACTCGGCGACCTGGGCGTCGAGTCCGCGGTCGGCTTCGCCGCAACCGCTGATGATGTCGACCAACATGTCCCGCTGCTGCTGCGGAGTCTCGGGGATCTTGTCGTCGAGCCGCTGGCGGAGGGTGAACGCCTGGGCGAGCGCCGCCTTCGCGGTGTCGAACGCCTCGGCGAACGGGCGGGTCTGGTCGGCGCCGAACTCGCCGCGGGCCAAGTCGAGTTCCTCGGCGCTGGTGCGCAGGGCGTTGTCCAACTCGACCAGAAGATCCTTGGACCGCTGGTCGAGCGCCTCCACCGGCAGCGCGCTCAGTGCCGCCGTGTCGAGCGGGTCGATGTCGCGGGCGGCCTCGATGCCCGCCTTGACCCGCGCCCGCTTGCGGACACGCGTGTAGAGGTACACCCCGCCAAGTCCCGCGGCGATCGCGGCGCCGCCGATCAGCAGGCCGCGCCCCGAGGCCGACCCGCCGGCGGCGGTGTCGAGCCCGGACGCGGCGGCGACGGCCGCACCCGCCCAGTCCTGTGTGCGCAGGGCCGGTTCGATGCCGTCGACCAGCAGGTCTTCGAACTCGGCGTCGCTGATCTCCTGGGGCAGGCCGGCGGAGAACAGGTTGTACTCGCGGTCCACCGTGGCGACAGCCAGCACGACATCACGGTCGCCCAGCGCGCTGAGCGTGACGGTGCGCTGAGCCCACGAAGCGGCGGCCTGGCCGTCGAAGTCGGGCACGAAGACCACCCACAGGCGCAGCTTGCGCGAGTCGTAGAGCTTGTCGATCGCCGCCTGCACCTCGGCCCGCTCACCGGCGTCGAGCGCTTGCGCCGTGTCGGTGATCTGGTTCGGCAGCCGCGACGGCGGGTCGGCCGATGCCGCCCCCGGCAGGCAGATCAGGACTAGGAAAGCCACGACGGTCAACACCCGGGCGAACGGCATGGCGTGAATCTATCGGGTGGCGGACGGGTGTACCGGCTGGTCAAGGTGTACCGACCCGCCTCGTGGCCCCTTACAGTGTGTAGATGTACCCGACCGTGTCGGAGATCTTGGCGCTGCCGGTCATGCGGCAGGGCGTGCCGACCGTGGTCGCGGGCGCGTCCGGGCTCTCGCACCGGGTCCGCTGGGTGCACGCCGCCGAGGTCGCCGACATCGCCCACCTGCTGCGCGGCGGCGAACTGGTCCTCACCACCGGCATCGCCCTGCCCGACGACCCGGAGGCGCTGACCCGCTACGTCGACGAGCTGGCCGGGATCGGCGCCGCGGGGATCGTGGTGGAGCTGGTCCGACACTGGAGCCACGCCCTGCCCCCGGCGCTGTCGGCGGCCGCCGAGCGGCACCGGCTGCCGCTGATCACCCTGTCGCGGGAGACCAGGTTCGTCGCGGTCACCGAAGCCGTGGTCGGCCTGATCGTCGACGCCCAGGTCGCCGAGCTGCGCACCGCCGAGCAGGTGCACGAGACGTTCACCGCGCTCACCGTCGCGGGCGCCGAACCCGCCGAGGTCCTGCGCGAGGTGTCCAGGGCGTCGGGCCTGCCGGTCGTGCTGGAGACGCTGGCCCACGACGTCCTCGCCTACGACGCGGGCGGCGAGCCCCCCGGTGAACTCCTGGCCGACTGGGCCCGCCGCTCCCGCGCGGTCACGGTCTCCGAGCGCACCGCGTACCACGACGCGGCGGGCTGGCTGGTCACCGTTGTCGGCGCGAGGGGCAACGACTGGGGCAGGCTCGTGCTGCTCTGCCCGGAGCCCCCCGCCCATCACCACATCGTGATCGTCGAGCGCGCCGCCTCGGCGCTGGCGGTGCACCGGCTGGCCGCCCGCGACCGCGAAGGCCTGGAACGACACGCCCACCGAACCCTGCTCACCGAGCTGCTGGCCGCCCCCACCCCACCCGCGGACCTCGTCGCGCGGGCCACCGGACTTGGCGTGCCGCTGGAGAACCGCCAGCTCATCGGCGTCTCCGTGCGGCCGGGCACCGAGGTGACCCCGGCACCGGCGATGGCCACCCAGGAGGTCCTGCGCGACCTCGCGGAGGCCACCTCCCTGGCGACCCGGCGGGCCCGGGTGGCGGCCCTGGTCGGCATCGTCGACGACACCAGTGTGCGAGCACTGCTCTCACTGACCCCGCAGGCCGACACCCAGTCGGTCCTGCGCAGGCTGGCGAAGGAAATCCACCAGTCACCCCGCGCCATAGTCCTGGCGGTGGGGACGACGGTCGGCACGATCAGCCAGGCCCGACGCAGCCTGGTCGAAGCCGCCCACGTAGCCCAGGCCGCCCTACGCGCGCCCGGCACGAAACCCTTCCACCGCCTCGACGACGTCCGGCTGAGGGGATTGCTGCACCTGCTCGCCGACGACGACCGGGTGGCCGCCTTCGCCGACCGCGAACTGGCCGCCCTGATAGCGCGGGACGCGGCCCACGGCAGCAGGCTGCTGGACACGTTGCGGCACTACTGCGAACACGGCGGCAACAAGTCGGCGGCGGCAGCGGCCGCGCACATGTCCAGAACCGCCTACTACCAGCAACTCGCCCGAGTCGAGCAGATCCTGGGCGTGTCCATCGACGACCCGGAGTCGGTGCTTTCGCTGCACGTGGCGCTTCTGGCCTTGGACGTGCGCAACAGCGGGTAGACGAACTGCCCCAAAAGGCACGCGGCAACGCGCGCCTGCCGATAGCCTCGGGGAACGTGACCGATCTGATCTCGCGTCTCCCGAAGACCGACCTGCACCTGCACCTCATAGGTTCAGCCTCCGTCGACACCGTCCTCGAACTGGCCAAACGCCACCCGGACCGGGGCGTCCCCACCGACCGGCAAGCGCTGGCCGACTTCTACGCCTTCCGCGACTTCCCCCACTTCATCGAGGTCTACTCCGCCGTGGACGTTCTCGTCACCACCGCCGAGGACGTGACTCTCGACTTCCTCCGCGCCCACGCTCCTGAAGGGACAGTCGCCTTAGGACTCGCCGGGCTGGAGAACGGCGTGCCGCGGGCGAAGTTCGCCGACCACTTCGCCCAAGCCCGTGCCCTCGGCCTCAAAGCCGTCGTGCACGCGGGCGAGACCACCGGCCCGGACACCGTGTGGTCGGCGCCGCGGGACCTCAAGGCCGACCGCTTCGGCCACGGCACGAGTTCCACCCAAGATCCCGAACTCGTGACCCACCTCGTCGAGCACGCCATCCCGGTCGAGGTGTGCGTGTCGTCGAACCTGCGCACCAACTCCGTGCCCGACCTCGCGAGCCACCCGGTCGGCGAACTGCTCGCCGCCGGGGTCACCGTCTGCGTCGCCACCGACGACCCCGGCATGTTCGACACCGACCTCGCCCGCGCGGGCGTGGCCGCGAGCTACGCCCCGGACACGCTCAAGAAAGAGTTGACCGACCGGATAGCGAACATTGGGTGACACCACTATTGCTGTCCCTGATGATTCAGGGGACGGGAATGGGGACGACCATTTCCGCCGCGGGCACCCGACAGTGCCTGTCTTCCAATGCTCCGACCCTCCAGAACAGCACGACGGCCAGCACGAATATCACCGCGATCGCCGCGGCGGGCACGAGCCGAGCGCTGAGACCGGGTGGATTCTCTTGGCAATCAACAGGATTGTCATCGGCCGCAGTGTCCGATACGGATCGTCGCGAATCAAGCCAGGCCATGGAACCCCCCGGTTACCGCCGCCCCAAGGAAATTCGGCGAAACAGCGCCGATTCCCTCCGAAACTCGAACGTAACGTTTATGTCGGCATCGGGCAATAGGCCAAGGCGACGCACAGGGGGGCACATATAGGGGGTGCCCGATCGCATAGCCCGCGGCGACGCCACCCCCGGATTAAGCAACTGGCACTGTGTGCACTGTGTGCGGGAAGCATGAACACAGTGACACTGCCGGGTGACAGCGGCTGCCTCCACGATGCCGGGATGGAACTCTGATCCACGAGCATCGGAGTAGGCGATGGCGATTGCGGAACAGTCCACTCAGATCACCCAGCCCGACGGCCGGGTCGACCTGCCCGACCACGCCGGGATAGCGAACAGCCGCTACTACAACCCCGAACTCGCACCCGTGCCGGTCGAGAAGCGCACGTGGACGACGTATAACTACTTCGCGCTGTGGATGGGGATGGCGCACAACATTCCGAGCTACACGCTGGCGGCGTCGCTGATCGCGTTCGGGATGGACTGGCTCCAGGCGTTCATGACGATCACCCTGGGCAACCTGATCGTGTTGATCCCGATGCTGCTCAACAGCCACGCGGGCACCAAGTACGGCATCCCGTTCCCGGTGTTCGCCCGCGCGTTCTACGGGGTGCGCGGGGCCAACCTGGCCGCGCTGCTGCGCGGGTTCATCGCGTGCGGCTGGTTCGGCATCCAGACCTGGGTCGGCGGGCAGGCGCTCTACGTCATCGTCGGCACCCTCGCGGGCGACGGCTGGACGAACTCGGCGGTGGTGCTCGGGCAGCACTGGACGCTGTGGCTGTGCTTCGGACTGTTCTGGATCGTCCAGATGCTGATCATCTGGCGCGGGATGGACGCGATCCGCCGGTTCGAGAACTGGACCGCTCCCCTGGTGTCGGTGGGGTTCCTGATCCTGCTGGGCTACGTGCTCGTCAAGGCGGGCGGGCTCGGCCCGATCCTCTCGGCGCCGTCGAAGCTGGGCTGGGGTGCGGACTTCTGGAAGGTCTTCGCGCCGTCACTGATGGCGATGATCGCGTTCTGGGCGACGCTGTCGCTGAACATGCCGGACTTCACCCGGTTCGGCGGCAGCCAGCGCAAGCAGATCCGCGGCCAGATCCTCGGCCTGCCGACGACGATGTCGTTCATCGCCATCGTCGCCATCCTCACCACCTCGGGCGGGCAGGTGCTCTACGGCGAGGCGATCTGGGACCCGGCGCTGCTCGCGGCCCGGTTCGACAGCCCGGCGGTCATCATCGTGGCGCTGGTGGCGCTGGTGCTGGCCACCGTGTCGTGCAACCTCGCGGCCAACGTGGTCAGCCCGTCCTACGACTTCTCCAACGCCTTCCCCAAGCGCATCACGTTCGCGATGGGCGGGCTCATCACCGGGGTCATCGGCATCGCGGTCATGCCGTGGCGGCTGATCTCCGACCCGTCGATCTACATCTTCGCCTGGCTGGGTTTCTACGGCGGGGTGCTGGCCGCGGTGGCGGGCGTGCTCGTCGGCGGGTATTGGTTGGTTGTGCGCACGCACCTCGACGTCAAGGACCTCTACCGCGACGGCGGCGGCCGCTACTGGTTCAACGGCGGCTGGAACCTGCGCGCCGTGGCGGCCACCCTGGTCGGCGCGGTGCTCGCGGTCGGCGGCGCCTACGGCGGGCCGTTCCCCGCCGACGGGCTGATCCCGCTGCTCAAGCCGCTCTACGACTACAACTGGCTCGTCGGCGTCGCCGCCGCGTTCGCCACCTACCTGGCGCTGTCGCTGCCCTCGCGCGATAGCGATCCCGTTCGGCTACACGAAGGAAACGCACATGCCTAACATCATCAGGGCGGGGCTGGTCCAGCAGAAATGGACCGGCGACAAGGACTCCATGATCGCCAACGCGGTCGAGGCCATCGCCACCGCCGCGTCGCAGGGCGCGCAGGTGGTGTGCCTGCAGGAGTTGTTCTACGGCCCCTACTTCTGCCAGGTGCAGGACGCCGACTACTACTCCTACACCGAGGGCATCCCCGACGGCCCGACGACCGAGCTGATGTGCGAGATCGCCGAGCGGCACGGGGTGGTGCTGATCGTGCCGATGTACGAGCAGGAGCAGCCCGGGGTGTACTTCAACACCGCCGCGGTGATCGACGCCGACGGCACGTACCTGGGCAAGCACCGCAAGAACCACATCCCCCAGGTGAAGGGGTTCTGGGAGAAGTTCTACTTCCGGCCCGGCAACCTGGGCTACCCGGTGTTCGACACCGCCGTCGGCCGCATCGGCGTCTACATCTGCTACGAGCGGCACTTCCCCGAGGGCTGGCGCGCACTGGGCCTGGCCGGGGCGAAGATCGTGTTCAACCCCTCGGCGACCAGCCGGGGGCTCTCGGAGTACCTGTGGCGGCTGGAGCAGCCCGCGGCGGCGGTGGCCAACGAGTTCTACGTCGGCACGATCAACCGGGTCGGTGTGGAACCGCTGGGCGACAACGACTTCTACGGTCAGTCCTACTTCGTCGACCCGCGCGGGCAACTCGTCGGCGACGCGGCGTCGGACACCGAGGAGGAGATCGTCGTCCGCGACCTCGACATGGACAGGCTCGCCGAGGTCCGCGACCTGTGGGCGTTCTACCGCGACCGCAGGCCCGACACTTACGAATCGCTCACCCGGCCCTGAGAGGACGCGATGACCACGCTCATCCGCAACGGCACGGTCGTCAACGCGACCGGCCGGATGGCCGCCGACGTGCTGGTCGACGGCGAGACGATCGCCGCCGTGGCGGCTCCCGGTGTGTTCACCGAGGCCGACACCATCATTGACGCGACCGGGAAGTACGTGATCCCCGGCGGGATCGACGCGCACACGCACATGGAGATGCCGTTCGGCGGCACCTTCTCCAACGACACCTTCGCCACCGGCACCACGGCGGCGGCGTGGGGCGGCACGACAACGATCATCGACTTCGCCGTCCAGGCCAAAGGAACGTCACTGCTGTCCACTATGGACAAGTGGCACGAGAAGGCGGACAACCACTGCGCCATCGACTACGGCTTCCACATGATCATCTCCGACGTGAACGACTCGTCGCTCAAGGAGATGGAGTCGTGCATCGACGCCGGGGTCAACAGCTTCAAGATGTTCATGGCCTACCCCGGTGTCTTCTACTCCACCGACGGCGAGATCCTGCGCGCGATGCAACGCGCGTCGGAGACCGGGTCGATGATCATGATGCACGCGGAGAACGGCATCGCCATCGACCAACTCGTCGCCCAGGCCATCGCCGCGGGCCGCACGGAACCGGTGCACCACAGCCTGACCCGGCCACCGGAGCTGGAAGGCGAGGCGACCTCCCGGGCGATCCAGCTCGCGAAGGTCACCGGCGCGCCGCTCTACATCGTGCACCTGTCGGCCCGACACGCGCTCGAAGCCGTGGCGGCGGCCAGGAACACCGGACAGAACGTGTTCGCCGAAACCTGCCCGCAGTACCTCTATCTGTCCATTGAGGACATGAAGAAGCCGGGCTTCGAAGGCTCGAAGTACGTCGCGTCGCCGCCGTTGCGACCCAAGGACCACCAGACGGACCTCTGGCGCGGGCTGCGGACCAACGACCTGTCGGTGGTGTCGACCGACCACTGTCCCTTCTGCTTCAAGGACCAGAAGGAGATGGGCCGCGACGACTTCTCCAAGATCCCCAACGGGATGCCGGGCGTCGAGCACCGGATGGACCTGCTGCACCAAGGGGTCGTCGCCGGTGAGATCAGCCTGGAGCGCTGGGTGGAGATCAGCTCCACCACGCCGGCGCGGATGTTCGGCCTGCACGGTCGCAAAGGGACGATCGCGCCGGGCGCGGACGCCGACATCGTGGTGTACGACCCGACCGCCAAGCAGACCATCTCGGCGGCCACGCACCACATGAACGTCGACTACTCCGCCTACGAGGGCATGGACATCACCGGCAAGGTCGACACGGTCCTGTCCCGGGGCGCGGTGGTCATCGCCGACGGCGCGTTCCACGGCCGCGAGGGGCACGGCAAGTTCCTCAAGCGCGACCTGTCTCAGTACCTCATCTAAGGAGCGGGACATGGATTTCGGAGTGGTGCTGCAGACCGACCCGCCCGCGCGGGAAGTCGTGCGGCTGATGGCCGAGGCCGAGCAGCGGGGTTTCACCCACGGCTGGACGTTCGACTCGTGCGTGCTCTGGCAGGAGCCGTTCGTCATCTACTCGCAGGTGCTGGCGGCGACGAACTCGCTGGTCATCGGTCCGATGGTGACCAACCCGAGCACGCGTGACTGGTCGGTGACCGCGTCGCTGTTCGCCACCCTCAACGACATGTTCGGCAACCGCACCGTCTGCGGCATCGGCCGCGGCGACTCCGCCCGCCGGGTCATCGGCCAGAAACCGGCGACCCTCGACGTCCTGCGCGAGGCCATGCACGTCATCCGCGAACTGGCGGAGGGCCGCGAGGTCGAACACCACGGGGCGCCCGTGCGCATTCCGTGGGTGCGCGACGGCAGGCTGGAGATGTGGATGGCCGCCTACGGCCCGAAGGCGCTGAAACTGGTCGGCGAACACGCCGACGGCTTCATCCTGCAGACGGCCGACCCGGCCATCGCCAAGTGGACCATCGACGCCGTGCGCGACGCGGCGAAGGCGGCAGGCAGAGACCCTGGCGGCATCACCATCTGCGTCGCCGCCCCGGCCTATGTCGGCGACGACCTGGCTCACCAACGCGACCAGCTGCGCTGGTTCGGCGGCATGGTCGGCAACCACGTAGCCGATCTGGTCACCCGCTACGGCGAGTCGGGCCCGGTGCCGCACGAGCTCACCGATTACATCCGCGGCAGGCAGGGCTACGACTACGCCCACCACGGCAAGGCGGGCAACCCGTCCACCGACTTCGTCCCCGACGAGATCGTCGACCGCTTCTGCCTGCTCGGCCCGGCCTCGGCCCACGTCGACCGGATCGCGGAGCTGACGGAGCTGGGCGTCGACCAGTTCGCCCTGTACCTGATGCACGACCAGCGCGAGAAGACCCTGGCCGCCTACGGGGACGACGTGATCCCGCACGCGGGCTGACTCGCCCGATGGGGCGGCCGGACGTGTCCGTTCGGCCGTCCCGAAGGCGATAACCGACCGACGCCCGCGCCAGCAGGGTGAGGGGACCATCCCGGATCCCGAGGAGTCGGCCCATGAGCGAGCCTGCGAGCGAATCAATGTCACAGTGCCTTCGCGAGTGGAGCCCCCGAACTTGTGAGGTGGCCGCATGAGCGAGCTACCTCCGCTGAACGAGGAACTGGCGGCGGGCGACCAGAGCGACCACGTGTTCGCCATGCAGGAGCGCCTCGCCGCGTTCGGGTACTTCCACGCCCCCGCTGACGGCGTCTTCGGGGAGTCCACAGAGGACGCTGTGCGCGAGTTCCAGCGCAACTACGGGCTTCCCGAGGACGGCCACGTCGGCCCCGAGACCTGGGAGGCGCTCGGCCGGGAGACCGTCAGCTACGCCGAACCCGAGGCCGAACCCGAACCCACAGGCCCGGAGGTCGGTGCGCTGTCCGAGGACGGCCAGTGGCGCTGGGACGGCAGCGACTGGCAGGCCGTGACCACCACCGAACCCACCGACGCCACGCCCGGGATGCTCTCGGAGGACGGGCAGTGGCGCTGGGACGGCGAGCAATGGCAGCCCGTCGGAGGCGCCGACGAGGAGCTGTCGACCGCACAGTTCCAGGATGTCATCGCGCAATCCATGCAGGTCAACTCGTCGGAAATGGCGTAGGAGGGCACCGTGACCGGAGCACTTGGCACAGCGGGCGCGGCGCTCGATGTGGTGAACAAGGGTGTGGAGACGATCAAGCTGATCATGCGGCCCGGCCACGAGTTGGTCGTCGAGGAGGGCGGTTTCGCCCGCTGCCTGCCCGACGGCGTCTCCGACAGCACACTCGAGGGCGGCGCGGACGGGGAGATCGTCGGGATCTCCTCGGAGTACCACGGCGAGACGCAGAAAGGCATCCTGGGCGAGACCCTGGGCGGCTTCCTCGGCGCCGCGTGGAAGTGGGACATGGTCTTCAGCTGGAAGTACAACGTCCGCGACAACGACCACGGCGCCTACATCCTCGACGCCTCCGCCGACGTGCGCACCAGCCTGGCCTCCGACCAGATCGCCTGGGAGTGGAAGGTCAGCTTCCCCGGCGAGGGACGCTGGGTCGACCGGGACGAGGGCATCGTCGAGCTGCCGTTCAAGGTCAACATCACCTGCACGCACTCGGTGATCTACGACAAGCTCTGGTACAAGCAGGTCTTCCGCGGCTGGATGCGCGGCGATGGCTCATTCCGCTGCGCCGGCCAGTAGCGGGTCGTTCTTGTTGAGCCGCTTGAGTTCCGCGGCGACGTCGTAGGCCGGTTCCGGCAGCTTGGGGTCGAGCTCGCGCAGGGTCTCCAGGAGGATCTGCGCGATCGCCCAGTTGCGGTACCACTTGCGGTCGGCCGGGATGGCGTACCAAGGGGCGTCCTCGGTGGAGCAGCGGTCGAGGACGTCGGCGTAGGCCTTCTCGTAGTCGCCCCACTTGGCCCGGACGTCGAGGTCGCTCGGGTTGTACTTCCACTGCTTCTCCGGCGTCTCCAGCCGGGCCAGCAGACGCTCGCGCTGCTCCTCGGCGGAGATGTTCAGGAAGCACTTCACGACCGTGGTGCCCGCCGCGGCGAGTTCGGCCTCGAACTCGTTGATCTCGTCGTAGCGCGGCTCCCACTTCGCGGGCGGGACCAGTTCGTCGACGCGGACCACCAGGACGTCCTCGTAGTGCGACCGGTCGAACACGCCGATCAGGCCCGCCGCCGGGACCTCCTTGCGGATGCGCCACAGGAAGTGGTGGCGCTTCTCGGTCGCGGTGGGCTTCTTGAAGGACGCGACCCGCACGCCCTGCGGGTTCATCAGGCCGAAGACGTGCTCGATCGTGCCGCCCTTGCCCGAGGTGTCCATCCCCTGCAGAACCAGCAGGACACTGCGCTCACCACCGCCGAAGGTGCCCTCCGCCCACAGCGCCTCCTGCAGTTTCGCCAGCTCCGCACCGGTCCCGGCCAGGCCTGCCGCGGCCTCCACCTTGAACGACGGGCCGACCGGCGTGTCGCGCGGCGCATGCGGGATCTCGCCGCCCGGGCGTACCCTCAGCGCGTCGCGGACGGACGTGGACGTGCCTAGCTTCTTACCCATCCAGGAAGAGTAAACCGCCGAGCCGACTTCTGCTCGCGCAACAAACGGCCGTCCAACCTGGAGATGGCGCAACAAATCGGCGTAATAAGCAACACTCGCCGGATGAAACCATCATGCCGCCCCTTTAGCCTGGGGGCATGACCGTGACTGTCCCTCCCACCACCGCAGCCACGCCGGAGTCGGCGGCCGACTTCATCGCCCTGGACGGGCGCTGGAGCACGCACAACTACCACCCGCTGCCGGTGGTGATCGCCGAGGCCGAGGGTGCCTGGGTGACCGACGTGCACGGCAAGCGCTACCTGGACTTCCTCGCCGGGTACTCCGCGCTCAACTTCGGCCACCGCCACCCCGCGCTCGTCGCCGCGGCGGTCGAGCAGCTGCACAAGGTGACGCTGACCAGCCGCGCCTTCCACCACGACCAGCTCGGGCTGTTCTGCCGCGAGCTGGCCGAGCTGACCGGCACCGACCTCGTGCTGCCGATGAACTCCGGCGCCGAGGCCGTCGAGTCCGCCGTGAAGGTGGCTCGCAAGTGGGCCTACCGGGTCAAGGGCGTCCCGGAGAACACCGCGGAGATCATTGTCGCGGGCTCGAACTTCCACGGCCGGACCACCACGATCATCTCCTTCTCCACCGACGAGGTCGCCCGCGCCGACTTCGGCCCGTTCACCCCGGGCTTCAAGGTCGTCAAGTACGGCGACGCGCAGGCGCTCGAAGCCGCGATCACCGACCGCACCGCCGCGATCCTGGTCGAGCCGATCCAGGGCGAGGCGGGCGTCCTCGCGCCGCCGTCGGGCTACCTGCGCGAGGTCCGCGCGCTGTGCGACCGCAACAACGTGTTGTTCATCGCCGACGAGATCCAGTCCGGCCTGGCCCGTACCGGCACCCTGTTCGCGCTCGATGCCGAGGGTGTCCGCGCCGACCTCTACACGCTGGGCAAGGCGCTCGGCGGCGGCATCCTGCCGGTCTCCGCGGTCGTCGGCCGCGGAGACGTCCTGGGCGTGCTCAAGCCGGGCGAGCACGGCTCGACCTTCGGCGGCAACCCACTGGCGTGCGCCGTGGGCCGCGCGGTGGTCAAGCTGCTCGCGACCGGCGAGTTCCAGGAGCGCTCAACCACCCTGGGCGCGTACCTGCACGGGCGGCTCGGCGAACTGGTCGGGCGCGGCGTCGCGGAGGTGCGCGGCCGGGGCCTGTGGGCGGGCGTCGAGATCGCCCCCGGCGGCCCCACCGGCCGGGCGGCGTCGGAAGCCCTGATGGAGCGCGGCGTGCTGTGCAAGGAAACCCACGACACCACGCTGCGGGTCGCGCCGCCGCTGGTGATCACCGAGGCGGAGATCGACCTCGGGGTCGACGCCATCGCCTCGATCGTCACCCACTGAACTCCGGGCGGCCGGGTGCGCGTCGCCCCGGCCGCCCGGCCTCCACTCACCGCCGCTTTATCGGGCTCTGCGTACCCGGGTCTCGTCCCACACCGGTTCGTCGGATTCGGACACCACACCGTCGGATTGGAACACCAGGAACCGGTTGAACGACCGGGCGAACCAGCGGTCGTGCGTCACCGCGACCACCGTGCCCTCGTAGGCCTCCAGCGCGTCCTGCAGCGCCTCGGCGGAATGCAGGTCGAGGTTGTCGGTGGGCTCGTCGAGCAGCAGCAGGGTCGAGCCGCCGAGTTCGAGCAGCAGGATCTGGAACCGCGCCTGCTGCCCACCCGAGAGCGTCTCGAACCGCTGCTCGGCCGACCCGCCGAGGCCGTAGCGGCTCAGCACCGAGGCCGCCGCGCCGCGGTCGAGACCGGTCCGCGCGCCTTCGCCGTGCCACAGAATGTCGACCAGGGTGCGGCCGACCCACTCCGGATGGTGGTGGGTCTGGGCGAACAAACCCGGCACGACGCGCGCGCCGAGCTTGCGGACGCCGGTGTGCGCGACGCTGTCGCCGTCGGACAGCAGGCGCAGGAAGTGGCTCTTGCCCGAGCCGTTCGATCCGAGCACCGCGACCCGGTCGCCGAAGAAGACCTCGACGTCGAACGGCTTCATCAGCCCGGTCAGTTCCAGGTTCTCGCACGTGATCGCCCGGATGCCGGTGCGCCCGCCGAGCAGCCGCGGCTTGACTTTCTGCGGTCTGGGCGGGACCGGCGGCGGGCCGATCTCCTCGAACTTGCGCAGCCGCGTCTGCGCGGCCTTGTACCGGCTCGCCATCTCGTGGCTGGTCGCCGCCGCGCGCTGCATCAGCTTGACCAGGTCCTGCAGCTTGGCGTGCTCCTCGTCCCAGCGCCGCTGCTGCTCGGCGACGCGCTCCCAGCGGGCCTCGCGGGCGTCGTGCCAGCTGACGAACCCACCGGGGTGCGTCCACGCGGTGCCCGCCTCGACCGTGACCACCTGGGTGGCCACACCGGCGAGCAGCTCCCGGTCGTGGCTGATCAGCAGGATCGCCTTCGCGCTCTCGGCCAGCCGCCGCTCCAGCCAGCGCTTGCCCGGCACGTCGAGGTAGTTGTCCGGCTCGTCGAGCAGCAGGATCTGCTCGCGCCCGCGCAGGAGCGCCTCCAGCACCAACCGCTTCTGCTCGCCACCGGAGAGCGTCCGGACCTCGCGGTAGCGCGCCTTGTCGTAGCCGACACCGAGCGCGGCGACGGTCACGGTGTCCCACAGGACTTCCGCGATGTAGCCGCCCGCCTCGTCGTAATCGGCGATCGCCTGGGCGTAGCGCATCTGCGTTGGCTCGTCGTCGGTCTCCATCAGGGCCAGCTCGACCCGGTCCAGCTCGGCCGACGCCGCCCGCAGCGGGGCGGGCGCGACGGCGAGCAGCAGGTCGTGCACCGTGCGGTCGTCGCGGACCGAGCCGACGAACTGCGGCATCACCGCCAGCCCGCCCTGAATCGAGACACCGCCGTCGGGCGAGGTCAGCTCGCCGGAGATGATCCGCAGCAGCGTGCTCTTGCCCGCCCCGTTCTCCCCGACCACCGCGACGACCTGGCCCGCGCCGATCCGCAGCCCGGCGTCGCGGAACAGCACCCGGCCGTCGGGCAGGGTGTAGGAGAGCCCGGAGGCATCGAGGTGTCCCATGGCTCGTGCGCCTCCCCGGAATTTTATGTTGGGGTCACCTGCCGCGTAATGGTGCGGGTGGGTGGGCGACCGTGGTCGAGTTTCGTCACGGTCCCCTTGGGGCCGGTCCGATGCGCGGTTGAGTTTGTCATAGTGGTGTGGTGGAACGTCCGCTGCTCACCGCGCCCCGATTCGGCCTGGCCCTCGCGGGCGTTTTCGTGCTGGTCATGGCCGCGATCGGGGTGGAGGTCGCGGGCAACACCGCGGAGGGCCCGTTCGACAAGGCCGTGTTCGACGTGCTGACCCGGCGGCCCGACCTGGCGATCCCGCTGACCCTGTGCACGCACCCGGCCGTGACGATCGCCATCGTGGCGATCATCACCGCCATCGCCGTGCGGGCGGGCAGGCCCAAGGTGGCGGCGCTGGCGGTCCTCGGTCCGGTGGTGGCGGCCGGGATCAACACGGTGGTGCTCAAGCCGCTCTTCGACCGCACGCACCAGGACACCCTCGCCTACCCGAGCGGCCACACGACGACTCTGGTCGCGATCCTCACGGTGATGGTCCTCGTCGCCGCGGCGAACTCGACCCGCGCTCAAGCTGTCGGCACCGGTGTGATCGCCTTCGGATTGTTCGCCGTGGGCGCGGGAGCGATCGTCGGCCGCGAGTTCCACTACCTCACCGACACGGTCGGCGCGCTGTTCTGGGGCGTCGCCGTGGTGATCGTTCTGGCCGCGCTGATCGACTTCGCCGCCCAGCGCGTGGCGACCCACCGTCCGTGACGTCACCCGTGGAAAGCACCGCACCGTGACAAGTTCACTCGTCCGGATCACTCGATGTAGCGAACGGACCACCCTGTGGCGTCAGAGGGTCGCGGGCGTACTGTGCTTGTACGGGAAGCCGGACGAGAGGATGTACGTGACTGACACGCCCATCTACGACCAGGTGCGCCAGGAGCTGCGGGATCATCCGCGGCCAGCCAAGGCCCGATCACGGGCCGCCGACTCGGACGCCGGTGTGTCCGTGTGGGCCTTGATCGACCGCTCGCAGCGCGCCGCCGACTCCCCACGGCGCTGACTCAGCGAGCGGCCGCGGCGTCACGGGACAGCGCGACCAGCCTGCTGACCGCCCGCAAGTACTTCTTGCGGTATCCCCCGCGCAGCATGTCCTCGGTGAACAGGGCCGACACCGGCTCCCCAGACACCACCACCGGGATTGCGCGGTCATAAAGCCGGTCGGCGAACGACACCACGCGCAGCGCGACGTCTTGGTGCCGCAGCGCGTGCACACCCCGCAGGTGCACGGCGGACACGCCGTCGACGAGCTTGCCGTAGCGCGAGGGGTGTAGCGATCCGAGGTGCCCGCACAGCGCGTCGAAATCGTCCACAGTGGACCCTTCGATCGCCTCCGCACTGGCGTCGAGGTCCACATCGGACAGTGGGGCGGGGGCGTCGGGCAGGCCGCGGTGGCGGTAGTCCGGGCCGTCGACGCGCACCACGGAGAACCGCGACGACAGCGCCTGGATCTCGCGCAGGAAGTCGTCCGCGGCGAAGCGGCCCTCGCCGAGCTTGTCCGGCAGCGTGTTCGACGTGGCCGCGACATGCACGCCCGCGTCGGTCAGCTGCGAGAGCAGCCGGGTGACCAGCATGGTGTCGCCCGGGTCGTCGAGCTCGAACTCGTCGATCGCCAGCAGCCGGTGCTGCTTGAGCCGCTCGACGGCCTGGGTGAAGCCGAGCGCGCCGACGAGGTGGGTCAGCTCGACGAACGTGCCGTAGGCCTTCGGACCGGGCACGGCGTGCCAGATCGAGGCGAGCAGGTGGGTCTTGCCGACGCCGAAGCCGCCGTCGAGGTAGAGCCCGGGCCGACCGGTCTCGGCCTTGCCGCCGAACATCCGCGAGAACAGCGACTTGTCCCGCCGCGCGTTCACCTTCGCGGCGAACGCGGCGCAGTCGCGGACAGCGGCGGCCTGGCTGGGCTCGTCCGGGTTCGGGACATAGGTGTCGAACCGGACCGCACCGAACCGGGGCGGCGGGGCCATCGTGGCGATCAGCTCCTCCGCGCCGATCTCGGGCGCGCGGGCGAGCAGGCTGGCGGGCATGCACGGGAGCGTAGCGGCGTGATGGGATGTCCTAGTGCACATGTTGTGGCCCGAGAACCGGGTTTCCCCAGGTCAGGCTTCACCGGCTGTGGTGGACGACACCGAACTCGAAACGCTCTACGCCTATCCGGGCGACCTTGACCGGGCTTGGGTGCAGGTCAACTTCGTCAGCAGCACCGACGGCGCGGTCGCCGTGGCGGGGCAGTCGGCCAGTCTGTCCAGCCCCGGCGACAAGCGGATCTTCGCCTTGGGCCGCGACCTCGCCGACGTGGTGCTCGTGGGCTGGGGCACCGTCCGCGACGAACGCTATCGCGGGATCAAGAGGACTGAGCTGCGACGAGAGCGTCGCTCCCGGCTCAGGCTGGCGCCCGTGCCGCCGATCGCCGTGGTCACCGGGCGGTGTTCGGTGGCGCCCGACTCGCCGCTGGTCACCGACACCTTGGTGCCGCCGATTATCGTGACCGCCGAGTCGGCCCCGGTCGACCGGCGCGCGGCGCTGACGGCGGCGGGCGCCGACGTGATCGTGGCCGGGGACGAGCGAGTCGATCCGCGGGTGGCGCTGGTCGAACTGGCCACGCGCGGGCTGCGGCGGGTGTGCTGCGAGGGCGGTCCGCAGCTGTTCGGCTCGCTGATCGAGGCCGACCTGGTCGACCAGCTGTGTCTGACGGTCTCGCCGCTGCTCGCGGGCGGGCGCGCGGGGCGGATCGCCATGGGAGCGCCGCCGGAGGTGCCGCGGCGGCTCGCGCTGGCGTCGGTGCTGACCGAGGACGGCTTCCTGATGCTGCGCTATCGCCGGGAGGAGTGACACACTCGTCAACCGGGCGGCAAGTATCCACTTGAGACGCCGGATGTCATCTGATGGTGTCCTTTCGGATTAACTCTTTCCGGTCAACATGCCGCGTCGCCCAGGCACGTACCCCGGTGCCTTCGAGAATGGATCACGATGTCGATCCGTTGCAGTCCAGCCGAAGGAGCCTGCCCAGCATGGTGACGACCAACAGTCAGAACGACCTGCGCGACACGGTCCCGGCCGCCCGCCAGTCCCCGGCGCCCGCCCGTCTTGCCGACGAGAACGGCCAGGGCAAGACCACCATCGCGTCCAACGTCGTGCAGAAGATCGCAGGCATGGCCGCCCGCGAGGTCTCCGGCGTGCACGCCATGGGCGGCGGCATGTCCCGCGCGTTCGGCGCGATCAAGGAGCGCATCCCCGGCGCGGGCACCTCGTCCACCGCGGGCGTGTCGGTCGAGGTGGGCGAGAAGCAGGCCGCGATCGACCTCGACATGATCGTCGAGTACGGCGCGAGCATCGCCGACCTCGCGCGCGCGGTGCGCCGCAACGTGATCACCGCGGTCGAGCGGATGACGGGCCTGGAGGTCATCGAGGTCAACATCTCCGTCGAGGACGTCCACCTGCCCGACGACAACGCGGGCGACGAGGCCGCCGAGAAGTCCCGGGTCGAATGACCGCGATCCACACCGGCGAACTGGTCGACCGGATCGGCGAGGCCGTCCTAGCCGATCCGGCGGTGGCCCGGCTCGACGGCGGGCCCTTCCAGACCGTCGCGACCTATCTGCCCGGCAGGCGCGTGGTCGGCGTGATCGCGGCCGACCGGATCACCGTCTCGGTGGTCCTGCGGCCCGACCGGCCGATCCCGGCGGTCGCCGCCGCCCTGCGCGACCGAGTCCGGCGCGTCGCGGGTGACCTCCCGATCAATGTGCACGTCAACGACCTCGAGAGCAAGGAAGTACCGGCATGAACACGACCCAGATCGGCCTGGTCTCGGGCCTGCTGCTCGGGCTGGCCGCCACCCAGGGGTTCGGCGCGTTCCTGATCACCCTGGTGCTCGGTTTCATCGGCCTGGTCGTCGGGCGGATGCTCGACGGCGAGCTCGACCTGTCCCAGGTCCTCAGCGGCGCCAAGGGCAAGGACCGGTGACCCAGGTCAGCGAGCGGCGAGTCGACGACCGCGGCACCCTGCGGGTCGACCTGTCGGTGGTCCGCAAGATCGCCGAACACGCGGCCGACGAGTCGCCCGGCACCACGGCCATCGCCCGCAAGCTGGTGGGCGTCGAAGTCGGCACCCACGGCGCTCAAGTGGACGTGACCGGCGACGGCGACCAGGTCCGGCTCAAGGTCGACGTGGCGCTGCATTACCCGGCTCCCGTGCGGACCGTCGTCGAGGACGTGCGCGAGCGCGTCATCACCGAGGTCGAGCGGCTGACCGGCCACCACGTGCGCGGCGTCGACGTGACGGTCTCCGCGCTGCGGCCCAAGATCCGTCCCCGAGTGGAGTGAGCCCGTGCGTGTCCTGGTGAGAATTCTGAGCCTGCTGCTCGGCCTGGCGTTGGCCGCGGCGGGCACTTTGCCGGCCATCGAAGTCGCGTGGGCGTGGTGGCGACCGGCGAGCCCGTCCCTGCTCGTCCCCTGGCGGCAGTGGCGCGACACGCTGGCCGACCTGAGCTGGCAGAGCACCGCGGTACTGATCACCGCGGCCGCCGTCGCCGCCGTGGGCCTGCTGCTGGCCCTGTTCGCGTCCCTGGCGCGGCGCACGAATGTCGGCCTGCGGGAGCCCTCACCGGGCGTCACGGTCGAAACGTCGCCGCGTTCGCTGGCCCGGATCGTGGGCACGCGCGTCCGCGGCGAGGACAACGTGACCGGCGCGTCGGTGAGCGCCACAGCCAAGCGGGTCCGGGTGCGCGCGACCAGCGCCTTGGAGTCGGAGGCCCAACTGCGCCCCCGGCTGCTCGGCGCCGTTCGGTCCACCCTCGCCGACTTGCCTTTGCGGCGTCAGCCCAAGGTATCCGTGGTCGTCGACTCCCCCAGGGACCGCTCATGACCTCTCCCGCCACCCGCGCCGCCGCCCGCTCCTACGGCGGCGAACGCGCCTTGACCATGACCACCGGCCTGCTTCTGCTGCTGCTCGGAGTTGGCGCGGGCCTCTTGGGCTACGGCGTCTTCGGCGAGGGCAGGGCAACCCGCCCAGTCCTGGACCCGGAAGTCCTGCGCGCCTTGGTCGACTGGCAGTTGGCGGCCCGAATCGGCGCGATCGTGCTGGGCCTGCTGCTGCTGGCCTTCGGCCTGCGGATCGTCTTCGCCACCCTGCGCCCGGAGAAGCACCCCGACCTGGCGCTGGACCCGACGATCGGCCACGGCGTACTGGTCACCTCCAGCGCCATCACCGAAGCCATAGCCACCGACGCGGAGCAGGTGCCCGGGGTGAGCAAGGCCCGGGCGACCATGGTCGGCGACGAAGAAGAGCCCGCGCTCAGGCTGAGCCTGTGGCTTGAAGACGGCACCGACGTCAAGCAGGTGTGGCAGGAAGTGGACGACACCGTCCTGCGTCAGGCCCGCGAATCCCTCGGTGTCGACCACCTGCCGACAGCGGTGCGGCTGGAGCTTGGAGCGGCGCAACGCCAACGGGTGCGCTGAACTCAGCCGTTCTTGAGCTTGCGCCAGCCCCCGGCCCGATTGTTCGCGATGATCTGCCTGAACATCGCCAGCAGTGCGGGCGAGTTGATCTCCTCGCCCGGACGAACGGCGACGGTCCGGGCGGTCTTGTTGTCGTGTCCGGCGGTGATGATCCCGTCCGGGTCGGGGACGATTCCACCGTCATAGAGGAAAATGTTGACGTGGTCCTTCGCGGGCAGCAGCGCGCAAATATTGCCCCGCAGCACGAAATACGGCCGGTCGGTGAACTTGATGGTCTCCTCGACCTCAGGGTCCGCGGCGTGCACCAACTCCCGCACCTGCCGGTAGATCGCCTGCTGCCACGGCTGCAAACTCTCGATGCGGGCGTCGACGCGTGGATCGGTCACGCCACCCACGATAGGCGCGTTTCGCTGCCGAGGCGCCGCTGAACGGGCAGTATGGGCGGCGTGGCGCTTCCTCTGACTCCGCCGGTGCAACCGATGCTGGCCAAGGCTGTCAAGTCGATCCCGGACGGCACGAACCTGGTGTTCGAGCCGAAATGGGACGGCTTCCGCTGTCTGGTCTTCCGTGACGGCGACGAGGTGATCCTGCAGTCGCGTTCGGGCAAGCCGCTCAACCGCTACTTCCCCGACGCCGAGGCCGCCTTGCGGGAGGCGCTGCCGGAGCGGGTCGTGATCGACGGTGAGCTGGTCGTCGACATCGACGGCAGGCTCGACTTCGACAAGCTGGCCGAGCGTATCCACCCGGCGGCGAGTCGGGTGAAGATGCTCTCGGAGACCACGCCCGCGCGCTTCATCGCCTTCGACGTCCTCGCCTTGGGCGACGAACTCCTGCTGGAGGCCCCGGGCGTCGAGCGGCGGCGCAGGCTCGAAGACCTGCTGAAGGTCACCGACTCGGTGCACCTGACCCCGGCGACGACCAGCTCGGACATGGCCCGCCAGTGGTTCGAGATCTTCGAGGGCGCGGGGCTCGACGGAGTGATGGGCAAGCCCGCGGACGGCCCGTACACGCCGAACAAGCGCACGATGCTCAAGTTCAAGCACTCGCGCACCGCGGACTGTGTGGTGGCGGGTCTGCGCTGGTACAAGGACACCGAGCCGGGTGAGGCCGTGGGGTCGTTGATGTTGGGGCTCTACGACAACACCGGGGGCCTCAACCACGTCGGGGTCGTCGGGTCGTTCTCCGCGGTCCGCAGGCGGGAGCTGGCGGTGGAGATGGCCGAGCTGATCCCCGGCGGCGCCGAGGGGCACCCGTGGGCGAGTTGGCATGAGGAGCAGACGACCCGGATGCCGGGGGCGGTGAGCCGGTGGCGCACCACTGAGCAGCCGTGGGTGCCGCTGCGGCTGGAGCGGGTGGTCGAGGTCGCCTATGAGCACACCGAGGGCGGCTACCCGAGCCGTTTCCGGCACACCGCGCAGTTCCAGCGGTGGCGCCCGGACCGCGAGCCCGCTTCGTGCACGTACGAGCAGCTGGAGGAGCCCGCGCGGTACGACTTGGCGTCGGTGCTGCGCGGTGAGGTGCGGGCCCGCTAGACGTCGGGGCGGGCGGTGCGGGTGGCGCCCGCGGACGCGGCCACGACACAGCAGATCGCGACCCACTGGGCGGCGCTCAGGGCCTCCCGCAGCACGACCAGCCCCGCGATCGCGGCCACGGCGGGCTCCAAGCTCATCAGGACGCCGAACACCCGCGGGGGGATGCTGCGCAGGGCTTCGAGTTCGAGCGAGTACGGGATCACCGAGGACATCAGCGCCACACCAAGGCCGACGAGCAAGACCATCGGCGAGAGCAGCGCGGTCCCGGCGTCGACAATGCCGACCGGCGCGGCGATCAGGCCCGCGCACGCCATGGCCAGCGCCAAGCCTTTGCCGTCACTGGACTGACTGCCGAGCTTGGCGCTGAGCAGGATGTACCCCGCCCAACAGACACCGGCACCGAGCGCGAACAACAGCCCGAGGACGTCGGCCCCACCCAGGGTCTGCGCGAGCAACACGACACCGGCCCCGGCGAGCACCGCCCACAACGCGTCAAGCCAGCGCCGCGTGCCCAGCAGGGCGACGCTGAGCGGGCCGAGGAACTCCACGGTCACCGCGATGCCGAGGGGGATGCGGGCGAGGGAGAGGTAGAACAGGACGTTCATCGTGGCGAGCACAAACCCGTAGCCGACGATGACCGGCAAATCCTTCCGCGCCACCCGCGGCGAGGGCCGCCAGATGAGCAGAAGGACGGCGGCCGCGAACACCAGCCGAAGGGCTACCACCCCGGAGGACCCCGTCACGGAGAACAACTGCTTGGCCAGCGCGGCACCGACCTGCACGCTGACGATCCCTACCAACACCTGCGCCGTAGGCGGAATGGCCCCCACCAACCGAGGCGTCCCGGAGACAACCGCCCCAAACCACGACGAAGGCGACCGACCCGCCCCATCGACGTGCGCGACAACCACGAGCCCAAGCCTCTCTCTCCCCGCCGCCCCGACCCCCGAGCAAACCCCCACCCTCCCTGGGGGGCTGCCCTTGTCCAGTTTATCGGCGATCGGGCGGTGATGGGCTTATGCCGATCTTGCTGTGGACAACCGCCGGACACTGTGGACAATCCCGGCGAATCCATCCTAAGTCTGGGCGCGACAGATTTACCGTGGTCTCACTCACGAGCCGGCACGCTGTGGGCCGGTGATCAGGCATAGGAGGGACGCGCGGGCGTGAGGGTCGGACGGGTGTCCTGGCTGCTGCCGGTCGCGTTGCTTGCCGCGTGTACCGCGGGGCCCTCGGAGCGGCCGGCGATCGTCGTGAACGAGGGGGACCCGGGTCCGCCCGCGACCACCGAAGCCGGGCCGCAGCCGCTGCCGCCGCTTGGTGAGCCGAAGAACCAGGCCGTGCGGTGGGCGCAGTGTGGGCCGGAGGTCACCGACCGGCTGACCAAACTGGCTCCACCGGCTTCGCTGAAGATCGACTGCGGGCGGGTCAACGGCGTCCTGGACTCCCCGTACGCGCCCGGCCGGGGCACCATGCGGATGCAGGTGCTGCGGGTCGGCACCGGGCCGGTGCCGCTCGTCGTGGTGAATGACGTGGATGGGCTGCCCAGCACCCTGTACGCCGTCAAGCTGGCGATGACCCTGTCCCCCGACTTCCTCACCAAGTTCTCCCTCGTCGGCCTCGACCGCCGCGGCACCGGCAACTCCGACGCCGTGCGGTGCGTCCCGGAGGAGGTCCGCGCCGAACTGGTCGCGCTGGACCCACGGGCGGGTGACGTCAACGCCTGGGTCGATCTGGCCCGGACCGCCGGGCAGCAGTGCACCCTCGCGCTGGAGTCGCGGCTGCCCGCGATCGACACCTGGCGGACGGCAGCCGACCTTGAGTCCGCCCGGGTGGCGCTCGGCATGGAGCGGCTGCACGCGATCGGCCACGGCGAGGGCTCCCGGGTGCTGTCGGTGTTCGCCGAGCGTTACCCCAACCGGGTCGGCCGGATGGTTCTCGACGGCGTCCCCGACCCGAACGAAGACGCCGCGGTCACCCTCGCCGGCGTCGCCGAGGGCGCCGACGCCCTGTTCAGTGCGTTCGCCGAAGAGTGCGCCCGCCGCGGCTGCGAATTGGGCGCCAACGCCCGGCAAGCGCTGACCGAGGTGCTGTCCGCTGAGCCCCTGGTCACCGACGACTTCGACCTCACCCCCGGGATCGTCCTGCGAGGAGTCCTCGCCGCCCTGCCCGACCGGCAGGCGTGGCCCGCCCTGTCGAAAGCCATCGCCGACGCCCGAAGCGGCGTGCCGGACGGCCTCGCCGCGTTCGCCGCACCGGTGGTCCAGGAAACCGACGAACTCCCCGCGATGTTCGACGGCACCCTCGTGACCAGGTGCAACGACACCCGGGGCCGCCTGTCGACGGCACAGCTGGAGGCGACGGCGAAAGACTGGAACACCCGGTACCCCGTCTTCGGCGGCCTGACCGCGCAGTGGCTGGCCCTGTGCAGCCCGTGGCCGGTGGCGAGCCACCCGGTGACCCAGCCGCACGCCCAGTCAGCACCCCCGATCGTCGTCCTCTCCACGGCCACGGACGGGGTCACCCCACACTCGGGCACCCAACACGCCGCCCAGCAGTTGACATCGGCGGTGCTGGTGTCCTGGCAGGGAACGGGCCATGGCGCTCTCGGCATCTCACCGTGCGCCACCGACACGGTTTACACGTTCTTCAGTGACGGCAAAATCCCTCGCGACGGGACCGTCTGCCCGCCCTGATCATCTGATTGCCTCTGGACCCACCCAAACAGCACCCGCGCGCCAAGTCGGCAAACCACCAACGGGCACCGTCAGACCCAGCTTTACCCCAAGTCTCGGAGCGCTCGCTGAGCCGCGTCCAACTCCGCCTTCAGCTGCTCCACCCGAGCCAACTGCCTGCGCTTCGCCGCCTCGAGAGCCGTCCCGATCGCCTCCCCCACCCCCGCAGGCAGCGACTTGGCCGCCCGAGCGACATCGCCCGCGGGCACCGGTTCCCACCGGACCACCCGTTTCTTCCCCACCAGCACATCCACGGTCCACTCGCCCTCAAGCGTCGAGTGCAGCGTGACCGTCACCTCCGCGGGCTTGTGCGGCGGCGGCTTCCGCACCACCGGCGCGGGCTCGATGCCGACCACCACCTCCGGCACAGCTGCGACCGGCTCGACCACGACCAGCGCCGGTGCCTGCTTCGGCTTCGGCGGCGGCTTGACCAGCGTCAACTCCGCCGGTGAGAAGGTGAGTTCGTCGCGGGAGCCGGTGGGGCGCACCTGGATGAAATCGCCTTCCGCTGGTTCGGTGAACCCGACGACCTTGCCCGACTGGCCTGCCGTCACCCCCACGGCCGCCGCCGTGAACCACACGCCCGCGGGTTTGCCCGCCGTCACGTCACCCCTGAGTCGCTCGACCTCTTCGGTCGACAGCGACGCCACCCTCGCCATTCGTTTCCTCCCGGTGCACTGATCCGCGCGTAGTGTGCCCGGTGGGTCCGACAGTCCGACAGGCCGACAGCCACCCGTTCGGACGGCACCGGATGCCGTCGGCGGGCGGCGGGCTTACATTGCCAAAGATGACGGTGCGGTATCTCTGGTGGCGCAGCTGCTACGACGGCGAGCTGCACGCGTTCCCCATGGCGCCGGGCACCCGTTTGGGCCACCAGCACTACCGGGCGTCATGCACCCACGCCGCGCCGCCCGACCTGGAGCCGGAGGGCAGTGACGGCCCGCGGTGCGGACTCTGCGTGATGATCCTCGAAACCAATCGGTCCACTTAGGACTCAGTGTTCGCGGAGCCGGTACTCGCAACCGTATTCGACCGCGTAGTGCAGGTCGTAGTGGTGCACGATCTTCGGCCCGCCGTGCAGATGGACATGGGTCACCGTCGAGCGGGGACTCTCCGGCGACGCCGCCAGCGTGTCCACCCGGCCGTCCAATGGACCGCCGACGTAGCGCACAAGGTACGAATCCGTCATGGCGGTCTCCTTCCCTTCCTTGCAGTGTAAAGGAAGGGAACGACAAATTCGCGTCTCTACCGGTGCAGACCCATGTGGAACCGCAGTAGCGACACAGTGTGTTCGCCCAGCGTCGTCGACGCGCGGAGCAGTGCGTCCACCCGGGTGACGCGCTCGGCGGTGGGCGCCAAGTAGGAAGTCACGGCGCTGTTTCTGAGCCAGGCGGCGATATCCGCGTGTGCCCGGCCACCCAGAAAGGCATCGTCGAGGAGTGCCAGATTCGTCTCGATCCGGGTCCACGTGTCGCGTGCCACTGACAATCGGTAGGCGGCGAAACGATTGTGGGGTGGCTGGTCGACACCCAAGTGGCGCAACAGGAACGACATGTCGAGTTCACGCCCGCGCAGTGACAGCACCACCTGCCGCGTCACCGAGGGCGACGGGTCGGCGAGCATGGGCGCGAGCAGGTCGACCGGCATGTCACCCAATCGCCGCAACCCGCGGACGGTCTCGACGCGGACCCGGGCGATGGGATGGCTGAGGTAGGGACGCAACAACTCGGTATCACCGCCGGTCTCACCCATGCCTGCGAGGATGGCCTGCGCTGTCGCGCGAACCATCCCATTGCGGTCGGTGAGCGCGGCTTCAGCCGGGTCGGTATCACCCGCCAGCCCCAGCGCGTGCACGGCTTCCGCGCGAACCCCCGCCGTTCCGCTGGACAACAGCAGGCGGGTGACGTCCGCATCGCCGATACGAATCACAGCCTCCGCGCAGCGCACCCGGATGGCGATGTCACCATCGAAACGCACCGCGTGCAGCAGCCGGTCGAGGGGCAGCCGCGCAAAGGCGATCCGAAACGCGGCACGACGGACCACCCGGTGCCGCGAGTCGAGTGCCGACGCCAGGACCTCAGCAGGCCCGTCCCGCAGGTGCCCGTCCATCACACCGGCCAGCCAACCCCCTTCGACCCGCCTGGCCAGGACGAAAGCCGTCGGCGCGAGCGCCTCGAACGCGGCCCTCGGCGACTCCGCCAGACACCGCAGCGCCACCTCCCGGGCGCGGGAGCGGACCTGCGGCACCCAATCGGCGCAGCGCAGGGCGAGCACGGGCCACACCGCGGGGTCGCCGAGTTCGGCGATCTCTGCGACGGCGGTCTCACGCACCCATCCGGACCGATCACAGGCCGCGATGGCGACGGCGAGCGGGTGCGCGGGTGCGCGATCACGGGGGCGCTGCCAGAAATGCCGGATTTCGGCGTCGAAGGCGATCCACAGCCGAGGGTCTTCACCCCCCAGCGTGCGGCGTGCGGCGGCGGTCGCCCAGCTTTCGGCGGGCCCCAAGTCAGGTGTCGTCACGGGCCTTCGATGGCTGGACCCGCTTGGGCTCCCCCGGCATCTTCGGATAATCCGGCGGATAAGGCAGGTCACCCAGCCCTTGATCGCGCTCGTCACGGTCCGCCAGCTCGATCAGCGGCTCCAGCGAGAACGCCTTCTCCGCCACCGGTGCGTGCAGGTCGCCCACCTGCGCGAACCGGGCGGGCATCGTGAGCACCGAGAAGTCCTCCGGGTGCACGTCCCCCAGTTCGTCCCAGGTGACGGGGGCGGAGACAAGCGCGCGCCGCGTCGGGCGGATCGAGTACGCGGAGGCGATCGTGCGGTCGCGGGCCATCTGGTTGTAGTCGATGAAGATGCGCGAGCCGCGCTCTTCCTTCCACCAGTTGATCGTGACCTCGTCGGGCATCCGCTTCTCCACCGAGCGGCCGAACGCGATCAGCGCCCGGCGGACCTCGACGAAGGTCCAGCGTGGCTCGATCGGGACATAGAGGTGCACGCCCCGGCCGCCGGAGGTCTTGGGGAACGCCTCGATGCCGTGTTCGGCGAGCAGCTCACGCACGGTGAACGCGACCTTGGCCGCGTCGGAGAAGTCGGTGCCCGGCTGCGGGTCGAGGTCGATCCGCATCTGGTCGGGCCGGTCGACGTCGGCCCGGCTGACCGGCCACGGGTGGAACGTCAGGGTGCCCAGGTTCACCGCCCACGCCACCACCGCCAGCTCCGTCGGGCAGACCTCGTCGGCGGAACGGCCACTGGGGAAGGCGATGCGCGCGGTCTCGACGTAATCGGGCGCGCCCTTCGGGATGCGCTTCTGATAGAACGCGTCACCCCGGTTGTCGGCCCTGGTGGACAGCTTCGCGCCCTCGAAGACGCCACCAGGCCAGCGTTCCAGCGTCGTCGGGCGCTCGCGCAGCGCGCCGAGGATGCCGTCGCCCACGGACAGGAAGTACTCGACGATCTGACGTTTGGTCAGGCCCAACTCGGGAAAGTACGGCTTGTCCGGATTGGACACTCGCACCGCCCGGTCGCCGACGGCGATCTCCACAGCCTCTGTTGCCACCGCCCCAGCCTACGGCGACGAGGCAATGCACGCGCGGATCTATCCACAGCCGTTCAAGACGGGCAAAGCCGTGTCGTGAGCCGTCATCCTGCGGCGCGGCGTTGACCTCGTGGGTCTTCCCGTGGCGGTACCAGCCGCCCGCGCAATGCGGGTCTGACATGGGTTTCCATCGGGCTCGTTTCGTGTCGCCCCGCAACTCGAAGAGGACATACCACCCGTCACCTCGTCCACCAGTTGGGCGAGGTTGCGGGCGGCGTTGACACCACGATCCAGAACGAATCCGCACTGGTCGCAGCTGAACGTCCACTCGGACAGGCGTAGTTTGGCTTTCACCACGCCACAAGTCGAACAGGTCTTCGATGACGGGAACCAGCGGTCCGCCAGGTAAACACGGCCACCGGCCCACCCGGATTTGTAGATGATCTGCCGCCGCAATTCGCCCATGCCAACCCCGGCGATGTGCCGGGCCAAGCGGCGGTTGAGCAGCATCCCTGCCACGTGGAGATCTTCGAGCACGATCACACCATGGGTACGGACCAGCCGAGTGGACAGCTTGTGCGACCCGTCACGACGGGCGTTGGCCACCGCGATGTGCAGACGCCTGATCCGGGCCTGGGTCTTGCGCCACCGCGCCGACGGCGCCTGCCGGGTGCGCCGGTCCGGGCCGGTACGGCGGGCCGCTTGCCGCTGCAACCTGCGCGGCTCCCGCAACGCGACGTCGAGATGCCTCGGATTGGGGATGACCTCGCCGGTGGAGAGCACGGCCAACGACTTGATCCCCAGATCCACACCGACGACGGAGGCTGGTCGAACCGGGGCGGGGTCATGACGCTCGATCTCGACGGAGAACGAGCAGAACCAGCGCCCACCTTGATGGGTGATCGTGGCCGAGCGGATGCGGGCGGTACCGCGCTCGACATGCCGAGCCAGTTTCCGGGTCGACTCATGCGTCCGCACAGCGCCAATGCGGGCAGCGTCACATGCGGTCGACAGTCGCGAGATTCCCCAGACCAGAGGAGTACGCCTCTTTCGAGTTCTCGGCCCACCATGGCGCAACAGTCGCCTTAGGCATAGCGCTGCCCACCACAATGCGACCGCAACACGGCCTCCTGGGCCAATGTCGGGTCCAGCGCGAATCTTTACGCCTACAACACCATGGTCATCAAGACGGACCATACCGACCAGCACCGACAAGATCGGTCAACTCCACGCCGGGGATGCCCACAGGAATCTCGAACTGTTCACTGCCCCGGTACCGTACTGCTCGTCAAGCTACCGCGATCTGCGAGGAACCCGTACCGGTGAAGATGGACAACAGCCCCGCCAGGGGCACCCGTGACCTGCTGCCCGCGACCGTCGCCGTGCGCGACCATGTCCTGGCCCAGATCACCGAGGTCTACCACCGGTTCGGCTACCAGCGCATCGAGACGCCCGCCCTGGAGAACATCGAACGCCTCACCGGCGGCCAAGGCGGCGAGAACGAGAAGCTGATCTACCGGGTCCTGCGCCGCGGCCTCGACGAGGCCGTCGCCGCCGACACCACGCTGGGCGAGCTGGTGGACCTCGGCCTGCGCTACGACCTCACGGTCCCGCTGACCCGGTTCTACGGCAACAACCAGGCCACCCTGCCGCAGCCGTTCCGCTCGTTCCAGGTGGGCCCGGTGTGGCGTGCCGAACGGCCGCAGAAGGGCCGCTACCGGCAGTTCCACCAGTGCGACATCGACATGCTGGGCGAGGAGTCGGTGCTGGCCGAGGTCGAGCTGATCGAGGCGACCACCGAGGCGCTGGCCGCGGTCGGCCTCGACGGGACCACGGTTCGCGTGTCCGACCGCCGCTTCCTGTCCGCGCTGGCCGAGGGCATCGGCCTGCCGGAGTCGGAGTGGACCGGCCTGTTCATCACCCTCGACAAGCTCGACAAGGTCGGCTGGGACGGCGTGCGCGCCGAGCTGGCGGGCCGTGGCCTGGAGACCGACCGGATCAACCAGCTGCAGGCGAGCATCACCGGTCTGCAGGGCATCGATCCGGCCAAGCTCGCCGACCAGCTCACCGCGTCGGTCCCCGGCCTGTCCGACGAGGTCGTCGCCGACCTGTCCGCCACCGCCGACGCGCTGCGCTCGCTGGCCGAAACCAGGCCACTGACCTGGGAATTCGACCCGACGCTGGTGCGCGGCATGGGCTACTACACCGGTCAGATCTTCGAGATCGTGCACCCGGGCTCCTCGGGCTCCGTGGCGGGCGGCGGGCGCTACGACAAGCTGATCGGCCGCTCCCTGGGTCGCGACGTGCCCGCCTGCGGGTTCTCCATCGGCTTCGAGCGCATCGTCGACCTGCTCGAAGGCCAGGCGCGCGGTGAGTCCGTCGCCGTGCTCTACGAGGCCGACGTCCCGCTCGCGCGGGTCACCGGCACCGCTCGCGAGCTGCGCGCGGACGGCAGGCCGGTCTCCCCCATCCGCAGGCGCGGGAAGTTCGGCGCGCAGCTGGGCAGGCTCGAGGAGTGGGGCTTCACCTCGTTCGTCCACCTCAAGACCGAGCAGGCGGAGATAGAGGAACGCAAGCTGGGCGACAGGTAACCACGTTCGGGTTACCGTTGAAGCATGGTCGCGACAGGTTCCGCCGGGACAGCCGACGATGAGCCGCGCCCGGGACCGCCGGGCCGCTTCGCCGACGACCTGATCGGCCTGGATCCCGACGACCCCGAGGCCCGGGCGTTCGCCGAGCACCTCGACCGGGTCGAGCGGGTGCGTCCGGGCTACACCGTCGAGGGCTACATCGGCGGCGTCGGCGACTTCGCCGACGCGGCCAACCGCCTGGGTGGCCACTACCGCGTCACCGCGGGCATCGTGGTGACATTGATCCTGCTCGGCGTCATCGTCGCCGCGTGGGACACGCTGGCGTTCATCTTCAGCATGCTGCTGGGCTGAACCCGTGCGCGCTTGGAGGAGAGATCTCGTGAAACCCGTTGTCGGCGCCACCCCCAGGGTCGTCAAGTCCGAGCAGGAATGGCGGGCTCAGCTCAACCCTGAGGAGTTCGTGGTGCTGCGCCAGGCCGGAACGGAGCGCCCGTTCACCGGTGAGTACACCGACAGCAAGACGGTCGGGGTCTACCAGTGCCGCGCGTGCGGCGCGGAACTGTTCCGCAGCGACACCAAGTTCGAGTCGCATTGCGGGTGGCCTTCGTTCTTCTCCCCGCTCGCCGGTGAGAGCGTCGTGCTGCGCGAGGACCGCCAGTTCGGCACCATGCGCACCGAGGTCCTCTGCGCGAGCTGCCACAGCCACCTTGGGCACGTGTTCGAGGGCGAGGGCTACCCGACGCCGACCGACCAGCGCTACTGCATCAATTCGATTTCCCTGCGCCTGGTGCCCGACACCTCAAGTCCGGCTCAAGAAGCCTAAATCCGCCCCACGGCTTCCCTAAATCTAAATCAAGGTCCCTTGTGCTCGCGGTCACACCGCGAACAGCATGTGTGACGTCAGGGCAACTTGGCGTGAGGGGGGACCGAAATGAATGAACCGTGGGGAATCGCGGGACCGGATTTCCTGAGAATCTACGTGGTCGCTTTCGCTTTCGCTTTGCTGTTCGCATTGGCGGTGCGGATCATGGTCCGCGCGGGGTCCGCCGACTCGCGGGCGGCAAGCGGGGCGATCGGACCGGGTCAGCTCACACTCGACGAGCTGGCGTACCTGGCGGGCGGGCCTCGGCGAGTCGTCGAGACCGCCGTCACCAGGTTGATCGACCGGGACAAGGTCCGGCCGAGCCGTAAGGGAACCGTGCGGGTGGTCGAGGGGTCCACCGCGACGGACCCGATCGATCAGGCGGTGCTGGCCGACATCCAGCGGCACCGGGAACGCGGTATCGGTCTGCTCGTCGACAAGGTCGGTCGGGGCGACGTCGTGCACAAGCTCGGTGAAGCCTTGGCCCGCAAGGGGTTGCTCGTCGGCGAAGACGCGGCTCGGGCCCGCTGGGGGATCCTGCCGCTGACCGTGCTGTTCGTGGTGGGGGGCGCGCGGTGGACGAACGGGCTCGCCGAGGGGCGGCCGATCGGCTGGCTCACGCTCGCCTTGGTCGCCACCGCGGTGGTGACGGTCCTGCTGTACCGCAAGTCGGTGCCGGACCGGACATACGCGGCGGAACGGCTGCTCGCCGACGCCCGGGGAACCCGGTCGTCGAAGCAGGCGAACGACGCGGCCGTGCTGTACGGGGGTGCGGCGGGGCTGGTCGGGGTGGTCGGCGTGGTCGCGCTCAGCGGCCTCGCCGCCCACCCGGACACCGAGCTCGCCTCGGCGCTGGAATCGCAGAAGCAGGCGATCGCCGCGAGCAACTCCGGCGCGTCGGGGTGTGGTTCGGGGTCCTCATCCGGGGGAGGATCGTCGTGCGGCAGCGGGGGTGGCTGTGGCGGCGGCGGTTGCGGCGGCGGTTGCGGCGGATGAGATAGAGGGTGATCGGCGTGGGTGAGCTCGGGGTGGGCATCGGCTGGCGGTCGGAGATCGACCTGACCGTGGAGCGGATGCCGGGAATCGACTTCGTGGAGGTCGTGGCGGAGAACATCCACCACGACCACCTCCCGGAGTCGCTGCGGGTCCTGCTGGACCGGGGCATCCCCGTGCTCCCCCACGCCGTCTCACTCTCACTCGGCGGGGCCGATCCGGTCGACGGAGCCCGGATCGACCACCTCGCCGCGGTGACCGACGCGCTCGGCGCGCCGATGGCCAGCGACCACGTCTGTTTCGTCCGGGCGGGCGGGCTCGACTCGGGGCACCTCATGCCGGTGCCGCGCACCCGCGACGCCCTCGATGTGTTGACCGCGAACGTGAAGACCGCACAAGCGGCGCTGGGGGTGCCGCTCGCGCTGGAGAACATCGCGGCCCTGCTGCGGTGGCCCGACGAGGAACTGACCGAGGCGCAGTTCCTCACCGAGCTGGTCGAACGGACCGGGTGTCTGCTGCTGGTCGATGTGGCCAACATGTGGGCCAACGGCCGGAATCTGGGGCAGGACCCAGCCGACCTGCTCGACGGGCTGCCGCTCGACCGGATCGCCTACGTGCACGTGGCGGGCGGGATCGAACGCGACGGCGTCTACCACGACACACACGCCCACCCGGTGCCGTCCGGGGTGCTTGATGTGTTGCGGGAGCTGTGTTCCCGGGTCCGGCCGCCGGGTATCCTGTTGGAACGCGACGACCTGTACCCGACGGATTCCGCGCTGCTGGCCGAACTCGACGCCATCCGCGGCGTTCTCGCGGCCACGGCGTGAGCGGGGCGCGCGAGCGACTCGCCGCGGAGCAGGCCGCGCTGCTGCGGGCGCTGCTGGCCGACGGACCGGCCCCCGCGGGGTTCGACGAGCACGCCCTGCGGGTGGAGGCCGATGCCTTGCTGGCCAAGCGCAGGCGGGTTGTCGCCCAACTCGCGCCCGAGGTCGCGGGCGATCTGGAGGAGCGCTACCGTCCCCTTTTCGACGAGTACGCGCGCGCCCACCCGCGCACCGTGGGGTCCCGTGCCCGGGAGGACGCGGCGGCGTTCACCGCGTGGCTCATCGCCGGTGGCCACGTGAGGGAACCCAAACGCCGGTGGTGGCGTCGCACCTGAGTTCCCGGCCGGGGCAACGGCTCTCGCGGGCCTCTCGCGAGCCGGTGGCCGGGCACACCGGGTGGTGTCGACCCTGTCGGCACCACCCGGGCCACCCAATCGGGCGATGCGCGGGCCGCCGAAACTCATTAACTTGGAATTACTGGGGCTTGATTTCTGGGGGAATTGCACGTCACCTGTCGTCGGCCCTTGTGCGTTGTCATTTCCTGACCGGTGGGGGCTGGTGCGACAGATGAAACGGACAATTTCTCTCGTTATGGCGATCGGATTGGTGGCCGCGGGCTCGACCGCGGCCACGGCGGAGCCATCGAAGCCGCCGTCGAACGACGCTCGGGCGGTCACCTTGATCACCGGCGACCGGGTGCTGCTCTCGGCGGGAAAACCCGCCGTGCTGCCCGGAAAGGGCCGCGAACGGGTCGCGTTCCGCACGTACACCGTGGGCGGGCGGCTCAACGTCATCCCGGCCGACGCGTTGCCGTTGGTCGCCTCGGGCAAGCTCGACCCGCGGCTGTTCGACGTGACCGGCCTGCTCGACGCGGGCTACGGCGACGGCCGGGGCGACCTGCCGCTGATCCTCACCGGCCCCACGCCACGCTCGGCGGGCGTGCGGACCGTGCGTGAGCTGCCCTCAGCGGAAGCACGCGCGGTAGCCGCCGAGAAGTCGTCGCTGGGCGAGTCCTGGCGGGCGCTGGCGGCGGGCCCGGGCAAGGTGTGGCTCGACGCCCGGCACAAGGCCAACCTCGACCGCAGCACGGCGCAGATCGGCACGCCGGCGGCGTGGCAGGCGGGCCTGACCGGAGACGGTGTCACCGTCGCGGTCCTCGACACCGGGGTCGACCAGACCCACCCCGACCTCGCCGGCCGCGAAGTCGGGGAACACAACTTCACCGACTCCGCCGACGCGGTGGACCGGGTCGGCCACGGCACGCACGTCGGATCGACGATCGCGGGCGGCGGTGCGAAGTACAAGGGCGTGGCGCACGGCGCGAAGCTGCTCGACGGCAAGGTGCTCTCCGACCAGGGCTGGGGCCAGGAGTCGTGGATCATCGCGGGCATGGAGTGGGCCGCCGAGCAGGGAGCCGACATCGTCAACCTGAGCCTCGGCGGGGAGGACACGGCCGAGGTGGACCCGCTGGAAGCGGCGGTCAACCGGCTCACGGCCGAACGCGGCACCCTGTTCGTCATCGCGGCGGGCAACTCCGGCCCGTCGACGGGTACGGTGGGCTCGCCGGGCAGCGCGGACGCGGCGCTGACGGTCGGCTCGGTCGAGCGCGACGACACGCTCTCGTTCTTCTCCAGCCGCGGCCCGCGGGTGGGCGACGGGGGCATCAAGCCGGACGTGACCGCGCCCGGCTCGCAGATCGTTGCCGCGCAGGCGAAGGAGGGTTCCAGCGGGACTCCCGTGGAGCCGGGCTACGTGTCGATGTCGGGCACCTCGATGGCCACCCCGCACGTCGCGGGCGCGGCCGCGCTGCTGGCCCAGAAGAATCCACAGTGGACGGGCGGGCAGCTCAAGGCGGCGCTGACCGCGTCGGCCAAGCCGACGCCCGGGGAGGCCGCGTACGCGCAGGGCTCCGGCCGGATCGACGTGCCGAAGTCGTTGGCGCAGAACGTGACCAGCGAGCCGACGTCGGTCAGTTTCGGCGTGCCGCAGTGGCCGCATGACGACGACCAGCCGGTGTCGAAGGAGATCACGTACCGCAATGGGGGCACCGCGGCGGTGACCCTGGACCTGAGCGCAGACGTCGTCGGTCCCGATGGGAAGCCCGCTCCCGCCGGGATGATCACGTTGTCGCGCGACCGGGTCGAGGTACCCGCGGGCGGCACGGCGACGGTCGGCGTCACGTCGGACACGCGCCTCGGCTCGGTCGACGGCGCCTACTCCGGCGCGGTGGTCGCGACGTCCGGCGAAACGGCGGCGCGCACGACGGTCGGGGTGGACCGCGAGGTCGAGAGCTACCAGCTCAAGGCGACCTTCCTCGGTCTCGACGGCAAACCGTCGCCGGACGCGTACACGCTGCTCTTCGGGCTTGACTCGGGTCAGCTGTCCTTTACGCACAGTCCGGACGGTGTGATCACCCGGCGGATGCCGAAGGGCCGGTACCTGGTCGACACGTTGTTCAGCTACAAGCAGGCTTCGCACGTGCTCACCGATCCGGGATTCACGCTGACCAAGGACACGGAAATCGTGGTCGACGCCCGGATCACCAAGCAGCTCAAGGTCGTCGCGCCGGACCCGGCGGCGGTCTCGGTCCTCGCCTCCGCGGGTTACGAGCTCACCACGGCGAACGGGTGGATCAGCATGTCCACGCTCGCGGACTCGGCGGAGCAGATCTACACCGCCCATGTCGGGGCGGAACTGCCCGCGGACCAGTTCCTCTGGACGCTGAGCACGTCGTGGCTGGCGGGCAAGGACTTCTACGGCCTGGCCCATTTCCAGCCGAAGTCGGTTCCGACCGGGCTGGAGAAGATATACCGGCCCGCCGACGTGGCGACCGTGCGCACCACGCTCGGTCAGCCGACCGCCAAGGCCGCGAACGGTATTCGGGTGACGTTCCCCCGCAGTTCGGACGGGCGGGGAGGCGGCTGGGCGATCGGGCGCGAGATCACGCTGCCGGGCGGTCTCACCGAGCACTTCTCCACCGAGAACACGGAGTGGGAATCCGAGGTGATGATCGGCGAGCCGCCTGCGATCCAGGGCGCGTTCCGTTCGCCGCCAAAGCAACTGCGCGCTGGTCGGACCTACCAGGAGCGGATGGCCGGGGCGATCTTCGGCCCAGCGCTGCCGCGGTCGACGTACCCCTGGGCGGAGCGGTTCGGCGACGAGATCGGGTTCAACATCGGGCTGTTCGGCGACGGCGCGGGCAACGCCGGATTCACCACCGTGACCTCCGGCAACACGACCCTCTACCGCGACGGCGTCAAGATCGGGGAGAGTCCGGACGCAGGCTACGGACTGTTCCCGGTGCCCGCCGCGGCGGGGGCGTACCGACTCACCACGGAAGGGGTGCGGGGCGAACTGTTCGACGTGAGCACCAAGGTGTCCGCGGCATGGACGTTCACCTCCGCGTCCGGGGACAAGTCCATCCCGCTGTCGGTGCTGCGGTTCCACGGCACGTTGGATGAGAGCAACAGCGCCCGCGCGGGCGGGCCGTTCCTGCTGCCGGTGAGCATGCAGCTCGAAGACGGATCGACTGTCACACCACGCAAACTCGGCGTCGAAGTGTCCTACGACGAGGGGAAGACGTGGCGGCGGGCGACTGTCGCCAACAACGCCGCGCTGCTCTTTCACCCGGCTGAGGCGAAGTCCGTGTCTCTGCGCGCCAAGGCGGAGGACGGGCGGGGCGGGACGGTCGAGCAGACGATCATCCGGGCGTACAAGGTGAAATAGATCTACCACCAGGATGCGGGGTCGCCGCCGGGTGTACGGGGTCCGTGACCGTACCCCGGGGGCGACCCCGGCATCGTGCCGGGAAATCGGACATGCCGGATGATCCCGAAGTCACTGTCCATTTCAGACAGATAGGGTTCGGTGAAACCGGTTTCCTCAACGGAGTCCACCCGACCGAGTTCGTCGAGCCACGACGCGGTGCGGGCCAAGGAAACCCGGACGTGCCAGGTACCGCCTTCGACTGACCGCCTTTTTAGGGCGTCGAGGACGCCGTAGGCCGCGAGCCAGCCGGTCCCGTGGTCAAGCGCTTGCGCGGGCAAGGAAACCAGCTTCCCGTCGGATTCCCTTGCGATGCCCGTGGCGAGCTGGACGAGGCTGTCGAAGCCGCGTCGGGTCCGCCACGGTCCACTGTGGCCATACGCGGACAGGCTGACCAGGACCACGCCCGGCGGCAGGTCTTTCGGACCGAACCCCTTGGCCGCGAAGGCGTCCGGGCGGAACGACTGCACCATGACGTCGGCGTCGGCGAGGAGTTCCCGCAGGGTCGCGCGGTGTTCGTCGGCGCGGAGGTCGAGGTGGCAGGTGCGTTTGCCGAAGCCGGTGTCGATCACCAAAGGGCGCACGGTCGGCAGGTGCGCGGCGCCGACATGCAGGACATCGGCGCCGTGGGCGGCGAGGGTGCGGCCGCAGACGGGGCCCGCGATGACGTGGGTCAGGTCGAGGACGCGGACACCGGCGAGGGGTCGGTCAGCGCGTGACAGCGGCCGGGCGGGCGCGTCGGCGATCCGCTCGACCGAGACCAACGGCTCAGCGGCGACGGCTTTGCCTTGCGGGTGCTCCCGCCACTCGTCGCGCCCACGCAGCATCGCGGCCGCCCCACCCGCGGCGAGCACCGCCTCCACCACGTCGTGGGCCCGCCTGCGCGCCACCTCGGCCGCGACGTCGTCCCCGAGGACCGCGCGGACGGCGGCTTCGTGGTGGGGGTAGTTGCAATGCAGCTTCACCCAGCCGTCGGCGGCCCGGTAATCGCCGGACAGCGGGGCCCAGGTGTCCCCGGGCGAACGACCGTCGACGAACACATGCCGCTCACTACGGAACGCAGCGGCCGCATGTCTGACGTCGACCGACACCGGACCAGGGTCGGTTCCCCGCTCCCGCAACAGTTCGGCCGCCGCTTCCGTCACCCGCTCCACACAGCGGGCGGCGGCATGGGCGACCCGAAACGGCCCGGGCAACACGCGCTCGGTCATGACCCTCCCGCTCCCGCAACCTCTGCCGCCTCGACACGAGTCAGGCACATCCCGGCACCCACTCGTGCGCGACCCGGAAATTGCCGGGCGAGACCTGCCCGGTCAGGGTCGTCCCGCATGCCCTGCCGGACAGGGCACGTTCGTTCATGTCTTGGCCGGCTGCCGCCTGGCAGGGCCGACGGTCAGGGCAGGTTCGCGACGAGTTCGGCTGGGGGCACGCGGGTGCCAGTGTAGAACGGGATTTCCTCACGCACGTGCAGGCGGGCCTCGGTGCCGCGCAGGTGGCGCATGAGGTCGACGATGCGGTGCAGTTCGTCGGCCTCGAAGGCGAGCATCCACTCGTAGTCGCCGAGGGCGAACGACGAGACGGTGTTGGCGCGCACGTCCGGGTAGTCGCGGGCTTCCTTGCCGTGGTCGGCAAGCATCTTGCGGCGGTCTTCCTCGGGCAGCAGATACCACTCGTAGGAGCGGACGAACGGGTACACGCAGATGTACTTGCGTGCTTCCTCGCCCGCGAGGAACGCGGGGATGTGGCTGCGGTTGAACTCCGCGGGGCGGTGCAGGGCGACCTGGCTCCAGACCGGGGTGGAGGCCTTGCCGAGGGCGGTGCGGCGGAAACCGGTGTACGCGGCCTGCACCTGCTCGACCTCTTCGGCGTGCCACCAGATCATGTAGTCGGCGTCGGCCCGCAACCCGGCGACGTCATAGACGCCGCGGACGACGACGCCCTTGCTTTCCAGGCTGTCGAGGTAGTCCGTCACCTCCGAGCCTGCGAGTCCGCGGTCGTCGGGGAGGCGACCGGGTTCGATGCGGAACACCGACCACATGGTGTAGCGGATGGTGTCGTTGAGCTCGGCGTAGTTCAGGCGGGCCATGGGTTCATCGTCTCATTCGCGGGTGAGCGTGTGCAGGTGGGCAGCGACACGTCGGGCCGCGGCCTCCCCGGTCCCGATGCACGCCGGGATCCCGACGCCGTGCAGCGCGGCTCCGGCCACCGCCAGGCCGGGGTGGGCGGCCACGGCCTCCTCGATGCGGGCGACCAGTGCGGTGTGGCCCACGCCGTACTGCGGGAGGCCACCGCCCCAGCGCGTGACCACGGCGTCGATGGGTGGGGCGGTGACGCCGGTGAGGTCGAACAGGTCGGCGCGAACCAGCCGGACCAACTCCTCGTCATCGGCGCGCAGAGCACCCGGGTCACCGAAGCGGCCCACGGAGCCGCGGACGACGACAGCGTCGAGGTGGGACCACTTGGTGGCGGAGTAGGTGAAGGCCTTGACCGCGAACGGAGCCCCGTCGGACCGCCGTTCCCTGGCGCCGACGAGGATGCCGGACGTGCCGGGCAGCTCGGCGCCGGAGGGCAGGGCCAACGCGACCACCCCGACCGACGCCACCTCGATCCGCGAGTACGCCACCGACGCAACGGGCACCACACGGTCCAGCAGCTTGCGCGCGGCGGGCGGGGACACGGCGACCACGACCGCGTCCACATCCAGCACCGACTCACGCGGCTCATGCCCTGGCGCGGCGGCGCCGAGGACCAGCCGCCACCCGTGCGGTCGCTTGGTCAGTTCACGGACCGGCACCCCGAGTCGAACGTCGACATCGCGCGCCAGCCGGTCGACCAGGGTGCCGAGGCCGGTGGCCAAGGTGCCAAAGACTGGAGCACTGCCCCCAGACGAGAGCGCCGCTCCAGAACCGCGTAGGCCGTTCCCCGAACCGGACGCCTGCTCTGAACCGAGAGCACTGCTCTCTGAAGAGAGCACCTGATCCGAAACCGGAGCACTGCTCGCCGGGGTGAGCACTGTTCTGGCGGCCGCCGTCAGTGAGGTCGCGCCCGCGTCGAGGGCGGCGGCGATCTGCGGCATCGTCGCGCGCAGGCCGAGGTTGTCGATGCTTCCCGCGTACACCCCACCCAGCAGCGGGTCGATGAGCCGGTCCGGCAGTTCGTCGCCATACCGGGAGCGCAACAGGGCGCCCAACCCGATGTCCGAACCCTCCAGTCGGATCGGAGCCAGCGTCCGCTCCGCGGCCACCCGGTCGCGGCCCTCATCCGACAGCACCTCCGCCACCGCGGCGGCGTCGGCGGGGATGCCCAGCATCGTCCCGCCCGGGATCATCCGGGTCACCCCGCCCGCCCGCACCGTCGACCGGGCACCGCTGGGATGGGTGACCTCCAACCCCAGCTCAGCGATCAGCGCGGTCGCTTCGGGACGCCGGGCCAGGAAGGCCTCCGCACCCACGTCGTAGCGGATGCCGGCGAAGTCGATGGTGCGCAGCTTGCCGCCGAGGCGGTCGGACTGTTCGATGACCGTGATCACCGCGTCCGGTCCCAGCAGGACCCGCAGCCGGTGCGCGGCGGCCAGGCCGGCGATGCCGCCGCCGATCACCGCCACCCGCACGGCGCTCACCGGGTGGAGCCGTGCACCAGGTCGACAACCTTGGTCAGCACATCCGGGTCGGTCTCCGGCAGCACCCCGTGCCCCAGGTTGAACACATGCCCCTGCGCCGCCCGGCCCTCCGAGATGATCCGGGCGACCTCGCGCCGGACGACCTCGTCGCCGGCGAACAGAGCTGCCGGGTCGAGGTTGCCCTGCACGACCGGGCCGGACTCGAAGCCCGGCACGGCGGCGAGCCGCGAGACCGCCGTGTCCAGCGGCGTGCGCCAGTCGACGCCGACCACGTCGGCGCCCGCCTCGCGCATGGCGCCGAGGAGGTGGCCGGTGCCGACACCGAAATGGATGCGGGGCACGCCCGCGTCGGCGAGGCCCGCCAGCACCTTCGACGAGTGCGGCAGGACGAACTCGCGGTAGTCCTTGAGCGACAGCGCTCCCGCCCACGAGTCGAACAGCTGCACCGCGTCGACGCCTGCGGCGAGTTGCGCGCGCAGGAACGTCAGGGCGATGTCGGCCAGCCGGTCGAGCAGCGCGTGCCACGTCGTCGGGTCGGCGTACATCAGCGCCTTGGTGCGCTCGTGGTTGCGGCTCGGGCCGCCCTCCACCAGGTACGACGCCAGGGTGAACGGCGCCCCGGCGAACCCGATCAGCGCGGTGTCGCCCAGCGCGGACGTCAGCAGCCGCACGGCCTCGGCGACCGGCTCGACCTGCTCGGCGTCGAGCGTCGGCAGCGCCGCGACGGCCTCGGCGGAGCGGATGGGCGAGGCCACGACCGGGCCGGTGCCCGCGACGATGTCCAGGTCGACCCCGGCGGCGACCAGGGGCACCACGATGTCGCTGAACAGGATCGCCGCGTCGACCCCGTGCCTGCGCACGGGCTGCATGGTGATCTCGCAGACCAGGTCCGGGTCGAAGCAGGCGGCCAGCATCTTGGTGCCCGCCCGCAGCGCGCGGTACTCGGGCAGCGAACGGCCCGCCTGGCGCATGAACCAGACCGGGACCCGTGCGGGCCGCCCACCTCGGGCGGCCACCAGGAACGGCGACTCGGGCAGGCTTCGACGGGCGGACTTCGCCGGGGACTGCACGGCGGTGTTGATGTCAGTCATCGCCCCGCCATGGTCCCACGACGCGGACTCGCGTCGGTCGAGCGGGAGGCGAATCGGCCAATGTCACACTCACTGTGGCGCAATCAGGCTTCAAATACTCGGCGCGCCGTTCCAACTCACTGACTCGGGTGGTCTTACAGTTACCAGTCGTGACCGGAACGTCGACAGCGCCTGAACTCTTCCGGCAGGCCGTCGAGGCGCTGAAGTCGCTGCGACCTCGACCGGAGCTGCAGCTCGCCGAGGTCCGCCCGCCGCAACGGCTGGCGCCCTGGGCGTTCGCGATCAGCGCCGAGGCGGTGGGCCCCGCGGAAGTCCAGGCGACCGGCCGACTGATCCTCCTGCACGACCCGGAGGGCCAAGAGGCGTGGGAGGGCGTGCTGCGCGTGGTCGCCTACGTCCGCGCCGAGCTCGATGCCGAACTGGCCGACGACCCGCTGCTGCCGAGCGTCGGCTGGTCCTGGCTGACCGACGCGCTGGCCGCCTCGGGCGCGGAGTTCACCGCGCTGGGCGGCACCGTCACCGACACCTCCTCGGCCCGCTTCGGCGACATCGCGGGTCCGGCCCGGGTCGATGACCTCGAACTTCGCGCGTCCTGGACCCCGCGAACCGGTGCACTGCGCGCGCACGGCGAGGCGTTCTGCGACCTCATGGCCAGCGTCGTGGGACTCCCACCGGTCGGTGTCGCCCTGTTCGGGCAGCGCACCGGAGACTGATCAACCAACCCTCTAGAGTCGCCTGACATGCGAATGACTTGCATCATCTTGGCGATCCTGGCCTACTTCGGCGCCATGGCGGGCGTGATCACCACAGCCGTCCTCGGCGGGGAGAACAGCACCAAGCCGGTGGAGATCGCCGCGGCCATCGCCGTGTCCCTCGCCTGCGCCTTCATGACGATGGGAGCCGCACTCGGCGCGATCGCCTTCCGCACCAGCGGCTCGGAGCCGCGGACCCAGCCGGGCATGCCCCAGCAGTACCCCGGCCAGGCGCCGCAGTCCGGCCCGCTGCCCCAGCAGCACCCCGGTCCGCCGCAGCAGTGGCCCGGCCACGCCTGATCGCGCGACACAGCACTGCGGGGTTCGCTGTTCGACCGAGCGCCGACCCAGGCGGGTCATAAGATCGCCGCCATGCGTATCGCCTGCCTGATCGTCGAGGCACTCAGTGCCGCGGGTACCGCAATCAGCCTCATCCTCGCCGGTGTGATGACCGGCGATCACAGCGCGACGGTCGAGCGGATGGCGACCGCCATCAGCACGGCTGTTGCCTGCTCGCTGCTCGCTATCGCGGCCATGATCGGCGTGCACGCGTTCCAGCGTTCGGCCAACGGGCAACCGGCGACGGCGGCCCATCTGCAGGCCCCAGGTCAGCAGCATGGCCCAAGTCAGCAGCAGTTCCCCGGTTCACCGCAGTTCGGTGGTCCCGCCCAGCAGCAGCCGCAGCAGCCCTGGCAGGGCCAAGCCCACTGACCATTCACGATCAACTGCGGAGACAAGACAAACGACGGCGGCCGATGCGTGAAGCATCGGCCGCCGTCGTTCATCCGACTAGTTCTTGCGTGCCTTCGTCTCGAGCGCCGAGCGGGTGCAGACGTCGCCGACGTCCACGGTCTGGCCGCGGTCGGCGTAGACCTCCGCCAGGCCCACGAGCCTGCCGCGCTGGTCGCTGCACGTCAGCGTGTAGGGCTCCTTCGGGCCGTACGTGGTCGGCAGCGGCGAGAAGAAGTTGACGTTCATGTTCGACCAGTCGTCCGGCGTCGCCGGGTCGCCCTGCTCGTAGTTGACCATCACCGCGGTGTAGTCGCCCGCGGGCGGGTCGAAGAGCACCGCCTTCTCGGACCGCGTGCCACCGCTGGCAGACGAGCTGACGATGTTGCCCGCCGAGTCGAAGATGTAGAGGTCCCAGTCGGTGTCGGCGGTGCCCCACTCGACGGTGACCTCCATCTTCCCGTTGTCCACCGCGGGCGGGCCGTCGATGCGGAACGGGATGCTCTCACCGGTCATGTCGGACGGGAAGTTGGTGTTCTCCGCGGGGATGCCCGCGGGGTTCGCCAACGCGATCGGGGCCTGGGCGGGCCCCTGCGGGTCGCGGCCGTAGCGGCCCGCGACGTAGGGCCGGGTCGACGGGTTGACCGCCCAGGTGAATCGGCCGCCCGTGCTGAGCAGGTCGGACTTGATCACGTCGGCCACCTGGATGGGCTCCTTGACCGAACCGTCCGGCTGCACGACCGGCGAGGTCGGCGTCTGGAACGCCTTGCGCACCTGCAGCTGGTAGCCCGTCGGCGCCGAACCGGTCAGCGTCGCGTGGGTGGTCGAGTCGGCGGCGTTGGCCAGCATGTCGATGAACGCCTGGCGGTTGCCGCCCTTGCCCGCGCCCGCGGCCGGTGAGAGGCCCGCGTACTCGGCGACGACGCCGTCGGCGAACGGCCCGTGGAACTCGTTCGGGCCGACCTCGAAGGTGAAGCCCCAGCCGCCGGTCGCGAAGTACGACCAGTCCTCGGTGGAGCCGGTGGTGTCATAGAGCGCCCACGACGGCTGGCTGGTGTAACCGTTGCGCGAGGCCATCTTGTCGCCGAGCGCCTTGTAGGCGGGCTCGTCGAGCGGCGGCCGCACGTCGGCCACGCCGGGCACCCGCAGCACCAGGTTGGAGTAGGTGTGCAGGGTGATCAGGTTGGTCACCTGGCGGTTGGAGACGATCGAGCGGACGTTGCGGGTCTCCGGCTCCGAGAACGGGCCCGAGCCGCGGAAGGTGTCGCTGCTCCACGCCGTCGACGCGCCCGCGCCGCCCCAGAAGCCCGCGTAGTTGCGGTTGGGGTCGGTGCCGCGCAGGCGGCCCGCCGGGTTCGCCTTGCAGACGCCGGTGCGGAACGCCTCCGGGGAGTCGTTGACGTTGCAGTTCTTGCGCTTCATCTCGTAGTCGAAGCGGCTGAAGTCGCCCTTGGGCTCCGCTTCACGGGAGATGTTGAAGCCGTCGGGGTTGACGATCGGCACCACGATGTTGCGGGTCTTGTCGACCAGCGTGCGCAGCTCACCGCCCGCCTTGTAGCCCTTGGCCAGCTCGATCGCCCACTCCATGGCGTGTTCGCCCGCGGGCCACTCACGCGCGTGGTGGATGCCCATCGTGAAGTTGACAGCCTTGCCGTCGCGGATGTTCTCCACGTTCGAGGCGATCTCGACACCGACGACGTCGCGGCCCTCCCAGGTGGGCTCGGGCAGCGTGAAGGCCTTGACCAGCCCCGGGTTCTTGCGGGCCAGCTCCTTCATATCGAAGTCGTACTCGTAGTGGCGCCGGTAGGACGTCCGCCCCGACGGCAGCACCGAGCCCGCGACCTTGGCCGCGTACTCCTTGTCGGTCTTGGCGTTGGCGATCGAGCGCGCGGTCAGGTCGCCCTGCACGACGGTCGACTTCATGCCGCTGGAGCGCAGGGTCTCCCGGTCGGCGTCGTTGGCGAGGACGACCTCGACGCCGGTGGCGTCGGCCTTCTCGGTGACGTCGAGGCCGAGCGCGAAGAGCCGGTCCTTCTGCTGCTTGTTCGGGGTCTCGACGCGCACGATCTCGGCGCGCTGGACGGCCTGGGTGGCGCCCCCCTGCGCGTTGAGCGCGAGGAAGTCGACGCCGAGGGCGACGTGGCGCGAGGTGCCCGCGTAGCGGCAGGCCTGCACGATCAGCTGCTGCCCCTTGGCCACGAAGCTCTCAGCCAGCTCGGAGCTGCGCAGCGCGGCCGAGGCGGACACGACCGCGCCGGTCGCCTTGTCGAACACGGCGACATCCCAGTCGCCGCTGCCGGTGCCGTGCGGCTTGAGCCGCGCCTGGACGAGGCCGTCGACCGTCGAGGTCACCTCGCGTCGGTCCGCGCCCCTGGTGCCCGAAGGCAGGGGCTTCTCGAAGCAGGACCGCGCGACGGCGAAGTCGCTGCGCAGGACGTTGTCCTCCGCGCTCGCCGTCGTCGAGGTCAGGCCGATGACCACCGCCCCGCTGAGTCCTACCGCGGCGACCACCCGCCACGTCGGTACACGTCTGGCTGAAGAGCTCACGCCCGTCTCCTCCCAAGATCCGCCGTCACCCGCAAACGTGGCGGCAGCGTGACGCTAACCACGTCATCAACAGAATTGACGGTTTACCAGTTGCCAGATCGACTTGAGGGGACGTCTGGTGGAGTCGGTACGTCCAGAGGGCCCACGACGGAGCCGATACCGCCACGAAGACGAAGAAGTTTTTACCTTTTGCCAGTTATTCGCGTCCGGCCGCCACCCGTTCGGCCCAACGCAAGGCGCGCAGGACGTTACGCCCAGCAACCTTCGCGCAGTCGTCCTCACTCCACCCGGCGTCCAGCAATGCGGCGAACAGCTCCGGATACGTACCGACGTTCTCCAGGCCCGCCGGGAATTCCGGGCAGCCGTCGTAGTCGCCACCGACGCCGATGTGGTCGACGCCGGCAACGTCCCTTGCGTGCTCGAAATGGGCCACGACCTCGGCCAATGTGGCTTGCGGCTGGTCGTTGCGGCCATCCCAGGTCTCGCAGAACCGCTCCCGGGCGGCCAGGTCGGCGTGCTTCTCCCCCGCCTGCTCCATGGCCGCCGCCAGCCGGTCGTCCCACTCGGCGATGGCCGGGGAAATGAACCGCGGAACGAAAGTCACCATCAGCACGCCACCGTTGTCGGGGAGACGTTTCAGCACGTCATCCGGCACATTCCGGGGATGGTCGGTGATTGTCCGGCAGGACGAGTGGCTGAAGATGACCGGCGCCGTGCTCACGTCGAGGGCGTCGCGCATCGTCGTCGCGGCGACATGGGAGAGGTCGACGAGCATGCCGAGCCGGTTCATCTCGGCGACGACCTCGCGACCGAAGTCCGACAGGCCCCCGACCTGCGGTTCGTCGGTGGCGGAGTCCGCCCACGGGGTGTTGTCGTTGTGCGTCAGGGTCATATAGCGGACCCCTAGCCGGTGCAACGCGCGCAGGGCACCGAGGGATTCCGCGATGCAATGGCCGCCCTCAGCACCCAGCAGCGAGGCGATCCGACCGTCCGCGAAGGCGGATTCGGCCTGGTCAGCGGTGTAGGCGAGGCGCAGATCGGCGGGGAAGCGGGCGGCCAGGCCGTGCACGATCTCGATCTGTTCGAGCACGGCGGTGACGGCGGAGTGGCCGGTCAGCTGACAGGGCACGTAGACCGACCAGAACTGGGCGCCAACGCCGCCGCGACGCAGTTTGACCAGGTCAGTGTGCAGATCGGGCTGTTCGACGGAGAGGTCGGTTCCCGCTACCGCGGCGCGCGGGTCGGGCCCCCATTTCTCCCGGAGCGCCCACGGGAGATCATTGTGTCCATCGACCATCGGCGTACTGGCGAGAAGCCGCCGTGCGCGGTCGGATCCAGGGCTCATCATTACCCCTGACCTCGTTCAATCGTGTGACCGTGTACATCCGTTACGTCACCATTCGGTGAGTCACCCAATCGTGGGACATTCACGTCCCTCAGTCACAACCCGATCGGATACTTACCCGATTGATCGTCCCGCTAACCCGCTTGGGCGGCTAGGCTGCCTTCGTCGACACCACTTTCGGTCCAACGGCGGCGCGGCCGTTTGGTCGAAAGTCCCAGTGCCGGTCGGGGGGCAACGACCGACTCCAGGGAGGTAGTGACGTGGCTGCCGTCGGCTTAGGTCAGGCCGTTCGAACCACGCCAGCCGGCTCATTGCCGGCCAACATGGTCCCGCACCCGCGGGAAGAGTTGTTCTCAGTGCTGGTGGTTGACGACCACCCGCTGTTGAGGGAGGCGATAGCCGCCCGGCTCACGCAGATGGGCGCGGGAACAGTGCACGAGGCCGCCACGGTGGCCGAGGCAAGAGCGCGAGCACAGGCCACTGGCCCGTGCGATCTCGCGATTCTGGACCTCGGGCTGCCTGACGGTAGCGGGATCGAGCTCGTCACGGAGCTCCGCAGCCACGGTTAGCCGCGGATCGTCGTGCTGGCTTCTTCCGACGACCCGTACGCGGTGCGGTCGGCCTTCCAAGCAGGCGCTCAGGCGTACCTGCTGAAGTCCGCTTCGCCGGTCGTGGTGACCGACGGGGTTCGACGGGTGCTCGAAGGCGGCGTCTACGCCGACCCGAGTGTCGCGCCGGTCCTCGCCACGGGAACCAGGGTCCCGGGCACCGACAACACCCCGCGTGAGCTTTCGGCTCGCGAGGTGGAGGTGCTCCAGCTCGTCGCTGACGGGCAGTCCAACAAGGAGATCGGCGAGGCGCTGAACCTTTCGGCGCTCACGGTGAAGTCTCACCTCTCGCGGATCGGCCGGAAGTTGGGCACGGGCGACCGCGCCCAGATGGTGGCTCTCGCCATGCGGGCGGGCGTCATCCGCTAGACAACAGCGGTCGTGTGGCTGGGCTGGGCATGGCCCAGCCACACGACTGCTGCTGATCTAGCGCGATCTTGCTCCGTCGTGCCGTAGGGTCATTCGCCGTGACTACCCCCGGACCAGGACCCAGCTCAGGCGCGGCAGCCATCGACCCCGCTGCTCCGGCTCCGGTGCTGCTCACCGAACCCCGAGAAGGCACCCCCGACGTCGTCGCCGACCCCGACGCCCTGCGTCGCGCGGCCGAGCGCATAGCCGCCGGATCCGGCCCCATCGCCGTCGACACCGAGCGAGCGTCGGGCTACCGCTACTCCCAACGCGCCTATCTCGTGCAGATCCGCCGAGAGGGTTCCGGCACGTGCCTCGTCGACCCGGTCGCGATCAACGACGAGATCGATCCCCTGATCGACGCGCTCGACGCGGACGAGTGGGTGCTGCACGCCGCCTCCCAGGACCTGCCGTGTCTGGCGGAGCTGGGCCTGCGGCCGCGCAAGCTGTTCGACACCGAGCTCGCGGGCAGGCTCGCCGGGTTCGACCGGGTCGCCCTGGGCACCCTGGTCGAGCTGCTGCTGGGCTACCACCTGGAGAAGGGCCACGGCGCCGCCGACTGGTCACGCAGGCCGCTGCCGCTGGACTGGCTGAACTACGCCGCCCTCGACGTCGAGCTCCTCGTGCCGCTGCGCGACGCGCTCGAGGAGGAGCTGCGCAACCAGGGCAAGCTGGAGTGGGCCCTGGAGGAGTTCGAGGCGCTGCGCACCGCCGGGCCACCGGCGCCCCGCAAAGAGCCCTGGCGGCGCACGTCGGGCATCCACAGCGTCCGGACGGCCCGCGGCCTCGCGGGCATCCGCGCGCTGTGGGAGGCGCGGGACACGATGGCCCGCGACCGCGACATCGCGCCGGGCCGGGTACTCCCGGACAGCGCGATCATCCAGGCGGCGTCGGTCAACCCGGCCGACGAGCAGGCGCTGCTGCAGCTGCCGGTGTTCAAGGGCCGCGCCCAGCGGCGGCTGGTGGGCACCTGGATGCGCGCGCTGCGGGCGGCGGCCGAACTGCCCAAGTCGGAACTGCCGGACCCGTCGCCGCCCAACGATGGGCCGCCGCCTGCGAACCGGTGGGCGGACAAGTTCCCGGAGGCGGCGGCCCGGCTTTCGGCCGCCCGCACGGCGCTGACGGCGATCGCCGAGGCCAACCGGCTGCCGATGGAGAACCTGCTGCAGCCGGACCTGGTGCGGCGCACGTGCTGGCAGCCGCCGGCGGAGACGGACCTGGACACGGTGTCGGAGACGCTGCGCACGGGCGGGGCCCGCGAGTGGCAGATCGGGCTGACCGCTGAGGCGCTCGCGGTCGCCTTGCGGGCGAAGCCCGCCACTGCCAGCACCGACTGAGGTCTGACCGGGGCGTAGATGGATGCCCGGCGCCGGTCAGCCCAGGACGACCTTGAATGCCGGGTGGTCGGGGGCGATGCGGCGGAGGTCGGCTTGCGGGGACTTGTCGTCGACGCCGTCGAAGAACATGCCTACCTCGAACTTCCAGCGCCTGAGGTAGGCGCGCAGCAGATCGGGTTTGGCGTCGTCGGGGACCTCGGTCGCGGTGAACCGCTGGACGCGGCGGCCGAGGCGTAGTTCGCCCTCGCCCGCGGCGCGCAGGTTGCGGACCCACTGGGTGTGGCCGCGGGGCGCGACCAGGTAGTGCGTTCCGTCGACCACGAGCAGGTTGACCGGGGTCGAGCGCATCTCCCCCGACTTTCGGCCGCGCACCGACAGCACGCGCGAGCCCCAGACGTTGACGCCGCGCCGCACCAGGAACGCGACGATGCGGTTGAAGACGCTCTTGGTGAACACGCCCGGGCGCTGGTAGCGAGCCGACATGATCTTCCTCCCCTGACTGCGAGAGCAGTGCTCTCGTTTGTGAGCAGTGCTCTCTGTGGTGAGCAGTGAACACGAGAGCACTGCTCACAGTCAAGAGCAGTGCTCACAATGGAGAGCACTGCTCACAAACGAGAGCAGTGCTACATTTTGGCGATGAGCGCAGGCAGAACCGCACGTGACCGGGCCCGGGCCGAGGTCGCACAGGAGATCAAGGACGAAGCGCGCAAGCAGCTTGTCACCGACGGAGGGCATGGCCTCTCGCTGCGGGCTGTCGCGCGCAGCCTCGGCCTGGCGTCCTCCGCGCTCTACCGCTACTTCCCCAGCCGCGACGACCTGCTCACCGCCCTGATCATCGACGCGTACGACGCGATGGGGGCGGCGGCGGAACACGCCGACAGCGAAATCCGCAAGGGCCGGGGCAAGAACGCAACCGTTCGCGCCGCAGCCCACGAAGCGGGCAACACCGACTCAAGCCGCGGAGCCGGCAGCGCAGGCTCCAGCCCCGAAGCGAACGAGGGCGGCGGCCGCTCCACCGCCGCGGGCGCCGCCGAAGCCGAGCCGCGCGAGCGCTGGCTCGCCGTGTGCCGGGCCGTGCGTGCCTGGGCCATCACCCACCGGCACGAGTACGCGCTGATCTATGGCTCCCCTGTTCCCGGCTACCAGGCCCCCAAAGACACCGTCGCCCCCGCGGCCCGGGTCCCGCTCCTGCTCACCGCGATCGCGACAGCCGGGAAGGTCGACGACAGCGGCGTCGGCCACGGCCTGCGCAGCCAGCTGAGTTCGGTCATCGGCATGAACGCGATCGACTTGCCGCCCGGCGCGCTGGCGCGGGTAATGGTGGCGTGGACACAGCTGTTCGGCGTGATCAGCTTCGAGTTGTTCGGCCAGCTCGTCGGCTCGGCGGACCCGGCGGACGACTTCTTCGACTTCTCGGCGTCGGCCATGGCGGACTTCGTCGGCCTGTGACCCACTCCATAGCCGCGTCAACATGTTACCCACTGGTAACCGGGGCTAGAGTAGCCCTTGTTACCAGTCGGTAGCCCATATTCGACTAAGGAGCACCCCCGTGGCCGCACCCGCTGCATCCGCAGCCGCGCGCGCCGTTCGGAACGTGGTCTTCGTCGACGGTGTACGCACGCCGTTCGGCAAGGCCGGCCCGAAGGGCATCTACGCGGAGACCCGCGCCGACGATCTCGTCGTGAAGGTCATCCGTGAACTGCTGCGCAGGCACCCAGAACTGCCCCCGGAGCGGGTGGACGAGGTCGCGATCGCGGCGACCACGCAGATCGGCGACCAGGGCCTGACCATCGGCCGCACCGCCGCGCTGCTCGCGGGCCTGCCCAAGTCGGTTCCGGGCTACGCCATCGACCGCATGTGCGCGGGCGCGATGACCGCCGTGACCACCAGCGCCAGCGGCATCGCCTTCGGCGCCTACGACGTGGTGATCGCGGGCGGTGTCGAGCACATGGGCCGCCACCCGATGGGTGAGGGCGTCGACCCGAACCCGCGCATCGTCGCCGACAAGATCGTCGACCCGACCGCGCTGGTCATGGGCCAGACCGCGGAGAACGTGCACGACCGCTACCCGGCGATCACCAAGCAGCGCTGCGACGAGTTCGCCGCGCGCAGCCAGGAGAAGTACGCCGACGCGGTCAAGGCGGGCAAGATCGGCCCCGAGTTGGTCCCCGTCGCGACCAAGAGCGCCACCCTGGGCTGGGGCCTGGCCACCGAGGACGAGCCGCCGCGCCCGGGCACCACGCTCGAGCAGCTTGCCGCTCTCAAGACGCCGTTCCGTCCGCACGGCCGCGTCACCGCGGGCAACGCGGCGGGCCTCAACGACGGCGCCACCGGCTGCATCCTCGCCGAGGAGGAGACCGCCAAGGGTCTGGGTCTGCCCGTCGGCATGCGCCTGGTGGGCTACTCGTTCGTCGGCGTCGAGCCCGAGGTCATGGGCGTCGGACCCGTTCCGGCCACGGAGCGGGCGCTCCAGCGCGCCGGTCTGTCCATTGAGGACATCGGCCTGTTCGAGCTGAACGAGGCGTTCGCGGTGCAGGTGCTCGCGTTCCTCGACCACTTCGGCATCGACCAAGACGACCCGCGGGTCAACAAGTGGGGCGGCGCCATCGCGTGCGGCCACCCGCTCGCGTCCTCCGGCGTGCGGCTGATGACCCAGCTCTCGCGCCAGTTCGCCGAGCACCCCGAGGTGCGCTACGGCATCAACTCGATGTGCATCGGTATCGGCATGGGCGGCACCGTCATCTGGGAGAACCCGCACTGGAACGGTGGTGGCAACTGATGCTGACTCAGGAACAGGCCGTCGAGGCCTTCCCCGACGAGGTCGTCACCCACGCGGTGACCCGCCTGATCAAGGTTCCCGGCGTCGACAAGCCGGTCGCCTTCATCACCATCGACAACGGCCACGACCACACCCGGCCCTCGACGTTCGGCCCGCAGAGCCTGGTGTCGCTGAACGCCGCGTTCGACGTCGCCGTCGCCGCGGAGCCCGCCGCGATCGCGGTCACCGGCAAGCCGTTCATCTTCGCCGTGGGCGCGGACCTGTCCGGTGTGGAGCAGATCGCCGAGCGTCAGCGTGCGCTCGACATCGCGCAGACCGGGCACGACGTGTTCCGCCGGTTCACCGAGTCCGAGATCCCGACCTTCGCCTTCGTCAACGGCGCGGTCATGGGCGGCGGCCTGGAGTTGGCGCTGTCGTGCCACTACCGGACCCTGTCCTCGGGTGCGGCGGCCATCGCGCTGCCCGAGGTTTTCCTCGGTCTGTTCCCGGGCTGGGGCGGCACGCAGCTGCTGCCGAACCTGATCGGCCCGGACGCGGCCGTGACGGTGATCTTCGAGAACGCGCTGTCGCAGAACCGCATGCTCAAGCCGAAGCAGGCACTCGAGCTGGGCATCACCGACGCCCTGCTCGACTCGGCTGACTTCCTCGAGCAGTCGCTGCTGTGGCTGTCGAAGGTCCTCAACGGCGAGATCACCCCGACCCGCCGCGAGATCGACCGCGGCGCCGAGTGGGACGCGGCCGTGGAGCGCGCGAAGACGATCGTCCACGGCAAGACCAAGGGTGCGTCCCCGGGCGCGAACAAGGCGATCGAGCTGCTGGAGCTGGCCCGCGAGAACGACCTCGACCGCGGCTACGCGGCCGAGACCGAGGCGCTGGCCGACGTGCTCATGACGGACACGCTCCGCACGGGTCTGTACTCGTTCAACCTGGTCCAGAAGCGGGCCAAGAAGCCCGCGGGCGCTCCGGACAAGTCGCTCGCGCGTCCGGTCACCAAGGTAGGCATCGTCGGCGCGGGCCTCATGGCCAGCCAGATGGCGCTGCTGTTCGCCCGCCAGCTCAAGGTGCCGGTCGTGCTGACCGACATCGACCAGGCGCGGGTCGACAAGGGCGTGGGCTACGTCCACACCGAGATCGACAAGCTGGCCGCGAAGGGCCGGGTCTCCCCGGACGGCGCGAACCGGCTCAAGGCGCTGGTGTCCGGTTCGCTGGACAAGGCCGCGTTCTCCGACGCCGACTTCGTCATCGAGGCCGTCTTCGAGGAACTGGGCGTCAAGCAGACGGTGTTCGCCGAGGTCGAGGAGCACGTCAGCGCGGAGTGCGTGCTGGCGACGAACACCTCGTCGCTGTCGATCACCGACATGGCGTCGAAGCTGAAGCACCCGGAGCGGGTCGTCGGCTTCCACTTCTTCAACCCGGTCGCGGTCATGCCGCTGCTGGAGATCGTCCGCGCCGACCGCACCGACGACGCCACGCTGGCGACGGCGTTCGCGGTGGGCAAGGCGCTGCGGAAGTCCTCGGTGCTGGTCAAGGACGCCCCGGCGTTCGTGGTCAACCGGCTGCTGACCCGCTTCATGGGCGAGGTGGTCCAGTCGATCGACGAGGGCACCCCGTTCGAGGTCGCGGACAACGCGCTGGAGCCGCTGGGCCTGCCGATGAGCCCGCTGGTGCTGCTGCAGCTCGTCGGCGCCCCGGTGGCGCTGCACGTGGCCGAGACGATGAACCGCGCGTTCCCGGACCGCTTCGGCGTCTCGGACAACATGAAGAAGTTCGTCGCGGCGGGCAAGAACGCGGTGTGGACCTGGGACGCCTCCGGCAAGCCCAGTGTCGACCCCGAGGTCCAGGCCCTGTGGGAGTTCGGCGACGCGCCGCTGACCACCGACCAGGTCCGCGCGCGGGCGCTGGAGGGCTTGGCCGAGGAGATCCGCATCATGCTCGACGAGGGTGTGGTCGCGGAGGCGCAGGACATCGACCTGTGCATGATCCTCGGCGGCGGCTGGCCGTTCTGGCTGGGCGGCATCACGCCGTTCCTGGACCGTGAGGGCATCTCGGAAAAGGTGAACGGCAAGCCGTTCCTGGCTCCGGGCGTGGCTTCGGTCCCGACGGCCTGACCCACTGCTCACGGCGCCCCTGGCGTCCCTTCGGGGACTCCGGGGGCGCTGTGCCGTCTGGGGAGGTAGCGCGGAACTCGACGGACGTAGTCGGCCTGCTCCCGGCTGAACCGGGCGGCCAGCTCCCATTCCTCGCGCAGCGCGGCGCGGTGCACCAGGGCGAACGCGACCGGCCAGCCCGCGAGCACCCAGGGCGAGCGGGCCGCGAGCGCGCCGCCGAGGTGGAGCAGACTCCAGCCCGTGTACATGGGGTGTCGGATGAGCGCGTACGGGCCGGTCGTCACGAGCCGGTCCACCTGGTCGAGGCCGCCCGCGAACTGGGCCCGGATCGCCCACGCGTTGAGCCCCACTCCGGCGGAGAGAAGCGTCCACCCTGCCGGGGCGAAACCCCTCGGCAGCCGTGCCCGTGTGCGCTTGTGCAGCAGCAGACCCGCGGCCATCGGGACCGCGTGCTCAGCCGGGAAGGGTGTCCGGTCCCAGAGGGCCGACATGTCCCCACTGTAGGCCGCTCAGCACGTGACGGTGACTTTGGCGCCGGCGCGGAAGGACACGTGGACGTGGTCGTAGTGGTTGGCCGTGGCACCGCCGCGGTCTTCCATGGTGGACCAGCCGCTGCCGTCGTTGTAGCGCTGGCGCCAGATTACGTAGGTGACGGCGAAGGCCCGGCGGTTGGCCAGGAGGTAGTCGGCGATGGCGTTGCCCTTGGCGGTGTCGACCATGAAGTCCAGGGCGAGGCCCTCGGGGTGGTCACTGGCTCCGCCGCTGCGACCGGCGGCTCCGCCGATGTCGTCGACGCCGAACTTCGCGGCGATGTGGTTGCCGACCTGCGCCACGTGTGGCTGTGCGCCGTCCAGTTTGGTCGAGCACGACGTGGCCGGGGGTGGCGGCGGGGTCGTCTTCACCGTGGTGGTGGTGACCGGGGGCGGGGTGGTCATGACCGGGGGCACGGTGGTGGTCGTCGTCGTCGTGGGGGCGACGGTGGTGGTGGTGGTCGTCGTGGTGGTCGTGGTCGACGTGGTCGTCACCGGCGCCGCCATGGCCATTGCGGCGCCGGCGTTCTGCACATCGGGATCGCTGCCCGCGAGCCAGGTCGTGGCCGCGAGCACCGCGCCGGTGGTGACGGCGAGCGCGACTGGCATGTGCCAGTTCGCGGCCTTGTTGCTATGTCGACCTGCCATATCGTGGATCACCGCTATGCCTCGGGGACGGGGTCGGCTCTTTCGAGCCCGAGGCAACGTAACGAAACGGCCACGGCAATGTCTCGCCAGGGTGTCGGCCACCACATTTCCGCAGGTAGGCTTGACGCTGTGGCCAGCAGGTATCGCGGTTCGTGGTTGGCTGATCACCCATGAGCGACGTGCGAATCGGGACGTCAGGCTGGCTTTACCCGCCCTGGCGCGGCACGTTCTACCCCAAGGGCCTGACCCAGAAACGCGAGTTGGAGTACCTGTCGCGGCAGGTGTCGTCGATCGAGATCAACGGGTCGTTCTATTCGTTGCAGCGTCCGGAGAGCTACCAGCGGTGGCATGACGAGACGCCTTCGGGGTTCGTGTTCTCGGTCAAGGGCCCCAGATTCATCACGCACATGAAACGCCTCAAGGACTCGGACACGACATTGGCGAACTTCTTCGCCTCAGGAGTGTTGGCGCTGCGGGACAAGCTCGGCCCGATCCTGTGGCAGTTGCCGGAGAACTTCCGCTACGACCGCGACTTGTTCGCGGGCTTCTTCGATAAACAGCCACGGACAACCAAGGCCGCCGCGAAACTCGCCGAGTCCCATGACTCCCGTTTGGACGGTCGCGCATGGACCGAGACCGACGCGGACCGGCCCCTGCGCTACGCCTTGGAGGTCCGCAACCCGGACTATCCGCGTGAGGAGTTCGTAGAACTGTTGCGGGACAATGCGATCGCCCTCGTGGTCGCGGACACGGCCGGGCGGTGGCCGCTGTTCGACGAGGTGACGACGGAGTTCATGTACGTGCGGCTGCATGGGGATGAGGAGCTGTACACGAGCGGCTACACGGACAAGGCGCTGGACGAGTGGGCGAAGAAGGTCGAGCGGTGGCGAAAGAACGGGGACGTGTTCGTGTATTTCGACAACGACGTGAAAGTCCGCGCCCCCTACGACGCCAAGGGACTCATCGAGCGACTGTGACCAGCTCTCTGATCCGCCCATCAGACCAGGCGTTCCGCGCAGCCCATCACTCGATCGGACGGCTCGTATCCCCTTTGAGGCAACCACTGAAGTGCGTCAGATCGAGATCACGTCGAGACGGCAATCCGTTCGCCGCCGCGATCGCGCCGATATGGAGGCGATCCGGCACGCATCCCGGCGCACATCCAGGATGCCCCTGGGTCAGCCCCTGACTCAGGGCAGGGACGGCAGGTGCACGGTGACCGTCAAACCGCCGCCCCGCACGGGTTCCGCGGTGACATGGCCGCCGTGCGCGCGGGCGACCGCACGCACGATCGACAGCCCCAGGCCCGTTCCCGTGTGTGCCGTCCGGTCGACCCCGCCGCGACGGAAGGGCTCGAACAGCTCGGCCACCCGATCCGGTTCCACGACCTGGCCGGACGACGACACGGTCAGCATTGTCCACTGTGGAGTATGGGCGGTGCGGACGTCGATCCAGCCGCCGTCGACGTTGTGCCGCACGGCGTTCTCCAACAGGTTCCCCGCGACCCGTTCCAGCAGGGCGGCGTCGCCCGCGACCCGGGCACCGGACTCGTGGAAGGTGGCCCGCACACCACGGCGTTCGGCTTCCACTCTGGCGGACCGCCAAGCGCCCGCGATGACGGCCGACAGGTCGACCGGGCCGGTCACGTTGACGCCGAGACCGTCGGTGCGGGCCAGCACGAGCAGGGCCTCGACCAGCTCGCCCGCGCGCAAAGTCGCGGAGCGGACCACCTCGGCCATGCGGCGCAGCTCGGCTTCGTCGGCGTCCGGGTCGGCCAGGGTGACGTCGAGTTCGGTGCGGATCACCGCGAGCGGGGTCCGCAGCTCGTGGCTGGCGTTGGCGACGAACTGGCGTTGCGACGAGAAGGCGGCCTGCAGCCGGTCGAGCATCGCGTCGAAGGTGTCGGCGAGTTCGGCGACCTCGTCGCGGGCGCCGCGGTGGCCGATGCGCGCGCCGAGGGACTCCACCGAGAGGCGGTGCGCGGTCGTGGTGACCTCGCGCAGGGGGCGCAGGACGCGGCCGGTGATCACCCAGGCGAGCAGCGCGGTCGCGGCGACAACACAGACGAACGCGACGGAACCCGCGAGCAGGACCCGTTCCCGGGCGTTCTCGGCCAAGGCGTCCGCGAGCTGGTCGGCGCGGACCCGGACGCCGCCGACGACAACCGTCGACCCCTCGGGCAGCGAGGGCACCGACGCCACCACACCCCCGGCGAGCAGCCAGCCCAGCCACAGCAGCAACGCGCTGACCGCCGCCACGAGCCCCGTGGTGAGCAGCGTGATCCTCGCGCGCAGCCCCAGGCCGCGGCGGCGTCCGCTCATTGACTGCCCGCGGAGGAGGGCACTCGGTAACCCGACCCGACGACGGTGTCGATCACACCGGGATCGCCGAGCTTCTTGCGCAGCGTCATGACCGTGACGCGAACGGTCGTGGTGAACGGGTCGGCGTTCTCGTCCCAGACCCGCTCCAGCAGTTCCTCGCTGCTGACCACGGAACCGCGGGCGGCGAGCAGGACCTCCAGGACGCCGAACTCCTTGCGGGTCAACTCGATGGGCTGCCCGGCCCGTGACACCATCCGCCGCGCCGGGTCCAGCTCGACGTCACCGGCGACGAGCACCGGGGGTGTCACCGGGGTCGCCCGCCGGGCCAGGGCGCGCACCCGGGCGACCAACTCGGGGAAGGCGAAAGGCTTGGCGAGGTAGTCGTCGGCACCCAACGAGAGACCCTCGACCCGGTCCTCGACGGCGTCGCTGGCGGTCAGCATGAGCACCCGCGTGAGGGCGCCGGACGCCACGATCTCCCGGCACAGCTCGTCGCCGTGCATGCCGGGCAGGTCGCGGTCGAGCACCACCACGTCGTAACGGGTGAAGCTGGATTTCTCGTGGCCGTCGTCCCCGTTCAGGGCGACATCGACCGCCATGCCTTCACGTCGCAGGCCACGGGCGATCGCCTCGGCCAGCGCTGGTTCGTCTTCAACGATCAGGATCCGCACGGGTACAACGTTGCCACACCAGTGTGGACAAGGTCGGGCAGGCCGTCCGCCGAGTCCTACGGCAGGACTCGACCGACCCGCTCGGCGTCTTCCGGCTCGGTGCCGCCGATCAGGTCCGATGCCCATCCGGTGACCCGTCGGGCCACGTCCTGAGCTGTCAAACCCAACCTGACCAGCACCTCATCGCGCGAACCGTGGGCGTGGAATTCGTTCGGGATGCCCAGGTCGCGCAGCGGCACATCCACGTCACTGTCGCGCAGCAATGCCGCGAGGGACCAGCCGAAGCCGCCGTGCCTGCCGCTGTCCTCGACCGTCACCACCAGGCGGTGCCTGGCGGCCAGGTCGACCAGTTCGCGGGGCACGGGGGCGACCCAGCGTGGGTCCACCACCGTCACGCCGATGCCCTGGTCAGCCAAGCGGTCAGCGGCGGCCAAGCCCAGCTCCGCAAAGGAGCCGACCGTCACCAACAGCACGTCCGACGTCTCGCCTCGACGCAGGATGTCCACCGGGCCGATGCGTTCGACGGCCAGGATGTCGTCGCCGACGGTGGCCTTCGGGAAGCGCAGAACCGACGGGCCGTCGTCGATCGCCACTGCCTCGCGCAGTTCCTCGCGCAGGGTGAGGGCGTCGCGGGGGGCGGCGATGTGGATTCCCGGGATCACTCCGAGGATCGACAGGTCCCACATGCCGTGGTGGCTGGCGCCGTCCGGGCCGGTGATGCCCGCGCGGTCCAACACGACGGTGACCGGCTGCTTGTGCAGCGCGACGTCCATCAGGAGCTGGTCGAACGCCCGGTTGAGGAACGTCGAGTAGATGGCGACGACCGGGTGCAGGCCCGCCATGGCCATGCCCGCCGCCGAGGTGATCGCGTGCTGCTCGGCGATGCCCACGTCGAAGCAGCGCTCCGGGAACCGCTCGGCGAACGGGGCCAGGCCGGTCGAGCGCAGCATGGCCGCGGTGATCGCCACGACGTCCTCGCGCTCGGCGCCGATCTTCGCCAGTTCGTCGGCGAACACCGACGTCCACACGGTGCCCTTGGACTTGCGGGGCTTGCCGGTGACCGGGTCGATCGGGTCGGTCTGGTGCATCTGGTCGAGCTCGTCGTTCTCGGCCAGCGGGTAGCCGTTGCCCTTGCGGGTCACGGCGTGCACGATGACCGGCCCGCCGAAGTCCTTAGCGCGGCGCAGGGACGACTCCAGCGACTCGAAGTCGTGGCCGTCGACCGGGCCGATGTACTTCATGCCGAGGTCTTCGAACATGGCCTGCGGGCTCAGCGCGTCCTTGATGCCGCGCTTGGCCGCGTGCAGCGCGGCGTAGAGCGGCTTGCCGACGACCGGCGTGCCCTGCAGGACCCGCTTGCCCTCCTCCAGCGCCCGCTCGTAGCCGGGGCGCAGCCGCAGCGCGGCGAGGTGGTCGGCGACGCCGCCGATGGTGGGCGAGTAGGAGCGGCCGTTGTCGTTGACCACGATGACGACCGAGCGGTCGGTGCCCGCGGCGATGTTGTTGAGCGCCTCCCAGCACATGCCGCCGGTCAGCGCGCCGTCGCCGACGACGACCACGGCGCTGCGGCGTTCGCCGCGCAGCTCGTAGGCCTTGGCCAGACCGTCGGCATAGGACAGCGCGGCCGAGGCGTGGCTGTTCTCGACGTGGTCGTGCTCGCTCTCGTCGCGGCACGGGTAGCCGGAGATGCCGCCCTGCTGGCGCAGGTCGTCGAAGCCGTCGCGGCGGCCGGTGAGGATCTTGTGGACGTACGCCTGGTGGCCGACGTCGAAGATCAGTGTGTCCCGCGGGGAGTCGAACACCCGGTGCAGGGCGATCGTCAGCTCGACGACGCCGAGGTTGGGGCCCAGGTGGCCGCCGGTCTTGGTGACCTTGTCGACAAGGAAGGCGCGGATCTCGATGGAGAGGCGATCCAGCTCCTCCGGCGTCAATCGGGTCAGATCAGCCGGTTCGTGCACGGACTCCAGCAGCGTCACCGCGTGGTCACCTCGTCGTCCTAGTCGGCTGTACCTGCGGCATCCAGTCTACGAGGGGCGTCCGTGTGCTCGCCGGAGGCGTCGCACACATCCACGCGATCATCACCGAACGTGCACACCGAACCCACACGCCCGGTATGGTTCCGCACGCACGTATGGGGGGATCTGTGGTGGGGGAACGATGACGGAACCGCAGCCGGTGATGGACCCGGTCGAACAGAATCGGCTGACCAAGGACGTCGGCCGGGCGATGGTGCGCGTCGCCGGTCAGCACTGGCAGAAGATCCGCGCCGAGTACCGCTCCGCGGGCCGCCACGTCGAGGTCGACCTGACGATCACCGCCCATGACGGGCAGGAACACGCGATCCGCCCGCCGACCGAGGTGGTCTCCGGCTTCGCCCGGCTGCGCGGCGGGATGTACCGGCCTGGTCGGGGGACCTGGCTGGTCGCGGTCTACGAGATCGAGCCGCCGGGAGGGTTCGCGGTGGAGTTCGAGCCGGATGTGGAACCGGCGTGGCGCCGGGTGCCGCCGCCGATCGGGTTCATGGACGAGCTCCGATTCTTCCCCCGATCGGAGGAACACATCCCCGACTGGCTGCGGGCCCGGGCAGGCATGCCGCCCGCGGTGTCCCCGGAGACCCAGGCCGCGCACACGCCCGCAGGCGGTATTCCGGCGCCGGGTGGGCCTGTTCCCGCTGGTCAGACCCCTGGAGTGGGCGGCAAGGGACCTGCCGGGCCTGGCGGTCCCGCGCCTGGTGGACCTGGCGGTCCCGCGCCTGCTGGACCTGGCGGTCCCGCGACTCCCACGCCCGCTGGACCCGGCGGACCCGCACGTCCCGGACCTGTGCCGCCCGGAGCCGGACGCGGCCCGGCCGGTCCCGGTGGCCCGTTCCCCAGTGGCGGCATGCCGGGCCCCAGCCACCCGCCCATGGGAAACCGCCCACCCCAACCGGGCTTCCCGCCGCCCAACGGCCCCGGCCGCCCGCCAGGACCGCCACGCCCCTGACCAACCCGCTCACCCAGCGACGGTTGATCCGAGACCGCGAGTCGCCCCTCCCGGCAAGTGAGTCGCCCCTCCAGGCAAGTCAGTTCGACATTCGCCCTGCCCGAATGTCGAACTCATTCGCCTGGAGGGGCGACTCAGTTGCCGGGCGGGGCGACTCGCGGGACTAACTTGCGTCGGGCTTCGGGATTGTGATCGCGGACATGATGTAGCCGACGAGTTCGCCGTAGAACTCGGGGCGGACCGCGCCGGGCACGATCCAGTGGTCGATTCCCAGGCCGATGCTCAGGGCGTGCAGGCCGATCGCCAGTTCCATCGGGTCGACGTCGGCCCGGATCCGGCCCGCTCGCTGTTCGGCCGCGATGATCTCGGCGACCGCCCGGGGAATGGACTCGATCCGGTCGGCGAATGTGGCGCGCAGCGCGGGGTCGCGGGCGGCGACGATCGAGAATTCCAGGTTCAGCAGGAACCGGTCGGGGTCCAGGTGGACCTGGCGGGTGCTCTCGTCGGCGAGCAGCTTGACGCGTTCGGCGAACGTGCCGCCCGCCGCGGCGAAGAAGGCTTTGATCACCGCGACCCGGTCTTCGGTGCTCTCCGTGAACAGGGCGAAGAACAGGTCCTGCTTGCTCTCGAAGTTCGAGTACACCGCGCCGTGGCTATAGCCGGCTTCCTCGGCGATGTCGGCGATCGAGGCGCCCGCGTACCCGCGGCGGGCGAACACCCGCTTGGCGGCGGCCAGCAGTTCCTCCCGGGTCAGCGCGGCCCGCTCGGCCCGAGGCAGTCGGCGCGATGTCACTGCTGTGTCCCTACTGGGTCGATGTCCCTACTGAGTCGATCTATGGGTGCCGAGAGGGTACCCGGCGCAATCGAGACATTTTCCGCTTCCGAACGACCACGCCCGGTAGCATTGGGATCGTAATCTGAATGATGAGCATAATCTGGGGGTAGCAGTGCGCGGACCGAACGACCCGGCCTTCGCCGATTCCGCGGGGGCGTTGGCCGAGCTGATCGGGCGCCAGAGCCAGATCGAGACGCTGCTGAACACCGACCGGTTCAGCGTCGACCCCGGCGGCGCCCGCCGCGCCGCCAAGGCCTGCCGAGACCAGGTGCACCGCATCGACAGCGCCTTGGAGACGGCCCGGGGACTGGTGCGCACCGACAACTTCGGCCAGTGCGCGGTCGGCGAGTCGCTGTCGAACAAGTTCACCGCGAAGGCGGGTGACGGCCCCGACTCGCTGATCAACCTGCTCACCCAGGCCCGAGACCTGCTCGCCCGGCTCGGCGCGAGCTACGACAACGCGGCCGCGGGCTACGACCACACCGATGAGTCGGCCGCTGCCCAGTTCCGGAACCTGGCGGAGAGGACCGGCGCGTGAACCCCGTCGAACAGCTGCTGGCCCCCATCCTGGAAGTGCAGTCGGCCCTGGTCGGCACCGACGGCCCCAGCGCGCGCGACGCCCAGGAGCGCGGCCAGGCCGCGGCCACGGCGGACGGCGGCGCCCGGCACGACGCGCTCGCGGCCCAGGGCGACAAGCAGGCCGACGCGGCGGGCGCGGGCTACGACGCCCCGACGATCGCCGAACTCGACAACTGGCAGGCGTGGCAGCTCGAGGAGATGCGCGCGCTGCTCGACGCCATCAGCCCGGACGCCATGGCCGAGACCGGGTCGACCTGGCAGGCGCTCGGCAGCCAGATCGCCGACAGCTTCGAGACGTTCCGCCGCGAGGTGACCGAGGCCGTCGCCGAGACCTGGACCGGTCCCGCCGCCACGGCCGCCGACGGGTACTGCACCGCCTTCGCCCAGTGGGGTTCGGCGTTCGGCGCGGCGATCGACGGCACCGGGATCCGGATCCACCAGGCGGCGGCCGCGGTGGACCTCGCGAAGATCAACCTGCCGGAGCCGCAGGACTTCAACTGGCAGCGACTGCTCGTCGTGGCGGCCGAGGGGGCCATCATCGGCGGTGTGGTCGGCGCGATCGCCGGTGCCGCCGCGGGCCCCGCCGGGATCGCCGCGGGCGCGGCACTGGGCGCCGCGGCGGGCGCGACGGTCGGCGGCGGTGGCGACGTGTTCAAACAGTTCGCCGAGCAGCAGCAGGCCCAGCAGCGCGGTGCCGAGGTGATGGAACGCTTCTACTCCAAGGGTTACGTCGACGTCGACTCGACCACGCCCGCGTTCGCGACGGCGGTGTCGTCGACCAGTCCGGGTACCGCGGGCACGTCGGCCAGTTCGTTCGGCCAGGTCCCCGGCGGGGGCGGGTCGGCGGCGGGGATCACCTCCGGGCTCTCGGGAGGCGGGCCCGGCAGCGGGGCGGACAGTCGGCTGGGCGGCGGGTTCGGTGCGGGGGCGGGCATGCGGCCTGCCGGTCGCGGTGGCATCGGCGCGGGCCGTGGCGCGGCTGGGCGCGCCGGCGGGCTCGGCGGCCCGTTCGGCGGCGGCGGCGCGCGCGGGCAAGGCGACGAGGACGAGGAACGCTTGACCAAGTTCGTGCAGAAGGACGACGGGCTGTTCGCCTCGGATGAGCCGTGCGCAAGGCCGATCATCGGTGTCTGATCAGCCGTGGTCGCTGACCACCACCGAGTTCGACTACGTCTGGCAGACGCTGAACCTGGGCGACTACCCGTTCCCGCTGCAGGTCCCCAGCTTCGGCCGGACCGACCGCGACCGCGTGTCCATCGCGCTGCGCGTGCGCGACAGCCTGCGTGACCGCGGGCTGTTCCACGTCAGCGCCCCCGATCCGGGGCTGGAACGGGCGCTGCGGGTGGTGGCCTCCGCCGAGCAGTGGCTCGACTCGGTGTGGCTCGCCGGCGAGAACCTGTCGTCGCCGGTGCGGGTGATCACCGCCCGCACCGACGGGCGAACGGTCCTGTTGCGACAGGAACCCGGCGCCGACTCACACGCGGGCGGCACGTTGACGCTGAGGGAGATCCCACCGCAGCGGCTCGTCGACGCCGCCCTCGACGAACTGCCCGAGGGCAAACCGGGTGCGTGGCGACCGGAGCCGATGGCGGCGGACGCTTTGGCGGGCGCGGTTCCCGAGGAGACGAGCCCGTGGGAACCCAAGGACCGGGCTCCGCACCTGCGGGACCTGATGAGCGGCACGCATCCGGCGGGCGGGCAGATCGGGATCAACCTGCGGGAATCCGGGCGACGCAGGCGCGCACTCGCGGCCAGGTGGTTCGACCGAGCCGACGACGGGCGGTACCTGGCGATCAGCACGGCCGGGGCCGACGGGCGGCCGTGGATCACGGTGGCGCCCGCGGACCGGACGGCCATGCGCAGCCGGATCACCGAGACCATGGGCGAACTGACCGCACTCTGACAGGTATGGCCGGGCGCCGCCGGGCCCACGGGCGACCATGGATCACCGTCGCACCCGCCGACCGGACGGCCATGCGAAGCCGGATCATCGAACTGACCGCCCTCTGACAGTTATGGCCCGCCCCCAAGCCGGGGCGGGCCATTCGTCAGCGCTCCAACAGAGCCACGCACTCCACGTGGTGCGTCATCGGGAACGTGTCGAACGCGCGGAGCCGCGTCAGCCGGTATCCGTGCCCGGCGAACGAAGCCACGTCCCGAGCCAGCGAAGCCGGGTCGCACGCCACATAGATCACGCGCTCGGGCGAGCGTGCCGCGATCGCGTCCACGACTTCCCGGCCCGCGCCCTTGCGGGGCGGGTCGAGGACAACCACGTCCGGGTCGGGCAGGTCGCCGTCGACCAGGACCTGTTCGACCATGCCTGCGAATACCCGGACCTGGGGCAGGTCGCTCAGGTTGTCGGCGCCGTCCTCGGCCGCGCGCCGGGCGGACTCGATCGCGATGACCGACCCTTCCGGGCCGACCTGCTCGGCCAGCACGGCCGCGAACAGCCCCACGCCCGCGTACAGGTCCCACGCGCAGGCCGAGGGCTTGGCGCCCGACCACTCGGAGACGACCTCGGCCAGCATGTCCGCGGCGTCCGGGTGGACCTGCCAGAAGCCGTGGGCGTCGAGCCGCCAGTCGCGGCGGGCGGCGCGTTCGACGGCGACCGCGGAGCCGGAGACCCGGCGGGACACCGTCTCGCGCCGCACCTCGCTGATCTCGCTGATGTGGGTGCGGCCGTTCGCGTCGACCGAGACGTCGACCTCGGCGCGCGGCTTCCACTTCTTGCCGACGACCTGGTCGACGGTGCCCGGCGCGGCGATGTGGCAGTGCTCGACCGGGATGACCTTGTGGCTGCGGTGCGCGCGGAAGCCGGGGCGGCCTTGGCGGTCGACGGCGAGCCGGTTGCGGGTGCGCCAGTGCAGCAGACCGCCCGCCAGTTCCTCGACTTCGACGTCCCAGTCGAGGCCCGCGAGTCGCTTCAGCTGCTCGGCGACGACAGCCGCCTTCAGGTTCCGCTGCTCCGCGCCGGTGGCGTGCTGCCAGTCGCAGCCACCGCAGCCGCCCGGCCGGGCCAGCGGACACGGCGGCTCGACGCGCGCGGGTGAGGCGGTCAGGACCTCCACCGCGTCGCCGCGGCAGAACGAGCCGCCCTTGTCGTCGGTGATCTCGACGATGACGCGTTCCCCCGGCAGCGCGTGCCGGACGAACACGACCCGCCCCTCGGCCCGCGCGACGCAGTGGCCGCCGTGCGCGACCGCGCCGACCTCCACTTCGACCCGTCGTCCCGTCCAGTCGGTCACCGGCGTTCTTCCTCCTCATCGACGGCCAGGCCGCGGCGCACCAGGCCGGGTGCGACCACGTCGTCGACGTGCACACCCGCCGAGGACGCCAACTGCCACGGCACACTGGTCACCATCACGCCAGGCTGGAACAGCAGCCTGCCCTTGAGCCGCAGGGCGCTCTGGTTGTGCAAGAACTGTTCCCACCAGTGCCCGACCACGTACTCGGGGATGAACACGGTGACCACATCGCGTGGGTTGTCGGTGCGGACCCGCTTGACGTAGTCCAGCACCGGTTTGGTGATTTCGCGGTAGGGCGACTCGATCACCTTGAGCGGCACCGTGAAGTCCTGCTTGTCCCACTCTACGACCAGCCGCTTGGTGTCGATGTCGTCGACGTTGACGGTGATGGCCTCGAGCACGTCCGGCCGGGTCGCCCTGGCGTAGGCCAGCGCGCGCCTCGTCGGCAGGTGCAGCTTGGAGACCAGCACGATCGAGTGGATGCGCGACGGGAGCAGGATCGGCCCAGCGCTCTCGGCCTTGACCAGTTCCGCCGTGACTCGGTCGTAGTGCCTGCGGATGGCGGTCATCATCGCGTAGAGCGCGGCCATCGCGGCGATGGCGATCCAGGCGCCCGACAGGAACTTGGTGATCAGCACGACGATCAGCACGGCGCCGGTCATCGCGAGGCCGAACGCGTTGATCGCCTGCGAGCGGCGCATCCGGCGGCGTTCGACCGGGTCGGACTCCGAGGCCAGCTTGCGGTTCCAGTGCCGGATCATGCCCGTTTGGCTCATCGTGAACGAGACGAACACACCGACGATGTAGAGCTGGATGAGCCTGGTGACCTCGGCGTCGAACGCCACGACCAGGATGACCGCGAACGCCGCGAGCCCGATGATGCCGTTGGAGAACGCGAGGCGGTCGCCGCGGGTGTGCAGCTGGCGGGGCAGGTAGCGGTCCTGGGCGAGGATCGAGCCGAGCACCGGGAACCCGTTGAACGCGGTGTTCGCGGCGAGCACGAGGATCAGGGCGGTGACGATGGTGACGAACCAGAAGCCCGTCGGGAACCCCGCGAACACCGCGCTCGCGATCTGGGCGACCATCGTCTTCTGCTCGTAGCCCTCAGGGGCGTTGACCAGCTGCGCCGGGTCCTCGGCGACCTTCACCCCCGTCAGCTGCGCGAGCACGATCAGGCCCATCAGCATCACCACGGCGATGAGGCCCATCAGCAGCAGCGTCGTCGCGGCGTTCTTCGACTTGGGCTTGCGGAAGGCGGGTACGCCGTTGCTGATCGCCTCGACACCGGTCAGCGCGGCGCAGCCCGAGGAGAACGCACGCAGGATCAGGAAGACCAGGGCCAGGCCCATGAGTTCGCCGTGCTCAGCGTGGAGCTCGAAGTTCGCGCTCTCGGCAGGCATCTCCTGGTCGAGCACGAGACCACGGAACAGGCCATAGCCGATCATCCCCATGATGCCGATCATGAAGGCGTAGGTCGGGACCGCGAACGTGGTTCCGGACTCACGGATGCCGCGCAGGTTGATCGCGGTCAGCACCACGATGGCCAGGACGGCGAATTCCGCCTTGTGGGTCGCCACGAAGGGCACCGCCGAGCCGATGTTGGACATGGCCGCGGCGATGGAGACGGCGACGGTGAGCACATAGTCGACGAGCAGCGCGCTGGCCACCGTCAACCCCGCCTTGCGGCCCAGGTTCACCGTGGCGACCTCGTAGTCACCGCCGCCGGACGGGTAGGCGCGCACGTTCTGCCGATAGCTGGCCACCACGGTGAGCATGACGACCACGACGACCACACCGACCCACGGGGCGAAGGTGTAGGCCGACAATCCGGCCACCGACAGCATCAAGAAGATCTCTTCCGGCGCGTAGGCCACCGAAGACATCGCGTCGGAGGCGAACACCGGCAGCGCGATGCGCTTCGGGAGCAGGGTGTGCGCCAGGCGGTCACTGCGAAATGGCCGTCCGACGAGCAGTCGCTTGACCGCCGTTGAGAACTTGGACACGGGTGCACAGCGTAGGCGGTCGCGTCACACTTTCGGACCAGGCACCGGTAGGTTCAACCGTGGCGTCCGCCGACTGATCGTCGGACGTCCGATTTGGGTGATTTACCTGCGAGGAGGCTGGTCGTGCACGTGGTGATCATGGGCTGCGGCCGTGTGGGGGCCTCGATGGCCCACGCGCTGGAGCGCCTGGACCACACCGTCGCCGTGATCGACAAGGACGCGCAGGCCTTCCGCAGGCTCGGCGCCGACTTCCACGGCCAGCAGGTGGTGGGTCCCGGCTTCGACCGCCAGGTGATGATCGAGGCGGGCATCGAGCGCGCGGGCGCCTTCGCGGCGGTCTCCAGCGGCGACAACTCCAACATCATCTCCGCCCGGGTGGCCCGGGAGACGTTCGGCGTCGACCACGTCGTCGCCCGCATCTACGACCCCAAGCGCGCCGAGGTCTACGAGCGCCTGGGCATCCCGACCGTGGCCACCGTGCCGTGGACGACCGACCGGCTGCTGCGCACGCTGCTGCCCGATGGCGTCGCCTCGGCCTGGCGGGACCCGTCGGGCAAGGTCGCGCTGCTGCAGGTGCCGGTGCACGAGGACTGGGTCGGGCGGACCGTGCGCGACTTCCAGAGCGCCACGGGCTGCCGGGTCGCGTTCATCATGCGGTTCGGCACCGGCGTGCTGGCCGAGTCGAAGACGGTCATCCAGGCCGACGACCAGGTCTATGTCGCCGCGCTCTCCGGCACGGTCACCGACGTCACGACGGCCGCCGCCCAGGCGCCGGAGGAGGGTCACTGATGCGCGTCGCGATCGCCGGAGCAGGCGCTGTCGGCCGCTCCATCGCCGCCGAACTGGTCGGCGGCGACCACCAGGTGATGCTCATCGAACGTGAGGCCAAGCAGTTCGAGCCGCACACGGTCGAACAGGCCGAGTGGGTCCTCGCGGATGCCTGCGAGCTCGCGTCGCTGGAGGACGCGGGCATCCAGCTGTGCGACTGCGTCATCGCCGCCACCGGCGACGACAAGGTCAACCTGGTGGTCTCGCTGCTGGCCAAGACGGTCTTCGCGGTCAAGCGCGTGGTCGCCCGGGTCAACGACCCGGCCAACGAGTGGCTGTTCACCTCGGCCTGGGGTGTGGACGTCGCCGTGTCGACCCCGCGGGTGCTCGCGGCCATGGTCGAGGAGGCGGTGAGCGTCGGCGGGCTGGTGCAGCTGCTGACCCTGCGCCAGGGCCAGGCCAACCTGGTCGAGATGACGCTGCCGCACGACACCCCGTGGGCCGGGCGGGCGGTGCGCGAGATCAAACTCCCGCGCGACGCGGCCCTGGTGACGATCCTGCGCGGCGGCCGGGTGATCGTCCCGCAGCCGGACGACTCACTCGAAGGCGGCGACGAACTCCTCTTCGTGGCCTCCGCCGACGTCGAAGACGAGATCCGAAAGGCCCTCGGCCACTAGAGCAACGAAAGGCCCGCACCCAATCGGGGTGCGGGCCTTTCGCTTGTTCAGGCTTACTTCGCGACTCGCAGCTTCTCGATGCGCTGCGGGGTGGGCCAGCGGACGTTGGACGCCCAGCCCAGCTTCTCGAAGATCCAGATCGTGCGCGCGGAGATGTCGATCTGGCCGCGCAGCACGCCGTGGCGGGCGCTGGTCGGGTCGGCGTGGTGCAGGTTGTGCCAGGACTCGCCGAAGCTCAGGATCGCCAGCGGCCAGAAGTTGGACGCCTTGTCGCGGGACTTGAACGGCCGCTCGCCGATCATGTGGCAGATCGAGTTCACCGACCACGTGACGTGGTGCAGCATCGAGATGCGGACCAGGCCCGCCCAGAAGAACGCGGTCAGCGCGCCCCACCAGGACCAGGTGATCAGGCCGCCGAGGACCGCCGGGAGGACCAGCGAAAGCGTGGTGAGCAGGATGAACAGCCGGTCGACGGCCTTGAGGTCCTCGTCGGCGACCAGGTCGGGGGCGAAGCGGTCGACGGTCGTGCAGTCGCGGTCGAAGAGCCAGCCGACGTGCGAGTGCCAGAAGCCGCGGGCGATGGCGACCGGTCCGGTGCCGAAGAGCCACGGGGAGTGCGGGTCGCCCTCCTTGTCGGAGAACGCGTGGTGGCGGCGGTGGTCGGCGACCCACTCGATGACCGAGCCCTGCGCGGAGAGCTGACCCGCGACGGCGAGCGCGATCTTGAGGCCGCGCTTCGCGCGGAACGAGCCGTGGGTGAACAGGCGGTGGTAGCCGATGGTCACGCCGAGGCCGCTGATCACGTAGAACGCGGCCGCGAGGCCGATGTCCACCCAGCCCAGGCCCCAGCCCCAGGCGAACGGCACGGCGGCGGCGAGCGCGAGGAAGGGGATCACGACGAAGGCGTAGACCGCGGCCTGCTCGGCGAAGCCTCTGCGGCGGTCGGTGAGGGGTTTCGATCCGGGTGCGGCGGGTGGCGGTGTGGCATCGAGAGTGGTCGTCACTGCTGGCTACCTCGGATTTCCCGGCGTCTCCCCCAAGACGTCCCTACGGTTACGTAACCGTAAGTCTACGCGACGGCGGGCTTCCGCAAAATGGCCGGAAGAGAAACTTCTCCGGGTACGGAACAGGCCACCACCCCGGGGGGTGATGGCCTGCTCTACGTCGGTGTCAGGAGGTCTCGCCGTATTTGGCACGCAGCCGGGCCTCGACCTGCTCGTCGGTCTCCTCGGTCGCCTCACGCAGCTCCTGGCGGTGCTTGGCGCGGCGAACGGCCCACACCGTCACGGCCAGCGCGACGGCGAAGAGCGGGTAGCCCATGGCGAGCCGGGCGACGGCCAGCCAGCCGGTGAGGTCCTCGTCGTAGAGCCACTTCTGCACGATGTAGCGCGCGGCGAACACGGCGACAAAGGTGAGCGTCGCGATGTCGTAGGCCCGCCGCGACGGCTTGTCCTTGCGCCAGCTCTGGCCCAGACCGTTCAGCAGGGACCAGATCACGCCGACCAGGGGCCTGCGGACCAGCACCGACAGCAGGAAGATCCCGCCGTAGACGAGGCTGGTCCAGATGCCGAGCAGGAAGAAGCCCTTGGCGGAACCGGTCTGGTTCGCGATGAACGCGGCGATCGCGACCCCGAAGAAGCCGGAGATCGCGGGCTGCAGCGCCTCTTTGCGCACGACGCGCAGGACGGTGATCAGCACGGCGACGCCGATGGCGCTCCAGATGCCGACCGTGAGGCCGAACAGGGCGTTCGCGAGCACGAACACCAGCACCGGGACGGACGAATAGATCAGCCCGCTGACTCCGCCCATCTGCTCCAGCAGGGTGGGCATGGGCTGATCGTCGTCGGCGGGCTTGTTGACCTCAGGGGCCGGTTGCGTCATGTGGTGGTCTGCAGCTCGTAGTAGGGGTTGTACAGAACCTTGCGGCCGTCGCGGACCGCGATCCGGCCCTTCGCCTTGACGGTGCGGCCCGGCTCGATCCCCGGGATCCGGCGACGACCGAGCCAGACTAGTGTCACGCCCTCGGTCCCGTCGAACAGCTCGGCCTCCAACGTGGCCACCGCGTCCCGCGGACACAGCTCGACGCTGCGTAAACGACCGAGAACGGTCACCTCGTCACCGGAGTGACACTCACTCGCCCGCCGCGCGCCGTGCGCCTGGGCCTGTTCGGACAGGTCGTCAGCGTCGAGCACGTCCACGTCGGTGGTCAGTCGTTTGACCAGACGGTGCCAATAACCGTCCCCCTTGGTGCCCATGTGAATCCGCTTCTGTGGTGGGGTCGGCCCCGACGAACGACCCATGCACAATCAGGTTAACCGCGTGGGGTACCAACAGGACAAGGAACGAGGCACCAGTGTGACCCAGCCGCCGACTGGCGCCCGCACCGCCGTGCTGCTGCCCGGAACCGGCTCCGACGACGTGTTCGTGCGCTCGGTGTTCGACGTGCCGCTGGCCGCCGTCGGCCTCAAGGCGGTCCTGCCCGCGCCGATTCCCGGAGCGGACCTGGTCAGCGCCCATCTGGCCGTCCTGGACGAGGCCGCCCAGGACGGGCCGATCATCGCCGGAGGCATCTCCCTGGGTGCCCACCTGGCGGCCGAGTGGGCCGTGCGCAACCCCGACCGCTGCGCCGGGCTGCTGCTGGCCCTGCCCGGCTGGCACGGCAAGCCCGAAGCGGCACCGGCGGCCGTCGCCGCCCGCCACAGCGCCACCACCGTCCGGTCGCTTGGCCCCACGGCCGCCATCGCCGCCGCGGTCGCCGACGTGCCCGGGTGGCTGGCCACCGAACTCACCCGAGCCTGGACCGGCTACGGCGACGCCCTCGCCGACTCCCTGGACACCGCAGCCGACCGACCCGCCCCCACCCTCGACGAACTGGCCGGGCTGACCATGCCCTGCGGAGTGGCAGGCTGCACCGACGACGCCATTCACCCGATGGAAGTCGCCACCGCGTGGACCCGCGCCCTCCCCCAAGCCGCCCTGTGCACGACCCGACTGGAGATCATCGGCGTCGACCCGGAGGCCCTGGGTCGGGCCACGGTGCTGGCGTGGCTGAAGGCGAGCCAGGGGTGATCGAGTACGTGGCTATCGCCCGCATCCCCGAAGGCGGCCTCGAAGCGTTCCTCGCCTATGAGTCGACCGTGCTTCCCCTCCTCTCCGATCACGGCGGTCGCCTCGACCGCAGACTCCGATCACTCGATGAGCGCACCGAGGTACACCTGTTGTCGTTCGCCGACGAGTCCGGCCTGACCACCTACCGCACCGACCCCCGCCGCGCCGCGGCGGCACACCTGCTGGCCGCCTCGGGCGCCACGGTGGAACTGCTGCCGGTCGCCGAGGTGACGACCGACGAGCCGTAGGCCGCGAACCGCTGTCGCAGTCGCAGGGCGTGTCGCGGACCGCGAGCCGGTATGCCGGGACCGCAGCCTCGCGCGGTGGCGACCCGGTAGACGAGCCATGTCGCCGCATGCCCAAGCCCGGGCCCCGGAGGCATCGCCGCAGGCCATTGCTCGCTGTCGGGGCTGGCGACAACCACGCTTCGTAGGTGCCGCCCGCGGGGGTCTGATCCGTGGTCCCACAGCCCGGCATGGCTGTGGGCTCAGCACCGGATCTCGGCAACTACGGCAGGCTTGTCCTCATGCCGCCGCCTTCTCCTCCCGGCTCACCGTCACAGCGCACCGGGACAGGTCCGGTCCCACCGATCTCGCGTCAAGTTCGACGCTGAGGCGCTGCTTTCCCTCCGCCAGGTGTTCCCGGTGGTACAGCCTGCCGGTGACAATGATCGGATCGCCTCTCGTCAGGGAGGCGGCCACGTTCTGACCCAGCGTGCGCCAGCAGTGGACGGACAGGAACATCCGCTCACCATCGGACCACTCGCCGGTGTCGGGGTCATAGCGCCGCTCCTGGGCTCTCATCCGGAAGCTGACCACCTGGACATCGTCCCCGGTGCGCCTGCGCGTGAGTTCGCCGCAGATCCAGCCCACGATCGTCACCACCGTCTCGTACACGTTCCCGCTCCTTCCGCCGCTGCTGTCCCGACCACGTTCTCGTGGAAACGGGCGGCACGGCAGAGGGCGGTCGAGAGCTGTGGACCGAGCCTCGGTCGCTGTGGACTACCGAGGCTCGGTGCGACGGAAGTGTCAGACCTGTGTGCTCACTCCCCCGCTTGGGCGATGTGCTCGGCGATGGCCTGCGGCAGATCGATCTGCAGCGGCGTGCGGACCGGCATCGGCTGAGTGCCGCGCACGACGACCGTGCTGCGCACCATGGCCCGCAGAGCCTCGGCGCTGGTGTCGGCCAGTTCCGGGGGGCCCGCGACGACTCCGCGCAGCATCCAGCGGGGACCGTCGACGCCGACGAAGCGCAGGGCGACCTCGCCGAGGGACGCGCTCAGTTCCTGGCCCCAGTCGCCGACCTGGCTGCGGACGGTGGCACCGTCGGAGCGCAGCTGCTCGGCGAGTTCGCCGCAGACCTCGCGCCAGAGGCCACCGGACTTGGGCGCGGCGTAGGCGTTCAGCGTGAGCTGGCCGACCGGAGTGAGCACGTGCACCGCCCGGACCGGGCCGCTCGGGTCCATCTCGACCTGCAGTTGGGCGCCGTCGGGCACCGGGATGCGGACCGACCCCAGGTCGAGCCGGGGGAAATCGTCGTCGGGAGCTTCGGTCTCGTCGAACGGCCCGTCATCGCGGGCAACGAGCTCGTCGTCAGAGTCATGGTCTGAGTCGTCGAAGTCCTCTTCGACGACGGCCGGTTCCTCGGCAGTGCGCTTGCGGCGCCCGAACAGTCCCACCTAGTCCTCCGTCCCCGCCGAGCCGGTGAGCACCTGGTGCCCGCCGGTCGACCCGTATCCCCCGGTGCCGCGCCGGGACTCCCCCAGCTCGTCCACCTCGCGGAACACCGCGTGCTCCACCCGCTGCACCACCAGCTGCGCGACCCGGTCTCCGCGTCGCAGGCTGATCGGTGTGGTCAGGTCGTGGTTGATCAAACAGACTTTGATCTCCCCGCGGTACCCCGAGTCGATCGTGCCAGGCGTGTTCACCACGCTCAGCCCCGCCTTGGCGGCCAACCCGGATCGCGGATGGACGAAGCCGGCGAACCCCTCGGGCAGGGCGATGGCGATGCCCGTTCCGACGGTCACCCGCTGTCCCGGGGCGATGATGACATCCACGGTCGTCACCAGGTCGGCCCCCGCGTCGCCCGGACGGGCGTATGACGGCAGGGGGACGTCCGGATCGATCCGGGTGAGCAGGACCTCCACGCTGGGCACGAGCGGCGAGACTACCCTGGCTTCGTGACAGATACCTCAGGCACGGGTGCGCGCGCACCCGAAACCACCGGCGAGCGCTACCGCGAGCGCCTGTATGTGACCTGGTACTGGTGGCCGCTGCCGCTCATCGCCGCGGGCCTGCTGGCCGCCGAGATCCACATGGGCTACCCGGGTGTCCGGGCGTGGCTGCCGTACGTGGTGATCGTGCCGCTGGCGCTGTCGCTCATCGTGAGGTCGGGCCGCACGAAGGTGGCCGTCGAGGACGGCGAGTTGCGGGTGGCCGACGCGCACCTGCCGCTGGAGTTCGTCGGCGAGGTCGAGGTCTTCGGTGCCAAGGACAAGCGCCGCGTGCTGGGTCCGCACCTCGACCCGGCCGCGTTCATGCTGCACCGGGGCTGGGTCGGGCCGCTGCTGCGGGTCCAGGTGACCGATCCCGCCGACCCCACGCCGTACTGGGTGTTCAGCACACGCAGGCCCGAGGAACTGGCCGCGATCCTCCGAGGCATGAGGGCGGCATGAGGACAGCCGGGCTCCCCAGGGGGAGGCCCGGCTGTTCCAGGTCGTGCTAGTCCGACGCGCTGCGTGGTGGGCTTTACGCGCAGTCGCGGCAGACGTACGTGCCGCCGTTGTCCTCGGCCAATCGGCTGCGGTGGTGCACAAGAAAGCACTTCGAGCAGGTGAACTCGTCGGCTTGCTTGGGCACCACGCGAACGGTGAGGTCTTCACCCGAGAGCGCGGACAGATCGGCACCAGGCAGCTCGAAGCTCTCCGCCGTGTCCGTCTCGTCCACATCGACGACACCGGATTGGTTCTCGTTCCGCCGCGCCTTGAGCTCTTCAAGAGAGTCCTCAGCGAGATCGTCCGCCTCGCTGCGGCGCGGTGCGTCGTAGTCGGTAGCCATCTTCTTTCACCCCTGCGGTCCATCAGGATGTGGGTCGTGCCGCTGGTCAACGTTCCAGCACCCCGGTTTGTGCCCGCCACTAGAGTGACGGTGGTCTCGCCGGTCGCGTCGGGCTTGGCACAGCCGTCCGAATCGATTCGGCAGGCTTCTTCGGCGACCGGAGCGGGCAGAGGGTAGCCCATAAGCGGCCGCTCATGCACAGCATCACCCTCCTGGGGGTGTTTCGGGCGCGTCGGCGGCCTGGATGAGATCATCTACAGCGTGTTGCGGTCCGGACACGTTCCTTGCCCACCAGCGGGCGGCGTGGTGCGATTCCCTCAATGGATCACGTTTACGGCAGCTCCTGGAGGCCAATCCTGGAGCTGCGGTCCACGACACGGCCCGGGCTGCGGAATCCGCGGAATCCAATAGGCTGATCAGCAGCGACAATCGAGTCGGCGCAACCGGCTCCCAATGCCTACGGGGGTAGGGCATGGTGTTCGTAGGGAGGGCGCGATCGTGGCGGCCGACAACGTGATGCGAAACGCCCCTGGAGGCCGTTACCGCAAGCGTCGTCCGCTCCCGGCGCTGATCCTCATCGTGATCCTCGGCGTCGCCGCTGGCCTCGTCTGGCTCCAGGTGATCAAAGCCGACCGGTCGAGCGCGCGCGAGACGTCCTGTTCCCCGCCGCCCGCGGTCACCGCCGACGGCACCACACCCCCACCGCTGGGCGAGACCCTCGACCGCGCGGGCCTCGACCGGGCCAACCCCGCTCCCGCGGGCACCGCGCTGGTGCGCGTGATCAACGCCAGCGGGCAGAACCGCCAGGCGGGCGCCGTCACCGAGACCTTGCGCGAACTCGGCTTCACCCAGATCGCCGAACCGGCGAACGACCTGGTCTACCCGCGGGGGTCGCTCGACTGCCGCGCGCAGATCCGGTTCGGGCAGCAGGGCATGTCGGTCGCGCGGACGCTGAACCTCCTGGAGCCGTGCGCGGAACTGGTCCGCGACGAGCGTCAGGACGGCACCGTCGACTTCGCGATCGGCCAGAAGTTCGACCACCTCAAGCCGAGCCCGGAGGCCCGCAAGGTCGTCGAGACGCTCGCCGAGTGGGCCGCGTCGAACCCGGACGCCCAAGGCGGCCTGCTCGCCGACGGCAGCCCCGCCGCCCCCATCCCCCAGGACCTGATCGACGGCGCCCTAAACCAGCGTTGTTAGAAGAACACCGAGCGCCGCTTAATAGTCGCCGCCTGCGCCGATGTCGATAAGGGTGGTGCGGAGCGGGTCGGCGATGGTCGGCGCGGCGGCGTAGACGGCGTCGTGGCCGAGTTCCGGGTCCTCTCCGGGCCGGGACACCAACGCACCCGCCTCGGCGGCGATGAGGGCGCCCGCGGCCCAGTCCCACGGCGAGAGCCCCCGCTCGTAGTAGGCGTCCACCCAGCCCGCCGCCACGGCGCACAGGTCCATGGCCGACGATCCGCCGCGCCGGATGTCGCGCACCCGGCCCAGCAGCCGGGCCGCGACGGCGGCCTGAGCCGTGCGCCGCTCCCGCGAGTACGCGAAGCCGGTCGCGACGAGCGACAGCTCGACCGACTCCGGCGTGGACACCCGCAGCGGCCTGCCGTCGAGCCAGGCGCCCTCGCCTTTGGCCGCCGTCCACACGCGCCCGCTGACCGGCTCGACGATGGCACCCGCGACCGAGTGCCCACCGACCCGCGCGGCGACCGACACGCAGTACCAGGGGTAGCCGTAGAGGTAGTTGACCGTGCCGTCGATCGGGTCGACGACCCAGGTGACCCCCTCGCCGACGGCGCCGCCGTCCTCCTCGCCCAGCACGGCGTCCTCGGGGCGCAGTTCGGCGATGCGCTCACGGATCAGGCGTTCGGCCGCGCGGTCCGCGGCGGTGACCACGTCGGTCGCGGTGGACTTGGTGTCGACGTCCTGGATGGCGCTCTCGCGGGCGGTCCGGGCGAGGTCGGCCGCCTGGGTGGCGACATCGACCGCGATCTTGAGGAACTCGTGTGGGGTGAGCGTCACGCGGCCTATCCGACCACACGCCACCGACGACGGCTAATGTCTGCGGACAATTGGTTCTGAATCGAACAGGAAGGTCGAGCGATGGGTGCGGCAGCAGGCCAGGGCTTCGGCGTCGACATCGGCGGATCCGGCATCAAGGGCGGCGTCGTGGACCTCGCGACCGGCAGGCTGATCGGCGAGCGCGTGCGCATCGCGACGCCGAACCCGTCCACGCCGGACGCGGTCGCCGACGTGGTCGCCGAGATCGTGTCCAAGTTCGAGTGGGACGGCCCGGTGGGCGTGACCCTCCCCGCGGTGATCAAGAAGGGCGTCGCGCACACGGCGGCCAACATCGACAAGGCGTGGCTCGACGCCGACGCCGCCACCGTGTTCGGAAAGCGGCTCGAACGTGACGTAGTCGTGCTCAACGACGCCGACGCCGCCGGGATGGCCGAGATCCGCTACGGCTGGCCGGGCGACCAGGAGGGCGTGGTGGTCCTGCTGACTTTCGGCACCGGCATCGGCAGCGCGCTGTTCCTCGACGGCAAGCTCGTCCCGAACACCGAGTTCGGCCACCTCGAGATCGACGGCCACGACGCGGAGACGCGCGCGGCGGCGTCGGTGAAGGACGAGGAGGACCTGTCGTGGACGGAGTGGGCGCAGCGGGTCACCCGCTACATCTCGTCCCTGGAGAACCTGATCTGGCCGGACCTGATCATCGTGGGCGGCGGAGTCAGCAAAAAGGCCGATAAATGGCTTCCGCTGCTCAAAGTGCGGACCAAGATCGTCGCCGCGGAATTGCGCAATGACGCGGGCATTGTCGGTGCGGCGGTGGCCGCGGCCGGGGCCTGAAAACACGACTTGGGCGACTTTCGGTCTTGGCGTGTCCCGGCGACACGCCGCGCGTCGCTACAATGGAACACGCCCATGGCTCAGGCAGCCGCAGGGCACTCCCCCGAACTCCGGCAGCGACCAGGTGTTTTTCCAGTTTGGCGCCGCTGTGATGGACAGTTGTGAAAGGGCGTACGTGGCAGCCGCACGAACCGCAACCCGACGCTCCACCGCGTCGGCGAGCGCCGCCAAGACGACCAAGAGCGAGCAGTCGGAAGAAGACCTGACCGCCGCGACCAAGACGCCGGCCAAGAAGGCCGCGGGCGCCAAGACGGCGCGCGCGCCGAAGAAGGCCGCCGCGGGCAAGGCCGCGCCGAAGAAGGGCGACGGTCCCGAGGGCGCAGAGCCGGAGGACGCCGACAGCCCCGACTTGGCCGACCTGGAAGAGGTCGAGGTCGAGCCGGTGGAGGAGGTCGCCGAGGAGCCCGAGGAGAAGGACCCCAAGGAACCCGGCAAGGACGGCGACTTCGTCTGGGACGAAGAGGAGTCCGAGGCGCTCCGGCAGGCCCGCAAGGACGCCGAGCTGACGGCTTCGGCCGACTCGGTGCGCGCCTACCTCAAGCAGATCGGCAAGGTCGCGCTGCTCAACGCCGAGGAGGAGGTCGAACTCGCCAAGCGGATCGAGGCGGGCCTCTACGCGGCGGAGCGGGTGCGCAAGTCCGAGGACGAGAGCGAGAAGCTGCAGCCGCAGATGCGGCGCGACCTGCGCTGGATCGTGCGGGACGGCGAGCGGGCCAAGAACCACCTGCTCGAGGCGAACCTGCGGCTCGTGGTGTCGCTGGCCAAGCGCTACACCGGCCGCGGCATGGCGTTCCTGGACCTGATCCAGGAAGGCAACCTGGGCCTGATCCGCGCGGTCGAGAAGTTCGACTACACCAAGGGCTACAAGTTCTCGACATACGCGACGTGGTGGATCCGCCAGGCCATCACCCGCGCGATGGCCGACCAGGCGCGCACCATCCGTATCCCGGTGCACATGGTCGAGGTCATCAACAAGCTCGGCCGCATACAGCGTGAGCTGCTCCAGGACCTGGGCCGCGAGCCCACGCCCGAGGAACTCGCCAAGGAAATGGACATCACCCCGGAGAAGGTGCTGGAGATCCAGCAGTACGCCCGGGAGCCCATTTCGCTCGACCAGACGATCGGCGACGAGGGCGACAGCCAGCTCGGCGACTTCATCGAGGACTCCGAGGCCGTCGTGGCCGTGGACGCGGTGTCGTTCACCCTGCTGCAGGACCAGCTCCAGTCGGTCCTGGCGACGCTGTCGGAGCGCGAAGCGGGCGTCGTCCGCCTGCGCTTCGGCCTCACCGACGGCCAGCCGCGCACGCTCGACGAGATCGGGCAGGTCTACGGGGTGACCCGTGAGCGCATCCGCCAGATCGAGTCGAAGACGATGTCGAAGCTGCGCCACCCGTCGCGCTCGCAGGTGCTGCGCGACTACCTCGAATAAGCCGAGGACTGCTTACGGACGCCGTCCGCTCCCACGTGGAGCGGGCGGCGTTCTTGCGTTTCGGCCCGATCCGCGCGGACAAACCGCCTGACGTCCACAGCCCGCGAGTCGCCCCGCCCGGCAAACGAGTCGCCCGTTCCGGCAAGTGAGTTCGACATTCGGGATAACGCGAATGTCGAACTCACTTGCCTGGAGGGGCGACTCGTTTGCCGGGCGGGGCGACTCGCGGGTTGGGGGTGGGGCGGGGACGGCGGCGGAGTCGCGTGATTGGGATCCGCCACGAACCCGTCCAGCGACGTCGTGACGTGCCGGAGCACCTTCCGCCTGCGGTCTGCGGCTCGTGTCGTCCGCAGGCGATGGGCAACCGGTGGGCTCACGGCCTAGTCCGCTGAGCTCTCCTCTACCTGCTGCATCTTGCGCCAGGCGAGTCCGGATGCCCGTTCGGCCTCTTTCGCGTCCCGGCGGGCAAGCTGGAGGGTGCGGCGGGCCTCCAATTCGGCCACCTCGGCGGCGTCCAGCTCGGCGTTGAGGTCGCGGACGCGTTTTTCGGCCGCGGTGACCGCGTCCTCAGCCCTGCGGATGGCCTTGTCCGCCGCGGCGCGTTCGGCTTCGGCGGCTTTTACCTGGGCCTTCGCCTCGGCCAACGCTTGGCGGGCGGCGGCCTTGCGGGCGCGTTCATCGTCGGCCTTGGCGCGCGGCTTGGGTTTCTCCGCGGGCTTCTTGGCGGCGGGTTCAGCAGGCGGCGTGAGGGACAGGCCGGGCCAGGTGGGGGCGATGGCCAAGTCGCGGGCGGTGGTGATCCGGCCCGCGCGCAGGACCTCGGCGGCCTCGGGGGTGGCCACGGCGGCGGTGAACATGTCTTCGAGTTCTCGGGTGATCGCTTCGGTCAGCTTCGATCCGCCCGCCAGGCCGACGAGTTGCCCGATCAGCTCAGTGCGCCGGCGGGTCAGGGCCCGCAGTTCCGAGCCCGACGCGTTGCCGGTGGCTTCGCGCAGTTCGTCGCCGAGGGTGACCAGGGACTCGATCTCGTCCGGGTGTTCGCGGGCCAGCCGGTTGACCAGCCAGGCGGCCGTGGTGGGCTTTGCCAGCTTCTCGATGGCCGCGGCGCCCTCCTTGTCGCCCGAGTCCCGGGCCTGGCGGGCGAGTTCGCGGCGGGCGGGGATGAACTCCTCCCGCGGCAGCCCGTACAAGTCGTCGACGCTCACACCGACCATCATGTCCGAACCGGGCGGGTGACACGATGTGGACGTGGTCTACCAGCAGCTGATTCGAAGCACCCTGTTCAAACTCGGCGGCGGCGATCCCGAGATCGCCCACACCCGCACGATGGCCGGTCTGACCCGCCTGGCGAAAGTCCGCCCGGCCGTGTCCGTCCTGCGCCACTACTTCGGCACGTCGAAGACCGTGCGGGCGTTCGGCGTGGACTTCCCCGGCGTCGTGGGGCTCGCGGCGGGGATGGACAAGGACGGGCACGCGCTGCGGGCGTGGCCCGCGCTCGGGTTCGGGTTCGTCGAGGTCGGGACGGTCACCCAGCACCCGCAGCCGGGCAACCCGAAGCCGCGGCTGTTCCGGCTCACCGACAGCGAAGCCATCGTCAACCGGATGGGCTTCAACAACGCCGGCGCCGACGCGCTGGCCTCGCGGCTGCGCGCGACCGGGCCGGTCGGGGTGCCGCTGGGCATCAGCATCGGCAAGTCGAAGGTGACGCCGGTCGACGAGGCGGTCGAGGACTACCGTCACTCGCTGCGCGCCCTGCACGAGTACGGCGACTACTTCGCGATCAACGTCAGCTCCCCCAACACCCCCGGGCTGCGCGGGCTGCAGGACCGGGCGGCGCTGGACGTTCTGGTCGGCGAGCTGCGCCGGGAGTCGACGAAGCCGCTGCTGGTCAAGATCGCCCCCGACCTGACCGACGACGCGATCGCCGAGGTGCTGCAGGTCTGCGCCGACCACCGGGTCGACGGGATCATCGCCACCAACACCACGCTCAGCCGTGAGGGCCTGGCGCCGTCCGATGTCGAGACGGGCGCGGAGGCGGGTGGCCTGAGCGGGCGGCCGCTGGCCGAGCGCGCGCGCGACGTGGTGGCTTTCGTGCACCAGGAGAGCGGGCTGCCGGTGATCGGCGTCGGCGGGATCTTCGACGCCGACGGCGCGCAGCGGATGCTCGACGCGGGCGCGACCTTGGTGCAGCTCTACACCGGGTTCATCTACGAGGGACCGCCGCTGGTGCGCCGGATCAACCGCGCGGTCGCCGCACGGTGACCTTGTCCAACTCGTCGCCGCGGCCGCGCCACCAGCGCAGCAGCGGGTAGGCCAGCACGATGAACATCGAGCCCCAGGCGATGCCCTCGATCGTGAGTTCGCCGATGGTGATGGTCAGGTTGCCCACGCCCGCCACCACGGCCGCGGCGGCGACGAGCTGGTTGACGGGGTCGGTGAAGTCGACCTTGTTGGCCATCCAGATGCGGACGCCGACCAGGCCGATCATGCCGTAGAGCAGCAGCGTGGCGCCGCCGAGGACACCGTCGGGCATGGTGTTGACCAGCGCGCCGAACTTCGGGACCAGGGACAGCAGGATGGCGGTCAGCGCGGCGACGGCGTAAGTGGCGGTCGAGTAGACCTTGGTCAGCGCCATGACACCGATGTTCTCGGCGTAGGTCGTCGTGCCCGAGCCGCCGCCCGCGCCCGCGAGCGTGGTGGCGAGGCCGTCGGCGATGAGCGCGTCGCCGACACTGCCGTCGAGGTTGCGGCCGGTGACCGTGCCGACGGCCTTGACGTGTCCCGCGTTCTCCGCGACAAGCACGATCACGACGGGGATGACGAGTAAGACCACCGACGGGCGCAGCTGCGGGCCGCTCAGTTCGGGCAGGCCGAACCAGGGCGCGGCGGCGAGCGCGGCGATCCTCTCGTCGCTCAGCGCGCCGGTGAAGACGGCGAACGCCCAGCCGACCAGCATGCCGACCAGGATCGAGACCCGGGAGAGCAGGCCGCGGGCGACCCCGCAGATCAGGATCGTGGCGAGGGTGACCACGGCGACCACAGGCTGCTTGGCGAACGACTGGGTCGCGGTGGGCGCGAGGTTGAGGCCGACAAGCACGACGACCGCGCCGGTGACGACCGGCGGCATGACCGAGTCCAGCAGCCGCACACCGAGCGCCTTGACCGCGACGCCGACACCCATGAGCAGCAGACCGGCTGTGAGCACGCCTCCGAGCTGCGCGGCCATGCCCTCGTCGCGGGTGGCCATCAGCGGCGCGATGAACGCGAACGACGAGCCAAGATAGCTGGGCACGCGGTTGCGGGTGATGATGAGGAAAAGCAGGGTGCCGACGCCGGAGAACAGCAGCGTGGTCGTCACCGGGAAACCGGTGAGGGCGGGCACCAGCACCGTGGCGCCGAACATCGCGGCCACGTGCTGCAGCCCGAGCCCGATGGTCAGCGGCCAGCTGAGCCGCTCGTTGGGCGCGACCTGATCACCATCACGGACGCGGCGGCCGTCACCGTGCACGGACCACACCGTCAATGCCGCCTCCACCCACGCCCGGGATTTGTCGGTGCATGGTGCCACAGCAGGTAGTCGCCAAGTCGATACGACACCGTGATGTTCACACAGATGCGCTAGTGCTGGCTGGTGGACCGGTAGCTCTAGGCAGGCATCCAGGACAGGACGAGGGCGTACGGGTCGACGACATCGCCGCGACCGGTGCCGATCCACTCGACCGCGACGTCGAGCATGCGGGAGGCGCGGGTGCGGTCGATGTGGCTGTTGTCGACGATGTCCCAGAAGCGGTCCTCATAGGCCGCCGCCTCGGCCACGCGCTCGGCCACGGTCTCGCGCAGTGCTGCCTGGTCGATCGTGTCCACGGCGGGCTCCCCTCGGGTCGGTTCGAGGTGGAGACGGTGGATTTGGGGGGCCATGACGTGAGCCTGGTAGTGATCATGGGCACAACGTCGTTGGCGGGGTGCCGGTCGCGTTCGCAGGTACGGCTCAGGGGGGCGGCGGCAGCGGTCGTTCGCTCTCGGCCGACAGGGCGTCGCCGAGGGTTTTGACATGGGCCCAGCAGGCCACGGCGGGCAGTCCCAGGACAAAAGCGGCGGAGAGGGACCGGTCAAGGACGGTGGTGCCCGGGTGCGGAAGGAAACCAAGCCACACGGCCAGTACGGGCAGCAGGAAAAAGCCCGCCGCGGCGAGCAACAGGGCCAACAAGATCCGCGTGCGCAACTGTCGGCGCAGTAGTTGGTTTCGATCGGCCATTTCGCCCCCTTGTCTCGACAGTGGGACGCATGTCCGGGCCCGTTGGATCCCTCGGGCTATGACAGCTCACGCAGGGCGTGGGCAAGGCCTGCGAGGTGGTCCGTGGCATCGACGAGTTCCGCGCGGCCGCTGGTGCGGGTGCTGGCGGCCAAGGCGTGGCCGGCGGCGCCGACCAGGCGGCAGTAGCCGTCGATACCCTCGTCGAGGTGGGTTCGCAATCGCCGGACACCGTCGGAGAGGGCCGCGCGGTCGGACGGCGGGGCGTGGTCTCGGGCGCGTTCCACGGCGTGGAGCTGGGCGGCGGTGGCGCGCAGCGCGGTCGCCGCGTCGGCTCCGGTGCGTCGGGCCTGGTCGACCGAGTCGGCCGGGACCATGGCGCCGCGTGAGAGCTGCGACAGGAGTTCATGGAGGGTGTCCTCGGCTTCCTCCAGGCGGCGCATCGGTTCGCGTGCCTGGGAGCCTCGGGCGGGTAGTCGCGTGGGGATGCGGATCGGGTCCGGCAGCGGCTGCTTGTGCAGCCGCCTGGACTGGATGCCCGCGCTGACCGCCATGAAGCCCGCGATGACGGTGGCGCCGATCAGGACCCCAGGTCCCGCGCCAGGGGACTCGACGGCGGTCTGCAGGACGGCGGCGCCGCCACCGGTGGTGACACCGGTGGCGGTCCACAGCCTGGTCCGTCTCGCCGCCTTGCGCCGCTCCCGCACGGCCTTGGCCCGCGGATCGCGCCACTTGGCGATCGTGCCGCGGATCTGGTCCGCGTAGGGGCCGCGCACATGCTGGCCTACCAACTCTCCGAGCTTGATCAGCTCGCGCCTGCGCGACCCCGTCATCGTCTGGTCAGGAACCGGCCTGCGGGTTGGCCTTCTGCTCCTGGGCCACCCGCTGCTGGATCTCCGCCTGGATGTTGGCCGTCGGCGCGGCCGCCGCCGCCGGTCCGCTGGTGACCTCGCCCGCGACCTTGCCGCCCGCCATGGACGCGCGGATCTGCTCGAGCCGCGAGTTGCCCGCCATCTCCGTGGTGGAGGCCTGGACCTCCATCATCCGGCCCTGCACCGAGTTCTGGGCGAGCTCGGCGGACCCGAGGGCGGTGGTGTACCGCTTCTCGATCTTGTCGCGGACCTCCTCAAGCGACGGGGTGTTGCCCGGCGCGGCGAGTTCGCTCATCTGGTTGAGCGACTTGGAGACCTGCTCCTGCATCTTGGCCTGCTCGAGCTGGCTGAGCAGCTTGGTGCGCTCGGCGAGCTTGTTCTGCAGGACCATCGCGTTGCGCTCGACGGCGGTCTTGGCCGCCCCCGCGGCCTGCAGCGCCTGGTCGTGCAGCGTCTTGAGGTCCTCGATGCCCTGCTCGGCGGTGACGAGCTGGGTGGCGAAGGACTGCGCGGCGTTCTCGAACTGCGTCGCCTTCTGCTCGTCGCCCTTGGAACGGGCCTCGTCGGCGAGCACGAGGGCCTGCCGGGCCGAGGCCTGCAGCTTCTCGACCTCACCGAGCTGGCGGTTGAGCTTCATCTCCAACTGGCGCTGGTTGCCGATCACCGCCGCGGCCTGCTGTGAGAGGGCCTGGTGCGCGCGCTGCGCCTCCTCGATGGCCTGCTGGATCTGCACCTTCGGGTCGGCGTGCTCGTCGATCTTCGACGAGAACGACGCCATGAGGTACTTCCAGAACTTCACGAACGGGTTGGCCATCTCCTCCGCCTGCCTTCTTCGTACCTGCCGGACCACTGGACCCCGCTGCCGACCACGAAACGGCAACGCTCCGGCACCGTTGTGGGTTCCATCGTGTCAGGTGCGTCGAAGCCGTACCACCAGACCCGGCAGATTTCAGGGTTACCTCGGAGATCAACCCTGATGCTCGGGCCCGGACTGCGGGTGATCCCCGACCAGGGCCGCGGTCAGCGCGGCCAAACGGGCGACCAACACCGCGGGGTCGGGGTGTGGCCCGCGGACGTCGTCGCGCACCTCGCGCAGTCCGTCCACGGCTGTGACCTGCGTCGACTCATCGGCGGCTCGCTCTATCGCGGCGACGAGCTCCGCCGCGGAACGACGGACCGCGCCCAGTGTGGTGGATCTCAAGGCCACGGCGTCGATGTCGGCGAGCAGTCGTCGGGATCGCGCGATCGCGGAATCAGCCCGTACCCGAACGGGCACGCCCATGGGTCGTCGGTGCGCGCCGGTCAGTACGGGAATGGCGGCCGCCACAATGACGGCGGCCGCGATCGCGACCATGACCCACACGGGATCAGGCGGCGAACACCGCGCCCGCCCTGGTGCCGCCCAGGGAGGTCTCGATCCGGTGCGACAGCGCGGGCTGGATGCGCAGATCGGCCAGGTTCTCCCCGACGATCGCGGGGACCAGCCTGCCGCCCTCGGCCGCGGCCCGGGGGCCCGCCTGCCTGGTGGACTCCTCGACGGCCGCCTGCTCCGGCATGGAGTGCTCCACGGCGGTCAGCGCGCCGATGTCGGCGGCCACCTTGTGGAGCAGTTCCGACAGCGGCAGGGCGAGGGCGTCGCAGATGGCGGCCAGGAGTTCGCTTGAGGCCTCCTTGCGCCCGCGTTCTACCTCGGAGAGGTAGCCCAGGCTGACCCGCGCGGAGCGGGAGACCTCCCGCAGCGTGCGCTGCTGGTTGGTGCGGGCGTGTCGGAGCCGATCACCGATCGCCTCTCGCAACAGCACGGTCATCGCGCACCTCCCTTCCTCCTGCGGAACCAGTCCGAACGCCGTTCCCTTCCCGGTCGGTGACCGGCTTGGGGACAACGTGTGGCCGTCTCCTCCACAACGTTACCGACTGACGCCGACGAAACGCAGCGCCTTTGCGGGTAGTCCGCCAAGAGCGAACGATCGGAGAGGATCGAATGTTCCCTGGTGGACGCGGGTTCGCCGGTTTCGGACATGATCATGTCAGGCACGCTTGGTGACGACAACCTCACTCGATGAGCGTATCGAGATCGGCCGTGAGCAGGTCCAGCGCACCTTGGACAGCGCCCGCGCGGACCTCTTCGCGATCTCCGGAGAGCGTCAGCAGCGCCACACTCGGGCCGCGCGCGCTGATCAGCGCCACCCAGACCGTGCCCGGCGTCACACCGTCCTGCGGGTCTGGTCCGGCGACACCGGTGAGGCCGATGCCGATGCTCGCCTGGCACCGGTCACGCGCGCCCGCGGCGAGTTGCACCGCGATGTCGGGGTCGACCGGACCGTTCGTGGCGAGGAGCGCGGCGTCGACTCCGGCGAGGGACGACTTGAGGTCGGCGCCGTACACGACGAGCCCCCCGCGCACCACGGCGCTGGAGCCGGGAACGCTGGTCAGGACGGCCGTGAGGAGCCCGGCGGTGAGCGATTCGGCGGTGGCGACGGTCTCGCCGCGCTCGCGGAGGCGGTCGATCAGCGCGGCGACAGGCTCCGCCGTCAGGCCGGGGACCAGCGCCAGCGCGGTCATGAGCCGACGACCCGCTTGCCCAGGGCGCGCAGCCGGACGGCGCGGATCACGTAGTCGACGCCGGTGATGACGGTCAGTGCGACCGCGACACCCATGATCGTCCAGGAGACCGGCAGCCAGCCCGCGGGCAGAGGCAGCAGGAAGAGCGTGATCGCGAAGATCTGGACCAGGGTCTTGAGCTTGCCGCCCGGGCTCGCCGGGATCACGCCCTGGCGGATCACCCAGAAGCGGAGCAGCGTCACGCCGATCTCGCGGGCGGCTATGACCAGCGTCACCCACCACGGCAGGTCGCCGAGCACGCTGAGCCCCACGAGCGCGGCCCCGGTGAGGGCTTTGTCGGCGATCGGGTCGGCGATCTTGCCGAAGTCGGTGATGAGGCCGTGTTTGCGGGCCAGCCAGCCGTCGACGTGGTCGGTGACGGAGGCGACGCCGAAGATGGCGGTGGCGATCAGCCGCCACGTGGAGTCGTGGCCGTCGCCCACGAAAAGGGCCACCAGGAAGACCGGGACAAGAGCGAGCCGCGACAGGGTGAGCAGGTTGGCGATGTTGAGCACCGGAACCTGGGTGGGCTCCGGGAGCACCGGCCGCGTGGGTTCGGCGGCGGGCGCGTCGTCGCCGGTCGCGGCCGGGCTCATGGGGCCGCCACCGCCGCGCGCGGGATGACCGCGACGGGCTCGACGACCAGGTCGACGCCCTCGCTGTCGATCACGCGGCAGCGCACGAGGTCGCCGACGACCAGGTCGCCGACGAGGACCGGGCCGCGATCAATTCCGTTGCCGTCGACCACGACGCATTCGCCATCGACCTCGGGGGCCTGGTGGGCGGCGCGGCCGCTGCAGTCCTCGTCCTCGGACTCCTCGCACTCGATGAGCACGACGACCTCCGAGCCGACGCGGTCCTCGGCGCGCTGCGTGGTCAGCTCCTCGACCAGCGCGGAGATCCGGGCGACGCGCGCGCCGATGGTGTCGGTGTCGAGCTTGTCGCCCAGGTTCTCGGCCTCGGTGCCGTCCTCGTCGGAGTAGCCGAACACGCCGACCGCGTCGAGCTTGGCCTCGGTGAGGAAGCGGGCGAGTTCGTCGACGTCGTCCTCGGTCTCGCCGGGGAAGCCGACGATGACGTTGCTGCGGATGCCCGCGGCGGGCGACAGCTCGCGGATCTGCTTGACCAGGCCGAGGAACGACTCGGTGTTGCCGAAGCGGCGCATGCGGCGCAGCACGGTCTCGCTGGAGTGCTGGAAAGACATGTCGAAGTAGTCCGCGACACCCTCGGTGGTGGCGATGGCGCGCACCAGGTTCGGGCGGGTCTCGGCGGGCTGCAGGTAGGACACGCGGACGCGGTCGATGCCGCCGATGGCGGCCAGGCGGGTCAGGACGGCTTCGAGGGCGCCCTGTCCGGCGTGCTCGCGGCCGAGGTCCTTGCCGTAGGAGGTGGAGTTCTCGCTGACCAGGACCAGCTCGCGCACACCCTGCTCGGCCAGCCACGCGCCCTCGGCGACGATCTCGTCGGGGGTGCGGGAGACGAAGGAGCCGCGGAAGGACGGGATCGCGCAGAACGAGCAGCGGCGGTCACAGCCGGAGGCGATCTTCAGCGAGGCGACCGGGGCGTCGTCGAGGCGCTTGCGCATGACCCGCGGGCCCCAGCCGTGGCCGGGGACGGTGACGTCGGTCGCGGCTTCCTGGCGCTGCACAGGCGTGATCGGCAGCAGTGTGCGGCGGTCGACCGGCGTGTGCGAGGGGACGGCATGGCCCTGGACGATGTCGCCGAGGCGCTCGGCCAGGTCCGGGTAGTGGTCGAAGCCGAGGACCGCGCTGGCCTCGGGCAGGCTCTCGGCCAGCTCGGCGCCGTAGCGCTCGGCCATGCACCCGACGGCGACGACCTTCGCGCCGGTGTCGGCGGCGGCGAGGAGCGTGTCGACGGAGTCCTTCTTGGCGGACTCGACGAAGCCGCAGGTGTTGACCACGATGACGTCCGGGGCCGCCTCACCGTCCGCGCCGCCTTCGAGGTCGACCAGGTCCCAGCCGCCGCCGGCGAGACGACCGGCGAGTTCCTCGGAGTCGACTTCATTGCGGGCGCACCCGAGGGTGAGCATGGCGACACGGCGTGACGTGGTCGGAGAGGGCACGGACACAGGGTAACCGCCTTGGACAGCCACTTTGACCAGTGGCGGCCACGGGTCCTTCGAGGGCGGCCGGGGCACCGGGGTTGGTCAGCGCCACCGGCCGCCACGGGCAATGGTGCCATCCCTGGTTCCGCCGGGGCCGACCAGGTTGTCGTAGTGTGCCGCGTCATGAGTCTGGAATGGGAGCAGGTCATGGTCGACGCCGCGGATCCGGCGGCGCTGGGGCGGTGGTGGGCGGAGGCGCTCGGCTGGGTCGTGGTCGAAGACGCGCCGGATGAGTTCGAGATTCGGCCGACGGCGGATCGGTTGCCGGGGCTGTTGTTCACGACCGTCCCTGAAGCGAAGAGCGTGAAGAACCGGCTGCATCTCGATTTTCGGCCGGAAGATCAGGCGGCTGAGGTCGCGCGGCTGATCGCGCTTGGGGCTTCGCGGGTGGATATCGGGCAGGGGGATGTGCCGTGGGTGACCTTGGCCGATCCCGAGGGCAATGAGTTCTGCGTGCTCGGGGAGCGGGCGGGCTGATCCCGCGCGCGCCCGTCAGACCCGTTCGAAGATCGCGGCCAGGCCCTGGCCGCCGCCGATGCACATCGTCTCCAAGGCGTAGCGCGAATCCCGGCGGCGCATTTCGCGCAGCAGAGTGGAGAGGATTCGGACGCCGGTCGCCCCCAAGGGGTGACCGAGGGAGATGCCGGAGCCGTTGACGTTGGTGCGGTCCCAGTCCGAGTCGGTGAACTTCCACTCGCGGGTGCAGGCCAGGACCTGGGCGGCGAAGGCCTCGTTGAGTTCGATCAGGTCCATGTCCGCCAGCGTGAGGCCCGCCCGGTCCAGTGCCTTCGCGGTGGCGGGGACCGGGCCGATGCCCATCGTGCGGGGCGGGACTCCGGCGCTCGCCCACGTCACCAGCTTCGCCAGCGGGCGCAGGCCCAGTTCGGCGGCCTTCTCCGGGGTGGTGACCAGGCAGGCCGCGGCGCCGTCGTTCTGGCCGCTGGCGTTGCCCGCCGTCACCGTCGAGTCGGGGTCCTGCCGGGCCATGATCGGCTTGAGGGCGCCCAGGCTCTCCATCGTGGTCTCGGGTCGCGGGTGTTCGTCGCGGTCGATGACCGTCTCGCCGCGGCGGCCGGGGACGGTGACGGTGACGATCTCGTCGGTGAACCGGCCCGCCTCGATGGCGGCGACGGCGAGGGTGTGCGAGCGCAGGGACAGTTCGTCCTGCTCTTCGCGTGGGATCGAGTACTCGCGGCGGAGGTTCTCCGCGGTCTCCAGCATTCCGCCGTCGACGGGGTGGTTGACGCCGCCCGCGGTGACTCGGGCGCGGGCGAGGCGGTCGTGCAGTTCGACGCCGGTTCCCTTGACGCCCCAACGCATCGCCGAGGAATAGAACTCGACCTGGCTCATGCTTTCCGCGCCGCCCGCGAGGACCACGTCGTTGACGCCGGTCTGCACGCGCATGGCCGCATTGATCACCGCCTGCAAGCCGGAGCCGCAGCGGCGGTCGAGTTGGACGCCGGGGACCTCCACCGGGAGGCCCGCGTCGAGGGCGGCGACCCGGCCGAGGGCGGGGGCGTCGCCGTTGGGGTAGCACTGGCCGAAGACCGCGTCCTCGATGACGGCCGGGTCGATACCGGTGCGCCGCAGGAGTTCGCGGATCACCGTCGCGGCGAGAGTGGTGACGGGGACGTCCTTGAACACCCCGCCGAACCTTCCGACGGGAGTACGGACGGGCTCACAGATCACTGCCTCGCGCATGGTTCTCCTAGGTTCGTGCCGCCACCACGATTCTGCCCGCCCACCCGAATTGCCGAACTACGTACCCTGATCAGGGCAAACCCTGATGCGCGACAGACTGCGCGGGGTGATGGTGGAAAGGTGACGTTTGCCGGAGTTCCGCTGTGGATCCCGGGGCTGGCCGCGCTGGTGCCCGCGATCGTGTTCGTGTTCGTCTACCCCCATGTGGCGGCGAACGGGTTTCGCGCGTGGCTGCTGCGGTGGGGGCATCCGCTGGCCTGGGTGCTGATCTCCGCCGCCGCCTTCGTCGGATACCGGTTCTCCGGTGAGCTGGCGTACTACACCGCCCTGGCCGGGCTTACGACCTTCCTCGGTTTCTTCGGTGCGTGGAGCACGGCCACCCAGGCGGAGGGATAGATTTTCGGTGTGAAGCCGTCTCCGCTGGTGCGCCGCGCCAGGACCACCGATGTCCGCGCGATCAAGGCCGTCGTCGACACCTACGTCGGGCGAGTGCTGCTCGCGAAGGCGATGGTCACCCTCTACGAGGACGTTCAGGAGTTCTGGGTCGCGGAGGTCGACGGCGAACTGGTCGGCTGCGGCGCGCTGCACGTGCTGTGGGAGGACATCGCCGAGATCCGGACGATCGCGGTGCTGCCCTCTGCCGTGGGGCTCGGGGTGGGACACGCGCTGGTGGAGCGGCTGGTGGCGACCGCGCGTGAGCTGGAGCTGTCGCGGATCTTCGTGCTCACGTTCGAGACGGAGTTCTTCGCCCGGCACGGGTTCGTCGAGATCGACGGCACCCCGGTCAGCCCGGAGGTCTACGAGGAGATGCGCCGGTCGATGGACGAGGGTGTCGCGGAGTTCCTCGACCTGCCGTATGTGAAGCCGAACACCCTGGGCAACACCCGCATGCTCCTGAAGCTGTGATTGTTCGAGTAATCACTCGAAGAGTCTTGACTAGATGAATCCTCGTCCGACAGGATCCTGTTTGTGGGACGAGACGCCGCGTTGACTGTCGAACAGCTGGCCGCCGAGGCCGGGCTGCCGACGAGCACGATCCGGATGTACCAGACGAGGGGACTGCTGCATCCGCCTCGGCGCGAGGGCCGCACGGCCCGTTACGACTCGTCCCATGTCGAGCGGCTCGGGCTGGTGAACAGGTTGCAGCAGCGGGGTTTCTCGCTGCCCGCGATCGCCGAGCTGATCGCCGCGCGGGACCTGGGGGCTCGCGTCGGCGACGTGCTCGGCCTGACCGGCCAGGGGGGCCCGGACGACTGGGTGCCGGTCGGCATGCGGGAGCTGCGGGCGTTGGTGTCGGTTCGGGACCTTCGCCCGCAGCTGTTCCGCCGGGCCAGCCGAATGGGGTTGATCCGGTGGGAGCGCGGCAAACCGTTCGTCCGGCGCTGGGCGATGGACTCGGGCACCGCGATGACCGAGATGGCCATGCCCCCACGCGAAATTCTCGACGCGTTCGAGCGGCTGCGCGGGCAGACCGACCGGATCGCCGCCGATTTCGTCGACGTCTTCGAGCGCATCCTCTGGCCGCGATTGGCGGACCAGGCAAGCAGCGACGACCAACTCGACCGGGTCCGCGCCCTCCTCGTCGAACTCACCGAGACCGCGCAAGGTGTGGTTGCCGGCGCGCTGCGCGATTCTATTCGGGACTCCGCGGAGGCGTTCGCCCGCAAGCACAATCTGCTTCCCGAGGACCGGCCACCCACCTGGGCCGGGCACACCGTCCCGGTCCTGGCCGAACGGCTCGAAGGCACGGCGGCCCACCCGGACGAGCCCGCCGACGCCGACATCGACCGCTACCTCGCCGAAGCCGACGCGGAGGAGGAGCAATGACCGCGAAGCTCGTCGCTGATCCGGCTTGGCGGGCGCAGGCTCGCGACGAAGGGCTCGTCGTGTTCGCCGGGGCCGACCTGATCTACCTCGTCCCCGACGTGCCGCGGGCCGACGCCGAGCAGCTCGCGGCGGCGTTCGACGGGCGCGACATCGATCCGGGGGCGCTGACCTCCTCCGCCCGGGATGTGCTGCCGCAGCTGCGATCCCTCGGTGCCCTGCGGCCCGCCGCGCTGCCCGGGCCGGGGCAGTCGCGCACGCTGCGCGTCGGCACCCAAGTCCTCGGGGACGCCTCCCCCGACCTCACCTCGGCCCTGGCGAAGGCGTTTCCGCCAGTCGGTGACCCCGACGTGCTCGTCGTGGTCCGCACGACAGCCAGGCTGGCCGAAGTGGTCGGTCTGAGCGCCGGACTGGTCCGAAGTGGACAGATTCACGTCCTGCTCGACCTCGCCTTCCACCACACCATCGCGCTCGGACCGCTGGTCGTCCCGGGTGCAAGCGCTTGCCTGGAGTGCCTCGCCCGCCGCGCCGGAAGTCGGTGGGGCGACCCGAAACCGCCGCCCGCGCCGAAGGCCGCCGCCGAGCCCGACCTGCCGATCGCGTTGGCCGCGCACGCGTTGCGCGAATTGGGCGACGGTTCTCTGGCCCTGTTGCAGCGCAGCGTCTCCTACGACCTGCGGACCCTGAGCAGCACCGCCGAGGACGTCCTGCCGAGCGCCGACTGCGACTCCTGCAGCCGACCACACCCGGGGCGCGTCACCCTGCCGTGGGAGTCGGCGTGATCGCCTTACGCTTGCCCGACCAGTTCAGCCCGGGCGCACTCGGCGCGGCGGCCGCGACCCCGACCTGCTGTTGTTGCTGCTGCTGTTGCCTCGCCTCCACGCTCACCACGCCGATCGTCCTGCACGGCGGACTCGGCCGGGACTTGGCGCGCGTCGCCGAGCCCGAGCGCCTGGAGCGGCATCACACCGCTCGCGCTTTCTCCGCCGCAACCTGGTTCACCTCGCTCTTCGCCGTCGTGCTGATCGCCGTCAACCTGGACTTGCCGGGCGACATCCTCCGGATCGTCGCTGCTGCCGTCGTTCTGGGCGCCGGCACCGCTGTGGCCCTGATCGCGGCCTGGGCGGGTTCGCCGAGGCCCGCCATGTCGGCGGTCCGACTGCTGGTGGGCGCGTTCGCGTTCGTCGTGGAACTCATCGGCGGCGCGTATCTGGTCCTGCTGGGCGGCTATCTGTTCATCGGCCCGGTGATCGCCCTGATCTCCGTGGTCGTCGCGATCTCGGTGTACCGGCGATGAGGCCGCCGCTGTCGTCGGTCCTGCTCGACCGCGCGGTCGGGTGGCGCCAGGGCGTCGTGTCGCGACTCCAGGCCACTCCGCCTTCTTTGTCCGATGTGGACATTCCAGGGTTCGCCGCGATCCCTGACCCGTCCACGACGGGCGGCACGACCGGCGGCGCGGGGTTCGACGCCGACTCCGCCCGGCTGGCCGCACTCGCCGAGGCCCTCGAACGACACGCCGCCACCCGCTGTCCATTGGAAACCACGGACACCGACGGCCCGCGATGGGACCTCGACGAGTTCACCCTGCACTCCCCCGAGCAGCGCGCCCACAAGGACTTTCCGCACGCCGGATACGAGAACCCCGGCTACACCACCGCGTGGACACTGCCCGACAACGAACCCATCCAGGTGCCCGCCGGTCTGATCTCCCTGGACGGCAGGCACCGACTGCCGGCGACCTCATCCGGTCTCGCCGCCGGCCCTTCGGCGAATGCGGCCCTGTTGAGCGCGATCAGCGAGATCGTCGAGCGTGACGCGCTCGCCACAGTGTGGCTACACGGCCTCGCCCCCGCCCGAATCCCACTCCCCACCCGGCTCACGGACCCCGTGCGCGCGCTTGGCGGCGACATCACCGCGTTCGATCTGACTCCCGCCTACAGCCCGTACCCGGTCGCCGCGATCGCCGGAACGCTTCCGGTGGCGGGCGAACTCCGGCCCACCTTCGGTCTGGCCTGCCGGGCGACTTGGGCCGACGCGGTCGACAAGGCGTGGCTGGAGTGGTGTCAGGGCACGGTGTTCATCCGGGTCTGGCTCGCCGGTGGCGACACCGCGAGCAGGCGACCGGACGAGGTGACCGACTTCGACCGCCACGCCGTCTACTACACCCGCGCCCTCGACGCCTGGGCCGACCTCCCGCTGTGGACCGGAGAGGTCAAGGAGCCACCCCCGGACGCCGCCGAACCCGGGCTGCGGCCGTTCGTCGACGCCCTCACCCAGGCCGGTGTCCGTCTCGCCTACCGGGACCTCACGACGCCCGAGCTGAGTGCCGTGGGCCTGCGCTGCGTCCGCGCGCTCTCCCCCGACCTGACCCCGCTGCACGCCGACCACCGGTGGCCCAACCTGGGCGGCCGGGCGCGCGAACTGTCCTGGCGCTACCCGGACCTGGTGTCGCGCACCGGGTTCCCGTCGCCGTATCCGCATCCCCTTGGGTGAGCCGATGTCCTTCGACGAGTTCTGGACCGAGAGCGGCCTGAGCACGCTCACCCAGCGGGCGTTCGCCGAGCGCCTGGGCGAGTACCGTGACGCGCCGTCGCGGCTCGACCCGTTCGTGCTGCCCAGTCCCCCGATCGCGTTACACCGACCGAAGAACGCCCTCACCAAGCTGTTCGCGAAGCGGCGCAGCGACCGGGGATTCGGCACCGGCCCACTGCGTGCCCGCGACCTCGGCGCCGTGCTCGCCGCCCTGGCCGAGACCGCACCGGGCAGGCGTTCGTACCCGTCCGCGGGCGGGCTCGCCGCGGTCCGCGCCTACCCCATCCTGCTCGACGCCGACCACGCCCTGTCCTACCGGGTCACCCGCTACGACCCGCGAACCCATGCCCTGCAAGATATCGCCCCCTGTCCCGAGTGGACGGAGCTGGCCGCGCTGGTCGGCGCTCCGCCGGACAGCGCGGCTCCGCAGCTGGTCGTCGTGCTGGTGCTCACCGACATCGAGCTGTTCGCCAAGTACGGGCCGCGCGCGGGACGGTTCGGGCTGGTCGAGGCCGGTGCCGCCGCGCAGTCGCTGGCGCTGGCGGTCGCCGACCAGGGACTCGCCGGGTACCTGCTCGGCGGCGCCGCCGACCGCGAACTCCTGGCGGCGCTGGGTTTGGCGCCGGAGCAGGCGCGACTGGCCGTGACGTTCGCGTGCGGCCGAACTTCACCCGATGTTGGTGGCGACTGACCCGAACGGCGGTGGCCAAGCACCGCGGGTGCCATGCGTAATAGGCGCAGCGTCGACGTCACCGAGGAGTTGTCATGCTCGCCGTCCGAGCCCTGCTCGCCACCGTGATCATGCTTGTCATCGGCGCGGGAACCGCCGCCGCGGAGCTGCCGCAGACCGAGCTGCGCGCCACCACCGACACGTTCCTCTTCACCCTGGCGCTGCCGCGGTTCGCCCAGACCCGGGCGGCCCAACCGTTCGCGAACCAGATCGACTGGTCGTCCGACGGCTGCTCCAGTTCGCCGGACACACCGCTGGGCTTCGACTTCCTGTCCGCCTGCCACCGGCACGACTTCGGCTACCGCAACTACAAGGCGCAGACCCGCTTCGACGAGACGACCCGGCTGAGCGTCGACAACGTGTTCCGGGCCGACCTGTACTCGGTCTGCGGCCGGAACTGGCTGTGCAAGCGCACGGCCGACATCTACTACGCGGCCGTCCGGGAGTTCGGCGGCGGGTACCGCAGCACCGCCGAAACCCTGCGTCACGCTCGAAGTCAGGAAGCTTCTCTGCTCACCAACAGGGTCGCCACGTCCCCAGCGGTGTCGAGCCCGACGAGCTTGATCCGGTAACCCTCGGACACGACCGACGTCGGGAAATCCCGGTGGGTGTGCAGTTCGATCGCCTCGGGTCCGCCACCCTTGTTGACCGTGACCCGGATGGTCGCGTCCCCTTCCCAGACGCACACCTGGCCCGGCTTGCACCGGCTGTCGTCCACGAGCGTCTGGTACCCCACCGTGAGGCCTTCGGCGGACAGGGTCAGCGATTCGCCTTTGCGCAGCGGGAAGTCGGCGTCGAGCGCCGGACCCGGTGGCTGCGTCGTCGACGGCGGTTCGGTGGTCGACGGCCCACCCGTGTCCGCCCCGCCCGTCATGCACGCCGACACCGCCATCAGCGCGGCCAGTGCCAAGACGCGGATCAAGCCGTTCACCATGGTCATTCCTCCAGTCTTCACCGCTGAGACGGAATTCGCGGCCCATGAGGTTGCCTGCAAAGCACAACGGGCGCCCCGACGATGCCGGGACGCCCGTGTGGAGAGCGGGACTTACTGGCCGTACGGCTGCTGCGGGTAGCCGCCCTGCTGCGGGTAGCCGGGCTGCTGGGGGTAACCGCCCTGCTGCGGGTAACCAGGCTGCTGCGGGTAACCAGGCTGGGCGGGCGCCTGCTGCGGGTAACCGGGCTGCGCCGGGTAACCGGGCTGCTGCGGGTAGCCCGGTTGCTGCGGGTAGCCGGGCTGCGCGTAGGCCTGCTGCTGCGGGTAGCCGCCCTGCTGCGGGTAACCGCCCTGGGGGTAGCCGCCGTGGGGCGGGTAGCCGCCACCGGCAGCGAAGGCCGGGTCGGCGACGGGGCCGACGTAGCGGGCGCTACCGAAGCCGAGGATGGGAATCGCTATCCAGGACAGCAGGATCAGCAGCACGGCGAAGCCTGCGCCCTTGCCGTACGCCTTCGCCAGGTCGATCATGACGATGATGGCGATAACGACACCGACCAGCGGGATGAACATCAACAGCAGCCACCACCACGGCCTGCCGACGATCTTGAGCATGGTCAACGTGTTGTAGATCGGGACGATGGCGGCCCAGCCGGGCTGGCCCGCCTTGGTGAACACCTTCCACATCGCGACGATGATCACCACAAAAAAGACCAAGCCCGCGATGATGGCGGGCACCATGGCCGCCGCATCGGGTCCCGAGCTGTAGCTGTAGTCGTACTGCACGCGCGTCCTTCCGTCGATCATGCCGCTACGACGGCACGCCACATTCGTCCGCCGGTACCTTCGCCGCCAATACGCTTCCCTGGGGCGAATATCCACCGGTCGTTAGCAATTCGAGACCTAAAAGGACCTTGCGCCCCGTCAGTCGTCGGGGTCGCCGTCCGCGGGCGCGCCGCCGCGCATCTCCCACAGGACGTTCTCCAGCTCGTCCGGCTTGATCAGCACCTCGCGGGCCTTGGACCCCTCGGACGGCCCGACGACGCCGCGGGTCTCCAGCAGGTCCATCAGCCTGCCCGCCTTGGCGAAGCCGACGCGGAGCTTGCGCTGCAGCATCGACGTCGAGCCGAACTGCGACGTCACGATCAGCTCGGTGGCCTGCAGCAGCACGTCGAGGTCGTCGCCGATGTCGTCGCCGATCTCCTTCTTCTCGCCCGCCTTGGCCGCGGTGACGCCGTCCTGGTAGTCCGGCTGCGCCTGCTCCTTGGTGAACGACACGATCGCGGAGATCTCCTCGTCGCTGACGTAGGCGCCCTGGATGCGGACCGGCTTGGAAGAGCCCATCGGCAGGTACAGCGCGTCGCCCATGCCGATCAGCTTCTCCGCGCCCGGCTGGTCGAGGATGACCCGCGAGTCGGTGAGCGAGGAGGTGGCGAACGCCAGCCGCGACGGGACGTTGGTCTTGATCAGGCCGGTGACGACGTCCACCGAGGGCCGCTGAGTCGCCAGCACCAGGTGGATGCCCGCGGCGCGGGCCTTCTGGGTGATCCGGACGATCGCGTCCTCGACGTCGCGCGGGGCGGTCATCATCAGGTCGGCCAGCTCGTCGACGATCGCGAGGATGTATGGGTACGGCCGGTAGACGCGCTCGCTGCCGGGTGGTGCCTGAATGACACCGGATCTCACTTTGGCGTTGAAGTCGTCGATGTGCCGGACCCGGTTGACCTGCATGTCCTGGTAGCGCTGCTCCATCTCCTCGACCAGCCAGGTCAGCGCGACGGCGGCCTTCTTCGGCTGGGTGATGATGGGCGTGATCAGGTGCGGGATGCCCTCATACGGCGTCAGCTCGACCATCTTCGGGTCGATCAGGATCATCCGGACCTCGTCCGGAGTGGCCCGCGCGAGCAGCGAGACGAGCATCGAGTTCACGAAGCTGGACTTGCCGGAACCGGTCGAGCCCGCGCACAGCAGGTGCGGCATCTTGGCCAGGTTCGCGGTGATCATGTGGCCTTCGATGTCCTTGCCGAGGCCGACCACCATCGGGTGGGTGTCCTTGATCGCGGTGGCGCTGCGCAGGACGTCGCCGAGGCGGACCATCTCGCGGTCGCTGTTGGGGACCTCGATGCCGACCGCGGACTTGCCCGGGATGGGCGCGAGCAGCCGGACGTTGTCCGTGGCGACGGCGTAGGCGATGTTCTTGGTCAGCGCGGTGATCTTCTCGACCTTCACGCCGGGGCCGAGCTCGACCTCGTAGCGGGTGACTGTCGGGCCGCGGGTGAAGCCGGTGACCTGGGCGTCGATGGAGAACTGGTCGAGGACGCCGCTGATCGCCTCGATCATCAGGTCGTTGGCCTTGCTGCGGGTCTTGGGCACGTCGCCGTCGGCCAGGATCGACGGGTCGGGCAGCCGGTAGTCGCCGTCGACGACCCGGGTCACGGTGATCGCGTCCTTCGGCTTCTTCGGGTCACCTGCCGGCTTGTTCTCCTTGACCTGGTCGGCGCGCACCCGCGGGGTCGGCTCGTCGATCGGCAGTTCGGGCTGCACGGCGCCGTCCTCGGCGGCCGTCCCGACCCGGCGCCGCGAGGGCCTGCGCAGCTTGACCGGCTCCGGCTCGGGCTCTTCGAGGTCGTCGAGACCTTCGTCGTCGGGTTCCATGCCCGCGAGTTCGCGCAGCCGGGTCGGGATCTCGCGGATGCGGGTGCCGGTGAAGACGAGGACACCGAAGCCGAGCATCAGGACGAGGACCGGGATCGCCACCCACGCGGTGACGCCCTTCGCGAGCAGGCCGCCCGAGACATAGCCCAGCGCGCCGCCCGCGAACATCCGCCCGGTGTTGTCGGTGGGCAGGTCACTGATCACATGCAGGACACCAAGCAGCGAAAGGATGATCAGCAGCGCGCCGACGACGAGTCGGGGGCGTTTCTCCGGCTGGGGGTCCGAGCGCATCAGGGCGACGCCGGTCACCAGCAGCATCAGCGGCAGCGCCACGGCCAGCGCGCCGAACACGCTGCGCACGCCGATCTCCATGCCCCGGCCGACCGGGCCCGCGGCCCGCCACCACACGGCGGCGCCGAGGACGACGCCCAGGGCGATCAGGCCGAAGCCGACACCGTCGCGGCGGTGGGCCGGGTCGAGTTCCTTGGTGCGCCCGACGGCCCGGGCGATCGAACCCGCGCCCTTGGCCAGCAGCCCCCAGCCGCCGGCGAACATCGCGACGAGGACGTTCTGCCTGGCGGGTGATTTGCGGGCCGCAGCCTTGCGGACCACTGCCTTACGGGCGGCCGGTTTGCGCGCCGGTGGACGCTTGGCCGCGGGTTTGCGCGCGGCGGGACGCTTGCCCGCGTTGTTGGAGGAGGTCGTCCGGCTCGCCATAGCCCACACGGTAGTCGGCCCTGCCCTCCCGCCCCACCGGTCACACGGACAACGTGAATCCGTGTCGACCTGGCGGCCGACACCGACCTGGGGCATGCCATGCTCTGGCCATGGTTGCGCTGCGGACCGACGGAGAACAGTCGACACGCCGTGGAAAGGCATACGGCAAGTCACCGCTGGTCTGGCGGGCGATGGTCTGGATCGATCGAGCCCTGGTGCGGTCCGTCGGACGCGTCGAGATCACCGGCGAGTTCCCCGAGGACCTGCGCGGACGCCCGGTTCTGGTCGCGGCCAACCACATCGGCATGTTCGACCCGTTCGTCCTGATCGCCGCATGCGCGAAAGCAGGTTTCCCGCCCCGGTTCATGCTCACCGCCGGCCTGCTCGACGCGCCCGTGCTGGGCTACTTCCTGCGCAAAGCGGGACACCTGCGGGTCGACCGCGGCAAAGCCCATGTGGCGGAGGCGTTCCACCGCGCTGTCGACGCTCTTGGCGAGGCTCGGGTGCCGCTGCTGGTCTATCCGGAGGGGCGGGTCAGCCGGGAGCCTGGGCTGTGGCCGGAGCGTGGGAAGACCGGTGTGGCGCGGATGGCGCTCGGCGGGAATGTGCCGGTGGTGACGATCAGCCAGTGGGGCGCGCATGAGGCGGTTTACTGGGGGACTGAGGTTGTCACGGGGTGGCGGGATGTGAAGCCGCTGCTGTTGTCGTTCTTCCGTGCGGTGCGGGATCGGCCGGTGTTTCGTGTCCACTTCGGACAGCAGGTTGACTTGTCGGATCTGACCGACGGGAAGCCTGGGGACGCGGTTCGGGCGCATGCTCGGATCATGCGGGCGATCACGGCTGACTTGATTCCGTTGCGGGCTGGAGAGCCTGACGGGCCGGCGTTTTTTGATCCGACTCGGCCTTGTGATGCCAAAAGTCCGTGGCGGCCTGTTTAGGTTCTTCTTGGGGCGTGCCGGTTGAGTGGTTCGTTGCGAATCGGGATCTTGGGGTCTGCCGAGCCCATTGCCGCTAGCTCGCGCTGTCGGGTAGGCCGAAGGCGTGTTCCGGTGGTGTCGGGGTGACCATGGGGGACGCGTCGGTGATGGGGACCGCGTTTGCCGATAGGGCCAAGAGTTGTGCCGTGGGAACACATCGCGCCGGGAAGGCTGCCGATGCTGCCCGTGACGCCAGGTCCTTCACCGGGAGTGGCTCGTTCGACGCCCCCACCACCAGATTTCCGTAGCGTCTGCCCCTCAGGACGTTTGGTTCTGCCAGCATCACCACATGGGGGTACACGGCCAACATCGTCGCGATGAATCTGCGGGCGAAGCGCAGGCCCGGGCCGTCGGAGATGTTGACCACCGCCGTTCCTCCCGGACGTAAGACGCGGGCTGTGTCGGTGATGAATTCCAGGGTGGCCAGGCCGCCGGGCATGGCCGCACGAACGTAGGCGTCGAGGATGACCAAGTCGTACTGGGCGTCGGGGAGTTCCGCCACCGCCGGGCGGCCTTCGGCGACGCGGACTTCCAGGCCTGGTACCGAGTCCAGGTCCAGCTCGGCCCGCACCAGGTCTATCAGGGGGCCGTCGGCGTCGATGACCAACTGGTCGCAGCCCGGGCGGGTCGCGGCGAGGTAGCGGGGCAGGGTGCCCGCTCCCCCGCCGACATGCAGGACGTCCAGCGGGCCGGCGGGAAGCACATCGATCACATCACCGATGCGGCGGACATAGTCGAATTCGAGGTGCCATGGGTCGTCGAGGTCCACATAGGACTGGGCGACGCCCTCGACAGTCAGGAGCCACGCGTTGTCGCGGTCGGCGTCGGCGAGTAGTTCGGCGGTGCCGAATCGGACCTTGTGAAGTCCGGGCACGGGCCCACGTCGTTCGCCTCGCATGACACCTCCGCCGCCTGTGCGCGCGCAAGCATAGAGGGCGGCCCAGGGGTTACCGACGAACGGATACGTCCTACCATCCAACCACCGACCGCATTGACTTAAGGCAGACTGGCATTCGTGACGACTGAACTGAAGACACCGGTTATTCACCGAGGTCGAGGCGTTGTTTACATCCTCGGCGCCTCGGTGGCGTTCGGCAGTTCCGGGCCGATGGCCAAGGCGGCGATGAATGCCGGATTGTCCCCGGAGCACGTGGCGAGCGCCCGGGTGGGCATCGCGGCCGCGGTGCTGCTGATCGGTGTCGCCCTGATCAAGCCGTCGATCCTGCGCGTCCGCCGCGACCAGTGGCGGCTCCTCGTGGCCTACGGGCTCACCGGGGTCGGCCTGGTCCAGCTGCTTTTCTTCATCGCCGTGTCCCGCCTGCCGGTGGGTATCGCGCTGCTGCTGGAGTACACCTCGCCGATCTTGGTGGCGTTCTGGGTGCGGTTCGTCCGCAAGGTGCGGCTGCCGATGTTGTCCTGGGCGGGCATCGCGCTCGCCTTTTGCGGGCTGGCGCTCGTCGCGCAGGTATGGAAGTCGCTTGAACTTGATGGGGTCGGGCTGCTCGCCGGAATCGGCGCGGCGCTGTGCTCCGCGGCCTATTACCTGCTCGGGGAGCGCGGGGCGAGCGAGCACCACCCGATCGGGATGGTGACGTGGGGAATGGTGGTAGGCGCGCTCGCGCTGTTCGCCGTCGCGCCGCCGTGGACGATGCCGTACGCGGCGGTCCGAACGACCTCGACCTTCGGCGGCGCGCAGGTGCCGGTGGTGGCGTTGCTGGTCACGGTCGCGCTGATCAGCACCGCTCTCGCCTACACCCTGAGTATCAGTTCACTTCGGCATCTGCCCTCCACCGTGGCCAGCGTGCTCGCCCTGTCGGAGCCGATCGTGGCCACCCTGCTCGCCTGGCTGATGCTCGGCGAGACCCTGTCACCCGACCAGATCATCGGGATGGTGGTGATCCTGAGTGGGGCCGCGCTGGTCCAGATCGCGTCGCGCGGACCGGTCACGCCCGCTGACCCACTACCCACCGATTGAGACCCACACCACACGCGGTCGAGTGAAGTTGATCTACCCGGGGGTCACCGGGAGCGTCGGAAGTAAAGCAATGTTTACTTGTCGCAGGCGACACATCGTGGTCAATCGGTCACCATGTGCTCATCTCGGTACCGAAACATGGTGCACCCGAGAGCGTCCATTCCGACCGACTCTCAAGGAGGTACCCCGATGGGTGCACCACGCTCCAGTGGCCCAGCCCACGCCCCGCCCCACCGCCTGCTCGACGCCCGCCATGACGTGCAGGCCTCACTCGTCGTCTTCCTCATCGCCGTCCCGCTCTCGCTCGGCATCGCCGCCGCGTCCGGGGCGCCCGTCATCGCCGGGCTCATCGCCGCCGTCGTCGGCGGCCTGGTCGCCGGACCGCTCGGCGGCTCCCGGCTGCAGGTCAGCGGCCCCGCCGCGGGTCTCACCGTGGTCGTCGCCGAACTCATCGGCCAATTCGGCTGGGCGGTGACCTGCGCGATCACCGTCTGCGCCGGCGTGCTCCAACTCATTCTCGGGGCGTGCAAGATCGGCCGGGCCGCGCTCGCGATCTCCCCCACGGTCGTGCACGCGATGCTCGCGGGCATTGGCGTCGTCATCGTCATCAGCCAGGTGCACGTGCTGCTCGGCGGCTCCCCGAGCGCCAACACCTGGCACAACCTGCGCGACCTGCCCGCCCAGATCACCGACCTGCACCAACCCGCCACCTTCATCGGCCTGGCGGTCGTCGCGCTGCTGCTCGTCTGGCCCAAGCTGCCCGCGCGGATCAGGGCCATCCCCGGCCCGCTGGTGGCGATCGTGCTCGCCACCCTGGTCACCCTGGGGATCGACGTACAGCGGGTGTCGCTGCCGGACTCACCGCTCTCGGCGATCGTCCTGCCCGCGCTCCCCGACGGCCACTGGGTCGCGTTCGCGCTCGGCGTGTTCACCATGACGATCATCGCCAGCGTCGAGAGCCTGCTCTCCGCTGTCGCCGTCGACAAGCTGCGCGACGGCCACCGCACCGACCTCAACCGCGAACTGGTCGGCCAGGGCAGCGCGAACATCGTCTCCGGCCTGCTCGGCGGCCTGCCCATCACCGGCGTGATCGTGCGCAGCGCGACCAACGTCCGCGCGGGCGCCCGCACCCGGGCCTCGGCGACCATGCACGGATTGTGGGTGCTGCTGTTCACCGTGCTGCTGGTCGACCTCGTCGAGCGGATCCCGATGGCCGCGCTGGCCGGGCTGCTCGTGGTCGTCGGCATGAACCTGGTCAAGCTGTCCGACATGCGGACCGCGCGCAGACACGGCGAGCTGATGGTCTACGTGGTCACGATCGCGGGCGTGGTCATGCTCAACCTGCTCGAAGGGGTCCTGCTGGGCTTCGCCGTCGCGCTCCTCGCGACGCTGCGCCGGATTGTCTGGGCGCGCGTGCGAGTCGAGCAGGGCGCCGACGAAGTCTACGCCGTCGTCGTCGAGGGAACTTTAAGCTTTCTTTCGGTGCCAAGACTTTCCCGCGTGCTCGCCCAGGTGCCCGACGGCAGCTCCGTCCACTTGGAACTCGTCGTGGACTACCTCGACCACGCCGCCTACGAACACCTCTCGGCGTGGCGGCGCCAGCACGAGGCGACCGGCGGCACGATCGTCATCGACGAGATCGGCGGACCCGGCCCCAACACCCGCCGCAAGCGCACCGGGCCGGGCCCGCGCTGGTTCCTGCCGTGGTCGCACTGGCAGGACAGCGAGTCCCTCAACTCGCACCATTCGATCAGGGGGCACGACAGTGCTGATTCAGGCACGCACCTCCCGATCCCACATCAGTCGCGTGACCATGTGCTCCGGCCGCTGCTGACGGGTGCCCGCGAATACCACCGCAGGACCGCGCCGATCATGCGCCCGCACCTGCGCAGGCTGGCCGCGAACCAGCACCCGCACGCCCTGTTCCTCACCTGCGCGGACTCGCGGATCGTGCCGAACGTGATCACTACGTCGGGCCCTGGCGACCTGTTCACGCTGCGCAACGTGGGCAACCTGGTGCCCGGCGACCTGTCGATGCGGGCGGGCGTGCTTTACGCGCTCGACCACCTGAAGGTGCCGACGATGATTGTCTGTGGCCACTCCCGCTGCGGTGCGATGACGGCGCTGCTGTCGGGTCCGGAGAACGATCCGATCGGGCGGTGGCTGCGGTGGGCCGAACCCAGCTTGCTGGCGTGGCAGGACGGGCATCCGCTGGGCAAGCGTGCGGCGGAGTCGGGGTGGTCGGAGATCGATCAGCTGGCGATGGTGAACGTGGCCGTGCAGCTTGATTCGCTGCGCAAGATGCCTGATGTGGCTGCCGCGGTGACGGCAGGCCGGGTGCGGCTGATCGGGCTGTTCTTCGACATTCCCAGCGGGACTTTGTTGATGTTGGACGACGCTGGGGAGCGGTTCGAACCCTTGCGGGCGCCGTCGGAGGCCGTTACGCCGCCGACGGGTGGAGCGACACCGTAGTAGACGCGAGCGGAAACGGAACTGCGATGAATCGAACCAGGCGTGAACGCCGTCGTGAACGCAATCTCCTGCTGCGGCAGTTGTTCAGCGCTGCTGTGGCTGTGCTGCTTGCCACGGCGGCTCGGCGCGCGTAGCTGCTTCGGGGCCTGGGCGGCTTGACTTACCGCCCAGGCCGCCGGGCCGGTGGTGGTGCGGGCGTCATCCCCGCAGTTCGCCGCCGACGCCCCAGTTCTCCGCTGGGACCTCGTTGATCACAACCCACACGCCCTCGCGATTACCGCCGCACGTCTCGACGAAAGCGTCTGTCAGCTTCGCGACGAGTTCGCGCTTCTGTTCCTGCGTGCGGCCCGGGTACATGGAAACCGAGATATAGGGCAAGACCCTCTCCTATACGGGGATGACGGTCGGCACGATCATCGGGCGCCTGCGGTAGGTGTCGGCGACCCAGCGGCCCACGACCCGGCGGATGTGCTGGGCGATCCTGTGGGTGTCGGTGATGCCTTCGGACTCCGTGTGCGACAGCTCCATCTCCACCAGCGACACCACATCGTCGAGTGCCTTGGGGTCGTCGGAGAAGCCGCGCCCGGAAATGGTCGGCGGCGCCATGGCCCTGCCCGTCGCCGAGTCGACGGCGATGGTGATGGAGATGAAGCCGCCCTCGCCGAGCACCAGCCGGTCCGAAAGTGTCGACTCGCCGACGTCGCCGACGGAGAGGCCGTCGACGTAGACGTGGCCGACCTCGACCCGGCCGGAGATCCTCGCGCGGCCGTCGATCAGGTCGACGACCACGCCGTCTTCCGCGATGACCACGCGGTCTTCGGGGACGCCGGTCTGCACGGCCAGCGCGGCGTTGGCGCGCAGGTGACGCCATTCGCCGTGGACTGGCATGACGTTGCTGGGGCGTACCGCGTTGTAGAGGAACAGGAGTTCGCCCGCGGGGGCGTGGCCGGAGACGTGGACCTTCGCGTTGCCCTGGTGGACGACGTGGGCGCCGAGCCGAACCAGGCCGTTGACGACGCCGAACACCGCGGTCTCGTTGCCGGGGATCATGGAACTGGCCAGGATCACCGTGTCGCCGGGGCGGATCGAGATGTGCCGGTGCTCGCCGCGCGCCATCCGCGACAGTGCGGAGAGGGGCTCGCCCTGCGAACCGGTGGAGACGAACAGAACCTGGTCCTCGGGCATCGTCATCGCCTCGTCGAGGCTGACGAGCAGGCCCGGGGGGACGGTGAGCAGCTTCAGGTCGGCGGCGATGCCCATGTTGCGCACCATCGACCGGCCGACGAGCGCGACCCGGCGGCCGTGTGCGACGGCGACGTCAAGGACCTGCTGCACGCGGTGCACGTGGCTGGCGAAGCAGGCGACGATGACCCGCTGGTTGGCCCGCTGGATGACACCGTCGAGGACCGGGCCGATCTCGCGCTCGGAGATGACGAACCCGGGGACCTCGGCGTTGGTCGAGTCGACCAGGAACAGGTCGACGCCCTCGTCGCCGAGGCGGGAGAAGCCCGCGAGGTCGGTGAGCCGACCGTCGAGCGGGAGCTGGTCGAGCTTGATGTCGCCGGTGTGCAGGACCACGCCCGCGGGCGTGCGGATGGCCACGGCCAGCGCGTCGGGGATGGAGTGGTTGACGGCGAAGAACTCGCAGTCGAACACGCCCCAGGCGCGGCGTTCGCCTTCCTTGACCTCGTGCAGTTTCGGGGTGAGGCGGTGCTCTTTGCACTTGGCCGCGACCAGGGCGAGGGTGAACCGGGAACCGATGATCGGGAGGTCGGGCCGCAGCCGCAGGAGGAACGGCACGGCGCCGATGTGGTCCTCGTGGCCGTGGGTCAGGACCAGCGCGTCGATCTCGTTGATCCGGCCTTCGATCGCGCGGAAGTCCGGGAGGATCAGGTCGACACCAGGCTGCTGGTCTTCGGGGAAGAGCACACCGCAGTCGACGATCAGCAGCCTGCCGCCGTACTCGAAGACGGTCATGTTGCGGCCGATCTCACCGATCCCGCCGAGCGCGACGATGCGCAGGCCGCCGTCAGCCAGCGGGGCGGGCGGATTGTGCGGCCACTTCCCCGTTGTGCGGTTGTCACTCACTTATGAACCGTCCCGGCGCTTGTGTGGGTCGTGGTGTTGACGTAGGCGGCGTTGGCGTCGGTGTGCGCCACGCGCGCGGTGGCGGGGTCGATGCCCTGACCGTCCGCGTTGGTCAGCCCGGCCACACCAAGGTCGCCCGCGATGGCGGCGATCTGCTCGTCGGTGGCGGGCAGCAGCGGCAGCCGCGGGTCGCCCGCGTCGATGCCGCGCAGCCGCAGCGCGGCCTTGGAGAACACGACGCCGCCGACCCGGCTGAACGCGCGCAGCACCGGCAGCAGTCCATTGTGGACTTCGCGGGCCGCGGCGACATCGCCGCTCTCGTAGCTGTCGACCATGGTGCGCAGGCGGTCGGCCACCACGTGGCCGATGACGCTGACGAAGCCGACGCCGCCGATGGACAGCCACGGCAGGTTCAGGGCGTCGTCGCCGGAGTAGTAGGCGAGGTCGGTGGTCGCGATGACCTGGCTGCCCGCGAGGAGGTCGCCCTTGGCGTCCTTGACCGCGAGGATGCGCGGGTGCTCGGCGAGCTTGCGCAGGGTGTCGACCTCGATCGGGACGACCGAGCGGGGCGGGATGTCGTAGAGCATGACGCCCAGGCCGGTGGTGTCGGCGATCGCGGTGAAGTGCGCGAGCAGGCCGGACTGCGGCGGGCGGGAGTAGTACGGGGTGACCACGAGCAGGCCGTGCGCGCCCGCCTTCTCGGCCTCGCCTGCCAGGTGTACCGAGTGCGCGGTGTTGTACGTGCCGACCGAGGCGACGACGGTCGCCCGGTCTCCCACGGCCTCGACGACGGCGCGGACCAGGTCCGACTTCTCCGTGTCGGTCGTGGTCGGCGATTCGCCGGTGGTGCCGTTGACGATCAGACCGTCGTTGCCCAGGTCGACGAGGTGCGCGGCGAGTTCCTGCGCCCGGTCCAGATCGACCGCCCCCTCGGCGTCGAAGGGGCTGACCATGGCGGTGAGCACCCGGCCGAACGGTCTGCCGGGCGTGGCTGTGGGACTTGCGGTCATGGGGTTAGACGCTACCTCGTGGTCATCGACCCGACGCCCGCAACCTGCGGTCACCGGCGCAGGTCTGGCTGCTAGAGGCCTCTGTTGAGGCCGGATACGACGCTGATGGACGACTGCTCGCCCTCGAACTCGACCCGGCATTCGTCGCGGCCGAACGCGAACAGCAGCAGCTCACTCGGTTCACCCACAAGGGTGACAGTGTTGGGGCCGCGCTTGAGGCTGGTGTGCCTGCCGGACGGGGTCCGGGCGTTGACGCCGACGGGGCTGTTGCGGAAGAACATCCGGCCGGAGCGCTTCAGTGCGACCCACAGGGCGCGGTCGCGCTCGTTGTCGGCGGGGCGCGGCTCCCAGCCGGGGACGGCGCGGCGGACGTCCTCGTGGTGCACGTAGTACTCGGTAGTGTTGATCAGCTCGTCAAGGAAGGCGGGGCGATAGATCGACAGCAGCGGCGGGCCGCCGCGCACCAGGTCGACGAGTTCGGGCCATGGCTTGGCGGCGTAGCCGTCCTGGACCTTCTGGAGGTAGCCCTCAAGGGCTTTGACCAGGATGCCGCCCGCCGCGTCGGGTCTGCGCTCGCGGACCACGAGGTGGGCGGCGAGATCGCGGGTCTTCCAGTCGCCGCACAGCGTCGGCGCGTCTGGCCCGACGGCGGAGAACAGGTCGCTGAGCTGCGCGCGTTCGTCCTTGGCTACACCCATGGACCTACATTACCGGCGGTAAGTTACTCCGGCTCCGTGACCTGGGACTCAGTGAGGGACGCGCCGCCCCGGTCGCTGAGCACACAGGACACGGTCCGATCGCCGCCATCGGAGGAGTCGGCATCCCAAGTCTTCTCAGACGGGATGAGCACCGAGTAGACAAGGCTGGACTTGCGCTCCTTGTTGACCCGATCGGTGGCGAACAACCAGCCGCAGTAGCTCTCGCCCAGCGCTTTCAACTCCGTGCCCGCGTAATCGAGTTTCGCGGAGGAGGTGGCCGGTTCCGTCTGCCCGTAGACCTGGAACTGGAACGGCTTCTTGCAGTCCGTGCCCGAATCGAACGAGGACCCCGCCTGCAACCTGCCGGTGTCGCAGTAACCGTTGGAGATCTTGAACTCGACGATGTTGCCGCCATCGCCATAGGTGAACGTCTGCGCCAGCGGCTTGGTGTCGGCGTCGGGGGTGTTGATGGCGTTGCTCAGGAAGAAGCCGCCGACCGCGCCCGCGATCAGCAGGATGCCCGCGAGGATCAGCGCGAGCTTCTTGTTCACCGCACCCTTCGGCGGCGCGGTGACCGCGCGGGTCGCCTGGTTGTGCGGGAAGTACGCGGTGCCGCCGGTCATCATCGTCGGGCCGGTGGGTGGGCCCGTCTGCACGTGCGTCAGCAGGCCGCGGGCCTGGCCGGAGGTGAGCCGGGCCTGCGGGGTGTTGATCATCAGGCCGGTGATCACCGAGGCCAATGCGCCCTGGCCGCGGGTCAGGTACGGGACCTCGTTGAGGATCGAGTGCATGGTGGCGGCGGTGGTGGCCCGCTCGTAGGGCGAGTAGCCCTCCATCGCGAAGAACAGGACAGCGCCCAGCGCCCACAGGTCGGAACTCGCGCTGGCCTCTTCGCCGCGGATGCGCTCGGGAGCCATGTAGGACGGCGACCCGATGAGGATGCCGCTGCTGGTCAGGCGCGGGTCGTCGAGGGACTGGGCGATGCCGAAGTCGGTGAGCTTCACCCGGCCGTTCGCGGCCAGCATGATGTTGCTGGGCTTGACGTCGCGGTGCACGATGCCCGCCTGGTGCGCGGCGTCGAGGGCGGAGAGCAGCTGGTCGGCGAGCTTGGCGACCTGGTCGGCGGGCAGCGGCCCGCGCTCCTTGACCACGTCGGACAGCGTCGGCGCCTGGATCAGCTCCATGACGATGTGGGTGGCGCCCGATTCCTGCACCACGTCGTAGACGGTGACGACAGCCGGGTCGTTGAGCCGCCCGGCGGTGCGGGCCTCGCGCAGCACGCGTTCCTCGAAGATCTGCCGCTCGCTCTGCGGCACACCCTCGGGCAGGTGCAGTTCCTTGATCGCGACGTGCCGCCCGATCATGGTGTCCTCGGCGAGCCACACGACGCCCATGCCGCCGCGGCCCAGCTCGTTGAGGACCGCGTACCGGCCCGCCACCATGCGCGGCCCGTGCGCCACGGTCGGCCCTTGCTCCTGCGACACCCTGCTACCTCCTCAGCCGCCGCGAATCCTAGACTCCCACCCCATTCGCGAGTCGCCCCTTCCGGCAAGTGAGTCGCCCCTTCGGGCAAGTGAGTTCAACATTCAGGCGGCGAACCTCTGCCGCGCGACCCGGTCGACACCATGGCCCCGCCAGCCTGAATGTTGAACTCACTTGCCGGAAGGGGCGACTCACTTGCCGGAAGGGGCGACTCGCGTTATTCGTGGACCTCGTGGCCTGCCTCGCGCAGGGCCGTGACGGCGCGGGTGAGGTCGGTGGCGTGCACCAGGATGTGGTCGGTGTCGAAAGTGGACAGCGCGAACAGCGACACCCCGGCCGCGGCGAGCGAGCCCGCCAGGGAGGCCATGATGCCGGTGAGGGTGAACTCCAGCGGGCCGCGCACGGTCAGCAGCCGCCAGCCCGCCTCGGTCTGGCCGCCCTCCGGCGCCGCGGCGCTCGGGGAGACGATCGAGACCTCGGTGGGCGTTCGGCTGACCGACACCAGGCCGTCGGCGTCGAACAGGCCCGCGGGGACCGTGGTCCCCGCGTCGAACCTGGTGACCGTGTAATCGCCGTCGATGACGTCGATGGCGAGCCGCTTCACCCGGCTCAGCCTTCGGCGACGAGCGGGCTGGAGGCGACCTCGGTGCCGTCGGGCAGCGCGGTGATCGTGAAGTCGGCGAACACGCTCGACGCCGCCTTCTGCAGCTGCCGCAGGCACTCGATGGCCAGCGCGCGGATCTCGACGTCGGCGTGCTCGGTGGCGCGCATCGCGATGAAGTGGCGCCAGGCGCGGTAGTTGCCGGTGACCACGATGCGGGTCTCGGTGGCGTTGGGGAGGATCGCCCGGGCCGCCTGGCGTGCCTGCTTCTTGCGCAGGGTGGCGCTCTTGACGTCGGCGAACTTCTTCTCCAGGCCTGCGAGCAGCTCGTTGTACGCGTCCTGCGCGGCCTGGGCGGCCTCGATGAACTTGGCGTGCAGCTCCGGGTCCTCGGCGATGACGTCGGGCTCGACCATCGCGGCCGACTTCTCCGGCACGTACCGCTGCGAGAGCTGCGAGTAGGAGAAGTGGCGGTGGCGGATCAGCTCGTGGGTGAGCGAGCGGGACAGGCCCGTCATGTAGAAGCTCACGCTGCCGTGCTCGAGGACCGACAGGTGGCCGACCTCGATGATGTGGTTGATGTAGCCCGCGTTGGTCGCGGTGGCCGGGTTCGGCTTCTTCCACGACTGGTAGCAGGCCCGGCCCGCGAACTCGGCCAGCGCCTCACCGCCGTCGGCGTCGGTGGACCACGGCACGTCCGCCGGCGCGAAGAACTCGGTCTTGGCGATGAGCTGCACCTTCGGCGACACCGTCTCGGTCACGTGGCCCGTCCTCTACTCGATTGCGACTACGGCGGCCAGCCTAACCGCACCCACCCACTTCCTTGACCGATGTCACCAGTGGTGTCATGGTGGTGTCATGGACCTGAACCCGTACCTCGCAGCTCTGCGTGACGACCTGGCCACCACGGCGTCGGCCGGTGACGAGACGATGCGGCGCGCGGCGGCGGTGTTGTCCGCCGCCATCGAGCCAGCCGCCCGGCTGGCCATGATGAACGCCCTGTCCGACCTCGCCGCCGAGGTGACCGCGGCGCTGCCCGACCATGTGGTGGATATCCGCTTGGACGGGCGCGATGTGCGTGTCGTCGTCACCGAGACGTCAGGTGGTGCCAAGGAGACACCACCGCCGCCGCTGCAAGACGGCGGCGATATGAGCCGGATGACCCTGCGCCTGTTCGAGGAGCTCAAGGCGAAGGCCGAGCAGGCCGCGAACGCCCAGGGCGTGTCCCTCAACACGTTCGTCCAGCAGGCGCTGCAAGGCGCGCTGCACGGCAAGGCGAAGGGCGGAGACAAGGGCTGGGACAAGACCGACGGGTCGCGCGTGCGGGGCTGGTACCGCGGATGACCGACACCCAGCCGGTCGCCGCGCGGACGTTCGACGCGGACGGACCTATAGAGATGACGGTGACCATCGGCGCCGGGGTCATCGAGGTGCGCCTGGTCGACGAGCCCAACGTCGCGGTGAGCGTGCGGCACGCGCCGGACAGCGGGAGTCCGTGGGCGGAGGGCCTGTCGAACCTGGTCACGTGGTTCAGCGGCCAGCTCGGTGAGCAGGCGCCCGCCGATGTGCCCGGGGAGGCGGTGCGCCAGACGAAGATCGAGTTCGGCGGCGGCAGGCTGACCGTGCGCACACCGCACCAGGCGAGCCTGCGCGGCGTGCCGGTCGCCGTGTCCATCCGCGCTCCCCTCGGCTCCCACCTGACGTCACGCTCGGGCGCGGCGTCGATCACCGTGACCGGGCAGGCGGGACGGGTCGAGGCGGCCACCGCGGGCGGCGCGATCGACGTCGAGGCAGCCGCAGGCGCCCACCTGACCACCGGCTCCGGCTCGATCCGGGTCGGCCGGTCCGGCTCGGGTCTGCGGGCCCGCACCAGTTCCGGCGCCGTCGAGGCGACCGAGATCGCGGGCCCCTCGTCGGTGTCCACCGGCGGCGGCGACGTCTGGCTGGGCGCGGTGGCCGACGACGTCCTCGTGCGCACCGGCACCGGCGACATCACGGTCGCCGACGCCGCGTCCGGTCAGCTCGAACTCACGACCGGCTCCGGTGACCTGCGGGTCGCGGTGCGGGCCGGATCGGCGGCCGAGATCGACCTGTCCTCCGGGTCGGGCGAGGCCCGCAGCGAGCTGCCGCTGTCGGATGAGCGGCCGGACGGGCCCTCCCCGCTGCGGGTGCGAGGCCGCACCGGCTCCGGTTCCGCACTCATCACGCTCGCGACTCTCTGAACATGAATGGCTCCGTTGCGCTCAAAGTCCGAGGCCACGACCTGCGACGTTCGGATCCGATGATCATGGTTTTGCTCGAAAACCGACAGTTGGTGCCCGTAGACGGTGGATATAGGTACGTAGGTACGTAGTTCTGACGATGTAGTACGCGTCACCGGACGGCATCGTGATCACGCGGGCAACGATGCAGGCTGGAGAGGCACATGGGACTTCAACACGGGTTGGTCAGCGACACCCCGGCGCAAGGGTCGACAGTCCGACGGGATGTGCAGCCACGGTGGTCGCCTTCGGTGCAGCGGGAGGCGGTCGCCGGGTTCCGGGCGCACGCGGGCCAGGTGGCCATGGCGATCATCGCCGAGGTCCGGCGGGCCGTGCCCGATCTGGCGACGCCGTTGGCGGGGCCGATCGGCGGGCTGCTGCCGTCGGCGATCCAGGCGGTGATCCTGCGCGGCATCGACACCGTGCTCGCGCCGCGGTCGACGTCGGACGACTGGACGGAGATGTTCCGCGGCATCGGCGCCATGATCTACGGCGCGGGCTGCCCGGCGGACGCGCTGCCCAAGGCGTACCAGGCGGGCGAGCGGGTCATCTCCGAGCAGATGCGCGCCTACGGCCTGGCGAACTCGGTGTCAGCGCAGGCGATCACCGTGCTGACGGGTGCCGTGGCACGGCAGGTCGACCGGCTGCGCGCGGTGTCCGTCGAGGGCTACGAGACCGCCCGCGCCACCTCCACCGACACCATGGCCGACCGCCGCGCCCGGCTGCTGCGGCTCCTCCTCGATGAGCGCACCACCGACGTCAACGTGATCACCGATGAGGCGCACGCGGCGCGGTGGCGGGTGCCCGAGGCGATCGTCGCGGTGGCGCTGCGCTCCCCCGAGGGACCGAGTGTCCCCGGGCAGGGCCCGCTGGGCACGGAGATCCTCGCCGACCTCGACGGCGCCCGGCCGTGTCTGGTGATCGCGGCCGACGACGTCGACCAGGCCGCGCTGGCCAAGTCGTTCCCCGGCTGGCGGATCGCCGTCGGCCCGCCGGTCCCGATCACGGCGATCCGGTCGTCGCTTCGGGTGGCGCGCAAGGCGATCGAGCTGTCCGAGCGTGGGCTGATCACCGACGGGCCGGTCGTCGACTGCGCCGAGAACGGTCTGGCGCTGGCCCTGTTCTCCGACGACTTCCTGATCGAGCAGCTGGTCAACCGGCGCCTCGCGCCGCTCAACGACCTGACGCCCCGGCAGCGGGAGCGGATGCTGGTGACCCTGCACGAGTGGCTCGCGCTGCGTGGCCGCGCCGGTGAGGTGGCCGACCGGCTAGGTGTGCACCCGCAGACCGTGCGCTACCGCTTGCACAAGATCGAGGAGCTGTTCAGCGACCAGCTCAGCGACCCGCGGGCCCGCTTCGAACTCGAACTGGCCGTCCGCGCCGAACTCCTCCGCACCGCCTCCCACCAACCCGACGAAGACACCGTCGAAGAGGCCTGCTAAACCCCGCGAGTCGCCCCCTCATGCAAACGAGTCGCCCCTTCCGGCAACTGAGTTCGTCGTTCGCTGCCGCGAATGTCGAACTGGCTTGCCGGAAGGGGCGACTCGTTTGCTGGGAGGGGCGACTCGCGGGTTCTGAATGTTGAACTCATTGTTCTGAACGTTGAACTCGCGACATCCAGGCGGCGATTTGGGCGCGGTTGGTGAAGCCGAGTTTGGTGCGGATGTGGTCGATGTGGGTCTCGGCGGTGCGCAGGGAGATGACCAGGGCCTTGGCGATCTCCTTGTTGGTCATGCCTTTCGCGACCAGTTCGGCGACTTCGCGTTCGCGCTTGGTCAGCCGCGGCTCGTCGGACTCCGGGGCGGCGCGGGTGATGTCCTCGCCCAGAGCGTAGGAAACAGCGGTGTCGGTGGGGAGTTTCGCGCCGACCATGAACTCCGCGCCCGCCACCTCCAGGCCCAGTGCGCTGGTCACCAGCTCCATGTCCCGGCGCATCGGTTCGCCGAAGGCGCCGTAGTTCGTCGGTGACGCGCCGACCTCGTGGAACACCGTGACCGACGCGCCGAGCAGTCGCGCCGCGCGGCGGTACTCGCCGCGGTGGGTGGCGCACCCGGCCAACACGTTGAGGCTGAACGCGAGGATCACCCGGTGGCCCACCTCGCGCTGCAGCCGCAGCACCTCCAGGCCCGCCTCAAGCGACTGCTCGTACTCCCCGTGCAGATACTCCGCGGCGCTGAGCGACCACAGCGCCCAGCACTGGAATGCCGCCTCCCCAAGGGAAGCGCACCGGTCGGCGCAGGCCCGCATGACGGTGCGGCCGGTCTCCAGATCACCGGCGAGGCTCACCGCGAGGCCGTGGTTGAAGGTCGACCACAGCTCACCGCTGAGATCACCGTGCGCGACGAAAGCGTTCGACGCCTTGCGGAACAGCCCGGCCGACTTCTCCCCTTCGTTCGCCATCAGCGCGGCGTAGCCGTTCACGTGGTCGACGTACGCGCGGGCACTGTCGTCGCCGATCCGCTCGGCGATCTCGGACGCCTCGGCCAGCCGCGCCGCGTAGGCGTCCATGTCGCCCTGGACGAGCGCGAGGAACGCCTCGACCCAGGCTGCGCCCGCCCACTCCGGGGTGTCGGGCTCGGCGACGGCCAGCAGCCTGCCCGCCCAGATCCGGCCCTCGGTGAGGCCGCGGATGAGCCAGTAATCCCTGATCTCGGTGACCATCCGCAGCCCGATGACCGCCTCGGCGGGATCGCTGAGGCAGAAGTCGAGCGCCTGGCGCAGGTTGGCGTGTTCCCGGTCGAGCTCGTGGACCAGCGCGAGCTGCCCCGGACCGACCCACTTCGCGCCGAAGTTCCGGGTGACCTCCCGGCACCAGTCGCGGTGCCTGCGGCGCAGCGCGCTGAGGTCGCCGTCGGCGCGGAGCCGGTCTTCGCCGTACTGGCGCACCGTCTCCAGCATCCGGAACCGGACCTGCCCGTCGTGTTCCTCGCGCAGCAGGATCGACTTGTCGATCAGGCTGTCGAGCATGTCCAGCATGTCATCGCAGGTCAGGTCGTCGCCGCAGCACACGGCTTCGGCGGCGTCGAGGTCGAAGCCGCCGGGGAAGACCGCCGCGCGCGCCCAGAGCAGCCGCTCCTCCTCGGTGCACAGCTGGTGGCTCCAGTCGATCAGCGCCTCGAGCGTCTCGTGCCTGCTCGGCGCGGACCGGTTCGTGCGAGTCAGCAGGGTGAACCGCTTGCTGAGCCGGTCGGCGAGCTGGCGCACCGACAGCGAACGCAGCCGGACCGCGGCGAGTTCGAAGGCCAGCGGCAGGCCGTCGAGCGAGCGGCACAGCTGGATCACGGCGTCGACGTCGTCGTCGGTGATGGTGAACGACGGCACGACCGCTGTCGCGCGGTCGATGAACAGGCGCACCGCGTTGTACTGGTGCACCGCGGCGGCGGACTCACCGAGGTCCGGCACGGCCAGCGGCGGCACCGGCATCACGTGTTCGCCCGAGACCCCGAGCGACTGGCGGCTCGTCGCGAGGATCACCACGTCCGGGCACGAGGTCAGAATGGCCTGGGCGAAGTGGGCGCTCGCCTCGATCAGGTGCTCGCAGTTGTCGAGCACGAGCAGCAGCCTGCGGGCGCGCAGGTAGTCGACGACGAGGTCGATCGGCGCCCTGGTCGAGCGGTCGCCGAGTCCGAGCCGGTCGGCGACGGTGTTGACCAGCAGTTTCGGGTCGTGCAGGTCGGCGAGGCCGACGAATACCACGTCGTCGAAGGAAGCCCGGGTGGACGTGGCCACGCGCATCGCGAGCCGGGTTTTACCGACCCCGCCCGGCCCGGTCAGGGTCACCAGGGGCGCGATTCCCAGCAGCCGTTTGACTTCGCGGGTCTCGTTTCCGCGTCCTACGTAGCTTGTGACCTCAACCGGAAGTCGATCTCCGCTGAATCGTGCGGCGACCGCGATCGACACGCTCACTCATCACCTGCCCAGCACTCGGTGCACCGACGTCCTGATTCGTCCGTTCGCCCCGACGGAGGTCCGATCTTGCCGCACGGCTGGCGCAATCAGCCGTACCACCTCGTCACCTACTAGGAAAGTGACATTAGCCGGACTCGGAGTAATAGGCTACTAGCCAGTACGAAGCGCGGCGATCAAGTCGCCCTTCACGCCCACCCGGACCTCGTCGAGTTCGAGCCAGGCGGCCATCGTGCGCAGTTCGGCCATGAGTTCCCCGGCCACCCGAGCGGTGTCGACACCCGGTTCGGCGAACGCGCCCTGCACGAGTAACGCCCCGTTGGCGCGGTCGGCCTTGAGGTCGACGCGGCCGACGAGTTCGCCGTCGAGCAGGAACGGGAAGACGTAGTACCCGTGCACGCGCTTGGGTTCGGGCACGTAGATCTCGATGCGGTAGCGGAAGCCGAATATCCGCTCGGTGCGGTCGCGTTCCCAGATCAGCGGGTCGAACGGGCACAGCAGCGCGCGCCCGGTGACCTTGCGCGGTGTGCGGGCGTCGACGTGCCGGTAGGCCTGGTGGCGCCAGCCCTGGACCGTCACGGCCTCCATCAGGCCCGCTTCCACCAGTTCGGCGACGGCCTGATGGGAGCGGGCGGGCTGCAGGCGGTAGTAGTCGCGCAGGTCTTTCTCGGTGCCGATGCCGTGGGCGACGGCGGCGCGCAGCATCAGCTGCCGGGCCGCTTCCTCATCGGACACAGCGGCGGCGCCCAGCACCTCGGGCGGCAGCACCCGCTCGGGCAGGTCGTAGAGGCGTTGGAAACCGCGCCGGGTGCCGGTGGTCAGCTCGCCGACGGCGAAGAGCCACTCGCAGGCGTGTTTGACGTCGGAGCGGTTCCACCAGCCGCCCTTGACCTTCGGGACCGTCGTGCCGCCGAGCGCCGTCTCCAGCGTGCCCGCGCCGACCGGGCCCAATTCCTTGACCGCGGCGAGGACGTCGTCGATCAGGCCGGGCGCCTTGGCTGTCATGCGTTCGAGGTGGTGGATGTAGCGGTGTTCGTAGCGGCGCATGCGCCACCGCAGCAGCGGCCAGTCGGCGACCGGGATCAGGCTCGCCTCATGCGCCCAGTACTCGACCAGGAGGCGGGGTTTGCGCTGGCTGTGCGTCCAGGCGGCGTCGTCGACCAGCTCCGGGTCGTAAGCGCCGAGTCGGGAGAAGACCGGCATGTAGTGCGCGCGAACCGCGACGTTGACCGAGTCGAGCTGCAGGAGTTGAACACGGGAGAGCACCTTGGCGAGATGCCGACGGGTTGGCACGCCCGTGGGCCGCGCGTCGGCGAAACCCTGCGCCGCCAGGGCTGTTCGTCGCGCGGCCGAAGCCGTGATCGTCTCACTCACCGTTGTACCTCGCACGGTTTCGGGATACTGCCGGCAGGCACCGACACTTCCGGTGCGGGCCGCTCGGCGCGGACCACCAGGACGACCGCGACCAGAACGATCAGGCCGCCGCCGAGCTGCGCGAGCCCGAAGCGCTCACCGGCGAAGAGGAAGCCGAGCAGGACGGCGATCACCGGGTTGACGTAGGCGTAGGTGGCCACGGTGGACACCGGCAGGCGGCCGAGAACGTAGACGTAGGAGCTGAACGCGAGCAGCGAGCCGGCGAGGACGAGGTAGATCCACGCGGCCCACGAGCCGGTGGTGATCTCGGCGATGTCGAACCGCTCCCCCATCGCCGCGCCGGTGACCGCGAGCGCGACGCCGCCCGCCACCATCTCCACGGCGGAGAGCGCGAACGGGTTGGAGGGCAGCGGGAGCTTGGTGGTCAGCACGGTCCCGATCGCCCAGCCGAGCGCGGCCAGCAGCACCAGCCACGGCCCGAACCAGGCCGCGCCGTGGGCGCCTTCGACCGGACCGCCGAACACCAGGACGGCGAGTCCCACCAGCCCGACCGCGACGCCGATCAGCGTGGTCCGGGAGGGTCGGTCGCCCCAGATCCGACGCAAGATCACGACGTAGATGGGCACAGAGGCCACGAGCAGCGCGGCGAGACCGGAGGCCACGTGCTTCTCGGCGAGGACGACCAGGCCGTTGCCCCACGCGGGCAGCAGAAGCCCGATGAGGACCGCCGACCCGAACTGGGCCTTGGTCATCCGCAGCGCCTTGACCCCCGCGAACAGCACGACGAGGACACCGAGGACCAGGCCGGCGACGAGGAAGCGGGCGCCGGCGGAGAGGAGGGCGGGCATGGACTCGACGGTGAAGCGGATGGCGAGGTAGGTGGACCCCCACACCACGTACACGACACCGAGGGCGGCCCACGCGAACCAGGACTTGGACGACATGGCCTCACCCTCGCACGAACCACCGACATTTGTATGCCGGTTATTTTTGTTGACCCGACCTTTGCGGCAACACGCTCGGGCGGTCGGACATTCCGCCTGGAGTCTGCCGGTGGACGGTCAGCGACTCTTGCGGGTTTCGGTCATGGCATTGGACCGGCGGGGGCGCGTGGGGTGCCGGTTGGGTGGCGTGGGGGTGGGCACCAACGGCGGTGGCGGTGGCGGTGGCGGCGGCGGTGGCGGCAGCGGTGATGGGTGGTTGGGCCCGGGCGGAACGGCGAGGCCGGGGCTGGGCGCAGAAAGGCGAGCCACTAGGTTGCCGCCATGGCTGAAGCCACGGTTCGTCCCGCCGTACCCGCCGATGTCGACGAGATCGCCCGGATCCAGGTGCTCACCTGGCAGGCCGGGTATTCGGGCATCCTCCCGGCCAAGGTTCTGGCCGCGCTCGACCCCGCCGACGCGGCGGTTCAGTGGCGGCAGACGATTGAGCAGGGGCCCGCGATGGTCTTCGTCGCCATCGAGGGGGACTGGATTGTCGGGTTCTGCAGCGCCGGGGCTTCGCCGGAGTCGGAGTCGGCCACGGCCAACGACCTGCCGCCGGAGGACGCCGCGACGGTCGCGTTGATCGGGACGCTGCTGGTCGAGCCGCGCTGGGGTCGACGGGGACACGGGGGCCGGCTGCTGGTCGCGGCGGCGGGGGCAGTGCGGGCCACTGGGTTGACGCGCGGGATTTGCTGGGTGCCGGAGGCGAATCAGTCGCAGGTGAGTTTCTTCACGCGGGCCGGGTGGGCGCCGGACGGGGTCGTGCGCACGCTTGACGCGGGCGGACAGCCCTTGCGGGAGCTGCGGATGTCCGGGTCGCTGGACCTGAAGCTGGCCTAGCAGTCACCCGGTTGAGGTACCGTCGACGACGGCCTCGTTATCGAGTGGGGGACATTCCTTGGTGCTGCCTTGGCTCTGCGTGACGTTTGGCGTCGCGTTTGGGTCGGCGCTTGTCCCTTTTATCAGTGTTGAGGTGTTTGTCCTGGCGTTGATGACGCAGCGGCCGGGGATCTCGTGGGTGGCGCTCGGCGCGGTCGTGGCCGTGGCGCAGGTGGCGGGGAAGCTTGTCTACTACTACGCCGGACGTGGGTCGATCCACCTGCCCGCGTTCCTGCACCGCGAACCCAAGCCGATGACACCCACCCGTTTGCGCTGGCAGCTGCGCACTAAACGGGTGCGTGGGTGGGTCGAGGGCATCAAGGAGCGGTGCGAGCGGCACCCGCACTGGATGTTCGGCACCTACGGGGTGAGCTCGGTCGTGGGGCTGCCGCCGTACATGGCGATGACGGTGCTCGCCGGGCTGGTGCGAATGCCGTTGCACACGTTTGTGTCGGTGGGGCTGGTCGGCCGGTTCGTGCGGTTCAGCGCGTTGGCGGCGTCACCGGCGATGTTCGCCGGCTGGTTCCTGTAGGAACGCCGCCCACGCGGACTGGGTGAAGGCGAGCCTGCCGAGGTTCGGGTTCTTGGAATCCCGAACCGCCACCGTCTCGGCGAAGTCGACCTCGACACAGTCCCCGTTGTTGCCGCTGAAGGAACTCTTGCGCCACCTCACCTCGACACAGTTGCCGTTGTCTCCACTGAAGCTGCTCTTACGCCACGCCGTCCCCATCGCTGCCCGCTCCCGGTCGGTCGTACTCACTTGCGAGGCTCGCAAGCATCGACCGTGATTCTTCCGCATGGAGCGCGACTGCGGCGAGTCCGCCGAGAATCAGCCAGTAGGTGGCTATGTCCACCGGACTCTCCAGGAACAGACTGCGATTCTGGGTTTCCACACAAACGACGGGCTGATGTTCGGTGAACTGCATCAGGCGAAACGGGCCACCCATTCCGGCATGCGCGCCGATTCTGGCCGGGATCACCCGGACCTGGCAGAACGGCTGAGAGGTTATGAACAGCAGGTGGAGCATCTGCTCGTGCATCACAGGCGGACCGCCGACCGGTAGCCGAAGCGCGTGCTCGTGAATGTAGAAGGTGAATTCCGGTGGATTCCTCCGCCGCATCAGGATCTGCCGATCCATCCGTGCCTGCACTCGCGTCTCGATCCCGGGCTCCGGGATCAGGCCCGACTCGCGCATCATCGCCCGGGCGTAATCCTCGGTCTGAAGCAGTCCTGGCAGACGGTTGAGTTCGAGTTCGAACACCGCTGCGGCGGTGGTTTCGTGCAGGACAAGGGTTCGGAGTTGATCAGGAAGGCGTTCGCCGTGGTGGCGGAGGAAGGAGCCGTGTTCGTCCTCCCCGCCGCACAACGCGATGATCCGGTCGAGTTCCCGGGGTGTCACCCGGCAATAGGCGAGGTAGATCGCCGCTTCGACCTCACTGCAACAGGTCTTCCCCGACTCCACCCGCGAGATCTTCGACTCCGACCAGCCGATCGCGTGCGCCAACTCGGTGGCCTTGAGCCCCCGGATCTGGCGCACCCGCCTCAACTCGTCGCCCAGTTCGCGGCTCCGCACCGTCGCATCCATACGAGCACGCTAGCGGCGCCACCCCGCGAAAACTCCCTGAAACCGCTGGTACCACCGGAAAGAATCACCAACGCGCCGTGCATGCATCGCGCGCAAGACATACTTCGCTCGTGACGACCTACGACACCATCGGTGCCACCTACGCCACCACGCGCAAGCCCGACCCCCGCATCGCCGCGCAGATCCACAAAGCCTTGGGCGACGCTGCCACCGTGATCAATGTCGGCGCGGGCACCGGGTCGTACGAGCCGCCGCAGACGGTTCTCGCGGTCGAGCCCAGTTCGGTGATGATCGCCCAGCGGCCGGCGGGTTCGGCTCCCGCGCTGCAAGCGTGCGCGGAGTCCATCCCGCTCGCCGACGACTCGGCGGACGCGGCGATGGCGTTGCTGACCGTGCACCACTGGACCGACCTGGCTGCCGGCCTCGCGGAGCTGCGCCGGATCGCCCGCGAGCGGGTGGTCATCCTCACCTGGGACCAAACCGTCACCCGCGCGTTCTGGCTGCTCGACGAGTACCTGCCCGAGGCGATCCCGCTGGACGACGCGCGTGCGGTGCCGATCGACCGGATGGTCAGCATGCTCGGCGGCGCCCGCGTCGAAACGGTCCCCGTCCCCCACGACTGCACCGACGGCTTCGGCGCCGCCTACTGGCGCAGGCCCGAGGCGTACCTCGACCCGGTGGTGCGGGCCGGGATGTCCATGCTGGCCCAGACCGGCGAGCCCGCACTCCAACCCGGCCTCGCCCGCCTGGCCGACGATCTCGCCACCGGCCGCTGGCACGACAACCACGCCGACCTGCTCGCCCTGGACACCCTCGACGCCGGCTACCGCCTGCTCATCGCCGACCTCTAAAGCGTTCTCACTCGCGAGACATGAATCGTTCACTGCCCAAGCCGATCCGCGGTCCCTAGCGTGATCACCATGGCACACATCGACCTTGGCATCGACGAGTCCCAGTTCCCTGGCATCACTGGGCCCATGCGGTTCCGGCCCGAGACAGGGAAGCCGCTCATGGAGTTGGCCGAAGTCCTGTTGCGTGGACCGCACTCGCTGACCGCGGGCGAACGCGAGCTGATCGCGGCGTACGTCTCGGGGCTCAACGAGTGCAACTTCTGTTGCAACTCGCACTCGGCGTTCGCCGCCGCCCAGCTCGACGAGGGGATGGCGCTCGTCGATCAGGTTCGGGCGAACCTCGATGAGGCGCCGGTCTCGGCGAAGCTGCGCACTCTGCTGCGGATCGCCGGTGCGGTGCAGGAGACGGGCCGCAAGGTCACGACCGACCTTGTCGAGTCGGCGCGGGCCGAAGGCGCGACCGACGTCGAGATCCACGACACGGTGCTGATCGCGGCGGCCTTCTGCATGTATAACCGCTACGTCGACGGCCTCGCCACGCTGACGCCCACCGACCCCGAGATGTACGCCCAGTCGGCTCAGCGGATCGTCGAGCACGGTTACATGAGCTGACCGCGCCGGTCGCGGAGGAAGACCGCCACCAGCAGTCCGGTCAGCACACACAGACCCGCGTTGACGAAGATCGCCGTGCTCACGCCGTCCAGCACCGCCGCGGGGCTGTCGCCGCTGTGGGCGCGGGCGGTCACGATCGCGCTCATGATCGGGATTCCCATGGTGATGCCGACCTGTTGGCTCATCGTGGCCAGGCCGGTCGCGAGGCCCTGTTCGCCGTCCGGCAGGCCGGAGGTGGCGGTCACCATGAACCCGACGATCGCCACCAGGTTGGCGACGCCGCCCGCGAAGGTCAGCGCCAGCAGCGGCAGGACCCACGCCGACGTGGTCCCGAGGAAGGCGAGCGGCAGGGTCGCCGCGGCCTGCACGCCGAAGGCGATCACGATCGCCCGCTTGGTCCCGATCCGGGCGATCACCTTCGGCGCGATCACACCGCCCACCACGGTCCCGATGCCGAGCACGGCGAAGGACAGGCCGGTCGCGAGTGGTGTGTAGCCGAGGACTTTCTGCAGGTACAGGGTCAGCAGGAACACCAGCGATGTCTCGGTGACGAAGGCGAGCAGGCCCGCCAGGTTTCCCCACGCGACGGTGCCGCGACGCAGGATGGCCACCGGCACCAGCGGCTCCGCCACGCGCCGCTCCACCAGCCAGAACAGGCCGAGCAGCACCACACCGACGGCCAACGCGCCGAAGGCGAGCGGGTCGCCCCACGAGCGCTCGCCGGCGGTGGTCAGACCGAACACGATCGCCAGCAAACCCAGTGTCACCGTGACCGCACCCGGCACGTCGAGCCGGGCCCGCCGCTCGGGCTTGCTCTCCGCCAACACCGCCGGCGCGGCGATCAGGACGAACGCCGCCACCGGGACGTTGATGAAGAACGCCCACCGCCAGTTCAGCAGGTCGGTCAGCAGGCCGCCGAGGATCGCGCCGGTGGTGAACCCAGCCGCCATCAACGCGCCGTTGAGCCCGAGTGCCTTGTCCCGCAACGCCCCTTCCGGGAAGGACGTGGTGAGCAGCGACAGGGCGGCCGGGGTGACGGCCGCGGTCGCCAGCCCCTGGGCGACGCGGGCGGTGAGCAGCAGTGCGGGGGTGGTGGCGAGCCCGCCGACCAAGGAGGCCACGCCGAGCAAAGCCATGCCTGCCAGGAAAAGCCGCCGCCTGCCGAACAGGTCGGCCACCCGGCCGAACAACAGGGTGAACCCCGCTGCGCACAGGGCGAAGGCGGTCGCGATCCACTGCAGGTGTTCCAGGGAGAACCCGACGTCCGCGCCGATCACCGGCAGGGCGACGTTGAGGATCGAGAAGTCGACGGCGAGGGTGAAGCTCGCGGTGAGCAGGAGAATGAGCGTCAGCCGTTGACGCGAGGTCATGAGCCCGGATGTTTTGTCCACAATGGACATGCTGGTTTCCTTTCAGCGATTGGAAACCAGCATCACCGAGTGGCTTTACAGCAACCAGCCCTCTGCCGTGCCTACCCCTGACAGTGCCAGTCAGATCTGGGCGTGCGAGCCGGCCCGCCCCAACAGCCGCAGCGCCGCCTCCGGCCCGCTCCCCGGCGCGGCGCTGTACATCAGCACTCGGTGCGCCGAGTCGTCCGGCAGTTGGAAGACCTCGAACTGAAGGTCCATCCGCCCGACGGTCGGGTGGGCGAAGACCTTGGTGCCGGACGTGCAGTTGAGCACCGGATGCCGCGACCACAGCGCGGAGAACCGGGTGCTCTTCATGGACAGCTCACCGATCAGCTCGGCCAGGTGTCGATCATCGGGATGGCGGCCCGCCACCAAGCGCAACGACGCGACCGAGCGTTTGGTCTCCTCTTCCCACTGCGGGAACAACTCGCGCGTGTGCGGATCGAGGAAGAGCATGCGGGTCAGGTTCGGCCGGGTGTCCACCGAAGTGGGACTCTCGACGGCGTAGTGGCTTGCCAGCAATTCGTGCCCCAGCGGATTCCAGGCCAGGACATCACTGCGCCGATCCATCACGACGGCCGCGACACCCTCCATCCCCGCGATCAGCTGCACGACGCCCGACCGGGCCGCTTCCGGCCGCGCCGCGCGCCGCTTGCGCCGGGTGGGGCGTGCGACATCACGCAGGTGCGCGGTCTCGTCGTCGTCGAGCCGCAGCGCGCGGGCGATGGCGTCGAGCACATCGTCGGAGGCGTTCTGGCTCTGCCCCTGCTCAAGGCGGGTGTAGTAGGTGATGCTGACCCCGGCCAGCTGCGCCAGCTCCTCCCGCCGCAGCCCAGGCACGCGCCGCGCGCCGAACGACGTCAAACCCACGTCGGCCGGAGTCAGCCGGGCCCGGCGGGTGCGGAGGAAGTCGCCCAGTTCGGTGCTCATGGACTCAGTATCCCGGCCGTTCGCGCGCTGAGCCTGACCCTGTCAGTGCCACCTGAGCGACCCCGCTCAGGGCGCCAGTTCGAGGGCTTTGCGCATGGTTTCCCGGGCTCGTCCTCGGTCGCCCGCGACGTCGTAGGCGACCGCCAGGCGGTACCAGCAGCGCCAGTCCTCCGGGGAGGCTTCGACCTCCGCGCGGCGTTCCTCGAACCAGGCGTCGGCGGCGGCGCGGTCGACGCGGCCTGAGGGCATGCGTGGGAGGTCTGAGGTGTCCGGGAGGCCGTCCTCGGCCTGCAAACGCTTGCCCAGCTCGGATGTGCGCATGCCGAACCGGATGGTCGACCACGCCACCCAGGCGCCGACGATCGGCAGGAGCAGGACGCCGACGCCGAACGCCACGGCCACGGGTGAGCCGTCACGGAACAGGGCCACTGCCCGGCCGCCGAGTAGCACGAAGTACAGGACCAGGACGGCGGTCAGGATCAGCGAAACCGTGCGCGCGGACACGGCTAGATGTCGAGCAGGTTCTCGAGGCCCACGACGAGACCCGAGTGGTCGAGGATGGCCCGCACACCGTGCAGCACGCCCGGCATGAAGGACTTGCGATCGAGCGAGTCGTGCCTGATGGTCAGCGTCTCGCCTTCGCCGCCGAAGAGGACTTCCTGGTGGGCGACAAGGCCGCCCAGGCGCACCGAGTGGACCCGGATGTCGTCGACCATGGCGCCGCGGGCGCCGTCCGGGTCGGACGTGGTGGCGTCCGGGATGGGCTTCATGCCCGCCGCCTCACGGGCCCGCGCGACCAGGCGCGCGGTGTGCGCGGCGGTGCCGGAAGGGGCGTCGGCCTTGCGGTTGTGGTGCAGTTCGATGATCTCGACGGTGTCGTAGTACTTCGCGGCCTGCTGAGCGAAGCGCATGGACAGCACGGCGCCGAGGGCGAAGTTCGGGGCGATGAGCACGCCGAGTTCGGGCTTGGGCTCCAGCCACTGCTTGACCGTGGCGATCTTCTCGTCGCCGAAGCCGCTGGTGCCGATGACGCTGCGAATGTCCTGGTCGATGCAGAACCGCAGGTTGTCCATCACCACGTCGGGGTGGGTGAAGTCGACGACGACCTCGGCGCCCGCGTCGGCGATGTCGAACATCCAGTCGCCGGTGTCGACCATGGCGACGACTTCCATGTCACCGGCCGCTTCCACGGCCCGGCACACCTCGGCGCCCATCCGCCCACGCGCGCCAAGAACACCCACGCGGATGGGGTTGTCTTCCGACCTGACGGACTTCGTCACCGGGACCTCCCGAGGATGCTCCGGCGTTCACGCCGGTGAGGAATCGGGAGTGGGAGGGCCGCCAAGGCCCGTGGGTGTCCTGGCCTGTCGGGTGTCAACTCTGTCTCCTGGTTTTGTCGGTGGCGGTCGCTAGGTTGATCGGCATGTCCCGGTTCCGTCTCCAGCCGACCCCCGCCCAGGAGCGGGTGTTGTTGGAGCATTCCGCCCATGCCCGGTTCGTGTGGAACCTCGCGGTCGAGCAGCACGCCCACTGGCGGCCGGGTCGCAAGGCCGCGCCAGGATATGCCGAGCAGTGCCGTCAGTTGACCGACGCGCGGGCGGCGAACCCGTGGTTGGCCGCTGGGTCGGTCGTCGTGCAGCAGCAAGCGTTGAAGGATTTCGGCCAGGCGATGGCGACCTTCTTCGGCCGAACCCACCGTCGACCGACCTGGCGCAGCCGCGGGCGGGGCGAAGGGTTTCGAATCGTGGCGGTCAAACCAGCCGATGTGCGCCGGGTTTCCCGCAAGGTGGGCGAAGTGAAGGTGCCCAAGGTCGGCTGGGTGAGGTTCCGCTGGTCGCGAGCGGTCGCCGACGGTGTGAAGTCCTACCGGGTCACCCGCGACCATGCTGGCCGCTGGCACGTGGCGTTCGCCTTGGTGCCCAAACCCATTCCGGCACCCGGCACCGGCGACATGGTGGGTGTGGATCGCGGTGTGGTGGTGTCGGCGGCCCTGTCCACCGGGGAACTGCTGAACGCGCCCACCCTGCGCGACAGCCAGAAGGCGCGGTTGCTGCGGTTGCAGCGCAAGCTCGCCCGTGCCCAACGCGGCTCCAACCGGCGCGGCAAGGTCAAGGCGGCGATCGCGAGGCTCAAGGCCCGCGAAACCGACCGGCGCAAGGACTGGGTGGAGAAGACCAGCACCCGCCTGGCCCGGGAGTTCGACGTGATCGCGGTCGAAGACCTCAAGATCGCCAACATGACCCGGTCGGCGAAGGGCACGGTCGAGGCACCAGGCCGGGGTGTGCGGCAAAAGGCCGGCCTTAACCGTGGCATCCTCGCCAACGGGTGGGGACTGCTTATAACCCGGCTGGAGCAGAAGGCCCCGGGCCGGATAGTGAAGGTCGACCCGCGGTTCACCAGTCAGCGTTGCTCGGCATGTGGGGTCGTGGATCGGGAGGCGCGCGAGAGCCAAGCCGCCTTCCGGTGCCGATCCTGCGGCTTCGCCGCCAACGCGGACGTGAACGCGGCACTGAACATTCGACGCGCGGCAGGGCATGCCGTGACTGCACGGGGAGGCCCACCGTTGGATGAGCCTGCGAACCGTGAACCTCAACACGACGGCCGCCTCCTCGTGGGGTAGTCGCTGTTGGAATCCCCGGCCTTCAGGCGGGGGAGGAAGTCAACTCGTGCAACTCGACCGGAACGTCGTCGGCGTGATCGTATGGGCCGACGACAGCCGCGGCGAGCGGCCGGGTCAGCAGTTCGCGGGCGAGCTTCGCCACGTCCTCGGCGGTGACCGCCGCGATGCGGTCCAAGGTCTGCTCGACCGACAGGTAATCCGCGTACGCCAACTCGCCCTTGCCGATGCGGGACATGCGGGAGCTGGTGTCTTCCAGGCCCAGGACCATCCCGCCGCGGAGCTGCCCCTTGCCGCGGGCGACTTCCTCGTCGGTGAACCCGTCCTTGGCGACCTGGCCGAGCACGTCGCGGATGACGTTGGCGACCTCGCCGAGCCGCTCGGGCTGGCATCCCGTGTAGACGGACAGGTGGCCGGTGTCGGCGTAGGACGCCACCGACGAGTACACCTGGTATGCCAGCCCGCGCCGCTCCCGGACTTCCTGGAACAGCCGCGAACTCATGCCGCCACCGAGCGCCGCGTTGAGCACGCTGAGGGTGAATCGGCGATCGTCGTGGCGGTCGATCGCGCGCACGCCGAGCATCATGTGGACCTGCTCGGTGTCGTCGGTGTGCAGCACCAGCCTCGACGAGTTGCCGATGCGGGCGCGGCCCGCGCGCGGGGCGACCGGCGACTTGTCGCCGGTCAGCCGCTCGCGCAAAGCCTTGCGCACCAAGGAAAGCACCTGGGTGTGGGTGACGTTGCCCGCGACCGCGAGCACCATCTTCGGCATCGTGTAGCGACGCCGGTAGAACCCGTTGAGCGCCGTGCGGGTCATCCCCGTGATCGACTCCTCGGAGCCCAGCACCGGCCGCCCCAGCGGGTGGTCGGCGAGCAGGGCGCTGCAGAACGCGTCGTGCAGCAGGTCTTCCGGGTCGTCATCGCGCATGGCGATCTCTTCGAGGACGACGCCCCGTTCGGTCTCCACGTCCGCCTCGGTGCACAACGCGTCGAAGACGACGTCGGACACCAGGTCCATGGCCAGCGGCAGGTCCTCGTCGAGGACGTGCGCGTAGTAGCAGGTGTGCTCTTTCGCGGTGAACGCGTTGAGCTCGCCGCCGACGGCGTCGATCTCCTCGGCGATCTGCGCGGCCGTGCGCTTCGCGGTTCCCTTGAACAGCAGGTGTTCCAGGTAGTGCGCGGCACCGGCGACAGCGTTCGGCTCGTCGCGCGAGCCGACCTGCACCCAGATGCCGACCGACGCGCTGCGCAGACCGGGCACCCGCTCGGTGATCACCCGCAGGCCGCCGGGCAGCAGCGTGCGCTTGACCTCGGCGTCGGGGGTGTTCTCCAGGGTGACCGTGCTGCCGGGCTTCTGCAGGTGGCCTTGGACCTTTGCGGAACGGCCGCGAGTGCTCAGGAGAGCACTCGCGGCCGCCGTGGAGCCTTTACTCACTGGGCGGGAGCCGCCTCGGCAGCCTCGGCCGGAGCGTCGGTGGCGGGAGCGGCCTCAGCGGCGTCCTCACCCACGACGATCAGGCTGATCTTGCCGCGCTGGTCGATGTCGGCGATCTCGACGCGGAGCTTGTCGCCCACCGAGACGACGTCCTCGACCTTGTTGATGCGCTTGCCGTTGCCCAGCTTGGAGATGTGGACCAAGCCGTCCTTGCCCGGGAGCAGGGACACGAAGGCGCCGAACGCGGCGGTCTTGACCACCGTGCCCAGGAACCGCTCGCCCACCTTCGGCATCTGCGGGTTCGCGATGGCGTTGATCATGCCGATCGCCGCCTCGGCGGACGGGCCGTCCGCGGCACCGACGTAGATCGTGCCGTCATCCTCGATGGAGATGTCGGCGCCGGTCTGCTCGGTGATCGAGTTGATCATCTTGCCCTTCGGGCCGATGACCTCGCCGATCTTGTCGACCGGGATCTTCACGCTGGTGACCCGCGGGCTGTACGGCGACATCTCGTCCGGGCCGTCGATGGCCTCGGCCATGACCTCCAGGATCGTGTACCGGGCGTCCTTGGCCTGGTCGAGCGCCTTGGCCAGCACGTCGGACGGGATGCCGTCGAGCTTGGTGTCGAGCTGCAGCGCGGTGACGAACTCCTTGGTGCCGGCGACCTTGAAGTCCATGTCACCGAAGGCGTCCTCGGCGCCGAGGATGTCGGTCAGCGCGACGTACTCCGTCTTGCCGTCGACCTCGTCGGACACCAGGCCCATCGCGATACCCGAGACCGGAGCCTTGAGCGGCACACCGGCGTTGAGCAGCGACAGGGTGGACGCGCAGACCGAGCCCATCGAGGTCGAGCCGTTGGAGCTCAGGGCCTCGGAGACCTGGCGGATCGCGTAGGGGAACTCGTCGCGCTTGGGGAGAACGGGCATGAGCGCCCGCTCGGCCAGCGCGCCGTGGCCGATCTCGCGGCGCTTCGGCGAACCGACGCGACCGGTCTCACCGGTGGAGAACGGCGGGAAGTTGTAGTGGTGCATGTAGCGCTTGTGCGTCTCGGGGGACAGCGAGTCGATCTGCTGCTCCAAGCGCAGCATGTTCAGCGTGGTGACACCCAGGATCTGGGTCTCGCCGCGCTCGAACAGCGCCGAGCCGTGGGCGCGCGGGATGAGCGCGACCTCGGCGGACAGGCCGCGGATGTCGGTCAGGCCGCGGCCGTCGATGCGGACCTTGTCGCGCAGGATGCGCTGGCGGACCAGCTTCTTGTTCAGCGAGCGGAACGCCGCGCCGATCTCCTTCTCGCGACCCTCGAAGGCACCGCCGGTGACGGCGCCGACCTTCTCCAGGCACAGGGCCTTGACCTCGTCGATGCGGAGCTCGCGCTCCTGCTTGGCGCCGATGGTCAACGCCTGCGCGAGCTCGTCGCTGACGGCCGCCGCGACGGCGTCGTAGGCGTCGGGCTGGTAGGCCGGGTAGGTCGGGAACTCACCGGTCGCCTTGGCGGCGTTGGCGGCGAGCTCGGCCTGCGCGTCGCACAGGACCTTGATGAACGGCTTGGCGGCCTCGAGGCCCTGGGCGACGACCTCTTCGGTCGGCGCGGTGGCGCCCTCGGCGATCAGGTCGATCACGTTGTCGGTGGCCTCGGCCTCGACCATCATGATCGCGACGTCATCGTTGACCACGCGACCGGCGACGACCATGTCGAAGACAGCGGTCTTGAGCTGCTCGTAGGTCGGGAACGCGATCCACTGGTCCCCGACGAGCGCGACCCGGACAGCGCCGATGGGGCCCGAGAAGGGCAGCCCGGCGAGCTGGGTGGACGCCGACGCGGCGTTGATCGCCACGACGTCGTAGAGGTCCTGCGGGTTGAGCGACTGGACGGTGATGACGACCTGGATCTCGTTGCGGAGACCGTCGACGAACGACGGGCGCAGCGGGCGGTCGATGAGCCGGCAGGTGAGGACGGCGTCCGTGGACGGACGGCCCTCACGGCGGAAGAACGCGCCGGGGATGCGACCCACGGCGTACATGCGCTCTTCGACGTCCACGGTCAGCGGGAAGAAGTCGAAGTGCTCCTTCGGGTGCTTCGACGCGGTCGTCGCCGACAGCAGCATGGTCTCCTCGTCGAGGTAGGCCACGACACTGCCCGCGGCCTGTCGGGCCAGGCGGCCCGTCTCGAATCGGATGGTGCGCGAGCCGTACTTGCCGTTATCGATGACGGCTGTCGACTCGTGCACGGTGTTTTCAGTCATGTATTCGGTACTCCTCGTATGCGAGCCAGCGCGCAACCCGAGCACGGGCGCGGTTCGGACGAGGCCGGTCTTCGATCGAAGTCCTCGGGGCCACACGACACTCCCTGTGTCGGTCGGCTGTACCCGGGAACCACTACCGAGGACCGGCGAACTTGGTCCCGTGGTGCGCGGCGTGCTGGCTCTGTTGTGTTCTGCGTCTTTGTTGAGTTTTGGGTGGGGGGAGTGGCCGGATGGCCACTCCCCCCAAGGTCAAGCTATCGGCGCAGGCCGAGTCGCTGGATCAGCGACCGGTAGCGCTCGATGTCCACCTTCGTCAGGTAGTTGAGCAGCCGACGGCGACGGCCGACGAGCAGCAGCAGACCACGACGCGAGTGGTGGTCGTGCTTGTGCATCTTGAGGTGTTCGGTGAGGTCCTTGATGCGCTTGGTGAGCAGCGCGATCTGGGCCTCGGGTGATCCGGTGTCCGAGTCGTGCACGCCGTACTCGGTGAGGATCGTCTTCTTCTGGTCGGTGGACAGAGCCACTCGTCAACTCCTTGTTCGATGTCCCGTGCGGCCCGAGCTGGGAATTCTCACTCGGGTGAGTCGGTACCGGCCGCCACGGACTGCAGCCGGACCCAATCACCAAGGTTAGCAGGTAGGCCTCGGTTGCTCCGCGTGGAGCAGCCTGACCTGGCCGATCGGCGTGTAGACCGGCCCGCGCTCGCTCGTGAAGAGGACGAGTTCACTCGGGGTCCACTCGGGGCCGGTGTAGTCGTCGAGGCCCAGCTGGACCTGCTGGTCTTTGGGCCACCGGGCGATAGTCACGTGCGGGATGTAGTCCTCGGGGCTGCGACCGGCCGCCGCGACGAGCGCGGGGAGGGCGCCGTCGGCCTGGACTCCGATCCAGCCGACTCCGGGGAACGTTCCCGACCCGCGCAGCCTAAGGCGCGGCGCGGGCAGTGTCATGTCGATTTCTTCAAGGGCGGCGACACGGGCTTCGAGGTCGTCTTCGCCGTGGAAGACGACGGTGATGTGCCAGGTGTCGCGGCCGAGCGATTTCACGCCCGCCGGAAGTTTCGGCAGGTGGTCGGCCAGATGGTCGGCGACCGGGTCGGGCAGGGGGAACGCGGTGAAAAGCCTGGTCATATTCGCTTTCCGGCGTGCCGGAGCAGCTCGGCGAGCTCGGGGAACCGGCCGTCGAGCGCCGCGGCGGCCTCGGTGAGATGGTCGGACGGGATGAGCCTGCGCAGCGCCATGATCGCGCTGCGGCCGACGTCGACGGGCAGGTTGTCCCTGGTCACGGCGGGCTTGGAGGAGCGGACGTCGTCCAGCGCGCGCTGCAGTGCCTCGCGGCGGCCGGAGGCGACGTCGGGGGTGAGGATCTTGCGTTCGAGCATGATCAGCCGGGCGAGGACGGCCGGGTTGCCGATCTTGGCGCGGCGGCCGCTCATGACCTGGCTCAGCATCGGGGCGCTGATGCCCAGCACGTCGGCGAGGCTGGCCTGGGAGACGTCGAAGGCGACCACGAGTCTGCGGACGCGGTCGCCAAGAGGCTCCCCATACCACTCCCGCTGCAGCGCGATGTTGCGCTGGACGATCTTGTGGTCCTCCACGTTCGCCTCTCTCTTGACGTCTGCCCGCGGTTATCTTGCCAGGCTCATACGACGCTCGTGGGCGAATCGGTTACTCGGTGTCAAGGAGCTCGCGGGTGCGGGCGACGTCGAGGTGCATCTGCTCGACCAGGGCCGCCGACGTGGGGTACTTCTCCATGGCGCGCAGCCGCTCGACGAAGTCGATCGCGACCCGCTGCCCGTAGAAGTCCTCGTCGACGTCGAGCACGAACGCCTCGACCCGGCGCTCGCGGCCGGAGAAGGTCGGGTTGGTGCCGACGGACACCGCGGCGGTCAGCGGGCCGCGGTTGGCGCTGTTGAGCAGGGTGAACTGGCACGCGTAGACACCGTCGGCGGGCACGGCGGCGAAGCGTGGGGTGGAGAGGTTGGCCGTGGGGAAGCCGAGTTCGTGGCCCCGGCCGTCGCCGCGCACGACGATGCCTTCGAGCCGGTGCGGACGTCCCAGCGCGGCCTGCGCGGCCCGGACGTCACCGGCGTCGATGCAGGCGCGGATGTAGGTGGAGGAGAAGGTGATCTCGCCACTGGAGTCGGCGGTGACCAGCTTGGCGCCCTCGGTGGAGAACCCGAAGCGGTGGCCGAGCTTGGTCAGCAACTCGACGTTGCCCAGCGCGCGGTTGCCGAAGGTGAAGTTCTCCCCCACGACCACGGCGGCGATGTGGAGGCGCTCGACGAGCACCTCGTGCACGAACTCCTCGGCGGTGACCTTGGACAGCTCTGGGGTGAAGGGCAGGACACACAGGGCGTCCACGCCGAGGCTCTCGACCAACTCGGCCTTGCGCCGCAACGTGGTGAGCTGAGCCGGGTGGCTGCCGGGCCGGACCACTTCGGACGGATGCGGGTCGAAGGTCACCAGGACGCAGGGCAGACCCCGGTCATGGGCGATCTCGACCGCCCGGCTGATCAGCTCCTGATGCCCCCGGTGCACCCCGTCGAACACGCCGATGGTCGCCACACAGCGACCCCACCCGCTCGGAAGATCCTCAAGTCCGCGCCATCGCTGCACAGTTCCACCCTAGTGGCTCTTGATAACCGCGCCACCGTGTCCCGCCCCACCCCACACAATCGCGAGTCCCCCACCCGCGAGTCGCCCCTCCAGGCAAACGAGTCGCCCCTTCCGGCAAGCGAGTTCGACATTCAGGCCGGTGACCGATCGCCACCGGCGAACGCTGCAGGGACCCGAAGCCAGTTCGCAGAAATCCTGGGCCGACCAGCACAGGTGGTCTCAAGATCATCGCTGGAGGAAAGAGATCACGCGCGAGTCCGCAGCGCAGATCTCCGCCGCGTTGGGCAGCACCCGCGGTACTGGCTGCCGCACCAGGACCAGCACCACCTGTGGAAACCGCCGCCACCACCGGCCGGAGCACCGGCACCAGGGCCGCCCCACCGGGACCGCCGCGGTAGCCACCGGGACCGCCGCGGATGCGCGAATGTCGAACTCAGTTGCCGGAAGGGGCGACTCAGTGGCCGGAAGGGGCGACTCGTTTGCCTGGAGGGGCGACTCGCGGACTAGGGGACGTTGAGGACGACCAGGGCGCGGGAGGTGGTGCCTTCGTCGGTGCCGAGGGCGATGGCCTTGCCTGCTGGGTCGAAGATGCCGTAGGTGCCTTCGATGCCGGCGGCGGGGAGCTTGCGGCCGTGGGCCAGGGCGGTGGTCTCGGCCTTGCCCAGGTCGCGCCGTGGGAAAGCCGCGGCGACGGCGCCCTCCATGTCCAGGGACAGGGCCGGGTCGGTTTCCAGCTGCTCCAGCGTGCGCGCCAGGCGCAGGTCGAACGGGCCGACGCGGGTGCGGCGCAGCGCGGCCAGGTGGCCGCCGACGCCGAGGGCGGTGCCCAGGTCTCGGGCCAGGGCACGCACATAGGTGCCGGAGGAGCAGTCGACCATCACGTCCAGGTCGATCCCGTTCTCACCGCGCTGGGTGCCGAGCAGGTCGAAGCGGAACACCGTGACCGGGCGGGCCGGGATCTGGACGTCCTCACCCGCGCGGACCCGGGCGTAGGCGCGCTTGCCGTCGATCTTGACCGCGCTCACCGAGCTGGGCACCTGCTCGATCGCGCCGGTCAGCGCGGCGATGCCCGCCGCGATGGCCTCGTCGGTGACCGCCGCCAAGGCCGCCGGGACGGGTTCGCCGAGGAATTCGCCTTCGGCGTCGTCGGTGGTGGTGGCGGCGCCGAGGCGGATGGTGGCCAGGTAGGTCTTGCGGTCGAGGGCGAGGTGGCCCAGCAGCTTGGTGGCCCGCTCGACCCCCAGCACCAGGACGCCGGTCGCCATCGGGTCGAGGGTTCCGGCGTGGCCGACCTTGCGGGTGCCGATGATGCGGCGGACACGGGCGACGACGTCGTGCGAGGTCATCCCGGGTGCCTTGTCGACGACAAGGAGACCGGGGGCGACGGGCTGGCGCTGACTGGGGCGAGACACGAGCGGGAATCCTATGACGACGCTGAATCCGCGTGCGCCCGGATGTCCCAGGAGCGACGCCGAATCACAACTGGCACCAATTCGCCACGGGCGTCCGCGGCCAGGACAGCGGCCCGGGCACGCCGCCACCAGACGCCGGTGCGCCACGCGCCGAAGAGCAGCATCACCGCTATGGCAAGGAAAGCGACGCGGAAAGCAGCCGCGTCGGCTTGATTGGAGTCGCCACCGAGGAGCAGTCCGATGGCGAGGGTGGTGACGGTGATCGCGAAGAAGCCGCCGACGTTGACCACCCCGCTGGCCGTGCCGACGCGCATGATCGGGTTGTAGTCGCGGGCGAGCGCGAACCCGACCGCGGACAGCGGCCCACCGATGGCGATGAAGCCGAACGCGACGGTCACCAGCGGCGCCGGGACGACCCCGCCGGGCCAGCCGAGCAGCACCGCCCACACACCCACCGAGATGGCGATGTACGCCGCGACGAGCGGCACGCGCAGCTCGGGCTTGCGGCCGGTGACCTCGCCGATGACCGGGCCGGTCACGCCCGCCATCACCACGAGCAGGCTCAGCACCCCGCCCGCGGCGGCCTCGGACATGCCCTGCGCCTTGACCAGGTACGGGAATCCCCACAGCAGGCCGAGCACGGCGGGGGCGAACATCGTGGAGAAGTGGACCCAGAACCCCAGCCGGGTGCCGGGTGTCTGCCAGGCCCGCCGAACCTGGTCGACCACTTCGGACAGGTTTGTCGCGGTGGAGCGGTGGACCGGGGCGCCCTCGGGGGTGTCGCGCACCCGCCAGGCCACGACCGCGGCGTACGCCATGGTGACCATGCCGGTGACGGCGAAGGTCCAGACCCAGCCCGCGTGCGCCAGGGCGAAGGTGAGCGGGACGGTCGAGGCGAGGTTGCCGACCGTGCCCAGGGCGGCGGTGACGGCGGTGACCGTGGCGTAGCGGCGCGGCGGGTAGTAGGCGGCGACGAGGCGCAGGACGCTGACGAAGGTCATCGCGTCACCGAACCCGAGCACGCCGCGCGCGGCCAGGGCGATGCCGTAGGACGGGGCGAGGGCGAACAGGAGCTGACCGAGTCCGATGAGGACGGCCGCCGCGGTCAGGGTGCGGCGCGGGCCGAAGCGGTCGACGAGCAGGCCGGTGGGGATCTGCATGGCGGCGTAGACGCCGATCTGCAGGACGGTGAACACGCCGAGGGCGGCAGGCCCGATGCCGAAGCGGTCGGCGGCCTGCAGGCCCGCCACGCCGAGGGAGGTGCGGTTGAACACCGCCAGGAGGTACACCGTCGCCGCGGTTGCCCAGATCACCAGCGCGGTGCGCGTGGTGCCCGACACAGCGGCTCTCCCGTCCTCGCGAATGGTCTCCACCAGTGTGTCCTGTTGAACCGAAAGATTGTTAGCCTAGCTAACCGTGTTCTCTATCACAGTCCTAAGTGGACGCTCCGACGACGGCCCAGCGGCCCGCCCGGACTCGGACCAGGATCGTGGCCAGGCGGATCACCATGAACAGACTCAGGCCCGTCCAGATGCCGACCAGACCCCAGCCCAGCGCGTGCGAGATCCAGACGAGCGGGAGGAATCCGATGATCGCGGAGGCGAGCGTCGCCGTGCGCAGGAAACGCGCGTCACCCGCGCCGAGGAGCACACCGTCGAGCGCGAACACGACGCCCGCGATCGGCTGCAGGGCGACGAAGAACCACCAGGCGTGCGGGATCTCTTGCAGGACAATGGAATCCGTCGTGAACGCGCGAGGCAGCGGGCCGGCGAGCGCGGCGAAGACGACACCGAGCGCGGAGCCGAAGACGAGCCCGTAGCCGGTGAGTTTGCGCGCGAGAACCTTGGCGCGCTTGTCATCCCCGGCGCCGAGCGCCGCGCCCACAAGGGACTGCGCGGCGATGGCGAGCGAGTCGAGGACCAGGGCGAGGAACGTCCACAGCTGGAGCACGACCTGGTGCGCGCCGACCGCGCCGACGGAGGTCCGCGCGGCCACCGCGGCGGCGGAGACGAAGCAGGCCTGGAAGGCGAGGCTGCGCAGGATGAGGTCGCGGCCGAGGACCAGTTGGGCGCGCATGATCGTGAGGTGCGGTCGGCGTTCCACGCGTTCCAATAGGAGCGCGCGCAGGAATAGCGCGCCGGCCAGGAGTTGCCCGGCGACGTTGGCGACCGCTGAGCCGTCGAGGCCCCAGTCGAGCCCGTGGACGAGGAACGGGCAGAGGACGGCGGAGGTGGCGTTGCCGGCGAGGACGTATCGCAGGGGCCGACCGGTGTCCTGCACGCCGCGCATCCAGCCGTTGCCCGCGAGGGTCACCAGGATCATCGGGACGCCCAGCAGGGCGATGCGCAGCCAGCCGGTGGCCGCGTCGGCGAGTTCGCCCGGCCCGGCCAGGGCCCGGGCGATGGGACCGGCAAGGAGCTGGCCGACACCGATGATCACGACGCCGACGGCCAGCGCCAGCCAGGTGGCCTGGATCCCTTCGGCCACCGCGTCGGCCCGCCTGCCGGCGCCGTGGAGCCGGGCGGCGCGGGCGGTGGTGCCGTAGGACAGAAAGGTCAACTGGGTCGAGAGTTGGGCGAGGACGATCGCCCCGACCCCCAGCGCCCCAAGCTCCATGGCCCCGAGGTGACCGACGACGGCGGTGTCGACGAGCAGGTAGAGCGGCTCGGCGGCCAGCACCGGCAGCGCGGGCAGGGCGAGACGCAGCACTTGACGCAGGTCTCGCATGGTCCACCGTCCGGTAAGGTGTGGGAACGTGTTTTGCACCTGACAGTAGCCGTAAGGACCATCCGTGGACAACGCTGATTACCTAGACGTGGCCCTCCGGCTCGCCAACGCCGACCTGAGCGACCTGTCCGGGTTGCGGGCGGCACTGCACGACGAACCTTGGTGGTCTTCGCGAGCCACTTCTTCGGACGTCACCACCCTCCGCGAAGTCGCCGCGACGATCCGCGCGACGCTGGACGCGGCGGTGCGTGGGAATGGGGAGGCGGTGCTCACGTCGGTGAACGGGCTGCTGGCCGAACACCCGCCGCGTCCCCGGGTCTCCGGGCACGGGTCGGGCGGGTGGCACATCCACGTGGCCGACCCGGACGCCTCCCCCGCCACCGAGGTGGCTGCCGCTTCGGCTTGGGGGTTGGCCCAGGCGATCGTGCGGCATCCGTTGAGCCGGTGGGGGCATTGCGCGGCTGAGGGGTGCGGGAACTACTACCTGGACAGCTCGACCAACCAGGCGAAGCGCTTCTGCTCGCCTCGGTGCGCGAACCGGGTACATGTGGCGGCGTTCCGGTCGCGCCACCGGTGATAGATGGCCTGTTACAAAACGCGGTCCGCCGACGACTCCTGGTGACACGACGTGACGAGGAGCCTTGATGACGGATGAGCACGCTCCAGCCTGGCCGGTCTCCGAAGTGGATGGTGCCGTGATCGACGCGACCATCGCCACTGTCGTCCCCGTCGCACTGGTCGGCGCTCAAGTGGAATCGCACCGCGCGGGAACAGCATCGCCCGGCGATCCGACGGTTCAACAAGCTTCTGGAGGACTTGGTGGAGCCCGGCACCTGCGACAGGCGCAGAGGTAATCCGTCAACGAGGGCGTCGAGTGGATTCCGAAGAAGCGATCAAACGCCGTGTCCTCGAAGAGTTGTGGCGCGCGAAGGCCGCTACTTCTCCAGTTGGGCGCCGAGGTCCTCCGGGCCGACATCTCCTGAAAACGCGTGAGTCCCCGGTTCCGTGCGGCACCGGAACCGGGGACGCACACCGCGACTAGTCCGGCAGACGCTCGCCGGTCACCGCGTCGAACAGGTGGACCGCACCCGGATGCGGAGCGAGGGCCAGCCTCTCGCCCGGCCGCCACGGGGACATTCCGGGGGTGCGCACGGTGATGGAGTGCGGCGCGTCCGGGGAGTCCGTGGGGTCGATCTGCGGGGTGGCGGCCGAGCAGTACAGGTACTGGTCGCTTCCCAGTTCCTCCACCACGTCCACCGTCGCGTCGATGCCCTCGGCGACGATGGTCCAGCCCTCGGGGCGGACGCCGACCACGACCTTGTCCGACGTCAGTTCCGCGCGCTGGGCCCGGGTCAGCGGGATCGGGCGGCCACCGACGGTGGCGCTCTCGCCGATGACCGTGGACGGGATCAGGTTCATCGCGGGCGAGCCGATGAACCCGGCGACGAACAGGTTGGCGGGCCTGCCGAACAGGCCGACGGGGGTGTCGCACTGCTGCAGCACGCCGTCCTTGAGCACCGCCACCCGGTCGCCCATGGTCATGGCCTCGACCTGGTCGTGGGTGACGTAGATCGTGGTGACACCCAGCCGCCGCTGCAGGGACGCGATCTGGGTGCGGGTCTGCACTCGCAGCTTCGCGTCCAAATTGGACAGTGGCTCGTCCATGCAGAAGACCTGTGGACGCCGCACGATCGCCCGACCCATGGCCACTCGCTGACGCTGGCCGCCCGACAGCTTGGCGGGCTTGCGGTCCAGGTACGGCGTCAGGTCAAGCAGTTCCGCCGCCTCGCGGATGCGCTCCTCCCGCTCCGACTTGGCCATCTTCGAGATCTTCAGGTGGAAGCCGATGTTCTCCGCCACCGTCATGTGCGGGTACAGCGCGTAGTTCTGGAACACCATCGCGATGTCCCGGTCCTTCGGCGGCAGGTTCGTGACGTCGCGCGACCCGATGCGGATCGCTCCCCCGTCCACGCCTTCGAGGCCCGCGAGCATCCGCAGGGTGGTCGACTTGCCGCAGCCCGACGGGCCGACCAAGACGAGGAACTCGCCGTCGGCGACCTCCAGGTCGAGGTTGTCCACCGCGGGTTGCGGATTGCCCGCGTAGTACCGCGTGGTGGAGTCGTAGGTGACCGTTGCCATTTCTCTCCCTAGTGGACGCTATTTACCGGCGCCGAGGGTCAGGCCGGTGATGATCCGGCGGGCCAGCAACAAATACAGCACAAGCATCGGCAGCACGACGATCGCGACACCCGCGATCAGGCCGCCGTACTCCGACTGGTAGCTCGCCGCGCCGTAGAAGGAGAACAGCGCGCGGGCGAGGGTGAAGTTGGCGTTCTCGTTCAAGAACACCAACGCGAGCAGGGTTTCGTTCCACAGGCCGATGGCGTTGAGGATCAGCGCGGTGATCAGGCCGCCGCGGGCGAGCGGCAGCATGATCGAGAAGAACGTGCGCAGCGGTGAGGCGCCGTCGATGGACGCCGCCTCCTCCAGTTCGTCCGGCAGGGAACGGAAGAACCCGGTCAGCAGGAACACCGTGAACGGGATCGACAGCGCCACATAGACCAGGAACATGCCGAACAGGCTGTTCGTCAGGTTCAGCTTGGCCATCCCGATGAACAGCGGGATCACCACGGTCTGGAACGGAATGCCCATGCCGATCGCGATGAAGTTGGTCAAGCCGTTGGATCCCCGCACGCCCAGGCGGGTCAGCGCGTACGCGGCAGGGGCCGAGACCAGGACGATCGCCACGGACGAGACCGCGACCAGCACCACGGTCACCAGGAACGCCCGGCCGAAACCGGCGTTGTTCCAGGCATAGATGATGTTGCGGAACGGGTCGCCGCGCTCGAACCACTGGTACGGCAGGGCGAACGGCTTGGTGAAGATCTCGATCGGCGTCTTGAACGTGGCCGTCAGCAGCCAGTACAGGACCAGGATGTTGAACGCCGTGAACAGCCAGACGAACGCCATTCCCAGCAGCCGCAACGGACTCAGGCCCCGAGACCCCGGTGCCGGACGCGGCTTGCGGGGAGCGACCCGCGGCGGCACGGTCCTTTTCGGAACGCGTGGAGCGGTGACAGTCACAGTGGCTTGCCTTTCAGAACTGGACACTGTCGCGCCTCATCATCCTGCGCAGCATGACCACGAGCACGGACACCAGCGCGATCATCACGACCGCGGCCGCGCACGCCATGCCGTACTCGGGCGAGCCCGCCGTCCCGAACGAGCGGTCGAAGACGTAGACGCCGAGCGTCCACGATTTGATCGGCGGCGAATAGGTTCCGGGGCCCGCGAGCACGAACACCAGCTCGAAGATCTTGATCGCGCCGATCGTCCACAGCACACCGGCCACCCCGATCACCTCCCACGTCAGCGGAAGCGTGATGTTGCGGAACTTCTGCCACGGCGACGCGCCCGCGATGTCCGCGTCCTCGTAGAGATACGGCGGAATCCGGTCGACCGCGGCCATCAGGATCGTGATGTAGAACCCCGCGCTGGCCCAGATCAGGCAGCCGGTGACGACCCAGGTCACGTTCTCCGGGGCCAGGAACTTCACCGCATCGATCCCGAAGGACTCCAGCACGTAGTTGACGAGCCCCTGCCGGTTCGGCCGAAAGATCAGCACGATCCCGAAGAACATCCCCAGCGCCACCGGCGCGACGATGTTGGGGAAGAACAAGATCGCCCGAACCGTTTTGCCACCGCGCATGTCGCGCAGCACCATCGTGAACAGGAACGCCAGCAGGAACGTCCCGACACCGCCGACCAGGATGTAGAGCAGCGTGTTCAGGAACGAGAAGCGGAACGAGTCCGACCCGAGCAGCTCACCGAAGTTGTCCAACCCGGTGAACCGGGGCGTGTCGCCCGCCCCGGCCCACGAGGTGAAGCCCAGCACGACCGTCGCGATGGTCGGAACCAGCAGGAAAAGCACGTACAGCGACACGGCGGGCAGGAAGAACGGCAGGAACAGCCGCCGTCGACCGGCCTTGTGCGCACCTAGAGCAGCGGTCATGAATTCGTGCTCTTCCAGAACTCAGCCTGCTTCGCCGCGAGGCCGTCGATGAACTGCTTCGCGGTGATCTTGCCCTTGAGCAGGTCGTTGTTGAGCGGGTAGAAAACGTTGTCGACCCACTTGCCCGCGGCCAGGCCGTCGAGCGCGTCCATGAAGATCGCGTGCTCCACGCCCGGGGCCTCCAAGGCGGCCTTGACATCCTTGAGCGAGTCCGGCACGGGGAGGTCGGCGCGCGGGGTCAGGTTGTCGGCGACCGCGGGGATGCCCGAGAGGATGTCCTTGTTGAGCACGTAGGCCATGAACGCCTTGGCCGCCTCCGGGTGCTTCGCCTTGGCCGTCACCGCGAAGCCGATCGGCAGCTGCTCGACGACCTTGTGCGTGGCGCCCTCAGGCTGCGGGAACTGGAACGAGGCGTACTCGATTCCCTTGTCGCCGCCCTGCTTGCTCAGGTACTCGCGGGTCTCGCTCGGGCCCCAGCTGCCGACGAAGAGGTACGCCGCGTCGCCGTCGGCCCAGCGCTGCTGGATCTGCGGGAACTTCGCCGCGTCCCAGCCGTCGATGAAGTAGCCGCCCTTGGCCAGTTTCTCCACCAGCTCGGCGGACTTGAGCAGGCCCGGGTCGGACGTCCACGCCGCACCGGTCTTGTCGAGCGCGGCCTTCTCCAGCCCGCCGGCGCCGAGGTAGCGCACGGCGATCTGGGTGAAGAAATACGCGTTGTAGAAGTTGATGTCGCCGTCCTGGCTGACCGCGGCCATGCCGTCGGACTTGGCCTTGTCGAACAGGGCGAACAGGTCGGCCATCGTGGCGGGCGCCTTGAAGTCCTTGATCTTCGCCTTGTCGTACCACCAGGCGTTGCCCAGCAGCTCGTACGGGATCTCGAAGATCTTGCCGTTCGCGTCCTTGTTCTGCGGGATGTCGTACGACGACGCGGGAAGGACGTCGCGGACCAACTTGTCGCCCTCACCGATCTTGTAGTCGAGCACGTCGTCGACCGGCTGGGTGCCGCCGGGCGCGACGATGGCGGCCTTGACCTGGCTGATGTCCTGGTCGAACAGATCGGGCACGGTGTCGGTGTTCAGCGCGGGCGCGACGTTCTGGGTGAGCAGCTTGCGGCCCAGCCACTGCACGTTGACCTTGACGCCGGTCTTCTCGGTGAAGCACTTGATGGCCTTGCCGAGCACCTTGCCCTGCGGCTCGTCGGCGGTCCACATCGACCAGTAGGTGAACTCCTTGTCGGTGGCGGGTTTCGTCCCCACCTCGGGACACGGCGCGTTCAGGTACTCATCGACGCCGGGCAGCGTCAGCGGCACGGCGCCGCCCCCGCCCGCGTCGGCCCCGCCACCGCAGCCGGTCAAGGCAAGGGAAAACGCGGCGGCGAGAACCAGCCCAGTGGTCGAACGCATGGTCACCATCCAGATCTTCAGTCGGCTCCAAGATGCGAGCAGGGAGCCTGGCACCAGATTGGTATATACCATTTGGGTGGGCCATGTCACCCCCCAGCGGACATGAATTGGCTGGATCTTGGCCGGTCACGGCGGGTCGGAGGCATTCGGAGACCGATGCGGGCTTGGGCGGCCCGTCGAACGAACTCGCCGGTCAGACCGCCCGCGGGCATGGCTCAGCGCCCGACGTTCCGATCGGAAAGTCGAGTGAAGAAATCGCGCGTCAAACTGTGGCGGTCAGGGCACGCCGAAGTGCGAACTCACTGTCCTGAACGTGGAACTCACTGTTCTGAACGGTGAACTCGTTGTCGGGAGCGGGGGACTCGCGGGTCAGCAGTTGGAGACGGAGGAGGGGCCGCGGTAGGCGTCGATGAGCCAGCCCTTGTCGGACTTGAGGGCCTTCATGCCGCCGACGCCGCAGGCGCTCAGCTCCACGACCGTGTCGCTGTCCTTGATGACCGACGTCGGGGTGGTCTTCGCGGCGAACGCGGGGAGGTCGGTGATGCGGCCCGCGGCTTTCGTCACGACGAGGTCGCACGGCGTCTCCTGCCACTCGTCCTCGAAGGCGACCACACCGCCCTCGGTGAACAGCGCGCACGTGCCCGGGCCGTCCACCTTGCTCAGCCGGGTCACGTACTCGGCGAAGAGCTTCTCCGGGGACTGCTGCGGGGCGGTGCCCACGACGCTCGCCTTGGTGGGCGGGGCAGTGGGTGCGGGTGCGGGGTCGCCGGTGCCGCACGCGGTCAGCGCGCAGGCCACGATGAGGACCGATGCCAGTCGGTGAAGTGTCGACACGGAGCGCACGGTACCCGGTCCGGTCAGCCGAGGGCCTTCTTGATCGAAGCCAGAACATCCTCGGCCGTGCCGTGGGCGGTGAACCCGGCCGCGCGCCGGTGTCCGCCGCCGCCCAGGGCCACGGCGACCGCGCGGACGTCGAAGTCGCCGACCGCGCGCAGCGACACCGTCCAGACGCCCGGTTCGAGTTCCTTGGCGACGGCGGCGACCTCGGCTTCGGAACTTGACCGGACCAGGTCGATCACGCCCTCGACGTCGTCCATCGTCACCCCGGCCATGTCCGACAGGCGCACCGCCGTGTGCACCAGACCACGCCCACCGGCCGCCTCCGGGACCAGTTCCGCCCGGCCCAGGACGGTCGCCAGCATCCTCAGCCAGGCGAACGGGTGCTCGTCGAACCTCCTGCTCAGCCCCTCGGTGTCGACACCGGCGTCGACGAGGCGGGCGGCGATGCGGTGGGTGGCGCCGGTGGCGCGGCGGAAGAAGCCGGTGTCGGTGAGGACACCGGCGTACAGACAGGTCGCGATGGCCGGGTCCAGCGGCACTTCGAGCTCGTCGAGCAGGGCGAGCACCAGCACGGCCGTGGCCACGGCGGTGTCGTCGAGGATGTGGTCGGTGCCGAAGCGCGGGGTGCCGACGTGGTGGTCGATCACCAGCACCCGGCCGCCCGCCGAACGGGTCGCCGGGACGCGGTCGATCAGCGGGCCGAGCCTGCGGTCGCTGCCGCAGTCGAGGACGACCAGGGTCGCGGGCGCGGCGGGCACGTCACAGGCCGGCACGAGCAGACCGGCCGAATCCAGCCCGCGCAGCACCTCGGGAACGGTGTCGGGCGAGCCGAAGGAGACTCGGGTGCGCTTGCCCAGCTTCTTCAAGGCCAGTGCGAGGGCCAGCGCGCTGCCCAGCGCGTCGGCGTCCGGGTTCACATGCCCGAGGAGCGTGACGTCGGTGGCGGCGCGCAGCAGGTCTGCGGCGGCGGCGTAGTCGGAACCCATGGCGCCACGGTCGCGCACGGGGGCGGGCGCGTCCACTCCGACATCGTGGTCAGACATTTGACCCCACGAAGCGAAGAACCTCAGGCAGCACCCGGATCCAGTAGTCCACGTCGTGCGCGCCGGGAGCCATGACCGCCTCGGCCGGCTTGAGTGCGCTGATCAGCTGCCGGGCGACCGGGGCGAAGGGGTCGGCGTTTCCGCACCAGACACCGACCTTGGCGGGGGTGAGGTCATCGGTGTGCCGCAGCGGCTCGGTGGCTTCCCACTGGGCGCGGTCGGCGAACACCCCGCGCGTGCGCGCGTCGGACCACGACCCGAACAGCGCCGGGCTGATCGCCGCGGCGGCGACCGGGTGGGTCCTGGCGTAGTTGAGGGCGCCGTACGCACCCATGGAGATCCCCATCACCGCGGCTGGTTCGGGCCGCAGCCCCCGCGCGGCGAGCCAACCGGGGACTTCCTGGTCGAGCATCCGCTGCGGGTCGTCGGCGGGGTCCGCGGCGACCCAGTAGGTGTCGCCGTCGACCGCCACGACGGCGAACGGCGGGACACCGGCGGCCACCGCCGCGGTCAACATCGAGGGGACACCCAAGTCGGCGAACATCCGGGCCGAGGCACCCCGACCGTGCAGGGCGAGACAGACCGGCAGCTCCCCCGCGACGTCGCGCGGGCGCATGACGATCAGGTCGACGTCCTGCCCGCGTGCGGCCGAGGCGAGCCGCTGGGTGACCACCGGCTCGACCGGACGGGTGGTCGACGACGTGGTCGAGGTGGGCGCCACGGCCCCTGTCGGCGCGGCGGCCTGGTCCTGACGAAGCAGCCAGGCGCCGAGTCCGGCGGCGGAGCAGAGCCCCGCCGCCGACGCGGCCAGCACCGTACGCCGGCTCAGCGGCCTACGGTCGGAGTCCGTCACTCGTCGTTTTCATCCTCGTCTTCGCGCGGGGCGCGGTACGGGTCCGGCTCACCGGCGTGTGAGGCACCGGAAGCGATCGCGGCGACCTCGGCGTCGGCCGCGCGGGCGCGGGCGAGCAGGTCGTCGATGTGCTTGGCGTCCTCTGGCACGGTGTCGGCCACGAACGTCAGCGTCGGGGTGAACCGGACGCCGGTGCCCGCGCCGACCATCGTGCGCAACACGCCCTTGGCGCTTTCCAACGCCTGCGCGGCGCCTTGGCGGTCCGGCTCGACGTCGAGCTTGTCGCCGAGCACGGTGTAGTAGACCGTCGCGTCGTGCAGGTCGGCGGTCACTTTGGTGTCGGTGATCGTGACCCGGGCCAGACGCGGGTCTTTGACCTCGTGTTCCAACGCGGAGGCCACGATCTGGGAGATGCGCTTCGCTAGTTTGCGAGCGCGGGGTGCGTCGGCCACGACGCTCCCCCTTTCGGCTTGAACTTCATTCGACTGTGCTGAAAACTGCTGGGCTGATCTCTGCTGATGTCACTGCTATTCGTCGTCCGGTCCCAGCAAACGGCGCCGGGCGGACAGCAGTTCCAACTCCGGACGTCCGGCGACCAAACGCTCGCAGGCGTCGAGGAGATCGCGGACGTGCGACGCTTCGGCGGCGACCGCGGCCACCCCGATCAGCGCCCGGCGGTGCAGGTCCTGGTGGCCCGCCTCGGCGGCGGACACCTCGAACCTACGCCGCAACTCGGCGACGACGGGTTTGACCACGGAACGCTTCTGCTTGAGCGAGTGGACGTCTCCGAGGAGCACGTCCAATTCGAGCGCACCTACGTACAACAGGCATCACCAAGGGGGAGTCAAGCCGGGGCGCCCGCGAACGGGCGCCCCGGCGGCTGACATCAGACGCGCGGCTTCTCGCGCATCTCGTAGGTCTCGATCAGGTCGCCGACCCGCAGGTCGTTGTACGACCCGAGCGTCAGACCACACTCGAAGCCCTCGCGGACCTCGGTCGCGTCGTCCTTGAAGCGACGAAGCGAGCTGATCGGCAGACCCTCGTTGATCACGACACTGTCGCGGATCAGGCGGGCCTTGGCGTTGCGTCGGATCTCGCCGGACATGACCATGCAACCGGCGATGGTGCCGACCTTGGACGACTTGAACACGTCGCGAACCTCCGCGCGGCCCAGCTCGACCTCTTCGTAGATCGGCTTGAGGAGACCCTTGAGGGCCGCCTCGATCTCGTCGATCGCCTGGTAGATCACCGTGTAGTAGCGCACGTCGATGCCCTCGCGGTTCGCGAGTTCGGTCGACTTGCCCTCGGAGCGGACGTTGAACCCGATCACGATCGCGTCGGACGCGGTCGCCAGGTTGATGTCGCCCTCGGTGATGCCACCGACGCCGCGGTGGATGACCCGCAGCTCGACCTCGTCGCCGATATCGATCTTCGTGAGCGCGTCCTCGAGTGCCTCGACGGTACCCGAGTTGTCGCCCTTGATGATCAAGTTGAGCGAGCTGGTCTCCTTCAGCGCCGCGTCGAGGTCTTCCAGGCTGACGCGCTTGCGCCTGGTGGCGTTGAGCGCCGCCCGGTTCCTCGCCGCGCGCCGCTCGGCGATCTGCCGCGCGGTGCGGTCTTCCTCGACCACGAGGAACGTGTCGCCCGCGCCGGGAACCGACGTCAGACCGATCACCTGGACCGGCCGCGACGGCAGGGCCACGGTGACGTCCTCGTTGAACTCGTCGACCATCCGACGCACGCGACCGTAAGCGTCACCGGCGACGATGGAGTCACCCACACGCAGCGAACCGCGCTGGACGAGCACCGTGGCGACCGGACCGCGACCGCGGTCGAGGTGCGCCTCGATGGCAACGCCCTGGGCTTCCATGTCGGGGTTGGCCCGAAGGTCGAGCGCCGCGTCCGCCGTCAACAGGATTGCCTCAAGCAGCCCGTCGATGTTGATCGCCTGCTTCGCCGAGATGTCGACGAACATGGTGTCGCCGCCGTACTCCTCGGCGACCAGTCCGTACTCGGTGAGCTGCTGACGGATCTTCTGCGGGTTCGCGCCTTCCTTGTCGATCTTGTTGATCGCCACCACGACCGGCACGCTGGCGGCCTGGGCGTGGTTGATCGCCTCGACCGTCTGCGGCATGACGCCGTCGTCCGCGGCCACCACGATCACGGCGATGTCGGTCGCCTGGGCACCACGCGCACGCATGGCGGTGAACGCCTCGTGACCCGGGGTGTCGATGAAAGTGATGAGGCGCTCGACGCCCTCGAGCGAGGTCGCGACCTGGTAGGCACCGATGTGCTGGGTGATGCCACCGGCCTCGCCCTCGTGCACGGTCGTCTTACGGATCGTGTCGAGGAGTCGGGTCTTACCGTGGTCGACGTGACCCATGACGGTGACGACCGGCGGGCGAGCCTGCAGGTCTTCCTCGCCGCCGGCGTCGTCGCCGTAGCTGATCTTGAACGAGTCGAGCAGCTCGCGGTCTTCCTCCTCCGGAGAAACGACCTGAACCGTGTAGTTCATCTCGGAGCCGAGCAGCTCCAGGATCTCGTCCGAGACCGACTGGGTCGCGGTGACCATCTCACCGAGGTGGAACAGCACCTGCACCAGCGAGGCCGGGTTGGCGTTGATCTTGTCGGCGAAGTCGGTCAGCGAGGCGCCACGAGCGAGCCGGATCGCCTCGCCATTGCCCTTGGGCAGGCGGACGCCGCCGACGCTGGGCGCCTGCATGTTGTCCATGTACTCCTGGCGCTTCTGCCGCTTCGACTTGCGGCCACGCCGAGAAGGACCACCGGGGCGACCGAAGGCACCCGCGGCGCCGCCGCGACCGCCGCCGCCACCGGGACGACCACCGCCGCCACGGAAACCGCCGCCGCCACCGGCCGGAGCACCGGCACCAGGGCCGCCGCCGCCGGGACCGCCGCGGTAGCCACCGCCACCGCCACCACCGGGACCGCCACCAGGGCCGCCACGGAAGCCGCCGCCACCGGGACCGCCGCCACCGGGACCGCCGCGGAAACCTCCGCCGCCGCCACCGGGACCGCCACCGGGACCGCCACGAGGACCGCCGGGACCGCCACCAGGGCCGCCACGAGGTCCACCGGGACCGCCGCCAGGACCGCCGCGACCGCCACCCGCGGGGCGGGCGGGGCGAGGCGGCATCATGCCCGGGTTGGGCCGAGGCGGCATGTTGCCCGGCGTCGGGCCACCGGCCGGACGCGGACCGCCGGGTGCGCGGTCGCCACGAGGGGCGCCCGCGGGACGGCCTTCACCAGGCCGGGCCGGGCCACGCTCGCCACCGGCGGGCGCGCCGCCGGGGGTCGGGCCTGCCGGGCCGGGACGCCGGTCGCCCGGACGCTGGGCGGGAGTGCCGCCACCGACGCCGAACGGGTTGTTGCCGGGACGCGGCGCGCGCGGACCGGGCTTGGGGGACTGCGTCTTGGGTGGGACAACCGCGCCAGGCTTCTCCGCAGCGGCGGGCCGCTCGGCGGGCTTGGCGGCGGGCTTGGGCTGCTGCTGAGCCGGGGCCGGGGCCGGGGCTTCGACAGCGGCCGCAGGGGCCTGCACCTCGCGCACGGGCTCGGGCTTCGGCGCGGGCTTGGGAGCCGGCTTCGGTCCGGGCATCGCGGGCTTGGGGCCGCTCGGCGCTGCTGCTGCTGGGGTGCTCGCGACCGGAGCCGGGGCCGGAGCGGACTGCTCGGGCTTCGGCGCGGGCGCGGGCGGGCGTGGGGCCGGCTTGGGGCCGGGTCGCGGCGCGGGCTTCGCGTCGCTTCCGCCCTTGCCGGGGTATGCATCCCGCAACCTGCGGGCTACCGGCGCCTCCACGGTGGAGGACGCAGACTTCACGAACTCGCCCAGATCCTTCAACTTGGCGAGTACATCCTTACTGGTGACTCCGAGCTCTTTTGCCAGCTCGTGCACACGGGCCTTACCTGCCACTGCTCTCCTAGTCCGGGAGGTCGGCGGCAGACCCGTCGACCTCGTCCTATCGTCGCGCGTTCATGTCTTCAGCTTCACGGCTGACTCATGACGGGTCGACCTGCTTCCTGTCTTCTTCCACGGTGTGGGGTCGTCCCGCACCACTTCCCGCGAGGCGCTCTATCTCCGCTCGCACCACGTCCACGCCGAGGACCCCCAGGACCTTGAAGGCCCTGGTGAACGCCCGTCGCTTCTCGGCCAAGGCCAGACATCTCAGGTCGGGGTGAATCCATGCGCCCCGACCGGGCATCCGGCGCCGCGGATCGGGGAACAAGTCCCCGTCCACGAGCACTACCCGCAGCAACTTCTTGTCCGCCGCCCGGACGCGGCAACCGACACAAGTCCGTACCGGGCTTGCGCCATCGGGACGTGCGGAGACCGGTTCCTGACGATGAACCACGATCAGTCTATCCCGTCAAGCTCAGTCAGCCGAACCGGATACCGGAGCGGGGGCCGCCGCGTCGCTGCGGATGTCGATGCGCCAGCCGGTCAGCCGGGCCGCGAGTCGGGCGTTCTGCCCCTCCTTGCCGATGGCGAGGGAGAGCTGGAAGTCCGGGACCACGACCCGGGCCGTCTTGGCCCGCTCGTCCACCACTGTGACCGAAACCACTTTGGCGGGTGAGAGCGCGTTGCCGACGAACGTCGCCGGGTCGTCCGACCAGTCGATGATGTCGATCTTCTCGCCGGCCAGCTCGCTCATCACGTTGCGCACCCGCGCGCCCATCGGGCCGATGCACGCGCCCTTGGCGTTGACGCCGGAGACGGACGTGCGGACCGCGATCTTGGACCGGTGTCCCGCTTCGCGCGCGACCGCCGGGATCTCGACGGTGCCGTCGGCGATCTCGGGGACCTCCAGCGCGAACAGCCTGCGGACCAGATTCGGGTGCGTGCGCGAAAGCGTGATCTGCGGGCCGCGGTTGCCGCGGGCGACGCCGACGACGTAGCACTTGATCCGGATGCCGTGCTCGTAGCTCTCGCCGGGGACCTGCTCGACCGCGGGCAGCACGCCCTCGGTGTCGCCGACCTGCACGATCACCATGCCGCGCGAGTTCGCCCGGGTGTCGCGCTGCACGACTCCGGCGACGATCTCGCCCTCCTTGGCGGAGAACTCGCCGAAGGTGCGCTCGTGCTCGGCGTCGCGCAGCCGCTGCAGGATGACCTGCCGGGCGGTGGTCGCGGCGATCCGGCCGAAGCCCTCGGGGGTGTCGTCCCACTCCTCTTCGACCTGGCCGTCGGCGGCGGTCGTGTACGCCAGGACCCGCACCAGGCCGCTGCGCTTGTCGATGTCGATGCGCGCGTGCGGCTGGTGGCCCTCGGTGTGCTTGTACGCGGTCAACAGCGCGGTCTCGATGGCGTCGATCACCGTCTCGAACGGGATGTCCTTGTCGCGCTCGATCGCCCGCAGCGCGGCGATGTCAACGTTCATCGCGCGTCCTCCTCACCATCGGACGCCCGACCTTCGAGCATCGCCAACTCCGCCACCGGCGGTTGCTTGAATTCCACTTCGATCACGGCGTGCGCGATGTCGGTGTACCCGACCCGCCGCAGCTTGCCGTCGACCAGCATCTCCACGCCGCCCCCGGGCTCCTCGTCGGCCGCGCCGACCCGGCCCACGAACTCGGCGCCCTCGACCGGCCGGACCTTGACCAGCCGCAGCTTGGCCCGGCGCCAGTGGCGGGGCCGGGTCAGCGGGCGGTCGAGCCCGGGGGAGGTGACTTCCAGGGTGTACGGGCCGCCGAGGACCTCGTCGTGCTCGTCGAGCACCGCCGAGACGGCTCGGCTGACCGCGGCGACCTCGTCGAGTTCGACCCCGTCGTCGCCGTCGACCACGACTTTGACCAGGCGCCTGCGCCCGGCCTGCGCGACGTCGAGCTGTTCGAGTTCGAAACCGGTCGACGCGACGGCCTCGGCCACGATCGGCTCCAGCGCCGCCGCGGCCGGGTTGGTGGGCGCGGCGTTCGTTCCGCTGTCGCGATGTCGCTGGTTGGCCACGTCGGTGCCGCTCCCCGATTCAGGTAGGTGGTGCGATTGTCTGCCGGTCGGCGATGAGACCCGCCGACCGTGGTCACCTAGCGTATCTCGCCCACGCGGACCGGGCTGCCGCAGGCGATCATCCGGCAGCGTGGCAGGCCCGAACGGGTGGCCTGGCAGGATGACTTACTGTGATCCCTTCGGCGAGACAGACAACGGTGAGTCGCCGCGCGCTGTTCCGGGCCGCCGGTGCCACAGCCGCCACGGTCGCGGTCGGCGGCTGCACGGCTGAGCCGGACAAGCCACGGCCACCCGACCCCCTCGTCGAGCTGGCCGCGCAGGCCCGCGCCGACGCCGAAGCGGCCACCGCGATGGCCGCGCTGGTCGCCCCGGCCGCCGAGATCGCCTCGATCCGCGCGGAGCACGCGACGGTGCTGCAGGCCGAGGTCGACCGCGAGCGGCCGCCGGTGAGCAGCTCGGGCGCGCCCGCCCCGACGTCGGCTTCGCCACAGGCGCCGCCCGCGGACACCGCCACCGCCCGCAGGCAGCTGTTGGACGCCCTGATCGCGGCCGAGGAGAAGGCCGCGGCGGTGGTCCCGGCCGTCCCCCGCTACCGCGCGGGCATGGTCGGCTCGGTCGCCGCGGCGTGCGCGAGCCTGCGGGAGGTTCTGGCATGACCCAGCCACAGCAGCCGACCCTGCCCGACGACACGGTGGCCGCCGTTCAGGCCGCCTTGGGCACCGAGCACGCCGCGATCTGGGTGTACGGCCTGGTCAGCGCGTTCCTCAAGGCGTCGTTCGACGCCCCGATCCGCGACGGCGCCACCGCCCACCGCGCCCGCCGCGATGCGATCGCGCGGCTGCTGGGGCGGTTCGGCAAGACACCGGAGCCCGCGAAGGCCGCGTATCTGACCCCGCAGCCGGTGACCGACGAGGCCTCGGCGCTGGCGGTGCTGGTGACGGCCGAACAGGACGCCACGGTGGCGTGGCGGGCGGCGCTGGAACGGTGTGACGACGCCGACGTGCGCAAGACGGCGTTGGAGGGTCTGACGTCGGCGGCGGTGCGGGCGACGCGGTGGCGCAAGCTGGCCGGGATCGCCCCGCTCAGCCCCGCGCAACCGGGTCTGCCGTAGGTCAGGCGCCCTGGTCGATCTTCTCGCCCAGCCGCAGCGCGTCCTCGCACACGGCGTCGAGGGTCTTCTCGTCCTTGCCGCCGGGCTTGGTGAAGTCGCCTTCGACGATGGTGATGACCGAGCCTTCCACGCGCGACTGGTAACCGCCGCCCTTGGCCAGCGATTCGAGTCCATCGACCTTGATGACCTTCTGCAGGACGAGGTCGCTGACGTTGCCGGTCTTGTTCTCCCTGGTCAACGCCTGCAGTTCGAGCGCCTTCTCCTGGCTCGACAGGTGCAACACCGACACGGTGATCAGGACGTCCCGACCTTCGGCTTTGGTGGTGTAGGCCGCCTGGATGAGTTTCGTGCAGACACCCGGCCCGGCCAGGAAGGTCTTCGTCTTGCCGTAGGCGTGGCCGGGGCAGTCGGTGTCCTCCCTCGGCGTCGACACCTGCGGGTGCACCGCGAAGTCGTAGACGCCTTCGCGGGGAGCCGCCGAGGTCTGCTGCGGCCCGGCACCCCCACCGGCGGGTTCCTCGTTGATGTACCAGTACACAGCGCCCGAGAGGAAGGCCACCGCGACTAAGCCCAGGATCCGCATCGCCCAGGTCATGGCCGGGGCTGGCTCCGGTTCGGGCTGCTCCTCGGTGAACCGGAACGGCTCGTCGCGGCGGGGCGCGTCCGACACGCGCGGAATCCACTCCGTCTCACCGGTGCGGTGCTGCGGAGGCTGTCCTGGACGCTGTGGGGCCGACACGACTGGTCACCGTAAACGGTCTGGGCGCTCCGCGTCAGGGCGACTGGTGAATTGCTTGCGAATGTCCAGTTCAGCGCAGCGCGGCCAGTGCGAGGTCGACATCCTCCTCGGTCGAGTAGAGGTGGAACGCCAGCCGCGTGCGACCCGCGCGGGACGCGCAGCGGATGCCCGCCGCGGTGAGGGTTTCGGCGGACCGGTCGATGGAGACGATCGCGGAGCCCGCCGGTGCCAGGTTCAGGCCTGCCAGGAACTTGTCGGCGAGCCCGACGCAGTGGGCCTGGATCTCGTTCATGTCCAGGCCGGCGAGCCACGGCAGCGCGCTCCCGGCGCCGACCTGGGCGAACCAGTCCGGGGACAGGTCGAAGGCCCGCGCACTCGACGCGAGGCGCAGCGGGAGGCCGTAGACGGTGTCCCACGGGTTCTCCCCCGCGTACCAGTTGGCGCCGACCGGCTTGGTCAGCTCCTCGACGTCGGGCCGGATCGCCAACCAGGCCGACCCGCGCGGGGACAGCAGCCACTTGTAGCTGCCGCCGACCACCCAGTCGGCCCAGCCGAGGTCGAGCGGCAGCCAGCCCGCGGCCTGCGTGACGTCGAGCAGGACGCGGGTGCCCGCGGCGCGCAGACCGGCCAAGTCGACGATCGAGCCGTCGGCCGACTGCACGACGCTGACCGCGACAAGGTCGAACTCGGACGCGCGCTCGGCGATCTGGGCGAGCGGCACCTCCGTGACGGTGATTCCGCGACCCTGCGCGGCGAACGGGAACGTCGCGCTGGTGAACTCACCGGCCGCGACGAGCACCCTGGTCCCGTCCGGCACGCCCGCCGCGACCTGTCCGACCAACTGGGACACGCCCGACGCGATCGCCACCCGGTCGGCCTCGACGCCGACGATCCGCGCCCACGCGGCCCGTGCGGCCGCGACCGGCGCGTCGAACTCGGGGGCGTGGGTGTCCCCGCGCCGCCAGCGGTCGACCACCTCCGCCAAGGCGTCGGCCGCGAAGGCCGGTGGGACACCGATGCTGGCGGTGTTGAGGTACCCGGCGGGGACGTCGAACCGCTCTCCATAAGCCATGCGCACGATTTCGACCTTACTGTGGAACCGTGCACAGTGAGGAAATCGAGATCAACACGGGGGGCGCCGAGGTCGTCGTGGACCTCACCGAGCGGTGCGCCCGCTTCCTGACCGACGCCGACGCCACCGACGGCCTGCTCCACGTCTGGGTCCCGCACGCGACCGCGGGCCTGGCCGTGATCGAGACCGGCGCGGGCAGCGACACCGACCTCCTGCGGGCCCTGGGCGACCTGCTGCCCGCGGACAGCCGCTGGCGGCACCGCCACGGCAGCCCCGGGCACGGCCGCGACCACGTCCTCCCCGCGTTCCTCCCGCCCTACGCGAGCATCCCGGTGATGGCGGGCACCCTCGCCCTGGGCACCTGGCAGTCGATCTGCCTCGTCGACACCAACACCGACAACCCGATCCGCAAAGTCCGCCTCAGCTACCTCCCAGCCTGACCCGCGAGTCCCCCCTCCCAGCAACCGAGTCGCCCCTCCCGGCAAGCGAGTTCACCGTTCCGGCAAGCGAGTTCACCGTTGGACCCGCGAGTCCCCCGTTCCCGACACTGAGTCCAGCGGTCAGACGTGCTCCGGGACCCGTCGCGCCTCCGGCGCCCGCACCGGAGCGGGCTTCCCGGGCAGCACCAGCAACACGAGTCCGGCCACCGCCATCGACCCGAGCACGATCACGCCCAGCCGCACGTCCGGCGCCGACCCCGTGCCCCGCAGCAGGCTCCGCAGTCCCTCGGCGGAGAACCGGAACGGCGTCCACGACCACAGCAGCGCCCGGTACGCCGGGTTCAGCAGCTCCGGCACCTGCCCCGCCACCGCGGGCGCGATCAGGTACAGCGGACCCAGGATCACCGCCGCCCGGATTCCCAGGAACCGCAGCAGGCCACCCTGGATCGACACGAACGCCACCGCGGCGAGCAGCAGGAAGCCGAGCACGTCCCAGGTCAGCGGCAGCGCCGAGTCCCACAGCGCCAGCAGCCCGACCACCGCGGCCACCGTCGTCACGCTCGCCGCCGCCACCAAGGCCAGACGGTGACGCCTGCCGACCCGAAGACCGAACCGCGCCGACGCCACCACGAGTCCGATTCCCGCCACCAGCCCGCCGACCCACAGCAGGGCCGTCGCCGCCAGCGGGGCCGTGCGGCCCGCGACGCTGACCGGGTTGAGGGTGACGGTGGTGACCTGGGCGCCCATCGCCTGGGCGACTCCGGTCAAGACCTGCTGGGCGATCTGGGTGCCCTGCGGGTTGACCGCGCCCGAGAGCACGATCGTCGCGCCCACGCCGTTGGCCGCGGGTGCCAGTTCGAGGACTCCGTAGACGTCCTTGTCGGCCAGCCGCTGCCGCGCGCCGTCCGGTGTGTCCACCCGCCAGGCCACCGCCTCGCCCCCGTGCGAAGCGATCCGGTCGGCCATGGGCCGCAGCGGTCCGGGCGCCGAGATGGCCAGCGGGACGGCCTCGGGACGGGACGTGGCCTGGGCGCCGAAGGTCAGCAGTCCCAGCACGGCCGCGACGAGCGCCCCCACGATCGACAGCGCCAGGACCAGCGCGCCCGTTCGCTTGGGTCCGGACATGTCCACCTCCCGAGTTCATCATGTGTTGAATTTATACGGTACGCCTGGCTGTCGAGTCAGGTCAACACACGTTGAATAACGGCACCCGCTACGGTCTGCGATGTGCGAATCCAGCGTGCGGCCCTCGGCGCGACCTCGCTCGCGGTCCTTGCCGGCGCGATAGTCACCGTGTCCACCCTCGGCTCCGCCGACGAACACCGGACCGAGGTCAGCGAACCGCCCCGCCCCACGGCCACCCGCCAGGCCGCGCCGGTCGTCCCGAACATGCCCGGCTGGCAGGTCGTCACCGACGAGACCGCGGCGCTCACCTACGAGGTCCCGCCCGGCTGGACCCTCGCCGAGGGCACCGAGACGCTGGAGTCCTCCAGCGGGGTCGAACTCGGGCACCTCGCCGACTTCGGCCCCTACCTGTGCCAGGGCGCCGAGTACGGCCGCGCCTTCAGCGGCAGCGGCCTGACCCACGGCGATCCCGGGGACACCGCCACCGAACTCGCCGCGGCCGTGGCCGCCGACCAGTACAGCGACGGCAGCCAGACCGCCCAGGTCACCCTCTCCGCGCCGACCCCGATCACCCGCGGCGGCGTCCGGGGCACGGTCGTGCGGGCCGACAGCGAGGTCACCGCCGAGAGCGCGGACCACTGCGCGAGCACCAAGGGCACGATCGTGGTCGTCGCGCTGAGCACGGCGGCGGGCACGTCGGTTGTCGTCCTCGCCGCCGACGCCGACACCGGGTCGACGCCGAGCGCCCCACTCGTCAGCCCGGACGAGGTGCGGACGATCACCGACAGCGTGCGTCCTTCTGGTTGATCCGTCCCAACGGGCGGAAAGCTGTCGGCGACCCGTGCCACCATGGGTGGGTGACCGCACCCTCCACCCTCGTGCTCTGGGACATCGACCTCACCCTCGTCGACTTCAGCGGCATCGGCCGCCGCTGGTACGGCGAGGCGCTGACCACGGTGCTCGGCGTGGAGATCAGCCATGTCCCGGTGTTCCCGGGTCGCACGGAGCGCTCGATCACCACCGAGATGCTGCTGGCGCACGACGCGGAGCCCACCGAGGACAACATCGCCCGGATGTACGCCGAACTGGTCCGCCTCGCCACCGAGGGCGACCTGGCCACCGTCGGCCGCGCCCTGCCCGGCGCCACGGAGATCCTCGCCGCCCTGGCCGACCGCGACGACGTCGTGCAGTCGCTGGTCACCGGCAACCTGCCCGAGGTGGCCGCGCACAAGCTCATCCCGTTCGGCCTCGACGGGTTCATCGACCTCGAGATCGGCGGCTACGGCACGCTGTCAGAAGACCGCCACGAACTCGTCCTCGCCGCCATCAGCGCGGCGGGCGACAAGCACGCCACGACCTTCACCCCCGATTCGGTGATCGTCATCGGCGACACCCCGCACGACATCGCCGCCGCCCTGCACCACGACGCCATCGGCATCGGCGTGGCCACCGGCAGGCACACCGCCGCCCAGCTGGCCGCCGCGGGGGCGCACGCCGTCCTCGACGACCTGTCCGACACCCCCACCGTGCTGGCCTGCCTGCTCGGATGCGTGGGTTCCGGCACACGGACCAATGGTGGCCGGATACCGTTCCGGGCATGAGCACCCCAGGGGGTCCGTACTGGCAGGAACCGCAGCCGCAGTACCAAGTGGACCCGATCACCGGTCAGCCCGCGCCATTCCAGGGCCAGCCACAGCAACAGCAGCCCTACGGCGGCTACCAGGGTTTCGGCATGTACCAGCCGCCCGAGCCGCCCAAGAGCAACAACGCGCCGTGGATCATCGCGCTGGTCGCGCTCCTGGTCCTCGGCGGCGGCGGTGTCGGCGCCTACTTCCTGCTGAGCGGGGATGACGAGCCGCAGCAGCCGATCGCCGGGCCCACGTCGTCGTCCAGTGCGCCGACCACGACCAAAGGCAAGCCCTCGCCGACGAAGACCACGGTCACGGCGAAGAGGCCGACCACGTCCAAGACCCCGACCGAGGTCGAGGAGATCAAGGTCGACGCGGTCACCCCCGGTTTCCAGGGTGTGCTGTCGTACAAGGAGAACGTCGCCTACGACGTGCCCACCGACTGGAAGATCGAGACGCCCGGCATGGTCGTCGGCTTCGAGGACAACGCGGGCAAGCCGAAGGCGATCATGCACGGCGTGTCGACGTACCGGGAGAACGCCTGCACCAACGTGCGCGGGTCCTACCGAGGCCACGTCGGCCTCGTGTCCGCGGACAACCTCGAACTCGCCTTGGGCGCGAAGAACGGCGTGAAGGTCTTCGCCGATGCCGCTGCGCTGAACAAGGACAACTCGATGGCACCGGTGACCTACACGGAACCGGTCGCCACGAAGGTCGGCCAGGGCAAGATCGAAGCGATGACTGCGAAGGGCACGCTGACGGTCAACCAGCCAGGCGAGTGCTCGTCACCGACGGTCGAGTTCACCTCGGTGGCGTTCAAGATCGGCGGCGGCAAGACCGCGATCTTCATCAGCTACATGGACCAGGGCGTCCCCGACGCGCTTCCGGCGGACACGCTGCAGAAGATCATCGCAAGCCTGCGGATTTACGAGGACTAAGCGGGTTCGTGAGCGCGCCTTAGGCGGCGTAAGCAGCGAGTGGGGTGCGGGGCCGATGGCCCGCACCCCACTCGCTTGTCAGTCGATCAGCCCCGAACCAGCGCCGTCAGATGAGCGACAACCTCATCGACCGCGACCTCGGCCTTCTCGCCAGTCGCCCGGTCCTTGACCTCGACCACGCCATTCGCCAGCCCGCGCCCGACCACCACGATCGTCGGAACCCCGATCAGCTCGGCGTCCTTGAACTTGACCCCAGGCGAAGCCAGACGGTCGTCCAGCAGCACCGACAGGCCCGCCGCGTCCAGGTCGGCGGCCAGTTTCTCGCCGCCTGCGCGCAGGGTGTCGTCCTTGCCGGCGATCACCAGGTGGATGTCGGCGGGCGCGATGCCGCGCGGCCACACGATGCCCAGTTGGTCGTGGCTCTGCTCGACCAGGACCGCGACCAGCCGGGAGACGCCGATGCCGTACGAACCCATGGTGATCCGCACGGGCTTCGAGTCCGGGCCGAGCGCGTCGAGGGCGAAGGCGTCGGCGTACTTGCGGCCGAGTTGGAAGATGTGGCCGATCTCGATGCCGCGCGCGGCGACCAGGGTGCCGACGCCGTCGGGGGCGGGGTCGCCCTCGCGGACCTCGGCGGCCTCGATGGTGCCGTCGGGGGTGAAGTCGCGGCCCGCGACCAGGTCGACGATGTGGTGGTCGGACTTGTCGGCGCCCGTCACCCACGCGGTGCCGGTGACCACGCGCGGGTCGACCAGGTAGCGGACCCCGTTGTCCTGCAACGCCTTCGGGCCGATGTAGCCCTTCACCAGGAACGGGTTCTTGGCGAAGTCGGCCTCGTCGAGGATGACGACCTCAGCCGGGTCCAACGAGGCTTCGACGCGCTTCATGTCGACCTCGCGGTCGCCGGGCAGGCCGACGGCCACCAGCTCCCACTCGGTCTCGCCGGGCTTGCGGGTCTTGAGGAGCACGTTCTTCAGCGTGTCCGCCGCGGTGAAGGTGCGACCGAGGTCGGCGGCGTTGAGGAAGTTGACCAGGGTCTCGATGGTCGGGGTGTCGGGCGTGTGGTGGACCTGCGCGTCGGGCAGCCCGTCGAGCGGGATCGCGGGGGGCGCCTGGGTGACGACGGCCTCGACGTTCGCCGCGTAGTCCGAGTCGGTGGCGCGGACGAAGGTGTCCTCACCGGTCTCGGCGACGGCCAGGAACTCCTCGGAGGCCGACCCGCCCATCGCGCCGGAGGTGGCCGAGCAGATGACGTACTCGATGCCGAGCCGGTCGAAGATCTTGATGTAGGCGGCGCGGTGCTTCTCGTAGCTCTCGGACAGGCCGTCGTCGCTGAGGTCGAAGGAGTACGAGTCCTTCATCAGGAACTCGCGGCCACGCAGGATGCCCGCGCGGGGACGCGCTTCGTCGCGGTACTTCGTCTGGATTTGGTACAGCGTGACCGGGTAGTCCTTGTACGAGGTGTATTCACCCTTCACGGTGAGCGTGAACAGCTCCTCGTGGGTGGGGCCGAGCAAGTAGTCGGCGCCCTTGCGGTCCTTGAGGCGGAACAGGTTGGGGCCGTACTCGGTCCACCGGTTCGTCGCCTCGTAGGGCTCCTTGGGCAGCAGCGCGGGGAACTGGATCTCCTGGGCGCCCATGGCGTCCATCTCCTCGCGCACGACGCGCTCGATGTTGCGCAGCACGCGCAGGCCCAGCGGCAGCCAGGAGTAACCACCCGGTGCGACGCGGCGGACGTACCCGGCGCGGACCAGCAGCTTGTGGCTGGGCACCTCGGCGTCCGCCGGGTCCTCGCGCAGCGTGCGCAGGAACAGCGACGACATCCTGGTGATCACAATGGACTCCTCTGGGCCTCGTAGAAAGCAGGTCAAAGCGTAGTGACCCACCCCTGGCCTGCGCATTCGGGTTACACGTCGCGGAATTGTCGGTGGTCGGGTGCAGCATGCCCACCATGACAATCCACCTGGGCGGGACCACCATCGACTGCGAGAACCCGCGAGCACTGGCGGAGTTCTGGGCGGCCGCGATGGACTACAAGATCAGCGAGGACTACGGCGGCGAGTTCGTCATGCTGCTGCCCGAGGGCGGCACGCTTGGCGAGGTCCCGTACCTGGGCCTGCAGCGGGTGCCGGAGAAGCGTGACGGCAAGAACCGGGCGCACCTCGACTTCCACACCGAAGACCGGCTCGCCGAGGTGGAGCGCCTGGTCGACCTCGGGGCCACCGTGTTAGGCGAGCAGAAGATGCCCGGCCTGACCTGGTCGGTTCTCGCCGACCCGGAGGGCAACGAGTTCTGCGTCGCCTCGACTAGCGGATGAGCGCATAGGTCGTCCACCGCTCGACGACGCTGAACCCACACCGCTCGTACACGCCGAGGGCGCCGGTCGAGTTCCCGGCGTCCACGGCGAGCGTCATGGTGTCGTACCCGGCGCCGCGCGATTCCCGCAGCACCAAGGCGAGCAGCGCGGTCGCCACGCCGCGCCCGCGCCAGGACTTGCGGGTGCCGACCTCGCCGACCCACAGGTCCCGGGTGCCCGCGGGGCTCTCGGTGTCGTAGCCGAGGACATACGCGGCGATCTCGCCGGTCGCGTCGTCCCGCAGGATGACGGCCCGATCCGGCGCGAACGCGGGGCTCCCGGTGTAGTGCGCGCGCCAGTACGCCGGGTCCGACGGCGTCGAGCCCCAGTGCTCGGCGAAGCACTCGTTGTGCGTGCGGCGCAGGTCGTCGTCGATGGCGGCGGTGTACTTGTCGACGGTGAGACCCGGCGGGATCGGGAGGTCCGGCGTCGCACCGTCGAGTTCGGCGCGCATGTCGAAGAACCATCGCACCGGCACATATCCGGCGTTGACGAGCAGCGCCGTGTGCCCGGGATTGTTTTCGTGACTCGACGACCGCGGTTCCAGCCGTAGGTGCGGGCAGTGCGCGGTGTGCAGGTCCTCGGCCAAACGGACCAGCCGGTCGAGCAGGTCCCGCCCGATCCCCCGCCGCCGGTGCGACGGCCGCACGTGCCCCTCCAAGGGCACCCCGTCGACCTCGGTCTTGCCCACCTTGAACCAGGCCACACCCTCCGCGACGAGCAGGTCGCCGTCGAAGCCGCCGAGGGGGCCGGTGTTCGGGTCGGCCAGCAACTCGGCGAACTGGGTGAGCCCGGCGTGCTCCCCGGTCTTGTCGACCGCCTCGGCGGCGGCCCGCAGGTCCACCCACTGATCGGCGTCGTCGGCAACCAGGTTCCGCCAGGTGATGGTCATCGCCCGACCGTACGACCGGCACGAGCCGAGATCGACCGAATTACCGGACGCGCCGCCACCGCTTAAGCTCACCGCGTGCTCGTGCTGCTGCCCCCATCGGAGACCAAGGCCGAGGGCGGCGCAGGCGGGCCCCTCGACCTCACCGCCCTGTCGTTCCCTGAGCTCACCCCGGTGCGCGAGCGCCTGGCCACCGCACTGAGCGACATGGCCGCCGACGTCCCGGCGAGCCTGGCCGCGCTCGGCCTCTCGGAACGCCAGGCGGACGAGGTCGTCCGCAACGCGGTCCTGCGTGAGTCCCCCACGATGCCGGCGCTGGAGCGCTACACCGGCGTCCTCTACGACGCCCTCGACGCGAAGTCGTTCACCAAGCCGCAGCGCAACCGGGCCAACCGCAGGCTCGCCGTGGCGTCGGCGCTGTTCGGCGTGGTGCGCACCGGCGACCCGATCCCGGCCTACCGCCTCTCCGGCGACACCGTCCTGCCCGGGCTCGGCGGCCTGCGGCCCCTCTGGCGGGCCGACCTGGAGAAGACGCTGTCCACAGTGGACGACCTCGTGGTCGACCTGCGCTCGGGCGCGTACGCCAACCTGGCCGCGATCCCGCACGCCGTGACCGTCCGCGTGGTCACCGACGACGGGACCGGCAGGCGCAAGACCGTCAGCCATTTCAACAAGGCCTACAAGGGCAAACTCGCCGCCGCCCTCGCGCTGGCCCCGCGCGAACCGGGCTCCGTCCGGACCCTCATCTCCGTCGCCGCGGCCAACGGAATGCGACTCGAACCGACCGGCAAGAAATCGCTCGACCTGATCGTCGCTTAATTCGATTGACCGCCCTGAGCCGGCCGGGCAAGCTGTGCGCGACAGAGGCGAAGAAGGACCTGAGGAGGTGCCCTGTGGTGATGACTGTCCCGGTGGCGGCACCAGCCCGGCCACCCGCCCCACGTCGCTGACTCTCGCGGTGGGGCTTCCTTCCCAGGTCTAGGAGACCCACCAGTGCGAAAGCACGAGTTCACCGACGAGTTCGACAGTTTCGACAGCACCCCGCGCGGCCGCATGCGCCGCGTCCGGTTCGACGACGACCCCCAGCCGCAACGCACCGGCAGGCTCACCGAGGCCGAGAAGGCCCGGCTCGCCCGCGTGCGCGACGACGCCTACACCGCCGCCGAGGAACTCCCCGACGGCGCGGACCGCTGGTCCACATGGGGTGACAGCGACCAGGGTCCGCACCCGCGGCCCGACTGGCTGATCACCGACCTCGCCGCGGCCGACACCGAGTTGGGCGTGCTCAAGACGGGCAAAGAGGCCGACGTGTTCGTCATCGAGCGCGCCGTCCCCGACGGTCCGCGCTGCCTGCTGGCCGCCAAGCGGTACCGCAGCGGCGAGCACCGGATGTTCCACCGCGACGCGGGCTACCTCGAGGGCAGGCGGATGCGCCGCTCCCGCGAGATGCGCGCGATGGCCAACCGCAGCGCCTTCGGCCGCAACCTGATCGCCGAGCAGTGGGCGGTCGCGGAGTTCGCCGCGCTCACCCGCCTGTGGTCCATCGGCGCCCCGGTGCCGTACCCGGTGCAGCGCGACGGCACCGAGATCCTCTTGGAGTTCCTGCGCGACGAGGAAGACCAAGCCGCGCCGCGACTCGCCCAGCTCCGCCCGGAGCAGGACGAGCTGCGCGAGCTGTGGGAGCAGCTCGTCGCGGGCCTGGAGCTGTTCGCCGTCGTCGGCCTGACCCACGGCGACCTGTCGGCGTACAACACGCTGGTCCACGATGGACACCTGATGCTGATCGACCTCCCCCAAGTCGTCGATCTCATCGCGAATCCGCGCGGCCCGGAGTTCCTGGCACGTGACGTTGCCAACATTTCGGGCTGGTTCCGCTCCCGCGGACTGCCCGAAGACGTCGCCGATCCGGGCACTTTGACCGCTCGTCTGCTGGTCACGGCCGGTATCGACTGATCGGCCCGGGGAGCGGCGTACGTGATCCTGGTCCCTTGGTGCACGCTCGCTACTGGGCGTGCGCTAACCTAGGCACGCATCGTGAGCGACACATGGACGTCGCTCCCCGCCCGGCAACCGAATGACCGCCGGATGGCCAGCGGTGCCACCCGCAACTAACGGCGTGACATACGCGCCGGGCCCGTCCGTGTGAATGCCTGCCGGCCTCCTTTGAAGAGGGCGGAGCCTCCCGAGACGCGCCACGTCCGGAGAGGACCCCGTGCAGAATACTGCCCTGCCCACGAACGACCTGATTTCGAACGACATCGCTGAAGAGGACCGCAAGCCCCGCCACCGCCAGAGCGGCAAGGGCAAGCACATCGACCTCCACGAAGAGGGCGTCATCTCGTTCGCCGACCTCGGTCTGCCCCAGCCGCTGCTCAAGGCGCTGGCTGACGCAGGCATCACTTCCCCCTTCCCGATCCAGGCCGCGACGCTGCCGGACGCCCTCAAGGGCCGTGACGTCCTGGGCCGCGCGCAGACCGGCTCGGGCAAGACCCTCGCCTTCGGCCTCGCGCTGCTCGCCCGCCTCCAGGGCGGCAACCCCCGCGCCCTGCGGCCCCGCGCGCTGATCCTGGTCCCCACCCGTGAACTCGCGCTGCAGGTGAGCGACGCGCTCACCCCGCTGGGCAAGTCGCTGGGCCTGTGGGTCCGCACCGCCGTCGGCGGCATGTCGTTCCCGCGGCAGTCCGACGCCCTCAAGCGCGGTGTCGACCTGCTGATCGCCACGCCGGGCCGACTGTCGGACCACGTCCGCCAGGGCACCTGCATCCTGCACGACGTGCAGTACATGGCGATCGACGAAGCCGACCAGATGGCCGACATGGGCTTCCTGCCCCAGGTCCGCGAGATCATGGACCAGGCCGACCCGGACGCCCAGGTGCTGCTGTTCTCGGCGACGCTCGACGGTGACGTCGACCAGCTGATCAAGCGGTACATGAAGAACCCGGTCACCCACTCGGTCGCCCCGGCGACCGCCAGCGTGTCCACAATGGACCACCACATGCTGCTGGTGTCCAAGCAGGACAAGCCCGACGTCATCGCCGAGATGGCCGCCCGCGAGGGTCGCACGATCATGTTCGTGCGCACCAAGCACCACGTGGACCGTCTCGCCGACAAGCTTCGCTCCGTCGGCGTCCACGCCGGCGCGCTGCACGGCGGAAAGACCCAGGGTGCGCGCAACCGCGTCCTGAGCCAGTTCCGTGACGGCAACATGCCCGTCCTGGTCGCCACGGACGTCGCGGCCCGCGGCATCCACGTCGACAACGTCAGCCTGGTCGTGCACGTGGACCCGCCCGCCGACTCGAAGGACTACCTGCACCGCGCGGGCCGTACCGCGCGCGCCGGCGAGTCCGGCACGGTCGTCACGGTGGTCACCCACGACCAGCGCCGCACGGTTGTGCGGATGACGGACAAGGCGGGCGTCAAGCCGGAGAGCACCAAGGTGCGCCCCGGCGACCCGGACCTCGCGCGCATCACCGGTGCCCGCACCCCGTCCGGCGAGCCGGTCATCGAGCGGGTCGCCCCGGCCCGCCCGCCGCGCGCCGGTGGCCACACCCCGCGTCGGGGTGGCGGCGACTTCCGCCGTCGCACCGGCCGCGAGAGCCACGGCCACGAGGGCCGCGCCCGCGACGCGCACCACCCGCGTGACGACCGTCGCGACGCCCCCCGTGAGGGTGGCCCGCGCCGCGAGTTCCGCGACGGCCCCCGTCGTGAGTTCCGCGAGGGCCCGCGCACGGACGCTCCCCGAGGCGACGCCCCGCGTCGTGAGGCTCCTCGCCGCGAGTTCCGCGACGCTCCCCGTTCAGACGACCGCCGTTCGGCGCCTGCCGGTGCCGCGCGTGGGTCGCGTGACGGAGACCGCCGCTACTGATAGCGCATGAGAACCGCCCCCGAGGACTTTTCCTCGGGGGCGGTTTTCGTTTGCCGGCTTTGGCTGGGATGCCTGTTGGTGCCGGCCCGTTGTGTCCGGCGGGGGGCCGGCGCATCGGGGCACCCTTGCTCCTAGCCTTGGGGCCGTTCCAACTCCGCCGCCAAGCCGGCCACCGGCCCGATGATCGTCACAGCGGGCGGCCGAATCCCCTCCGCCGCCACATCAGCCGCCACCGAGTCCAAAGTGGACCGCAGGATGCGCTGATTCCGCGTAGTCCCCTCCTGCACCACCGCCACCGGCGTGGACGCCGGCCTGCCGCCCTCGATCAAGGACTTGGCGAACTGGTCCAGCTTGTCGACGCCCATCATCAGCACGATCGTGCCCCGCAGCTTGGCCAGGGCGGACCAGTCGGTCAGCGAAGTCGGGTCGTCCGGGCCGACGTGCCCAGACACCACCACGACCTCATGCGCCACGCCCCGATGGGTCACCGGCACGTCCGCCACGGCGGGCACCGCGAACGCCGAAGTGATGCCAGGAACCACAGTGACCGGCACCCCCGCCTGCGCGCAGGCGATCAGTTCCTCGAAGCCCCGGCCGAACAGATAGGGGTCGCCGCCCTTGAGGCGGACGACGAACTTGCCGGCGCGCGCGTGGGTGATCAGGGCTTCGTTGATGGCTTCCTGGGTGGCTGCGCGGCCGTAGGGGATCTTGGCCGCGTCGATCACCGTCACCGACGGCGGGAGTTCGTCGAGCAGGTCGCGGGGGCCGAGGCGGTCGGCGACGACCACGTCGGCTCGGGACAGCAGTCGCCTGCCGCGCACGGTGATCAGTTCCGGGTCACCGGGGCCGCCGCCGACAAGGGCGACGCCGGGCAGTTCCGGGGTACGGGCCTGATCGGACACCCGGCCCTCACGCAGGGCGTCGAGCAGGGCGTCGCGGACAGCGGCGGAGCGCTGGTGGGCGCCGCCTGCCAGCACGCCGATGAGCAGGCCGTCGTAGGAGCCGCTGGCCGGGGTGACCGCGCTGCCCTCGCTGCCGGCGTCGGCGCGTACGCAGAACACGCGGACCCGCTCGGCTTCGGCGGCCACCGAGGCGTTGACGTCGGTGTCGGACGTGCAGCACAGCACGTACCAGGCGTCGGCCAGGTCGCCGTCGGCGTAGCGGCGTTCGTGCCAGGTCAGTTCGCCCGCGTCGGCCATGGCCTGCACGGACGGGGTGACTTCCGGCGCGATGACCTCGACCTTGGCGCCCGTGGCGACCAGTCGGGGGAGCCTGCGCTGCGCGACGGTGCCGCCGCCGACCACGACGACGCGGCGGCCCGCGAGATCGAGTCCGACCAGATAATGCTGCTCTGCCATTGCGCAAGCATGCCTGGTCCGCCGCCGGACGCCACTCACCCACGCCCGTCAGTGTGACGGAACCGGCACCTCGGCCACCCGCACCCGGTACCCGACCCCGCGCACCGACTCGACGACGACCCCCGACGCACCCGTGCGCAACGACCGGCGCAATCGTTTGACAGCGGAAACCACGGCCTGGGTGTCGCCCACATAGGGGCGCCCCCACACGTGCGTGGTCAACTCCGCGAACGCCCACACCCGCCCGGGATCACCGGCCAGGGTGAACAACAGGTCGAACTCGCGCGACGACAGTGTGATCCGGGTGCCGTGCCAGGTCGCCTCCCGAAGATCGGCGTCGAGGCGCAGCTTGCCCTGTTCGACCACCCGGTGCGCGGGCATCATCGGCTCCCCGTCGAGGACGGCCCGCAGGGCGGACGAGTCGGGCAGGTAGAGCACCGCGACTTGGCCGTCGGTGGCCGCCGCGACGGCGGCGAGCTGATCGGCGGAAGTCCCCACACAGAACACGAGCGGTGTATCCAGGCCATTGAGCACGCCAACCCCCAGGCACGTCATCCACTGACAAGGCCTTTCGCCACAGGTTTCGCTTTGTTACAGCTTTTTCGACCGGTGGACCCCCTGACCTGAGATCAGGGGTTCGCCGCGAGACCGACCGGATACCGCCAGAGGACCTGGGGACCGCCGCGAGCTGACCAAGATCCAGCCCCCGCAAGCATCGGGCAGACGTCCATCAACCGCCCTTCCACACCGGGTCCGAGGCGCGGGCACACCGGCCGCGAATCGACCCGATACCGCCCGTCTGGAGTCCTTCACGGCGGATGACGGGTAGGGAAACGTCGAATGGAACCGGTGGTTGTCAGCCAACTACCGGCGGTCACACGCGCGGGCACCCCTGACCGCACAAGATGGGAGCGACCTTGTTATCCCACCGTCATCCCGGCCGGGCCTGGCTGGTCCTGCTCACCGCTCTACTCGCCATGCTCAGCACCCTGACCGTCCCCGCCCTGGCGGAGCCGGACCCGGCCGACAAGATCGAGCGGGCCGTCGCCGAAGCCTTGGAAGCAAAGGACAGCAGCGACTTCTGGGTGATGTTCACCGAGCAAGCCGACCTTTCCGGACCGTCCCAGGTCGCCGACTGGAACGCGCGCGGCCAAGCGGTGCTCGACGCGCTGCGCGAGACCGCGGACCGGAGCCAGGCCGCGGTCCGGGCCGACCTCGATGGCGCGCGGGTCGACTACCAGTCGTTCTTCATCGCCAACGCGCTGCTCGTGCGCGGCGGAACCACCGCCATGGCCGACTCGCTGGCCAAGCGCGCCGAGGTCGCGTCGATCCTCGCGACGCACACCTACGCCCTGCCCACACCCCAGCCCGGCGCCGACTCGGGCGCGGTGGACGCGGTCGAGTGGGGCCTCGCCGCCATCAACGCCGACGACGTCTGGTCCGGCTTCGGTGTGCGCGGCGAAGGCGTCGTCGTCGGCAACATCGACTCCGGCGTGCAGTTCGACCACCCGGCGCTGGCCGCGAAGTACCGCGGCAACACCGGTTCGGGAACGTTCGACCACAACTACAACTGGTTCGACCCGTCCCGGGTCTGCGCGGGCGGCACGCCGTGCGACAACAACGGCCACGGCACCCACACGATGGGCACCATGGTCGGCGGCGACGGCGCCAACCAGGTCGGTGTCGCCCCCGGCGCCCGCTGGATCGCGGCGAAGGGCTGCGAGTCCAACGGGTGCTCCGAGGCCGCACTGCTCGCCTCGGGCCAGTGGATGCTCGCCCCGACCGACTCGTCGGGCGCCAACCCGCGTCCCGACCTGCGCCCGCACGTGGTCAACAACTCGTGGGGCTCGTCGAACGGCGGGACGATCGACCCCTGGTACCGGGCGACCGTGCAGGCCTGGCGCGCGGCGGGCATCTTCCCGTCGTTCTCCAACGGCAACTCCGGACCCGGCTGCAACACCTCCGGCTCCCCCGGCGACAACCGCGAGTCGTTCTCGTCGGGCGCGTTCGATGTCAACGGCGCCATCGCCTCGTTCTCCAGCCGTGGCCCCGGTGAGAACGGTGACGTGAAGCCGAACCTGGCCGCGCCAGGCGTCAATGTGCGCTCGTCAGTCCCGGGCAACGGTTACGCGGCCAACAGCGGCACCTCGATGGCCTCGCCGCACACATCGGGCACGGTCGCCCTGATGTGGTCGTCGGCGCCGAGCCTGGTCGGCGACATCGCCCGCACCGAAGCCCTGCTCGACGACACCGCCGTCGACGTCGACAACCTCACCTGCGGCGGCACGTCTGACGACAACAACGTGTTCGGCGAAGGCAAACTCGACGCCTACGCCGCCGTCGACCGTTCCCCGCGCGGCCCGGTCGGCACGCTCACGGGCACCGTCACCGACGCGTCCACCGCCGCGCCGATCTCCGGGGCCAGGGTCGAGCTGACCGGCCCGAGCAACCGCTCGCTCCTGACTGGGGCACCTGGTTCGTATAGCTCCTCCCTTCCTGTCGGCGACTACACGATCTCGGTCTCGGCATTCGGCTACGGAACGGTCACCGGCACGGCGACCGTCACCGAGGGCCAGACCACGACTCGCGACATCGCCCTGACCCCTCAGCCCTTCGGCGACATCACCGGTGTGGTGCGTTCGTCCGCCGGATCGCCGGTGGCCAACGCGACGATCCGGATCACTCCGGGCCCCATCCAGTCTGTCACTTCGGGGCCGGACGGCGCTTTTGTCATCCACAGGGTCCCGTATGGCAACTACCAGCTGACCGCGTCCGCGGGTGGCTGCTCCGATCCGCGTACCCAGGCCCTGACCGTCGACGGCCCGGAGACACTCGACTTCACCCTGCCGAACCGATCGGATTCCTTCGGCCACCACTGCACCCTGGAGACAACGTCCTATGTGGAGGGTGACAACCAGCTGGCGCTGACCGGCGACGACCAGGCGACCCTGGTTTCGCTGCCGTTCGAGTTCTTCTTCTACGGCAAGACATACCGTGAAGCGCACGTCGCGACCAACGGCCACGTCAACTTCCTGGCCCGCAGCACGGCGTACGCGAACGCGGCGATCCCCGGCACCGCCGCGCCCAACGCGGCGATCTACCCGTTCTGGGACGACCTGCTCATCGACGCGTCCAGCCGGGTGATGACGAAGACCTCCGGCGCCGCGCCCAACCGCGAGTTCGTCATCGAGTGGCGCAACGCCACCTTCTTCCAGGCCACCACCACGCGCATCGACGTGGCGGCGGTCCTGTCGGAGAACGGCGAGGTGTCGCTGCGCTATCGCAATCTCGATTCCGCGACCCCGAGGGAAACCGGCAGCTCCGCGACCGTCGGCATCGAGAACTCCACGGGAACCGTGGCGCTGCAGTACTCGCTCAACTCGCCGGTCTTGACCAACACCCAGTCGATCCGCTTCACCCCGCCCGCCAGCGGCGTGCTGAGCGGAACCGTCACCGACGCCAACGACACCCTGCCAGTCGCGGGCGCGGTGGTTCGGGCGATGAGCGGCGCCACCGAGGTCGCCCAGACCACGACGGCAGCCGACGGCACCTACCGGCTGCGGCTGCTCGCCGCGGACTACACGGTCGAGGTCACCAAGCAGCACTACGTGAGCAGTTCCTCGCCGCTGACCCTCACCGGCGACCACACCCAGAACGTGGCGCTGAACACGCCACGGGCGGAGCTGGACACCACGCCGCTGACGTTCCTCGCCGAGGCCGGGCAGCTGCGCACGACCACGCTGTCGCTGCGCAGCACCAGCGCCCTGTCGCTGGACTACAGCCTGAGCAGCGGCGCGTCGTGGCTGTGGGCGGTGCCCGGGACGTCGAGCGTGAAGCCCGAGTCCGCGCAGGCGGTCACGGTCCGGGTCGACCCGGTCGGCCTGGTCCCGGGCGTGCACGACTCGACCATCACGTTCACCACCAACGCGGGCCGCACGCCCACGCTGACGGTCCCGGCCAGGCTCGTCGTCCCCGAATACCGAAGGGGAATCAACGTCGGCGGCAGCGGTCTCACCGACCGCAACACCGATGTCTGGGTCGATGACCAGCGGTGGGCGCCGGGCGGTGCCGGCTACCTCAGCGCGGGCCCGGTCACGACCACCCGCAAGGCGATCGCGGGCACCGAGGACGACGCGCTGTTCCAGTCGCAGCGCGAAAGCGCGGGTGGCTACCGATTCGACACGCTGCCCGCGGGCACCTACCAGGTCCAGCTGAACTTCGCCGAGCTGAACGCTTTCCAGCCGGTCGGCAGGCGGGTGTTCGACGTGTCCGTCAACGGGGCCAAGGTGTTGCCGAACTACGACATCGCCGCCCGGGTCGGCGCTCTCACCGCCGACGTGCACGAATTCTGGGTGACCGTCCCAGATGGAGGGTCGATCACGGTGGAACTCGCCGCGCTGGCGGGCAAGAAACCACCGGTCCTCAACGGCGTGCGGATCACGCACCGGCCGGACCGGACCTCGTAGTCCGATCCCCGGAGGCAGCCTCCAGCTCTACGGAGGTTGCCTCCGGGCGTTTCGGGGTATCCTGTGAGTAGTCGAGAGAATTCTCGGACGGGACCAGGAACCGTCCGTCTCGACAGACCGGGTGGCCTCCGGCCACCGGATCGGGCCGCGGATACCCCGGCAGACACTGAGCGTGTCGTGGGACCAGGGTCGCGGACCTGCCAATTCAGCGTGTTCGTCCCGATCGCCGGGAACAGGCGCCCACGACACTCCGAGACGAGTTTGTGCCATGTCAGCGAGTTCTCCCGTTCTTGAACGCCCCCCCAAAGCGCCCAAGCCCATCTTCGGCGAGCCCGCTTCGCGGACCGAGATCATCACGATCCGCGCGTTTCTGATCATCCCGTTCATCGCCTTGCTGGCCGCCATCCCGCTGATGTGGGGCTGGGGCGTGAGCTGGGTCGACCTGACGGTGGCCGCGGTGTTCTACACGGTGTCCACGCTCGGCGTGACCGTCGGCTTCCACCGCTACTTCACCCACGGCGCCTTCAAGGCCGCCCGACCGCTGCGGATCGCCCTGGCCATCGCCGGGATGCTGGCCGCGCAGGGCAGTGTCCTTGGCTGGGTCGCCGACCACCGCAGGCACCACGCGTTCTCCGACCGCGAGGGCGACCCGCACTCCCCCTGGCTGTTCGGCACGTCGCCCAAGGCGATCCTGCGCGGCTTCTGGCACGCGCACATGGGGTGGCTGTTCGGGCGCGACCGCACCAACATCGACCGCTTCGCCCCGGACCTCGCCGAGGACCGCGACATCCGGATGCTCGACAAGCTGTTCCCGCTCTGGGTGACGCTCAGCGTGGCGCTGCCCGCCGTCATCGGCGGCCTGGTCACCATGTCGTGGTGGGGCGCGCTGACCGGCTTCCTGTGGGCCGGACTGGCCCGCGTCGCCTTCCAACACCACGTGACCTGGTCGACCAACTCGATCTGCCACATGATCGGCAGCCGCCCGTTCGCCAGCCGCGACCGCTCGGCCAACTTCTGGCCGCTGGCGATCCTGTCGATGGGCGAGTCCTGGCACAACTCCCACCACGCCGACCCGACCTCGGCCCGCCACGGCGTGCTGCGCGGTCAGATCGACATCTCGGCCCGGCTGATCTGGATCTTCGAGAAGCTCGGCTGGGTCTCGCAGGTCCGCTGGCCCACCCAGGAACGACTCGACAAACTGGCGGTTTCCAAGTGAACGAAGCACTCACCGGTCCGATGTCCACCTTCGCCCGATCCCGCTCCGACGCCCTGGACGACATGGTGCTGCAGCGCGGCCGGGCCGCGGTGGTCGTCGCGGGCCAGTCCGACGGTGTCGAGGACTGCCGGGAACTGCTGCTCATGCTCGGGCTGGACGCGGGCACCGAGCGGCCGCACGACCCGCTCCTGGCCTACGTCGGCCCGGCGATGTAGCCGCTGAGCCGCTCGGCCAACACCGCCCTATCGTCCGCCGTCGCGGGCCGGTCCGTGCTTGTGGACCGGCCCGCGACGGCGTTCGCGACGAACTTGGCGACGTCACCGGGGGCCGGGACGATGTCGGTGCTCAGCCTCGCGACGGTGTCGGGCTTGCCGGGCGGATTGTGTTCGATCGCCAGCGACCAGCCCGCGCGCTCGTCCCACAGGAGCATGAGGTCCTTGCCCGGGCGGCCAGGCAGGGCGACGTAGGCGGTCGCGGTGTCGCTGATCTCGCAGGAAGTTCCCTCGGCGGGCAGGTCGATGGCCTCGGCCACGGCACGCAGGTAGGCCTCCAGGCCGCGCCGCAGGGAGTAAGTGCTGTCCGCGTTGTTCACGTCGTGAACGTTACTTCAGTGCGACCGGCAGGTTATCCCGGCGAGGTGGGGCTCACCGCGGTCCGACTTCGCGCCGCACCACCTCGGGCAGCCACGCCCGCACCGGCGAGAACTCGTGCTCGACCACCATGCCGAAGTCCGCCGGGTACGAGAACGGCGACAGATCCGCGTCGCCGACCGGGTCGTCCAGTTCCTCGATCACCGCGGCGCGGCCGGTCACGTCCTCGATCACCGCGCACAGGTCCCGCGCGCTCAGCCCGTCGGGTGAGCTCGCGTTGACCGGCCCGGTCAGCGACGACTCGCTCAGCCAGGCCAGGTAGCCCGCTATCTCGTCGGCATGGACGAACGACGACCGCCCAGGCTCCCGGTGCGTGACGATCCTGGCGCCCGCCAGCACCCGGTCGACGTGGAACGCGAGCCTGCCGGTGAACTCCCCCTCGGCCAGCACATGGCCCGCCCGCGCGAACGCCACCGGGAATTCCGCCGCGTCGGTCAGCGCGCTCTCGGCCTGGCGCTTGCCTTCGCCGTAGTGGGCGTCGGCGAAGTCCGGGTCCAGCCACGGCAGGGACACGTCGTACCCGTGGTCGGCGGGGTCCAGCTCGGTCGCGGCGGCGAAGGGGCGGACGCCGGGGACGGTCGGGTAGACCTCGATCGTCGAGGTCATGACCAGCCTGCCGGTCCGGCCCTGGAACGCCTTGGCGGCGGCGAGTGCGGCGACCGGCGAGTAGCACATCTGGTGGACGACGGCGTCGAACTCGCGGCCCGCCACCGCTTCGCTGAGCGCGGCGACGTCGTTGGCGTCGGCGGACAGCCGCGACACCGTGTGGCCGAAGTCGTCGCCGGAGCGGCCCCGGGTCAGGACCGTCACACGGTGGCCCTCGCCTAGCAGCCGCCTGACCAGTGTTCTGCCGAAGAACCTTGTGCCGCCGATGACACAGATGTGCCCCATGTCTCCCCCTCCGCTGTCGAACACTCCAACGCGGGGAGGGGCGGGCTATTCCCGGCTAGGCGGCTTCGCGCCAGAGTCCTTCGATGCCTTCGGACCGGCAGCGGTGGTCGATGTAGAGCAAGGTCGTGAGCACCGTCGTGGCGGGGGCGAACACCGCGCTGGTGAGGACCGTGGCCAACGAGGTGCCCAGGGCCGATCCGCCGCTGACGGTCTCGAACACGGCCCCGACGATCGCGGCGACGATGCCGGTCGCGAGCCCGGCGAGGAGCAGGATCCCGAACACGCGCCACCAGCCCACGGCATGCACCAGCGTGCGGGAGCGGCGCAGCGACTCGATGACGCCCTGGTTTTCGACGACCGCGACCGAGGCGGCGAACGAGAACGCCATCGACAGGTACACGATGGCCACCAGCCCCGGGAAGGCCAGCAGCATGCCCGCCTCGCCGCCGAGCGCGATGGCACCGACCGCGATGGTCGCGATCCCGATCATCATCGCGCCGATGGCCGCGAGGATCCCGAGCAGCCGGGGCAGCTTCGGCAGCATGGCCGTCAGCGCCGCCCGCAGACCCGTGACGTGCCCGAACACCGCCCGCGGAACCACGACGTTGACCACGCCGACCAACACGAGCGCCATGACCTCGACGACCAGCAGCGCGATCATGGTCGCGATCAGGAACGGGCGCAGCTCGGCGAAGGTCGGAATCTCGGTGGTCGGCACCTCGGGAAGCCCGCCCACCACGAGAACCGTCACCGCGACCGTCACCAGTTCGGCGATGACCGCGATGAGCAGGCCGCCGCCGAAGAGCGCGCGCGGATTGCGGCGCAACGCCTGCACAGTGCCGCTGACCAGGTCGGACAGGGTCAGCGGGCGAAGCGGGACGATGCCCAGGCGCAGGGCTTCGTTGTCAGTGCTCATCAGTTTGATCCCCAGGGGTCGGTGTGTGGACGATAGCCGCACACCGGCGGGTCAGAGAACGCTGCCCACGAACTTCAGCGCCTCGGGAAGCACCGACTTCCAGTAGGCCTCGTCGTGGCCACCGGGGGTGAACGCCGCCTCGACGGCCTTGGTGTTCTCGGCCAGCCGCCGCGTCGGGCCGATGAACGCCTTGTCCTCGGTGCCGCACCAGACACCCAGCTTCTGGGTCGCGAACTCCGCCATGTGGCGCAGCGGCTCCCGCTGCTCCCACTGTTTCTGCCCGTCGTCGAACATGCTGGAGGCCTGTGCGTCGCCCCAGTTGTCGTACAGCTTCGGGCTGATCACCGCGACCGCCGAGAGCCCGGGCGTGCGGGCCATGTTCAGCGCGCCCGCGCCGCCCTCGGAGATGCCGAGCACGGAGAACGGGGTGCTGGCGAGATCGTGGTAGTCCAGCCAGCCGGGAAGGTCCTCGAAGAGCATCCGCTGCGGGTCGTCGTCCTTGTACCCGACCCAGTCGCCACCGTCGACCGCGGCGACCGCGAACGGCGTGGACCCGCCCGCGACGACCTTGGTCAACATGTCGGGGACACCGAGTTCGAGGAAACTCTTGGCCCCGCCGAGGCTGGAGGCGTGCATGGCCACACAGACAGGGAGCGGCTCGGTGATGCCTGCCGGTCGCATGATCACGATGTCCACTTCGCGGTACCGGCCGGACGACAGGTTGCGTCCCGTCGTCACCGGCTCGGTGGCCGAGGCGGGGGTCTTGCTCTGGATGATGTTGTCGGCCTGGCCACCGGGCGTCATATCCCGCTGACATCCCGCCAGCAGACCGGCACCGAGACCCAGCCCACCGACCAACACCGCCCGACGAGAAAGCCGAACAGTTCGCGCAATATTCACAAGTTCTCCGCTCGTCACGGACCCCTGGCGAGATCCTATGGGTCTAGCGGGGCCTGTGGGGCAGTCCGCGCAAACCTGCCACGTTGACCTTGTCACGTGAACATCTGGTGAGTGGCGATCGAGCCACCAGTCGGTTGCCCTCCGATAACTGGTCCGCACCACTACGCCGTTCGGTGCAATGGAATCACAGGGCGCTCTCCGCCCACCTCGCGGCGCGACCGCTTGTCACATGGGAATCAACTCGAACGACGCCGCCAGTGGGGTGCCGAAACGTTTCCCGGTCTGCTCCGCGATCGTGCGCAGGAATCCCTCCGGTTCGGCCATCGGCCCGTCCAGCGCCGCCAGGTAGGCCGCGTGTTCCTTGAGGGACGCGATGCCCCGGTCCAGTGTCTCTGTCACGTCCACCGCGTGGGTCGCCAGCGGGGAACCCGCGACAGCCACCCAGCGCACGCCGGACCACGGCTCGCCGGCGTCGGTGAAGACCCACCGGTTGGCGGCGTCTCGGACGGCGTCGAGGGTGGCGTTGCCGACGTTGCGGTGGTCGGCCGTGTTGAGGAAGCCACCGGGGAAGCTGGGGTGGTGGTTGATCGTGATGATCAGCTCCGGCTGGTGGCGGCGGATCGCCGTGGCCAGGTCACGGCGCAGGGGGACGCCATATTCGATGACGCCGTCGGGGTGGTCGAGGAATTCCACGACGTCGACACCGACGATCACGGCGGCGGCGATCTGTTCGGCGGCGCGCAGCGGGCCGGAGCGATGTGGCGGCATCGAATCGATCCCCGCCTCGCCGCGGGAGGCGAGCAGGTACGTCACCGTCTTGCCCGCGTCGGTCCAGCCGGCGATCGCCGCGGACGCGCCGTACTCCAGGTCGTCCGGGTGCGCGACGATGGCCAAGGCGCGCTGCCAGTCGGTGGGCATAGGTTCCAAATCGGGCATTATCGCTTCCCCCACAACAGGAATGTCGAACTCGCGGGCGCGATACCGACGCCGGTCGGGAGTTCGGTCAGGGCGGCTGAGGACAGTTGGCATCCGTCGACGGTGTAGCCGGCGTCGAGCAGGGTCTTGCGGGTGTCGCCGAGGCGGTCCAGTTCCGGGACCAGCACGACGATCCGGTCCGCCCCGGTTCCGGCGCACGCGCGGACGACTTCCGGGTGGGAAGTGCCGACGAACACCGAATCGGGACGGGGCAGACCGGCCAAGGCCGCGGGCGGGTCGCCGTCGACCAGGCGCAGGTCGACGCCGTGGGAGCCGGCGTTGGCGACGATTCGTATGCACAGTGCGGGATCGCGCTCGATCGAGACAACGGCCGCGCCGAGTTTCCCGGCCTCGATGCCCAGCGCGCCGGAGCCGGCGCAGACGTCCCAGACGAGCGCGCCGGGACGCGGGGCGAGCCGTGCCAGGGCCAGCGCTCGGACTTCGGGGGCGATCCCGACGCCCGCCCTCGTCTGGTACGCGCTCTCGTCGAGCGCCCACCCGCCTGCCGCGGGCACCGGTTCGCCACCGGCGATCCAGGTGTCCGGCCCGAGCGCGTCGAGGGACGCCAGGCACAGCACCAAGTTCGGCTCACGCCAGGTTCGCCGGACAGCCTCCGTCGCGTCCACAATGGACAGCTTCTCGCCTGGGCCACCCAGGTCTTCCAGAACCGCGATGTTGCGCTGCCAGCCGTCGAGTTCGCGGGCGAGCTCGGCGGGTCCGGCGCCGGGCGCGGTGAGTACCGCGACGGACTTGCGGGCTCGGCAGACGTTCACCGCGTGGCGGAAGTCGCGACCGCGGGCACTGACCACAGTCAGGTCGTCCCACGGCCGCTTGATCATCGCGGCCATCCGCTGCAGGGCCGACACTGATGGCCAGGTGACCACTGGGAGTCCCTTGGCCCGCAACGCGCGCAGCACGCCGAAGAAGCCCGCGTCACCCGAGACCAGGACGGTGGCGGACTCCTCGGCGCGGACGGTGTCGGCCAGGGCCCGCAGGATGGAGGCCTCCACCGTGTGGCCGCCCAGGATCAGCGTGCGCTCGGCGTGGCGGCCGTGGGCGTCCAGATGGGACCTGGCGCCCACGACCAGCTGGGACTTGCCCAGCGCCACCTCGGCACCGGCGGGCAGGACCACCCCGTCGACACCGACCACCGTCACCGTCGTCATGGGCTCATGAGATCACGAACCGAGCCCATTGGGCAGCCTCAGCCCGCCTTCTTGAACTCGTAGGCCTTGGCCGCGTCGGAGGTGAAGTTGTACTTGACCGTCTTGAGCCCGAACGGCTTCGCCGGGTCGATCGCGAACAGCGTGCTCGTGCGCGGCGGGTTGCGGTCGTCGACCGAGCCGTACTGGTAGTCGCCGGTCAGGCCGTCGAACGTCACCGTGCCCAGTTCCTTGGACGCGGCGAGGATGCCGTCGCGGCTCAGGTTGCCCTTCGACACCGCCTTCTCCAGCACCGCGGTCATCGCGCGGGCCTGGTTGTAGCCGAAGGAGAAGTAGTAGTCGGGCTGCTGGGAGGGGGCGTACTTCGTGGTGCGGTCCACCATGTCCTTCATGCCGGGGACGGCGTTGTCGCCCCACTCGGTGCCCTCGGACACGATCAGCACGTTGGCCTGCATGTACGGCGCGACCGCGGACTTCGACAGCGCGCCGGCGTAGCTCGGCGACTGCGCGTACCACTTCGGGGCGAACCGGCCCTGCGCCGCCGTGCCGAAGATCTTGCCCGCGTCGCTCGGCGTCGCGGTCAGGAAGACCATCTGGCAGCCCGCACCGGCCAGCGCCTGGATCTGGCCCGCGTAGTTCTCCGTGCCCGCCTTGAACTTCTGCTGGTTGGCGACGGTGAACCCGTTGGCCTTGGCCGCCTCGGCGACACCGGCCAGCCCGGCCTCGCCGTAGACGTCGTCCTGGCTCATCGTGCAGATCTTGCTGTCCTTGGTGCCGCCGCCCTGGGTCAGGTAGTAGTCGATCGCGTTGATCGCCTGCACCTGGTACGGGCCGCCGATGGGCAGCAGGTTCTCCTCGCGGACCCAGAGCGCGTCGAGCGAGGCGGGCGCGGCGAGCACCTTGTCGGTCTTGAGCTGCGGGAGGACCGCCAGGGTCGAGGGGGTGCCGAGGATCTGGGTGAACGCGACGACGTTGCCCTTGACCTTGTTGTACTGCTGGACGGTGACGTCCGGCTTGTACTGGGTGTCCTCCTGGACCAGCTCCACTTTGTACTTCCCGGCGACGCCGCCGGTGGAGTTGAGGTGGTCGAACCAGACCTTGTTGCCCGCGGTGAGCGGGAGGCCGATGACGGCGACCGGACCGGACAGCGGTGAGAGAACGCCGAGCTTGATGGTGGTGCCGTCGAAACCCGCGGTGGTGCCTGGCGTGCCCGCGTCGCCGCCGCCGGATCCACCCCCGTTGTCGCCCGCGCCGCCGCACGCGGACGCGGCGAGCACGAGCGCCGCGAAGCCCGCGGCAAGAGCCAATCGGTTGTGCGGCATGTGACGCCCTCCTTGAGTCAATACGAGAATGGCCAGGCCTTGAAGTAAGTCTTGACGCGCAGCCAGATTCCTGCGAGTCCACGCGGTTCGAGCACGAGGAACAACACGATCAGGACACCGAAAATCGCCTGATTGAGTGCGAAGACGCTGATGAACCCCTCTCCGCCGACCGAGGTCCGCACACCGGGGATGTCGGCGCTGTACCGGTCGATCAGGGCGGGCAGCGCGCCGACGAACACCGCGCCCAGGATCGAGCCGAAGATCGTGCCGAGCCCGCCGACGATGACGATCGCGATGTACTGGATGGACAGCAGCAGGTTCCACTCGTCGGGGCTGACGAACTGCTGATACGACCCGAACAACGCGCCCGCGACGGCGGCGATCGCGCTGGAGACCATGAAAGCGCCGATCTTGTAGCGCCCCGCGCGCACACCGATGACCTCGGCGGCTTGGTCACGGTCGCGCACGGCCTGCAGCGCGCGGCCAGGCCGGGTGCGCACGAGGTTCTTGGCCAGCAGCGCGATCAGCGCCACCAGGCCCCACACGAGCCAGAAGTAGCCCTGGTTGCGGGAGTACACCTCACCGGCGATTTCCAGTCGGCTGAAGTCGATCGGGCCGACCGCCGGGGGCGCGGCGACCGACGTGCCCGAGTTGCCGCCGGTGACGTCCTTGAGATTGCGCCACAGATGCTCGCCCACGAAGATCAGCCCGAGGGTGACGATGGCGAGGTAGTTTCCGCGCAGCCGCAACGCGAACGGCCCGATGAGTCCGCCGAGAGCCGCGCCGACGGCGGCCGCCGCGAGCAGCCACAGTGGCAGCGGCAAACCGAGATCACCACCGACGATCGCCGTGCAGTAGGCGCCCGCGCCGATGAAGAAGGCGTGGCCCAACGAGATCTGCCCGCAGTAACCGGTCAGCAGGTTCAGCCCGATCGCGCCGACCGCGGTGATGCCGACGTAGACCAGGATCGACAGCCAGAAGTCGTCGTGGACGACCATGGGCAGCATGACGACCACGAGGATCATCATGGCCAGCCCGGCTTTCGCCCACGGCGTGCCGAACAGCCGCAGGTCCTGGGCGTAGGCGCGGGTCAGATTGCGGTGCGGCTTGGCCATCAGATCCGCCTCACGTCTTTGGTGCCGAGCAGGCCGTACGGTCTGATGAGCAGAATGACGATCATGAGCAGATACGGGACGATGATCGAGACGTTGTCGCCCGCCCAGGAGAACAGCTGGTCCTGGTAGCCGCGGGTCAGCGCCTCGGCCAGGCCGATGACGATGCCGCCGAGCACGGCGCCCGCCGGGGAGTCCATGCCGCCGAGGATCATCGCGGGGAACGCGGCCAGCGCGATGAAGCCGATCGACGGCGACAGCCCGCCCGGACCGGCCGCCAGCGTGATGCCCGCGAGCGCGGCCAGCGCGGCGGCGATCGCCCACGAGACGGCGTAGACCTTCTTGGCGCTGATCCCCTGCGCCAGCGCGGCTTCCGGGTCGAACGCGGTCGCCCGCATGGCCAGGCCGAAGCCGGAGAAGCGGAAGAACAGGAAGAACGCCGTGACCACCGCGATCGTGATACCGATCGTCCACAGGTCGCGCACGCCGAAGACGAGGCCGCCCGCCTCCACGGTCTGGATGTTCCACGGGTTGGGGACCTGGAGGTTGTCGAATCCCCAGATGGCCGTGAGGACCGGTTCGATGATGAACAGCAGGCCGATGGTGATCATGATGACGGCGAACGGGGGCTGCCCGACCATCCGGCGCAGCACGATCCGCTCGAACCCGGCGCCGACCAACGCGGCGGCGAGGCAGGCGAACAGGATCGACAGCCCGAACGCGAGGGCCAGGTTGTCGGAGAAGGTGTAGCCGAGGTACGCCCCCAGGGCGAGCAGGCCGCCTTGGGCGAAGTTGATGACGCCGGTCGACTTGTAGATGACCACGAAGCCGAGCGCCACCAAGGCATACGTCGAGCCGAGGGCGAGGCCGGCGAAGCAGTTGGTGAGGAAGGCGGTCAGTTCCGGGCTCATGTGTACATCGCCTCGATCTCCTCGGCGAACCGCTGCTCGACCGCGCGGCGCTTGACCTTCTGGGTGGCGGTCAGCTCGCCGTCCTCATGGTCGAGTTCCTTCGTGATCACCTTGAAGCGCTTGATCTTCTCGACGTTGGCGAGGGAGGCGTTGGCCTCGTCGACGACCTTGGCGATCAGCGCCTCGACCTCGGGCTTGGCCGACAGGTCGGCGTAGGTCGTGTACGTGATGCCGCGGCGGGTGGCCCAGTTGCCGACGGTGTCGCGCTCGACGCCGATGAGCGCGCTGAGGAACTTGCGGCGGTCGCCGATGACGATGGCCTCGCGGACGAACGGCGAGACCTTCAGCAGGTTCTCGATCTCCGACGGGGAGATGTTCTTGCCGCCCGCGGTGATGATGATGTCCTTCTTGCGGTCGGTGATCCGCAGGAAGCCGTCGCCGTCGACCTCGCCCACATCGCCGGTGTGCAGCCAGCCCTCGGCGTCCACGGTCTCCGCCGTCGCCTCGGGGTTGTCCAGGTAGCCCTGGAAAACGCCTGCCGAGCGGGTGAGGATCTCGCCGTCGTCGGCGATGCGGATCTCGACACCCGGCAGCGTGGTCCCGACCGCTCCGAGGCGGACGTCGCCGACCGGGGTCAGGGTGCAGATCGCGGTGTTCTCGGTCTGGCCGTAGCCCTCACGGACCGGGATACCGATGGCCCACAGGAACTCCAGGACCTGCGGCGCGATCGGCGCGGCGCCGCTGATGGCCGCGCGGACGCGGGACATGCCCAGTTTCTCCCGCAGGGCACGGAAGACCAGCAGCTCGCACAGCGCCAGCACGACCTTGTCGGCGAACGTCGTCGACTCGGTCATCCGGCGCGGGGCGATGCGGCGGCCCTGGCGCAGGCACATCTTGTAGAGGCCGCGCTTGAGCCGGGACGCGTCGGCCATCCGGATCTCCACGCCCGCCAGCATCTTCTCCCAGACGCGGGGAACGCCGAGGAACACTGTCGGCTGCACGTCACGCAGGTCGTGCTGGAACGCCGGGCCGCCTTCGCCGAAGTTGACCACCAGACCGGCCCAGACGGCGTCGATCACCGAGATCAGCCGCTCGGCGATGTGGCACAGCGGCAGGTAGCTCAGCACCTCGTCCTCGCGGGTCGCGCCCAGCGCCTCGATGAAGCACCGGCCCGACGCGACGAGGTTGGCGTGGGAGATCATCGCGCCCTTGGGCGGTCCGGTGGTTCCCGACGTGTAGACGAGGATCGCGGTGGCCTCCGGGTCCACTGAGGACACTTCGCGGGCGAACTCGGCGCGGGCGTCGCCGCTGTTCTCCAGCTCGCTGAAGGTGTGGACGTCCCGGTGGTCCTCGACGCGGACACCCTGCGGGTCGATGAGGACGATGTGGCGCAGCGCGGGTAGCCGGTCGCGGACCTGGGCGACCTTGTCGAACTGCTCCTCGTCCTCGGCGATCAGGACGGTTGCCCCGGAGTGCGACAGCAGGTATTCCACCTCCGCGGCCGGAGACGTCGGGTACACGCCGATGCACTGCGCACCGATGCCCTGGATCGCGAGGTCGGCGACCACCCACTCCGGACGGTTCTCCGCATGGATCGCCACCCGGTCCCCGGGTTCGACACCCAGGGCTTTGAGTCCTATCGCGACGGAGGCGACACGGTCGGCGTAGGTCGCCCACGTCCATTCCCGCCAGATGCCGCGGTGCTTCTCCCGCATCGCCGGATCGTTCGGGCGTTCCTCGGCCAGCTGGAGCAGGCGGCCGGGCAGGGTCGCCATGCCGCTGAGTGTCGCGGTCATTCGCCACCACCAAGGTAAGCCTCGATGACCTTGGGGTCCTTCTGCACTTGCGCGGGCAGGCCCGCGGCGATCCCGACCCCGAAGTCCAGCGCCAGGACCCGGTCGGCCAAGTCCATCACCAGTCGCATGTCGTGCTCCACCAGGATCATCGCGAGGTTGAGCTCCCGGCGGACCTGCACCAGGTAGCGGGCCATGTCCTCGGTCTCCTCGACGTTCATGCCCGCCACGGGCTCGTCGAGCAGCAGCAGGGTCGGCTCCATCGCCAGCGCCCGCCCGAGTTCGGCGCGCTTGGCCACGCCGTAGGGCAGCAGGCCCGCGGGCATTCGCCGGTAGGGCTCCAGTTCGAGCAGTTCCACGACCTCCTCGACGGCGGCGCGGTGCTCGATCTCCTCACGTTTGGCCCGGCCCCACCAGGCCATGCCCGCCACGAAACCCGTGCGCATCAAGTGGTGTCGGCCAAGCATCAGGTTGTCGATGAGGGTGAGGTGTTCGAACAGGCCCAGGTTCTGGAACGTCCGCGCGACGCCGAGTCCGGCGATCGCGGCGGGCGATTTGCCGATGATGCTCTTCCCGTCGAGGGTGATGGTGCCGTGCTGCGGGCGGTAGACACCGTTGAGGCAGTTGAAGATGGAGGTCTTCCCGGCGCCGTTGGGGCCGATCACCGCGAACAGCTCGCCGCGCGCCACCTCGAAGCTGACACCGTTGAGCGCGGTGACCCCGCCGAACTTCAGGGTGAGCTCGGAAACCGAGACCAGCGGCGCCGCCACGGGCGCGGGCGCCGCCACCGACTCCATCTCGGCGGTCAGGCGCTCCATCGCTTCTTCCTCCGATAACTCTTGATCTCGGCGAACGACCGCTGCGACCCGTCGGCGGGGGCGCCCAGGTAGAACTCGCGAATGTCCTCGTCGGCGAGCAGGTCGCCCGCCGGGCCGTCGCGCACCACGGTGCCCACTTCGAGCACGTAGCCGAAGTCCGCAATGGACAGTGCCATCATCGCGTTCTGCTCCACCAGCAGCACGCTCGTGCCCTGTTCGTTGATGTGCTTGATGATGTCGCGGACCTGTTCGACCAGCTTCGGCGCGAGCCCGAGGGACGGTTCGTCGAGAAGCAGCAGTCGCGGGGCTGCCATGAGAGCGCGGCCGATCGCGAGCATCTGCTGCTCGCCGCCGGACAGGTAGCCCGCCGTGGAACGCCGCCTGCTCGCCAGCACGGGGAACAGGTCGAGCACGCGGGCGTAGGACTCGCGGACCTCGGCGCGCGACCGGCGGGTGTGCGCGCCCGCGCGGAGGTTCTCGTCGATGGTCATCTCGGCGAAGATCCGGCGGCCCTCCATCACCTGGGCGATGCCGAGCCGCACCACGCGGGCGGGGTCGGCGCCGGTGATGTCCTGGCCGTCGAACTGGACGGTGCCCTTGGTGACGCGGCCGCGGTGGGGATGGAGCAGGCCGGTGACCGCACGCAGCAGGGTCGTCTTGCCCGCGCCGTTGGCGCCGAGCAGCGCGACCACGCCACCGGTCGGGACGGTCAGGCTCAGTCCGCGGAGGACCAGCACAACGTCGTCGTACACGACCTCCAGGTTGGACACCGAAAGGACCGACTCGCCCGCCGACGCCACCATCGCCCTCCGCGTGACCTAGATCACAAGTAGGCAGGACGGTAGACGGTGGCCCGATCAGGAGCAAGGGTCGAGCACAAGATGTTACCGGCGGGTCAGGCCTTCTTCGTCGACCGGCGGTTCGCCGTGCGGGTGGTGCCGGCGCTCTTCTTGGCGGCGGGCTTGGCCGCGGTCGTCTTGGCCTTGACCTCGGGCTGCGTCGCGCCGTTGACCGCGGATCCGTTGGACTTCACGGCCTCGTCCACCGCTGCGTCTACCGCTGCGGACCGGGCCGAACCGTTGGTCTCGGGCTTCGCCTTGCCGTTCGGGGCGGGTGCCGCCGAGCCGTTGACGGCGGGCCGGGGAACGCTCTCGATCATGGGTGTCGGCGCTGGAGGAGGTGTGGCTGAGCCACCGTTGTCGTCGCCGGGAATGTCGGCGTCCGCCACCTCGACGGTGACAGTCGAGCCGTTGCGGGCGGAGTCGTTGACAGCGCCGTTGCGGGCGGCGATCGGGGCGGGCTCGGTCTCGGGGGAATCCTGCTCGACGCAGGTGCGCACCTTGGTGCTGCCGTTGCGCGCCCAGGACGTCCCCACCTCGGCCTGCATCCGGGAGCGCCAGCCGCCGTTGCGCGAAACCCAGCGCGGCGCTGGGACGTCGTCCTCGGCGGGTCGCACGTATCCGGGTCGGGGCTTGTCCTCGCGCAGGGCGTCGCCGATGAGGAACAGGGTGTGGCGCCACAGGTTGCGGCGCTTCACCGCGGCGGCCAGCTCGCCGACGGTGGTGCGCAGCAGGACCTCGTCGGGCCAGGTGGTCTTGTAGGCCACGGCGACCGGCATCTCGGGGTCGACGCCGCCGCTGAGCAGCGCCTCGGCGAGGTCGGCGGCACGGGCGGCCGGGGCGTGCACGGCGACCGTGGCGCACCGGGTGACCATCGCGCGGACGCGGGAGAAGTCGGCTTCGGTGAACACGACGGTCTCGGCGACGCCGGACTCGACCAGCGCGTTGCCGGTGGCGGCGGCAGCGGCCGACGCGGGCGCGACACCGGGGATGATCTCGACGTCGAGGCCGAGCTTCTCGCAGAGTTCGCGCTGCTCGCGCACATCGGGCGACTGCGCGGCGTCCCCCGCGAACAGGCGGACCGCGCTGGAGCGCCTGCTGGCGGCCATGCGGTAGTGCTCGACGAGTTCCTCTGGGGTGGCACGCGAGCTGTCGACGAGTTCGGCGCCGTCCTTGGTGTGCTCACGCACCCAGCCGGGGTCGATCACCGCCGGGCTGTAGACGACCAGATCGGCCGCACCGATCCGACTCGCCCCCCGCAGGGTGATGAGGTCAGCCGCTCCCGGTCCCGCTCCGATGAAATACACGGCGCCACGCATGGGCACGACCGTATCGGTGTCGTGTTCGCCACCCGGACCTGGGCCTGCGTCTCCGCGATGTAACACTCCGATGCGTGACCGACGAAACCCATCCGGCCGAAGCGGCGTTCGCCTGGCTCGACGCCCACGCCGACGACCGCAGGCGCGCGGGTCTGAGCAGGCAGCTCCGCCCGCGCCGGGCGGATTCCGACCTGCTTGACCTGGCGAGCAACGACTACCTCGGGCTGGCCCGCGACAAGCGCGTCAGCGGCGCGGCCGCGGCGGCCACCCTGCGCTGGGGCGCCGGGTCCACCGGGTCGCGGCTGGTCACGGGCAGCACGGAGCTGCACAGCGAGCTGGAGTTCGAGCTGGCCCGGTTCTGCGGCGCGCAGGCGGCGCTGGTGTTCTCGTCGGGTTTCGCGGCGAACCTGGGCGCGGTGACGGCGTTGTCGGGCAAGAACTGCGCGATCGTCACCGACGCCTACATCCACGCCTCCCTGATCGACGGCTGCAGGCTCTCCCGCGCGGATGTCGCGGTAGTCGCCCACAGCGACGCCGCAGCGGCAGGGCGCGCGTTGGCGACCCGGCGGGCCGAGCGCGGTCTGATGGTCACCGACTCGGTGTTCTCGGTGGACGGTGACCTGGCGCCGCTGACGGAGCTGGCGGAGGTCTGTCGGGCTAACGGCGCCGCTCTGATCGCCGACGACGCCCACGGCTTCGGCGTCCTGGGTGACGGCGGCCGCGGCGCGGTTCACGCGGCCGGGTTGTCCAGTGCACCCGATGTGGTGACAACCCTGACCCTGTCGAAGTCCCTCGGCGCCCAGGGCGGGGCCGTGGTCGGGCCGCGGAAGGTCATCCGACACCTCGTGGAGAACGCGCGATCGTTCATCTTCGACACCGGCCTGGCCCCCGGCAGCGCGGCGGCGGCACTGACCGCGCTGACTGTGCTGAAGGAAGAGCCGGAGCGGGCGGGGCGGGCGCTGGCGGTCGCGGTGACCCTCGCGGAGCGGTTGCGGGAAGCCGGACTTCAGGTGTCGGAGCCGACCGCGGCCGTGGTGTCGGTGCGTGCGCCGTCGCCGGAGGCCGCGGTGAAGTGGGCGGACGACTGCCGGGCGGCTGGTGTGTGGGTGGGGTGCTTCCGACCCCCGTCAGTACCGGACAAGGTGTCGCGGCTGCGGCTGACGGCACGGGCGGACCTCACCCCGGTTGACATCGACCGGGCTGTCACGGTCATCACCGAACACGCTCCGCCGCGCGCCTGATTTCGCATTTCGCGGGCGAGGTGAACCAGGGTGGTGCGCCCCCCACATGCCCGGAAACCGAAAGCAGACCGGATCGTCTGCGGTGTCGACACCCGCGCCGAGACCCCCCGCCCTGCCGTCATGTTGATCAACGATGCACACCTTCGGGGGTGCGAGCACCGGCACCTACGGCACGTTCTCACTCGCCATCACACGGCGAAGGCGTGAGGGTGGACGAGATCAACCGCGCTGGTCGCCGCCAAGTCCGACCCGGCAACCTGACAAACCAAAGGAGCATTCCGGGGGGACGGCCCTGGCCACTCTATCGGCGGTCGGGCGATTTGCGATGGGTGCGCGTTGGCCTGCCGATAGGTGCGCGGTCGGCGGCTTAGGCAGGTGCGTTCGCTGGGCGGCGCATGGTGATGTGGGGGATGCCGTCCTCCTCGAACGGGTCGCCGGCGGGGACGTAGCCGAAGCGGGCGTACATGCCTTGGGCTTGCACCTGGGCGTCGAGGACGCTGTCGACTTCGCCGATGTGGGCCAAGGCCGCCGCCATGAGCTTGCCGCCCAGGCCGGTGCCTCGGGCATCCTTCGCGGTGCAGACGCGGCCGATGCGGACTGGGCGGCCGGCGTCGGCGGGGAGGATGCGCAGGCAGGCAAGGGGTTCGGGGGCCTCGGCAGGCTGCCACCACAGGTGCACGGTGTCGGCGGCGAGGTCACGGCCGTCGAGTTCCGGGTAGGGGCATTCCTGCTCGACGACGAAGACGTCGACCCGGAGCTTGAGCAGGGCGTAGAGCTGGGCTGCCGTCAGGTCCGGCCCGGCGGCGGTGTGCAGTGCGGTCACGCCGCCTTGGATATCACAGGTGTTCGGCGATGTCAGAGGCGTAGACGGTCACGCGGGTGTAGACGCCGGGCTTGTTCGCCTCGGCGCAGCCTTCGCCCCAGGAGGCGATGCCGACGAGCCTGCCCGCGATGACCAAGGGGCCACCCGAGTCGCCCTGGCAGGTGTCGACGCCGCCTTCGGGGAAGCCGGCGCAGACCATCGACTCTTCCGCGAAGGCCTTGTAGGACTTCTGGCAGGTGTCGTCGGCGATGGTCGGGACCTCGGCCTTGAGCAGGTAGCGCGACGCCGGGCCGCCGTCGGAGGTGCGGCCCCAGCCGAGGATCGTGCCGCGGGTGCCCGGCTTGTAGAGGGCGTCGTCGCGGGAGTCGGCGATGGGCAGGATCTGGTATTCGAGGGGCTTGGCGAGGGTCAGCACGGCGATGTCGGCGCCACTGGCCACGTCGGTGAAGCCCGGGTGGATCCACGTGCTGGTGACCTTGACCTCGACACCCTCGGTGGAGCGCTTGTCCTCACGGCCCGCGATGACGCGGATGTCCTTGGGGGCATAGGCCTGGGCGCAGTGCGCCGCGGTGACGACCTTGTCCTCGGCGACGAGGGTGCCCCCGCAGAACTGGTAGCCGTCGCGAGTGGCTATATAGACCATGTACGGATGGTCGGCGATCTGCGCGCGGGTCCCGCCGACGATCTGCTCACGCGCGTCCGCGGCGAACTGGCCGAGGACGACGGCGACGATGGCGATGGCGGCGGCGACACCGATGATGCGGCGCGCGGCGGTTCCCCCCATGGGAGAGTCTCCTGTCGGTGAGTTTGGGCAACGATCCGTGCTCCGCAAGACACGCTAGGTCAAACGGACCCGAAATAGTGACTCGGTGTGGTCGCACGAATGGGTGGAAGTTGGGGCGGGCATGCTGGAGGGGTGCCGTACCGCATCCGGGTCGTTCTCGCCCTCACGCTGGTCCTTGTCGTAGGGGCGTGCGTCACGCCGCCCGAGCAGGCCGCGGCGCGGCGGTCCACGGAACCCCAGGTCACAGGCAGCTCTCCCGCACCGACGACGACGACCGCCCCCACTGCGGCGTCGAGCGCGGCTCCCCCGCCCAGCACGGCGGCGGCGAAGCCCGCGTGGGTCGTGGGTGCGACCCCGCTTCCGTTGCGGCCCGACGGTTTCGGCCAGGTGCTCCCGACACCCCCCGTACTGGTGAACCGGTCACTCCCGACCGCGGATCGGCTGCCCCCGCCGGCGGGCGGGTACACGGCGACGGTGTCGGCGATCCCGGACGACGTGCTCGCCCGCAGCACCTGGCGGGTCGACTGCCCGGTGGGCCGCGACGACCTGCGGTACCTGACGATGTCGTTCTGGGGTTACGACGGTCGCGCGCACACCGGCGAGATGATCGTGAACGCGTCGGTCGCGCGGAACGTGACGAAGGTGTTCGAGGAACTGTTCAAGAATCGGTTCCCGCTGGAGGAGATGCGGGTGACCGCGCTGCCGGAACTCGACCTGCACCCGACCGGGGACGGGAACAACACCTCGGCGTTCGTGTGCCGCAAGACCGTGCGCTCGACGACGTGGTCGGCACACGCCTACGGGCTCGCCGTCGACATCAACCCGTTCTGCAACCCGTACATCCGCGGCGACTTGGTGTTGCCCGAACTGGCATCGTCCTATGTGGACCGGAAGAACGTCCGGCCGGGCATGATCTTCGCGGGGGACGTCGTGGTTCGTGCGTTCAGGTCGATCGGGTGGACGTGGGGCGGGACGTGGACCTCACCTGTCGACATCCAGCACTTCAGCTCAACCGGAAGGTGAAGCGGTGAACGTCGTGAAGTCGGTCCTGCTGTTCGGGGTGGCGGCGGTCGCCGAGATCGGCGGGGCCTGGCTGGTGTGGCAGGGCGTCCGGGAACAGCGTGGGTGGCTGTGGATGCTCGGCGGCGTACTGGCGTTGGGGGCGTACGGGTTCGTGGCCACGCTGCAGCCGGACGCGCATTTCGGGCGCATCTTGGCCGCTTATGGCGGCGTCTTCGTCGTTGGGTCGCTGCTGTGGGGGATGGCGGCGGACGGCTTTCGGCCTGACCGGTTTGACGTGATCGGGGCCGCCGTGTGCCTGGTCGGCGTTGTGGTGATCATGTACGCGCCGCGTGGGTGAGCTCACCGGTTCCACTTCAGTCAACCCGAGATGGTCTGGTCCATTCTTTTCAGCAGCCCACACGGCCGTCTTGACTCGAATCCACAAAGGATAGTGCTCAAGCTGGACAATCTCCGTTGCGTGCGTCGACTTTCGACCATTGTGGACAGCGCTTTTGTTTCCGGCAACTTGCCACCCGACTCGACAATCTGCATACTCTCATGCCCGGGACGCAATTTGCGCACTTCACTCTGCAGTCACTGACCCCGAAAAGACCGCCGGGGACAGGGGTTGACCTCGTGTTCCCTGCCGCACCCGACGTCCGAACGGCCTTGCTTCCCGCGAAAGCGCGCGTCCCCGAGGTCAGGGACCAGAACGAGGGGGACAACTACACCGCGCCCCTCGGTGGTGCGTTCGCGAACGCCATCAGGGCGGACAAGACCGGCAAGTACGAGTTGGTGGATCCCCCGATGGTGTTCAACTCGACCCTCGACAGCGCCGGAACCATCCTCGGCGGCAACGCCAACAAGGTGTGCGACCACCGGGTCGACGTCGTCCACTTCGCCGGACGCGGCGGGGACTTGCGGGGGTTTCTGCACGGGCTCGCCCTGCGGACCTGCGCGGCTGAACGCCCCCTGCTGGTGCTCGGCCCACCGGATATCGCCCGCAACGTGGACGACGAGCTGTGGCGCAGCGGGTCCGCGGCGAACATGACTCTCCTCGTCCCTGGTCTGACGAGCGCCGAGATGTGGGAGCAGGACAAGGGAGCCGCGTCGGCGGAGATCGTCGCGCGCTTCGGCGAATGCCAAGGCTGCTACCGCGACCTCTTCCACAACGAGACGATGTTCGACAGTGACGCCGCACTGTCCCACGATGCCGTGTGGACGGCGATCTTGGCGATCCAGCAGGTCGTCAAACAAACCAACTCGACGCGGCCCAAGCGCGCACAGGTCGCCCAAGCACTCAATCAGCTCACCGTCAGCGGAGTGAGCGGATGGATCTGCACGTTCGACGCGAATCACAACCCGGTCAACAAGGCCGTGCCGATCCTCACTCTCGACCACGACGGCCGACTCAAGTATCAGGGCCTGTCGTCCACTCTCGGCTCGCCCGCCATCAACGGCTGCGGCTAGCTCCTGGCCTGCGAGTCCGGCACGCGCTATCCGCGCCCGGACTCACAGGACAGGTCCTAGGGATCGATAGAGCCGAAGCGGGGCGACCCGCTCTTGACCGCCAACGGCGGCTCGTCTCGACCGATCAATCGAGGCGAGCCGCATTGTCGACGCAGCAGCAGGCAGCATCGACCTGGGCGCCTTTCACCACCGCAGACCGCGGTGTGTCAGGAGTCGGTGGTGGTGTTCGCGTTGCCGTCGGGGCGGTTGCCGAACTTGCTGAAGACCTTGTTGGCCGCGTCGGACATGGCGTCGCCTACGCCGTTGAAGATTTTGAAGAGGGGGTCTGACGACTCGTTGAAGGAGTCCTTGTAGGACTTCGCGGCGGTGCGGAGGTCGTCGGTGAAAGCCGAGGAGGGGGTGTCGTCGTCTCGACGGGCGTAGGTGCCGGCGAGGATGGCTCGGTATTCCTCGGAGGCGGCCCACTTCTGCAACTGGGCGGCGCGGACTACGGCGAAGGGGTGGCTCATGCCCTCGACGCTGCGGAGCTTGTGGATGCTGTCGCGGATGTCGTCGACTTCCTCGTACTCCTTGGCCTGCTGCAGGAACGACGGGATATCGATCTGCGTCAGGTCGGTGCCGCCCGCGAGGTAGACGTGGGTGCGCAGCGCGGCCGCCGGGTCTTGGGCGCAGAGGAGTCCCGCGCGGTCGCAGGTCAGTTCGGCCTTGCGGAACCACTCGCGTAGGGCGGCGATGGCGGCTCGTAGGGCTAGGGCGCCCGCGGGGATGAAGGCGATCGTCATCTGCAGGTGGAGCAGGCGCAGCAGCAGGGTGCGCAGGACGGCGTGGCCGGACAACACATGGCCCATCTCGTGGCCGATGACGAACCGCAGGCTCTCAGTGTCGAGCGCCTCCACGAGGCCTGTCGTCAGGACGATGAACGGCTCGTCGATGCCGACGGTCATCGCGTTGGCGACCGGGTTGCGCTCGACATAGACCTTGGGGACGACATCGAGGTCGAGGGTCTCGGCGCACTCGACCACCAGCTGGTGGATCTTCGGGTACTGCTTCTCCCCCACCCGGATCGCCGACGCGAGCGCCAGCAGCCGCTCGCCGCGCTCGCTGAACAGGCCGGAGACCGCCTTGAGCACCTCGGACACACCCGGGATCGCGCGCAGACCAGCCATCGCGCCGCGGTCGGCCGGGTGTTCGTAGGCGCGCGGGCTGATCCGCGGGAACCGCACGCGCGTGGTCGAGCGCGAGACCTCGTTGTCCGTCACTTTCGTTCCTCCCCTGGGTGTGTTCCGGACCCACAGTAGGCCGATTCGGCGGAGAGCGTCGGCGTTTGTCCACAGGCACTAACCTTCGGATGAACAAGCATCGGCGAGCCCGCGGAGGATTGAAGACGATGAGCCTGGAACGCCCTGTCGCACCCGACCCGTACGCGCTGTTGCCGCGAACCGAGTCGTTCACCGTGACGTCCGACGACGTCCGCGACGGCGAGAAGGTCGCCCGCAAACACGTCTACGGCGGGGTGGGCGGCGACAACGTCTCCCCGCACCTGGCCTGGAGCGGCGCGCCGGAAGGCACCAAGAGCTTCGTCGTCACCTGCTTCGACCCCGACGCCCCGATCCCCGGCGGCTTCTGGCACTGGACCGCGGTCAACATCCCGGCGTCGATCACCGAGCTGGCCGCAGGCGCGGGCGCGCGGGACGAGACCCTGCCCGAGGGTGCTTTCCACGTCCGCAACGACTTCAGCACGCGCGACTACGCGGGCTCGGCCCCGCCCGAGGGCGACCAAGACCACCGCTACTACTTCGTCGTGCACGCCGTGGACGTCGAGAAGCTCGATGTCGACGAGAACTCCAGCGCGGCGGTGGTGAGCTTCAACCTGGCCTTCCACACCCTGGCCCGAGCCATCATCACCCCTACCTACCGGCACTAGGACGTTCACCGAGGGCCGATGCGGTTTGATGGGAAGGTGCGCCACTTCGATTTGATCATCATCGGGACCGGTTCCGGCAACTCCCTGCTCGACCCCAGGTTCGCGGACCTGGACGTTGCCATGGTCGAACGCGGGGTGTTCGGCGGGACGTGCATCAACGTCGGGTGCATCCCGACCAAGATGTTCGTCCACGCCGCCGACCTCGCCGCGACGCCGAAGGCCGCCGCCCGGCTCGGGGTCGACGCGACGCTCGACGGCGTGCGCTGGCCCGAGATCCGCGACCGGATCTTCGGACGGATCGACCCGATCGCCGAGGGCGGTCAGAAGTACCGCGAAGAGCACCCCGACAACGCGAACGTGACCCTCTACACGGGCAACGCGCGGTTTGTGGGCGAGCGGCGGTTGGAGATCGACGGCCAGGAGACGATCACTGCGGACCGGATCGTGCTCGCAGCCGGCGGCCGGCCGGTGGTCCCCGCGATCGAGGGCATCGACGACGTCGAGTTCCACACCAGCGACACGGTGATGCGACTCGACGAGCTGCCCGCGCGCATGGTGATCCTGGGTGGCGGGTTCATCGCCGCCGAGTTCGCCCACGTGTTCTCGTCGTTCGGTGTCGAGGTGACCGTGGTGGTCCGCTCCAGGGCTCTGCTGCGCCAAGAGGACCGCGACATCAGCGCCCGGTTCACCGAGCTGGCCCAGGCCCGCTGGGACGTCCGGCTCGACCGCAAGATCGAGCGCGTGGAGCGCGCGGGCGACGGTGTGCGGGTGCGGCTGGTGGGTGACGAGGTGATCGACGCCGACGTGCTGCTCGTCGCCGCCGGTCGCACGCCGAACTCCGACCAGCTCGACGTCGCCGCGGCCGGCATCAAGGTCGACGACCACGGCTACGTGGTGGTCGACGAGTTCCAGCGGGCGAGCGCGGAGGGCGTGTGGGCGCTGGGCGACATCTGTTCGCCGTGGGAGCTCAAGCACGTCGCGAACCACGAGGCGCGGGTCGTGCGGCACAACCTGCTCAACCCGGACACGCTGCTGGCCGCCGACCACCGGTTCGTCCCGCACGCGGTGTTCACCTCGCCCCAGATCGCCTCGGTCGGGCTCACGGAGCAGGAGGCGCAGCGCCAAGGCGTGAACTACGTGGTCTCCACGCAGGAGTACGCGGGCATCGCCTATGGGTGGGCGATGGAGGACACCACCGGTTTCGCGAAGCTGCTCGCCGACCCGAAGACCGGGCAGTTGATCGGCGCCCACATCATCGGCCCGCAGGCGTCCACGGTCATCCAACCGGTCGTCCAGGCGATGAGTTTCGGGCTCGACGCGCGGTCCATGGCGCAGGGTCAGTACTGGATTCACCCGGCCATGCCGGAGCTGATCGAGAACGCGCTGCTCAACCTCCCACTCGAGATGGGACACTGAACCCGACGGATGTGGGATGGCAGGACGAGAGGATGAGCGCGGTGCCGTTGGCGACGACTCGGCGAGCCGGTCTGGTGGACCAGGTGATCGAGCAGATGCGCACGGCGATCGCGAACGCCGAATGGAAGGTGGGCGAGCGCATCCCCACCGAGCCCGAGCTGGTCACCGCCCTGGGCGTCGGGCGGAACACGGTCCGGGAAGCCGTTCGCGCGTTGTCCCACGCGGGTCTGCTGGAGGTCCGTCAGGGCGACGGCACGTTCGTCCGGGCGACCAGCGAGTTCTCGGGTGCCGTCCGCCGGTTGGCGGGCACTGAGCTGCGCGATGTCCTTCAGGTCAGGCGCACCTTGGAGGTCGAGGGCGCCCGGCTGGCGGCGAGCAACCGCACGGACGCGGAACTGGCTGAGCTGACCACCCTGCTCGACGCTCGTGAGCGGGCGATGGAGGCGAAGGACTACGAGGTGGGCGTCGACAAGGACGCGGCTTTCCACCTCGCGGTGGTCCGGTGCTCGCACAACCAGCTGCTGGCGGAGCTGTACCAGGGGCTGACGGAGGTCGTGCGCGCTTCGGTGGCGAGCACGGTCCGCACCACACCGAGCAAGGCGAACGTCGACCACCGCCAGCTGCTCAACGCCATCCGAGACCAGGACGCGGACCGCGCGGCAGCCGAGGCAGCTGGCTTCCTCGACGAACTCCTAGCCAACCTCGACACCCCCTAGCCCCCACAAAGTCGCGAGTCGCCCCTCCAGGCAAGTGAGTCGCCCCTTCAGGCGACTGAGTTCAACGTTCAAGACCAGTCCGAGCCTTGGCGCCCGCGTCGCCTGCCCATGCCGCAGCCGCTCATGTCGGCGCCCAATGCGAACTCAATCGCCTGAATGTTGAACTCAGTCGCCTGAAGGGGCGACTCACTTGCCTGGAGGGGCGACTCGCGGTTTGGGGGCGCCGGGGGGGATGAAGGGGAGGGTGGGTGGGGGGCCGGTGTCGATCAGGTGGCGGATGGCGGCGGTGTCCAGGTGGTTTTCGACCAGGTCGCCGAGGATGTCGAGTTGGGTTGCTCGGGCGGTGGCGAACGAGGTGTCCGAGGCGGGCTTGAAGCCGTCGCGGCCTGCCCACTCGGCGGCCCAGCGCAGGATCGCGCGGCGGGGGGCGTCGTTCTCCAGCAGGCCGTGCCAGTGGGTGCCGAGGATCGCACCGTCGATGACGCCCTCGGTCGACCCGTCGGGCAGCGTCACCAAGCCCTCGTGTTCCGACCTGGTGACCCGCCCGTGGTGAATCTCGTAGCCGACCGCCTGCTCGCCGAAGACCGTCCCGTGTGGACGCGTCAGGACTTTCTCCGCGGCGAATTCCACGTCCATGTCCAGCAGCCCCAACGCCTCCACGGCTCCCGCGCCGGACTCGACCCGGTCGTCGATGCCGGTGCCGAGCATCTGGAAGCCCCCGCAGATGCCCACCACCGGCAGGCCGCGTCGGGCATGGGCCATGACGGCGTCGGCCAGACCGGTCCGGCGGAGCCAGTGCAGATCGTCCACTGTGGACTTCGAGCCGGGGAGGACGACCAGGTCGGCATCCGCGAGCCGCGACGGCTCGGTGACAAACCGGACCGAGACGCCGGGTTCGCAGGCCAACGCCTCGACGTCGGTCGCGTTCGAGATGCGGGGCAGGCGGACGACGGCGACGCGGAGCCACTGGGTGCCGACGGGAGGCGCGGGTCGGCCGACGACACCGTCGGCGGCGTATGACAGCGAGTCCTCCGCGTCGAGCCAGAGGTCTTCGGACCATGGGACAACACCCAGGACATCGCGGCCGGTCAGGGAACGCAACTGGCGCAGGCCCGGTTCGAGCAAGGCCGGGTCGCCGCGGAACTTGTTGATGACGAAGCCGGCGATCAGCGCCTGGTCGGCCGGATCGAGCAGGGCCAGGGTGCCGAAGAGGTGAGCGAAAACACCACCGCGGTCGATGTCGCCGACGACCAGGACCGGCAGGTTCGCCGCCCGGGCCAAACCCATGTTCGCGATGTCACTGGCCCGCAGGTTGATCTCCGTGGGCGAGCCCGCGCCCTCGCAGACGACGACTTCGTAATCCGAGCGCAGGTCGGCGAGAGTCGCCAGAACGGTCTCCATCAGCTCGCTCTTGCGCGCGCGATACGACAGCGCGGTAGTGACGCCGACCGGTTTGCCCAGGACCACGACCTGCGAACTGCGGTCGGACCCCGGCTTGAGCAGCACCGGGTTGAAGCGGACGCTCGGCTCGATCCCGCACGCCGCCGCCTGCAACGCCTGGGCCCGGCCGATCTCGCCGCCGTCGGGGGTGACCATCGAGTTGTTGGACATGTTCTGCGCCTTGAACGGCGCCACCCGCACCCCGGACCGGGCCAGCCACCGGCACAGACCCGCCACGAGGACGCTCTTGCCCGCGTCCGAGGTCGTCCCCGCGACCAACAACGCTCCGGACATTCGACCGTCCCCTCACCTTTCGTCGGGCCAGGCTGCCATCATCCCCGTTATGCCCGCCGCACCCGTCACCGCCGTCCTGGTGCACAGCCCGTTCCTCGGGCCCGCCAGCCTGCGTCCGCTCGCCGACGCGCTCGCCGCTCTCGGGCATCCCGCGGTCCTGCTGGACCTGCGCCTGAGCGTCGTCGCCTCACCCGTCCACCAGCGGCTCATCGGCGCGTTCGCCGACGCCCTGTCCGACGTGCCGCTCACCGGGCCGGTGGTCCTCGTGGGCCACAGCGCCGCCGGGCCGCTGCTGCCCGCGTTCGCCGAGGACCTGGAGGACGCCGTCGCGGGTCTGGTCTACCTCGACGCCGGCCTGCCGACGCCGGGTCAGAGCTGGCGCGAGACGGTGGCCCCCGAGGTCTACGACGGGCTGTACAAGATCAGCCGCAACGGCAGGCTTCCCCGCTGGCCGGACTGGTTCGACGCCGACCCGCTGCCCGACCTGGTCCACGACGAGGCCCTGCGGGCGGAGATCGCCGACGAAGCCCCCGAGGTGCCGATCGCGTTCCTCAAGGAGGCACGGCCGAGCGTGGAGTGGTCCGGCCCGTCGAGCTACGTCTGCCTCTCCGAGGCCTACGTCGATGAACTGACCCAGGCTCGCGAACTCGGCTGGCCGACCCGCGTGCTCGACTCGCACCACTTGGCTCCGGCGACCGATCCGGGACCGGTCGCCGCGGCTGTCCTAGAGGTGCTCTAAGCGAGCGTGAGGATCTCGGAGCCGGTGTCGGTGACGACGATGGTGTGCTCGAACTGGGCGGTCCAGCTCTTGTCCTTGGTCGTGACCGTCCAGTCGTCGTCCCAGATGTCGTAGTCGATGCCGCCGAGGGTGATCATCGGCTCGATCGTGAACGTCATGCCGGGCTCGATCATCGTGGTGACCGTGGGCTCCTCGTAGTGCAGGATCACCAGTCCACTGTGGAACGACGTGCCGATGCCGTGGCCGGTGAAGTCGCGCACCACGCCGTAGCCGAACCGCTTCGCGTAGGCCTCGATGACGCGGCCGATCACGTTGATCGCGCGACCCGGCCGCACGGCCTTGATCGCGCGCATCGTGGCCTCGTGGGTGCGCTCGACGAGCAGCCGGGCCTCCTCGGCGACCTCGCCCGCGAGGAACGTCGCGTTGGTGTCGCCGTGCACGCCGCCGATGAAAGCGGTGACGTCGATGTTGACGATGTCGCCGTCCTCGATCACCGTCGAGTCGGGGATGCCGTGGCAGATGACCTCGTTGAGCGAGACGCAGCAGGACTTCGGGAAGCCGCGGTAGCCCAGGGTCGACGGGTAGGCGTGGTGGTCGAGCAGGAACTCGTGCACGACCGCGTCGACGTCGTCGGTGGTCGCGCCCGGCTTGACGGCCTTGCCGCCCTCCCGCAGCGCCTGCGCGGCGATCCGCCCGGCCACCCGCATCGCCTCGACGATCTCCGGCGGCTGCACCCACGGGTCGGTGTTCTTCCGGGGCGCGGGCCGGTCGACGTACTCGGGACGGGCGATGGTGGAGGGCACGACGCGGCGAGGCGACTGCTCTCCCGGCTTCAGTGGAGCACGCACAGACATGACTACCAGCCTACGACCCGCTCAGGCGACCGCGCCGAGGAACCTCGCGGTGGCCTGCACGGCCGTGCCCGATTGGCCCACGTCGGTCAGCAGCACGGCGAACGCGAGGTCGCCGCGGTAGCCCACGAACCAGCCGTGCGAGTGCGTCCCGTCACCGAACTGCGCGGTGCCGGTCTTGCCCCGGACGTCGCCGTAGGGGCCGAGCGCGCCGGCAGTGCCGCCGGTGACGACCTCGCGCATCATGTCCCGCACCGGACCGAGCACCTCGGCGGCCACCGGCTCCGCAACGGTGTCTGACTTCGTCTCCGAGCCGCGCACCAGGACCGGCTTGGGCACCGAGCCGGACGCGACGGTGGCGGCCACGACCGCCATGCCGAACGGGCTGGCGACGACCTTGCCCTGGCCGAACCCGTCCTCGGCGCGCTCGACCTTGCCCGTGGCGGGCGGCACCGAGCCGGTGATGGTGGTGAAGCCCGGCACCACGTAGTCGACGCCCAGGCCGAGTTGCTTGGCCATGTTCGTCAGCTCGTCGGGTGCCATCGCGACGGCCAACTCCGCGAACGTGGTGTTGCACGAGAACGCGAACGCCGAGCGCAGCGGGATGACGCCCTTGTCGAACTTGCCGCTGTTGGGGATCTCGCGGCCGTCGATGACCTTGGTCCCCGGGCAGGCCAGCGGGGTGTCCGCGGCGGCCTTGCCGGACTTCAGCGCGGCCGCGGCGGTGACGATCTTGAACGTGGAGCCCGGCGGGTACCGGCCGGTGAGCGCGAGCTGGCCCGCGGCGTCGGCGGGCGCGTTCTGCGCGACCGCGAGGACGTCACCGGTGGACGGCTGGATCGCCACGATCATCGACGGCGTCGCCTCGCCGGCGATCGCGGCCTGGGCGGCGGTCTGCACCTGCTTGCTCAGCGCGACCCGCACCGCTGTCGCGGTCTCGGCCTGCTTGCTGAACAGCTCCTCGACGTCGGCACCCGCGCCGTCCACGGTGTGCACGCTCCACCCGGCCGCACCCTCGACCTGCTGTTCGACGAGCTTGCGGATGCCCGGCAGCAGGGTGGGCGCCAGCGCCTTGTCCACCGGCAGCAGCCGCGACTCGGCGGTGAAGCGGACCCCTTGCAGCTCGTAGATCTGCGCCCGGACCTTCTGGTAGTCGCCGTCGCGCAGCGCCACGATCTGGTAGGCCTTGCCGCCCGCTTTGGTCGCCCCGTCGAGGATCGACGCCTGGGTGATCGTCGGGTCGACCCCGGACAGCGCGCCCGCCAGCTGCCCGGCGATCGCGGTGGCGTCACCGGCCTTGCCCTGGTCGAACAGCACCGAGACCACCCGTTCGGGTTGCAGCATGGGTGTGCCGTCGCGGTCGAGCACCGGGGCGAGCGACGCCTCGATGTCGTGCACGGCGATCGTCTGCTGGGCGGCGAGCTTGGGGTGCAGGACGCTGGGCTCCCAGTGCACCTTCCACGCGTCGTTCTCGGTGCGCAGGTCGAAGGTGCTCGTGTAGGTCCAGAGCCTGCCGCGACCGAGGTCCCAGGTGATCTCGTAGGTCGCCTTCGCCGACGGCTCGCCTTCGGTGGCCACGATGTCCTTGACGTGCGCGATCACCGTCGCGGGCTTGATCCCGCCGCGCACCTTGTCCATCAGCGCCTTGGCCGATTCGACGGAGTCTGTGTGCTGGGAGGCGGTCACGGTGTCGCCGCCTGCGAACGCGGCGACGAACTGGTTGGCCGCGTCCTTGGGACCAGGGTCGGACCCGAAGCCGCAGGCGGTCAGCGGGAGGACGGCCACCAGCGCGGCGAGGAGAGCGGCGGGGCGGCTGAGGGAGACGCGCACGCCCCGCAGTATGCCCGTCGCCGTGTGCGGCTCGTGCGGGATCTCCTCAGAACAGCACCGTCGCGTACTGGCCGACCTGTGCGAACCCGATGCGCGTGTACGCGGCGCGCGCCGCGGAGTTGTACGAGTTCACGTAGAGGCTCGCCGTGCGACCCATGCCGTCGACCAGGCGGTGCACGACGGCGGCGGTGCCCGCGCTGCCGAGGCCCTCGCCGCGGCGGTCGGGGTGCACCCACACCCCCTGGATCTGGCCGACCGCGCTCGACAGCGCGCCGATCTCGGCCTTGAACACCACGTCGCCGCCCTCGAACCGGGCGAACGCGCGCCCGCCCGCGATCAGTTCGGCGACCCGCGCGCGATAACCGGACCCGCCATCTCCGATGCGGGGGTCGACACCGACCTCCTCGATGAACATCGCGATGGCGGCGGGCAGGTAGCGGTCGAGCTCGTCGGGCCGGACCGGGCGGACGAGCGGGTCGGGCGCGGTGGCGGGCGCGGTGGAGATCGCCATCAGCGGCTGGTCGGCGCGGACCTCGCGGGCCGGGCCCCAGTCGGGCTCCAGTTCCGACCACAGGCCGAGGACCTGCTCGGCCGGGCCGACCATCGACGAGCACATCCGGCGCCTGCGCAGCGCCCGCTCGGCGAAAGCCTGTAGAGCGGACCGCTTGCCGCGTAAGGGAATCAGATTGGGGCCGGCGAAGCAGAGCGCTTCCAACCTGCTCACCGGGCGCAGCCCGCGGGTCTCGCAGCCCCAGACCTCGCCACCCAGGCGCCACGGGTCCAGACCGACGGATTCGACTCGAGAGGCGACCATGCAGGACGCCACAGGGTCGGCGGTGAGCACCGCGCGCACCGCCTGACCGTCCCGTTCGTCGAGCAGCCGCGCTCCTGCAAGCCGCAACACCCCTCAAGCCTGCCAGAAACCGGGCCGCACGGGAAACGGAATCACCTGGCCAAACACGCGCGGAGCCGGGGATCGCGCAGGGTGGGCAGGACGTCGCTGTCGCGGCCGAAGACGATCTCTGCGCGCGGTACGTCGGCTTGGCGCAGCATCGCGTGGCACACGTCGGCGAACGGCTGCTCGCGGATGGTGAGGACGCATTCCTCCATGTCCGGCCCGTTGTCGCGGGTCCGGGCGCGCTCCCAGCCGCGCAGGCTCGCCACGACGACCCGTCTGGCCTGCTCACGGCCGCGCACCAGCAGCGCGCGGTTGAGCCCGAACACCTCGATGGTCGCGGTCCCTTTCGGCGTCAGCGCGCGGTACTCGCCGACCGACAGCGACAGCAGGAGGTGGTCGAACGGGTCTTCGCTGGTCGGGTCGACGAGCAGCGGCCTGCCCTTGTCGTCGACGGGGAACCGGTCGCGCTTCTGGTGGCTGTTGCACACCGAGCAGGCGAGGAGGTGGTTGAGCCAGTCGAAGGTCCGCAGCGGGGATCGGGAGAGCGGGTCGAAGTGGTCGATGTCGGCGCCGAGGCTGTCGCCGCAGTACATGCACCGCTGGACACCGGGGGCCATGTAGGCCAGCGCTTCACGAAGGGAGGCTTTCACCGCGGAATTCGTCCGCCAGAAGGCGCGAGCCGACGCCACACGTTCCGCGCGGCGGACGGCGGAGATTTTGTTGGTCAGGTCCGATAGTCGGTCCGTTGTTGTCGAGTGCAAAGTGACGCGAGCGATGCGAATCACGCGCCGGCAGCTCCCGCTTCGTGCAGCCGGGCAGTCACCTCTCCCACCCTGGCCACGGGTGAACTCTCAAGCAATTCGCGCAACTGCAGATAGCGCCGTTCCTGCTCTTCGTCGGCGACATCAGTGACGACCGCGACCTCAAGATCGACGAGTTCGCGGCGCAATGACTGCGCCTTCTCCGAGTATGGCGTATCCAGGCCGAAAAGGTCAGAGAGCACCGCGTCGTCCCCGCTGCCGAAAACGATGCGCTCATACAGGTCCTGACCGACCACGGAAGGAGGTTCTTCCTGGTCAGGGCCGGCAAGGCGGATCAGACCACCGGGGTCGGCGGCCTGGCAAATGTAGGGGCTATGGGTGGTGACAATGAATTGAATGTTGGGAAAATGAGACTTCAGCCAGCCACCGATACGCTTCTGCCAGGAGACGTGCAGGTGGGCGTCCACCTCATCGATGATGACCACTCCGGGTGCGGTGACCGCGGTGATCCCGGAGTCATTATTCACCGGAATGGTCCCATACGCGTCGTTGATCTGCTTCAACAAGTCGACAACGAGTGCCGCTACCGTTCGGTAACCGTCACTCATTTCGCGCAATGGGAATCGTTTGTCCCCATTGGCCACCCACAGGCCGTCGGAATCGACCTTCTCGATCCGATAACCGTCCGGTAGCAGTCCGTTCGCCAGAATTTGTAGCGCCGCTACCTTCAGCTGCTCGGCGCCGGGCCGCTCTTCGAGGGTTCGAAGGTGCTGCTCGATGAGCCACCCGACGCCCTCGGCGAGCGAGGCGTCCTCGTGGAAGAGGCTCACGAGCCGCGCGACCGGTCCGGGGCTGAGCATCAGCCGCTGCGCGTCACCGGCTCCGCCGACCAGCCTGCGGAACGGTCCGTAGGCCGCGCAGAACCACCCTCCCGGGTTGTCCTGCCACGGGCCGCGGGCGACGAACTGGCTGCGGCTGCTGGGGCTGCCCGCGGCCGCCATCGACGGCTGGTTGATGCGCCTGCCGTCGTCGCTGTCGTCCGGGTAGGTCCACTGCAGGCCCGCGCCGAAGTCGCGGGCGGGCAGCCTGCCCTTGCCGTAGAACCGGTCGAAGACCGGGTCGTAGGCGATGCGGACCTGGGCGGAGGCCTCGCGGCACCCCACCGTCACCCAGTTCTCGAAGTCGGGCACGAGACTGCGGGCCACGGCCGGGCCGCTGACCGCGAGGGCGATGCCCCGCAGCAGGGACGTCTTGCCGGATCCGTTGCGGCCCGCGATCACGGTCCAGCCCGCGTGCGAGCCGTCCGGTCGGGTGAGTGGCAGGTCGACGTCGCGCGCGCCGGAGAATCCGCGGATGTTCCGCAGTGTCACGCGGGCGAGGTACATGACGAAGGTCCCCTCTCCTGTCGACGCGGGGAACTCTACGGAAATTGATCCGTGTTCGTCAGCCCACGGTGACCGATGGCGTCCCTTCGGACTCGCCCATCTGCTCCGCGAGCCGCATCGCTTCCTCGATCAGGGTCTCGACGATCTGGTGCTCAGGCACGGTCTTGATGACCTGGCCCTTGACGAAGATCTGGCCCTTGCCGTTACCGGAGGCCACACCGAGGTCGGCTTCCCGTGCCTCGCCCGGCCCGTTCACGACACAGCCCATGACCGCGACGCGCAGCGGGACCTCCATGCCCTCCAGCCCCGCGGTCACCTCGTCGGCCAGCTTGTAGACGTCGACCTGGGCGCGCCCGCACGACGGGCACGACACGATCTCCAGCTTGCGCTGCTTGAGGTTGAGCGACTGCAGGATCTGGATGCCGACCTTGACCTCTTCGACGGGCGGCGCGGACAGCGAGACCCGGATCGTGTCGCCGATGCCCTGGCGCAGCAGGGCGCCGAACGCCACCGCGGACTTGATGGTGCCCTGGAACGCCGGACCGGCCTCGGTGACACCGAGGTGCAGCGGGTAGTCGCACTGCTCGGCCAGCAACTCGTAGGCGCGGATCATCACGACCGGGTCGTTGTGCTTGACCGAGATCTTGATGTCGTGGAAGTCGTGCTCGGCGAAGAGCGATGCCTCCCAGAGCGCCGACTCCGCCAACGCCTCCGGAGTGGCCTTGCCGTACTTCTTGAGCAGTCGCGGGTCGAGCGAACCGGCGTTGACGCCGATGCGGATCGGGGTGCCGTGGTCGCGCGCGGCCGCCGCGATCTCCTTGACCTGGTCGTCGAACTTGCGGATGTTGCCCGGATTCACCCGGACCGCGGCACACCCGGCCTCGATCGCGGCGAAGACGTACTTCGGCTGGAAGTGGATGTCGGCGATCACCGGGATCTGCGACTTCTTCGCGATCGCCGCCAGCGCCTCCGCGTCGTCCTGCGACGGGCACGCCACCCGCACGATGTCGCAGCCCGCCGCGGTCAGCTCGGCGATCTGCTGCAGGGTGGCGTTCACGTCCGCGGTGACCGTCGTCGTCATCGACTGCACCGAGATCGGCGACTCGCTGCCGACGCCGACGGAGCCGACCTGCAACTGCCTCGTCTTGCGGCGCTCGGAGAGCACCGGGGGCGGCAGCGCGGGCATCCCGAGCATCACGTCGGACATGTTCCTCAGACCTCTCGTGGTTACTGCAATCGAATCGGGTTGACGATGTCGGCGGTCACGGTGAGCAGCACGATCGCGCCACCCACGATCACCAGGACCATGGTGATCCCGGTGAGCTTGGTGTAGTCGACCGGACCCGCCGGGGCCAGGCCGCGCAGCTTGCGGATCAGATCGCGCGCCCGCTCGTAGAGCGTGATGGCGATATGCCCGCCGTCGAGTGGGAGCAGCGGCAGCAGGTTGAACACGCCGACGAAGAAGTTCAGCGCGGCCAGCATCAGGACGAAGATCTCCCAGATGCCCTGCTCGGCCGCGTCCGCGCCGATGACACTCGCGCCGACGACGCTGACCGGTCGCTCGGGGTCATTCTCCGCCCCGCCGATCGCGCGCACCACAGCGGGGATCTTCTCGGGGAAGCGCATGAGGCCTTCCCAGGTCTTGACGAACATCTCGCCGGTGAACGACACGGTGCCGCCGACCGCGGAGAGAACCGAGAAGTCGACCATCGCGGCCTTGCCGATGCCGACCGCGCCGACCTCCGTCAGCTTGGTGTCGTCCTTGCCGGGCTGCGCGTCGACCGGCACGCGCTTGACCGCCGCGACCGCGACCTTCATGGTCAGCTCCTGGCCGTCGCGGACGACGACGAAGGTGCTCTCCCCGCGCAGGTCGCGGACCGTGGTGAGGACCTCGGACCAGTTCGCGGTGCGCTTGCCGTTGACGCTGACGATCTCGTCGCCCTCGCGGATCCCGGCGGTGATGGCGGGCGACGGGTCGTTGGGGCCGCACTCGGCCTGCTTGAACGTCTTCGGGTCCATCGTGGGCGCCGCGCACGACGTGGAGCCGACGACCGCGCGGTTCTCGTAGTTCGGCAGGCCCATGGACACGGCCATCAGGTACAGGATGATGAAGCCGAGGATGAAGTGGGTGATCGACCCGGCGGACAGCACGACGATGCGCTTCCAGGCCGGGTAGCGCCACATGGCGCGGGGCGCCTCCTCGGGGGTGACCTCGTCGAGCGCGGTCATGCCCGCGATGTCGCAGAAGCCGCCCGCGGGGATCGCCTTGAGGCCGTACTCGGTCTCGCCGCGGCGGAACGAGAAGATCTTCGGTCCGAAACCGATGAAGTACCGGCGGACCTTCATGCCGAACGCCTTCGCGGTCAGCATGTGCCCCGCTTCGTGCAGTGCGACGGACACGCAGATGCCCAGCGCGAAGAGCACGAGACCCAGGAGCCAAACGAGCACGGTCAGTTCCTTCCCGGCCCGACGACGTCACGCGGACCAGCTGTCACCGCGAGGCGTTCTCGCGCGCGGGCGCGTGCCCAGTGCTCAGCGGCGAGCACCTCATCGACGTCGCGTGGCGCACCCTGCCAGTCGCCCGCGTCGTCGAGCACCCGAGCAATAGTGTCCACAATGGCTGTGAAGGTGGCGTCGCCTCGCAGGAAGGCGGCGACCGCCTCCTCGTTGGCCGCGTTGTAGACCGCGGGCAGGCAGCCCCCGGTCTCCCCCGCCGCCTGGGCCAGCCGCACCGCCGGGAACGTCTCGTGGTCGAGCGGTTCGAACGTCCATTGGGTGGCGGTGGTCCAGTCGCACGCCTTCGCGGCGCCCGGGATGCGGTCGGGCCAGCCCAGGGCCAGCGCGATCGGCAGCCGCATGTCCGGCGGGCTGGCCTGGGCCAGCGTCGACCCGTCGGTGAAGGTGACCATGGAGTGCACGATCGACTGCGGGTGCACCACCACGTCGATGCGGTCATACGGCACGTCGAAGAGCAGGTGCGCCTCGATCAGCTCCAGCGCCTTGTTCACCAGGGTCGCGGAGTTGATGGTGATGACCGGGCCCATCGCCCACGTCGGGTGCGCGAGGGCGTCGATCGCGGTGACGTCGGTCAGCTCGGCGCGGGTCTTCCCCCGAAAGGGACCACCCGATGCGGTGAGGACGAGTCGGTCGACCTCCTCGCTGCGACCGCCCCGCAACGCTTGGGCCATCGCCGAGTGCTCGGAGTCCACGGGGACGAGCTGGCCGGGCTTGGCCGCGTCCAGGACCAGCGAGCCGCCCGCGATGAGCGACTCCTTGTTGGCGAGGGCGAGCGTGGCGCCCGACTCGAGGGCCTTGAGGGTCGCGGGCAGGCCGCGGGAGCCGGTGATGGCGTTGAGGACGATGTCGGCGGGCACGGCCTCGATGAGGTCGGTGACCGCGTCCGGGCCCGCGAAGATGCGCGGCATCCGGAAGTCGCCCGAGGTGTAGCCCCGCTTCTGGGCCTCGGCGAACAGGGCTAGCTGGACGTCCTGGGCGGCCGTGGCCTTGGTGACCGCGATAGCGCCCGCCTGGAACCGCAGCGCCTGCTCGGCGAGCAGGGCCGGGTCGGACCCGCCCGCGGCGAGCCCCGCGACGGTGAAGCGGTCGGGGTTGGCGGCCACGACGTCGAGGGCCTGCGTCCCGACCGAACCGGTCGAGCCGAGTACCAGCAGTGAGCGCTCACGCGCGGGAGAGGGAGTCATCACGGTCCATTGTTCCCGAAGTCCGGCGGTCGGACGCACAGGTGGGGCGTGATGTAGCTGTCCGTGACGCGGGTCTCGCCGGTTCCCCCTGCCGTCGGACGCAAAATTAGCCCGTTCAGCGCAATCTGATCTCCGGGACGAATACCCGGGAGTTTCTGCGGGCACTCATCCGGCAGGACCCCGCAGGACGCGGGGCCCAAGCGAAGGAGTACCCGATGGGCATTCTCGGCTGGATCGTTCTCGGACTGGTCGCCGGTCTCATCGCCAAGGCCATCATGCCTGGTAACGACCCTGGTGGCGCCATCGTCACCATCCTGATCGGCATCGTCGGCGCCATTCTCGGCGGCTTCATCGGCAATGCCATCTTCGGCGGCGGCTTGGCCACATTCTTCAACCTGCGAACGTGGTTGCTGGCCATCCTGGGCTCGCTGATCCTCCTCGGCGTGTACCGACTCGTCACGGGGCGTGGTCGAGCGCGGGTGTGACCTGTCACGGGGCAGGCGGATGCCGCTAGCGTTTCGGTGGCGGTGAAAACCAAGCCGCCTGCCCCGTGACTTGGGTCGGTTGTATCGAGATCTGCTGCGCCGCCGGTTCGGGTGTCCCGTCCGGCGGCAACGGCGGGCTGCGAAGTGGTGTGCTCACCAGAGCACGCTCGCTGCGCAACGGTGTAGCGACTCCGATCACAGTGCGGGCGCCGTGGTGACCACGGCGCCCGCACTGTGTCCCGGGTATGGAAATATGACCCCCGCACGGACCGATCACCCTGGAGGAACACGTGGCGCGCACGGAGCTGGAGAAGCGGAAGGCCACCCCTGCCGCCGCGTTCAGGGTCAGCCCGCATGAGGAGCCCTCGGCCGAGTGGGGCTGGCACGGTTCGTTCCCGCGCGGGACGACGATCGCCGGTGTGTTCGTCGGCTTGGCGATGTTCGGGATGCTCATCGGCAACCACAGCGGCTGGACCGAGAACCTGTGGCTCATCGGCACCGGCGTGTTCCTGCTGGGCGGCGTGGGCTGGCTCGCCCACAAGCGCCGCACTTCCTGGCGCGGATAGGCCCGCGTCTCACCGACGCCGCGCGCACGCGTCGTCGGTTATTCGACCGTCGCTACGCGACGGTCCTCTCGGGTCGCGGCAGCTTCGCTATCAGATGTTTGATCGCGCGCTGCAGATCGGCCTCGTCGTGCCCGAAGTCGGTCAGGTACGAACGCAGCGCGGCCAGCATCAGCTTGAGCTCGTCGTCCTCGACTTCGATGACCTTCGTCGCCATGCCTCCACGGTAGACCCGCAGGTCACAGCCGCGCGACCGCCGATTCAGTCCTTCGGGTAACGAGTCGCCCAACGGTCGTCCACCGCCATCGCACGGCCCCGAACCGAAGGTGTTCGAACTGACGTCGAGGCGTTCGCGTTGGGTCCGCTCTGGACCACGGCCAGGTGCCGGGTCGCAGATGCGGTGGACCGCCTCGACCACGCGCTTGTAGTTCGCCAGCGGTTCGCCGCTCCCAACGGACTTACAACACCGCCATCACAGTCCGAGCACTCGACGCAGGCCCGAGTTCACGTCACGCATCAGGGCCATGGAGACATCGCCCACCTGCTGAGCGAGGTCGTCCTTGTTCAAAGTGACGACGGCGGTAACGTTCACCACCGAGTCCCGAGGCAACCCAGTCGCCGATGCCGGCAGGAAAACGTTTCCTGGCGCGGTGGCCAACTTGGTATTGGAGGTCAGAACGACGACCAGCACGGTCGCCAACCGGCTTGCGTTGTATGGGTCGGCCTGCACAACGAGCACTGGGCGGCGCTTGGCCGGCCGTGAACCGTCAGGTTCGCCGAGGTCAGCCCAGTGAATACTGCCTCGCTCGATCACCACTCGTCGTCCGCCGCCGCCAGCCGTCGCTGACCTGCGGAGACCGCTGCCGCCGAGGAATCGTCATCTCCATCGATCAGATCGAGGGCGGAATTGATCTCGTTGGTCAGCGACTGCTGTTCCAGGTGTTCCAAATAGAACCGCGCCGCACGCGCATAGAACTCGGAGCGCGTGACACCCAAACACTTCGCCCCGCGTTCCACCTGGGCGAACGTCTCATCGGGCACCGAAATCGCCGTCTTCATAAACGGAGTATAACTCGGTATTACCAGCTTGTCGATCAGCCTTCGGCGGCGAGTTGACCGCAGGCCGCGGCGATCTCCTGACCGCGGGTGTCGCGCACGGTGCACGCGACTCCGCCCGCGTTGACCCGACGGACGAACTCACGCTCCACCGGCTTCGGGGCCGCGTCCCACTTCGACCCCGGCGTCGGGTTCAAGGGGATCACGTTCACGTGGACCAACTGGCCCAGGTGCTTGCGCAAGCGCTTCGCCAGGAGATCGGCCCGCCAAGGCTGGTCGTTGATGTCCTTGATCAACGCGTACTCGATCGACACTCGACGACCTGAGACGTCGGCGTAGTAGCGGGCCGCCTCCAACACCTCATCGACCGACCAACGGTTGTTCACCGGCACCAGCGTGTCACGCAGCTCGTCGTCCGGGGTGTGCAGCGACACCGCAAGGCGCACCTGCATCTTCTCGTCCGCCAACTTCCGGATCGCGGGAGCCAGACCCACCGTCGACACCGTCACCGACCGGTGCGAGATACCCAGGCCCTCAGGTGCCGGGTCGCAGATGCGGTGGACCGCCTCCACCACCCGCTTGTAGTTCGCCAGAGGTTCGCCCATGGCGACACACTTACAACGATCACGGGGACTGAGACTTGATGTCCCACGGATTCAGCACGCGGACTCCGGTGTCGATGAAGTCCTTGGTGTTGCGGGTGGCCAGGTGTGCATTGTGGTGCCGACAGATCGCGGCGATCTGCGCGTCAGCCATGCTGATCGGCCTGCCACCGCGCTCGCGGGTCGCGGAGATCTGCGCATAGTGCGCCGCCGCCGCGATGCCGAAGGGCAGGACCTGGCCCTGGAAGTCCTCGGCCAGAAGTTCGGCGACCTTGACCATGAGCAAACTCTTACGACGGCCATCGGGCAGCCGCTCGACCCCGTACAGCAATTCAGCCGCCGTCACCGCCGTGACGAAAACGTCGCCAGCCGGGTACTGATCAACCCACTCGACCACTCGTTCATCCGGCTCGTTCCGCATCAACTCGGAGACGACATTGGTATCGAGAACGATCACTCAGGAAGCTCCGCCGCTCGCGCGAGTTCAGTCCGCGGCGGCGGCTCGATCGACACATCATCAACGTCGGCGAACCGCTGCCGGATCCGAGTCGCCATGCCCGACCCTGACGTTCGTCTGGTCAGCACCGAACTGAGAATCGCACGAACTTCAGCTTCCATCGAGCGACCGTGTTCGGCGGCCCGAATCCGTAGTGCAGCCTTCAAATCATCATCGAAATCGCGGATCGTCAACGTCGCCACTGCCCACCTCCAAATGCTGGCACTGCTGTCAATGCTAGCACTGCTGGGCTCGCTCGAACTCCGCCAGTCAGCCTTCCGCGGCGAGCTGACCGCAGGCCCCGGCGATTTCCTGGCCGCGGGTGTCACGGACCGTGCACGCCACACCCTGTTCGTTGACCCTGCGGACGAACTCACGCTCAACCGGCTTCGGGCTGGCGTCCCATTTACTGCCCGGGGTGGGGTTCAGCGGGATCACATTGACGTGCACAAGCTGACCCAGGTGCTTCCGCAGCAGCTTGCCGAGCAAGTCCGCACGCCAGGGCTGGTCGTTGATGTCTCGGATCAGGGCGTACTCGATGGACACCCGGCGGCCGGCGCGGTCGGCGTAGCCCTTGGCCGCGTCGAGGACCTCGGCCACCTTACAGCGCTCGTTGACCGGGAGCCTGACCTGCAGATTCTCATCGGTGAGCTTGCGGATCGCGGGCACCAGTCCGACCGTGGACACCGTGACGTGCCGCTGGGATATGCCCAGACCTTCGGGTGCCGGATCACAAATCCGATGCACCGCGTCCACCACACGGCGAAAGTTCGCCAGAGGTTCACCCATGGCAACGCACTTACAACACTCGCCAGCCATTACTACGACTCAGCGCGTCTACGTCGATCCCCGGGTCGTCGGACCCTGCGGGTTCACATCGTGGTGAGTAGCGGTTGGTCGATGGTGCGCCGGACAACGTCGGTGAGAACTCGAAAGTATTCATGGGACAGGAAGTTGCGCATATCCACTACATCACGCCACGGAACCTCAGGCTCCGCCCTGGTGATCTCGGCGGGCAGAGCGTTGACCGCTTCACCGATGACGACCAGGTTGTACAGGATCGCGTCAAGCGCGACCCGAGTCGCATCCGCGTCACCGATGGCCTCGGCGCGAACGAGACTCGCCTCGGCGCGCTTGGTTCGTTCGATCGCATCGAGAATGTCTTTCAGTCGCTCGCGAACCGCCCTACCTGCCCTGGGACTCACAGGGGCACCGCCTCAGCCAAGGCACGCTCGGCCACCTCCGGCCTCAGCAGATCGACTGTGGCTATGTCGACCCGCTCGTCGAGCAGATCCGACAACTCGCGGCGCAACCGGATCAGCGCCAGAGCGCCGTTGGTGTGCACATCGAAGTCGACGAGCAGATCAATATCGCTGGCAGGTTGATCTTCGCCACGGGCGACCGACCCGAACACGCGCACGTTGGTCGCCCCCACTTTGCGTGTCGCTCTCATGATGAGCGGCCGGGCAGCACGCAGGGACCTCATCCGGTCTCCGTCCAGGTTCGCCACCGCACCCGCGGACGTGGTGGATATCCGCAGTCGACGCCCCGCAGCATGGACCAGCCGCTCGAGAGTCCGCACCGATGGCGAGGACACGCCGGACTCGTAACGAGCAACCGCAGGCTGCGAGGTACCGGCCCGGCGAGCAAGCTCAGCCTGCGTCAAACCCGCCGCTTCGCGCGCCTGACGCACCAATGTCGCCGTATCCATACGAGCCACCATACCGGTACCGGTATGGTGGCACAACGCGATCCAAGCAGGAACCTGGCTACCGTGACCGACATTTGTGCGTTCTGACCGCTTGGGCAACAACAGGACGTGGCCCAGCGACTTGGCTTCCGCGCGCCCTCGGCGTGACTCCTAACCTTCGGCGGCGAGCTGCCCGCAGGCGGCGGCGATCTCCTGCCCTCGCGTGTCCCGCACAGTGCACGCGACGCCCTGCTCGTTGACTCGACGGACGAACTCGCGTTCCACCGGCTTGGGGCTGGCATCCCACTTGCTGCCGAGAGTCGGATTCAGCGGGATCACGTTGACGTGCACGAGCTGCCCGAGGTGCTTACGCAAGATCTTGCCCAGAAGGTCCGCGCGCCAGGGCTGGTCGTTGATGTCTCGGATCAGGGCGTACTCGATGGACACCCGGCGGCCGGCGCGCTCGGCGTAGCCCTTGGCCGCGTCAAGGACCTCAGCCACCTTCCAGCGCTCGTCGACCGGAACCAGGGTGTCACGCAGCTCATCGTCCGGCGTGTGCAGCGACACCGCGAGCCTGACCTGCAGATTCTCATCGGTGAGCTTGCGGATCGCGGGCACCAGTCCGACCGTGGACACCGTGACGTGCCGCTGGGATATGCCCAGACCTTCGGGTGCCGGATCACAAATCCGATGCACCGCGTCCACCACACGGCGAAAGTTCGCCAGAGGTTCACCCATGCCCACCGTTTACAACGCCAGCAGTGCCTCCGATGACAGCGTTCCTTACATTCTGTATGTAAGAAACGCTGCTCTATGTTGAGAACACCGATGTTCCCACCGGGGAACTTGTCGAGCGCTACTACCATCGCCGGTTGCTGGCCCGCGTGTTTCACGCCGACCACGAGGGCTGGGTTCTCAAAGGCGGCCAAGCACTGCTGGTGCGCTGGCCACAGGCGAGGTACTCGACCGATGTCGACCTGCTCAGGACTGGCGACGTGACAGTCGATAGCGCCGTCAACGCGTTCATCACACCGCTGCTCCAAGAACAGGCGCCCACCGGAACATGGAGGTTCGACCGTCTCAGGTGGGAGTGACGTGCTAACGCAGCGTCGATCAGCCTTCGGCGGCGAGTTGACCGCAGGCGGCGGCGATCTCCTGACCGCGGGTGTCGCGCACGGTGCACGCGACTCCGCCCGCGTTGACCCGACGGACGAACTCGCGTTCCACCGGCTTCGGGGCCGCGTCCCACTTCGACCCCGGCGTCGGGTTCAAGGGGATCACGTTCACGTGGACCAACTGGCCCAGGTGCTTGCGCAAGCGCTTCGCCAGGAGATCGGCCCGCCAAGGCTGGTCGTTGATGTCCTTGATCAACGCGTACTCGATCGACACTCGACGACCTGAGACGTCGGCGTAGTAGCGGGCCGCCTCCAGCACCTCATCGACCGACCAACGGTTGTTCACCGGCACCAGCGTGTCACGCAGCTCGTCGTCCGGGGTGTGCAGCGACACCGCAAGGCGCACCTGCATCTTCTCGTCCGCCAACTTGCGGATCGCGGGAGCCAGACCCACCGTCGACACCGTCACCGACCGGTGCGAGATACCCAGGCCCTCAGGTGCCGGGTCGCAGATGCGGTGAACCGCCTCCACCACCCGCTTGTAGTTCGCCAGAGGTTCGCCCATGCCCATGAAGACGATGTTGGACAGCCGCCCGGGTCCGCCGGGCAGCTCACCGTCGCGCATGGCGGCGGCGCCCATGCGGACCTGGTCGACGATCTCCGCGGTCGACAGGTTGCGGGTCAGGCCCGCCTGGCCGGTGGCGCAGAACGGGCAGGCCATGCCGCAGCCCGCCTGGCTGGAGATGCACAGGGTGGCGCGGCCCGGGTAGCGCATGAGGACGCTCTCGATGAGCGTTCCGTCGTGGGCGCGCAGCAGGGTCTTGCGGGTGGTTCCCTCGTCGCAGGTGATCTTGCGGACGACGGTGAACAGGGTGGGCATCAGCTCCCCGACCAGCTTGTCGCGGCTGGTGGCGGGGATGTCGGTCATCGCATCCGGGTCGACGGTCAGCCTGCCGAAGTAGTGGTTCGCAAGCTGGGTCGCGCGGAACGGCCTCTCCCCCAGCTCGGCCACCGCGGTACGGCGCTCGTCGGGGCTGAGGTCGACCAGGTGCCTCGGCGGGAGACCGCGACGAGGTGCGTCGAAAATGAGCGGGAGGGAAGTCATAACTCATCCATTGTCTCATGCTGAACAGCCGGGCCGTCCCGCCACCGGATGCGACGGCCCGGGCGGCCCGGCGCCCCGACATTCCCCGGTGGGTGCGCCTGGGTGGCGCCCCCACCGAGGAGCATCATCACCAGCCCAGTGCGATCACCTCGGCCGCCGAGGTCCACGGGCCCCGGTTGCCTGCCTCACTGAGTGCCCGCAAGCGCACATAGCGGGCCGTGGTGGGCCAGCAGCGGACGGTCTTCGACGTGGCGTCGTCGGCGAATGTGCCCGCTGAGACCGCGCCGCCCCAGGTGGTGCCGTCGGTGCTCGCGTACACCTCGTACCGCCCGATCCGGCCGTTGGCGGCGCCGTCCTGGCGGGGTACGTAGGTCAGGCCGGTCAGCGTTCGAGCCGTGCCCAGGTCCAGGACGATCTCGTGTGGCAGCGGGTCGGCGCCGCCGCTCCACTTGGTGTGCCAGATCGTGGTGGACCTGCGGTCGACGGCGTTGGCGGCGGCGCCGTTCTCGCCGGCGGTCTCCTGGCTGGAGTACGACCGGACGACCGCCGAGAGCGGGCCCGAGCCCATCACCGGGTCGCTTGTGGTTTCCGCGCCGGTTTCCATGTGTCCCGCGAAGCGCCGGGTGAAGCCGTCGGTGGTGTCCGCGGTGGCGGTGAGGTCGTACCAGCCGTTCATGCCGTTGCCGGTGCTGAACCAGTCCTCGGCGGTCGCGCCGGGGTTGACGACGTAGGTCCACGGGCCGCCGCCGCGGTTGTTCGTGCGGACGGTGACCACGCACGCCTTGGCGCCCGCGTTGCTCATGGTGAGGTACACCCGGCCCTCAGTGGGCGAATAGCGCAGGGTCACCTCTGGGTTGGCGTTGCCCGTGCTGGTCGCGGTGACCCGGTTCCCGGCGAAGCGGCGGATGAAGCCGTTGGGGCCGTGGACGTTCAGGTCGTACGCGCCCGTCGGGGTGCCCGCCTGCCAGTAGTCCGTCAGCGTCTTGCCCGCCTCGACGGTGTAGCGCCACGGTCCGTCGGTGCGGAAAGCGTTTGCGTAGACGTAGAAGTGCGCGCCCGCCGTGCCGGTGTTGGCGAAGTCGATCCAGAACTTGTCCGCGGCGACCCGCCCGGACGCGGTCAGGACGTAGGGCAGCGGACGCGCCGGGCGGACGCCTGCCTCGTGGATCGGGAAGGTCTGGTCGGCGGGCGGTGTGGGCTGGGTGTGTGTTGGGCCGCTCGTCGGCACCGGGACGGGCAGCGGCGGATACGTGGTGATGGGCCTGGTGGTGTCCAAAGTGGATGTAAGGTCGCCGCACACGCCGCGGCGCCACGCCGGGATGTTGGGCTCCGCCACACCGGTCCACCGCTCAAGGAAGCGCACGACGGAGGTGTGGTCGAACACCTCGGAGCACACCTTCCCGCCGCGGCTCCACGGCGAGACCACGAACATCGGCACCCGGGCGCCCAATCCGATCGGCGCGCTGGAGACGATCTCGTCGGTGTTGGCCACCGTGGACTTGCCGTCGGCGTCGGTGACCGGTGGGGCGGGTGGCGGCATGTGGTCGAAGAAGCCGCCGTCCTCGTCGTATGTGAGCAGGAACAAGGTCTTGTTCCAGACCTCCGGCTTGGAGGCGATCGCGTCCAACGTGCGCTTGACCAGGTCGGCACCGGTGTTCGGACCCCAATGCGGGTGCTCGGTCTGCGGCTCCGGCGCGACGATCCAGGACACCGCGGGCAGCCTGCCGGTGTCCACATCGGACTTGAACGCGGTGACGAGTTGGTCGGGGCGTTCCCGGTGCAGGCCTCGGTCATACAGGCTGCGCTCGGCGGCGGTCAGCGTGTTCACCCCGGCGGCAAGGTCTGCGAGCAGCTTGTCCCGCGCGGTCCCGGCAGCGGACTGCACCGCGTAGTAGAAGTATTCAAGCTTGGTGTAGGCCTTGCCGTTGGGGTCCTTGGTGAGTGCCAGGGCTTTGCGCCCGATGGCCATCAGGCTGGTGAAGTAGTCCAGCGAGTTGTCACCGTAGTTGTCCCACTCCTGGTAGACCTTCCAGCTCTTGCCCGCCCCCTGCAACCGCTCGGCGTAGGTCATCCAGGTGTAGCCGGTGTGGCCCGGGTTCTGCCACGAGGCGTTGCCGATGGCCCGGGTCGTGCCGTCCGGCTCGAACCCGATCTTGCCGGTGAACAGGTACATCCGGTTGGGATTGGTCGGTCCCATCTCGGAGCAGTGGTAGGCGTCGCAGACGGTGAACGCGTCGGCGAGCTCGTGGTAGAACGGCAGTGCTGACCGGGCGTGATAGGTCATCGACCGAACGCCCTTGTTCGGCACCCACTGGTTGTGCTTGCCCTTGTTCCAGGCGTTGTGCCCGTCCGACCACCCGTGCGGCACGTCGGCCATGAACTGGTCGCTGACCGAGTACGGCAGCACGTGACCGGTGCCATTGGGCTGGTAGAACACGGACTTCCCGGTCGGCAGGGTGATCGCGGCCGGGTCGGCGAATCCGCGCACGCCCTTGAGCGTGCCCAGGTAGTGGTCGAATGACCGGTTCTCTTGCATGAAAACCACCACGTGCTCGATGACTTCGAGCCCGCCGGTGGGTGCTTCCGCGGCGAGCGCGACGCGCACGCTTTCCGGTAGCAACGCGAAAGCGGCCGCCGAACCGGCAGCCGCTTTCAGCATCGTACGTCGCTTCACTGTTCTCTCCTCGGCAGGGGACGGGGATTGCCTTACTTCACGGCGCCCGCGGTCAGGCCCGAGCGCCAGAAGCGCTGCAGCAGAACGAAAGCGATGATGAGCGGGATGACGGAGACCGCCGCGCCGGTGACAGTCAGCCCGTAGTTCGACGTCGTGCGCAGGCTGTCCCAGTACGTGAGGCCGACGGTGATCGGCCACAGCTCGTCGTCCTGCAGCATCACCATCGGCAGCAGCAGGTTGTTCCAGATCTCGACGAGTTGGAAGAGGAACACCGTGACCAGCGCCGGGGACATGACTCGGAGCGACACGGTGAAGAAGATCCTCGTGTCGCTCGCGCCATTGATGCGGCCTGCCTCGATCAGCTCGTCGGGCACCGAGGCCGCGGCGTAGACGCGGCACAGGTAGACCCCGAACGGGGAGACGATACTGGGCAGGAAGACGGCCCAGAAAGTGTTCACCATGTCCAATTTGGCGAACATGAGGTAAAGCGGAAGTGCCAGCATCACTTTGGGCACCAGCACCGCGGCGATGATCACGCCGAAGACCGCTTCCTTGCCGCGGAACTGGTATTTGGCGAGCACATACCCGGCCGCGGCGGAGATCAGCGTGCTCACGGCCGCGCCCACACCCGCGTACAGGATGGTGTTTCCGACCCAGGTGAGGAACACGCCGTCGTCGGCCTTGAACAGGGTCGTCAGGTTCGTCCAGAGCTGGATGTCGGCGAACCAGAAACCGTTGGTGGAGAACAGCTGCCCGGTGCTCTTGGTGGACGAGACCAGCAGCCACCACAGGGGCAGCAGGAAGTACACGCTCAGGACGAACAGGAACGCCGTGCCGAGGACCTGTCCCCTGGTGAACGTCCGGGCGCCCTTGCGCGCCGTCGTGGCCGGTGCCGCCATCAGACTGCCTTCCTGCGGGCGATGCGGAGGATCAAGAACGACACCAGGAACGTCCCCAGTGCGAGCACGACGGACACGGCCGCGGCGAAGTTGTAGTCGCTGTTCTCCAGACCGGCGGTCTGCGCGAGCATCAGCGGGGTGTACTTGGAGTCGATGGCGGGCGCGATGTGCTTGACGATGGCGGGCTCGTTGTAGAGCTGCAAGGTGCCGATCACCGACATGACCGCGGTGAGCGTGATCGCGGGACGTACCAGCGGGATCTTGATCCGCCAGGCGATCTGCCAGCCGCTGGCGCCGTCTAGGCGCGCGGCTTCGTAGATGTCCTCGGGCAGGGCCTGCAGCGCCGAGTAGATGATCAGCATGTTGTAGCCGGTCCACGACCAGGTCACGATGTTGGCCAGCGACCACAGCACAGTGCCGCTGCTGGTGAAGTCCATGGACAGACCCACCAGCGCGAACAGCTTCTGGTACGGGCTAGAGCCCGGTGAGTAGAGGAACGACCAGAGCAGCGCGGACACCACGACCGGCAGCGCGAACGGGATGAAGTAGGCGATCCGAAAGAAGCCGGGGAACTTGACCACAGTGGAATCGAGCAGCAGGGCCAACAACAGGGCCAGACCCAGCATCACCGGAACCTGGACGGCGCCGAAGAGCAGCACCCGGCCGATGGCGGTGAGGAACGCGTCGTCGGAGAAGACCCTGGCGAAGTTGTCCAGGCCGGCGAACTCGGTAGTGCTCGGGCCAAGGCCAAGGCCGGACCGCTTGACCGTGTAGAGGCTCTCCACCATCGCGTATCCGATGGGCGCCAGGTACATGGCGACGAACAGCAGGCCGAAGGGGACCAGGAAGCCCACGACGAACTTCCGGTGCGACACCGGCTTGCGCCGTTTCGCGCTTGCCGCCCTGGCAGGCGTCGGGGCGGCGGTGGCTTTCCGCGGGGCGACGGTGGGCACGGCGGACCTTCCTTGGGGCGTGTCCTGTGGATCATGGTGGGGCGGGATCCGCCCGGACGGCCCGTCCCCGCATCGGGCAGGCCGTCCGGGCGGCGCGGGATCACCCGCCCGCGACCGAGAGGCCCTTCTGCTTGATCGCGCCGACGGTCTTGTCCTGCACCGTCTTCAGCGCGTCAGGCAGGGTGCCCGTGCCGGTGACCGCCTTGCCCGCGGCGTCGCCGAAGTCGGTGCTGACCTGGGTCATCGTCGGGCCCCAGCGCCAGCCGGTGTCGGTGTTGTTCGCTGCTTCCTTGAAGGCGGCGCCGAGGTTCTGGCCGGCGAAGTACTCCGACGGGGCGTTCAGCTCGGGAAGGTCGAGCAGCGACTTGGCCGCCGGGTACAGGCCCGCCTTCTCGATCAGGATCTTGTAGGCGGCCGGGTCGGTGCTCATCCACACTGCGAAGTCCCACGCCTGCTTGGGGTCCTTGCAGCCCTTGAGCACCGCGGTGGACGAACCACCCGCGTTGCCCGCCTTCTTCTCGCCCGCGGTCCACTGCGGCATCGGGGCCACGCCCCACTTGCCCTTGCCGTCGGGGGCGTTGTCCTTGATCAGCGCGGACGCCCAGGAGGCGCCGACGTAGCTGGCGACCTTGCCGCTGTTGACGTCGGCGTTCCACTCCTTGTCGAAGCCGGGCTCCGGCTTGACCAGCTTCTCGGCCAGCAGCCGCTGCCAGTACTCGGCGACCTTGACGGTGTCGCCGCCCCCGACGTCGACCTTCCAGCTCTCGCCCTGGGTGCCGAACCACTCGGCGCCGTTCTGCCAGGCGTAGCCGGCGAAGGTGTAGAGGTCGGCGCTGTCGAACGAGGTGATGAAGTAGCTCGGGTCGGCGGCGTGGATCTTCTTGGCGGCCTGCTCGTACTCGTCCCAGGTGGTCGGGACCGCGACGCCGAACTTCTCGAAGACGTCCTTGCGGTAGTAGAGCACCATCGGGCCGGTGTCGACCGGGGCGGCGAAGACGGCCTTGCCCACCTGCACCTGGTTCCACGTCCAGTCGACGAACTTGCCGCCGTCGCCCGCGGCGTGCGTGCCGACGTCGGCCAGGGCGCCCTCGACGACGAAAGTCGGCAGGGTCTCCAGGCCGACCTGGGCCAGGCACGGCGCGGAGCCGCCCTTCACCGCGTTGAGCATCTGCTGGTAGCCGCCCTTGGCGCCGGACGGCGTCTTGTTGAACTTGACCTTCACGTCGGTGTGCGTGGAGTTGAAGAGGTCGGCGGCTTCCTGGTAGCCGGGCGCCCAGCCCCAGAACTCCACCGTGACGGGGCCGGAGGAGAGGGGGGCGTTGTCGGAGTCAGGCGATCCCGCGCACGCGGTGACGCCGAGGGCGACCGACGCGGCGGCGGCCAGTGCCGCGAACCGCTTGGACACATCTGGGAACACGGGGGACCTCCGGGGCGATCGGCGACGCTGGGCGCGTGAACTTGTTAGATATTGGAGGATTCTGAGCGTAATCGAACATCGAGTCAACAGTTTCGCGCAACATCCAGGTCACGGTCGCTTCACCGCGACACGAATACGCCCAGGACCTTGGATGTAGACCATTCCTCGGGTCCGGACAGGATTGCGCAATCCCCCGCAAGGGTCAGACCTGGTACACCGAGACGCCCGCCGAACGGAAGGCCGCGATCACATCCGAAGGCGCTCCTGAGTCCGTGACCAGCGCGTTTATCCCCGACAGCGGGCAGATCCGGGTGAACGCGTGCCTGCCGAGCTTCGAGCTGTCGGCGACCACCACGACCTTGCTCGCCCGCTGGACCATCAACGCGTTGATGCTGGCCTCACCCTCATGGTGGGCGTAGGCCCCACTGTCCGGGTCGAAGGCGTCGACGCCGAGGAACAGGATGTCCAGTCCGATGTCGCCGAGCACGCGGGTGGCGAGCGGCCCGGTCAGCTCGAAGGACTGCGGACGCGCCACTCCCCCGGTGACGACGAGCTTGATGTTCTGCCGGACCGCGAGTTCGTTGGCGATGTTGAGCGCGTTGGTCACCACGGTCAGGGTCCGGCCGTCGGTCGTCCGCGCGAGATCACCGCGGGTGGCGAGGGCGCGCGCGACCTCCGTGGTGGTCGTGCCGCCGTTGAGTCCGACCACGTCGCCCTGCCCGACCAGCGCGGCGGCACAAAGCGCGATCTTGGACTTCTCCGGCGCGCGCCTACCCGACTTGTAGCGCAGCGGCAGTTCGTAGCTCACGTTGTTGACCACGGCGCCACCCCGCGTCCGGGTGAGCAGCTGCTGCTCGGCGAGGTGGTCGAGGTCGCGCCGAATGGTCGCCGCGGAGACGGTCAGCCCGGCCGCCAGATCCTCGATCTCGACCCGGCCGCGCTGGCCTAGCAACTCGAGCATCGCGCTCAGCCGCTCATGCCGGTCCATGTCCACCTCCGTAGGTCGCGAGGGGTTCGCGATCCATCCTGTTCGGTATCGAGCGGACCCGCGCATGATTCCGCAGGAGCCCCACGGAGGCTAGGTTCTCATCACTGCACAAACATGCGCAAAACTGTTTGAAACGCGCATGTTTTGTGTAGGATCGAGCACGCACTCAACAGTCAATCAGAGGAGGTCACGTGGGACTGTCCGCTTCCGCCGAGGAAACCAGCAGCCAGCCGGAGTGCTGGATCCGTGCCGCGGACGCCGTCGCGGAGCACCAGGCGGTGCTGCCGCGCGAAGGCGAGCGGGTGGCCGTGACCGGATGTGGAACGTCCTGGTTCGTGGCGATGGCCTATGCCTCGCTGCGCGAGGGCGCGGGCCACGGCACCACCGACGCGTTCGCCGCCTCGGAGTTCCCGGTCGGCCGCACGGACTACGACCGGGTCATCGTGATCACCCGCTCGGGCACCACCACCGAGGTGCTGACCCTGCTGGAGACCCTGCGCGGCCGCACGAAGACGGTCGCGATCACCGCGACCGAGGGTTCCCCGGTCACGACGGTCGCCGACCACACGATCGAACTGCCGTTCATCGATGAGCGCTCGGTCGTGCAGACCCGGTCCGCGACGTCGGTGCTCGCGCTGCTGCGCGCCTCCCTCGGCGAGGACCTGACCAAGGCCGTCGCCGACGCGCGCGAAGCGCTCACCCGGCCGCTGGGCGACCTGCCCGCCGCCGACCAGGTCACCTTCCTCGGCCAGGGCTGGACCATCGGCCTGGCGCACGAGGCCGCGCTCAAGCTGCGTGAGGCCGCGCAGGTGTGGACCGAGTCGTACCCGGCCATGGAGTACCGGCATGGTCCGGTCAGCATCGCCGAGCCCGGCAGGCTGACGTGGGTGTTCGGCCCGGCCCCCGAAGGCCTGCCCGAGGACGTCGCGGCGACCGGCGCCACCTTCGTCACCGACGACCTCGACCCGATGGCGCAGCTGGTGCTCGCGCACCGGCTCGCGCTCGCCATCGCCGCGCGCAAGGGGCTCGACCCGGACAACCCGCGCAACCTCACCCGGTCGGTGATCCTCGCCGCCACAGGCCATTGACCGCCGATGCGGCTAGCGTCATCCCGGTGAGCCTGGTCGCCGCCGTCGACATCGGCGGCACAACCATCAAGGCGGCGCTGGTCGACAGCGACCTGCGGGTCCGCCACACCCTGCGCCGCCCGACCCCGTACGGCGCCGACGCCGTGCTCGACGCGGTCGCCAAGGTGCTCACGGAGCTGGATCAGCTGGCCGACGCCCCAATCGCGGCCGCGGGTGTGGTGTTTCCCGGACTGGTCGACGAGACGGAGCGAATCGCCCGGTTCTCGGTGAACCTGGGCTGGCGCGATTTGGACCTTTCCCAGCTCGCCGACCGCACCGGCAAGCCCACCGCCATCGGCCACGACGTGCGCGCGGGGGCGCTGGCCGAGTGGCGGCTCGGGGCCGCGAGGGGCTACCAGGACGTCGCCTTCGTGCCCGTCGGCACCGGCGTCTCCGCGGCGTTCATCGCCGACGGCCGGATGGTGGTCGCGGGCGGCTACGCCGGGGAGATCGGCCACCTGGTCGTCGAACCGGATGGCGAGCCGTGTCCCTGCGGGGGCCGCGGCTGCCTGGAGACGGTCGGGTCGGCGAGCGCGCTCGCCCGCCGCTACAGCGCCCTGACCGGCGAAGACGTGTCCACCGCGCTGGCGGTCCTCGACCGGATGCGCGCCGGGGACGTGGTCGCCGCGCGGGTCTGGAACCAAGGCATCGACGCTCTCGCCGACGCCTTGGCGACAGTGGTGACCGTGCTGGCGCCGGAAGTCGTCGTCATCGGCGGCGGCCTCTCCGGCGCGGGCCAGGACCTGTTCGACCCGCTGCGCGAGCGACTCGGCGCGCGGCTGACCTTCCAGCGCGTGCCCACGGTGGTCGCGGCCGCGCTCGGCGACCAGGCGGCCTGCCTCGGCGCCGCACTGCTCGCCCTGGACCACATCAAGACCCGGAGCGGTGAATGACGACCGAAGTGCTGAGCGGCGGGCGGATCCTCACCGCCACCGGTTGGCTGGACCGCGGGTGGATCGCGGTCCGGGAGGGGCGCGTGGAAGCGCTCGGCGACGGACCGCCGCCCCCGGGCGACACCATCGAACTCGGCGGCGACCCCGTGGTGCCGGGGTTCGTCGACTTGCACGTCCACGGCGGCGGCGGCGCGTCCTTCCAGGACCCGGCCCAAGCCACGGCCGCCCGCGACTTCCACCTCGGCCACGGCACGACCACGATCCTGGCCAGCCTGGTGACCGCGCCGATCGACGAACTGGTCGCCGCGACGGCCGGGCTGGTCCCGCTCGCGCGCGCCGGGGTGATCGCGGGAATCCACTTGGAAGGCCCGTTCCTGGCCTCCTCCCACTGCGGCGCCCACGATCCGACGCTGTTGCGCGATCCCGATCCCGACCTGATCGAGGCCCTCCTCGACGCGGGTGCGGGCACTGTCCGGGTGGTCACGATCGCCCCCGAGCGGCCCGGGGCGATCGCCGCGGTCGCGCTGCTCACCGCACGTGGTGTCGTGGCGGCGATCGGGCACACGGGCGCGGACCTCGCGCGGACCCGGACCGCGATCGACGCGGGCGCCCGGCTCGCCACGCACCTGTTCAACGGCATGCCCGCGATGGGCCACCGCGATCCCGGTCCCGTGCTCGCACTGCTCGACGACGACCGGGTGACCGTCGAGCTGATCAACGACGGCGTCCACCTGCACCCCGATCTGGTCGCGCATGTGCTGCGCACCAAGAAGTCCAGCGCGCTGATCACGGACGCGATCTCGGCGACCGGCATGGGCGACGGCGAGGTCCGGCTCTCCGGGCTCGACGTCCGGGTCGAGTCGGGCGTGGCCCGGCTGGCCAACGGAGGGTCCCTCGCGGGCAGCACCCTGACCATGGACGCCGCCGTGCGCAACGCGGTCGACTCCGGCATCCCGCTGGCCGACGCCGTGCGCGCCGCCAGCGCCACCCCGGCGGCGGTGCTCGGGCTCGACCGGGTCGGCACGCTCGCGCCCGGGATGGACGCGGACCTGGTGGTGCTCGACGCCCGACTGGCGGTGCGCCGAGTGCTGGCGAAGGGGAGGTGGGTCCGGTGATCGTCACCGTCACCCCGAACACCGCCCTCGACGTCACCTATGTGGTGCCCGCGCTGCTGCCCAACGGCAGCCACCGGGTGACGTCGGTCCACAGTCGGGCCGGCGGCAAGGGCATCAACGTCGCCCGAGTGCTTGCCCGCCAAGGGATCCCGGTGATCGCGACCGGGTTGGTGGGCGGCCCGACCGGCGGCCTGCTGGACCGCGACCTGGCCGCCGCACACGTCGAGTTCCACCCGTTCGAGGTCGCCGCGGAGTCTCGGCGCACCGTGACCGTGGTCGCGGACGGCGACGCCACCGTCTTCAACGAGCCGGGCGAGACGGTCACCGCCGCCGAGTGGGCCGGTTTCCGTGTCCACCTCGCCGGACTGCTCGCCGGCGCGCGACTGGTGGTGCTCTCGGGCAGCCTGCCGCCCGGATTGGGTTTCGACGCGTACGCCGACCTGGTCGGCATCGCCCACGAGCACGGCTGCCGCGCCATCCTCGACACCAGCGGCGACGCGCTGCTGGCGGGCATCGCCGCGGGCGCGGACGTGGTCAAACCGAACGCCGTCGAGTTGTTCGAGGCCACCGGTGAATCCGACCCGGTGGCGGCCGCCCGGGCGCTGCGGCGGGCGGGCGCGGGCGCGGTGGTGGCCTCGCTCGGCGCCGACGGGATGGTCGCGGTCACCGCCGACGGCTGCTGGCGGGCCCGACCCGGCAGGCGGATCAGCGGCAACCCGACCGGCGCCGGTGACGCGGGCGTCGCAGCGCTCGCCGCGGGCCTGGTGGCCGGAAACCCTTGGCCGGACTTGATTCGCGAGGCGGTGGCGTGGTCCGCGGCGGCGGTCGCCGCGCCCCTCGCGGGAGACATCGACGAGGGCACGCGCGACGAGCTGCGTGCCGGGGTGAACGTGGAGGAACTCGATGCCGCTAGTCGGAACTGACCAGATCGTGGGGCCCGCCCGGGCTGCGGGCCGCGGGGTGGGCGCGTTCAACGTGATCCACCTGGAGCACGCCGAGGCGCTGGTCGAAGGCGCGGCCGCGGCGGGCGCGCCGGTGATCCTGCAGATCAGCGAGAACTGCGTGCGCTACCACGGCGCGCTGGAGCCGATCGCCGTCGCGACCCTCGCGGTGGCGCGGTCGGCGGAGGTGCCGGTGGCCGTGCACCTCGACCACGCGGAGTCGGTGGACCTGGTCCACGAGGCGGTCCGGCTGGGCTTCTCGTCGGTCATGTACGACGGCTCCACTTTGGACTACGCGGAGAACGTGGCGCGCACCAAGGAGATTGCCGAACACTGCCACCGCAACGGTGTGTGGCTGGAGGCCGAACTGGGCGAGGTCGGCGGCAAGGACGGGGTGCACGCGCCCGGGGTCCGGACGAATCCGGGCGAGGCGGTCGAGTTCGTCGAGGCGACCGGGGTCGACGCGCTGGCGGTCGCCGTCGGGTCGTCGCACGCGATGCTGACCCGGGACGCGTCTCTGGACTTCGCCCTCATCGCGGCCCTGCGGGCGGCGGTGCCGGTGCCGCTGGTGCTGCACGGTTCGTCCGGTGTCGCCGACCCGGACCTGGCGCAGGCCGTGCGCTCGGGGATGACGAAGGTCAACATCGCGACCCAGCTGAGCAAGGTCTTCACCGAGGCCGTGCGTGCCTACCTGGCCGAGAACACGACCACTGTGGACAGTCGGAAGTACGTCGCCGCGGGCCGTGCCGCGGTGAGCAAAGAAGCGGCGCGACTGCTAGAGGTTCTCGCAGCACGCTGACCGCGCGGTCCCGGCGGGTGCGTCTTCCTCGACCGCACCCGCCGGGATCAGCTCACTCTCCGTCGAGCCGCAACCCGGTCGCGGCGTCGAACACGTGCAGCCGCTCGACATCGGGGACGAGAGTGATCCGCTCTCCACGCATCGCCCGGGACATGCCTTCGGTCCGCACCGCGATCGGCTCGTGGTCGGGGGCGCCATCCGGGCGGCAGTAGAGGAATCCGTCGCTGCCGAGCTCCTCCACGACCTCGATGGTCACCGCCATCCCCCGCGAACCCTCGGCGCCGACGCGCCAGTTCTCCGGACGCACGCCGACGACCACATCAGGGCCGGTCAGGTCGTTGAGCTGGGCACGGGTCAGCGGCACGCGCTGCCCGCCGAACACCGCGTCGCGACCGTCCACGGTGGCCGAGAGCAGGTTCATCGCGGGCGAGCCGATGAAGCCGGCGACGAACAGGTTGGCGGGCCGGGAGAACAGGGCGATCGGGGTATCGCACTGCTGCAGCTCCCCATCCTTGAGCACCGCGACCCGGTCGCCCATCGTCATCGCCTCGACCTGGTCGTGGGTGACGTAGAGGGTGGTGACGTCGAGGCGCCGCTGCAGTGTGGCGATCTGGGTGCGGGTCTGCACGCGCAGCTTGGCGTCGAGGTTCGACAGCGGCTCGTCCATCAGGAAGACCCGCGGCCTGCGCACGATCGCGCGGCCCATCGCGACCCGCTGGCGCTGGCCGCCGGAGAGCTTGGCGGGCTTGCGGTCCAGGTACTTCTCCAGGTCGAGCAGTTTGGCCGCCTCCAGCACCCGGCGTTCCCGCTCGGCCTTCTCCACCTTGGTGATGCGCAGGTGGAAGCCGATGTTCTCGGCCACGGTCATGTGCGGGTAGAGCGCGTAGCTCTGGAACACCATGGCGATGTCGCGGTCCTTGGGCGGCAGCGAGGTGACGTCGCGGTCGCCGATCCAGATCTCGCCGTCGTCGACCGGCTCCAGCCCGGCGAGCATCCGCAGGGTGGTCGACTTGCCGCAGCCGGACGGTCCGACGAGGACGAGCAGCTCCCCTTGTTCGATCTTCAGGTCGAGTTCCGCGAGGGCGGGGCGCTCCACGCCGGGATAGCGGCGCGTGACACCGCGGTACGAAACGCCGGCCATGAGGGCTCCAAAGGTGGGAGTGTGCAAGAACATGCGAAATTCTATGGAGTTCCATTCATAAGTCAACAGTCGCAAACAGCTTTGTGTACGCTGTCGCCAGTTCACCCGGTCCGGACGGAGGGTCGCCATGTCCTTCATCACCAGCGAGATCGCCAGCCAGCCCGAGTGCTGGGACCGGGCGGTCGACCTGGCCGCCGACCTGGCCCGCGTGCTGCCGCAGTCCGGGGAGCGCGTCGCCGTGGTCGGCTGCGGCACCTCACGGTTCATCGCGGAGTCCTACGCGGCCCTGCGCGAACAGCGCGGACACGGCCGGACCGACGCGTTCGCGGCGTCGGAGTTCCCGGAGGCCCGCACCTACGACACGGTCATCGCGCTGACCCGCTCGGGCGCCACCAGCGAGGTCGTCGACCTGCTGCGCGCCCTGCCGCCACGCACCCGGACGGTCGCGGTCACCGCCGACCCGGACTCGCCGGTGTCCCGCTTCGCCGACGACCTCGTGGCGCTCGACTTCGCCGACGAGCGCGCGCTCGTGCAGACCAGGTTCGCCACCACAACCCTCGCCCTGCTGCGCGCCGGTCTCGGCGAAGACCTCGGGCCCGCCATCGCTGACCTGCGCGAAGCGATCACCGTCGCGCTGCCTGAGGACATCGTGCACGCGAGCCAGTTCACCTTCCTCGGCCGCGGTTGGACCGTCGGACTCGCGCACGAGGCCGCGCTGAAGCTGCGTGAGGAGTCCGCGGCCTGGAGCGAGTCCTACCCGGCGATGGAATACCGACACGGCCCGATCAGCGTGACCGAACTCGGCCGCGTCGTCTGGATGATCGGCGAGTTGCCCGCCGGACTCGGCGACGAGATCACCGCCGCGGGCGGCACCCTGGTCACCTCGAACCTCGACCCGATGGCCGACCTGGTCCTCACCCAGCGGCTGGCCTCCGCGATCGCCGAAGTCCACGGGCTCGACCCGGACCAGCCCCGCAACCTGACCAGGTCGGTCATCCTCCCCCAGCCCGCCTGACCAGTTAGGACACCCATGAGCGACTCGCCCCGGTTCGTCGTCGGCAGCAAAGACTTCCTGCTCGACGACGAACCGATCCGACTGGTCTCCGGCGCCCTGCACTACTTCCGGGTGCACCCGGACCAGTGGGCCGACCGCCTCGCCGCCGCGCGGGCGATGGGGCTGAACACGGTCGAGACTTACCTGCCCTGGAACCTGCACGAACCTGAACCGGGCAGGCACGACTTCGCCGCCGGACTCGACGTCGAGCGGTTCGTCGCGCTGGCCGAGGAAGCCGGGCTCTTCGTGCTGCTGCGGCCTGGTCCCTACATCTGCGCGGAATGGGAACTCGGCGGCCTGCCCTGGTGGCTGCTGTGCGACCCGGACATGCGGCTGCGCAGCTCCTACCAGCCGTTCCTTGACGCGGTCGACGCGTGGTTCGACGTGCTGATCCCCAAGCTGCTGCCGATGCTGACCACGCGCGGCGGGCCCGCGCTGATGGTGCAGGTGGAGAACGAGTTCGGCTCCTACGGCGCTGACCCCGACTACCTCGCCCACCTGCGGGATGGCCTGCTGCGCCGCGGTGTCGACGTGCCGCTGTTCACCTCCGACGGCCCGGAGGAGCACATGCTGGCCAATGGCCTGGTCGACGGCGTGCTCGGCACGGTGAACTTCGGCTCGCGCGCGGCGGAGGCGTTCGAGGCGTTCCGGGGGCACCGGCCCGAGGGCCCGCTGATGTGCATGGAGTTCTGGTGCGGCTGGTTCGACCACTGGGGCGAGCGCCACCACGCGCGCGATCCGCTGGACGCGGCGGCGACCCTGGACGACATCCTGGGCGCGGGCGCGTCGGTGAACTTCTACATGTGGCACGGCGGCACCAACTTCGGCTACCTCAACGGCGCCAACCACGGTGCCGGGTTCGAGCCGACCATCACCTCCTACGACTACGACGCTCCGCTGAGTGAGTGGGGCACGCCGACGCCGAAGTTCGAGGCCTTCCGCGATGTGATCGCCAAGCACCTGGGCGAACCCCTCACCGAGGAACCGCCCGCCGTGCGCCTGGCCGGGTTCGGCGACGTGCGGCTGACCGAGACCGCCGCCGTGCTGCGCAACCTGGTGTCGGTGGGTCGGTTCGAAGCGCCGCCGACCGTCGAGGAGGCCGGGATCGGACACGGGTTCGCCGTCTACCGCGCGAGCCTGCCCGCGGGCGCGGCGACCCTGCGGATGCCGGTCGTACACGACCGCGCGCAGGTACTCGTGGACGGCGTGGAGATCGACGTACTGGAGCGCGACGGCGAGCGCGACACCGTGGCGCTGCCGGCGGGGGGCGCGCTGCTGGAGATCCTGCTGGAGAACCAGGGCCGGGTGAACTACGGCCCGCACCTGCACGACCGCAAGGGCCTGCTCGGCGGCGTGCTGGTCGACGGTGTCGCCCTGACCGGCTGGGAGGTCCTGCGCCTGGCCGACATCGACAAGATCCACTTTGGACAGCCAGGCGGCGGGCCGATGTACCGGCGCGGTGTGCTGCGGGTGGACGAGCCCGCGGACACCTTCGTCGACCTGCCCGGGTTCGCCAAGGGCGTGGTGTGGGTCAACGGCTTCAACCTGGGGCGCTACTGGGACCGCGGCCCGCAGACCCGGCTCTACGTGCCGAAGCCGGTGCTGGCCGCGGGAGCCAACGAGATCGTGATGCTGGACCTTCATCCCGGCGACAGCGACACCGTTCGCTTCGTGGCCGAGCCCGAACTGGGCAAGCCGGACGTCTTCCGAGGCTCCCTGGACTAATTGTTGCGCGAAGTTGGTCTTGATCGACCAAATTCGAGCACATTTTTGCACCGCACCTCTTGACGTAGGCAAAGTGAGTTAGAACACTAGCTGAACTAACTCTCCTACCCCTGCAGGAGTGCGCATGCGTGCCCAAGTCCCGTTAACGCTTGCCTTGATAGCCGGAACCTTGGCCATCCCAGTCGTGACCGCCGCAGCCGAGGGCGCGGCGGTCACCATCACCTCGCCCGCCCTGTCCGTCAGCGTCGACGACAGCTTCCCCCGCGTGATCAGCTACACCGACCTCGCGAGCAGCGCCGTACTGCACGGCAACGAGGACCCGCTCACCCAGATCCGGGTCAACGGCACCACCTACACCCCCACCGTCACCTCGACCGTCGCGACCGACCGCGTCGACTACAAGCTCTCGTTCTCCGGCGTCACCATCGACGCCCGGCTGTCGGTGAGCGGGTCCGTCGTGCAGTTCGCGGTGACCGGCATCAGCGACACCACCTCCCTGCGGGTGTCCACTCTGGCCATCCCGGGCCACAACTTGGTCTCCGTGCGCAGCAGCCAGACCGGCGCGTCGATCGCCACCGCGCGGATGAACACCGCGACCACCGGCACCGGCGACACGTTCACCGCCATCACCTCGACCACCGCGGCCGACACCGCGCCGACCGGGGCGATGTTCGCCGTGGCCAACACCGCGACGCTCGGTGCCGCGATTGTCTCAAACTCCTACTACGACAACCCTTCCGGCACCAACGCCAATGAGAGCGGGCGGCTGCAAAAGCAGGTCGTGGCGAAGACGGGCTACCGCCGGGCCGGGCTGTGGAGCGGCGACTGGCTCTACCGGCCGGCGGGCGCGGCACTGACCGACACCGAGCCGCTGCCCTACGCCAAGGTCGCGATCACTCGCGACCGCAACGGCGACGGCGTGGTCGACTGGCAGGACGCGGCCGTCGCCGCCCGCGACATCTGGACGGCGCCGCAGGGCTGGGAGCACACCGCGGACCGCGTGGTGCAGCGCATCCCGTTCAACTTCGGCTCGCAGGCGACGCACCCGTTCCCACAGACACTCGACGAGACCAAACGGGTCGCCCGCGCCACCGACGGGCTCGGGCAGTTCGTGCTGCTCAAGGGTTACGGTTCAGAAGGCCACGACTCAGCGCACATGGACTACGGCTACGTCGGCCCGAAGATGGGCGGCGCGGCGGAGCTGCGCGCGCTGACCGAGGCGGCCGACGGCCTCAACGCCGACATCGGCGTGCATGTCAACGCGCACGAGGAATATCCCGTGTCGCGCACGTTCAACCCCGCCAAGCACACCGGCGCCAACGGCTGGGACTGGCTCGACCAGTCCTACGTCGTCGACGCCCGCAAGGACGGCCAGTCCGGCGACCGGCCGGCCCGGCTCAACGAGCTCAAGGCGGCCGTGCCCGGACTGGACTTCCTCTACGTCGACGTCTGGTACGGCGACGGCTACGTCTCCCGCAAGCTGGCCCGCGACATCAACGGCCTGGGCTGGCAGATGGCGACCGAGTTCCCGGACAAGCTGGTCGACAACACCGTGTGGACGCACTGGTCGGCCGACGTGAACTACGGCGGCAGCGACTACAAGGGGATCAACTCCCAGCTCGCGCGGTTCATCGGCAACCACACCCGCGACGACTGGATCGTCCGGCACCCGCTGCTCGGCGGCGCCGAACTCGAGTCCTACGAAGGCTGGCAGGGCAAGAAGGACTTCAACGCCTTCCTGCGCACCACCTTCGGGGTGAACCTGCCGACGAAGTACCTGCAGAACGCACCGATCACCAAGTGGACCACCGACACGGTGACGCTGGCCAACGGCGTCAGCGTGACCAACGCCGGCGGCACCAAGGTCATCCGCGACAACGGCCGGGAAGTGCTGCGCGGCAACGCCTATCTCCTCCCCCGTGACAACAAGCTCTACCACTGGAACGGTTCCGGCGGCAGCACGACATGGACCCTGCCCGCGGGTTGGACCGCGCCGAAGCTCTACCAGCTCACCGACGCCGGGCGCGTGCTCGTCGGCGACCTGGCCGTCACCGGCGGGCAGGTCTCGCTGAACGCGGCCGCGAACACCGCCTACGTCGTCCACAACGGCGTGGCGCCGGTCCAAGGCGACGCGAACTGGGGCCAGGGCACGCCGGTGAAGGACCCGGGCTTCTACGCCGGGAACCTGTCGGCGTGGTCGGTCACCGGGACGGGCGCCTCGGTCAGCCGCAACGGGTCCGGCCAGAACGAGCTGACCGTCGGCGCGAACTCCACGCCGACGGTGTCCCAGCAGCTCACCGGGCTGACCGCGGGCACGTACTCGGCGTCGGTGTGGGTGTCGACTCCCGCGGGACGCAAGGCCACGCTGAGCGTGACTCCCACCGGCGGGACAGCCGCGTCGGTGTACGCCGACTGGTCCGGGGTCACCCAGGCCGCGGGCGGCAGCGAGAAGAACGGCACGACGATGCAGCGGATGAAGGTCCTCTTCGACGTCCCCGCCGGGCAGACCACCGCCACGCTGGCGCTCTCGACCGCGACCGGTTCGGGCACCGTGGTCTTCGACGACGTCCGCGTGGTCCGTTCCGGGCGCACGCCCGTGGGCGCTCACTATTTTGCCGAGGACTTCGAGAACGTCGACGCGGGCTGGGGCCCATTCGTGGTCGGCGGCGGTTCGCAGACCGACCCGCGCACCCATATCGCCCAGCGCAACGCGCCGTACACCCAGGCGGGCTGGAACGGGAAGCTGGTCGACGACGTGATCACCGGCGGCAACTCGCTGAAGTCGCACGAGGAACGGCAGCGGCTGATCTACCAGACGGTGCCGCAGACGCTGCGGTTCACCGAGGGGCGCCAGTACAAGGTGACCATGAACTACCAGGCCGGGTTCGGCAACGAGTACGCCTTCATCACCGGCTCGGGCGCCTCGGAGACCAGCTCCACGAACTTCGCCCAGGCGCGGACCACCACGGTGTTCAGCAAGACGTTCACCGCGGGCCCCAACGCCTGGATCGGTGTCCGCAAGCTGACACCGGAAGGGTCGAACAACGAAGCGGACCTGATCCTCGACGACCTGGTGGTCGACGACCTCGGCCCCGGCTCCGGCGGCGATGTGGTGCGGGTGCCGCAGTCCGGGATGTCGGTGACCTATGTGGACTCGCAGGAGACCACCGGCGAGAACGGCGCCGCGGCGAACGTGTTGGACGGCAACGCGAGCACCATCTGGCACACCAAGTGGTCGGGCGGTTCGGACCCGATGCCGCACGAGATCCGGGTGGACCTGGGCGCGACCTACAACGTGTCCACTGTGTACTACCTGCCGCGGCAGACCCAGAGCAACGGGCGGATCGCGAACTACGAGGTGTACACCTCGACCGACGGGGTGAACTGGGGCACGGCGGCGGCGACCGGCACGTTCCCGGACACCACGACGGAGCAGGCGGTCACCTTCACCGCCCGGCAGGCCCGGCACGTGCGGCTGCGCGCGCTGTCGGAGGTCGGCGGGAACCCGTGGACCGCGATGGCCGAGCTGAACGTCGGATACAAGGCGGCGTCGAGGATCCCGCAGTCGGGGATCACGGTCGAGTCGGTGTCCAGTGCGGACACCGCGACCAACGGCGGCGCCGCCAACGTGCTCGACGGCGTGGCGGACACGATGTGGCACACCGCGTGGTCGCAGGTCGACCCGGACGCGGCGTACCCGCACGAGATCGTGCTCGACCTCGGCCGCTCGTACTCGGTGTCGTGCCTGCACCACCTGCCCAGGCAGAGCGGGGTCAACGGCAAGGTCGCGGGCTACGAGGTCTACGTTTCCGCGGACGGCACGACGTGGGGCACGGCGGTGAAGACCGGGACGTTCGCCAACACGACGGCCGAGTCGGATGCCTGCTTCACGGCGAAATCGGGGCGGTACGTCAAGTTCCGCGCCACCTCGGAGCAGGCGGGCGGGCCTTGGGCGTCGGTCGCCGAGCTGAACGTCACCGGGGTGTAGGAAAGTAGTGGGACCGACCAAGGGGGACCGAAACGATGCGCATGACACGAGCGGACGTTCCGGTTCCCCTTGTCCGGTCCGGTGAGCCTGCCAGCCGGACCGCCATCCGCCGGGCCAATCTGGGCTTGGTGCTGCGTGAGCTCAACACCCACGGATCGCGGTCCCAGACCCAGCTCGCCGAGGATCTCGGGCTGCCCAAGGCGACGGTGTCCACGCTGGTCAGCGAGCTGATCGAACTCGACTTGGTCTACCAGGCCGACGCCACGAGGGCCGGTGCGGTCGGCAGACCCCGGCAGACGGTGGAACTGCGCGGCACGGCCATCTGCGGCCTGGGCGTGGAGATCACCGCCACCGGCGCCCGCGCGGTCGCACTCGACCTGCGCGACGACGTCCTGCACGACCGCGCCATCGCCGTCGACCGAGCCGACCCCGACACCGTGCTCGACGCCGTCGCGGGACTCATCGACGACGCCCTCACGGTCTTGGCCGCGTCCGGCAGCCAGGTCCTCGGCATCACCATCGCCGCGCCGGGCCAGATGGACCGCGACACCGGCGTGATCCGTTTCGCCGCCCCGCTCGGCTGGTCGGACGTGCCTCTGGTCGACGGACTGATCGAGCGGCTGACCGCGGACGTCCCCCCGATACGCATCGACAACGATGCCCGGCTCGGCGCGGTCGCCGAATACGCCGTGGCCCGCACCGAGGGCGTCCACGACCTGCTCTACGTGACCGGCGGACTCGGCGTGGGCGCCGGAATCCTGGTCGACGGACAGATCCTGCGCGGTGCCATGGGCTTCGCGGGCGAGATCGGCCACCTGCCACTGGGCCGCCCCGACCTCGTGTGCCCGTGCGGGCGCAGCGGGTGCGTCGAGGCCACGATCGGGATGACAGCGTTCCTCGACGCCGTGGCCGACCCACCGCACGCCTTGGGCGACCTCGACCAGTTGATGACCGGCCTGCGAACCCGCGCCGACGCCGGCGAACCCGATGTCCTGGCCGCACTGGGGACGGTCGGGCAGGGCCTCGGCGTCGTCGTGGGCATGCTGATCGACGTGCTCAGCCCCCGAGCGGTGATCCTCGGCGGCTACTTCTCCTACTTCGGCGACCACCTCCTCACCCACGTACGCGGCGCTGTGGAGGCGCGGGCCATCGCGGGCCAAGCGGGCGGCTGCGAGATCAGGACCTCCGCCTTCGCCTTCACCGGCCCCGCCCGCGGCGCCGCCCACACCGCCCTCGAACCGGTCTTCACCGACCCCGTCGCCTGCATGGAGCACGCGGCCCGGTAGGTCGGATCGCCGCAAACCCGGCGGGAACAGCTACCTAAGGGGACCGTGACGGCAGACGACCACGGCTACAACGCATCCGCAGCAATCCACATCAGGCGACCAGGGGTCACAATTGCGGGGAGGCGGGACAGACGAGCCCGGTGGGCTTGCGCCGGATCAAGACCCGGTAGCCCACGGTGAACTCGAGTCCCGGCACCTCCGCGAGCGCGCGCGTCGCCACGGCCGCCGAGAACTCGATCCGCAGGACCGCTGCCATGCTCTCCCGGTCGGCGAAGCGCCACACCGTGGAGACCCGGTGGCGGGTGAACCCTACGAGGTCGAAGAACTTGTCGACCTCCGCCGGGTCGTAATCGGGCAGGTCAGCCCGCATCCACCGGCCGTACGGCGGGCACGCCGCGTCGAGGTCGACGATCACCAGCGTGCCGCCGGGCCGCAGCACGCGGTCGGCTTCACGCAGGCCCGGGTCGCAGCCGGGGCCGAAGAAGTACGCCGTTCTGGCGTGCACCACGTCGAAGGTCGCGTCGCCGACCGGCAGATCCTGCGCCGACCCGGGCGCCACCGCGATCCCGGGCATCTTCGCGATCCGGGCGCGGGCCCGCTCGACCAGCGGCAGGTGCGGCTCGACCCCGAGCACCGCTCGGGCCGCCGAGGCGAACCGCGGCAGGTGGAAGCCGTCGCCGCAGCCCACGTCCAGGATGTCGCCGGACCAGTCGCACAGGTCGCCAAGGAGTCGCCACAGCGCGCCCTCGGCGTCCTGGGCGCGGTTCTCGGTCTCGTAGACCTCGGGCCAGTGCCAGATGTTCGGGCTCGGCACGATCTCCGCCGCACGCAACGACGTGATCAACCGTGCTCTAGCGCGCGCGACCATCCCCATACCACCCAGGAAAGCACGAATCAGGCGGGGAGGAATAGGCGAAGCAACAACCAGGACACCACGGCCGAGGGCAGCAGCGAATCCATGCGGTCCATCAGGCCGCCGTGACCCGGCAGCAGGGTGCCCATGTCCTTGACGCCGAGGTCGCGCTTGATCACCGATTCCACCAGGTCGCCCAGGGTGGCGGTGGCGACGATGGCGACACCGAACAGCACGCCCTGCCAGATCTCGCCGCCCAGCATGAAGTGGACGGTGAGCGCACCCGCGACGACACCGGCGACCACCGAACCGCAGAAGCCCTCCCAGGACTTCTTCGGGCTGATCACCGGTGCCATCGGGTGCTTGCCGAACAGCACACCGGCGATGTACCCGCCGGTGTCGGAGCTGACCACGAGGATCATGAAGCAGAGCACGCGGGCGGCACCGTCGGCGGGGACCACGAGCATCGCGGCGAAAGAGGCGAACAGCGGCACGTAGGCCGCGGTGAAGACCGACGCGCTCGCGTCACGCAGGTAGCCCTCGACACCACCGCGCAACCGCCACAGCAGACACGCCAGGATCGTCACCACGAACCCGGTGAGCAGACCGTCGCGACCGAGTGGCCACGACAGCCACACCATCGCCTGACCGCCGATCAGCACCGGCCACAGCGCCACGTCGATCCCCGCGCCGCGCTTGAGGGCGCCCACGAGTTCCCACGTCGCCACGGCGACCGCGATCGCCACGATCCCGATGAACACATGCCGGGCCGTGAGCAGGGCGAGCAGCACAGCCCCACCGAGCACCACGCCGACGCCGATCGCCGCGGGCAGGTTGCGGCCCGCGCGCGAGACGTTCGGCGCGGGCAGATCCGCGCTTCCGGTTGTCACCGGGTGCTCCCTAGATTCATGCTCCAGCTCCCCGACGGGCCCGGCCACCATCTCCGCGTACTCCTTGCCTGCTGTTCGAGGTCAGACCTCGAGCAGTTCGGCTTCCTTGTGCTTGACGAGCTCTTCGACCTGGTGGACGTACTTGTCGGTCAGGTTCTGCAGTTCCTTCTCGGCGCGGACCACGTCATCCTCACCCGACTCGCCGTCCTTCACCAACCGGTCGAGCTCTTCCTTGGCCTTGCGGCGGACGCTGCGGATCGAGATCTTGGCGTCCTCACCCTTGGTCTTGGCGACCTTCACCATCTCCTTGCGGCGCTCCTCGGAGAGCTGCGGGATGACGATGCGGATGATGCTGCCGTCGTTGCTCGGGTTGACGCCCAGGTCGGAGTCCCGGATCGCCTTCTCGATGGCGTTGAGCTGGGTGGCGTCGTACGGCTTGACGACCGCCATCCGCGCCTCCGGGACCGCGACGCTCGCCAGCTGGTTGAGCGGGGTCATGGAGCCGTAGTACTCGACGTGGATGCGGGAGAACATCGACGGCGTCGCGCGACCGGTGCGGACGGAGTTCATGTCCTCCTTGGCCACCGACACGGCCTTTTCCATCTTCTCCTCGGCGTCGAGGAGTGTCTCGTCGATCAAGGGGGCGCTCCTTAAGTGCGGTGGGTCACGCTGTTCACTTCGCGGGCGTACTGACCAGCGTGCCGATCCTCTCACCACGCACCGCGCGCGCGATGTTCCCCTCCGTCAGAAGGTTGAACACGATGATCGGCATGTTGTTGTCCATGCAAAGGCTGAACGCGGTCGCGTCGGCGACCTTGAGTCCACGCTCCAGCACCTCGCGGTGGGTGATGTCGGTGAACATCTTCGCGTTCGGGTCGAGCTTCGGGTCCGCGTCGTAGACACCGTCGACGGCCTTGGCCATCAGCACCGCGTCGCAGCCGATCTCCAACGCGCGCTGCGCGGCGGCGGTGTCGGTGGAGAAGTACGGCATGCCGACCCCGCAGCCGAAGATGACCACGCGGCCCTTCTCCAGGTGCCGCTCGGCGCGGCGCGGGATGTAGGGCTCGGCGACCTGGCCCATGGTGATGGCCGTCTGGACGCGGGTGTCGATGCCTTCCTTCTCCAGGAAGTCCTGCAGGGCGAGGCAGTTCATGACGGTGCCCAGCATCGCCATGTAGTCGGCCCGGTCGCGGTCCATCCCGCGCTGGCTCAGCTCCGCGCCGCGGAAGAAGTTGCCACCGCCGATGACGATGGAGGTCTGCACCCCGCCGCGGACGACGTCGGCGATCTGCCGGGCCACCGCGTAGACGACGTCCGGGTCGACACCGACCTCGCCGCCGCCGAACATCTCGCCGCCCAGCTTGAGCAGGACTCGGCGGTAGCTGCCGTTCTGAGTCACGTAAGACCCCTCCTCGTGACTATGCCCCGCCCTCGGTCGGTACCGGGGACGGGGCATAACCCTAGTCACTAGATTGCTTAGCGCAGGTCAGGCCTGGCCGACCTCGAAGCGCGCGAAGCGGCTGACGGTCACGCCCGCCTCGTCGAGGATGGCCTTGACCGACTTCTTGGAGTCGACGACCGAGGACTGCTCGGTCAGCACGGCGTCCTTGAAGAAGCCGTTGACCCGGCCTTCGACGATCTTCGGCAGCGCGGCCTCGGGCTTGCCCTCTTCGCGGGCGGTCTCCTCGGCGATGCGGCGCTCGGTCGCGACGACGTCGGCGGGCACCTCGTCACGGGTGACGTAGCGCGGCTTCATCGCGGCGATCTGCATGGCGACCGAGCGGGCCACCTCTTCACCGTCGCCGGAGTACTCGACCAGCACGCCCACGGCGGGCGGCAGGTCGGAGGCGCGGCGGTGCAGGTAGCTGGTCGCGGGGCCGTCGAAGACGACGACGCGGCGGAGCTCGAGCTTCTCGCCGATCTTGGCCGAGAGGTTGTGCACGGCTTCGGCGACGGTGCCGCCGTCGAGCTCGGCGGCCTTGAGCGTGTCGACGTCGGTGGCCTTGGTGTCCCGGGCGACGGCGACGATCTTGTTCGCCAGCGCCTGGAACTCCTCGTTCTTGGCGACGAAGTCGGTCTCGCAGTTCAGCTCGACCATGACACCGCCGTCGGCGGCGACAAGGCCCTGGGCGGTGGTGCGCTCGGCGCGCTTGCCCACGTCCTTGGCGCCCTTGATGCGCAGGATCTCAACGGCCTTCTCGAAGTCGCCGTCGGTCTCGGTCAGCGCCTTCTTGCAATCCATCATTCCGGCGCCGGTGAGGTCCCGGAGCTTCTTGACGTCGGCCGCGGTGAAGTTCGACATCGTGCGTTTTCCGTCCTTCTTCGGTTACGCGCGTTCGCTTAGTTTGAGGCGCGATGGCCGCCCCGGACCGAAGTCCAGGGCGGCCACCGCGAGCCGAGATCAGGACTCGGCGGGGGTTTCGGTCGCGGCCTCGACCGCGGCGACGGCCTGCTCGCCATCGGCGGCGGCGGTCTCGGCACCCTTGAGCAGCTCCTGCTCCCACTCGGCCAGCGGCTCGGTGGCAGCACCCGCTTCCGGCTTGTCGGCGCCGTTGCGGGCACCCGAGCGCGCGATGAGACCGGCGGCGGCGGCCTCGGCCACCACCTTGGTCAGCAGCGCGGCGGAGCGGATCGCGTCGTCGTTACCCGGAATCGGGTAGTCGACCTCGTCCGGGTCGCAGTTGGTGTCGAGGATCGCCACGATCGGGATGTGCAGCTTGCGCGCCTCGCCGACCGCGATGTGCTCCTTCTTGGTGTCCACGATCCAGATGGCGCTGGGAACGCGCGCCATGTCGCGGATACCGCCGAGGGTGCGGTCGAGCTTGTCCTTCTCGCGGGTCAGCATCAGGATCTCTTTCTTGGTGAGACCCTGGAAGCCACCGGTCTGCTCCATCGACTCCAGCTCCTTGAGGCGCTGAAGACGCTTGTGCACGGTGGAGAAGTTGGTGAGCATGCCGCCCAGCCAGCGCTGGTTCACGTAGGGCATGCCGACGCGCAGCGCCTCGTTGGCGATGGCTTCCTGCGCCTGCTTCTTCGTGCCGACGAAAAGGATCGAGCCGCCGTGGGCGACAGTCTCCTTGACGAACTCGTAGGCGCGGTCGATGTAGGTCAGGGTCTGCCGCAGGTCGATGATGTAGATACCGTTGCGGTCAGTCAGGATGTAGCGCTTCATCTTCGGGTTCCAGCGGCGGGTCTGGTGCCCGAAGTGCACGCCGGAATCCAGCAGTTGCCTCATGGTGACGACGGCCATGGCCGGGTTCGCACCTCTTCGTTTCGGGCGCGCCCGGCGGTGGGGCCGTGGCGCGCGTACTCGGTTGTCGCCGCAGGTCGGTGACCTGCCGGCCCTGGTGCCGTGCGGGCGGCCGAACCCGCTGGTGAGAACGGGACCGTCGATCGCCCTTGATGCCGCGGCCGCCACTTGCGGTAGCCGCGGACGCGCACTGGCACGCGAAGTCGCCTCATGTCGCCACGAGACGCGGATCGAAGTGTACGCCGGTCAGGGTCGGAATCGAGAATCGGAGCCCGCGGTTATCCACAGGGCCCGGATTCATCCACAGATCTGATCAACCCCTGGTGCCGCGGAACAGGCTCCGGCAGCCTTGTCGTATGCCCCGCCACCAGCGCGAACACCGCCGTCACCGCCTCTGGTCGGTGATCGTCGCGACGCTTCTGGGGGCGCTGATGGGGGCTGTGGTGGCGGGCTGGTTGTGGCAGGCGGGCGCAGGCCCGGCCACTGGTCGAGATGCCGCCATCTCCTTCAAGGTCGCCCGGGTCGGCCAGATCGCCGCGACCCCAGCTCGTCGAGCCCAGCTGCCCGGGCGCCCGACAGCTCCGGCCCGACCACGCGGCAACGCCCCCACCCGACCGGCTGAACCGCCGGATCATCGCCCTATCCGCCCGGCTGAACCGGATCACCGCCCCATCCGGTCGGCCCTGGCCCGCGGCGACAGCTCTGCCGATCCCGCCGAGCCGCCGGGCCAAGGCCGGGCCGCGGAGCCGAAACCGGAGTCGGAGTCGGAGCCGCCGGATGATGGGCGTTTCTCCTGGCCGCTTCCTCCACCCCACGAAGTCGTGCGGCCGTTCCAAGCCCCGTCGAGCCCCTATGGGCCCGGTCATCGCGGTGTCGACCTGGCGAGCGCACCTGGAACACCGGTCCTCGCGGCGGGCGACGGTGTGGTGGCGTTCGCCGGGCGGGTGGTCGACCGCGAGGTCATCGCCATCGATCACGACGCCGGTCTGCGCACCGCGTACGAACCCGTGGTGCCGTCGGTGGCGGCCGGGGCGCGGGTGCGTCGGGGCGACCAGATCGGGGTACTCGCCCCGGGCCACCCGGGGTGTCCCGCCTCCGCGTGCCTGCACTGGAGCCTGCGGCGCGACGGGGTGTACCTGGAGCCCCTGTGGCTCATCCGCCCGCCGAGGGTGCGGCTGCTCCCCCTGCGACCCGGCTGGGAGTCCGGTGCCTCAGACTTCCGCGACCTCGAGGAGTTTCGCGCGGAGGCGGAGCACGGCGCGGGTGTGCAGCTGGCAGACCCTCGACTCGGTGACGCCGAGGACGCGGCCGATCTCGGCGAGGGTGAGGTTCTCGAAGTAGTACAGGGTGACCACGACCCGGTCGCGCTCGGCGAGCCTGCCGATGGCCTCGGCGAGCTGGCGGCGGTTGTCCTGGTCGACGAGCAGCGCCACCGGGTCCTCGGCGGTCTCGTCCTCCAGCGTGTCGGCCAGCGAGGTCGATCCCCGCCCGGCGGCGGCGAGTTCGTCGAGCGCGACGACGCTGGTGAGCTGGAGCTGGGCGTAGACGTCGCGCAGTTCGCCGACGGTCAGGCCGAGTTCGCCCGCGAGTTCGGCGTCGTTCGGGGTGCGCTGCAGTTTGGCGCCGAGGCGTTCGATGCCGCGTTCGACTTCGCGGGCCCGGCCGCGGACGGTGCGCGGCACCCAGTCCTGGGCGCGCAGGTCGTCGAGGATCGCGCCGCGGATGCGCTGCATGGCGTAGGTCTCGAACTTGAGGCCGCGCTCGGGCTCGAACTTCTCGATGGCGTCGACCAGGCCGAAGATCCCGGACTGGATCAGGTCCGACACGTCGACGTGCGCGGGCAGGCCGGTGCCCACCCGTCCCGCCACGTACTTGACGAGGGGCGCGTAGTGCAGCACGAGCCGGTCCCTGAGGCCGTGCTCGCGCTGCTCGCCGAACTTCCGCCACAGGGCGACGATGCCCGCTTCGACGTCGTCGGCGGTGCGTTGGTCTCCGGGCAGCACTCCGGAGGTCTCGCCGGTCCCGAAGGGGACGGCGGTGCCGTTCACCGGGGGTCTCGATTCCGGGGACGGGGCCACCGGTGTCCGAGAACCTTCCCCGGTGTCACCGGGAACGGGGATGGGTTCGGTCATGGATCGCCTTCAGCCGTTCGACGGTCACGTGGGTGTAGAGCTGGGTCGTCGAGAGCGTAGCGTGACCAAGTAGCTCCTGGACGCTACGAAGGTCAGCACCCCCTTCGAGCAGGTGTGTAGCCGCGGAGTGGCGAAGGCCGTGCGGGCCCATGTCCGGGGCGCCCGAGACCGCCCCCAAAGCGTCGTGCACGATGCGTCGCACACTGGCTGGTTGGAGCCGTCCCCCACGGGTACCGAGCCACAGTGCCGGCGGGGAATCATCGCGTGCAAGTGCCTGCCGACCCTGATCAAGCCAGGTCGACACGGCGGCGGCGGCGGGAACACCGAACGGGACCGTCCGCTCCTTGCCGCCCTTGCCCATCACCCTGAGTACCCGCGACCCCGAATCGACGTCGTCAATGTCGAGCCCGCAGAGTTCCGACACCCGAATGCCGGTGGCGTACAGCAACTCCAGCAGCGCGTGATCACGCAGCGCCACCGGATCCAACTGGGCCGCGCCCGCCGCCGACACCCGCATCAACTCCGAGGCCTGGTCCTGCCGCAACACCGACGGCAGCGTCCGATGCCGCACCGGAGCGACCAACCGCGACCCCGGATCGACGTCGAGGTGCTCGCGCCGAAGCGCCCACGCGGTGAAAGTCCGCGCCGAAGCCGACCGCCTGGCCATAGTCGTCCGACTCGCACCGGCCCCCAACTGCGCCGCCAGCCACCCACGCAGCCCTTCAAGATCGAGCCCGACGCCCCTGAGGCCCGCCCCTGGCCGGCCCTGACGGTCATCGGTATGCCGATCACCGTCACCGTCACCGTCACCGTCACCGTTGTCGGTCTCGGTTCCGGCCTCCCCGGCGGTGTCGCCGAGGAGGCCGTGGAGGTGTCCGAGCAACGAGACCGCGTCGCCGACGTAGGCGCGGACCGTGTGCGGGGACAGGCCCCGTTCCAGGGCCAAATGGCGTTCGTAGTCGGCCAACACCGTGCGGACCTCGCCCGGCAGCGCGGATCGGACCCGGTGGAGGTCGACCCGGCTTGATCCGGTGGAGGCGCGAGGCACCCCCTGACGCTGCGCCATGGCGGGGCTCGGGTCAAGCATCGCCACGCCGTCATGATCGAAGTCGGCACCACCCTTCTTCGCCGCGTGCGGCGAGTCCGGTGAGTTCCAGCTCCGGCAGCAACGCTCTGACCCGCGACAACGGCACCCCCGACGCCGACGAGACCTGTTCCGGGCTCAGCCCGCCCCGTGTTTTCAGTGCTTCGTGCACACGGAGAGCCTGATCACCCAACCCGTCGGTCGACCGCTTCGGCTTCTCCCGGGGCGCGACGAGGTCCGCGCCGACCTGCCCGACCGCCTCCAGGATCTCCGGCACCGAACACGCCACCGTGGCCGCCCCGAGCCGCAGCAGTTCGTGGCAGCCCAGCGACATCGCCGAGCCGATCGGGCCGGGCACCGCCAGCACGATCTTGCCCAGCGCCGCCGCCGTCGACGCCGTGTTCCGGGCGCCGCTGCGCACACCGGCCTCGACGACGACCGTGCCCGCGCTGAGCGCGGCGATCAGTCGGTTGCGCACCAGGAACCGGTGTTTCGCCGGTGGTGTGCCCGGCGGGTACTCGCTGATCACCGCGCCGGTGTCGGCGATCCGGTCGAGCAGCCGGGAGTGCGCCGCCGGGTACCGGACGTCGACTCCGCAGCCGAGCACGGCGACGGTCGTGCCCTCGGCACCGAGCGCGCCGCGGTGGGCGGCGCCGTCGATGCCGTACGCGGCGCCGGAGACGACTGTCGGGCCCGCCTCGGCGAGGCCGTAGCCGAACTCGGTGGCGACGTGCTCGCCGTAGCTCGTCGCGGCCCTGGCCCCGATGACGGAAACGGCACGCTGGAGGGCGTCGTCGAGTGCGACCGGACCGCGCACCCACAGCGCGAGGGGCGGCCCCGCCCAGCGCAGGCCGCGTCGGCACGCGTTGTGCAGGGCGAGCAGCGGCCAGCCGGGCCACTCGTCGTCCTCCGGGATGACCAGCCGCGCACCCGCAGCCGCCGCGTTCTCAAGGTCGGCTTCGACGCGGTCGCGTGCGCTGCGAGCCGAGGTCTCGTCCCGAACCGGGTCCGGCACCTCCCCCGCCCTGACCCGCGCGGCGGCCTCCACCGGGCCGAGCGCGTCGACGAACATCGACAACGCGGGCGCGGGTGGCTCAGCCACGCCCAGGAGGTAGGCGCGAGCGGCGCGAATAGGGTCGATTGTCATATCCTTCCCCCACAATCGCTTGTGACCAAAGGGAACCGGACCAGTTGCGCTTCATGGTCCTTCGTGGGCAAGCTATTCATCGGTATTCCTTCGCGAAGTCGTTTTATGGCAAGGAGTTCACGTCGACCGGCGGTCGCGGAACTCGAGAGCGGCCGCGACATGGTCTGCGGTGGGGGTTGCCGACTCCGCCAGGTCGGCGAGCGTCCAGGCGATGCGCAGGCAGCGATCGGCGCCCCGGGCCGTGAGGGCACCGGTGTTGAGGCTGCGGTCGAGCAGGGCGGTGGTGTCGCGGGGTAAGGCGAATTCCCGGCGAAGCATCGGGCCCGGCGCTTCGGAGTTGGTCGGCCAGCCGTGGGCGGACCAGCGGTGGGCCGCTCGGTCGCGGGCATGTTCGACCCGCTCGCGGACCGTGGCGGTGGACTCCGGCTCGGCGTCACCGGCTCGGGACATGGCGGTGATCGGCCGCATCCGCACCCGCAGGTCGACACGGTCCAGCAGCGGCCCGGAAAGCCTTGCCAGGTAACGACGTCTGGCGTGTGGAGCGCAGACACAGTCCGCTTCGCGAGACGGTGCGCAGGGGCAGGGATTGGTGGCCAGAACCAGCTGGAACGCGGCCGGATAGCGGACGACGCCGTCGCGCCGGGCCAGGCGGATCTCGCCTTCCTCCAGTGCGGTCCGCAGCGCTTCGAGTCGGTTCGGGGCGAACTCGCAGGCTTCGTCCAAGAAGAGAATTCCCCTGTGCGCCTTGCTGATCGCACCCGGCTTGGCCAGGCCGACGCCGCCGCCGACGAGCGCGGGCACGGACGTCGTGTGGTGCGGCGCGATGAAAGGCGGGAGGGTGATCAGCGGTGATTCGGCGGTCAGGTCGCCGGAGACGGAGTGGATGGCGGTGACTTCAAGCGCTTGCTCCCGGGCGAGTGGGGGCAGCAAACCTGGCAGTCTTTTGGCGAGCATGGTCTTGCCCGTGCCGGGTGGCCCGGCGAGGAGCAGGTTGTGCCCGCCGGCCGCCGCGACTTCCAAGGCCCACCGGGCTTCGGGCTGGCCGAGCACATCGGCGAGATCCGGCGGCGCGGCTCCGGTGTCGGCGGTGAGCGGCTCGGGCCGGGCCAGTTCGCCCTCGCCGCGCGCCCAGACGAGGACGTCGGTGAGGCAGTCGGCGCCATAGACCTCCAGCCCGCCGACCAGCGACGCTTCGGCCATGGCAGCCGTGGGCACGATCGCTCGACGAAGCCCGGAACGGCGGGCCGCGAGCATGCACGGCAGGACACCCCGAACCGTGCGCAGCCTGCCGTCGAGCGCGAGTTCGCCGAGGAGGACGGTGCCCACCAGCAACTCCGGCGGGGCCTTGCGGTCGGCGACCAGGACGGACAGCGCGAGCGCGAGGTCGTAGCCGGAGCCGCCCTTGGGGAGGGCCGCGGGCGAGAGGCCGAGGGTGACCAGTTGATCGGGCCACTGCAGCCCGCTGTTGCGCACGGCGGCGCGAACCCGGTCCTTGGCTTCGTTGAGGGAGGCGTCGGGGAGCCCGACGATCGTGGTTTTGGGTTTGCCGCCACCGATGTCGGCCTCGATCTCGACGGTGATCCCGTCGACGCCGAACAGGGCGATGGACCAAGCGCGGGCGAGAACCATCAGGCCACACCCCGAGTTGGACAGGCCGCGGCGCCGAACCCGGCGATGGAGAGGGCGGCAGCCGAGTGGGTCGGTATCGACCGAGAGCCGGCAGAGCGGGAAACGGTGGAACGGGTGGCACCGGAACACCTGCCGGCAGGGCGGCAGGCGGTAGAGCGGCTGGCGGCGGAGCGCGTGGTTGGTGGGCAAGTCGCTGTCGGGAGCGCGGTCGTCGGAGCGGGCGTGATGGGGTGCGTATTCACGGTCCCGAAGAGACAGCCGCCCATCAGAAGGCCGCCTTGAGGTGACGGATCTCCGGTGTCCCGCCTGGCGCCCACAGCACCGACACGATGTCGAAGCGGGTTTCGCAGGGCAGGAGGCCGTGGTCTACCCGCCAGCGGGTGGCCAGGCGGCGGATTCGGGCGGCTTTGGCGTCCGTCACCGACTCGGTTGGGGTGCCGTAGGCGGTGGAGGTTCGGGTCTTGACCTCACAGACCACAAGCCGGGTGCGGTCGGTGAGGATCAGGTCCAGTTCGCCCTGGCGGCAGCGCCAGTTGCGGTCAAGCAGGACCAGGCCGGTGCTCTCCAGGTACCTGGCCGCGAGGACTTCGCCTTGGGCGCCTAGGTCGAGATGGGCGGGCATGGTGCTCCAGTCGGGATCGAGTGGTGTCGATCTCGACGGTGTCGCACCTCAGGGCCCGGCGGGAGTACCCGGTGGCGGCCTGTGGATTGGTGTGGACGGACCCGGAGAAGTCGATCTCCGGGTCACTTCTTTGTCGCCCGCTTGTGTTAGGTGCCGAAGGGGCCGTCTTCGGGCAGCCGGAGGTCCGGTTTGTCGAGTTCCTCGACGTTGACGTCCTTGAAGGTGATCACCCGGACGTTCTTCACGAACCTCGCAGGCCGGTACATGTCCCACACCCAGGCGTCGGACATGCGTACTTCGAAATAGACCTCGCCGTCGGCGTCGCGTACTTGGACGTCGACGCCGTTGGCCAGGTAGAAACGTCGCTCGGTTTCCACCACGTAGGCGAACTGTCCGACGATGTCGCGGTACTCCCGGTAGAGCGACAGCTCCATCTCGGTCTCGTACTTCTCGAGATCCTCCGCGCTCATGTGCCGCGCGCCCCTCCTGGTCGTGATGTCCCGCTCACTGCGGTGGTCCACCATTCTGAACCACGGCGGCCGCGGCCACACTCAGCGCCACCCGGTGTGGCGCGCGCAGGCCGTGGGTCAGCCCCGCCGCGGCTACGTTGGCGAAGGACCACCGGTGCTCGTGGCTTGGTCCGTGCTCCTCCAACGCGGCGGTGTGGATGCCGGTGCAGTAGCCCTTGTGAACATCGAATCGGTACTGCGGCAACTGGTCGTGCAAGTCCTCCATGATGCGGTCCCGGGTGACTTTCGCCAAGACCGACGCCGCCGCGACGCACGCCGCGGCCTGGTCGCCCTTGAGGACGGGGACGCTCGGGGCCGTCAGGCCCGGCACGCGGAAGCCGTCGACCAGCACGTACCCGGGGTGGGTGCCGAGCCGCGCGACCGCGCGCCGCATGCCTTCGATGTTGGCGACATGCACGCCCATCCGGTCGACCTCGGCGGTCGGCACGACGACGACCGCGTAATCGACCGCGCGCTTCTTGACCAGGTCGAACATCCGGTCGCGCGCCGCCGCCGTCATCAGCTTGGAGTCGGTCAGCCCGTCGAGCCGGTCGGCGTCGCCGGGGCGCAGCACGCAGGAGGCGATGACCAGCGGGCCCGCGCACGCGCCACGTCCCGCCTCGTCGACGCCCGCGACCGGGCCGAGGCCGCGGCGGTGCAGCGCGGCCTGCAGGCTCCAGTTGCCCGCGTCGCGGCGGACCACGGCGCGGGGTGGGCGCAGGAAGGCGGTCATCGGGGCCGCACCAGGGTGCGCACACGCCGACCCAGCCACAGCGTCGGCCACGCCGCCGCGATGCCGAGGCCCGCGGGGATACCGGTCTGCCACGCGGGGGCGGAGAGCGCCTGCGAGTCGTGGTCGCCGACGCCCCGCCACCGCGACGGCGGCAGGATGATCGCCCGCACCTTGCCGATCACGTTGTCCACCGGCACCAGTCCGTTCCCGCCGCCACCGCCCTGGCTGCGCGAGTCACCCGAGTTGTTGCGGTTGTCGCCCATCACGAACAGCATGCCCCGCGGAACCGTGATCGGACCGAACTTGGCCTGCTTGGCATCGCCGAGGGTGGTGTCCCAGAAAATGTAGGGCTCATCGATCGGCTTGCCGTTGACCAGTACCCGGTTCTGCTCGTCGCAGCACTCGATCGTCTGACCGCCGACCGCGGCGATCCGCTTGACGACGTCGTCCTCGTCGGGCGCCGCGAGCCCGAACAACCCGCCGATGCTCTCCAGCCAGCTGACCAGCACGTTGTCCGACCGCGAGGAGGTGAACTCCGGGCGGTTCCAGGTGGCGGGCCGCTTGAACACGACGACCTCGCCGACCTCCGGCTCACCGAAGGTGTAAACGAGCTTGTCGACCAGGACCCGGTCGCCGTAGCACCCCGGGCAGCCGTGCAGCGTCTGCTCCATCGAGGCCGAGGGAATCACGAACACCCGAGCGAGGAACGTCTGGATCAGGAACGTCAGCACCAGCGCGACCGCGATGAGAATCGGCAACTCCTGCCAGAACGGCCGCCTCTTCTTGCTCTTGCGCGGTTTCGGCTCATCCTCGTCGAGGGGTTGGTCGGACACCGATCAAGCCTACCGGGGAGCCGAGCGACCACCGGCGGTGAGCATGCCCCGCACCCTGCGTCCCAGCCACAGCGTCGGCCACGCCGCCGCGATGCCCAGTCCCGCGGGGATTCCGGTCTGCCACGCGGGAGCCGAAAGCACCTGCTGCGGGTTGTGGTCGCCGATGCCCTGCCAGCGTGACGGCGGCAGGATGATCGCGCGGGCCTTGCCGATGATGTTGTCGACCGGGACGAACCCGTTGACGCCGCCGCCGCCCTGCGAACGCGAGTCGCGCGAGTTGTTGCGGTTGTCGCCCATCACGAACACCATGCCCTGCGGGACGGTGATCTTCGCGAACACATCCTGCTGGGCGTCCGGTGCGGGCATATAGCGGTACGGCTCGTCGAGGGATTTGCCGTTGACCATGACGCGGTTCTGGTCGTCGCAGCACTCGATGGTCTGGCCCGCCACGGCGACGACCCGCTTGACGACGTCGTCCTCGCTCGGCTCGACCACGCCGAACTGGGAGCCGATGTCCTCGATCCAGGCGACCAGCGCGTTGTCGGACCGGTTGTTCGCGCCGTGCTGGTCCCAGGTCGACGGACGCTCGAAGACCACCACGTCGCCCGGCTTCGGGTCGTTGAAGTAGTAGACGACCTTGTCGACGAGCACACGGTCACCCGTGCACCCCGCGCACCCGTGCAGGGTGCGTTCCATCGACTCGGACGGGATGACGAACACCCGCGCGATGAACGTCTGGATGAGGAAGGTGAGTACCAGGGCGACCGCGATCAGGATCGGCACCTCGACCCAGAAGGACCGCTTCTTCTTGGCCTTACCGGACTCCTGCTCGCCCGATACGGGCTGATCCGACTCCTGCATGTCCGGCTCCTGGGTGCCCGGATCGTCGACGGCGAGATTCTCGGCGCCGCGTCCATCCCCTGGCACGGCACCGTGTGCGTCCGACACTAATCAGCCTTCCGTGATGTGAGAGCGATCTTCGCGCGACGGCTGATCCACAGCATCGGCCACGCGGCGGCCACGCCGAGACCGGCCGGGATCCCCTGCTGCCACGCCGCCGCGGCCAGGTCCGCGTCCCCTTGCGGGTTGTGGTCGCCCACACCGCGCCAACGCGACGGCGGAAGCACGATGTAGCGGGCCTTGCCGATGACCTTGCCGAGCGGGACGACACCGCGGATGCCGCCGCCACCCTGGAATCGGGAATCGGAGGAGTTGTCGCGGTTGTCACCCATGACCCACAGGGTGCCCTCGGGCACCGTAACGCGGGCGAACTGATTGCGCTCGCTGGGCGTGCCGTGCTCCCAGTAGATGTAGGGCTCGTCGAGGGGCTTGCCGTCGACCAGCACGCGGTTCTGTTCGTCGCAGCACTCGACGGTCTGGCCGCCCACGGCGATGACCCGCTTGACGAAGTCGCGCTCGTCGGGCGGGGCGACACCGATCAGCGAACCCATGTACTGCAGGCCGCGGACCAGCGGGTTGTCCGACCGCTCGTCGCGGATGTCGTTCTCGGTCCAGGTGTTCGGACCCTGGAAGACGACCACGTCGCCCGGGCTGGGGTCGCGGAAGTCGTAGACGATCTTGTCGACGAACACCCGGTCGCCGGTGCAGCCGGGGCAGCCGTGCAGCGTCTTCTCCATCGAGCCGGACGGGATGGAATACACCCGTCCGATGAAGTGCTGGATCGCGAAGGTGAGGACCAGCGCCACTCCGGCGAGGACGAGCAGCTCGCGCCACAGCGGCTGCTTGCGCGGCGGCCTGCGGTGCTTGCCCTGCCTGCGCCTGCGCTCCTCGTCGGTCTCCTCGGCGTCCGCCTCGGGTGTGACCGCGGGCTCAGCCTTGGGCGGCGCCGACTGCTTGGGGAAGGGCTCGTCCGTGGGCGGCACCGCGGGCTTGGCCGGGACCACGGGCTTGGGCGGGAGCGTGGGCGCGGGGCCGTGCGGCTCGACCTTGGGGATGAGCTCGGTCTCGGCATCTATGGGGCGACGCGCGATGCGCTCGGTGACGTGCGCGTCCGGCGGCGGCACGTCGAGGCGACGGGAGATCTGCTCGGTCACTTGGGTGGACACGCTGGGGACCGGCGGCTTCGGCGGTTCTTCGGGCAACGGCGGGAGGGTTTCCTCCGGCAGCGGTGCGCCGAACCAGAACTCGGGACTCCCGGACTGCGGACCTGAAGGCGGCGTTTCGGCGGCTCGTCGGATCGGCTCGGTGTAGGCGACCTCGGGAGCGGCGGTGCCGTTGACCCTGGTGCCGTTGACCCGCTTGGCGCTCACCGGAGTCCCGTTGGTCTGGGCATGACGCTGGTCCGCCGTCTCCCCCTGGAAATGCCCGACGTGTGCCGCGCCTTCAGCAGGCGGCGGCACACGGCGGGAGGAACGGTCGACCACGCACGCCAGCGTACGTGAGCCGGTGTGCTGAGCGCGTCAGGAAGCGTTCTGAGGCTCGCGCTTCTCCTTGATCTTCGCGGCCTTGCCGCGCAGCTCACGGAGGTAGTACAGCTTGGCGCGCCGGACGTCGCCGCGCTTGGCGACCTCGATCTCGGCGATGTTGGGAGTGTGCACCGGGAAGGTGCGCTCCACGCCGACACCGAACGACACCTTGCGAACGGTGAAGGTCTCGCGGATCCCGCCACCCTGGCGACGGATGACGACGCCCTGGAACACCTGGACACGAGTACGAGTGCCCTCGATGACGCGGACGTGGACCTTCAGCGTGTCACCCGGGCGGAAGTCCGGGATGTCGGAACGCAGCGACTTGGCGTCCAGGGCATCCAGGGTGTTCATCGGTAGTCCGTCCTCGTCAATTCGGAGATGTTCGTTCGTCGCTCCCGGCCGCAGGCGGCAAGCCGCCGATGTGTCCAGCCTGGGAGTGGGCTTGAGGTGCGCGCTCGGGAAGACCCGGACGCGACAACTCAGGAAGTATGTCAGACGGGATCCTCGGACCGGAAATCGCCCCCTGGTGGGGCTTGGCGCAGCCGCTCGAGCAGGGCCCGGTCGTGCTTGTCCAGCGACTCGGCGGGCAGGGCCGCGAGCAGGTCGGGGCGGCGCTCGTAGGTGCGCTCGATCGCCTGGTCACGGCGCCAGCGGTCGATCGCCTTGTGGTTGCCCGAGCGCAGCACGTCGGGCACCGCGCGGTCGCGCCAGACCTCCGGGCGGGTGTAGCTCGGGCCTTCCAGCAGGCCGTCGGAGAACGAGTCCTGCTCGGCTGAGAGCGGGTTGCCCAGGACGCCGGGCAGCAGCCGGGCCACCGCCTCGACCATGACCATGACCGCGACCTCGCCGCCGACCAGCACGTAGTCGCCGATGGAGACCTCGTCGACCCGCATCCGGGTCGAGGCGTCGTCGATGACCCGCTGGTCGATTCCCTCGTAACGACCGCAGGCGAACACCAGCCGCGACTCGGTGGCGTACTCGTGCGCCATGGCCTGGGTGAACGGCCTGCCCGCCGGGGTCGGCACGACCAGCCGCGGCGGCTCGCCCGCGCACACCTCGTCAAGCGCCTCACCCCAGACCTGGGGCTTCATCACCATGCCGGGGCCGCCGCCGTACGGGCTGTCGTCGACGCCTTTGTGCACGTCGTAGGTCCAGCGACGCAGGTCGTGGACGTCGAGGCTGAGCAGGCCGCGTTCGATGGCCCGGCCCAGCAGCGCGCCGCGCAGGGGGTCGAGGTACTCGGGAAAGATCGTGACAATGTCGATCCGCACCGCAGAAGGCTAGCCGCGCGTCTCCAGGCGCTTCGCGATGGCCGGGACCAAGTCCAGGAAGAGGTGCTCGAACCAGCGCATGAGCCCGCCGGGCAGGTCCAGCGGCGGCACCGGAACCGTGGCGCGCGTGTATTCCTGCTCGATGACCGGCCACAGCGCGTCCCAGCGCTGCCCGGACGGCGGGTGCCCGCTCGGCGCGGGCGGGTAGCCGACGACCTTGAGTTCGCCGTCGAGTTCGTGCAGCACCAGGTCGAGCAGCAGGAAGTACAGCGGGCCGGTGGCGGCGGCAGCGGCGGCGAGGCCGTGCCTGCGGACGAACTGCGGGTCCTGTTCGGCGGCGGCGGCCAGCCACTGCTCGGTGAGGACCAGTTGGGCGCCGAGGCGGTCGGCGGCGAACTCGTCCTCCGCGGACCGGGTGTGGACCTCGACCTTGGAGTCCACCGAGGTCAGCGTGGTGCGGCCGACCGGCGCGTGCTTGGCCACGATGTGACCGTACTCGTGGCCGATCGCGAACCGCACCGAGGCGTTGACCAGCAGGTCCAGCATCACCTCGCGGTGGCCGGTGAGCGGCGGCAGCGGCGAAGAGCGCCACGGGTCGCCGTACCGCAAGTGCGCGGCGAAGACGTCGGCCAGCGCGGCGAGCGTCCGCGGGCGGTCCAGGATCGGCGGTTCACCGAACATCTGGGCGGACATCATATTGATCTTCAGGGTGAGGAAGACCAGGCCCATCGCGCCGCTGCTCATCAGGATGAGGTCGCCGCCGGCGGCCGGGGTGGTCCAGGCGTTGAGGTCACCGAGCGGGTAGAGGCCGGTGACGATCCGGAGCGGGTCGAACGACAGGTTGAGCGAGTGGGCCGCGGCCTCGACCTCCTCGACCCGGCGGTCCAGCAGGTCCTGGGCGGAACTGAGCCTGCGCAGCGGCTCGGCGACGTGGTCGTCGGTGGCGGCGAGCAGGGCCCCGACGCGCTCGGCGGTGTTGTGCCCGCCCACGGCGGGGCCGATCAGTCTGCCGCTGAACCCGTCCCGCTGCACCAGCGCGAGATAGGTGGTGACCAGCTTCCTGGACCGCCTGCTCATCGCGGATCTAAGCGCCCCTGCCCGTGACGGCCTCGGCTAAGGCGACGTCACGCAGGGACTCGACTAAGGACAGCACGGCCTCGACACGGGTCCGCGACGGCACTCGGCTCGTGAGCACGTTCTCGGACATCCGCCACCCCCAGGGTCGAAGCGGTCGTCAGAGTAGCGGAGGCTTTTGTGGATCAGTGGATACCCGCGACGCGGGTTTATTCGATCAGGCCCTCGGGCGGGTCGAGCACCACGCGGCCGCCCTTGACGTCCACTTCCGGGACGATCTGGCGGACGAACGGCACCAGGACCTCTTCGCCGCCGGGGCGGTTGATCACCAGCAGCTCACCGCCGAGGCCGTGGGCGATTTCCTTGACCTTGCCGACCTCGGTCCCGTCCAAGAGCACCGCGGACAGGCCCGCCAACTCGTAGTCGTAGAACTCGTCGGGGTCGTCGATCGGGGCCAGCGTCGAGGGGTCGGCGAGCAGGAGCGCCCCGCGCATGTCCTCGGCGGTGTTGCGGTCGGGGACTTCCTCGAAACGCACCAGCAGCCGCCCGGCGTGTGGCCGGGCGGCTGTGATGGTGAGCATGCGCTTGGAGCCGTCACGCAACTGGGCTGTCACCGACTCACCGAGCGCGAAACGCTGCTCGGGCGAGTCGGTGTGCAGCTCGATAGCCAGTTCGCCGGTGATTCCGTGTGCCTTGGCGACACGGCCGACGAGTACCAGCGCGTTCATTCGCTCCACAGTCCGATCAGTGATCGGTGTCGACCACGTCGACCCGGATACCGCGACCGCCGACACCGGCCATCACGGTACGAAGAGCCGTGGCGGTGCGGCCGCCCCGGCCGATCACCTTGCCCAGGTCCTCCGGGTTGACATGGACTTCGAGCGTGCGGCCACGACGGGTCGTGACCAGCTCGACCTGGACATCGTCGGGGTGGTCGACGATGCCGCGCACGAGGTGCTCGAGTGCGTCCGCGAGGGCACTCACTCGGCCGGCGCCTCGGTCTCGGTGGCGGCCGCGGCCGGTGCCTCGGCGTCAGCCTTCGGCTCGGCGTCAGCCTTCGGCTCGGCCTTCTTCGGCGCCGACTTCTTCTTCGGCGTGGTCGCGTCGGTCGAGGGCTCCTCGCCCGCGGCCTTGAGCGCGGCCTCGAACAGCGACTGCTTCGACGGCTTCGGCTCCTTGACGCGCAGGGTGCCCTCGGTGCCCGGCAGGCCCTTGAACTTCTGCCAGTCGCCGGTGATCTCCAGCAAGTTCTTCACCGAGTCGGTCGGCTGCGCGCCGACACCCAGCCAGTACTGGGCCCGCTCGGAGTCGACCTCGATGAGGCTCGGCTCTTCCTTCGGGCTGTAACGGCCGATCGTCTCGATCGCCTTGCCGTCACGACGGGTGCGCGCGTCGGAGACGATGATGCGGTAGTACGGCGCACGGATCTTTCCGAGGCGCTGCAGCTTGATCTTGACAGCCACGGGTTGGGGTGCTCCTCAAAGCTCTCGGTACTGCGATGTGTGAGCGCGGCGTTCCGAGTGGGGTCGGTCGGCCTTGCCCGAAGGTTCAGGCGTCACGGCACGGTGAGAGGGTCCGGCCATGACGGACAGCGGGTAATTGTGCCAGACGCGCGACAGGCTTGACGCCCTGGGTCACCCGACGAAGGCGGCGACCTTGACACCTGCCTGGTCGAGCGCCGTTCGAACGGCCCGCGCGTGATGCACGGCACCCGGTGTGTCGCCGTGTAGGCACAGCGACCGGGCGGGCATCAGGAGCACCGTCCCGTCGACGGCGACGATCTCCCCGGACACCGCGAGGCGCACCGCGCGCTCGACCACGGCGGCGGTCTCGGTGATCAACGCGCCGGTCTGGCCGCGCGGCACGAGCGTGCCCTCCGGGGTGTAGCCGCGGTCGGCGAACGCCTCGAAGACGCAGGGCAGACCCACCGATTCGGCGGCGTCGAGCAGCCGTGATCCAGGCAAGCCGAGGACGGGCAACTCGCCGAACGCGCGCACGGCGTCCGCGACGGCGGCGGCCTGCGCGTCGTGGTGCACCACGGCGTTGTAGAGCGCTCCGTGCGGTTTCACGTAGCCCACGGAAGTCCCGGACGCGCGCGCGATGCCGTCGAGCGCGCCGATTTGATAGAGCACCTCGTCGGCCAACTGGGCGGGGTCGACGTCGATGAAGCGCCTGCCGAACCCCGCGAGGTCCCGGTAGGAGACCTGGGCGCCGACAGCCACTCCCCCGGCCGCCGCGGCCTGGCAGACCGCGCGCATGGTCGAGGCATCGCCCGCGTGGAAACCGCAGGCGACGTTGGCGGAGGTGACGATGTCGAGCAGGGCGACGTCGTCGCCGAGGCGCCAGACGCCGAAGCCCTCGCCGAGGTCGGCGTTGAGGTCGAGGATCAAGGCTGCATCACCCCGAGGGTGATCAGCAGGATGGCGAGGGCAGGCACGAAGTTGTTTATCTGGTGGGCGACGATGCTCGCGCCGAGCCTGCCGGTGTAGAGCCGTGCCAGGCCGATCGGGATGCCGACGACCAGCAGCAGGGAGGTGCGTATCGGTTCCAGATGGACGATCGCGAAGATCGCGGTGGTCAGGCCGAACACCACCCAGCGGCCCATGTTCAGCCGCTCCAGCGCCCCCCACAGCAGGCCGCGGTAGATGATCTCCTCGAACAATGGGCCGATGAGCCACACATAGACGAACAACGTGATCGCGGCGGCCACCGGCATCAACCGGTCGTCGACGAGCATGCCGAGGGAGGACTTGGCGGCCTCCTCGCCGACGATCTTGGCCCACACGGTGCCCGCGATGGTGGTGGACACCAGGCCGAGCAGGCCGAACTTGAAGCCCGCCTTGACGTCCTCGCGGGTGTACGACCACCGCAGGTCGACCTTCGGGCCGTTGCCGCGCACCTTGGTGACCAGCAGGGCCAGCAGGGTCGCCAGGACGGTGGGCACCATGGTCCCGACGAGGATCACCGCGATCGAGGGAGTCTTGGTGAGTCCGTACATTCGCGCGATCGTGCCGATGACGACGGCGGACAGGAGGTAGACGCCGAATACCAGCAGGAACGCGCCGAAGCCCCATTTGTGGTCTCGAACCTGCGGCTCGACCGAGGGAATCTCCGTTACCGGGGTCACCGATCGCCTCCCCCCGTGTCCGGATGTCGCTATTCCAGTGTGGGGCACGAGACTAGCGGCGGTGGGACGCCGAAGTTAACCGACCACCCGGCCCCGCAGCACGATCCGCTTCGGTGACCGCAGCACGTCGAGGTTCTTCCGGGGGTCCTCGTCGAAGGCCAGTAGGTCTGCGGCGGCACCTTCGGTGAGGCCCGGCCAGCCGAGCCACGACCTCGCGCCCCAGGAGCCGGCGGCGATGGCCTGTTCGGGGGTCATGCCCGCCTTGTGGAGCGCGATGATCTCGTCGACCAGCCTGCCGTGGGCGATGCCGCCGCCCGCGTCGGTACCCGCGTAGACGGGGACGCCCGCCTCCACGGCCTCGGCGACCATTCCCGGCGCGCGCGCGTGCAGGTCAAGCATGTGTTGGGCGTACTTCGGGTACTTGCCCGCGCCTGCCGCGATGCCGGGGAAGTTCTCGATGTTGATCAGGGTGGGGACCAGCGCCGTGCCGCGTTTCGCCATTTCGGTGATGACGTCGGTGGTGAGGCCGGTGCCGTGTTCGACGCAGTCGATCCCCGCGTTGATGAGCCCGGGCAGGGCGTCCTCGCCGAAGACGTGGGCGGTGACGCGGGCGCCTGCCGCGTGGGCGACCGAGATCGCTTCGGCGAGTACGTCGTCGGGCCAGAGGGGGGCCAGGTCGCCTTCGGCGCGGTCGATCCAGTCGCCGACGAGTTTGACCCAGCCGTCGCCGTATTCGACCTGCTCGGCGACGGCGGCGGGGAGTTGTTCCGGGTCGCCGACGTCGATGCCCAGGTGGGGGATGTAGCGCTTGGGTCGGGAGAGGTGCCTGCCCGCGCGGATGATGCGCGGCAGGTCCAAGCGCTCCTGCAGCGGGCGGGTGTCGATCGGCGAGCCGCAGTCGCGGATGAGCAGGGTGCCCGCGTCGCGGTCGGTTTCGGCCTGCTCGGCGGCAGTGTCCAAGTCGACCGGGCCCTCGGGGCCGATGCCGACGTGGCAGTGTGCGTCCACCAGGCCGGGGACCAGGTAGCCGCCGTCGAAGACCGTTTCCGCACCGGGTACCGGCTGGGTGCGGACACGGCCGTTGACGATCCAGATGTCTTGTTCGTCTTCGCCCGGGAGGATCACCCCGCGCAGGTGTAACGCGGTCACTTGTTCTTGGGGAACTTCAGCTTCGACGGGTCGAAGCCGGGAGGCATCTGGTCAAGCCCGCCGAAGCCGGGCGGCAGGCCACCCTGCGGGCTGGGCGGCAGCTGCGTCAGGTCGGGCATCCCGCCGGGGAAGCCGGGCATGCCGCCGCGCATCTTGGGCGGGGTCGGGCCGCGGCCCTTCTTCCCCTTTTTGCCCTTCTTGCCCTTCGCGTTGGTGCGGCCGCCGGGCATGCCGAAGCGGCCCGCCATCTGCTGCATCATCTTCTTGGCGTCGTAGAAGCGGTTCACCAGGTCGTTGACCTCGCGGACCTGCACACCGGAGCCCTTGGCGATGCGCAGCCGCCGCGACGCGTTGATGATCTTCGGGTCGTTGCGCTCGGCCGGGGTCATGCCGCGGATGATCGCCTGCAGCCGGTCGATGCTCTTCTCGTCGACCTGGGCCAGCGCGTCCTTCATCTGGCCCGCGCCGGGGAGCATGCCGAGCAGGTTGGCGATCGGGCCCATCTTGCGGACCGCGAGCATCTGCTCGAGGAAGTCCTCCAGCGTCAGCTCGCCGGTGCCGATCTTGGCCGCGGCCTTCTCGGCCTGCGCCTGGTCGAAGTGCTGTTCGGCCTGCTCGATGAGGGTGAGGACGTCGCCCATGCCGAGGATGCGCGAGGCCATCCGGTCGGGGTGGAACGCGTCAAAATCACCGAGTCCTTCGCCATTGGAGGCGAACATGATCGGCATGCCGGTCACTTCGCGGACCGACAGGGCGGCGCCGCCTCGGGCATCGCCGTCGAGCTTGGTGAGGACCACGCCGGTGAAGCCGACGCCGTCGCGGAACGCCTCGGCGGTGGTGACCGCGTCCTGGCCGATCATCGCGTCGACGACGAAGAGGACTTCGTCGGGCGACACGGCGGCGCGGATGTCGGACGCCTGGCGCATCAGTTCCTCATCGACGCCAAGGCGGCCGGCGGTGTCGACGATGACGACGTCGTGCTGGGCGCGGCGGGCCTCGTCGAGGCTGTCGCGGGCGACCTTGACCGGGTCGCCGACGCCGTTGCCGGGCTCGGGCGCGTAGACGGCGACGCCCGCGCGCTCGGCGACGACCTGCAGCTGGGTGACGGCGTTGGGGCGCTGGAGGTCGCAGGCGACCAGCATCGGCGCGTGGCCCTGGCCCTTGAGCCAGCGAGCGAGCTTGCCGGCGAGGGTCGTCTTACCGGCACCCTGCAGACCCGCGAGCATGATCACGGTCGGTGGGGTCTTGGCCAGGTTGAGCCGTCGGGTCTCGCCGCCGAGGATGGCGACGAGCTCCTCGTTGACGATCTTGATGACCTGCTGGGCCGGGTTGAGCGCGCCGGAGACCTCGGCGCCCTTCGCCCGCTCCTTGATCTTCGCGATGAAGGTGCGCACGACCGGCAGCGCGACGTCGGCCTCCAGCAGCGCGATACGGATCTCGCGCGCGGTCGCGTCGATGTCGGCTTCGGTGAGCCGGCCCTTGCCCCGCAGGTTCTGCAGGACGGATGTGAGCCGGTCGGAGAGTGTGTCGAACACGAGTGTGGCGCTCCAGCCAATCAGGTCAACTCAGTCGGCAAGCTGGCCGAGAACGAGCCCAGCCCGATCGAGGGTAGCCGCTCCAGGCCGCGGGGTTGGCACCAGCTGGGGTATTCATCAGTGGTCCTTCGTGTTCATCGGTGAAGTTCTTCATCTTGGTGTCGGATTGGGCGCGTCGTGGCTGCGGGTGGTCCGGCCGGGAGTACGTCGGGTCAGTGTTTTGTCGGTGGGCGGTCGTAGCCTGCGGGCGTGGTCGCCCCCGCTCGGGGGTCGGTAGCGGTCCGATGCTGGAGGGTGACTGGGGTGGGGTTCGGGGTTCGTTGTCTGCGGTCTGCGCAGCGAGCGTTTGTGCGCGCACACGTGGGCTGCCTCGGAGATTGGCGGTGAGTAAGCAGGGGTTTCGGGTGGAGTTGGCCCCGACTGACGAGCAGTTGGTCCGGTTGGGGCGGCATGCTGGGTTGTTCCGGTCGGTGGAGAATTTGCGTTGGAGCGGGTGAAGGCCGCCCTTGATCAACGGGAGGCGGAGAAGACCTACGGGATACCCGATGGCGAGTTGACCTTGGTGCCGTGGTCGGGCCCTGCGTTGGAGTCCGCGTGGCGTGCCGCGCACCCGGTGCGGTTTCCGTGGTTTGTCGAGGCGGAGTTGTCCTCGCGGGTGCCGAAGGAGGCGTGTCGGGTCCGGGCGGCCGGGTTCCGCACCTTCTTCGATTCCCGCACGGGTAAGCGCAAGGGCCGCGCGGTGGGGTTCCCGTCGTGGCGCAAGCGTAAGCATGGTGGCCGGTTCCGCTACGACGCCGACCGCGCCAAACCTCTGGACCTTCGCACGGTGCGGCTGCCCGGGGTCGGGGCGGTCGCCACCCGGGAGGACATGACCTGGCTGGTGGAGCGACTCGCGGTCGGCGACGCCCGGGTGTTGGGCGCGACGGTGAAAGAGCGGGCCGGGCGCTGGTGGATCTCGTTCCAGATCGAGATCCACCGCACGGAACTCGACCAGCGCCGGACCGCCCCGGCCGACGCCCCGGCCTGTGGGGTCGACCTGGGGTTGGCCACCTTCGCGACAATTGTCGATGCCGATGGCGCGGTCACCGAGATCCATGCGCCCAAGCCGCTCAAGGCGGGGCTGCGGAGGCTGCGGAAGGCGAACAAGGCGCTGGCGAGGTCCCGGCGGGGTTCGGCGAATCGGGTCAAGCGGCGTGCCGAGGTGGCCCGGGTGCATCTGCGGGTCGCCCACCAGCGGAATGATTTCCTGCACAAGACCACCACACGGTTGGCGAGAACCAAGTCGGCCATCGCGGTGGAAACCCTCAACATCACGGGGATGGCCGGCAACCGCAGGTTGGCTCGGGCGATCGCCGATGCCGGGTGGGGTGAGTTCGTCCGCCAACTCGACTACAAGGCCAGTTGGTATGGGTCGCGGGTGTGGAAAGCCGACCGCTGGTTCCCCAGCTCCAAAACCTGCTCCACCCCCAAGTGCGGGCAACGGCATGGTGGGCTCACTCTGGCCGAACGGGCTTGGACCTGCACCGGGTGCGGCGTCATCCATGACCGGGACCGCAACGCCGCCACCAACCTGCTCGTGGCCATGCTGGCGGATGGCGGTTGACCGGGTCTCTCGCCGGGAAGTTCTCTCGGAGAGACGAAACGCCTGTGGAGACCATGTCAGCCTCCGGCCCTGCCGGAGCAACGGTCAACGAAACATGAAGAATCACTGAGATTCAACGAACGGCATGACCACAGGGGCGAGAAGGTGCACCCGATGGGGCGACGCCGTAACGGAAAGCGCGAAACCTCCGAACTAGTTTCCGTCCAATTGAGACCGAGGTCACACCGTCGCGGGGATGCGGGTGACCCGGGGGAGCGCACCAGCGTCGGCCTCACTTTCCAGCGGTCGCACTGCCGGGAACTCGCGCGCCCAAGAGTGGAAGGTGCACGTCATATGAGCAGGGGAATCCGAAGATCCGCGGTCGTGGCGCTGGCCGCCGCCGCGGCGATGACCACCGTGGCGGGCTACGCCGCCGCCGCCGGAGGGACGGTCACCGGGGACAAGACGGTCGGCACGACCGACATCACGTGCGGCGGTTCGGTGCCCGTCACTGTCACCTTGAACGCTATGGACGGAATCGCGGGCAACCCGACGGACATCGAACTGGTGCTCGACCGTTCGGGCAGCATGTCCGGTCAGCCGTTCACCGACCTGAAAGCCGGGGCCAAGACGTTCGTCGACATCATCGACGAGGCCACCGACGGCTCGCTGGACGGTGTGATCGCCAACGGAAGCCGCGTTGGCGTCGTCAGCTTCGCCAACACCGCCTCGCCGACGCACGCGCTGAGCGGTGACGCGACGTCGATCAAGGCGGCGATCGACGCCCTGGTGGCCGGAGGCGCGACCAACCACCAGGACGCGTTCGACGACGCGCAGGCGGAGCTCGCGGGCTCGCAGCCCGCCAACAGCAAGAAAATGATCATGTTCACCGACGGTCAGACCACCGCGGGCGGCAACCCGGACACGGCGGCGGCCAACGCGCGGGCGGCGGGGACGGAGATCTTCGCCATCGGCCTGGGCAGTGTCGACGTCGCCGCGCTGAACAACTGGGCGACCGACCCCGACTCCTCGCACGTGTTCGTCACCCCGAGTTCGTCGGAGCTGGAAGCGATCTTCGCCGCCATCGGTGCGGCGATCGTGGTCCCGGCGGCGACCGACGTCTCGGTTGTCGACACCGTTGCGCCGCAGTTCTCGGTCAGCGGAGCGGCGGTCTCCAAGGGCAGCGTCGCGCAGGTGGGCAACCAGCTCACCTGGACGATCGATTCGCTGCGGACCGAGTCCGCGACGATGACGTTCACCGCCACGCACCTCCCGGCGGCGGGCGGCGGAGCCATCGCGATCAACCCGACGGTCGTCTACAGCGACGCCGAGGGCCACAGCGTCGCCTTCCCCAACCCGACGGTGAACGTGCACGGCTGCGCGGCGAACATCGACGTCGAACCCGAGCACGAGGTCAACGAGCTGGGCACCCCCGGCCAGACCCACACCGTGACCGGCACGATCACCGACGACTTCGGTGATCCCGTGGCGGGCGTGAGCGTGGACTACTCCATCCTGTCCGGCCCGAACGCGGGCGGAGCGGGATCGGACGTGACCGTGGCCGACGGGACGTCGGACTACACCTATGCGGCGGTCCAGGGCCTGGCAGGCCTGGGCACCGACTCGGTCCGCGGCTGCTTCACCACCGCGGGTGGCGTCCTCAAGTGCGACGACGTGCTCAAGGACTGGGTCGACACCACCCCGCCGACGGTGAGCTGCACCCCGACCAACAACCCGGGAGGCGGCACGATCCCGCCCGCGGCCAACGAGGACGGGTTCTACCAGCTCAACGCCACCGACGCGGTTGACCCGAACCCTCAGCTCTACGTCGCTGACGACGCGAGCACGGCGGTGTTCGGCGGGTTCCCGGACGGCACGAAGATCAAGCTCGTGCAGGCACCCGGGGCCACCCCGAACCAGACGCCGGGGACGGGGGACATCGACTGGAAGATCACGCTGAAGGGCGATGCCCTGGTGACCGCGGTCGACGCCTCGGGCAACGTGTCGGCTCCCGTGAGCTGCCGCGTTCCACCGCCGCCGAAGTAACCGCACGATGATCGGGCCCCGCTGCGGCGGGGCCCGATTCGCGTCGGTCGAACCACCCGGAACAGTCCGTCCCGGATGGGAGCTTCCGAAATGCTGTTCAACCGCAGTGCACGGGGACACCATGGGTGATCCGGTAGTCGGCACGAACCCGCTCCCTGCCCGCTTGACCGTCACCTCGGCCCTGCTGCTGGGCACCACGACTGAGTGATCAGCGGTGCACGGGAAAGCCCAGGTCCACGCCCGCGTGCCGCGGCCACCGCGCCGTGATGGCCTTCCCCCGGGTGTAGAAGCGCACCCCCTCGGCACCGTGCACGTGCGTGTCACCGAATAGCGAGTCCTTCCAGCCGCCGAACGAGTAGTACGCCATCGGAACCGGGATCGGCACGTTGATGCCGACCATGCCCACGTGCACTCGGCGCTGGTACTCGCGGGCGGCGAGGCCGTCGGAGGTGTAGACGGCCGTGCCGTTGCCGTACTGGTTGCTGTTGACCAGGTCGACCGCGGCGTCGAACGAGGGAACCCGGACCACACTGAGCACCGGTCCGAAGATCTCGTCGGTGTAGATCGACATCTCCGTCGTGACGTGGTCGAACAGGGTCGGCCCAAGCCAGAAGCCGCCCGGAGTCGGCGCGGTGCCCCGGCCGTCGACGACCAGGGTGGCCCCGGCGTTCTCGCCCGCGTCGACATAAGAGGTGACGCGATCGCGGTGTACGGCGGTCACCAGGGGCCCCATGTCGGAGGTGTCATCCGTGCCCGGTCCGGTGCGCAGCTTGCTGGTCCGCCGCGCGATCGCGGTGACCAGGTCGTCGCCGATGTCGCCGACGGCGACCACCACGGAGATCGCCATGCAACGTTCCCCCGCGCTGCCGTAGCCCGCCGACACGGCGGCGTCGGCCGCGGCGTCGATGTCGGCGTCAGGCAGGACCACCATGTGGTTCTTCGCCCCGCCCAACGCTTGGACCCGCTTGCCCGCCGCGGTGCCGCGGGCATACACGTGCCGCGCGATCGGGGTGGAACCGACGAACGACGCCGCCGCGACGTCCGGGTGGTCGAGCAGGGCGTTGACCGCGGTCGCGTCGCCGTGCAGGACGTTGAACACGCCGTCGGGCAAGCCCGCTTCGGAGAACAACTCGGCCAATCGGACCGCTGTGGACGGGTCTCGTTCAGAGGGCTTGAGGACGAAAGCGTTGCCGCACGCGATCGCGACCGGGAACATCCACATCGGCACCATCGCCGGGAAGTTGAACGGCGTGATGCCCGCGACCACACCCAGCGGCTGGCGCAGTGAATAGGCGTCGACCCCGCGCGATACCTGCTCCGAGTGCTCGCCCTTGAGCAGCTGCGGGATGCCGCAGGCGAACTCGACGACCTCAAGGCCCCGCTGCACCTCGCCCGCCGCGTCGGAGAGCACCTTGCCGTGTTCGGCGGTGATCAGCGCCGCGAGTTCGTCGCGGTGCTGGTCGACCAGTTGCCGGAAGGCGAACAGGACACGGGCCCGCACCGACAGCGACGACTCGCACCACGACAGCGACGCCTTGGCCGCCGAGGACACCGCCAGGTCCACATCGGACTGGTCGGCGAGCGCGACATGCCTGGCGACGGCGCCGGTGGCCGGGTCGAAGACCTCGGCGGTGCGGGTCGAGGTGCCGGGAGTGCGGGCGCCATCGATCCAGTGTGCAACGGTGCTGATCACGGATGTCCTCCTGGACTCACGGAGTCGGTGGGGCGGTCGTCGAGCGGACGACCAGGGACGGGTGGAGCAGGTGGCGGACCGGGTCCGTCCGCTCGCCGCGCACGCGCTGCAGCAATGCGTCCGCGGCGAGGGTGCCGATCTCGGCGCGTGGCTGGTCGATGGTGGTGAGCGAGACATGCCGCAGCGCCGCGAGCGAGGTGTTGTCGTATCCGACGACGGACACGTCGTGGGGAATCCGCAAGCCCGCGTCTTCCAGGGCGGAGATGGCGCCGACGGCGTTGAAGTCGTTCGACGCGATGAGCGCGGTGGGCACGGTGCCTGCCTCCAGCAGGCCGCCGACGGCCTTGGCCCCCGCCAAGTCGGTGAACTCACTGGAGACGACCCACGGCCGCAGTCCGTGGCGACGCATCGCTTCGACGTAGCCCGCGCGGCGCGGCGCGGCCTGGGAGCCCGCCCCGCCGTCGAGGTGCACGATTCGGGTGTGTCCCAGGGCGACGAGGTGGTCGACGGCCAGACTTGTCCCGGCGCGGCCGTCGTCACTGACCGTGTCGACATGTCCCGAGCGTGACGTCCTCGAAACGAGCACTGTCGGGCACTGTTCGGCGGCTTCGTTGATCGCGCTGGTCGACACCACCGGCGACAGCAGGGCGATGCCCGCGGGCCGGAACGCGAGGAGGCTCCGCAGTGCCGCGCGCTCTCGGGCGGGGCTGCGGCCGCCGGTGTTGATGATCAGTTCGAAGCCGGAGGCCCGGGCCGCGGCGTCGAGGCTCTCCACGACTTCGGCGAAGAACGCGTTGCGCAGATCGGACACCATCACGCCGAGCACCGTGGACGTGCGGCTGGCCAGCGCCCTGGCCATGACATGCGGGCTGTAGCCGAGTTCCTTGGCGGCCCGCTGGACCGCTTCGCGGCGCTGGTCGCTCACTTTCGGGGAACCCCGCATCACCAGCGACACCAGCGCGCGGGACACCCCGGCGAGTGCCGCGACGTCCTCCATGGTCGGACGAGACACGGTTGACCTCCCCACGGACGGCGAATTGGGCGTGACCCTTGACATGACGGCCGTCACGTTACACCATTAGCGCGCTCTAACAAATAGAGCGCTCTAATCCCAGAGACGTTTCTTCGTGAAGACAAGGGAGCCAGCGGATGCGCATCGGAGTTGCCGGTGTCGGCCGAATCGGCGCTATGCACGCAACCAACCTGCACGCTCTCGACGTGGTCGACCAGGTGGTGTTGTTCGACCCGGTGCCGGGGCGCGCCGCCACGGCCGCCGCCGAACTGGGCGCAGGCACCCGGGCCGTCGCGGACCTCGACGAGTTGTTGTCCGCGAGCGACGGTGTACTGGTCGCGACCCCGACCGACACCCATCCCGACATGGTTCGACGCTGCATCGGCGCGGGCAAGCCCGCGCTGTGTGAGAAACCCATCGCGGACAGCCTCGACGGCATGCGCGCTCTGGTCGCCGAGATCGAGTCCTCCGGTGTGGAGGTCCTGGTGGGATTCCAGCGCCGGTTCGACCCCGCGATCCTCGAACTCAAGAAGCGCATCCAGGACGGCAGGGTCGGCACCGTCTACTTGGTCCGGTCGATCGGCCAGGATGCCCAGCCACCCGACTTCGCGTACCTTCCCTCCTCGGGCGGGATCTACCGCGATCTGCTGATCCACGACCTCGACGCGGTGCCCTGGCTCGTGGGCGAGCCGGTCACCGAGGTGTACGCGTCGGGCTCGGTGCTGGTCGACTCGGCGTTCGCCGACGCCGACGACGTCGACAACGCGGTCGCGGTGCTGAAGTTCGCGGGCGGCACGCACGCGATGTTGTCGGGTGGCAGACACGATGCCTTGGGCTACGACCACCGGATCGAGGTGATCGGCAGTCTGGACGCGCTCGCGGTCGGCGTCGACGCCCGGACCCCGATGACGTCACTGGAACCCGGTGAAGTACCCGCACGGGATCCGTATCCGGGCTTTCCCGAGCGATTCCTTCGGGCATACCGCAACGAGATGGCGGTGTTCGTCGACGTCGTCGCGGGTGCGGCCGAGAACCCGTCGCCCGCGCGCGACAGCCTGACCAGCCTCGAACTGGCGCTCGCCTGCGACCAGTCTCGCCGCTCCGGCGCCCCCGTGCGCCTCGACGCGAACGCCGTGTCGACGTGACCGGCGGCCGACAGAGCCTGCGCATCGCCGCGGCGCCCATTTCGTGGGGAGTCTGCGAGGTTCCCGGCTGGGGTCACGTGCGCGGGCCGGGCAGCGTGCTGGCCGACATGGCGGAACTCGGCATCGCCGCCACCGAGCTCGGACCGCCCGGGTACCTGCCGGAAGACCCCACCGAGCTGCGCGGCCTACTCAAGACGCACTCGCTTGACCTGGTCGGCGGCTTCCTCGCGGTACCGCTGCACACCCGGGTCGAGGAGACCCTCGCCGAGGCCGACCGCGTGGCCCGCCTCCTCGCGGACTCGGGTGCCGAGGTCCTGGTGCTCGCCGCGGCCACCGGCCTCGACGGCTACGACGACCGGCCGACACTGAGCGCCGCCGAATGGGACACGCTGCTCGACACCGCGCGACGCATCGCGACGCGCGCCGCGGATCACGGGATGCGGACGGTCTTGCACCCGCACGTCGGCACCCAGGTCGAGCAAGCGGGCGAGGTGGCGGATTTCCTTGCCCAGTCACCCCTGCCGCTCTGTCTGGACACCGGTCATCTGATGATCGGCGGGGTCGACCCGGTCGAGTTGGCCGCCCGTCATCCCGATCGGATCGGCCATGTCCACCTCAAGGACGTGCGCACGGATCTCGCCGACCAGGTTCGCTCCGGTGAGCTCGCCTACACCGAAGCCGTTCGTCGGGGCATCTATGTCCCGCTCGGCGAAGGCGACGTCGACATCGCCGCCATAGTCGACTCGCTCACCGATTCCGGATACGACGGCTGGTACGTCCTCGAACAGGACACCGCACTCGCCGCCGACAGCCCAGCCGATCTTCCGCGCGACAACGTCGCGAGCAGCCTCGCGCATCTCGCGACACTCCAGGCCTCGGCCCGCTAGGACTTGGCCGGTCATCACTCAGAGGAGAGCATGATGAGGTTCGAATCCCGCCCCGCCGTTTCCAGCCGGTCGAGGCACCGCTACCGGGGCGTCGTCTTCGCCTCGGCCGCCGCGGGCGTGCTGCTGCTGGCCGCTTGCAGCGGGCCGGCGGGCACCGACTCGGGCGGTGGCGCCACGGGCGGTCCGGCGCCGTCGTCGGGTGCCCTCAAGGTCGCCGTCGTCACCCACGGCTCCTCGGGCGACGCGTTCTGGAACGTAGTGAAGAACGGCGCCACCGACGCGGGCAGGCAGTTGGGCGTCGAGGTGCAGTACTCCTCCGAGGGCGACCCGGGGGCCCAGTCGAAGCTCGTCGACAACGCCGTGTCGCAGAAGGTGTCCGGCATCGTGGTGTCGATGTCCAATCCGGACGCGCTGAAGACCGCCATCGAGAACGCGGTGAAGGCGGGCATTCCGGTGATCACGATCAACTCCGGCGAGGACAAAAGCGCTTCGTTCGGCGCGCTGGCCCACGTCGGGCAGAACGAGGGGATCGCGGGTCAGCAAGCCGGGAAGAAGCTCAAGGACGCGGGCAAGACCAAGCTGTTGTGCGTGATCCACGAGGCCGGGAACGTGGGTCTCAACCAGCGTTGCGACGGCGCGCGCCAGACCTTCGGCGCGGTGCAGAACCTGCAGGTCGACATCAACAACCCCACCGATGTCGAAGCGCGGATCAAGGGAGCGCTGCAGGCCGACTCGTCCATCGACGCCGTGCTCTCGCTCAACCCGCAGGTCGCCACGAACGCGGTGAGCGCGCGCAAGGGAGCGAACTCGAACGCCGCGGTGGCCACCTTCGACCTCAACCCCGACGTCGTGGCCGCCATCCAGGCGGGCGACGTGGGCTTCGCCATCGACCAGCAGCAGTACCAGCAGGGCTACGTGCCCATCGTGATGCTGAAGCTGTTCCACGACAACGCCAACACCCTCGGTGGCGGAAGCCCGGTGCTCACCGGTCCGGGATTCGTCGACAAGGGCAACGTCGACTCCGTCGCCAAGTACGCGCAGCGCGGCACGCGCTGACGCGGACGGAAGGCACTGACATGGCAATCGCAACGCAGCCACCGCCCGCCGACGAACGCCTCGGCACGACAGGCCTGTTCCCCCGGCTCATCGTGCGGCCGGAGATCGGTGCGCTGCTCGGCGCGATCCTGGTGTTCCTGTTCTTCACCGTGGTCACCGAGCAGTTCGCCACGGTCGGGGGGATGTCCACCTGGCTCGACGACTCGGCCACGCTCGGTATCGTCGCCGTCGCGGTCGCCCTGCTGATGATCGGCGGCGAGTTCGACCTGAGCGCGGGCGTCATGACGGCGTCCAGTGCGCTCGTGACGGCGATCCTGGCCACCCAGCTCGGGTGGAACGTATGGCTGGCGCTGCTGGTCTCACTCGCGTTCGCCCTCGGCGTCGGCGCGCTCAACGGGTGGCTGGTGATGAAGACCGGCCTGCCGAGCTTCATCGTCACGCTGGGCTCGTTCCTTGCCCTGCAGGGTCTCAATCTCGGAATCACCCGACTGGTGACGGGTACCGTCCAGGTGTCGGGCATGCGCGCTACAGACGGGTACGAGTCCGCGGGCCTGCTGTTCGCCTCCACGATCAGGATCGGCGGCGCGTCCTTCCAGGTCTCGATCCTCTGGTGGGCCGTCGTCGCCCTGATCGCGGCATTCGTTCTGGTCCGGACCCCATTCGGCAACTGGATCTTCGCCGTGGGCGGCTCCGCGCCCAGTGCGCGCGCGGTGGGTGTTCCCTTGGTGCGCACCAAAGTCGTGCTGTTCATGTGCACGGCGGGGGCGGCCTGGCTCGTCGGGTCGATCAACATCCTGCGGTACACGACAGTCCAGGCCAACCAGGGCATCGGACTGGAGTTCCAGTACATCATCGCGGCGGTGATCGGCGGCTGCCTGCTCACCGGCGGGTTCGGATCGGCGATCGGCGCCGCGCTCGGTGCGCTGATCTTCGGCATGGCGCGTCAGGGAATCGTCTACGCGCAGTGGAACAACGACTGGTTCCAATTGTTCCTCGGCGTGATGCTCCTGTCGGCGGTGCTGGTCAACAACGCCCTACGGCGACGCGCGGAAAGGGTACGACGATGAGCGCCACCCCCCTCATCCGGACAACCGACATCGGCAAGACCTACGGCAGCGTCATCGCGCTGCGCGATGTGTCCACTGTGGTCAACGCGGGCGAGGTCACCTGCGTGCTCGGCGACAACGGTGCGGGCAAGTCGACGCTGATCAAGATCCTCGCGGGCGTGCACCAGCATGACCGGGGCGAGTTCGAGGTCGAAGGCTCACCGGTGCGGTTCCGGTCGCCCCGCGAAGCGCTCGACCTGGGTATCGCGACGGTCTATCAAGACCTGGCCGTCGTGCCGCTGATGAGCGTGTGGCGCAACTTCTTCCTTGGTTCCGAGCCGACCACCGGAGCCGGACCGTTTCGGCTCCTCGACCGCAAGGAGGGCAAGTCCGTCACCCGCAAGGCCCTCGCCGACATGGGGATCGACCTTCGGGATGTCGAGCAGCCGGTCGGCACGCTGTCCGGCGGTGAGCGCCAGTGCGTGGCCATCGCCCGGGCCGTGCACTTCGGCGCGAAGGTGCTGATCCTCGACGAGCCCACCGCCGCACTGGGGGTCAAGCAGGCCGGTGTGGTGCTCAAGTACGTCGCGCAGGCCCGCGACCGTGGCCTCGGTGTCGTGCTGATCACCCACAACCCCCACCACGCCTATCCCGTGGGCACTCGGTTCCTGCTGCTCAAGCGCGGCGCCGCGCTTGGCTGCTACGAGAAGTCGGAGATCGACATCGGTGAGCTGACCAGGCAGATGGCGGGTGGCGCCGAACTCGACGCGCTCGAGCACGAGCTGCGCGGAGTCGGGGCGTGAACGGATTGGAGGTGCTGACCGTCGGCCGCATCGGGGTCGACCTCTACCCGCAGCAGAGCGGAGTACCGCTGTCCGAAGTCGCCACATTCGCCAAATCGCTCGGTGGGACCGCGACCAACGTCGCGGTCGCCGCCGCCCGGCTCGGCCATCGGGCCGCGGTGCTGAGCAAGGTCGGCGCCGACGATTTCGGCGAGTACGTCCGCCGCGCGCTGACCGCGTTCGGCGTCTCGGCGGACCACGTGGGCACCGCCGCGGACCTGCTCACTCCGATCGTGTTCTGTGCTCTTGATCCGCCGGAGGATCCGCCGTTGCTGTTCTATCGGCTGCCCACCGCCCCGGACCTCACGCTGACCGACGACGACATCCCGTGGGCCGTTGTCGATGAAGTGCCGCTGCTGTGGGTGACCGGTACCGGAGTGAGCGCCGAACCGGCGCGGTCGGCACAGCGCGCCATGCTCGGGCGCGGGCGCACCGGCAGACACACCGTGCTGGACCTGGACTACCGGCCGATGTTCTGGCCGAGCCCGGAGATCGCGAGTCGGGAGATCGGCTGGATGCTCGACCATGTCACGGTCGCGGTCGGAAACCGTTCCGAGGTCGAGATCGCGGTCGGCACGGCGGACCCGGACGAGGCAGCGAAACGGCTCCTGGACCACGGGATCGAGCTGGCTCTGGTGAAGAAGGGTGCCGAGGGGGTTCTGGTCGCCACCCAGAGCGGGACTTGGACCGTGCCGCCACATCCCATCGAGGTCGTCTGCGGGCTCGGCGCCGGCGACGCGTTCGGCGGCGCCGTGGTGCACGGCCTGCTCTCCGGCTGGGATCCGGTCGACATCGCCCGCTACGCCAACATCGCGGGCGCGCTGGTCGCGGGCAGGCTGGCCTGCGCGGACGCCATGCCAGAACCGCACGAGATCGAGGAGCTGCTGTGATCACCGACGAGCAATGGTCGGCCCTGCTGCGTACCAGGGCCACCGACCCCGGGGCGATCGCCCGCGCCTACACCGCGCGGCGGAGGAGGAAGCGCCTGCTGTCGGACACGGGAACCTTGTTCCTCGTCGCGGCCGACCACCCGGCCCGTGGCGCGCTGGCGGTCGGGTCCGACCCCATGGCGATGGCGGGACGGCGGTCCCTCGTGGAGCGTCTGCTCACGGCTCTGGCGGATCCCGCGGTCGACGGACTTCTCGCGACCCCGGACGTGGTCGAGGATCTGCTCCTGCTCGACAGCCTGCATGACCGGGTGGTCATCGGCTCGATGAACCGCGGCGGACTCGCCGGGGCCGCATGGGAGATCGACGACAGGTTCACCGCGTACGACCCGGCGTCCATTGTCGAGTTCGGACTCGACGGCGGCAAGATGCTCCTGAGGCTCGTCGACGACGACCCCGGCACGGTTCCCACCTTGCAGGCCTGCGCGGAAGCGGTGTCCGCGTTGGCGACCCGCGGCGTGATGGCGATGGTCGAACCGCTCCCCTACCGCCGAGACGAGGACGGGGTGCTGCGCCTGAGCCAGGACGCCGCCTCGCTCGCGCGTGCCATCGCTGTCGCGTCGGGGCTGGGCCGAACCTCCGCGCACACGTGGCTGAAACTGCCCGCCCCAGCCGACGTGGCGGTCCTCGACGCGACATCGCTACCCGCGCTGGTGCTCGGCGGAGTGCCTTCGCCGGACCCGGACGCGGATCTCAAATCCTGGGGCGCGGCGCTGGAGCATCCGGTGGTCCGCGGTCTGGTGGTCGGTCGGTCGCTGCTGTACCCCCCGGACGGGGATGTCGCCCGCGCGGTGCGGGCGGCGGCGACGATCCTCGCGGGAGCCACTCAGGGCGTCGCGGTATGAGTCGACTCCACCATCCACACTCGACACTCGCCGACGGCGCGGATCCGGTGCTTCTCACCCCCGACACCGCGGGGTGGGCGTACACGGGACTGCGGGTGCTGGCGCTCGCGGCCGGGACGCCGCGGACCATCAGCACGGGCGAGTTCGAGGCGTTCGTGCTGCCGCTGGCCGGCTCGCTGACGGTGCGGGTCGACGGGGTGTCGTTCGACCTTGCCGGGCGGGAGTCGGTGTTCACCAGGGTCACCGACTTCGCCTACGTTCCACGCGATGCCGAAGTGACCCTGGCCAGTGCCGAGGGGTGCGAGGTGGCGTTGCCGATGGCCAGGTGCGAGCGACGCCTCGAACCCCGCTACGGGCCCGCGGAGCAGGTGCCCATCGAGGTCCGCGGCGCGGGCGGCGCCACCCGCCAGGTCACCGGCTTCGGTGTGCCCGGCGCCTGGGACCACGCGGACAAGCTCAACGCCTGCGAATTGATCACCCCGGACGGCAACTGGTCGTCATACCCGCCGCACAAGCACGACGAAGCGACGGAGTGCGAGGTGATCAACGAGGAGATCTACTACTTCCGGGTGGCGGGCCGCGACGGTCGCTCGCCATCGCGGGACGGCTTCGGCCTGCATCGCACCTACACGCTCGACGGGGTGCTCGACGAGGACGTCACGGTGCGCGACGGGGACGTTTTCCTGATTCCGCGCGGCTATCACGGTCCCTGTGTCGCGGCTCCCGGATATCCGATGTATTACCTCAACGTGCTGGCCGGTCCGGCGAAACAGCGATCCATGGCGTTCTGCGACGACCCCGCGCACAGTTGGGTCCGCGAGACCTGGGCCGACCAGTCGCCGGACCCCCGCTGCCCCGTTACCTCTGCCGCAGGACGGACCGACCGATGAAGCTCACAACCGCACAGGCACTGGTGCGCTGGCTGTTGGCCCAGCGAACCGAGTTGCTCGACGGCACCGAGGCCCCGCTGTTTCCGGCGGTCTGGGCCATTTTCGGACACGGAAACGTGCTCGGCCTCGGCACCGCGCTGGAGGAGCACCGCGCGGACATCCCGGTGTGGCGCGGCCACACCGAACAGGGGATGGCGTTGGCGGCGATCGGCTATGCCAAGGCGAAGCATCGCCGCCAGGTCGGCGTTGTGACGTCCTCGATCGGGCCGGGTGCGCTCAACATGGTCACCGCCGCCGGGGTCGCCCACGCCAACCGCCTGCCGGTGCTGTTGCTGCCCGGCGACACGTTCGCCAGCCGCGCTCCGGATCCGGTTCTGCAGCAGGTCGAGCACTTCGGCGATGCGACGATCACCGTCAACGACGCGTTCCGGCCGGTCAGCCGCTACTTCGACCGTATCGTGCGCCCGGAACAGCTGATCGCGACGCTGCCCCAGGTGGCAAGGGTGCTCACCGACCCGGCGGACTGCGGCCCGGTCACCCTCGCGCTGCCCCAGGATGTGCAGGCGGAGGTGTTCGACTTCCCGCCCGAGCTGTTCGCCACCGTGGTTCACCGTCCACTTCGGATTCGGCCGGATGTCGCCAGCGTCGCCGAAGCGGCGGGCGCGTTGCGGGCCGCGCGACGCCCGCTGCTGGTGCTCGGCGGCGGCGTCAGGTACTCCGGCGCCGCGGCACAAGCTGTCGCGTTCGCCGAACGACACGGCGTGCCGATGACCGAGACGACGGCAGGCCGAACGCTCGTACCGAACGATCATCCGCTGTTCGCCGGGCCACTCGGTGTCACCGGGTCCTCCTCGGCGAACGAACTCGCGGCCAATGCCGACGTCGTGCTCGCGGTCGGCACCAGACTGCAGGATTTCACCACCGCGTCCTGGACTGTCTTCGCTCCCGACGCGAAACTGGTCACTGTCAACGCCGCGCGGTTCGACGCGGTCAAGCACGGTGCCCTGGCGGTTGTGGGCGACGCGTTGGAAGCGATCACCGAGCTCGACGCCGCACTGGAGCAGTGGCGTGCCGACGACATGTGGACGGAGAGCGCGGGCCGGCTGCGGGCACGGTGGGACTCGCACATCGACATGCTCCGCGCACCGTCCACCGACCTGCCGACGTACGCCCAAGTCGTCGGCGTGGTCAACGACGGTTCGGACCCGGGCGACTATGTGATGACCGCGTCCGGGGGCCTCCCCGGCGAGCTGCTCGGAGGATGGCGTGCGGGCAAAGCCGCCACGATGGACGTCGAATACGGCTTCTCCTGCATGGGGTACGAACTCGCGGGCGCGTGGGGAGCCGCCATGGCGTGGGACGGCGTGGTGACCACGATGCTGGGCGACGGTTCCTACCTCATGCTCAACTCGGAGCTGTACTCCGCCGCGTTCGCGGGACATGGATTCGTCGCCGTCGTCTGCGACAACGGCGGCTATGCGGTCATCGACCGGCTGCAACGCAACCAAGGCGGTGCCGGATTCAACAACATGTACGCCGATTGCCGGTCGGTGCTGCCCGATCCGCCCCGGGTCGACTTCGCCGCCCACGCGGCCGCACTCGGCTGCATCGTGCTGACCGCGGCCACAGTCACGGAGGTCGCCGACCGCTATGCCAAGGCCCGCGACCACGCCCGCGCGGGCAGGCCCGCCGTTGTGGTCGTCACCACGCACCCGTCGTCGTGGACGGAAACGGGGGCGTGGTGGGAAGTCGCCGTTCCCCAGTCCAGTCACCGCGAAGACGTCGATGCGGCACGGCGGCTCATGGAGATGGGCAAAGCGCGCCAGGTCCGATTCACTGAGCGCTGAGGATCACTGGAACGATCTTCCAGCGTCACCGCGGCTCGACCCGTTCCCGCTGGTCGGTGGCGCGCGATGGCTGTTACGACCGTGACCACCAGGGCGCTACCGGCGTCCTGGTGGTCATCGTCGTCAGTGCGTCTAGGTGACCATGCACGTGGAGCACGCCGTCCGAACCCGCACCCGGCGGTCCGCCAACGCATCGGTGGTGGGGCAGAGGTTGTCGTCGGGGACGTCGAGCCCGCAGTACGTCCGCCAACGCCACTCCGCGCGGGGCACGTCCATGTCGAGGACATAGGCCAGGTGTCGGGCGCCGGGGGTGTCGGTCTCGGCAAGCATCGGCCGCCCATGGATACCGGCGTAGTCGGTGGGCAGTCCGCACATCTCAGCGATCAGCCACGACAGGGTTGCCTTGCGGGCGGACTCGGCAACGGTGGCCAGCATCTCCGGGTCACCTCTATGCACAACGGTGATGTCGTAGGTGTAGGGGATCCGCGTTGATCTGGGAGGCGATCAAGGTGACGCGGCAGCGACTGTGCGAGGTCGATGATGGTCTGTCACCGACAATTCCGCAGGGAGCGGCCCGACCCCCAGGCGGGCCTCTCCCTACGGCACAGACCCTGCGGTCTGTTCGAACGACGCGGGAGAGGAGCCCGACCCCTCGACGGGCTCCTTCCCTACGTCGTCTGGTGATCGCGACGAGCCCTCCCCGGTCCGCCGCTTCACCCGACAACAAGAAGACTGTCAAGGATCGAGGGCCGGTCCCAGCGTGATCACCCGCGAGTAGGGGTGAGTAGGTCTACCTATTTGCTGGCCCGCAAAACCGCGGACTCGACCGTGTGCCGCCAGCCCGAGGCCTTGCCGGGGACGAAGCTGAACGAGTCGACGGCCGAGCCGCCCATGGTCGCGACCCGTGCCCACAGCACGTCGATCCCGCATCGCTCCAAAGCGGACGCGACGCTGTGCAGCAGGCCGATGCGGTCGGCGGCGCGCAGTTCCAGGACGACCGCGGCGCCGTCCTCGGCGCCCGCCTCGTGGTCGAACCACAGCACCCGGGGATCGGGCGCGTCCTCGGCGCGGCCGCCGTAGTCGCGTTCCTTGGCGGCCAGTTTGTCCGCCAGGGGAAGGGATCCGGCTTCGGCGCGGAGGAACTGCTCACGCAGCAGCGCCGGGTCGGGCATGGAGCCGAAGCGCGGGGTCACGGAGAACACGCCGACCGCGACGCCCGCGTGCGTGACGAGCGAGGCCGCGTGGACTTCGAGGAGGTTGAGGGCCAGGACACCTGCCGCGCGGGACAGGACGCCGGGCCGGTTCTTCGCGGCGAGCGTGATGGTGGCGACGTTGTCGCTGGTGTCGACCAGGAAGTCCGCCTTGCCGGTGGCGTTGACCGCCTCGGCGAGTTCGGTCTGCGCGACACTGAGCGGGATCGGGCCGGGGAGCCGCTCACCTGCCATCGCGGCGCGGCAGCGGGTGACCAGATCCCTTGTGAGAGCGGCTTTCCAGTCCGTCCACACGCCGGGTCCGGTGGCCAGCGAGTCGGCTTCGGCGAGGGCGTGCAGCAGTTCCAACAGGACGGGATCGCCGCCGAGGACGTCGACGACGCGCAGCACGGTGGCCTCGTCCTCGACGTCGCGCCGGGTCGCGGTGTGCGGCAGCAGCAGGTGGTGGCGCACCATCGCCGAGAGCGTGTCGACATCCTGTTTGGACAGTCCAAGCCGGGCACCGACCTGGGTGGCGAGCGCGGCGCCGACGATCGAGTGGTCCTGGTCTCGGCCCTTGCCCAAGTCGTGCAGCAGCGCGCCGATGAGCAGCAGGTCCGGCCGGGACACCCGGGTGACCAACCGGGACGCGTTGACCGTCGTCTGCACCAGGTGGCGGTCGACGGTCCAGATGTGTGCGGCGTCGCGCGGGGGCAGGTCGCGCACGGCACCCCACTCGGGGAACAGCCGCGCCCACAGGCCGGTGCGGTCGAGCGCCTCCACGACGTCGGTCAGGCCCTCCCCCGCACCCAGCAGCGACACCAGGTCTTGGCGGACCGCGGCGGGCCACGGCGCGCGCGGTTCGGGGGCGTGGTCGCTCAGCCGCGACAGCGCGCCGGGGGCGATCGGGTGGCCGGTGCGGCCGGAGGCGGCGGCGACGCGCAGCAGCAGTCCCGGGTCCTTGCCGGGATCGGCGTCGCGGGCTAGCGCGACCTCGCTGCCGTGCAGCACGACACCCTCGTCGAGGGGGCGACGGTCGGGGCCGCGGAGCAGCAGGCCGAGGACCCGTTTGCCGTTGGCGGCGCCGGTGGAGCGCAGCGCGACGTCCATCGCGTAGGCGACCGAGCGGCCTGCCCCGGACAGGGCCCTGGCCAGCGCGAACCGGTCGGCCAAGCCGAGTGCGGCGGCGATCTCGTCGCCGTCCTGGGGCCGGACGATGTCACGCGGGCGGCCCGCGATGCGGCGCAGCTCGGTGCGGGTGTCGAGCAGGAGCGTGTGGGCGGCGACGACGTCGGCGCCGGGTCTGTCGATCAGCTGGGCGAGCGAGAGGGCGTCGAGGATGCCCAGGTCACGCAGGCCGCCGCGGCCGTGTTTGAGGTCCGGTTCGACCCAGTGGGCGACCTCGCCCGCGCGGCGCCAGCGCTGCTTGACGGACTCGATCAGGTCGCCGAGCCGGTTGCGCACGCCGGTCCGCCACTGCTCGCGGGCCGAGGTGGCCAAGCGGACGGCGACCTCGGCGTCGCCCGCGAGGTGCCGGGCGTCGAGCAGGCCCAGCGCGGTCCGCAGGTCGGCCTTGGCGACGTCGAGCGCCTCACCGACCGTGCGCACGGAGTGGTCGAGCCCGACACCGGAGTTCCACAGCGGGTACCAGAGGCGCTCGGCGATCGTGTCGACCGCCTTGCGGCCGTCGTGCACCAGCACGAGGTCGAGATCGGAGTACGGGACCAGCTCGCGCCTGCCCAATCCCCCGACCGCCAGGAGCGCCACCCCACCGCCCCGGCCACCGACACCGGCCTGCGCGGCGGCGGCGGTGAGCCAGAACTCGTGCAGGTCGGTCAACGCCTCGCGCAGCGTGTCCGGTGCGAGCCGGTGGCCCGACTGAGTCGACTGCCCAGACGGGCTGGCGGACCTGGCACCCTGACCGAGAAGCCGGTCACGAGCGAGCACCAGGTCCGCCGCCGTCGGGGAACTTTCCCCCGTCGTCATGATCTAGATCGCGTCCGTCCCGCGCTCTCCGGTGCGGACCCGAACCACGGTCTCGACCGGTGTGACCCAGACCTTGCCGTCACCGATCTTGCCGGTGCGCGCCGCCTCGACGATCGCGTCGACGACCTTGTCGCCGGTCGTGTCGTCGGCCAGCACCTCGACCCGAATCTTCGGGACGAAGTCCACCGAGTACTCCGCGCCGCGGTAGACCTCGGTGTGGCCCTTCTGCCTGCCGTAGCCCTGGACCTCGGAGACCGTCATGCCGAGCACGCCGATCTGTTCCAGTGCCGCCTTCACGTCGTCGAGGGTGAAAGGCTTGATGATCGCGGTAACCAGCTTCATGTCCCTCAGCCTTCCTTACCCGCGGTGGCGGAGACCTTCTCGGCGGTGTGTTCGGCGTGCTTGACGGACGTGGTGCCGCCAGAGCGCAGGCTGGAGAACTCGTAACCGCTCTCCGCGTGCTCGGCCTCGTCGATGCCCGTGGCCTCGGCCTCGGCGGAGACCCGGAAGCCGATCGTCTTCTGGATGATGAAGGCGATGATCAGGGTCGCGACGAACGAGTACGCCATGACCGCGATCGCGGCGACCGCCTGCTTGCCGAGCAGGTCCAGGCCGCCACCGTAGAAGAGGCCTTCCTTGCCCGCCGAGTTCACGGTCGTGGTGGCGAAGAAGCCGATCAGGATGGTGCCGGTGAGGCCGCCGACCAGGTGGACGCCGACGACGTCGAGCGAGTCGTCGTAGCCCAGCTTGAACTTCAGGCTCACCGCGAGGGCACACAGGACACCGGCGATGAGGCCGATGGCGAGGGCGCCGAGCGGGTTGACGAAGCCACAGGCCGGGGTGATGGCGACCAGGCCCGCGATGGCGCCGGAAGCGGCGCCGAGCGTGGTCGGCTTGCCGTCGCGGATCTGCTCCACGACCAGCCAGCCCAGGATCGCGGCCGCGGTGGCGGCGGTCGTGGTCAGGAACGCGACACCGGCGAGGTCACCCGCGCCGAGCGCCGAGCCGGCGTTGAAGCCGTACCAGCCGAACCACAGCAGACCGGCGCCGAGCAGGACGAACGGCAGGTTGTGCGGCCGCATGGGCTCCCGCGGCCAGCCCTTGCGCTTGCCGAGCACGAGCACCAGCGCCAGGGCCGCGGCACCGGCGTTGATGTGCACCGCCGTGCCGCCCGCGAAGTCGAGCGCGCCGAGCTGGTTGGCGATCCAGCCGCCGACGAAGTCGGTGCCGGTGACGCCGTTGAAGTTGAACACCCAGTGCGCGACCGGGAAGTACACGATCGTCACCCAGAAGGCGATGAAGATCGTCCACGACCAGAACTTCGCGCGGTCCGCGATCGCACCAGAGATCAGGGCCGCGGTGATGATCGCGAACATGAGCTGGAAGACGACGAAGACGACGTGCGGGATCTGGTGGCCATCGACCCACGGCGCCGCCGCGTCGGCCGGTGCGACACCGACCAGGGTGCCCACGATGTTCTTCAGGTTGACGAAGTCGAAGCCGCCGAGCAGGCCGCCACCGAGATCGTTACCGAAGGTCAGACTGTATCCGTAGAGCACCCACAGCACGGTGACAACACCGAGCGAGATGAAGCTCATCATGAGCATGTTGAGCACGCTCTTCGCGCGCACCATACCGCCGTAGAAGAATGCGAGGCCGGGAGTCATCAGCATGACCAAAGCCGCGCTGATCAGCACCCAAGCTGTATCTCCTGCGTTCACATCGTCCTCCCGTGAACCTGTTGATTGCCGGGAAGCATGGGTTTGTCCTGTTTCGCGGGATCGCTTACGACGTTTCGCCCACGTGAACTGTCGGCCTGCTCGTGTTACGGACAGGTTTCCTCTACGGGCTGTATTCGATCGACTACCGAATCGTGTCGGTAACGTGATCCCCTGTGGACCCCGCCCCGATCTCGCGCATCCAGGACGTCGGGTGGCTCTCCACGCAGCTCACGCTGGCCTCGCGGCGCTACCGGACCCGGGACGAGGCGGTGCTGGGGGTGCTGTGGTGGTACTCGGCGAGCTTGGTGCTGCTGGGACCGGTCGTCGACTCGTCGGCGGACCCGGCTTCGGTGACGTTGCTTGTGGAGCCGGATGGGCGGGTGCTGTCGGCGACTGCTTCTTCTTTGTGCACGGATCCGGGGCCGCGGCTGCGGGAGGTCGTCGCGGCGTCGGTGGGTTCACTGTCGAGCTTGAGTGGGGCGTCGGAGCGGGCGCTGTGGGCGATCACGACGGACTCGCTGGCGAACCGGGTGCTGTGGGCCGGCGGTGAACCGGCTGACGCGGTCGCGCTGGCGCGGGCGGTTGGGCCGGAGCTGCCGGTGCCCCGGTTCGTGGAGGTCGGCGGCCGCACGGTGGTCCGCCGAGCGTCGTGTTGCCTTGTTTACGAGACGCCGGGCGCGGAGAAGTGCGTCAGCTGTCCACGCCAGACTCCCGCCGTGCGGGAGCGGCGGCTTCGCATGATCTAGCGGCAGACTGTGGGCTATGCTGTGGCCATGCGACTGCACATAAGCATCGACGACGGTGTCGTCGAGGAACTCGACGGCAGGGTTGGCGCCCGTCAGCGCAGCGAGTTCATCGAACGGGCGGTCCGCCAGGCCCTCGGTGATCTCCAGCGAGCGGACGCACTCGAGCAGGCGCTCGGATCGATCGAAGACACTGGCCACGACTGGGATGAGGATCCCGCCGGATGGGTTCGCAATCAGCGCACCGACCGGGCGGCGAGCTGACAGTGCCTGCCATTGTCGTCGACACCACAGTGCTGATCGATGCCTTGCGAGGGCGCCCGGCCGCTGGTCGGCTGCGTGAGTTGATCTCTTCGCGAGCGGTACTCGTGACTACGGCAATCAACGCCGAGGAAATCGTCCGTGGCCTGCGACCGAATGAGACCGGATCCGCCCAGGCTCTATTCAATGCCATTCGCGTGCTCCCGGTCCGTCGCGAAGACGCCGAGCTCGCAGGCACATGGCGACGGGAGTTCGCGGCTCGCGGGATCACCCTGCACCAGGCTGATTGTCTCATCGCCGCGACGGCGTTCGGCGTGAACGGCACTCTCGCCACCGGCAACATCAAGGACTTTCCGATGGAAGGGCTGACGGTGGAGGAGTGGCCGGTAGGCCGCTAACCACCGGGGCGGTCAGCGGCGCATGGACAGCGCTGCCAGGGATTCCGGGCTGAGCCCGCTGTAGTCCGTCACCTCGGCTTCGGTCAGGGCACCGCAGTCCGTTGCGCGGCGCAGGGACATGGCCAACGCCGCGGCGGTCGCCGGCTCGTCCAGGATTGAGCCGCTGGTGCGGGCGACGTAGGCGGCGAGGCGGGTGCCGTTGGCTTCCGCGGTTTCCAGGTGGTGGGTGAACACCGCGCAGTAACGGGAGACCAGTTGGGCGGGGTGCAGGTCCCAGCCCTGGAAGAAGCCGCGCGACAGCGACCTGCGGACCAACTCGTAGTGCGTGAGCCACCCGTTGCGGACGTTGTCGCCGATGGGCAGGACGTTCGACGAGCCGTCGGACAGGCGTACGCCGGTGCCTGCCGCGCCTACCTGCATGGCGTTGCGGGCGAAGTCGCACGCCGGGTGGGCCAGGTGTTGGTCGGCGGCGCTGAGGCCGCAGGCTGCCGTGTAGTCGTAGGTGCCGAAGTGCAGGCCCGAGACCCGGCCCGCGCCCGCGCCGATCAGGCGGGGAATCGCGAACCGTCCTTTGTGGTCGATCACGGCCTGGGTGGTCTCGATCTGGATCTCGAACCGCAGCGAGCCCTCCGGCAGGCCCAGGCGTGTCTCGAACAGGTCCAGGAGCTCGACCAGGGCGGTGACCTGCTCGGGGCCGGTGACCTTCGGGAACGTCACGACGAACCCCGGGGGTGGCGTGCCGAGCTCGGTCAGCACGAGGTCGAGGGTGTCGACCGCCCGGTGGATCAGCTCCATGGTGTCGAAGGACTTCATCCGGATGCCGACACCGGCCAGCCCCCAGCCGCGGATCAGGCGGGCCGCGCGGAGTGCGTCGGCGTCTTCGGTGACGTCGTCGCGGGTGCCGTAGCCGTCCTCGAAGTCGATGCGGAGGTCTTCCACGGGTTCGCGTTCCAGCTTGGCGCGGACCCGGTCGTACACCGTCGGGGCGAGCGCCGCGGGCACGCCGATGATGCCCGCCATCGCCGCCGGGTCGGGCGCGTGTTCGTCGAAGGCGGCCAGTGCCTGTGCGCCCCACCGGGCGGGCAGGTCTTCGGCCGCCTGGTCCGCGGGGACGTAGCAGGTGTGCACCGGCTGACGGCCGCCGCTGTCCCCCGGGTAGCGCCGCGCCCGCGCACTGTCCACTTCGGCCAGACGGTTGGTCAGCACGGCCAGGAAAGAACCATCGATCGTGCGCATGTCAGATCCGCTCGTAGGCAGGAATCGTCAGGAAGTCGACATACTCCGCGGCGAGGGCGACCTCGGCGAACAGCTCGATGGCGGGCGACTCCGGCTCCTCGGCGAGGATCGCCCAGACGAGGTCCTCGGTCACCTGGTCGCCGGTGTCGAGTACGACCTTGTTGCGCACCCACTGCCACACCAGCGACCGGGAGATCTCGGCGGTCGCCGCGTCCTCCATGAGGTTGTGGATCGCCGCCGCCCCGTTGCCCGCAAGCCAGGACTCCAGGTAGCGGACGCCGATGTCGATCGCCGAGCGCAGACCGGCCATCGTGGCCCGGCCGGGCGTCGCGGACACCGCGAGGAGGTCCGCGGCCGTCACCTTGACGTCCTCCCGCAGCCGGTCGAGCTGGTTGGGCCGCTCGCCCAGCGCCGCGTCGAACACCTCGCGGCACACCGGGACCAGGTCGGGGTGGGCCACCCACGAGCCGTCGAAGCCGTCGCCCGCCTCCCGGCCCTTGTCCTCGCGCACCTTCTCCAGCGCCCGCGCGGTGACCTCCGGGTCGCGCCGGTTCGGGATGAACGCGGCCATCCCGCCCATCGCGAAAGCGCCGCGCCGGTGACACGTGCGCACGAGCAGTTCGGTGTACGCGCGCATGAACGGCGCGGTCATGGTGACGGCGTCGCGGTCGGGCAGGACGAACTCCGGGCCCGCGTCGCGGAAGTACTTGATCAGGCTGAACAGGTAGTCCCACCGGCCCGCGTTGAGGCCGGACATGTGCTCGCGCAGCTCGTAGAGGATCTCGTCCATCTCGAACGCGGCCGGGATGGTCTCGATCAGGACGGTGGCGCGCACGGTGCCGTGGGCGATGCCGAGGTCGCGCTGGGCGTGGGTGAAGACGTCGTTCCACAGCCGCGCTTCGAGGTGGCTCTCCATCTTCGGCAGGTAATAGTAGGGCCCGGCCACGCGGGCGTTGTGGAAGAAGTGCAGGCCGAAGTCCACGAGGGCACCGACCGCCCGGCGGCCGTCGAGGAGGACGTGCTTCTCGTCGAGATGCCAGCCGCGGGGGCGGACCACGACGGTCGCGGGCCGCTCGGCGTCCACGGCGTAGTGCTTGCCTTCGGGCGAGGTGAACTCCAGCTGCCCGCGCGCGGCGTCAAACAGCGTGACCTGGCCGGACACGACGTTGCGCCAGTGCGGGGTGTTCGCGTCCTCCAAGTCGGCCAGCCACACCCGGGCGCCGGAGTTGAGCGCGTTGATCGCCATCTTGGCCTCGGTCGGGCCGGTGATCTCGACCCGCCGGTCGGTCAGCGCGGGCGGCGCGGGCGCGACCTGCCAGTCGGACTCGCGGATGTCGCGGGTCTCGGGCAGGAAGTCGAGCTTGCCCTCCCGCGACGCCCGCTCCCGCTTGGCGACCCTGGCCCGCAACAGCTCGTCGCGCCGTTCGGCGAACGCGTGGTGCAGCCCCGCGACGAATTCCAGGGCTTCGGGCGTGAGGATCTCCGCGTCACGGTCGGCGCCGTGCTCAACCACAAGCTTGATGTCGACCATGGGTCCATAGTGGCCCCCGTCACGCGGTTGGAACAGCTCAGCCGAGCAGCGCGTCCACAAATGCCGCCGGGTCGAAGGGGGCCAGGTCGTCGGCGCCCTCGCCGAGGCCGACCAGCTTGACCGGAACGCCCAGCTCACGCTGCACCTGGAAGACGATGCCGCCCTTGGCGGTGCCGTCGAGCTTGGTCAGCACGATGCCGGTGACATCGACGACCTCGCCGAACACCCGGGCCTGAGTCAGCCCGTTCTGCCCGGTGGTGGCGTCGAGGACCAGCAGCACCTCGTCGACCTTGGCCTGCTTCTCCACGACCCGCTTGACCTTGCCCAGCTCGTCCATCAGGCCGGTCTTGGTGTGCAGGCGGCCCGCGGTGTCGATCAGGACGGCGTCGACGCCGGTCGCGATTCCGCGCTTGACCGCGTCGAACGCGACGGCGGCCGGGTCGGCGCCTTCCTTGCCGCGCACGACCTCGGCGCCCACCCGGTCGGCCCAGGTCTGCAGCTGGTCGGCGGCGGCGGCGCGGAATGTGTCGGCGGCGGCGAGGACGACCGTGCGGCCGTCGGCGACCAGGACGCGGGCGAGCTTGCCGGTGGTGGTGGTCTTGCCGGTGCCGTTGACCCCGGCGACCAGCACGACGGCGGGCTGCTTGGTCTCGCCCTCGCCGTGCGGCAGCGCGCGGACGGCGCGGTCCATCTCGGGGTGCAGCGCGTCGATCAGGACCTCGCGGAGCACCGCGCGGGCGGCCTCCGGGGTGCGCACGGCGCGCGCGACGAGTTCGGCGCGCAGCCGGTCGACGATCTCCTGCGTGGTGGCCGCGCCCAGGTCGGCGAGCAGCAGGGTGTCCTCGACCTCGGTCCAGGAGTCCTCATCGAGGTCACCGGCGCCGAGCAGGCCTAGCAGGCCTTGGCCGAAGGCGGACCGGGAGCGGGAGAGACGCCCGCGCAGCCGTTCGAGCCTGCCCGACGTCGGCGCGATCTCGTCCATCTCGGGCGCGCGCGGCCCGATGGGCTGCTCGGGGATGACCGGCGGCGGCACGATGTCGGTCGGCCCGGCCTGGGCGGGGATGCGGTCGCTCGGCGCGTGCCCTTGGACCGGGATGCTGTCGGCCAGGTTCTGATCGGCGGCCATCTCGGTCAGCTCGTCATGGATCAGCTGGTCGTCGGGCAGTGTCACGTCGACGATCCCGCGCCGCGGCGAGTCGCGCGGCACCGAGGCGTCGTCGCCGACGCCGGGCTGGCCGTCGACCTCGGTGCGGTCCTCGACCGGGTGCGGCGGGGGGGTCGCCTTCGGACCGCCGTGGGTCAGGCTGATCCCGCCGCCTGCCTGGTAACCGCCGCCCTTGGGCTTCTCGACCTCCCGCTTCGCCTCGGCCAGGCTGATGCGCCTGCGCTTGGCCAGCACGACACCGGTGACCAGGGCGGCGAGCAGCACGACAGCGGCGACGATGAGGATGACGATCAGGGTCTGTGACACCCGGCCATCCTCGCATCCCGCCAGGCGAGCGCACCGACCACCGGGAAAAAGTCCCCTCTTGCGCCAAACGGACGGGTGCAATAGACCAAGAGCAATGGGTTGGTACCGCGTCGTCGGGGTGATCTCCGGGACTTCGATGGACGGTGTCGACGTGGCCGTCGCCGATCTCACCGTCCGCGGGGACACGATCGATCTCGTCCCGGTTCGGCACGCCCAGATCCCCTACCCGGACCCGTTGCGGGCCGCGCTGACGGCCGCGCTGCCGCCGGGGGACTGTTCCGCCGAGATACTTTGCGCCCTGGACACCGCCGTCGGGCAGGCGTTCGCGGAGGCCGTGGTCGCTGTCGGGATCGAGAGCGCCGACCTGGTCGCCTCACTTGGGCAGACGTTGTTCCACTGGGTCGTCGGCGGCCGCTGCCGGGGCACGCTCCAGATCGGACAGCCCGCGTGGATCGCCGAGGCGACCGGGCTGCCGGTGGTCGCCGACCTGCGGGCCCGCGATGTCGCGGCCGGTGGGCATGGCGCGCCGCTGGCGCTGATCCTCGACCGGCTGCTGCTGTCGGATCCGGACCGGCCGACGGCCGCGCTCAACCTCGGCGGGATCGCCAACATCACCGTGCTCACCCCGGGCGTGCCCGCGCCGGCCTTCGACACCGGCCCCGGCAACGCCCTGCTCGACGCCGCCGCCCACGCCCGCCTCGGCGTGCCCCACGACGTCGATGGCGCGGTCGCAAGGCGTGGCACCGTCCGCGAAGACCTCCTGGACGTTTTGCTGGCCGACCCCTATTTCGCCGCGCCGCCGCCCAAGTCGACCGGCAAGGAGCTGTTCAGCGCCACATACCTCGCCGACGCGCTCACCCGCGTCCCACCGGTCGCCGACGCCGACCTGCTCGCGACGCTAGTCGCGCTCACCGCCACCACGGTCGCCGACGCCTGCCGTCGCCACGACGTCAAGCAGGTCGTCGCGTCCGGTGGGGGCGTCCACAACGGAGCACTGCTCTCCGCCCTGCGCACCGCTCTAGATCCAGTCCCCGTGTCCACCACCGACGACCTCGGCCTGCCGGTGGACGCCAAGGAGGCCTACCTCGCCGCGCTGCTCGGGTTTCTGACCTGGAGCGGCATCGCGGTCGACCCGGCCACTGGGGCGGCTGGACCGCGGCTGCTCGGAAGCATCACCCCCGGCGCTCGGCCCTTGCGCCTGCCCGACCCAGTCGGCGGCACCCCCAGCCGACTGCGGATCATCGTCCCCACTCCCCAACCCGTCGGAGGATGAAGTGCGCGCACTTGACCTGGCGATCATCGTGGTCTTCCTGGTGGGGATGCCGCTGTTGGGCATCTGGATCGCGGGGCGGCAGCGGTCCGGCAGCGACTACTTCGTCGGCGAGGGCAAGATCTCCTGGTGGGTGGCCTGCCTGTCGGTGGTCTCGGCGGAGACCTCGACGCTGACCGTGCTGAGCGTCCCGACCGTGGCCTACCTGGGCGCGTTCACCTATCTGCAGCTCGCGATCGGCTACGTGATCGGCCGGATCGTGGTGTCGTTCGTGCTGCTCCCCCGCTACGTCGCGGGCAACATGACCACCGCCTACAACTTCCTCGGCAAACGCTTCGGCGGCGGGATGCAGGGCACGGCGTCGGTGACGTTCCTGTTCACCCGGCTGCTCGCCGACGGCGTGCGGCTGTTCGCCACGGCGATCCCGATCAAGATCGTGCTGGCCGCCTACGGCGTGAACGCCGCGTACTGGCAGATCGTCGCGGTGCTGGGGATCGCGATGGTCGTCTACACGTTCTTCGGCGGTGTCCGCGCGGTCGTGTGGGTCGACGCGATCCAGATGCTCTGGTACGTCCTCGGCGGTGTCGCGGTGATCGTCGTCCTGGCGAACCGGCTGCCCACCGGCTGGCTCGGCGCGGCGGTGGACGCGGGCAAGACGCAGCTGCTGGACTTCACGAGCGCGCCGCTGAGCAACAACTACGCCTTCGTCACCGCGGTCCTCGGCGGCGCGGTGCTGTCGATGGCCTCGCACGGCGCCGACCAGCTGATCGTGCAGCGGCTGATGGCGTGCAACGACCTCAAGGCGAGCCAGAAGGCGCTGATGGCCAGTGGGGTCGTGGTGTTCCTGCAGTTCGGGCTGTTCTTGCTGATCGGCACCATGCTGTGGTCGTTCTACAAAGGACTCAACCCGGTGAAGGACCTCGGGCTGGCGACCAACGACGAGCTGTTCGCGTCGTTCATCGTCAACGAGCTGCCGAGTGGGCTGTCCGGGTTCGTGATCGCGGGCATCCTGGCGGCGGCACTGAGTTCGTCGCTCGGGGCGCTGGCGTCGTCCACGGTGACCGACGTCTACCAGCGCTTCGTGCGGCGCCCGCTCACCGATGCCGAGTCGCTCAAGCATGGCCGGATCTGGACGGTCGTCTGGGCGGGCGCGCTGATCGTGTTCGCGTCGATGTTCACCACGACGAAGAACCCGATCGTCGAGACCGCGCTGGCGATCACCGGCTACACCTATGGCGCGCTCTTGGGCGCGTTCCTGTTGGGCCTGCTGGTGCCCAAGGCGCGGCAGACCGACGCGATCGTCGCGTTCCTGAGCACGGTCGCGGTGATGGCGTTCGTGATCCTCGGGCTCAAGTTCAGCAAGAAGACCGGCGAGTTCCTCGGGGTGGACTTCGCCAAGGCCGCGGGGGATTCCGTGGCCCTGGCGTTCCCCTGGTACACGCCGCTGGGCGTGGCCGTGACGCTGGTCGTCGGCGGCCTACTCGCCCTGCGCCACCGCGGTTCCACCGCCCCCGCGACCCTCGACGACACCGCCGTTCCCGCTGCGAAGTGAGCGCCACTCCTCAGCCAGGATCGACCACACCTCGACGTCGTGGCGGGCGCCCCGGTGCGGGAACACCTGGCGGTGCACGCCCTCGCGGGTGAAGCCGATGCGCTCGGCGGTGGCCAGGCTGCGCGTGTTGCCCGCCGCCGCCTGCCACTCCACCCGGGCCATGCCTCGCTCCTCGACCGCCCAGTCGATCATCAACCGAACCGCGCGGGTGACCAGCCCCCTGCCGACGGCCTCGGGCGCCAGCCAGACCCCGACCTCGCAGGTGCCGAACCGCTGGTCGAAGGTGCGGAACAACGCGCCGCCGAGCAGCTTGTCGCCTGCCCGGATGCCGAAGATCCGGCCCTCGCCCGCCGCCTGCCGGTCGGCGTAGTTCTGCAGCCACGCACCGGCGGACTCGGTGTCGACGATGCGGTCGACCCAGGGCAGCCAGATCGAGAGGTACTCCCGCGCCGAGTCGATGTGCTCGAAGAACTCCGCCGCCTGCCACGGTTCGAGGGTCCGCAGCTCGGTGTCGTCGGTCAGCGCGAGGGAAAGCAAGGTGGCCTCCTGGTCAGCCGAAAATGTGCTGGCCCGGCGTCAGCACCCCGTGCGGATCGAAGCGTGCTTTCGCGCGCAGGGCCACCGAATATCGGTCGCCGTAGTGCGCGCGCCAGTCGCCGGGCTGGACTGGGATCGCGCTGACGGGGTACTGCTTGCCGCCGACGGCGACGGCCGCGTCGAAGGCGGCCCGGTTGTCGGCGAGCAGCCTGCGGACCGTGTCGTCGTTGGGTGGGGCGACAACGCGCAGCATCGCGAAGAGGAACACCGTGGGGCTGTCGGGGAGCGCGACCATGGGCGTGGTCAGCCTGGCGCGGGGCACCGGGTAGAGCAGGATCGGGCCGCCGACGTCGGCTGGGTTCAGCCGGGAGACAAGGTCGGCGACGTAGGCGTCGGTCGCCGCGTCCGGCAGGAAGAGGTTGATCCACGGGTTGGGGAACTTCAGTGGGCGCAACTGGTCGACCAGCGCGGTGATGCGGTCCAGCCAGTCGAAGTAGGGCATCTCGGCGATCTGGGTCGACTTCGGCGCGGGCAGACCGGCGAGCATCGCGGCGTCGTCGGGGCTGTTCGGGGCGGTGAAGTAGGCGACGCCCTCAAGCAGGTAGTCCCAGCCGCCCTCGACGGGAACGACTTGGCCTTCCAGATAGGAGAACCGGCCGTCGGCGACCGCGGTCCGCTGGGCGGCGAGCAGGGAGGGCAGGTCGTCGTAGGTGAGGTTGTAGACGCGGGCGGTGGTCGGGGCGGGGATCAGTCGGACTGTCGCGCGGACTATGACCGCGTACTGCCCGAGGCCGCCGAGCACGGCGTCGAACAGTTCGCGGTTCTCGGTCTTCGAGCAGGTCTCGACGTCGCCGGTGCCGGTGACGACTACGAGCGCGATGACGTTGTCCACCAGCATCCCGTGGTGCGAACTCGCGCCGCCGATGCCGCCCACCGACAGCGTCCCGCCGACCGAGAGGCCGATGTAGTCGGTGGCGACCGGCGGGGTCAGTCCACTCGCGAGGGTCCGCTTGATCAGGTCGGACCAGGTGACACCCGCGTCGACCACCGCGCGGTCCGCCGAGACCGAGTGCACGCGGGCCATCGTGCGCGAGTCGATGACCACGCCCGCGCCCGCCTGCGCCTGGCCGCGCACGGCGTGGCCCTGCCCGCGCGTGGCGACAGTGATGTCGTGCGCCGCGGCGAAGGCGATGATCTTCGCGATGTCGTTCACCGAGCCCGGCCGCAGCACCGCGCGCGGGCGCTCGTGCACGATCTGCCCGTAGTCCTCGGCCGCTTCGGCAAGCGCGGCCTCATCGGTGACCAGCTCCCCGTCGAGGCGGGGCACGGTGATCCCGTTCGGACTGGCGTCGGCCTCGGTGAGCCACCCGACGCCCAACGGGTCGAAGGCGACGACAGCGGTCGCGGCCCCCACCGCGAGAAACCTGCGTCGATTGAGCCCGGTCTCGCGCATGTGGACGCTCCTCACCCTTAAGTGATCTTGGCCGCCGATCACTCTATCGAGTGAGTCGATACCCGACGAGTTCCACATGGAGGTCGAAGCCGAGCGCGGTGAACATGCGCTCCGAGGCGTCGTTGCCCAAGGAGATCACCGCGGCGGCCTGGGGACGGACACCGTGGTCGGCGGCGAGCTTGCGAAGCAACGCGCGGACCAAGCCGCGGCCGGTTCCCGCCGCGCGCATCTCGGGGTCGACGGCGACATAGTCGACGTAGAGCTCCCCCTGCTGGACGAACCCGGCGGCGTAGCCGAGCAGCCCGGTCGCACCCGTCGCGACGACCACCGTGTGGCCGCGGGCGCCGTCGACCAACTGCCCGCCGGTGGCGGACCGGTTGGGGAAACACCGTTCATGCAGGTCGATCACCCGCTGTCGGATCTCCTCGTCGGCGCCGAGCGGCCGCGCTGTGTCGGCGTCGTTCACCGCCGAGATGAGCGCCGAGCGCAGCGCGGCGCCGGTCAGGGTGAACACCCGGCTGGTGCCGCGGGTGGTGAAGCCGTGGCGGGCGGCGAAGTCGCCGAGTCTGCGGTTGAGGCGGTGCCCGTAGAGCTCCAGGTCGTCGATGCCCGCCAGGCGCGGCACGGCCATGGCGTGCTCCAGCAGTTCGTCGGCCGCGTTGTGCCAGCACTGGCGGGCGGCAGGGTGGTCGGCGGGGACGTCGACGAACGGCCCGTGCAGCCAGGCACGCCCGACCACCGGGTCGGCGTCGACGCTGAGGACCCCGCACGGCTGGTCGTCGCCGTCCACCGCGAGGACCGCGCCGGAGGCCCAGTCGGGCGCGAAGCCGGTCAGTTCCTCGGCGACCTGTGCCTCGGTCACCCCGTGATAGCCGACGTGGTGGGTCGGGTCGGCCTGCGAACGGACTACCAGCGCGACGACCGCGGGCAGGTCGGCGGGCCGGGCGGGGCGAATGGCATACATACCCAAAATGGTGAACGTTGAGGCCACGCCGACGCGACCGGATTTCGTTCGGAACACACCGCGACCGGTTATGCCCGTACAGTGACGACCTGGGGAAACCTGTCAGATCTTGGAACGATCCCGTTATTCCGGCGCGTCTCAATCGGACCATACTTTCCCCAACTCCGGCGTGGCCGTCACAGTCCCGACCGGACCGGCGATTTCATAGCGGAATCCACAGTGTTCAGATCAGAAGGGCCGCAATCCGATGGCTAATTTCGACGCAAAGCAGGTCACCCCGATCGAGTGGGCAGGCATCGGCGCGGGCGCGCTCGCGTTCCTGATCAGCTTCTTCCCCTGGTACTCCTTCTCCTGGGACGGTGGCGGCCTCGGCATCGGCGGCACCAGCGGCAGCGCCAGCGCGTGGAGCGTGGGCATCGGCGGCTGGGGCGCCGTCCTGCTCCTGGTCGCCGCGGCGGTCATCATCGTGCTTCCGCACCTGGGCACCACCGTCCCGAACAAGGCGAGCCTGTGGCTGGGCTTCGCCGTGGGCGCCACGGTGATCATCCTGATCCGCTGGCTGACCCTGCCCGACGACGGCGGCCTCGGTGAACTGGGCGGCCTCGCGGGCGGCGGTTTCTCCTCCGGCGCGGGCTTCGGTCTGATCATCGGCCTGATCGCGGCCATCGTCTCCAGCGTCGCGGCGTTCCTGACCTTCAAGGGCGCCAAGAAGGCCACCGCGTAATCCCGTACTGACAGCGAAGCCCCGATCGCGCGCGATCGGGGCTTCGTCGTGTCTCAGGCGGCCGGGTCTTCCTCGGTCGGCTCCTCGATCGCCGCGTCCCGGTCGGTGCGCTGCAGGCGCTGGGAGATGACCTGGGTGATGCCGTCGCCGCGCATGCTGACGCCGTAGAGGGCGTCGGCGATCTCCATGGTGGCCTTCTGGTGGGTGATGATGATCAGCTGCGAGCTGGACCGCAGCTGCTCCAGCAACCCGATGAGGCGCCGCATGTTCGTGTCATCAAGGGCGGCCTCGACCTCGTCCATCACGTAGAACGGCGAGGGGCGGGCGCGGAAGATCGCGACCAGCATGGCGACCGCGACCAGCGACTTCTCGCCGCCGGAGAGCAGTGAGAGCCGCTTGACCTTCTTGCCCGGCGGCCGGGCCTCGACGTCGACGCCGGTGGTCAGCATGTCGTCGGGGTCGGTGAGGATCATCCGGCCCTCGCCGCCAGGGAACAGCACGTTGAACACGATCTCGAACTCGCGGGCGACGTCGGCGTAGGCCGAGGTGAAGACCTCCAGGATCTTCTCGTCGACATCCTTGATCACCGTGAGCAGGTCGCGGCGGGTGTCCTTGAGGTCTTCGAGCTGCGTGGAGAGGAACTTGTAGCGCTCCTCCAGCGCCGCGAACTCCTCCAGGGCCAGCGGGTTGACCTTGCCCAGCAGCGCCAGGTCGCGCTCGGCGCGCTTGGCGCGGCGGGCCTGGGTGTCGCGGTCGTACGGCGACGGCGGCGGCATCGTGACGTCCTCGCCACGCTCCTTGGCCAGCTCGTACTCGGCCAGCTCGGCCGGGCTCGGCGGCACCAGGACGGTCGGGCCGTACTCGGCGACCAGGTCGTCGAGGCCGATGCCGAACTGCTCGGCGATGCGCGTCTCCAGCTGTTCGAGCCGCAGCCGCTGCTCGGCGCGCAGCACCTCGTCGCGGTGCACTGCGTCGGTCAGCTTCTCCAATTCGCCCGCCAGTTCGCGAACCTTGGCGCGCACCTCGGCGAGCACCCGCTCGCGTTCGGCCCGCTGCCCCTGCACCACGTCGCGTTCCTCGGCGGCGCGGCGCAGTGACCCGGCGATGCGCCGCAAAGCCAGTTCACCGCCCTCGACGACAGCCTGGGCGACGACGGCGCCGCGCTTGCGGGCGGCCATCGCGCGGGTGGCGCGTTCCCGGGCCTCCCGCTCGGCGCGGGCGGCCCGGCGCAGGCCGTCGGCCTTGCCCTGCAGCGCGCGGTGGCGTTCCTCGGCGGTGCGCAGCACGAGCCGCGCTTCCATCTCCTCCTGGCGAGCCGTGGCCAGCTCGGCGGTGTACTCGTCGCGCTCGGCGGAGTCGGGCTCGTCTTCGACCTCCTGCTCCTGCACGACCGCGAGACGTTCCTCCAGGTCGGCGAGCTTGAGCAAGGACTCCTCGCGGGCCTGCTCGACCTTCGCGCGCTGCGACGTGGCCCGCTCGACCTCGGCCTGCGCGGCCCGCAGGGCCTGGCGCAGCCGGTTGAGCCGCTCGGAGGACCGAGCCGCCCGCACCCGCGCCTCGTTCATCGCTTCCTTGACCGCGCCGACCTCGGCACGCCGGGCCTGCTGCTCGGCACGGGCGCCTTCGAGCGCGGCGGCGGAGCCCTCCAGCGACCGCTCGGTGGCGGCGAGCTTGGCGTTGGCCTCGTCGACGGCGGCCTGCACCTCGATGACGCTCTGCGCCCGCTCGGACCCGCCGACGGCCCAGTGCGCGCCCAGCACGTCGCCCTCGGCCGTGACCGCCCGCAGCTCGGGGTATTCGGTGACCAGCGCCTGCGCGGCGGGCAGGCCGTCGACCACGGCCAGCTTGTCGAGCGCGCGGTGCACGGCGGGCAACAGGGCGTCCGGCGCCCGCACGAGATCGACGGCCCAGCGAGCCCCCGGGGGCAGCGTCGGCCAGGACGAGCGGTCCGACGTATACGCCGGTCCGCCGACCAGCATCCCCGCGCGGCCCGCGTCGCCCGCGCGCAGCATCCGCAGTGCGGCGACCGCGCCTTCCGGGTCGGCCACGGCGACCGCGTCGGCAACCGGACCCAGGGCGGCGGCCAGCGCGGCCTCGGCACCCGGCTCGACGGTCAGCAGCGCGGCGACGGACCCGAGCAGGCCCGGCAGCCGGTCGCTCGCGGCGAGCAGCGCGCCCGCGCCGTCCTTGCGGGCCAGACCCATCGACAGCGCGTCGACCCGGGCCTTCCACGAAGCGATCTCACGCTCGGCGTCGCGCTCGGCCTTGACCAGTTCCTCGACCCGGGCCTTGGCCGCGTCGTTGGCCCGCACGGCGCGCTGGTGGCGCTCATCGAGGCCGGCGTCGTCGCCTTCCTCGGTGCCGGTGGCGGCCTCGCCCTCGGCGAGCTCCCGCGCGGCGAACTCGGCGCGGTCACTGGCGTCGGCCAGCACGGTGGAGAGCCGTTCGATCTCGTCGGCGGTGGCGTTGGTGTTGCTGCGCAGCGCCTCGACCTGACCGGCGAGCCGGGCCAGGCCCTCGCGGCGGTCGGCGATGGCCCGCACGGCGGCCATGTGGGCCTTCTCGGCGGTCCGCACGAGCTGCTCCAGCTCACCGCGGCGCTCGGTGGACTCGGCCAGCGTGTAGCGGGCCTCCGCGACGGCCTCGAACAGCTCGGCCTCGCGCATCGCGGTGTGCTCGGCCTCTTCTTCCATCTCGTCCGGGTCGCGACCACCGCGCGGCGCCTCGACCGACGCCGACAGGTGGCGCGCGCGCTCCACGGCGAGCCGGACAGTGCCACGCAACCGCTCTTCAAGAGCGGAGAGCCGATACCAGGTCTCCTGGGCGGCGGCCAACATCGGCGCGTCCACCGCGAGCTGGTCCTCCAGCTCGGTCTGGCGGGACTGGTAGATCTCCAGGGCCTGCTCGACCTCGGAGCGCTTGCGCCGCGCGCTCGCCTCGTCGGCCTCCTCGCGGGCGATGTCCTCGCGCTGGTTGACCAGGTCGTCGGCGTGCAGGCGCAGGCGCGCGTCGCGCAGTTCCGACTGCACGCTCTGCGCCCGGCGGGCGATCTCGGCCTGCTTGCCCAGCGGCTTGAGCTGGCGGCGCAGCTCTGCGGTGAGGTCGTTGAGGCGGGTCAGGTTGGCCTGCATCGCGTCGAGCTTGCGCAGTGCCTTTTCCTTGCGCTTGCGGTGCTTGAGGACGCCCGCGGCCTCCTCGATGAACCCGCGGCGCTCCTCGGGCTTGGACTCCAGGATCGCCGAGAGCTGACCCTGTCCGACGATGACGTGCATCTCGCGGCCGATGCCGGAGTCCGACAGCAGCTCCTGCACGTCCATCAGTCGGCAGCCGTTGCCGTTGATCTCGTACTCGCTGGCCCCGTCGCGGAACATCCGGCGCGTGATGGAGACCTCGGAGTACTCGATCGGCAGGATGCCGGAGGAGTTGTCGATCGTCAGCGTGACCTCGGCGCGGCCCAGCGGCGCGCGGCCGGAGGTGCCGGCGAAGATGACGTCCTCCATCTTGCCGCCGCGCAGGCCCTTGGCGCTGCCCTCGCCCATGACCCAGCGCAGCGCGTCGAGGACGTTGGACTTGCCCGACCCGTTGGGTCCGACGACACAGGTGATCCCCGGCTCGAATTTCAGCGTCGTCGCCGAGGCGAAAGACTTGAAGCCCTTCAGCGTCAGGCTCTTGAGGTGCACGAAACCGGCCCTTCCGAGTGCTGTATCCGGGAGAGACTACCTGCGGATATGCGGCCACCCGGGGAGGCGGGGCCATTCGGCGGCGTGTCAGGCCGGGGCGGGGACCGTGACCAGCACCTTGTCGTCATCGGTCACGACCTCGACCTGGGCGATCCGGGCAAGATCGAACGACGTGCTGCCCGGGATGGTCTCACCAGGCTCGAAGGTCGTCGACCACCAGCCCGCGACCTGCCTGCCGCCCTCGCGGTCGCGCACCACGAGCTTGCACGGCTTGCCCGCGGGCACGTCGTGCAGTGTGATCCTCACCTCGGTGCCCCACGGGCGGTCGGTCAGCGCCACGTCGGCGCCCACCCCGCTGGCCGTGTCCTTCGCCGACCAGCTGACCACCGTCGGCTCGGGCTCGCGCTGGTTCTGCGCCAGGACGGCCGTGCCCGCGCCCAGGGCGACCACGATGACCACGGCGGCGGCGAGCGGCCACTGCCGCCGGGGGCCCCGCTTGCGGAGCGGGACCGGCTCGGCGAGCGGTGCGTGTTCGGGTCCCGGTTCGGGTAGGTCGGGCTGGTCCTCGTAGTCCTCCGGGGTGATCCGGTGCAGCAGACCCGGCAGCGGCGCCATGCGCAGCAGCTCGGCCTTGCAGGAGGCGCAGCCCGCGAGGTGCGCCTCGAACTCGGCCCGGTCGGCCGGGTCGAGGGCGCCGAGGACGTAGGCGCCGACGGAAGTGAGAAGCAGGCAGCTCACGGCTCGGTCACCCCTCGTTCCTCCAGGGCGTCGCGCAAGGCCCGCAACGCGTAGAACGTGCGGGACTTGACGGTGCCTGCCGGGATGCCGAGGACCTTGGCGGCCTCGGCGACGGTCCGCCTGCGGTAGAACAGCTGGCCGATGACCTCGCGGTGGTCCCTCGACAGGGCACGCATGGCCTCGGCGACCTGCCAGCCTTGCAGGACCTGCTCGAAGTCGTCGGTCGGGCGGGCCCAGTCGGTCTCGATGGGCACCTCCGCGACCCGCGCGTTCTGCTTGCGGTAGCCGGAGATCACCAGGTTCTTCGCCACGGTGTAGAGCCACGGGCCCGCGTGGTCGACCTGGAGCCGGTCCGCGTGGCGCCAGGCGCGCAGCAGGGTCTCCTGGACGATGTCCTCGGCGCGCTGGTGATCGTTGCCGACGGCGCGCAGGACGTAGCTGTGCAACGGCCGCCGGTAGCGGTCGTACAGCTCGCGGACGAGATGCTCGTCCTGTCCCGGGTCATCACCCACGTAAGTGCCTACGCGGGTGGGACGGGATCGGTTCACCGGTCACCGTTCGACGAACCCCTCGACAGTCCCCTTCGCCGGTCCCCACTGCTCGACCACGGCGTCGACGCTGCCGGGAGCCTGACCGGACTGCAGCGCCTGCAGGAGCCGGTCGCACTCGTCGCGCGCGCCTTCGGCCACCACCTCGACCCGACCGTCGGCGGTGTTGCGGGCCCAGCCGGACAACCCGAGTTCCAGCGCGCGGCTGCGGGTCCACCACCGGAAACCCACGCCCTGGACACGGCCGCGCACCCACGCGGTCAGACGGACGCGATCGGCACGGTTCTCGGGCTGTGACACAGCGTCATCCTGCCGCACGACGGGCCAAACACCCACAGTGAGAAATCGTACGCACGGGTAGCAGGCCGTCCCCGAGATGGTATTTTTCCGCGCCGTCACGGCCGACAAACCGGCTCGCTTCGCGAGTCAGGGGGAGTGGACCTGCATGTCCGAGCCAGCAGACCGGGTCGAAGTGTCACCAGTGGACGACGAAACACCAGGTCTCCGCCGCGCGCCCTACGCGATCCTGGGTGTGTCCGGTGTCGTCGTGGCGACCGTTTTCGCCGCCGTCGCGGCCTTCGCCTCGAGCGAGAGCGACGACGCGAGCCCGATCGCGCCCGCCGCCCCGGTGAAGACCACTTCCGCCAAGCCCACGTCGACGACCAGCACCGTGTCCACGTCCTCGTCGGAGGTGCCGTCGTCGTCGACGACGGAGAGCACCACGACGACGACAGAGTCGACCACCACGGACGCGACGACGACCACGACGAAGCGCCGTACGACCACAACCACGACGACCACGACTCGGCCACCGGCCCCGCTGACCACGACTCCTCCGAAGCCGCCAACCACGACTACAACCACCACCACGACAACGACGCCTCCGGTGACTACTACGACTACGGAACCGAATCCGTAACAGAGAGTTTCGGAGTATTCACGTAGATCCACTCGTTGGTGGTACCTTCCGCGACCGTGACACACCGTCGTGGACGTAGTGGGCTAGTGCAGGCCGTTCTTGTCGCGCTCGCGGTCGGCGCGGGCACCGCTGGGGTCGTCACGCTTCTGGGCAGTCCATCCAAGATCAACGAGAAACCCAGCCGGATTTCCCTGGACGTCCCCGCGACCTCGACACCGCTCGATCCCACGCACCCCACGGTGTCGCTGCCCCCGACGGCGTCGGCGAGCGCGACCGGCATCTCCGCGCCCCCGCCGTCCTCAGCCGTGGGCAGCATCGTGCCCTCGACCTCCGCGGAGGCGACACCGGGGCAGCCGGAACCCGGCAAGCCCGGGTCGGGCGGCCCCAAACCGACCAACGGCCCCGGCACCACGACGACCCGCCCCCCGGCCACCACCACGGCGGCGCCCGCGCCGGTGGACAGCTCCGTCCCGCCGAAGGTGCTCAACATCGTGAACAACTGGCGCCTCCAGTTCGGCTGCGCGCCGTTGTCCCTGGACAGCAGGCTCAACCGCGCGTCCCAGGCGCACAGCGCCGACATGGCCGCGAACAACTACTACTCGCACACCAGCCAGGACGGCCGCAGCTACATGGAGCGCGCCTATGACGAGGGCTACTGGATGCCCGCAGGTGAGAACCTGGCCCGCGGCCCCCGCACGCCAGAAGAAGTGATGAACGCGTGGATGAACTCCTCCAGCAACCGCGCCAACATCCTCAACTGCAACGTGCGCACGATGGGCGTGGGCTTGGCGGGGCCGGGCTACTACTGGACCCAGATGTTCGGCTACTGACTCGAGCCCGTACCCAGCACGGTTCTGCTGTTGCTTCATGAGACTCACCAGGAAGGGGCAAGTCACCATCCCTGTCGCGGTCCGCGAACAACTCGGTCTGCTGCCTGGTGACGAAGTCGAGTTCCTCCTCGAAGGCGAAGAGGTTCGACTCAAGCGGTCCCGCACTCACGGCCGACGCGGGCGACGCATTGTGGCGAACTTGCCAGGCCGCGGGGATGTCGCCATGAGCACCGACGAGATCATGACTATCACTCGGAGCGAGTGAGCGCTGTTCAACGCTGAAGACCGCGCCCCGTCCTGACTCCACATCGGCGCCGCCGTCAGCAAGTTCGCGCTGCTCACTCGGGACGCTCGGCGATATCGGACTTGCTTCCCGACCGTCGAACTTGTGTCACCGAGCTGACGACCGACCTGTCATCGAAACGAAGGTGGGAGCGGGCCCCCGATGCCCGCTCCCACCTTCACTCCCCACCCCGAGGCTCAGCCCGTCGGCGGGACGGCCGCAGTCGTGACCGGCGCCTTCTCCGGTGTGGACGCGCCCGTCGACGGCGGCACCGAAGTCGCCGTGGTCGATGGGGGTGCGGTCACCGTGCCCGAAGTCGACGGAACCATCGACACCGACGGGGGCAGCGGCACGAACGGGAGACCGGTCCGCTCGTCGCAAATGCCGTTGGTGTAGACGATTCGCGGCAGTGGGAAACGGTTGCGGTTGTCCGTGTGCTCACCACACGAGGGGCGGTAGACCGTGATCGGCCTGCCGTCCTCGTCGTAGAGGTAGAACTCGTCGATGGCTTTTCCGTCGACGTCTACCGCGTACACATTGGACAGTGGGCTGCCGTGGTAGTACAAGCCATTGCCCGAATATCCGCCGCCGTAGTAGGTCGTGCCGCCGTTGTACGACGCGGCCGCCACCGCCAGCGCGATACCGCAGCCGACGACGAAAGCGTTGCCGGGCACCGTGATCGCCAGCAGCCTGCGGTCGGTCTTGACCCGGCCCGCCGTCCACAGCAGCACACCCGCCGCGATGAGGACCGCCACCGCGAAGCCTGGCGCTCGGCTGATGACAGCGAGGAAAGCCAGTGCCAGCACCACGATCCGCAGGACCGTCCACGCGGGACGCAGGGATCGCAGGTAGTCCACCGCCGCGGGCTGGAGCAGGTTCAGTCCCGTCCGGACCGCCCAGCGGTACTCCCGCAGCTCCTCGATGTCCGAGCGGCGGACGCGGCCGGTGAAGATGAGCCACACCGCGGCCGCGAACAGCGGCAGGAACAGGAGGACCGCGGCCAACGGGCTCCCCGAGCGCTCTCCGACCCCGGCGATGCCGACGATCAGGGCGACCAGTGTCGTGATCGCCAGCGCCCACAGGGCGAACCGGCCCGCCAGCTTGCGTGGAACCGCGGGCGTGGTCTGGTTCGGCGGCGGCGGGTAGCCACCCGTCGCACGCAGTTCGGCCGCGTAGTCCTCCGGTGTGCCAAGGCGTTCGACGGGGGAACCGTCCTCGCCGAAGACCTCCGTGACGTGCGGCTCGACGTCCTCCATCAGCTCGGTCAGCTCGTCGGCGGGGAGGTCGGCCAACGCCGTCCGCACCCGCACGAGGTACTCGTCGAGCTCCAGGCGAGTGTCGCTGTTCACGCCGCCTTCCCCTTTCGCAGAATCCCGTCCAACGTCTCGGCGAACGCCCGCCAGGCTTGCTCGGTCTCGACCAGCCGGTCCCGGCCCAAGTCGTTGAGTCCGTAGTACTTGCGGTGCGGCCCCTCGTCGCTCGGCACCACATAAGAAGTGAGGTACCCCGCCTTGTACAGCCGCCGCAGCGTTCCGTAGACCGAAGCGTCCCCGACTTCCTCGATGCCGCCGCCCCGCAGTCGTCTGAGAACGTCGTAGCCGTAGCCGTCCTCATCCCGCAGCACGGCGAGCACCGCGAGGTCCAGCACTCCCTTGAGCAGCTGGCTCGTATCCATGCACCCTCCCCGGTATCGCGCTATGAGCACTATTGCGCATTACGCAGTACCGCGCAACAAGGAAACTGGTGACCCCAGCGGTTTGACTGCGCGTTCTACCGTGGAGGGCAGCATCCGCACCGGGAGGACCACCATGGCCGTCCAGCTCAACCACACCATCGTCAACTGCCGGGACAAGGCCGTCTCGGCGAAGTTCATGGCCGACGTCCTGGGTCTGCCCGAGCCGTTCCTGTTCGGCCCGTTCCTGTGCGTGCGGACCGCGAACGACGTCACGCTCGACTTCATCGACACCCTCGAGGAGATCACCGAGCAGCACTACGCGTTCCTTGTCAGCGAGGACGAGTTCGACGTGATCTTCGGCCGGGTCGAGGACCGCGGCCTGACCTACTGGGCCGACCCGTTCCACCTGCAGACCGGGAAGATCAACACCAACGACGACGGCCGGGGCGTCTACTTCGACGACCCCGACGGGCACGCGCTGGAGATCCTCACCCGGCCGTACGGCAGCGGGTCATGAGCGGCGCTGGCAGCGCGGGCAGGAGAACGATGAGCGGTTCATGAACGGCTCGCGGCGGATCGGGCTGCCACAGCGGGGACACGGCAGCCCCTCCTGCCCGTAGGCGGCCAGCGACCGGTCGAAGTAGCCGGACTGGCCGTTCACGTTGACGTACAAGGCATCGAAGGACGTGCCGCCCGCGACGAGGGCCTCGGCCATCACGTCGGTGGCGGCGCCGATCAGCTCACGAGCCTTCGCCGCGGACAGCCGCTCCGTGGGCCGCGCCCAGTGCACCCGGGCACGCCAGAGGGCTTCGTCGGCGTAGATGTTGCCGATGCCGGACACCACGGTCTGGTCCAGCAGGGCCCGCTTGACCTCGGTGCGCTTGGCCCGCAGCGCGCGGACGGCGGCGTCGAGGTCGAACGCGGGGTCCATCGGGTCGCGGGCGATGTGCGCGACCGGCTCGGGCAGCGTCTCGCCGTCGACTTCGACGGTGTCCTCGACGGACAGGCCGCCGAAGGTGCGCTGGTCGACGAACCGCAGCTCGGGGCCGTCGTCGGCGAAGCGGACGCGGACCCGCAGGTGCTTCTCGTCGGGCGCGTCGGCGGACTGGACGAGCATCTGCCCGCTCATGCCGAGATGGGCCAGGACGGCCTCACCCGAGCTCAGCTCGACCCACAGGTACTTGCCGCGGCGGCGCGCGGCGTCAAGGGAATGCCCCACGAGCCGGGACGCGAAGTCGATCGCGCCCGGGACGTGGCGGCGAATGGCACGGGGGTGCAGGACGTCGACCGAGGCGATCGTGCGACCGGTGACGTGGCGTTCCAGACCCCGGCGGACAACCTCGACCTCAGGCAGCTCGGGCACTCAGGACTCGTCGGACCGCTTGGCGTCGATCGACTCGGAAAGCTCGCGCCAAGCCGCTTCCGCGGCCTTCTGCTCGGCTTCCTTCTTGGTGCGTCCGTCGCCGTTGCCGTAGCCCTGGCCGTTGACGACGACGATGGCCGTGAACTCCTTGCGGTGGTCCGGGCCTTCCTCGCGCACCCGGTACTCCGGCACGCCGAGGCCCGCGGACGCGGTGAGCTCCTGCAGGCTGGTCTTCCAGTCGAGCCCGGCTCCGCGAAGCGGCGCTTCGATGAGCAGCGGGTCGAACAGGCGGTGCACGACCTGGCGGGCCGTGTCGATGCCGTACTGGAGGTAGACCGCGCCGATGACCGCTTCCAAGCCGTCGGCGAGGATGCTCGCCTTGTCGCGGCCACCGGTCAGCTCCTCCCCCTTGCCGAGGAGCAGGTGCGCGCCGAGACCGCCGTCGCCCAGACCGCGGGCGACACCGGCGAGGGCGTGCATGTTGACCACGCTGGCCCGCAGCTTCGCGAGCTGCCCCTCGGGCAGGTCGGGGTGGCGGCGGTACAGGTGGTCGGTGACGACGAGGCCGAGGACCGCGTCGCCGAGGAACTCCAGGCGCTCGTTGGGCGGCAGGCCGCCGTTCTCGTACGCGTACGAGCGGTGCGTCAGCGAGAGCACGAGCAGCTCGGCGTCCAAGTGGACGCCGAGCGCGTCGAGCAGCGTTGACGGATCCGCGGTCGGACCTCGAGACGCCTTAGCCCCCATGGCGTGAACCTACGGTCACGCGGGCTGAACGACCTGGCGACCGTCGTACTGGCCGCAGGTCGGGCAGGCGATGTGCTGCGGCTTCGGGGCCCGGCAAGCCTTGTTCGAGCAGTTCACCAGGTGCACCGCAGTGGTCTTCCACTGCGACCGGCGCGAGCGGGTGTTCGAACGCGACATCTTCCGCTTGGGGACGGCCACGACTGATCTCCTCTGAGCAAGCTGTGTGAGCAGGACGGACAGTTACAACGACGCTACAGACTGTGTTGTCTCAGCCATCATCCTGTTGGAACCGCTGTTGGAGCGCGGCCCATCGAGGATCAATGGTCTCATGCCGATGATTCGGGCCGAGTTCGGCCCACTTGCCACCACAGTCCGTGCACAGACCGGCACAGTCCGGGCTGCACAGCGGCACATGCGGCAGTGCCAGGACGACCGCGTCGCGGACGACTGACTCAAGATCGATGAGGTCGTCGATCAGGCGGCTGACCTCGTCTTCGTCGGTCGTCTCGACCGTCGCGCTCAGCGGGTAGGCGAAGAGCTCGGTGATGTCGACCTCGACCTCGTCGGTGATCGGGTCGAGACACCGGGAGCACTCCCCCGCGAGCGGCGCGGCGGCGACCCCGGAGACCAGGACACCCTCCACGACGGACTCCAGCAGGACGTCGAGATCGACATCGGCGCCCGCGGGCACGGCGATGACGCCTTCGAGCCCGATGGCGTAGTCGGCCTGGGCGGTGCGGTGGACCGGTCGCGAGGATCCGGGTCGCCTTCCCAGCTCACGGGTGTCGATGACCCACGGGCTGGTCAGGACCGGCCGGGCCGGGCCTTTGCGCTTCTCGGACATGGTGGACTCGGTCACGCCTTCGTGGATTGGTGGGGCCGACGCGGATGTCCGCGCGGCCAGCTAGAACAGGGTACGTGAGCCACCGTGAAACCGGAAATCAGATCGCGAGTCGCCCGTTCCCGACACTGAGTTCCCCGTTCACGACAGTGAGTTCCCCGTTCACGACAGTGAGTTCCCCGTTCACGACAGTGAGTTCCCCGTTCACGACAGTGAGTTCCCCGTTCACGACAACGAGTCCGAGATCCCGGCACGTCCTGAGCGTGGACTCAGTGTCGGGAACGGGGAACTCAGTGTCGGGAACGGGGAACTCACTGTCGGGAACGGGGGACTCGCGGGTCAGCCGTGGTAGTCGAAGGGGACGGCGCCCGCGGGGACGCCGTTCATGACGCCGCGCAGGTGGGTGCGGCCCTTGCCGACGGTGCGCAGGGTGTGGCTGAGCAGGTCTTCGAACTCGGCCAGCTTGGTGTCGACGTAGTCGTCGCACTCGGCGCGCTTGCGGGCGGCCTCGTCGGCGGTGGCGTCGAGGATGCGGGCGGACTCGGCGTGGGCGGCCTGCACGACCTCGGTCTGCGAGACCAGCCTGGCCTGCTCGAAGCGGCCTTCCTCGACCGCGCGCTCGTAGGACTCGCGGCCCGCCTGCAGCATCCGGTCGGCCTCGGACTGGGAGCGGCCGACCAGGCTCTCGTACTCGGCGCGGCCTGCGGCGACGGTGCGGTCGGCCTCGTCCTGGGCCTCGGCGACGAGGCGGTCGGCGTGCGCGGTGGCGTCGGCGATGAGGCGCTCGGCCTGGGCGCGGGCGTCGGCGACGAGCTGCTCGGCTTCGAGGGCCACCTTGGAGCGGGACTGCTCGGCCTGGTGTTCGGCGCCGCCGATGATCTCGTCCTTGCGGTCGAGCACGTCCTGGGCGTCGTCGATCTCGGCGGGCAGCGCGTCGCGCACCTCGTCGAGCAGTTCGAGGACGTCACCGCGGGGCACCACGCAGCCCGACGTCATCGGCACGCCCCGGGCTTCCTCCAGGATCGTGACCAGTTCGTCGATCGCCTCGAAGACCTTGTACACAGCTCCTCCTCCACCTCCACGCCGTGGGACGTGACGGCTCCCCGTTCGATTCTGCCCGCTTACCGGGCTTCGCACGTGGAGATCGAGTGGGCGTGTTCCTTTGTGACGGGGTGCGGGCTTGTGATGATCCGCACCGTTCCCCTAGCTCTCGTTCGCCGCGGCGTTCTCGGCCAGGCGCTTGAGGAGGCGGGCGTGGACGATCTCCGGGAGCAGGTGCGAGACCGCGCCGCCGTAGGTCGCGACTTCCTTGACCAGGGAGCTGGACAGGAAGCTGTTGAGCGGGCTGGTCGGCATGAACATGGTCTCCACGCCGGTGAGGCCCTGGTTCATCTGCGCCATCTGCAGCTCGTAGTCGAAGTCGCTGATGGCGCGCAGGCCCTTCACGATCGCCTGGACGTCGTTCTGGGTGCAGTAGTCCACCAGCAGCCCATGCCACGAGTCGACGCGGACGTTGGGGAGGTGGGCGGAGGTCTCGGCGAGCATGTCCATCCGCTCTTCGACGGTGAACAGGCCGCGCTTCGATTTGTTGATCATGACGGCGATCACGACCTCGTCGAACAGCGCCGCGGCCCGCTCGATGATGTCGAGGTGGCCGTTGGTGGGCGGGTCGTACGAGCCCGGGCAAACTGCGCGCGTCATGGATTTGGACCGTAGCAGCCGGGGATCAGTCGGAGTCCGTGTCGACACTCACTTGCGAGGCCCAGTGCAACTCGGTATCGCCGTAGCGGCGGGACCGTTCGGGCACGAGGGCGGCGGGCCAGTCCGGCACGCCCGCACGGGTGGACCGTTCGACGATCACCGTCGAGCCGGGCGCGGTCCAGCCGTAGTCGACCAAGGCGTTGAGCATCACCGCGAGTTCCGGGCCCTCGACGGCGTAGGGCGGGTCGGCCATGACCAGGTCGTAGGGCTCGGCGGCGCCGGTGGCGAGGACCTGGGTGACCCGCCCGGCCCGAATGTCGGCGCCGGGCAGCGCGACGATGGCGGCGTTGCGCTTGAGGACGCCGACGGCGTTGCGGTCGGCCTCCACCATCGTGGCCAGGACCGCCCCACGGGACAGCGCCTCGAACCCGAGCGCGCCGGAGCCCGCGTAGAGGTCGAGCACCCGGGCGCCATGCAGGCCCACACCGGCCTCCAACGCGCTGAAGAGAGCCTCGCGCACCCGGTCCGACGTCGGCCTGGTGCCCTTGGGCGGCACCGCGAGCCGCCTGCCCCCGGCGGCGCCCGCCACGATCCTTGTCACCTCCACATGGTGCCTGACCAGCTTTGCTCCACCGCGCGTCGGGGTTGGCGCCGCGCAAGAACTACCCACGATTGTCGGTCCTCAGCGCTACGGTGCCGATCGTGTCCGATGAAGATCGACCGCCCGGTATTGATGTCGAGCACCGGTTGCCTGCGGGAGGTGTGGCTAGTTTGCTGGTCACCCGCGCTTACCGTTTCGCATTGGACCCGTCCCCGCGTCAGGTGGGCGCGCTGGCACGGCATTGCGGTGCCGCACGCGTCGCGTTCAATTGGGGCCTCGCCCTCGTGAAGGCAGTGAAACCCACACTGCCGCTGCGCGTACGAACGTTCTGCTGCGAGTACTGCGGCCTGACCCTTGATCGCGATGTCAACGCCGCGCTCAATCTCGCCGCGCTCGTCGATAGGCCTGTCGCCGGGAGTGGCCCGGAGACAGGAACGGACGTGGAGCCGACCGTAAGACCGCGCCTGGCGCGGCTGGTGGCCATGAAGCGTCAACCCCGCACCGCGCGATTTCCGCCGGGCCGGACGGGGACCTTCACCTGGTAACGGTGGATCACGGAGAGTTATCATCACTCCGCTGAACGGTGAGCCGGCGCACATCGGCCATCAGGTCGATTCAGGCGCGACGCAAAGCGCGTAATCTCGCTCTTCCTGTCGGAAACCAACCTGGGAGCGCTGCGTGTCGGAAACCTCTGTGAGAGAGGCCGAGATCGCGGTCGAGCAGAAGCACGTCGATGTCGTGTACGCCCGTGTCGACGAGATGCGCGGCGAGGCCGAGGCGATGCGCAACCGCGGCGACGCGCTCGCCCACGGAGCACGCAACGAGGCGGTCTTCGAGCAAGCCGCCATGCTCTTCGAACGCGATGTCATGGTTCGCCACGCGAACCAGATCCTGCGCACGCTCGACGCGGAACACGAAGGGCTGGTCTTCGGGCGGCTCGACGACACCGCGGGCGAGACGATGTACGTCGGGCGCCTCGGGGTCCGCGACGTCGAGTTCGACAACCTGGTCACCGACTGGCGCGCCCCCGCGGCGGCGCCGTTCTACCAGGCCACCGCCGAGCAGCCGATGGACATCATCCGGCGCCGGGTGATCCGCTCCTCGGGGCAGACCGTGGTCGACATCGACGACGACCTGCTCATGCCGGAGCGGCACCTGGAGAGCATGGCCGTCGTCGGCGAGGGCGCGCTGATGGCGAGCCTGACCCGCGCGCGCGGCGAGAACATGCGCGACATCGTCGCCACCATCCAGAAGGAGCAGGACGAGGCGATCCGGGCGCCGTGGCGCGGGGTCACCGAGATCACCGGTGGTCCCGGTACCGGCAAGACGGCGGTGGCGCTGCACCGCGTGGCGTACCTGCTCTACCGCGACCGCAGGCGGATGGGCGGCACGGGCGTGCTCGTGGTCGGCCCGTCGCCGGCGTTCACCTCCTACATCTCGCGTGTCCTGCCCTCCATGGGTGAGGACAACGTGGAGCTGCGCTCGCTCTCGGACCTGCTCGACGGTGTCAAGGCGGTGCGGGTCGACCCGGCGCCGGTCACGGCGGTCAAGGGGTCGCTGCGGATGCGCCGGGTGCTCAAGCGGGCCATCCGCGAAGCCCCCGCCGACGCGCCGAACGAGCTGCGGATCATGTACCGGGGCGAGGTGCTCAAGCTCGACGCCCGGGAACTCGACGCCGTTCGCAACAATGTCCACAATGGACGTCGTCCGCCGAACCAGGCGCGCGTGGACGCCGCCGAGGCGCTGCTGGAAGCGTTGTGGCGCAAGGCGGACTCCTACACCGACTTCCCGGTGAAGCGGGCCGACCTGATCACCGAGATCGGCGAACGGATCGACTTCCACCGGTTCGTCGTCGTGTGGTGGCAGCTGCTCACCCCGGCGGAGGTGCTGCGCTCGCTGAGCGACCGCCGCCGCCTGTCGCGGATCGCGGGGCGCGGGCTCACCCGGTCCGAAGTGGACATGCTGGCCGACTCGTGGGCCGACCCGAGCGGGCCGTCGGTCGCCGACGTCGCCCTGCTCGACGAGCTGCGGATGCTGCTGGGCAAGCCGCCCAAGCGCCGCAAGCGCCAGACCGACACCTCGGCCGCGGAGCTGAAGACGTGGTCGGAGCGGCAGAGCGGGCCGGGCTATCACCGGCCCGACGACTACGACGAGTACTCCCACATCGTCGTCGACGAGGCGCAGGATCTCTCGCCGATGCAGTGGCGGATGGTCGGCAGGCGCGGGAAGTACGCGAGCTGGACCGTCGTCGGCGACCCGGTGCAGAGCTCCTGGCCGGACCCCGCGGAGTCGCGGCAGGCGCAGGACGGCGCGTTCGGCGGCCCGCGGACCGTGCGCAGGCAGTTCGCGCTGCGCACCAACTACCGCAACTCGGCGGAGATCTTCGACCTCGCGGGCAAGGTCGTCCGGGATGTGTCGACCCCCGAGCAGCTGCCGCACGCGGTGCGCAGCACGGGAATCGAACCCTCGATCCAGGTCTGCTCGTTCGATCAGCTGACGGAGCTCGCGGTCACGGCGGCGAAGGAGCTGCTCGGCACGGTCGACGGCACGGTCGGGGTGATCACCGCGACCAGCCGGGTCGACTCGACCCGGTCGGCGATCGAGCGGCTCAACGACGAGCGGCTGCGGGTGGTCGACGGGCTGGAGTCCAAGGGCTTGGAGTACGACGCGGTCGTGCTCATCGAGCCGGCGGAGCTGATCACGGAGTCCACCACGGGCCCGCGAACTTTGTATGTCGCCCTCACACGGGCCACTCAGCGGCTTACGGTAGTGACGACCGACCGAAACTGGCCGGATAGCTAAAGGAGCAGCGTGCCGGAGCCCGACCCGAGCCGACCAGCAGGTCAGTGTGCCGACCTGCTCAGGCTCATGGACGCGGGCAAGTTGCGGGACGCCGCGGCCAGGGCCAGGCTGCTCACCCGGTTCAGCACCGATCCGCACGAGCGGACCCAGGCGCACCTGTTCCTCCTCGGCGCGCTGCTCACGCTGGGGCAGGCGGGCACCACGGAGTTCGCCCGCGTCCTGGCCGAGGCCGACGACGCGGTCAAGCAGTTCCCGGAACCCGCCTTCGTCGGCGAGTTCCACGCCCTCGCGGGCGGCGCGGCGTTCGCGGTCGGCGAGATCGAGAACGCGATGCTGCACACCGTCGACGGGATGCGGGCGGCCGCGCAGGCGAGCCCCAGCGTGACGACCGCGTTGGCTTGGTACGACCTGGCCTGGACCGCCGGCGAGCTGGGAATGACCGACGAGGTCGACCTCGCCCTGCGCCAAGCCCACGACATGGGCAGGGCATGGGGGCTGCACTACGAGGACGCCCCGATGCGGCTGATCACCGCGGTGTCGGCAGATCACCGCGGTGACACCGACCAGTGCGCCCTGATGCTGGCGGACCTGTCCGCCGATGGGCGCAGGCTGGCGGCCGGAGACCTCGCCGGCGTCGCCATGGCCGACCGGGCATACCTGGCCTACGCCACCGCGCGGTACACCGTGCTGGGCGGCGACCCCGGCGTCGACCCGCGGCGGCTGATGCCCGCCGAGGCCGACCAGGCGAGCAACCCGTACCGCATCCTGACCCGCGTGTGCCTGGCGATCACCGCCGGCCGCCCCGCCGACGTCCTGCCGGCGTTGGACGCGACCGTGCCGATCAACCTGGTGCACGAGGTGGAGATCTTGCGGCTGCGTTCCCTGGCGCTGAGCTCGGCGGGCGACATGACCGGTGCCCTGGCCGCCGAGCGGCAGGCGATCCGACGGTTCACCGAGCCGTGGCAGAACCTGCGCAGGCTGGCCACCAACGCGGCACGATTCCGCGCGGACCACGCGGTCCTGTCGGAATACGCGGCGGCCGCGCTGACCGACCCGCTGACCGGCCTGCCGAACCGCAGGCACCTGGAGGAACGGCTCGAGGAGATCAGCGGCAGGCGCGAACGGGCGATCGTCGGGCTGATGGACCTGGACAACTTCAAGGACGTCAACACCCACCACGGCCACTTGGCGGGCGACGCCGTACTGGCCCGCATCGCATCGGTGGTGGCGTCTTCCCTGCGGGAGGGCGACTTTCTGGCGCGGTACGGCGGCGACGAGTTCGTCGCGGTGCTCACCGAGACTTCGCTGAGCACCGCCCACGAAGTCGGCGACCGCGTGAGTGCGGCCCTGGCCCGGGAAACCTGGGGCGAACTGGCACTTGGGGCGCCGGTGGGGATCAGCATCGGCTGGGCGGAACTGACCGAAAAGGGCCCGGGGGCGGCACTGGCGGCGGCGGACCAGGCGATGTACGCCCGCAAGGGCGCCCGCGACTGCTAAACGAAAGTCCGCGCCGGCAAAGATCCCCTGTCCTGACCGCGAGTCGCCCCTTCCAGCAAGTGAGTCGCCCCGCCCAGCCACGTGAATGTCGAATTCACTTGCCGGGCGGGGCGACTCGTTTGCCGGGAGGCGCGACTCGCGGGATTGAGCGTCAGCCCAGGACCACCAACAGATCCCCACCCTCGACCTGCTGAACCTTGCCAATCGCGAGCCGCGAAACCTTGCCCGCCTTCGAGGCAGTGATGGCAGCCTCCATCTTCATCGCCTCGATAGTCGCGACAGTCGCGCCGGCCTCAACCTCATCGCCCTCGCTAACTGACAGCGTGACAACGCCCGCGAACGGAGCGGCGACATGGTGGGGGTTCGACTTGTCGGCCTTCTCCGCCACCGGCAGATCGGACGCGACCGCCCGGTCCCGCACCTGGATCGGCCGCAGCTGCCCGTTGAGCGTGGCCATCACGGTCCGCATGCCGCGCTCGTCCGGGTCGGCGACCGCTTCCAGTTCGATCAGCAGGGTCACGCCCTTGCCGATGCCGACGGCGTATTCCTTCCCCTGCTCCAGGCCGAAGAAGAAGTCCTTGCTCGCCAACACACTCGTGTCGCCGAACTGGTCGCGGTGCGCGAGGTATTCCTTTGTCGGCCCCGGGAACAGCAGGCGGTTGAGTGTGGCCCGCCGGTCGGAAGCCAGACCCTCACGGTCGGCCTCGGTCAGTTCCGCGACGCCCTTCGGGGCCGCTCGGCCCTTCAAAGCCTTGGTGCGGAACGGTTCCGGCCAGCCACCGGCCGGGTCGCCGAGTTCGCCGTGGAGGAAGCCGACGACCGAGTCGGGCACATCGAAGCTGCCCGGTTCGGACTCGAACTGCTTCGGGTCCACGCCCGCGCCGACCAGGTGCAGCGCCAGGTCGCCGACGACCTTGGACGACGGCGTCACCTTGACCAGCCTGCCGAGCATCCGGTCGGCCGCCGCGTACATCGTCTCGATGTCCTCGAAGCGGTCGCCCAGGCCCAGCGCGACCGCTTGGGTGCGCAGGTTCGACAGCTGCCCGCCCGGGATCTCGTGGTGGTACACGCGGCCGGTCGGCGACGGAAGGCCCGCCTCGAACGGGCGGTACACGCGCCGGACGATCTCCCAGTACGGCTCGAGGTCCGACACCGCCTGCAGCGACAGGCCGGTTTCCCGCTCGCTGTGGTCGGTCGCGGCCACGATGGCCGAGAGCGACGGCTGCGAGGTGGTGCCCGACATCGAAGCCACCGCACCATCCACGGCGTCCACACCGGACTGGATCGCGGCGAGGTAGGTCGCCAGCTGGCCACCGGCGGTGTCGTGCGTGTGGAGGTGGACCGGGAGGTCGAACTCCTTGCGCAGCGCGGTGATCAGGCGGGCCGCGGCGGGCGGGCGCAGCAGGCCCGCCATGTCCTTGACCGCCAGCACATGGGCGCCCGCGCCGACGATCTGCTCCGCCAGCTTGAGGTAGTAGTCCAATGTGTACAGCTGCTCGGCCGGGTCGCTCAGGTCCGCCGTGTAGCACAGGGCCACCTCGGCGACCGCGGATCCGGTCTCGCGCACGGCCTCGATCGCCGGGCGCATCTGCTCGACGTCGTTGAGGGCGTCGAAGATCCGGAAGATGTCGATGCCGGTCTTCGTTGCCTCCTCGACGAACGCGGAGGTCACCTCCGTCGGGTACGGCGTGTACCCCACGGTGTTGCGCCCGCGCAGCAGCATCTGCAGACAGATGTTCGGCACAGCCTCGCGCAGCGCGGCCAGGCGCTCCCATGGGTCCTCGGCGAGGAACCGCAGCGCGACGTCGTAGGTCGCGCCGCCCCAGCACTCCAGTGACAGCAGCTCCGGGGTCATCCGCGCGACGTGCGGGGCGACCGCGAGCAGGTCCTTGGTGCGCACCCGGGTCGCGAGCAGCGACTGGTGGGCATCGCGGAACGTGGTGTCGGTGACGCCGACGTTCCTCGACTCGCGCATCCAGCGGGCGAATCCCTCCGGACCCAGCTCGACGAGCTTCTGCTTCGAGCCCGCGGGCGCGTCGGCGCTGAGGTCGATCTCGGGCAGCTTGGTGTGCGGGTCGATCACCTTCGGCCGCTCGCCGTGCGGCTTGTTGACCGTCACGTCGGCGAGGTAGGTCAGCAGGCGGGTGCCGCGGTCGGCCGAGTGCCGCGCGGTGAGCAGGTGCGGGCGCTGCTCGATGAACGACGTCGTCACCCGGCCCGCCACGAAGTCCTCGTCGTCGAGGACGGCCTGCAGGAACGGGATGTTCGTGGCCACGCCGCGGATGCGGAACTCCGCCACCGCGCGCTTCGCCCTGCGCACCGCGGCGTCGAAGTCGCGGCCGCGACAGGTGAGCTTGACCAGCATCGAGTCGAAGTGCGCGCTGACCTCGGCGCCCGCCGCGGTGCCGCCGTCGAGCCGGATCCCGCTGCCGCCCGGGGAGCGGTAGGCGCTGATCATGCCGGTGTCCGGGCGGAACCCGTTGGCCGGATCCTCCGTGGTGATGCGGCACTGCAGCGCCGCACCGCGCAGGTAGATGTCGTCCTGGGTGAGCCCCAGGTCGGGCAGCGTCTCGCCGGAGGCGATGCGCAGCTGCGACTGGACCAGGTCGACGTCGGTGACCTCCTCGGTCACCGTGTGCTCGACCTGGATGCGCGGGTTCATCTCGATGAAGACGTGGTGACCGCGGGTGTCGAGCAGGAACTCGACGGTGCCCGCGTTGAGGTAGCCGATGTGCCGGGCGAACTTGACCGCGTCGGCGCAGATCCGGTCGCGCAGCTCCGGGTCGAGGTTCGGCGCGGGCGCCAGCTCGATCACCTTCTGGTGGCGCCGCTGCAGCGAGCAGTCGCGCTCGTAGAGGTGGATCACGTTGCCGTCGGCGTCGGCGAGGATCTGCACCTCGATGTGGCGCGGGTCGACGACGGCCTGCTCCAGGAACACCGTGGAGTCGCCGAACGCCGACTCGGCCTCGCGCATCGCCGCTTCCAGCGACTCGCGCAGGGCCTTGGGTTCCTCGACGCGGCGCATGCCTCGGCCGCCACCGCCCGCGACCGCCTTGACGAAGATCGGGAACCCGATCTCCTCGGCGGCCTTGAGCAGCCCCTCGACGTCCTTGGACGGCTCGGAGGACTGCAGCACGGGCAGGCCCGCGGCCTTGGCGGCGGCGATCGCGCGCGCCTTGTTGCCGGTCAGCTCGAGGATGTCGGCGGTCGGGCCGACGAACGTGATGCCTGCCTCCGCGCAGGCCGTGGCCAGTTCGGGGTTCTCGGAGAGGAACCCGTAACCCGGATACACCGCGTCGGCGCCCGCCTTCTTGGCGGCCTTGACGATCTCCTCGACAGACAGATACGCCCGAACCGGGTGACCGGGTTCGCCGATCTCATAAGCCTCATCGGCCTTCATCCGGTGCTGGGAGTTGCGGTCCTCATATGGGAACACCGCGACAGTCCCGGCGCCGAGTTCATACCCGGCCCGGAACGCCCGGATGGCGATCTCGCCACGGTTGGCGACGAGCACCTTGCGAAACATGCCCGGATACCTCCTGCTACTTCAGGGTCGGTCGCAGGAGATTACCGCGTCAGTCTCGCCAGTCGGGAATATCGTCCCACGTGACGGACAACTCGCCAGTAACCTCGTCGCCGTGTTCCGCACGTTCGGCCGACCCTCGGATCCGAAGTCTCACCCAGCCGACAATTGTCCCGCCCGGTGGGTCTGCGCGCCGGATCAGTCGACCACGATCTCGTGCACTCCGACGGTCGAGCCTGGCGGGAAAACGACGCGTACCTGCGAAGCCATGAGGCCGTGGGCGGAGACGTCGCTGTACTCCCCCGCGATCCGGCCCACGGTCCGCCAAGCCCCGACGCCGTCGCGCAGCTGGATCTCCCCGCGCGGGGGCGTGTGGCGCGCGGCCAGGACGACCACGCTGGTGATCGGCCGGAGCCCCTCCACGGGCACCTCGGCGACCCCGGACGTGACGGGGAACACGGTCTCGGCGGCGCCGTCGGCGCACGCGTCGACCGGCGCCGGGGTCACGCTGAACTCGCTCACGGCCAGCCAGTGCCGCTGCCCGGCGGTGGCCCGCAGCCGCAGGTACCGGGTCGCCTCGGACAGCCCGGCCACGACGGTCGGCCCGCCCGCGACCTGGCCGACCGGCTGCCAGCTCACGCCGTCGACCGATCGCTCGATCACGCCCGAACGCAGGTAGTCGTGGGGGCGCGCGGCCTGGCCCATGACGAGCCGCACGCCGCTGAGCGAGCGGACCCGGCCCAGGTCCAGGACGACCTGGGTGCCCGCGCGCGGCGCGCCGGCGCTCCAGAAGTAGGTGGTGGCGTCGCCGTCGGTCATCCGGGACGGGACGTGGTCGCCGTAGGCGCCCATGTCGGTCGTCGGCGCGGGGTGGGTGCGGCGCAGGCCGAGTGCCCGGTCGGACTCGGCCCGGGCGGCGGCGACGAACCGGCGGTGGCGCGGCGGCACGTCGAGCCCGGCCAAGGCGAGGCGGTGCGCCCACGCGCGCCGGTGGTGCCCGAGGGCGTGGGCGAGCAGGATCCGCGCGGCGCGGCGCGCGCTCTCGGTGTCGCCGGAGGTGTCTGTCCGGAGTCGGTGGTCTAAGACCGCGGCGGTCCGACGCAGGTCGGTGCGGCCGACATAGGCGGCCCAGAAGTCGGCTATGGCCTGAGAGGTGGCCACGGGCGATGTGGGCGCGAGCGGCTCGGCCGCGGCCGGGGCCTGGGCGGCCAGCAGCGCGGCGACGATCACGGGCAGCCCGCGTCGAAGGTGGCGTCCGCCTGGTGGCACGGCAGGGTCCTCTCCTTGGTGCCTCGGACAGGCGGGCACAGCACTGGGCCCGAGCGGCTGAAATGTCTCAGCAACGCCCGGGCCCGCGCCAGAGCCGTCACCCGAACGGCGGCTGGACGCAAGCGTCCGACCGCCGGACGGCGGCGATCCTCACCGGTATCGCCCGAGGATGCTTCGGCGTTCACGCTGGCGAGGAATCGGGAGCGGACCGGTCGCCAGGGCGTGTGTTTGTCCTGGCATGTCCGGGTTTTACCAGTGTCTCCTGGTTTTGTCGGTACTGGTCGCTAGGTTGATCGGCATGTCCCGTTTCCGTCTTCAGCCGACACCTTCCCAGGAGCGGGTGTTGTTGGAGCACTGTGGGCATGCCCCATTCGTGTGGAATCTCGCGGTGGAGCAGCACGCGCACTGGCGGTTGGGGCGTAAGGCCGCGCCGGGGTTCACCGAGCAGTGTCGCCAGTTGACGCGGGCGCGGGCGGAGAACCCGTGGTTGGCGGCCGGGTCGGTGGTCGTGCGGCAGCAGGCGTTGAAGGACTTCGCGCAGGCGATGGCGAACTTCTTCGGTCGGACCCACCGGCGCCCGACCTGGCGCAAACGCGGGCGGGCTGAGGGCTTCCGGATCGTCTCGGTCAACCCGGGCGACGTGCGCCGGGTATCCCGCAACGTGGGTGAGATCAAGGTGCCCAAGATCGGATGGGTGCGGTTCCGCTGGTCGCGTGCGGTCGCCGACGGCGCGAAGTCCTACCGCATCACCCGTGACCGGGCGGGTCGCTGGCACGTGGCGTTCGCCGTGGTGCCCGCACTCATCGCCGGACCGGGCACGGGTGCGATGGTGGGTGTGGATCGCGGTGTCGCGGTCTCGGCCGCGCTGTCCACCGGGGATTTGCTGAACGCGCCCACCCTCCCCGACAGCGGGAAGGCCCGGCTGCTGCGGCTGCAACGCAAGCTCGCCCGAGCCAAACGCGGCTCCAACCGGCGCGGCAAGGTCAAGACGGCGATCGCGAGGCTCAAGGCCCGCGAAACCGACCGGCGCAAGGACTGGGTGGAGAAGACCAGCACCCGTCTGGCCCGGGACTTCGACGTGATCGCCGTCGAAGACCTCAAGATCAGCAACATGACCCGGTCGGCCAAAGGTACCCGGGACGCGCCGGGCCGGGGTGTGCGGCAGAAGGCGGGTCTGAACCGGGGCATCCTCGCCAACGGGTGGGGGCTGCTCGTGACCCGGCTGGGGCAGAAGGCACCGGGTCGGGTGGTGAAGGTCGATCCGCGGTTCACGAGTCAGCGTTGCTCGGCGTGTGGGGTCGTGGATCGGGAGGCGCGCGAGAGCCAAGCCGCCTTCCGGTGCCGATCCTGCGGTTTCGCCTGCAACGCCGACGTGAACGCGGCACTCAATATTCGATTCGCGGCAGGGCATGCCGTGACCGCACGGGGAGGCCCGCCGTCGGGCGAGCCCGCGAACCGTGAACCTCAACGCGACAACCTCCTCGTGCGGTAGTTGCTGTTGGAATCCCCTGCTTCAGCCGGGGAGGACGTCAATGTCCTGTGTAGAGGATTCGGTCGGCGGTGTTCGGCGGGAGGTTGCACACTCCCCGACTGGCCGCGGCCTTGAGCGCGGCCTGGACCTGCGCCGGTGTCGCCGCGGGATTGAGTGCGGCGAACAGCGCGGCGCCGCCGCTCACGTGCGCGGCGGCGAAGGAGGTCCCGCTGATCGTCACCGTGGCGGTGTCGGAGGTGATCCACGGGGCGGTGATGCCGACGCCGGGCGCGTAGAGATCGACAAGCGGACCGTAGTTGGAACTGCGGGAGGCGCAGTCGGAGCGGTCGATCGCGGCGGACGTGATCGCCTCGGCGACGCGCGCGGGCGAGAAGTTGCCCGCCTGGCTCGCCGAGGAACCGGCGGGCACCGAGTAGGTGACGCCGGAGGCGATCGAGCGGCGGACGGCATCGTCGAGCGCCTGATTGGCCGAACCGCCGAGACTCATATTGGCGACAGCGGGCTTCACCGCATTGCGGGTCACCCAGTCGATACCGGCAATTACGGTGGAGATCGTTCCGGACCCCGAGTTGTTGAGCACCCGAACCGGGACGATCCGGACTTCCTTGGCCACACCGTGCGCGGTGCCGCCGATGACGCCCGCGACGAACGTGCCGTGGCCGTTTCCGTCGGCGGGATCTTGGTCGTGGTCGACGAAGTCGTAGCCACCGGAGACGCGGCCGGCGAAATCCTGGTGCGTGGCCTTGACTCCGGTGTCGATGACGTAGGCGTGGACGTTCGCCGCGGTGGTCGCGTAGCGGTAGCGGGCGTCGAGCGGGAGGGCCCGCTGGTCGATGCGGTCGAGGCCCCACGACGGTGGATTGAGTTGCTCGCCGAGGGCGTGCACGGGACTGTCGGGGACTAAGTAGGAGACCGCCGGATCGGTCGCCAAGGCGCGCGCCTGCCTGCGGGTCAAGTGGGCCGAAAACCCTTGCAGCGCAGCGGAATAGCGGTGTTCCACGGTTCCGCCGTGGCGGTGGGTGAGGTCATCTGCGGTGCCCGCGCGCAGGACCACGACGTAGGCCGCGGCGGACTCGGCGCCCGCGGGGACAGGGATGGCCGCCAACGACAGCGCGACAATTGCCGGAAGCAACATGCGAATTTTCTTCGGCGTCATATACCTGATCTACGTCGCTCGAGCTTCCGCGAACAATCATCCCCAATTGCCATCCTGCGGAACACGCGATTGGGGGACCCACTAAAGTGGGGTAATGCCGACTGCCGACGCCGAGTCCGCCGACAAAGTCCCGCACTTCGACACGGTCCTGCGTGGGTATAACCCCCGCCAGGTCAACGAGCGGGTCACCCGTCTCACCTACGACCTGCGCCACGCGGCCAAGGGACGCGACGAGGCCTCGGCCAAGGTCGCGGAGCTGACCAAGTCGCTCGGTTCGTTGCAGCAGCAACTGTTGGAGACGACGACCCGGCTCAACCGGATCACCTCGAACCCCAACAGCACCGAGGGGATGACCGAGCGCGTCCGGCTCATGATGGAGCTGGCCCGCGAGGAGATCGCCGACTTCAAGCGTGAGGCCGACGAGTACGCGCAGGCGACGCGCACCGAGGCCGACACCTACGCCACGGGCGTGAAGTCGAGCGCCGACGACTACGTCGCGCAGACCCGCAAGAACGCCGACGGCTACGCCCAGAACACCACGCGCGCCGCCGACGAGGCCGCCGCCGGCCTGCGCGCCGAGGCCGAGGCGTACGCCGCGGACCTCCGGGCGAAGCACGAGCGCCTGGTCGCCGATGTCGAGGAGCGGCGCAAGCAGCTGGAGGCGGACTACACCCGCAACCACGCCGAACTCGACACCGAGTACGAGACGATGCGCGCGAACCTCGTCGCCGAGCACACCAAGCTCATGGCCGACTCCCGCGCGGAGATCGAACGGCAGTCGAAGGCCAACGAGGCCCGCATCGCCGAGCTCTACGACGACGCGTCCGCCCACCGCGACGAACTCGACGCCGAAGCGCAGCGCATCCGCGAACAGCTCGACGCCGAAGCCGCCGAACTGCGCGCAGCCGCCGCAGTGAAGGCCGACCAGGACCTCACCGCCACGCGCGCCGCCGCCGAAGCCGACCTCGCCGCCCGCACGGAGCAGGCGGAGGCCACCTTCGCCGAGCGCACCGCCGAACTGGACCGCGAGTACGCGGCGAAGTCCGCGGCCATCGAGAAGGACCTCGCCGACGCCCGCGCGAAGTCCGACGCGGAAATCACCGCCCGCCTCGACTCGGCGGAGAAGCGCGCCGCCACCCTGATCGCGGACGCGGAGAAGTTCCAGGCCGACACCGAGTCCACCCTCGCCGCCCAGTCCGCGGCCGTGGAGAAGGAACTCGAGGACGCCCGCGCCAAGTCGGACGCGGAAATCCTGGCCAACCTCGACACCGCGGAAAAGCGCGCCGCCACACTCATCGCCGACGCCGAGAAGCTGCGCACGGACACCGAGGCCAAGCTCGCCGAGGAGCGCGAGCGCGCGGAGGCCGAACTGGCCACCCAGCGAGCCACCACGGACAAGGAAACCGCAAAGCTCCTGTCCGACGCGCAAGCCCGCCTGACCGACGCCACGGAGAAGAACCGCGCCGCGACCGACTACGAGACCCGCGTCTCGGAACAGGTCACCAACGCGTTCGCTCTGCTGGAGGAGGCCAAGCGCCACTTCACGGCGGCGATGCCGGAGAAGACCGAGAACCCCAACACCCCAGCGGACTCGGCCATCTCGGTCAACTCGGCCAACGGCAACAAGGCCCCCGCCAAGACCCGCTAAGTGTGATCCCAAGGAAAGGCGCCCGAGAGCTACGGCTCCGGGCGCCTTTCCATGTCAAGCCGAGGCTCTCGGGCGCTATTCGGCTGACAGCAAGTCTTGCAACTCCTGCACAGCCTTCTTCAGCTCATCCGCGAACGCGTACATCTCGTCCGCAACCCCCACCGGCGTGCTCAAGTACAGGTTCAACCGGTCCGGCAGCAGCACATACGCCACCCCAATGCACTTCGACGACGTGGACCCAAACCCGAAGTACTGGATGTTGACCGACGGCGCCGAGCTCGTGCTCAGGTAGTCGTCACGCATCGTGGTCCAGCCCGGGCTGTCATACAGCGCAAGGGGTTCCCCACCGCCGCGACGCTTCTGGATCAGCTGGAGTTCCCACAGGTGCTGCTCCGGAGCCCGACCGGCCTGGCAGTCCTTCGCCCGGGCGACGTGCTTCTCAGCCGCCGCACGGAAAGCGGCGCGGCGGGTGTCGGGGTCGCCGGACTCCATGGCCTCGACGAACTCCAGGACCTCCGGGGTCACGACCCGCATCGCTTCGGTGCGGCCCCGGTTGTACTGGCGGGTGGCGATGGACTCGTAGGTGGCGCCGGTGATGCCTTTGGTGCGCTTGTGCGCGAGTTGGTACGCCATCTGCGCGAAGGCATCCGGGGACATGCCCAGCTGCTTCGCCTTGTTGGCGCCGAAGTCGTCGAAGGAGACGATCGTGGTGGCGTTGGCGGCGGCGTAGTCGGCGAAGGACTTGGCGGCGGCTGCCACATCGGCGCGCAGGGTGTCGGTGAGGGTGAACTCGACCAGCTCCGATGTCGGGACGCCGGGCGCGGTCTCAGTCGATGGGGTTTCGCCGAGGATGCTGTCGACGAAAGCGAGGATGGTCGTCCCGTCGAGGCCGCAGTGCTCGATGTTGATGCCCGCGCGGCCGTCGGCGAAAACGATCAGCGACACGGCCTTGTCGAACCACCGGTTGCCGCTGTCGCCGTGCAGCAGGTGGTCGCACGCCTCCTGGGTGTCCTTCGGCGCGAAGTCCTCAAGGCACACGCAGAACAGGGCGGTCTCCACGACGTCCAGAGCTGCCGCGTTCTCCTGCGCAAGCGCTTGCCTTGTCGCTGCCCAGTCCGCGCGGGCCATGGTGGTGAGGTGGCCGACGCAGGTGTCGGAGCGCTCGGGGGTCATCAGGGCGCGCAGGGCCTCGACGAGGCCCTCAAAGGAGTACGGGCGGCCGTCGGGGGCGATGACGTCGAGCCGGATGATGTTGCCGCGGAACAACACCGCGATGTGCCGCGCCTGTGACGGGCCCGGCCACTCGTCGGTGTACGGGACGCGGACGGTGTCCTGTTCGGCGCCGGGGATGCGGGTGGCGGAGAACAGGTACTTGTTCTGCTCCATCGACAGCGGCTGCCCGCGCTGCAGGACCGGCGGGATCCGCTCGTCGTCGAGGCGCAGCTTGTAGTCGACGGCGGCCGCGGTCAGGGCGGCGGCGCGCTCGACCTGGCCGAGGTCGCTGTCCTTGAACAGGAAGAAGAAGTTGGCGTTGAGCGCGATCCGGTCGCGCCTGCCCAGGTAGCGCGACGGCCAGAACGTGTCGAGCCAGCTGTGCACACCCTCGGTCTCGTTGTACCGCACCAGCTCCGCGTGCAGTTCCCGCGCGGGGCTGTCGGACCGCAGGTAGTCGGCCACGGCGGCCTCGGTCTGGGCCAGCTCTTCCGCCGTCAGCAGCGGCGCGCACCAGGCCAGGAAGCGCTCGCAGGTGTCGTCCAACTCGGGCAGCGGGACCCGTGGCAGGAGGTCCTCGTTGCCGAAGGTGCGGGGAGACCATTGCTGGCTGCTGTTCACTGTGATCCTCGAACTCGGTGGTCGGGTGTGCCCATCATCGCGCGATCAGGCGCGCGGACGGGAGATATGGAGCCGGGCGTAGAGCCAACCCTCGGCTTCGAGCCCGGCGGGGTCCACCGACACGCTCGACAGCGTGTCCAGGACCTGCGCCTGCTCTTCCGCCGAGGCGAACCGCCGCTGCCGGAAGTCCCCGTCGACGGCCTCGGTTTCGTACCCGAGTTCGGCCAGGCTCTCGGCCACCGGGTCGAAGGAGAACATGCGCAGCACGAAGTGCGCCATCCACGGCCGCCGCTCCTGCGCGCGGGCGATCCGGGAGATCGTCTTCTCGGTCACGTAGCCGACGCAGCCGGTGGAGATGACGATGTCGGTTCCGGCCAGCTCGACGCGCTGCTCCGGTGTCGGGTCGGAGCGCTCCAGGTCGGCGTGCAGAGCTGCGTCGATGAATCCGGCCGACAGCGCGTAGGACAGGGCGTTCTCGGAGGCGTCGAACCCGGCGAACCGGACGCCGTCGAGGCGCGTGCGCGCGCGAATCAGCTCGCGGTCGCGCGCGACCAGGTCGTTGTGGCCGAGTTCCCCCGTGTCGGCGTAGTGCTGATACAGGTCGTCCATCGTCGCGTCGCAGCGCAGGAGCGTGGCGTTGATCCCGTACGAGCAGCCGACGTCGAGGACGTTCACCTCGGCGGCGCCGGTCGTCTCCCGGTACTCGTGAATCAGCTTGAGGAAGTACGGCTTGGCCAGTTCGGGAATGCGGTAGTCCAGCTCCCGCAGCGCGCCGAAATACGCGCGCGGATCGGGCTGGATGTAGACGTCGTCGAAGGAGATCTTTCCGGTGGTGTCGAAACGCACGGACACGCTCGCTCCCTAGTCCAACAGCTGGTCGCCCCGCACGGCGCGCCCCGCGGCCGCCAGGTGTTCAGGCAGGACGCGGCCGAAGAGCTGCCGGGTCCGTTCCACGTTGCCGATGACGCCGGGACGCTCGCTGTAGGCGAAGATCGCCGAGTGGCGGGCCGTCTCGCCGCGCACGGAGGTCACCCGGTGCAGCGAATAGCGGCCTTTGAACAACTGCAGATCGCCCGGGCGCAGGGAAAGCCGGCGGATAAGCCTGTCCCCACTTCCGGTCAGCACCGAGCGCACATCGCCGAAATTCTCGGCCTGCCCGGACCGAATATTCGGGCAGTATTCGAACACGCCGCCCGCCTGCGATTCCTGGGTCAGCATGCTCACGGTGAATTCGTTCGTGTCGAAATGCCACGGGTGTTCCATTCCCGGCGACACGACATTGAGGCACAGCCCGGCCAGCGGGTCGGCGAACTCATGCAGCTCCGGCAGCTCGAAGCACTCGGCGACGAATCGCTTGAACAGCGCGCTGGCGTAGAGCTGATGGATGAGCGACGTGACCGGGATGCGGTCACGTGCCACAAAAGCGTTGCCCCGCTCCAGAATCATCCGGCCGGGGTGATCCTCGGGCAGGTCGGCGTCGAGCGGGATGTTGTAGGCGTTGACCTGCTCCACGTCGTAGTGCGCGAGCGGCGCGACGCCCGCGCCCTCCGCGCGGAGCGTCTCCCTCAGTTCCGATCGGATGAAATCCGGCAGCACACTGCAGCCGTCGGCGCGCAATTCCTGACGGGCCCGGGAAACAGCGGTTTGCCACGCACCGCTTGCCGGATCCGTCAGCGGATAGCGAGCCGTGTCGACCACCCGGTCGATCACTCGGGCTTCCGTAGCGACCATGCGGTTCATTGTCTTGACTCACGAGTAGCGCCCGCTACCTGAAATGCGCGACAATTTCGTGATCGTAGCCATATTGTGTCAGGACACCAAGATCCGTTACGTTCAGGACTTTTCCAGATATTCCGCGCGGTCTTCGGCGACCAACTGGCGGACCATCGTGGCCAAGCCCGGATAGGGTTTGAGGTCCGGGTCGTCGGCGATGAGCGCCTGGGCGACGACCCGGGCGTCGGCGATGACGTCCTCGTCGCGCAGCAGCGACAGCATCTTCAGCCCAGAGCGCGAACCGGACTGGCTCGACCCGAGAATGTCGCCTTCGCGCCGCATCTCCAGGTCGAGCCGGGCGAGCTCGAATCCGTCCAAAGTGGACGCCACAGCGGCCAGCCGGTCGCGCGTCGCGGTGCCGCCCGGCATCTCCGTGACCAGCAGACATAGCCCTGGCGCGCTGCCACGGCCGACCCGGCCACGCAGCTGGTGGAGCTGGCTGACGCCGAACCGGTCGGCGTCCATGATCACCATGGCGGTCGCGTTGGGCACGTTGACGCCGACCTCGACGACCGTCGTCGCGACGAGCACGTCGATGTCGCCCGCGGCGAACGCCCGCATCACACGGTCCTTCTCGTCGGGCACCAGCCGCCCATGCAGGATGCCGAGCCTCAGTCCCGCGAGCGCGCCCTCGGCGAGCAGCGGCGCCACGTCGGCCACGGCCAGGGGCGGCCTGCGGTCCGGCCCGGAGTCTTTAGGGGGCTCCCCCTCATTTGTGTCCTCCGACGAGGCCTCCTCGCCGATGCGCGGGCAGACGACGTAGGCCTGGTGGCCTTTGGAGACCTCCTCGCGGACGCGCTCCCAGACCCGGTCGAGCCACGCGGGCTTCTCCGACACCGGCACGACGTTGGTCGAGATCGGGGACCGGCCCGCCGGGAGTTCACGCAGCGCCGAGGTCTCCAGGTCGCCGTAGACCGTCATCGCGACCGTGCGCGGGATCGGCGTCGCGGTCATGACCAGCACGTGCGGGCTGACGTTCTCCCCCGCCCGCGCGCGCAGGGCGTCGCGCTGCTCGACACCGAAGCGGTGCTGCTCGTCGACGACGACGAAGCCCAGGTCGGCGAAGGACACCTTGTCCTGGATCAGCGCGTGCGTGCCGACCACGATGCCCGCAGCCCCGCTTGCCGCGTCGAGCAGCGCCTGCTTGCGTTGCGGGGCGGTCAAGGACCCGGTGAGCAGTGTGATGCTGGTGGCGTTCTCCGCGCCGCCGAGCTGACCGCCCTGGGCGAGGTCGCCCAGCATCTCGGCGAGCGAACGGGCGTGTTGCGCGGCAAGGACTTCCGTGGGCGCGAGGAGCGCGGCCTGCCGACCGGAGTCGACGACCTGCAGCATCGCGCGCAGGGCCACGATCGTCTTGCCGGAGCCGACTTCGCCCTGCAGCAGCCTGCTCATCGGGTGGCTGCCGGAGAGGTCCTCGGCGATCGCGTGGCCGACCTCGACCTGGCCCTTGGTGAGGGTGAACGGCAGCCGCTGGTCGAACGCGTCAAGGATGCCGCCGGGTCGCGGCGGGCACGCGGGCGCGGGTCGGGCGCCACTGGCCATCCGGCGCTGGGCGAGCACCAGCTGCAACGCCAGCGCCTCGTCCCACTTGAGCCGGGTCTTCGCGGACTCGACGTCGGCCCAGTCGGCGGGCAGGTGGATCGCGCGAACCGACGCGTCGTACTCGGCGAGGCCGAGCTTGTCGCGCAGCTCGTCGGGGAACGGGTCCTCGATCTCGTCGAGCATCCCCAGCGTCTGGCTGACGCATTGGGCGATCTGCCAGGACTGGATCTTCGCCGAGGCCGGGTAGACCGGGATCAGGCTGCCCGCGAACTCCTCGGCGTCGACCTCGTCGGTCGAGTCGAACAGCTGATAGTCCGGATTGGCTAGCTGCAGCTTGTTGCGGAACGCGGTGACCTTGCCCGCGAAGAGGGCGTTGAGGCCCGGCTTGAGCTTGTCCATGTGCCAGGGCTGGTTGAAGAACGCGCACTCCAGTGACTTGCTGCCGTCGGTGAGGACGACCTCGATGATCGACCCGCGCTTGGTCTTCATCTGCCGCTTGTTGACCGAGACGACCTTCGCCATCACCGTGACGTGCTCGCCGACCTCCAGACCGGCGATCTCGGTGAGCTTGCCGCGCTCGGCGTAGCGGCGGGGGTAGTGGCGCAGCAGCTCACCCGCGGTCTCCAGGGAGAACGCGGCCTTCAGCGCGTCGGCCGACTTCTTGCCCACCACCCGGTCGAGCTTCTCGCTCAGCGAAGCCATACTTCTCCGTTCCGCACTCGGCTCGCCCGATTATGTCGACTCACACCGACACCGGCTTATTCGAGGCCGAGCGTGAGCACCGAATCGGACTGGCCCCCGCGGTAGACGACGAGCTCGGCCTCGGGCCGCGCGGTGCGCAGGTACTCGGTCAGCGCCTCGGCGAGCCCCTCGGGGGCGTCGCGCCCGAGGAGCGCGGTCACCAGTTCCCCGCCTACCGCGAGCATCCGCTCGACCACCCCGCAGGCGACCTTGATCAACGTGTCGGACAGCGGCGGGCCGGGCTCGATCAGGACCACCTCGCCGTCGGCGAACCCGACGACGTCGTTCGCCGCGCACGGGCCGATCCAGGTGATCGCGGCCTCCGCGGCGACCACGACCGCGCCGCGCCGGGTCGCCGCCGCGGCCTCGGCCATGGCGACCACGTCGTCGCCTGACCGGCGCCTCGGGTCGTGGACCGCGATCGCGGCAAGCGCCTGGACGGGGGACGCACACGGCACCACCACGACATCCTGGCCTGCGGCGACAGCACGGATCGCGGCCTCGTCGGCGATCTCCATCAGTCCGGCGTCACCCGGCAGCACGGTCACGTGACCCGCGCCGGAACCGGTGATCACCTGCAAGAGCTCGTAAGGCGTCGGCACGTCCGCGTCGCCGACCCGGAGCACGGCGACGCCCTCGGACAGGAACAGCTCGGCCAGGTCGTCGCCCCGCACGGCGGCCACCACGGCCCGGTCCTTCGTGTAGCGGCTCTCCTCGCCGGAGACCGCGTCGGCGAATCGCGCGACCCTGATCTTGCGCGGCCGTCCGACGTCGATCCCGGCCTCGATGGCGGCGCCGACGTCGTTGCAGTGCACGTGGACGGTCCACAGGTCGGCGCCGTCGCCGACAACGGACACGCAGTCGCCGAGGTCGTCGAGCGCGTCGCGCAGCCGGTCGACCTCGGTGGCGTTCTCCAGCAGGTACATGACCTCGTAGGCGTAAAGGTCCGACCCCGCCTCGCGAGCCGCGACCAGCGGGTTCTCCGCCCGCCGGGGGGCGATCGGCGCGTCAGCGGTGACCCGCGCGGCGACGGCCAGCTCGGGTGGCTTGCCGCCGATCACCGCGACCAGCGCGTCGAGGACGACGACGACTCCCCTGCCGCCCGCGTCGACGACGCCGGCCTCGGCGAGCACGGCGAGCTGATCAGGGGTGCGGTCGAGGGCCTCCGCGGCGGCGATCGCGGCGGCGGCGGCCACGTCGTGCAGGCCGTCCGGTCCGGTGGCCGAGGCGGCGGCGTCGAGCACGCTGAGCATGGTGCCGGGCACGGGCTTGGACACCGCGGCGGTGGCCAGCTCGGCTCCCCGCTTGAGCGCGGCCCGCAACTCGGGTCCACCGACTTCGCGCTGGTCACGAACCGTTTCGGCGATTCCGCGAAGCAGCTGGGAGATGATCACCCCGGAGTTGCCCCGCGCGCCCGCGAGCGCGCCCCTGGCCAGCACGGCGAACGCGCCGCCCGCGTCGGACCGCTCCATGACCGGCGCGCGCAGCAGCGCTTCGAGGGCCGCGCGCAGGGTGTTGAGCAGGTTGGAGCCGGTGTCGCCGTCGGCGACCGGGTAGACGTTGATCCGGTCGATCGCCTCGCGGTGGGCGTCCATCGACTGCACGCAGGCCGCCGCCCAACGACGCACCTCGCCCGCGTCCAGTGCCTGCAGCACGCAGCCTCCCAAATCCGCCGGTATCCGGCAGCGTAGCGACCGGGTCCCGCCCCGGTTTGGAACACCACACCGGCACCCGTTACGCTGTGCTGACTGCCCGGGCCCCTGGGGCCCTCGTATGTGCGCCCATGTACAGATCCGTTTATGGGCACCGCAACCTGAAGGAGTTCGACGTGGCTGCCGTGTGCGACGTCTGTGGCAAGGGGCCAGGCTTCGGCAAGTCGGTCTCGCACTCCCATCGGCGTACCAACCGTCGTTGGAACCCGAACATCCAGACCGTGCACGCCAAGCTGGGCATTTCTCAGCGCAAGCGCCTGAACGTGTGCACCTCCTGCCTCAAGGCGGGCAAGGTCGTGCGCGGCTGACGCTGCCGCAACTTGTCGTCGAAACCGGCGTCGGTGACTCAGGTCACTGACGCCGGTTTTGTCGTCCCCACCGCTCTGAGCACGCGCAGTGCGGCCAGCCCCGCGATCAGTGAGGCCGCCCCGGCGATGGCGAACGCCGACCGCGGCCCCACGAGCGCGACCACGGCCCCTCCGAGCACGGTGCCCAGGACGTTCGACCCGATGAGGATCGCCCCCGCCGCGGCGAACACCCGCCCACGCAGTTCCTCTGGCGTCCGCGAGCGCAGCAACCCCTGGTTGCACACGTTCTGCACACCGTTGGCCACCCCGCCGAGCAGGTAGCCGGCCGCGACCGGCCCCGCGAACGGCAGAGACGCGGGCACCAGCATGGCCGACCCCACCACGCAGCAGGACAGCCCGAGACCGGTGAGCAGGACGCGCTCGGCGCGCACCCGGCCCGCGAGCCGAACCCCGACGAAGACGCCGATCATCCACGCCGCATGCAGGATGCCGAGGGTCGCGGCGCCACCGTGCAGCACGTCGACCACGTAGAAGACGTTGGCGACGTCGGCGATCATCACCCCGGCCAGCGCCACGGCCAGGCTGACCTGGACGGTCCGCAGGACCGGGTCCGCCGCGACGTGCCGGGCCCCCGCCATCGCCGCGCCCCGGGCGCGTCGGGTGCGGGTGCCGCGCGGGTCGCGCTCGGCCCGCACGAGGCACAGCAGGCAGGCTTGGACGAGGTAGGTGGCGGCGTCGAGGTACAGCGCGTCCCGGGTGCCCAGCGCGGCAACCAGCAGCCCGCCCGCGGCCGACCCGCCGAGCATCCCGAGTGTCCGTCCGGTGGCGACGACGGCGTACCCGCGCGTGGAGTCCCGCTCTCCGCAGATCACCGGCACCATCGCGGCCGCGGCCGGGTTGACCACGGCGGTGCCGCAGCCGAGCAGCACGAGCATGACCAGCACCAACGGCAACCGGTCCAACACGGACACGACCCCGAACACGGCGCCCGCTTGGACCAGCTGGCCGACGATCATGAGCCTGCGGTTGGGCAGCCGGTCCACGAGCAACCCGGCGAGCGGCGCCCCGAGTGTCACCGGGACGAACTCGGCGATCAGGATCGCGACGACGGCGTAAGCGCCGAAATCCTTGACGTGCAACAGAAGGACAATGAGGGTGATGGCGGTGCCGAACATCGACACAGCGGAACCGGATGCAACTAAAAGGAGATCGCGGCGTCCCAGCACACAGCCGACGCTACTGACGATCTTGAGGAAACTGAACGGACATCACACTCTTGCCGGACCGTGCGACTGGGACACGCAGTCCGCCGCGAATCCATTCACCCGGTCGCCCCAAACGGTCCACTAACGGCCGATAGGGGCTGCGGGGAATCGTTGGCGAAGGCAACTTCCAGTCGATGCCGCCCCGCGCTTGCCGCCACCTTAGGGGGACCGTGACGGCACCCGACCACGGTCCCCCACCATCACAGCGCGGGTGACCCAAACGCGAAATCCCGGGGAGGCGGAACAGTCACAGCAGCTTCCAGTCGACTGGGTCGGCGCCCTGTTCGACCAACAGCGCGTTCGCCCGACTGAACGGCTTCGAACCGAAGAACCCCGCGTGCGCCGACAGCGGACTGGGGTGCGGGGACTCGATGCAGGGCACCGGATCCAGTATCGGCCGGAGGTTGCGGGCGTTGCGGCCCCACAGGATCGCCACCAGCGGACCACCCCGGGCGGCCAACGCCCGGATCGCCTGCTCGGTCACCTGCTCCCAGCCCTTGCCCTGGTGGGAGTTCGCCTTGCCCGGCTCGACCGTCAGCGCGCGGTTGAGGAGCAGCACCCCGTGCTCGGCCCACGGCGTGAGGTCGCCGGTGGAGGGCGGCGGGTGGCCGAGGTCCTCGCAGTACTCCTTGTAGATGTTGACAAGACTCTTCGGAATCGGCCGCACATCGGGGGCCACCGAGAAGGAAAGTCCGACCGCGTGCCCCGGCGTCGGGTACGGGTCTTGGCCGACCACAAGCACCCGCACGTCGGCGAAGGGTTGTTGGAAGGCACGGAGAACGTTCTCCCCGGCGGGCAGGTATCGGCGCCCGGCGGCGATCTCCGCGCGCAGGAATTCGCCCATCTCGGCGATCTTGTCCGCGGCGGGGGCCAAGGCCTGCGCCCACCCGGCTTCGACTATCTCAGTCAGCGGTCGTGCCACGCCCGGAGATCTTACTAGGTGGTGTCTGCCAAACCCGGCCGCGCTCTCGACCGGCCCCAAGGGGACCGTGACGACAGCCGACCACGGTCCCCACCAATCCGCACCCGTCCGAAGACAGGTGACCAAAGCTTTGAATTTCGGAGAGGCGGGCTAGAGCCTGCGCAGCCCCGCCCGGTAGGTCTTGGCGTTCTGCAGGTAGATCTCCACGATCCCGGAAGTCATGTCCTCGGGCACCACATGGCCCTCGCGGACCTTCGCCGGAACACCCAGCGCCATCGACCGCGCGGGGATGAAACCGTTGAACGACATGACCGCGCCCGCGCCGAGGATGGAGCCATCCTCGACCACGGAACCGTTGAGCAGCACCGAACCCGACGCGATCATGCACCGGTCGCCGACCGTCGCGCCCTCGATGTGGACGTTATGCCCGATGACACAGTCGGCGCCGATGATCGCGGGGTGGAACGGGGTGCAGTGCACGACCGTCCCGTCCTGCACACTGGTCCGCTCCCCCACCACGATCTCCCCCGCGTCACCGCGCAGGACCGCCTGCGGCCACACCGAAGCACCGGCATGCAGGGTGACGTTCCCGATGACCGTGGCGTCCGGGTGGACGTAGGCGTCGGGGTGGATGGACGGGGTCAGGTCGCCGAGGGCGTAGACGGGCACGCGATCTCCTTGCCGAGGTGGACGGACAGCTCATGCCCGGCGTAGTAGCCGAACGCGGGAACGGGCGTGTACCCGGAGGACTTGTAGAGCGCGACGGCCTCGGGCTGCATCAGACCGGTCTCCAGGATCAGCCGCCCGATCCCCGCCTCGGCCGCCGTTCGCTCGATCTCGGCGAGCATCCGCCGCGCCAGGCCCTTGCCGCGGCCATCCGGGGAGACGTACATGCGCTTGATCTCGGCGGTGCCGTCACCGTGGTCGCGCCAGGCTCCGGTGACCAGTGGGCGGCCGTCGACGTAACCGACGAGGAAGCGGCCCTTGGGCGGCAGGAACTCGGCGGGGTCGACCGGGGTCTCGTCGGGTGTGCCGTAGCGGACCACGTACTCCTGCTGCACCTCGTCGATGAGCAGCTGGGAGTGCGGGTGGTCGTAGGGCAGGGCTTCGATACGCACCGGCCGATTGTCGTTTATGCGAGTGCGCGACTAAAGGTCAGGTCTGTCACCCTCAGATGCTAGAACGGTCACATGACGCAACAGCGCGTAACCATGACACTCCGCAAGGTCGCAGGCGACTGCGAGCTCGGCACCTGTCCCACTGTCTACCTGAGCGACCGAGGAACGATCGTTCTCCAGGGTGACGCTGTCACTGTTGCCAACGGGCTGGCACTTGGTGAGGGTGAACAGGCCGTGGAACTGCCCATCGCGCTCGTCCAGGAGGCCATCCGTGCCCTCGCCTAACCCGTTCCACACCTACCGGCGGTCGGCATGGCGCTTAGAGATCCCGCAAGCCTTCTCCATCCCGAGCGAGCAGGAACGAATCCGCGCGTTCCGGGCGGGTGAGCCCGAACCGCCGCGCAGCGCCGGCTATCGAGAGTGGTACGAACTCACCAGGACGAATGTCACGTCGGGCAAAACCATGGGGCGAGTGCGCGTGGTCCGCAGGCCACTCAGCGAATACGTCCGGTTTCAGTTCGCCTGGGGCATCCCCAACAACATCGCGGCGGGCGAGGACATCAGGATCCTCGACGTCACCGACCTCGACCTGTCCCTGCCGGACCACGACTTTTGGATCTTCGACGACGAGAGCGTCCTCCGAATGGACTTCGACCCGGACGGCGCGCTGACCAACCAGGGGATTCTGGCGGACCCAGACCTCGACCAGTACCGAGAATGGCAGCGCTTGGCGCTGGCACACTCCGTTCACTTCGAGGACTATGTACGACCCTGAGCGGCAGCGGCAGGAACGCCAGGACTTGGCCCGCGCCCTCCGCGAACTGCGGAGGGCTTCCGGCCTGTCCGGCGAAAGGCTGGCGGCTCGATGCGCGCTGTCCCAGTCCAAGATCAGTCGAATCGAGACCGGCCGTGTCCTTCCCTCCGTCATCGACGTCCAGCGACTGCTGGACGCGCTGGAGGTATCGGCGGAGGTGAGCAAGCCGCTGCTGGACTTGGCGCGAGTCGCCAACGTCCACTACCGCTCCTGGCGGTCTTACGCCGAAACGGGTTTGTGGCGCAAGCAGGAGGAGATAGCCGCGCTGGTGAACGCGTCCAGCGTGGTTCGGCATCTCACCCCGGCGGCCCCACCGGGCCTGTTGCAGACACGCGAGTTCGCCACCGCCGTGCTCTCCTCGGCCGTCGCCGGGCGCCCCACGGTCGATGTCGAACGGGTGGTCGAGGCGCGTATGCGACTCGGCCAGACGCTGCACGACTCGGCTCGACGTTTCGTCTTCGTCTTGACCGAGCAATCCATCCGCTGGCCAAGAGCACCTTCCGAGGTGATGGCAGCACAACGCGCACATATCGCCGATCTGACAGCCCTGGAGAACGTCACCATCGCTCTCGTTCCGAACACGACGCAGGTCGCGGTGATCCCGTTGAGTTCCTTCGTCGCGCACGACGAACGACTCGTCGTGGTGGAGACATTCTCCGGGGAAATGGTTCTGCGTGATCCGAAGGACATCTCCTACCACATCAATATCGTCGACCACCTGACGGAGCGAGCATTGATCGGCCCGGCCGCAGCCGATTTCCTACGCACTGTGGCCGACTAGCGCCGACAACGGATCAAATCGATACCGAGGGGCAGAGACACTTCATGTCATCCGAGGCGACGAATGTGGACTATCGGTCCGTACACTCCCTTGCGGAAATGGGCGTCTGGCGAGGACAGGAAGAACTTGCGGCGTTGGTCGACTCGGCGTCGACGGTGCGCTACTTCACGCCTGCCGCGCCGTCCGGCATGCTCCAGACCCGCGACTACGCGACAGCCATGCTGAGGCCAAGCGTCAACGGCAGGCCCAACCGCGAAGTCGAGCGAGCCGTCGTAGCCCGATTGAAGCGGAAAGAGGCACTACACGACCGGTCTCGGTCGTTCATCTTCGTCATGACTGAGCAAGCCGTGCGCTTGCGACAGGCGTCTGCTGAAGTCATGTCGGCGCAGTGCCACCACATCGCAGAACTGACGGACCTGTCCAACGTCACGGTCGCCATAGTTCCCAACGACGCCGAGATGGATTGCGGCGTCCCGCTCAACAGCTTCACCGCTTATGACGAACAACTGGTCTTGGTGGAATTGTTCTCGGGCCAGATGACCCTCCGCGATCCGCGAGATATCGTGTACCACCTCGACATCGTGAATCATTTCCTGGATCGAGCACTTGTCGGACCAGATGCCGCCGCTTTCCTACGGCGAGTCGAGTTCTGATTATGCCGATGCGCGACTAAACCACGCACCAACGCACGGGCACCGGTTACGTTCGAAGTGTGGAAATTCTGGGGCTGACCAATCCCTATCGCGGCGATAAGCCATGTTCGCGCGCGTTCAGACACGGATTCACGTTCCGCTGGGTCAAAGGCGACCGCTACATCGCCGTCATGCGCGGATTCTGTGTCGACGTTCGCCGATACCTGATCCTTCACGACCATCTCGCGGGCTATCTCGTCCACGAGACACCGCAGCCCCTCGTCGATGCGATTCCCGCCCCGCCGGACGAGTGGTGGGACAACGCCCAGCTTCGCCGACTCGCTGACTCGTGGGCCGCCAACCGCTCTCCACTCAGGAGGGCGGGATGACTCAGCCGATCTTGCTGGTCCGCCTTCGCCCGGGGCCTGGGATCGGGGAGCGCCGGCGTGGGGTGCATCTGGTGTCCGCGCCCGACTCCGTGCCGGAGCGCCTCACCGCCTGGTGCGGCATCAAGATCGCGCCCGGTACCGCCGACCTTCTCCCGGACTTCTTCGGAATGCCCTGCGAACTGTGCCTCGCTCGGGCGCCTCGACCAGATCTCGCCGAGCGCTAGCGCCAGTGCTGCCAGCCTGCCGCGCCCTCGTAGGTCGAGCCGTCGACGGTCACGCCCGAACCCCGGGTGACCGTCCCGATCGCACGCCAGCCCTCGGGGATCGCGCCCGGGTCGGGGAACGTCGCGGCGAGGGCGTGGTCCTCTCCGCCGGTGAGGACCCAGTGGCGGGGGTCCGCGCCCAGGGCCTGGGCTACGTCGATCAGGCGCTGGTGGACCTCGATCAGGTCGGTGCGCACATCGATGGCCACGTTGGACGCGACGCCGATGTGGCCGAGGTCGGCGAGGAGGCCGTCCGACACGTCGATCATCGCGGTGGCTCCGCAGTCCGCCGCCTGCGGTCCGGCGGCGTACGGGGGTTCCGGAGCGCGGTGGGCGCCGACGACGGTGACCGGGGAGCGGAAACCTCGGCCCAGCACGGCCAGACCCGCCGCGCTCCAGCCGAGGCGGCCCGCGACCGCGACGATGTCTCCGGGCATGGCCCCACCACGCGTGATCGGCATTCGGCCCTCCAAGTCACCGAGGGCGGTGACCGAGATCACCATGGTGTCGGAGTTGGCCATGTCGCCGCCGATGATGCCGATTCGGGCCCGCGTGGCCTCGTGCCACATGCCCGCCGACAGCTCGTCGATCACCGACACCGGTGTCGTCGGCGGACACGCCAGGCCGACGAGGACCCCCGTGGGGACCGCGCCCATGGCGGCGATGTCGGCGAGGTTCACCGCGATCGCCTTGCGCCCCACCTGGTCCGGCGGTGACCAGTCGAAGCGGAAGTGCACACCCTCGACCAAGACATCCGTGCTGGCCACGACTCTGCCGTCGGCGGCGGCGACCACGGCGGCGTCGTCGCCGGGGCCGAGCAGGGTCGGGGCGCCCTGTTTGCGGCCCTCGGTGATCCGGCGGATGAGACCGAACTCACCCACATCGGCCACGGTTTCCGGGCCCTGGGTCGAATCCGGTCGCACGACTTCCTCCGATCACCGATGTTCGGATCCCCCAACGAATCCTGAACTGGGGTACGTTGCTGAACACGTTCCTACATCTTGGGGACTCCTAGCCGCGAAGGGGCGCGCCGTGGTCCACGCTTACATCCTGATCCAGACCGAAGTCGGCAAGGCAGCTGCCGTCGCCTCCGAGATCGCCGAGATCTCCGGAGTCACCACAGCGGAGGATGTCACCGGGCCGTACGACGTCATCGTCCGGGCCGAAGCCGACAATGTCGACCTCCTGGGCCAACTGGTGGTCGCCCGCATCCAGAATGTGGACGGCATCACTCGCACGCTGACCTGCCCGGTCGTTCACCTCTGACCCGTGGTCTAGTGGGCCGGTGAGCGACCAGCCCCCAACCGGGCCGCCTCGCGCCGCCGTCATCGCCGCCGTGGTCCTCGTGGGCCTGCTGGCGGTCGGCGTGGTGATCGCGAGCCGGTTCCTGCCGTCCGACACCGCGACTCCGGCGCCGACGACCTCCGCCGCGCCCAAGACCGGACCGGTCGGGCTGGTTCCCGTCGAGGCTCCCGACTCGGGGTCGACGCACTGCGCCGCCGTCCTCGCCGCCCTGCCCTCGTCGCTGGTCAGCGCGGGGACGACGCTGCAGAAGCTGCCGCTGGCCGACCCGGCCCCGCAGGGCGCCGTCGCGTGGGGCGACCGGATCGCCCCGCCCGTCGTGTTGCGCTGCGGGCTGCCCAAACCGGCCGAGCTGACGCCGACATCGGCGCTGCGGGAGGTCTCCCGTGTGCGCTGGCTGCCGATCGAGGGCACTGGCAGCTCCACCTGGTTCGTCGTCGATCGGCCGGTGTACCTCGCGCTGACGCTGCCCGAGGGCGTGGGCACCGGCCCGCTGCAGACAGTGTCCGAAGTGGTGGGTGCCACGCTCCCGGCGCAGCCCGTCAAGCCTTAGCGGAGACCGGTTCCACGGGCGATCGCGGTGTCGATGAGCGTCGACAGCAGCGTCGGGTAGTCCAATCCGGTGACCTCCCACATCTTCGGGTACGCCGAAGTGGGGGTGAAGCCGGGCATTGTGTTGATCTCGTTGATCGTCAGCGTGCCGTCCTCGCCGACGAAGAAGTCGACCCGGGCCAGGCCCTGGCAGTCGAGCGCGTGGAACGCCTCCACGGCCATGGCGCGCAGGCGCTCGCTGACGTCGTCGGGGAGCTTGGCCGGGATGTCGAGCTCGCAGACGTCGTCGAGGTACTTGGAGTCGAAGTCGTACCAGTCGATCCCGTCGACCAGCCGCACCTCGGCGGGCTGCGACGCCTCGACGCGGCCGTCCGGGAACTCCAGGACCCCGCATTCGACCTCACGGCCGACAATCGCGGCCTCGATCAAGACCTTCGGGTCGATCTCGCGCGCGTGCGCGATCGCCGCGTCAAGCTGGTCCCACTCGGTGACGCGGCTGATGCCGGTCGACGATCCGGCGCGCGACGGCTTGACGAACACCGGCAGCCCCAGGCGCTCGCGCTCGGCGGCGTCGAGCGTGGTCTGCTCGCGGCGCAGCTCGACATACGGGCCGACGGGCAGACCCTCGGCGATCAGCAGCTTCTTCGTGTAGCCCTTGTCCATCGCCACGGCGCTGGCGAGCACGCCCGGCCCGACGTAGGGGAGGCCGACCATCTCCAGCAGGCCCTGGATGGTGCCGTCCTCGCCGTAAGCGCCGTGCAGCATCGGGAAGACGACGTCCACCGCCGAGAGCACCTCGCCCTCGCGACCCTTCTCCAGCACCACCAGGCGGCCCGAGGTCGGGTCGGCGGGCAGCGTCAGCTCGGTCCCCGCCTCGACGCTGGGCAGTGCCCGGCCCTGGATGCGCAGCACCGCGGGGTCCGACGGCCCGAGCACCCACGCGCCCTCTCGGGTGATCCCGACGGGCAGGACCTCGAAGCGCTCCGGGTCGAGGTTGGCGAGCGCGCCCGCCGCGGACACACAGGAAATCGTGTGCTCGGTGCTGCGTCCGCCGAACACGACGGCGACTCGGATCTTTGAGCTGGACATGGGTCCCGACCCTACCCGGATGGGTTAACGGCGGACCCGATCGACCTCGCGAAGAGCTCCACCAGCACCGGGATCGCGTCCCGCAGCTGGTCTCGGGAACACGCCGCGTACCCGAGGGCGATGCCGAACCAGCTCGCCCGGCCGCTGTGGTGGCGGGCGAGGCCGTCGAGCAGCAGACCCCGACGCAGGCCCTCGTCGATCAGGGCACGCTCGGCCTCCGCGGAGTCGAGCGGGACCACCAGGTGCGCGCCCGCGTCGTCGCCGATCATCGGGATGGCGGCGGCCTCCAGGGCGTCGACGAGCAGCGCCCGGCGCTCCGAGAGCTCTCGGCGGAGTTTGCGCAGGTGCCTGCCCAAGTCGCCGTTGCGCGCGAGTTCGACGAGCACGAGTTGGCCCGCGGCGGCCGGGCTGGTCCCGCACTGGTCGCGGTGTTCGAGGACGGCGGTGACGACGGACGGGGGCGCGACCATCCAGCCGGCGCCCAGCGTCGGGGTGAGGATCTTGCTGGTCGTGCCCAGGTGCACCACGACATCCGGGGCGAGCGCGGCGAGCAGGGGCAGCGGGGCGACGTCGTAGCGCAGTTCGCCGTCGTAGTCGTCCTCGATCACCAGCCAGCCCTCGCGGCGGGCGCGTTCGACCAGCTCGACCCGCCTGCCCGCGGACATCCGGCGGCCCAGCGGGTACTGGTGGGCGGGCGAGCAGTAGATCATCTTGGTGGCGGCGGGCAGCGCGTCGAGGAGCAGCCCGTCGGCGTCGACGTAGGCGGGCACGACGCGCAGGCCCGCGGCGCGCAGGGTGTGGACGGCCCGCTGGTATCCGGGCTCCTCGACGGCGACGGTGTCGCCCCGGCGCAGCACGGCCGCGGCCAGTTCGCCCACCGCGGCCGTCGTGCCGCCGGTGGCCAGGACGGACTCGCCTTCGCCGCCGTCGTCGAACTCGCCGCTCACCCGCAGACCGCGGTGCCGCAGCAAGTGCTCGGCGACGACGGCCCGGTATGCGGGCAGGCCCGCCCGCTGCGGCCGCGACAGCGGGGCGATGTCTGCCGCGCCGCGCCAGGCCCGCCGCCACGCGGAGCGGTCGATGCCACCCGCCCAGGGCGATCCGGGGGTGAGGTCGACGGCGTCGGCGGTGATGACGTCCGAGCGGGGCCTGCGCGGCTTGGCGCGCAGCGATCCCGGCGGCTCGGTGGTGATGTAGGTGCCGGAGCCGTGGCGGCCCGCGATCCAGCCCTCGGCGTGGAGCTGCTCGTAGGCGGCGGCGGTGACCGTGCGGCTGACGTCGAGCTGCGCGGCCAGCGCCCGGGTCGAGGGCAGCCGGTCGCCGCTGCGGAGCCTGCCGTCGCCCGCCGCGGCCCGCAGCTCCTCGGCGAGCTGCACCGCGAGCGGGGTGGCCGACTCACGGTCGAGGGTCACCGGCAGCGCTGGACTCTCTGCCATAAGTGGCCTCCTGAAATTGCTGAGCTGTGGCCCTACTGGAATGCCACTCTACTCGGCAGGCTAGCCGGGTGACCCAGACACCGCTCTCCCCGACCCGTCGCAGCACCGTCCGCCGGGGCAAGAAGCGCGCCGTCGCCGACCGCGCGGTCCTGCACTCGATCCTCGACTCCGGCCTGGTCTGCCACCTGTCCACGATCATCGACGGCGCACCGGTGGTGTTGCCGACCGCCTACGGCCGCGACGGCGACACGCTCTACGTGCACGGCTCGACCGGCGCCCTGAGCCTGCGGACCGCGGGCGCGGGCGTCGAGGTGTGCGTCGCGGTGACCCTGGTCGACGGGATCGTGTACTCGCGGTCGGTGTTCAGCCACTCGATGAACTACCGGTCGGCGGTCGTGCACGCGATGGCGACCGCGGTGACCGACCCGGACGCGAAGTGCCATGCGCTCAAGATGGTCACCGAGCATGCCGCCCCAGGGTCCTGGGACTACGCGCGCGTACCCAACGCGAAGGAACTGGCGCAGACCTCCGTCCTCGCGATCGACCTCACCGAGGCGGCGGTCAAGATCCGGTCGGGTGGCCCCGGCGACGACGAGGACGACATCGCGGCGAACCGGGTGTGGGCCGGTGTGCTTCCGCTGCACCAGGTCTGGGGCGAGCCGGAGCCCTGCGAACTGCTTCCCGAGGGGTTCGCGGCACCGGAGCACGTGGTCGCGCGCGAGGTCCGATAGCCGCCGGCTCGGGCGGGCGGCGGCGGACAGGCTGGGCACATGACGTTCAAATTCCACGCCATTGCGGCCACCGTCCTCGCCGAGGTCCGCTCGAAGCCCGCGCAGCCGTGGCTCGCGGGCGGCGGTGAACCCCTGCGCTGCTGCCTGCGCGACGCCAAGGCGGGGGACGAGCTGATCCTGTTCAACTACGAGCCGCCGCTGCCTTTGGACAGTCCATATCGGGAGACGGGCGCGGTGTTCGCGCACCCGGCCGACTGCGACGGTCCCGCCGCGACCGACCGGTATCCGTCCGACTGGCTCGGCAAACCGCAGGTGTTGCGCGCCTACGACAGCCGGGGCTGGATCCATCCGGCGACGACCGTCCACGACGGACACGACCCGGAAGGCGAGATCGCCAGGCAGCTGGCGGACCCGGACGTGGCCTGGGTGCACAGCCGCAACATCGCCTACGGCTGCTACATGTTCGCGGTCACACGGGCTGCGGGCCGGTGAGCGGGTCGAGCCGGTAGTGGCCCATGGGCGGACGGCCCTCGCGGTAGACGTGGATGCTCACCGCGGGGTCGGTTCCGGCGTTGGTCACCTGGTGGACGTAGCCGGGGCCGAACACGCGGGTCTGGCCGACGATCACCGGGTGCAGCACCTCGGCGGGTCGGGCGCCGCCGCGGGCCACGCGCTCGGTCAGGATCCCGGACACGACGGTGAACGCGCCCGCGACCGCGCCGTGGTCGTGCAGGTCGGTGCCCTGGTCAGGCAGCCACGACATCAGCCAGACCTCCTGGCCGTCAGCGCGGTCGATGAGCGCGGTGAACCGCTGGTCCGGGTCGTAGCTGAGCAGGTCGCGCCAGCGGTCGCGGTCCAGCGCGTACTCGCGGGCGATCAGCGCCGGGTGCGCGAGGGCCGGGATACCGCCGAGGGCGATGGTGTTCGGGGGAACGGCGAACATCGGAAGTCTCTTCTCGGGATGCACGAGCACGACACGACCGGATCAGGTCGCAGGGCGGGCTGGATCACCGACAGAGACAGAGCGCGCCGGCGACACGACAGAGGTCGATGTGACCCCGCCGGTCGGTCATAGCGCGAAGAAGCATGGGAATAGGGAACCATGGGAACGACCGGCCGTCAAAGGCGCCCAAGTGGTGGGAAGACCCATCCGAACTCCGCCGGGCGCCGAATGCGTGATGTCGGGGTTGGACGGATGAGAGCGGGTGGCCATGGCCGACCGGGTTCGACGGATCTTGGGGAGCGTGCCCGATACGGAGCTGCCCCCGGACGCGAGTGCGCTGCTACAGCGGGTCGCGCGGGGTGATGAGCAGGCGTTCGACGCGCTCTACGACCTTGTCTCAGCGCCCGTGTTCGGTCTGGTTCGACGCATTGTCCGAGATCCTGCGCAGTCGGAGGAGGTGACCCAGGAAGTGATGCTTGAGCTGTGGCGTACCGCCGCCAGATTCGCCCCGGACCGGGGCAGCGCGATGACCTGGGTCATGACCCTGGCCCATCGCCGCGCCGTCGACCGTGTCCGCTCGGCGCAGTCGGCGACCGACCGTGAGGACAAGGCGTTCCGCCGCGAGACCACACGGCCCTTCGACGAGGTCGCCGAGCAGGTGAGCACCCGTTTGGAGTACGAGCAGGTGCGCCGCTGCCTGGCCTCGCTCACCGGTCTGCAACGCGAATCGGTCGAACTCGCGTACTACCGCGGGCTCACGTACAAGGAAGTGTCGGAACTGCTCGACACGCCACTCGGCACGGTCAAGACTCGGCTTCGCGACGGGCTCATCCGTCTGCGCGACTGCTTGGGGGTGGCCCGATGACCCCGGATATCCACGCGCTGACCGGCGCGTATGTGCTCAACGCCGTCACCGAGACCGAACGCGCGGACTTCGAACGCCACCTGGCCGAGTGCAACTCGTGCGCCGAGGAAGTACGCGAACTGGAGGCGACGGCGACTCGGCTTGGGGAGGCCGCGGCCGCACGACCACCGGCGGCGATGAAGGCGACGGTGATGGCCCAAATCCGCGACGTGCGGCAGCTGGCGCCGGTCAGGGACGACCTCGCGGCGCGGCGCAAGCGCTGGTCGACTCGGGTCCTGGGCATGGCGGCGGCGGCGCTGTTGGTGGTGTCGGTGGCGCTCGGGGTGGTGCTGGCGCAAACCCAGCAGGACCTGGACGCGGGTCGGCAACAGGTGGCGGCGATGTCGGAGTTGCTGTCGGCGTCGGACGCCCGTGTGGTCAATGGGTCGACGCCCGCGGGGCTCAGCGGGACTGTTGTGGTGTCACGGGAACGTGGCCAGGTGATGCTGCTGGCCGACAAGGTTCCGGCGGCGCCGGCAGGCAAGACCTACCAGGTCTGGCTCATCGGCGGCGAGAAGCGGTCGATCGGCCTACTCACCCCGGACGGACGCGGCAAGGCCAGCTTGCTCGACGCCTCCGGCGTCGGCGATGCCGTCGCGATCGGCGTGACCGTGGAACCCGCCGGCGGCTCCCGCCAACCCACCACCGAACCCGTCATGGCCATGACCTTGCCAGCCTGATTGTCCCGAATGTCGAACTCATTCGCCCGAACGCACAACTCACTCGCCTGAACGTCGAACTCATTCGCCGGAAGGGGCGACCCGCGAACATCGCGAGTCGCCCCTTCCGGCAAGTGAGTCGCCCCTTCCGGCAAGTGAGTCGCCCCTTCCGGCAAGTGAGTTGTGCGTTCGGGCGAGTGAGTTCGACATTCAGGTTAGGTGGAGAGGGCGGTGAGGATGTCGGTGACTAGGTCGGTGGGGTCTTCGCAGCCGCAGGAGAAGCGGAGTAGGCCGTCGGGGACGGGGTCGCCCCAGCGGGCTCGGCGGTCGGCTGTGGAGTGGAGGCCGCCGAAGCTGGTGGCTGAGGAGACCAGGGTGGTGGTGGCTACGAATGAGTCCGCTGCCACCGCCGACGCCAGTTCGAAGGTGACCACTCCGCCGAAGCGGCGCATCTGGCGGGACGCGATCTCGTGCGCCGGGTCGTGTTCGGAGCCAGGCCAGCGGATTCCGCGGATTCGCGGGTGCTCGCGCAGCGCTTCGTAGACGGCAGCGGCGTTCTCGGCTTGGCGGGCCAAGCGCAGGTCGAGGGTCCCCAGACCCCGGTGCGCCAGCCAGACCTCGAACGGGCCCGGGACGCTTCCGCTGCCGGTGCGTTCCGAGCGGAGGCGGGCCGCGAGGTCCGGGTCGGTGGTGCTGATGTGGCCGAGCACGACATCGCTGTGGCCGGAGAGGGCTTTGGTGTCGCTGGCGAAGACCACATCCGCGCCCAGGGACAGGGGGCGTTGGCCCAGTGGGGTTGCCGTGGTGTTGTCGACGGCCATGAGCGCGCCCGCCGCGTGGGCGAGGTCGGCGACGGCGGCGATGTCGCACACGTCCAACCGCGGGTTGGACGGCGTCTCGACGATCACCAACCGGGCGCCTTCGACCATATCCGCCGTCCACACCATGCCGGTCGGCAGTTCGCGGACCGTCAGGCCCAGCGCGGCCAGATTGTCGCGGACGTAGGTGCGGGTCAGGTAGTAGCCGTCCGACGGGAGCACGACGGTGTCCCCCGCGCGAAGCACTGTGCGCAGCAGTGATGTCGTGGCGGCCATGCCTGAGGCGAAGACGACGCACGTGCCGCCGTCGAGGTCGCCGATCGCCGACTCCAGTGCCTCCCAGGTCGGGTTCTCGGCGCGGCCGTAGGAATGCGCGCCGCCGAGGTGGAACTGGGAGGCGAGCACCGGCTGCGGCCCCACCGGCGCACCGGGTTCGGCCGGGGGAAGTCCCGCGTGCACGCAGCGGGTGCCGTCGCCGAGGGTCATCGTTCCGGCTTCGTCTTGCGGCCGAGCAGCTCGCCCGCCATCTCGCGCGGGTCGAAACCGTCGTGGCAGACCCGGTGGACGACCTCGGTGATCGGCATCTCGACCCCGTGCCGCTGCGCGAGTTCGCGGATCGAAGAGCAGGATTTCACGCCTTCGGCGACCTGGCCCTGCGCGGCGGCTTGGGCCTGCGCGACAGTCTCCCCCTTGCCCAGACGCGCGCCGAAGGTTCGGTTGCGCGACAGCGGTGAGGAGCAGGTGGCGACCAGGTCGCCCAACCCGGCCAGGCCGGAGAAGGTCAGCGGGTCCGCGCCGAGCGCCGCGCCGAGGCGGGCGGTCTCGGCGAGGCCGCGGGTGATCAGCGTGGCCAGGGTGTTCGCGCCGAAGCCGAGGCCGGTGGCCATGCCGCAGGACAGCGCGATGACGTTCTTGCAGGCGCCGCCGATCTCGCAGCCGATGACGTCGGTGATCGTGTACGGCCGGAAGTAGCTGTTCGTGCACAGCTCCTGCACACCGACCGCCCGGTCGTGGTCGCGACAGGCGATGACCGACGCGGTCGGCTGCTCCTGCGCGATCTCCACCGCGAGGTTCGGTCCTGACACCACCGCGACACGGTCCTCGTCGACATCGGTGATGTCGAGGATGACCTCGCTCATCCGCTTGAGCGTGCCCAGTTCCACGCCCTTGGCCAGGCTCACCAGGGTCGCGTCCGGCGGCAGCAGCGACGACCACGCGGCCAGGTTGTGCCGCAGGCTCTGGCTCGGGACGGCGAGTACTACCGTGTGCGCGCCGTCGAGCGCGACCCTCGGGTCCGAAGTGGACCTCAGGGTGTCCGGGAGCCGGACACCGGGCAGGTACTCGGCGTTCTCCCGGTGGTGCTCGATGGCCTCCGACACCGAACCCCGGCGAGCCCACAAGGTGACCTCGCGCCCGGTGTCGGCCATGACCTTGGCGAAGGCGGTGCCCCACGACCCGGCACCCAGAACGGTGATCTCGGCCATGTCAGCTCGCGGTCTCGTCGCGCTTGGCGCCGGGCCGGAAGAACTCGGCGGGCGGCTGCTCCTCGCGGATCTCGGCCAGCAAATCGCGGACTTGAGTCATCAGCAGGTCGGTGACCTCGCGAAGCATCTGGTTGGTGATGGGCTTGCCGCGGTACGCCGAGAGGTCCACGGGGTCGCCGACGACCGTGCGCACGTGCTTGCGCGGCAGCGGCCGGAACTTCTTGGTGTAGCCGTCCCAGATGTCGTTGGTGCCCCAGCGCGCGGCGGGCAGCACCGGCACGTCGTTCTCCAGGGCCAGCCGCGCCACCCCGGTGCGGGCGCGCATCGGCCAGCCCGTCGGGTCCTTGCTGATGGTGCCTTCGGGGTAGATCACCACGACCTTGCCCTCCTTGAGCGCCTCATGCGCGGCCCGCAGGCTGTCCTTGGCCTCGGAGGAGCCACGGTAGACGGGGATGCCGCCGGAGCCCTTGAGGATGCTGCCGAAGATCGGCACCTTGAACAGGCTGTCCTTGGCCATGAACCTCGGCACCCGCTTGTTGCGGTGCACGAACACGGCGTCGTTGGGCGGGTCGAGGTGCGAGACGTGGTTCATCACGAGCAGCGCGCCCCCGGTGCGCGGCAGCTTGTCGCTGCCCACGTAGGTGCGTTTGCCCAACCAGGTCATCGGGTAGAAAGCGGCGGCGGCCGCACCGACCCAGAACCCACCCTTCTCGCGCTTGCCCAACGTTCGTCCTCCTCCTGCTGCTGCCGTGGCCCGTGAGTCTCCCTGGCGACCCCGCCTCCGGTCCAGACGGGGTGCCATCGGGGGAGCCGGCAGGATCTCGGGTTGTGGTGGACCTCGTGGTCCCGGTGAAGCACCTCGACCGGGCGAAATCGCGGCTGCGCGGCGCGGTGCCGGGCGGTCCGGCGGGCCACCGCGAACTCGTGCTCGCCCTGCTCGTCGACACCCTTGCCGCCGCCGTCGCGGCCCCCGGCGTGCGCCGGGTCCTGGTCGTCTGCGAGGACGAGCGGGTGACCGAGGCGGTGGCGGCCACCGGGGCGGAGTGTGTCGACGAGCGCGGGCTGCCGGGTCTCAACGCGGCCCTCCGGTTCGGCGCGGACGTCCTGCTCGCCGACGACCCGAACACCACCGTCGGCGCGCTGCAGGCCGACCTCCCCGCGCTGCGTCCCGCCGAACTGGGAGCCGCGATCAGTCAGGCCGCGGGTGCCCGGGCGTTCGTCGCCGACCGGGAGGGCACCGGCACCACACTGCTGATCGCCGCCACGGCGACCGCACTCGTCCCGAGCTTCGGCGCGAGCTCCGCGCTCGCCCACGGCCGCACGGCGCTGATGGTGGGTGCCGGACTCGCCACGCTGCGCTGTGACGTGGACACCGCGGCAGACTTGACCGAGGCGTTGACGCTGGGTGTCGGCCCCCGTACCGGCCGGGTGGTTCGGGGCATCCGCAAGGTGTGCTGAGAATCAACCGCTCGGTTCGCCCGACAGTGGGCTTATGGCGAGTTCTTGCTGAACAATAGGGCCGTGAGCACCCAGAGCAGTCAGGCCAGCGAGAACACTGAAGAGAAGGTCATCGCCCCACCCGCCGCGGCGACCGACAACCGCGCGGCCGAGCCGCGCGCGCTGCCGTCCGCGCCGCCCGCGGTGACGCCCGCGGCGGCCGTGACCGACCTGCCCGACGACCGGTATCTCAACCGCGAACTGTCCTGGTTGGACTTCAACGCGCGGGTGCTCGCCCTGGCCGAGGACTCCTCGCAGCCGCTGCTCGAGCGGGCCAAGTTCCTGGCGATCTTCGCCTCGAACCTCGACGAGTTCTACATGGTGCGCGTCGCGGGCCTCAAGCGGCGCAACGAGACGGGTCTGTCGGTCCGCAGCGCCGACGGCCTGACCCCGCGCGAACAGCTGGCCTACATCGCCAAGCGCAACCAGGAACTCGTCGAGCAGCACTCGCGGGCGTTCGAGGAGCGGGTGCGCCCGGCGCTGGCCGAACGCGGCATCCGCATCGCCACGTGGAACGAGATCACCGACGACGAGCGCACCCGCCTGTCGGCTTATTACCGCGACCAGGTCTTCCCGGTGCTCACACCGCTGGCCGTCGACCCTGCGCACCCCTTCCCCTACATCTCCGGACTGTCGCTCAACCTCGCGGTGACGGTGCGCGACCCGGAGGGCGGCATTGAGCGCTTCGCCCGGGTCAAGGTGCCCGACAACGTGCCCCGGCTGGTGCCGATCGACCGCAGCGCCGACGAGCAGGTCGCGATCTTCCTGCCGCTGGAGGAACTGATCGCCGCGCACCGCAACACCCTGTTCGCGGGCATGGACGTCACCGGGGTGCACGCGTTCCGGGTCACCCGCAACGCCGACCTCGAGGTCGAGGAGGACCGCGACGAGGACCTGTTGCAGGCCCTGGAAAGGGAGCTGGCGCAGCGCCGCTTCGGCGCGTCGGTGCGCCTGGAGGTCGCAGGCGACATGACCGAGCACATGCTCGAACTGCTGCTGCGCGAGCTGGAGGTCCACCCCAACGACGTCGTCGTCGTTCAGGGACTGCTGGACCTGTCGTGCCTCTGGCAGCTCTACGGCGTGGACCGCAAGGAGCTCAAGGACCCGGTCGTCGTGCCCGCCACGCACCCGGCGTTCGGCGAACGCGAGACACCGAAGAGCATCTTCGCCACCCTGCGCGAGGGCGATGTGATGGTGCACCACCCGTACGACTCGTTCTCCACGAGCGTGCAGCGCTTCGTCGAGCAGGCCGCGAGCGACCCGCACGTGCTGGCCATCAAGCAGACGCTCTACCGCACCTCCGGCGACTCCCCTATCGTCGACGCCCTGATCGACGCGGCCGAGGCGGGCAAGCAGGTCGTGGCGCTGGTGGAGTTGAAGGCACGCTTCGACGAGCAGGCGAACATCAAGTGGGCGCGCGCGCTGGAGAAGGCGGGCGTGCACGTGGTGTACGGGCTGGTGGGTCTCAAGACGCACTGCAAGATCTCGCTCGTGGTGCGGCAGGAGGGGTCCACGATCCGCCGCTACTGCCACATCGGCACGGGCAACTACAACCCGAAGACGGCGCGGCTCTATGAGGACGTCGGCTTGCTCACCGCCGAACCCATCATCGGCGCGGATCTCACTGACTTGTTCAACGTGCTCACCGGATATGCCCGCCAGGACACCTACCGGGGTCTGCTCGTGGCGCCTTACGGCGTGCGGCGCGGGATCATCGAGCGGGTCGACGACGAGATCGAGCACCAGCGCGCGGGCAGGCCCGCCGGGATTCGCATCAAGGTCAACTCACTGGTGGACGAGCAGGTCATCGACTCGCTCTACCGGGCGTCGCAGGCCGGGGTGCCGGTGGAGATCGTGGTGCGTGGCATCTGCGCCCTCAAGCCGGGGATCCCGGGGCTGAGCGAGAACATCGAGGTGCGGTCGATCCTGGGGCGGTTCCTGGAGCACTCGCGGGTGTTCGTGTTCAAGGGCTGCGACGAGCACTGGATCGGCAGCGCCGACATGATGCACCGCAACCTCGACCGGCGCGTGGAGGTCCAACTGCGGGTCACCGACAAGCGGCTCACCAGGCAGTTGGACGACATGCTGGACTCGGCCATGCACCCGGCGACCCGCTGCTGGATCCTCTCCGGCAACGGCGACTGGCACCCCTCACCGGTGGGCGCGACTTCGGTGCGCGACCACCAGGCCGAGCTGCTCAAGCATCACCGAGCCTTGGGTTAGCCCGATGACGAAGCCCATTCTCGCCGCCGGTGCCGTGCTGTGGCGGCGGGCGGCGGAGGTCGAGATCGCCGTAGTGCACCGGCCGCGGTACGGAGACTGGACGCTGCCCAAGGGAAAGCTCGATGATGGCGAGTCCCTTTACGCCGCGGCGGTGCGGGAAGTCGCCGAGGAGACGGGGTTCCACTGCGCCCTGGGCCGGTCCCTGGGTCACGTGTCGTACGCGGTGAACGGCGTGCCAAAGACCGTCGACTACTTCTCGGCCCGGGTCATGGACGGGAAGTTCACCGTCAACGACGAGGTCGACAAGCTGGAATGGCTGACGCCCACGGCGGCGGCGACCCGGCTGACGTACGACCACGACCGCGCGGTGGTGGCGACTTTCTGTGAGCACGGCCCGGAAACCGCGACCCTGCTCCTGGTGCGCCACGGCCACGCCGGCCGCAAGGACAAGTGGCCGGGCCCGGACGACGAGCGACCGCTGTCGAAGACCGGTAGGGCGGAGGCGAAAGCGCTCGCGAAGCTGATTCCCCTGTTCGGCCCCGACCTGGTGCACTCGGCACCGAAAACCCGGTGCGTGCAGACGGTTCAGCGGGTCGCTGAGCGGCTGCGGGTGGACGTGCGAAGGGAACCGGCGCTGGCGGAGTCGGCGCCGCTGGACGAGGCCATGGGCCGGTTGCGAGAGATCGTCAGCGAAAGCGGGACGGCGGTCGTGTGCAGCCAGGGCGGAGTGATTCCCGACCTGGTCAGGGGCCTCGCCAAGGATTCCAGTGTGGACGTTGGAGAGGTACACAGCCGCAAGGGCAGCCTCTGGCTCCTGTCCTTCGCCGGGGAAAAAATGATAGGCGCCCTATACATAAGGCAGGCCGCCAACACTTGACTCAACAGGCCCCCCCCGCTTCGGTCGCGGTGACGTTTCGGGGGTCCCGCACGAACACGCCATCGAAGTTGGCAGTGTTCGTGCGGGACCCCCGAAACGTCACCTCAAAAACGACCGAGCCGCGCCGGCGAGCCGGCGCCATGTCACCGCGACCGAGCCGCGCCGGCGGGCCGGCGCCATGTCACAGCGACCGAGCCGCGCCGGCGGGCCGGCGCCAATAGCAGAGCCCCGCACGGGAGAAGCGTGCGGGGCTCTCGCGATGTGCCTATAACTACTTCTTGGCTGCCCGCTTCGCGGGAGTGGCCTTCGCCGTCGCCTTGGCCGCGGTGGTCTTCGCCGCGGTCGTCTTCTTGGCGGTGGTGGCCTTGGCCGCTGCCGGCTTCTTGGCCGCGGTGGTCTTCGCCGCTGCCTTCGGGGCCGCCTTGGCGGCCGTGGCCTTCGCCGCGGTCGTCTTGGCCGCGGTGGTCTTCGCCGCTGCCTTCGGGGCCGCCTTGGCGGCCGTCGTCTTCGCCGCCGTGGCCCTGGTGGTCGCGCGAGCCGTGGTGGCCTTGGGGGCCGCCGCGGGCTTCGCCGCCGCCGCGCGGGTTCGCGTGGTGGTGCTACGCGTTGCCGTGGGACGCGCCGTGGTGCCCGCCGCCGCCCGGGTGGTCCGGGTCGCCGTCGCGGTACCGCGAGCCGCGGGGGCCTTGGCCGCCGCTGCCGCCGGACGAGTGGCCGCCACCTTGGGCAGCTTCTTCGTCCCGCTCACGACCTCCTTGAACATCGTGCCCGCGCGGAACGCGGGAACGTTGGTCTTCTTCACCTTCACCGTCTCGCCGGTGCGAGGGTTGCGCGCGGTGCGGGCAGCGCGAGCGCGCTTCTCGAACACGCCGAAGCCGGTGATGTTGACCTTCTCGCCCTTGTTGACCGTACGAACGATCACGTCGACGAGACCGTCGACCGCAGCGCCTGCGGCCTTCTTGTCGCCAAGACGCTCGGACAACGCCTCGATGAGTTGGGCCTTGTTCACCCTTCAGTCCTCCGTAAGAGACCACACTGCCGTTAACGGCCCAATTTGGCCGACTTCACGCCACCGTATGCCTATAGGCGCGTAATTTCCACGCGACGCGCCCGATTTTTCCTTGCATCGTGCGATGTTCGGCCCTCTGGGGGTCGAAATCGGCGAAATCGGGTGCGTCGCTCTGAAAGTCGGCGGCTGGTTTGTGGTCCCCGGATACCCCTTGCGGGAAGGGATTCCAGGAGTGGATCAGGGGGTCGGCAGGGGTGTGGTCACTGGCTTCCACTTGGGCCTGGCCTGCTCGAACTCGGTCACGGCTGCCTCGTGGCGCAGGGTCAGGGCGATGTCGTCGAGCCCTTCGAGCAGCCGCCAGCGGGTGTAGTCGTCCACGAAGAACGGGGCGGTGAAGTCCTTTGCCCGGACGGTCTTCTCGACGAGGTCCACCGTGACCTCGGTGCCTGGCTCGGCTTCCAGGATCTTCCAGAGCAGTTCGATATCAGACTGCTCACACTGGGCGGCCACCAGGCCCTGCTTGCCCGCGTTGCCGCGGAAGATGTCGGCGAACCGCGACGAGATGACGGCCCGGAACCCGTAGTTCGACAGGGCCCAGACCGCGTGCTCGCGGGAGGATCCGGTGCCGAAGTCCGGTCCGGCGACCAGGACACTGCCCGCCTTGTAGGGCTCCTGGTTGAGGATGAACTGCTCGTCGGCACGCCAGGCGGCGAACAGGCCGTCCTCGAAACCGGTCCGGGTGACCCGCTTGAGGTAGACGGCCGGGATGATCTGGTCGGTGTCCACGTTGGACCGGCGCAGCGGCACCCCGACGCCGGTGTGGGTGGTGAACGGCTCCATGGTGTTCTCCGTCCTCAGTTCAGGTCGTCGGGGGTGGACAGGGTGCCACGCACGGCGGTGGCGGCGGCGACGAGCGGGGACACCAGGTGGGTGCGGCCGCCCTTGCCCTGCCTGCCCTCGAAGTTGCGGTTCGACGTCGACGCGCTGCGCTCGCCGGGAGCGAGCTGGTCGGGGTTCATGCCCAGGCACATCGAGCAGCCCGCCTGCCGCCACTCGGCGCCCGCGTCGAGGAAGATCTTGTCCAGGCCCTCGGATTCGGCCTGCGCGCGTACCCGCATCGAGCCGGGCACCACGAGCATGCGCACGTTCTCGGCCACGTGGTGGCCGCGGATGATGTCCGCCGCCGCCCGCAGGTCCTCGATGCGGCCGTTGGTGCAGGAGCCCAGGAATACCGTGTCGACGTGGATGTCGCGCAGCGGCGTGCCGGGCACGAGGTCCATGTACGTCAGCGCCTTCTCGGCGGCGACGCGCTCGTTCTCGTCGGCGATGTCGGCCGGGTTCGGGACGCTCGCGGTGAGCGGCAGACCCTGGCCGGGGTTGGTGCCCCACGTCACGAACGGCGCGAGCGAGTCGGCGTCGATGACGATTTCCTCGTCGAAGACGGCGTCTTCGTCGGTGCGCAGTTCGCGCCACGCGGCGACGGCGGCGTCCCAGTCCTCGCCCTGTGGCGCGTGCGGACGGTCCTTGAGGTATTCGAAAGTCGTGTCGTCGGGCGCGATCATGCCCGCGCGGGCACCCGCCTCGATGGACATGTTGCAGACCGTCATCCGGGCTTCCATCGACAGCGTCTCGATGGCGCTGCCGCGGTACTCCAGGACGTAGCCTTGGCCGCCACCGGTGCCGATCCGGGCGATCACCGCGAGGATCACGTCCTTCGCGGTGACACCGTGCCGCAGCTCACCGTTGACGGTGATCGCCATCGTCTTGAATGGACGCAGTGGCAGGGTCTGGGTGGCCATCACGTGTTCGACCTCGGACGTGCCGATGCCGAAGGCCAGCGCGCCGAACGCGCCGTGCGTGGAGGTGTGGCTGTCGCCGCACACCACGGTCATGCCGGGCTGGGTGAGGCCGAGCTGCGGGCCAACGACGTGCACGATGCCCTGCTCGACATCGCCCATCGGGTGCAGCCGCACGCCGAACTCCGCGCAGTTGCGGCGCAGCGTCTCGACCTGGGTGCGGGACACTGGATCAGCGATTGGGAGGTCGATCCCAATCGTTGGCACATTGTGGTCCTCGGTGGCGATGGTCAGATCGGGCCTGCGCACCGGCCTGCCCGCCAGCCGCAGGCCGTCGAACGCCTGCGGACTGGTCACCTCGTGAATGAGGTGCAGGTCGATGTAGAGCAGGTCAGGTTCGGCGCCGTCGCCACGGCGCACCACATGCTGGTCCCAAACCTTTTCGGCGAGCGTCTTAGCCATCGCTCATCACCATCAACTTCCCACGGACTGGACTTCCCATATAACGGGAACGTAGTATCGAGTTGTGGGACAGCATAGCGGCATCGGGGTTCTGGACAAGGCAATGGCCGTACTGCAGGCCGTTGCGAAAGAGCCCTGCGGTTTGGCGGAGCTGTGCACCAAGACCGGACTGCCCAGGGCCACGGCCCATCGCCTGGCGGTCGGCCTTGAAGTGCATCGCCTGCTGCGCAGGGGTTCTGACGGTCGGTGGCGGCCGGGGGCGGCGCTCGGCGAGCTGGCGGGCGGCGCGACCGACCCGCTGCTCGACGCGGCCACCGCGGTGTTACCGAGATTACGCGACCGGACCGGCGAGAGCGTCCAGCTCTACCGCCGCGACGGCCTGCACCGGATCTGCGTGTGCTCGGCGGAGCCGCAGAGCGGGTTGCGTGACACCGTTCCAGTTGGAACGCGGCTGCCGATGACCGCCGGGTCGGGCGCCAAGGTGCTTGCCGCGTGGGCGGATCCGGCCACGCAGCGCAGCCTCCTGGCCGACGCGGTGTACGGCGAGCGCGCCCTGCTCGAAGTCCGCAGGCGCGGGTGGGCGCAGAGCGTCGCCGAGCGGGAACCCGGTGTGGCCAGTGTTTCCGCCCCGGTCCGCGACGCCACCGGCACGGTCGTGGCCGCGGTGTCGGTCTCCGGCCCCATCGACCGGATGGGACGCAGGCCGGGCGCACGCTGGGCCGCGGACCTTCTCGCCGCCGCGGACGCCCTGCAAAACCGGCTGTAGCTACTACCTGACAAATCCGACCCCTTCGCACCCGCACCCAAGGTGACCGTGACGACAGTCGACCACGGTCACCCACCGACTGCACCATCACACGGCAGGTGACCCAACCCCTAAATTCCGGGGCGGCGGGCTAATTAGTGACGCAATCGTCATCGCGGCTGAGTAGTGCTACGGATCTCTTTGGGGCCCGGCCGGGCCATTCTCAGCGCATGCCAGCCGAGAGAACCGCACTCGCGCGTCTCGCCGAGGAGATCGACGAACTTGGGCGCCGCCTTACCCTGGTCGGCGCGGAACTGCGGACGCTGCAAACGTGGCCGACAGCACAATCGCCAACATCGCCGCAGTCACAGCCCTCGCAGCCCTCGGGCGAGCCGGTGGCCGCGACCGGTCCGGCGCCGTACGCCGCACCCGTGTGGCCGCCGGCGCCGATGGCGCCGCCCGGGTACGCCTGGCCGTCGCCGCCGATGGTTCAGCCGCCCATGCCCGCGATGGGGCAGCGGCCGCCGATGTGGCCCGCGCCCGCGCCGGTCCGCCGGGAGTCGCTCGGCGAGAAGCTGGGCAAGGAGGGCGCCGGGAGCAGGCTGCTGGCCTGGATCGGCGGCGCCGTCACGCTTCTCGGGATCGTGCTGCTGCTCGTGCTGGCGATCCAGCGCGGCTGGCTCGGACCGCTCCCCCGGGTCCTCGTCGGTGCCGGGTTCGGCCTCGCGCTGGTCGCGGTCGGCCTTCGCCTGCACCGCGATCCGGCGGGCCGCACCGGGGCCTTCGCGCTCGCGGCGACCGGCATCGCCGTGCTCTACCTGGACACCATCGCGGCCACGGCCCTCTACGAGTACCTGCCCGTCGTCGTCGGCTTGGGCATCGCCCTGGCCATCGTGGTCGGTGGTCTGCGACTGGCCACGCACTGGGACTCCGCGTTGCTCGGCACGGCAGTGGTCCTTGGCTGCGCGGTGTGCGCTCCCCTCATCACCCAGGGCTTCACGCCGACGCTCGTGATATTCCTGTTGGCCGTCCAGCTGGCGACCACCCCGGTTCAGCTGAGCAGGGAGTGGACCCCGGTGGCCTGGGGCGCCGGGATCCCGCCGCTGCTGGCGTCCGCGGTAAGCACCTTCGTGCTGGCGAAGCCCGGATCCTGGGCCAACACGGCAGCCGCGGTGGGCGCCGGGGTGATCGGCGTCGGGCTGGCCGTGCTCGCGACCCGCCGCCGCCCAGAGGACCCGGCCGCGCTGACCCTGCTGGCGCTCGCGGCCGCGCCGACGCTGATCGCCGCGCTGTTCCTGCCCAAGTCCCAGGCCGTCCTGCTGGCCGCGGGCGCCGCTGTGGTCCTGTTGGGGGTGTGTGTGGCCCTGCGTGGGGCGGCCGGACAGCTGGCGGGCATCGCCGGGCTGGCGGCGGCCTTCCAGGCGACGGTCACCCAGTTCGACGGCACCGCACGCACCGCGGTCCTTCTCGCGGAGGCGCTGCTGCTCACGCTGGTGGCCTGGCGCGTCCGCAAGGACTTCGCGCTCTACGGCGGCCTCGCGTTCGCCGTGATCGGCGGTCTGCTCGCGTGGAGCAAGGATTTCCCGCCGACGATGATCGCCGAGTTCCGCGTCTGGACGCCCGGGAGACTGGCGGGTGCGTGCCTGGTGGCCGCGCTGATCCTCGCTGTGTCGGTGGCGCTGCCGTGGACGGCGTCTCGGCTGGGCAAGCTCGGTGGCCCGGGCAAGAGCATGCCGCCGTGGCTATTCGCCGGCTTCACGGCGCTCTATGGCGCGTCGGGAGTCGTGCTCACCGCGTCCCTGCTGGCGATCCCGAGCCGGTCCGGCTTCCTCGTCGGACATGTGCTCATCACGGTGTCGTGGACAGCCGCGGCGCTGGTCTTGCTCGTGCGCGGGATCAACGTGGTGGCACTGCGGGTGATCGGCTTGGTGCTGGTGGGCGCGGCCGTGCTCAAGCTCATCCTGTTCGACCTGTCCGCGCTGGACGGCATGGCCCGGGTCGCGGTCTTCCTCTGCGCCGGGCTGATCCTGCTGGCCGCGGGCGCCCGCTACGCCCGGCAGGTGGCCGCGACCGCCCGGCCGGAGGAGAAGGTCTCTTAGCCGGACGCGGTGACCAAGGACTGGCACTTCCTTCCCGGAAGGACCGGTGGCCGCGACCGGAGTCGCGGCCACCGGTGCCCTACTGGGTGTCCGTCGCAGTCAGCGCAATCGGCACCGCGGCGCCGAGCCAGAGCTGGGTCAGGACGTAGCGGGTGCCGCTGGGCAGCGTCCCCGACTCGTCCGCCGCGGACGACGCGGCGGATCCGGTGGGCTGGCAGGCGGCGTCGTAGAAATAGAGGTCGAGGTCGTACGGCGCGGGCGAATCGCCCTTGACCTCGACGTTGTGCGCGCCGTCGCCGAAGCTCGACGGCAGTTCGGTCACCCAGCCATCAGCGCCCTGCGCCGGCGCGGCGGGCACACCGCACGCCGCCGTCAGGGCCGTCGCGGTGACGCCGGTCGGCGCCGTCCCGGTGGACGGGTTGGCCGCCACGATGGTGCCGGTGTCGCTGATCGGCTCGTCCGGCGGCAGCGGCGGGAGCGGGTCGATTCCCTTGACCTTGCCGGAGAACACCTGCACTTCGGCGGTCTGCACGACCGTCTTCGTCTCACCCTGCGCCGAATCCGTCCAGAAGCGGATGTACTGCGCCTGCACGGGCTTGTCGAGGGTGAACGTCCGGTAGTTCAGGTCCGGGGCGGTGGGCCGCGGGGCCTGGTAGCCGAACGCCGCGGACTCGGTCCGCACGGTCTTCCAGTTCACGCCGTCGGTCGAGGTCTGCAGGGTGAACCCGCGCAGCGCCTCGAAGCGCGACGTGGTGAACGCGCTGATCTGGATCGCCGAGATCGGGGCCGCCTTGGCCAGCTTGACGGTCGCCCTCCCGGTGCGCGGCGCGGATTTCCAGGTGCTGCCCGCGGTGTCGTCGAGCAGCTTCTCCGCATCCGGCGTCGTGCTGTCGACCACGGTCGCGCCCATCGCCGTCGAGGCCAGGTTCGGGCTCAGCGTGAACTTCCGCGCGGTGATCGCGCCCGCCGCGACCGCGATGTCGTCGAAGGTCTGCGTGCCGAATCCGGGAGCGGACATCGTCACCGGGTAGCGGCCCGCGGTCACCGGCGCGGAAAACGCTCCGGTGGCCGAGCTGGTGCGCAGCGGGGTCACCCTGGCCTCGAACCGACCGAGCACGATCTTCGCGCCCACCACGGGCGAACCGGTGGCGGCGTTGACGACGCTGCCGGTCAAGGTGCCGTTGTGGGCTGGGTTGAGGTGCGTGAACGACGGCACGGGATCAGTGTCCTCGCCACCGTTGGTCGCCGCGCCGACACCGAGTCCCCGCTGGGCGAAGGCGCCGAAGACAAGATCGACGACGGTGTCGTAGTCCGACCGCGAGTGGTAGCGGTTGTCCAGCGCGGTCCGCATGGCGTCCCGCATGTCCACGAAGGACGGGTCGGGCGGGGACAGCGGCATCGCGTCGGTGACGATCCGGGCGGTCATCTCCCCGCCTTGCGCCTCACCGAATCTCGCGACGAGGGACTTGCGCACGTCCCAGAGGATGGTCGTCCAGATCTCGCCGTCGGAGTGCACCTCCGGACCGCCGAGGTCGTAGCCGATGTCGCCGAAGGTCGTCGGGTTGCGGTCGTAGTCCCAGTTGCGGATGCCGCGCTCGGCGTTGCCGGTGGCGTACTCGCCGACGACGGCCTTGCTCGCCAGTCCCTTGCCGTAGAGGTAGTTCAGCGCGTACCAGTCGCCCCAGCCCTCGCCCATCGAGCCGGACTGGTGGGCGTTGAGCGAGTTGTCCTCGCCGCTGACGTACCGGTTGGACAGACCGTGGGCGTACTCGTGCTCGATGACCGAGGCGTCGAAATTGCCGTCGGTGTACGGGCCCTCGAAGGCGTCGTTGATCGGCTCCCACAGGAACATCCCGCTCCACGGCGGGATCCCGTCGGGCAGCGTGAGCATGTAGGCGTTGTCCCGGCCGGTGTAGGTCGGCGCGCCACCGGAGGCGGCGCCCGCGTGGACCAGGCCGATGATCGGGTCGCCGCCCTGCCCGCCCTTGCCGTTGTTGTTGACCTGGAAGTTGCCCGCGGACTCGGTGAAGCCGAGTTCGGCGAACTCGTCGTGGATGCGGTTGTGGTGGAAGAACAGGTTGGTGGCGGCCGGATCGAGGTCGAGCGCGTAGCTCGGCGGGACGGTCGCGCCGAAGGTGTGGGCCCAGTTCGCCGCGTAGGCGTAGTTGAACTGGGAGGTCGGGCTCACCGGGCGCGGGCCCTGGTCGGCGGGAACGAGGAAGTTGGAGTAGTTGGCGTAGGTGTTGGCGTTGTTGCCGAACGTCGTCGGGCCCGGCAGGCCTGCCAGCCCGGTCGGGTCCACCCAACCGGCGGGCGACCGCGGGTTGGGCCCGAACGGCTTGATGACCGGGTTCCCGCCGCGCGCGGCGCCGGGGTGGTTCTCGTAGACGGTGCCCTCGGACTCGTGCGCGACGAGGTTCGCGCGGTAGAGCACGGCGCCGGTCTCCGCGTCGACCATGGTGTCCCACGCGGCGTCGAGCGCCTTGACGAACAGGACCCGGTACGCGGGCCGCGCGCCGTCAGCGGTGGGGAAAGCGGCCCGCTGCACGTAGGACTCCGCCGCGAACGGGCCCTTGGCGAAGGTCTGGAAGCCGGCGCGCTCCCCCGCGCCGGCAGCGGCGAACGCGACTCCGGGGGCGAGCGAGGCGGCGACACCCTGCAGCGCCTGCGCGGGACTGAGCCGGTAGTCGCCGCGCAGATCGCCGCCGCGCGCGGTGGCTCCGGAGTAGGACAGCACCCGTCCGTCAGCGGCGACGGCCACGACGAGGTGTCCGCCTCGGGCGGCCCGCACGCCTTCGAAGGTCTGGGCGAAGGTGATCAGCCGGGTGCCGGTGCCCGCCAGCTCGTGCTCGCGCACGACGGCCATGCCGGCCACATCCGCGGCACCAAGCCCGAAAGCGGCGCGGTGGCTGTCCACGAAGGACCTCGCGATGACCGCGGCGGCGCCGGTCGCGGGCTTGGTCAGCCAGCCGCCGTCGCGCCGGATGGTGCGTGGCGTCCCGAATCTCGGGTCCCACGTCACGCGCGTGCCACTGCCCGCCTGGCCGGCCAGCCGGTTGGCGGCGGTGAGCTGGTCCCCGGTGGGGGCGACTTCGGTGGCGCGGCGTACGTCGACGCCCTCGCCTGGGGGCGCCGCCGGATCGACGGTGACCGAGTTGGCGGCTGGAACGAGCGCCACTGTGGTGGCGACGGCCAGCGCGGCCGCTAGCAGCGGACGGACACGCATGATTGCTCCTCACAGGCACGAGCAGGGATCCGATCGGACGTGAATCGGCCGGATGCCGTGGGCGCAACAGCGGAGGAGCGGAATTACGCCATTTGTCGTAACACTATCGGAAGGTCGGAATCACGCTTGGTAGCAAGGTCGGCAGCCCCGGCCTGGTCCGCACGCTGGGCGTGGTCGTCGTGACCTGCGGCGGTTTGGCTGGACCGCCCGCCGTGACCGGGACGACCGTGGTGGTCGGGAGCACCATCTGGGCGGGCCGGGTGGTGACCGTGGTGGAAGTCGTGGACGTGGGCGACGGCTCGACGGCCAGGGCGCGCAACCGGTCCATCTCGGCCCGCAGGCGCCGCTCCTGCGCGGGGTCGTGGACCTCGTCGATGAGCGCGGCCGCCCGGTCGAGGAGGTTTCGCGCGGACCGCAGGTCACGACGTTCGATGGACCCCCGCGCCTCCCCGAGGACCTGCTCGGCGGCGGCGATGGCGACCCGGTCGGGCCCGGCCGGGGCCGTGGGTGCGGACGGCCCGTCGGTCTGGTTGCCGGTGAGGGTGACGACCCCGACGCCTGCCGCGATGACAGCCGCGGCGGCGGCCAGCCAGCGCACCACCCGACCGGCGCTTCGCGGCTTCGCCGCCGGGGGCGCGCTCTTGCCCGGCCGGGCTTTTCCGGACCGTGCGGCGGGTGGATGAGAGGTCTCGTACACGACCGGGGAGTCGAGGAACGCTGTGGTCTCACCCGGCGCGGCCGGCTCGCCGGACAGCAGCGGTTCGAGCGTGCCCACGTGCGGCCGGTAAGGCGGCGACGCTTCCTCGGCCTGGTCGTTCGACACCGCGGCGGCAGGCGGCGCCATCGAGTCGTCGGAGGTGCCGGCCGCGCGCCGCGAGACCGGTCGGTCCGGGAGGGCCGCGCGCCACTCGGCGAGCAGGGCGATGGGGTCGGGGGCGTCCTTGAAGTGGTCGCCACCGTCGCCACGGCCGATGCGATCGAGCAGGTCGTCGTCCGCGGCGAGGCGGGCGAGGCCGATGGCGAGCTGGTCGTCGGTCATGCCACCACCTCGTCGGCCGGGTCCCGAGTCCACTCCCGCAGGCGCGCGAGCGCCCTGGACTGTGCCATGCGCACGGCGGCGGGCGTCATTCCCAACACCGCCCCGACCTCCTCCGCGGACAACCCGGCGGCGATTCGAAGCGTGATGATCTCACGTTGGGTGTCCGAGAGGTGGTGGAGCATCCCGGCGACCCGCTGGAACAGATCCGCCGACAACGCGTGCCGCTCCGGGCCGGGCGCCTCGTCGGCGGGCTCGGGCACCCGGTCGAACGGGTACACCGACGACGTCTTCATGGCCGCGCGGTGGGCGTCGGCGACTTTCCGGGCGGCGATGGCGTAGACGAACGCGGTGAACGGCAGCCCGCGGTCCTGGTAGCGGCGCAACGACTGGAAGACCGCGAGGCACACCTCCTGGGCCACGTCGTCAGGCGAGGCGTACCCCCGGCCAGAGGCCCCCAGCCGCGCCCAGCAGTACCGCAGGATCCCCGGCCGGATGGCGGCGAGCAGCGCGGCCTCGGCCCGCGAATCGCCGCGCACCGCCGACCGCACCACATCGCGGTCGACAGAGCCGTCCACTCCAGCCATCACCACGCCCCTCCGCCTGCCGCCGGGATCGCCGGACTCACGCACACGGGAACAACGACGAATAGGCGAACAGGTCACTGTGACATGGCGCCGGCCCGCCGGCGCGGCTCGGTCGCTGTGACATGGCGCCGGCTCCGCCGGCGCGGCTCGGTCGCTTTTGTGGTGGCGTTTCGGGGGTCCCGCACGAACACTGCCAACTTCGATGGCGTGTTCGTGCGGGACCCCCGAAACGCCACCGCGACCGAGCGGGTGGGTTATCGCGCCTTGGCTCGCGACCGCACTGACCTTTGTTAGTGGGCCAGGCAGTGTGACTCTCCGGGGCAGCTGCGGAGCAACCTGACTTCCGGCGCGCCGGTGATGGGGCCCGGCGCGTCGGCGGCGGTCGGCGGCCACTGGATGGAGACCGCGATCGACGAGGAGTTGTTGGCGTAGTTCTTCTCGATCAGGCCACGGTCCTCGTTGACCGTGTGGACCAAGTCGTAGGTGCCGGACGGCACGTGCGTGATGTCCAGCCACTGGTAGCCGATGCCGAACCCGTACTCGTCGCCCGCGCCGACCGAGATCCCCTGGGTCACGTCCAGCGCGGAGGGCTTGTGCATGCCGCAGTAGTTCTCGCGGAGGAACTTGGCGAGTTCGCCCGTCGCACTGGTTTCGTCGCGCGGGGTCTGGGGCAAGCTGTCGGCGTCCTTGGTCACGTAGCGGTCGCCCAGGCAGAAGCCGTTCTTCCGGTCGCTCACCACCGTGGCGCCCATGTGGTCGCGCAACTGGAAGCGGTCGAAGCCATTGAGGTGCCAGTGGTGATGCGACTCCGCGGGCTCGTAGTACGCGGTCGCCGGGGTCGAGGCCTGCGCTTCGCCGTAGCCCTTCGGGAGCGGTCCGTCCGGGCCGACCTGGAAGGCCTGGCGCACCGACATCAGCGCCTGGTCGACGCTGTCGCGGTGGCTGAAAAGCAGCATCGGGCCGTCGCCCACGTTGTCCACCGAGGTGGTGAACCGCAGCCGGACCGCCTTGGCCTTGCCGAAGTACCCGATGCACCGGCCTTTGGGCGCGTCGGGGTCCTCGACCAGGCAGACGTCCCAGTCGGTGCAGGTCGCGGGGTCACCCGCGAAACCACCAGGACAGCCGACCGGACCCTGCCGCAGGTCCGGGACCATCGTCTCGGCCATGGCGCCCGCCTGAGCCGATGGCGCCAGGACCGCCGCCGCCATCACCGCGGCGGCCAGTGCCGCATACGTCCTGATCATGTGTTTCACGCCCGTCCAGCGATCTTGATCATCAACGTTCGACCCTAGCGACGGCCGCGCCGGCCGGTCTACAGAGGACAACCCAGATTCACTCGATCGATGGGAAACAAGAACCGGAAGTGCGGGCCATCACGCCTTGGTCAGGATCCCGGCCACCCGGTTGGCCGGCCCGACGCTGGAGTTCCAGCTGGTGACCTCCGGGTAGACGTGTGCCGTGGTGGCCAGCAGCAGCGGGGTGTCGGCGACCTCGATCGGCGGCTGGTGGGTAAGGAACCCGAGCGGGTACACCGGCTCCACGAACGGCGCCTTGAACACCTGGACGTCCTCGATGTCCTCGGCGGTCAGGCCGAGTCCCGCGTAGAGGTCCACCAGCTGCCCGGTCCACCTGGCCGCGATCGCGGCGCTGTCCTCGCGGTACAGCGCGGATTCCCGGTCGGTGTAGCGCATGGCGTACACCAAGTGCCTGCCACCGTAGGCCTCGACGCCCGCCAGCTCCGACATCTCGATGACGCCGTCGAAGTCGGTCCCGGAACGCAGAACCGGCGTCCAGTAGTGCCCGGCCAGTGGCCTGCGCAGAAAGAACAGCGCGTTCACCACACCCTGGTACGGCAGCTGGAGCCCGGGCAGCCGCGCGGCCAGGTCGGCGTCGGCGAGACCGCGGAGCAGCGGTAGGGACACAGTGGACACGACGTGGTCCGCCTCGACGATTTCGTTGTGCGCCAGCGTGATCCGCTCCCGGTCGCCTTCGGCGGACACCTGCCGCACCGGGACCGAGGTGCGCACTGCCCCGCCGTGGGACTCGATCGACGTCCGCAACCCGTCGATGAGCGACTTGTAGCCCCCTCGGGATAGCCGCGGGTGGCGACGTCGCGCTCACCCGCTGTGTGGGGACACGAAGGCGGTCGGTGAGGAAGGTGGCCATGCTGGGGGCCGGGGCGACCGTGCGGGCGACTACGCGCGCCACCAAGGCGTCGGCGGTCAAAACGGCCCGGGTGTGGTCCGGAAGTTGTTGTTCGCCGGCCTCCTGGTGGAACGCAAGGGTTTGGACCTCCTGCTGGAGGCGTCGGCCATCCCCGGCACCATGCCCCCGGACGCGACCCGCACCGTGGCGGGCGACGGCCCCGAACGCGCCAGGGCGCAACGTCTGGCCGACCGTCCGGGCCTGCGTGGCCGGGTGCGCTTCCTCGGCTTCCGAACCGATGTGCCCGTTCTCCTGCGCCGGCACGACGCTTTCGTGCTGCCGTCCAGGATGGAGCAGCAGCCACTGGTGATCGCGGAGGCCATGGCGGCGGGGAAGCCGGTGCCGGCCACCGACACGGGCGGCGTCGCCGACATGCTCACCGTCCCCGGGGCGCAGCGGTATATGGCCGTACCAGGTGATGTCCAGGACCTATCCAGGCAGCTACGCGCCCTCTTCGCCGCTCCTGGGCACAACGGCGACCTTCTGGCGGCGGGCGCAAGGTCCCGCTTCTCCCCGGAAACCTGCGCCCAGCAACACCTGGCCCTCTACCGCGATCTTGCCGCTCAGGTTTGATCACCCCTGGCCGACTTGTGCGGGCGGCTCCGGCTTCGCGGGTGGTTCCCGGGGCTTGACCTTCGGGTGGTTGGGCTTGATTCGGGACCCCTGAGATGGCCCTGCGGGTCGACAGGACTTGGGCCTGCGCCCAGCCTGCCCCGGTCGTCAGTCGGCCACCGCGTCGCGAACTGTTCGACGCCGGGAGACGAGCAGGGAGGCGGCGGCCGTGACGGTCGACACCGCTTCGGCGATCGCGCTGATGGTCTTGTCGCTGTACCAGGCCGGTTCATACATGTTCGGGAACGGGCCGACCGCTCCGACATCGACGTACACCGACGCCACGACGGCCGCCAGCGACGCCGCGGCCACGACCAGCGCGAACGCGATCACCGCACGGTGGGCGGTGAGGAGGACGAGTACCGCGGCGAGGGCGGCGACCGAGGCTTGCACGCGGAACAGGGTTCCCTGGCTGATGTCGGCCACGTTGCCGTCGTAGGCGGCGGCGAGGTCGAAGTGGATGTAGGAGCTCACCGCGAGTCCGGCCGCGGTGAGGATTCGCAGGAACAATCCCGGACCGAACATGGTGTCTCCCGGCGGTGGTGCCCGGCGCCCGGCCGAGGAAACGCAGTGATCGTCGGCCGGGCACCGGGGTCTGGGTGAACATGGCTATTGGACGGTGACGGTGCCGGTCATGTACTGGTGCAGCGAACAGATGTAGTCGTACGTGCCCGGCTTGTTGAAGGTGTGCTCGAAGGTTTGCCCGTCACTGAGGTCTTCGGAGCCGAAGGACCCGTCGGATGCCTTCACGTTGTGCTTGGCTGAGTCCTCGAACCGCCACGTCACCTTCGTCCCCACCGACACGGTCAGCGATTTCGGTCCGAAGGTGAACTGCTTGACCTGCACGGTCGGGGACGCGCCGGCGGGGGCGGTGCTGCTGTCCCCGCCGGTCGGCCCGTCCTGGGGCTTGTCGCCGCCGCACCCGGCCAGGGCGGCGGCCGTGATGACCGAGACGACGACCGACGCGAACCGCTGTGCCATGGTCACACCCCTACTTGACCGTGAGGGCGTCCGGCTTGACCGCGTTGGATATCCCGACGAACGTCACCGGCACGGGGTACTGCCCGAGGACGAAGTTCAGGATCGCCGCGTGCATCGCCTCGACCGGCTGGATGGTCGCCGCCGTCATGATCCCGCCGGCGTCGGTGACGTTCGCGGCGGCGAAGGTGTACGTCTCCGCGGCGGCGTTCTCCAGGTCCAGTGCCAGTTTCGCCACGTCGGGCACCGACTTGGCCTCGCCGAGCTTCTTGACCTGGGCGTCGGTGATGGTCAGCGGCGCGTCGGAGATCGGCGGCTTGTTGGCCTTGGTCAACACCGAGTTCCAGGCGGCGGCGTGGTCTTGGTGCTGCTTCATCGCGGTCTGCACGAACGTGGCCACCGCGGGCGGCACCGTTCCCAGCGTCCCCTTGCCCGCCATGTCGAGCGCGCCGGTGTACGCGGTGACGGCGAGGTTCTCCAGGGCGGCGGCGAGCGCGACAACCTTCAGGTCGCCCTCGTACGTGCCGCCACCGGTCGGACTCGACGCAGGCGCCGAGGTCTGCCCGGACTGAGGGCTGTCGTCGGTGCCGCAGGCCGCGGCGAGCCCAAGGGTCACCGCGCCACTCGCGCCGAGCAGGAAGCCACGTCGGCTGGCGGGTGCGCGGGTGATGTGCGCCAGGTTCGCGGAGAACTCGTCGAGCAGCTTGCCGACGCCGGGAAAGGTGGACTTGTGCATGTCGTCGAGCTCGCGCGTCATCGAGGACAGCTCGTGCTCGCTGATGGCCATCTCGGGCCGCTTGCCCTTGCGGATGCTCACTTGACCGCTCCTTCCTCAACGGGGGACGCCTTCTCCGTGGGGAAGAACCCGTCCGGGAACCCGACGCCGCCCGCGGCGGCGGGCAGTTTCGCCGCGTCCGGCGGCAGCGCGATCAGCTCCGGGGAACCCAACAACGCCTGCACGGCCAGCAGGATCGCCTTGTGCTGCGATTCCACCCCGGCCACGCTGGCGAACAGCTGGCGCAACTCACCGGTGGACACCTGACCGACGTTCTTGACGTAAGTCTGGGTGGCGATGTCCTCCAGCGTGATCGCCAGACCCACCACGTCCGCCGGGCCCTTGATCGTCGGCACCGCCTGCTCGACCACCGTCAGGTACTTCGGGTTCGGCGCGGTCTGCGCTTTGCCACCGAGCTTCTCCGCCGCGGCGTTGAACGCCTGGGCGTGCTCGGTGTGCTGCTCCATGGTCTTCGTCGCGAACGCCTTCACCACCGCGTTGGCGTCGGCGCCGCCGATGAACGGCAGCGTCAGGGCCGTCTTGTAGGTGTTGACGGCCAGGTTCTCCAGGCTCGCCGCGGTCTGCAGCGCCATGACATCCATCGCCGTGTCGGCGAACGCCGACCGTGACGTCACCAGCGTCGCCGCACCGGCGAGACCCGCGCCGACCGCGACCTTCCCCCAACCGGGCCACATGCCGCCGGGGTCGCGCGATCCCGACGCGGCGTCCTTCGCGGCCTCCACATAGGAATCCAGGTCACGACGCGCGACCTTCATCGCGTCCGATTGCAGGTCGTCAGACTCCACGAGGAGTTCCTTGAACCTGCGTTCATCGATGTGATGACCCACAGTGTCTCCTTCCGCGGCCGCGGAACCTCGCGGCCGATCGACAGTCCGGTACACCCATCAGTCCGCCATTGATTCGGACTCGACGCAGGAAGGGTTCACCGATTTCACTCCATCGAGTGATGCCGTCGATCCAGGCGACCTAAGTAGACTGCCCACAGCCCGGACTGCCCTGAAATCCCCGCCTGCCCGGGGTTCCACCAGGTCCACGCCTGCCGCACCGAAACCATTCCAAGCTGATGCCCGCCTCGCACCGAATGTCTGCTGAACCCGTGAAGGTCCGAGTGGACAGGAGTGTGCGTGGGTGGTCACGTGCTCGCGAGGATCGCCGGCGGCGACCCGGCCGCGTTCGAGCAGCTCTATCACGAGGAATTCTCGACAGTCCTGCACAGCGCGTGGCACATATTGATCGACCGGGCGCAGGCGGAGGAAGTGACCCAGGAGGTGTTCCTGGAGATCTGGTGTGGAGCCGCGGCCCATTTCGACCCGCGTCTTGGCACCACCCGCACGTGGCTGACCACAGTGGCGCGCAGGCGCGCGATCGACCGCGTCCGCCAGGCACAGGGCGCGACCGACCGCGAAACGTTGTTCTCGGCCCTGGGCCCGGCGGAGCCTGCCTCCGACCCCGCCGATGACGTCGAGGCCCGCGCCGAACTCGACCGCGTCCAGCGAGCGCTCCTACGGATGCGCTCTGACCAACGGGACCTGCTCGACGCCGCCTACCTGCACAGCGTCCCGTACCAGGAGCTCGCCGACCGGCTGAACATCCCGGTGAACACCGTCAAGTCCCGGGTGCGCCTCGCTTTGGACCGACTGCGCGTCCTCATGGCCCGCGAGCGACCGACCGGGTGGCGCGCTCCAGACCAGACCCCTTGGTGATCGCACCTTCAAGGGTTACCGAACCGATCCAGCCATCGGATGCGGCCGAGCACCGCGGGAGTTACCGTCGAATGTTCGGATCCGCTGATCGCGGCCCACCGTCACCGCTCCGGGTCGCGGCGAACGGAAGGAGACGGTCATGACCCACCAGGGCACCGGCGCCCGCCAGGTCGCCGCCCGCAGGCACCCAGGACAGCTGCTCGCCGCGGCAGTGGCCGCGGTATTCCTCCTCGTCGGAATCCTCGGGTTCATTCCCGGGGCCACGACCAACTACGACCAACTGGACTTCGCGGGCCACGAATCCGAGGCCCTGTTGCTGGGTCTGTTCAACGTCTCGATCCTGCACAACCTGGTGCACGCGGCGTTCGGCGTGGTCGGACTGGTCATGGCGCGCACGCTCGCGGGCGCGCGCGCCTTCCTGATCGGCGGTGGTGTGATCTACCTGGTGCTGTGGATCTATGGCCTGGTGATAGACCACGACAGCGCGGCCAACTTCGTGCCCGTCAACACCGCGGACAACTGGCTGCACCTCGGCCTGGCCGTGGGCATGATCGGTCTCGGCCTGCTCGTGACCGGCATGACCCGCGCCCGGCACACCACGCCGACCGATGGGATCACCGGCCCAACCTGACCGGAACACTCAGGACAAGGCGGGACAATGGCGAACTTGCCGCGGCGTACCCAGGTCAGACCGTGAACACGACGACCAGGGATCCGCGTCTGCTCGGGGTCTACCTCAACGACCACCTGGCGGGTGCGATGGCAGGCGTCGGGCTATCCCGGCGAGTCGCCCGGGCGCACGCGAAAGAGGAGTCGGGACTGGCCCTCGCTCGCATCGCCGCGGACATCGCAGACGACCGGCGCGACCTGCTGCGGTTCATGACCGCGCTGGACGTGCCCGTCCGCCGCTACAAGGTCGTCGCGGGCTGGCTGGGCGAGAAGCTCACCAGGATCAAACCGAATCGGCGGCTGCTGCGCCGGTCGCCGCTGAGCGACGTCCTGGAACTGGAGACCCTGTGCCTTGGTGTGGACGGCAAGGCGGTGGGCTGGCGGACGCTGCGGGCTGTCGGCGATCCGCGCGTCGACTCGCGTTCACTCGATCGGCTGATAGACCGCGCCCGCCAGCAGCGCGAGGACCTCGAGGCATTCCGCATCGCCGCGGTGAGAACAGCGTTCACGCAGTCCCAGCAACGGAGCGACGCGGATGTCCGGCCGTTGAGACGCGACCGCCCTCAGTCTTGACCTTGACAGCGTGCAGATCTTGTCAATCCCAGATTGTGTGATCTCCCACACACATTTATCGTGGGGAGGTCGGCTCCCACCACAGAGGAAGTGACTCGCGAATGACGCGGTCATCACCCACGACGGACGACCTGGACGCCTTGTTCGAGCGCCGAGCGGGGCCGATCGATGATGTGATCGCCCAGGCCGGGGACATTGCCCGCACGTGCCACGCGATGGCGGCACGGTTCCACCGCGGGGGCAAACTGATCGTGTTCGGCAACGGGGGCCCGAGCACGGACGCCCAGCACATCGCCGTCGAGTTCGTGCACCCGGTGATCGTCGGCAAGCGGGCGCTACCCGCCATCTCGCTGACCGCGGACGTCGCCACGGTGACCGGCCTGGCGGCGCGGGTGGGAATGGCGGAGGTGTTCGCCCACCAGATCCGCTTTCTCGCCGATCCGCAGGACATAGCCCTTGGGGTGTCCACCGACGGCGAAGACGAGAACGTGCTGGCCGCACTGCGAGCGGCGCACGCCCGGGGCCTGCTGACCATCGCCTTGACGGGCGGCGACGGCGGGCGCACCGCCCGGACCCCCGAGATCGACCACGTCCTGGTGGCCCGGTCGACGGACCCGCTCGTGGTGAAGGAAATTCACGTGACGATCTACCACATCCTCTGGGAACTCGTGCACGTGTTCTTCGAACAGCCCGGCGTCCTGGCCCCGGGAGTGGTGCCGTGATGAGCGAGTACTCCCACTGCTCCACCGACGGCGTGTGCGTGACCTGCTCGGACCTGGCCGTCGAGGTGACCGTCGTCGAGTTGCTAGACCGCGCGTTCGCCGTGGTCGACACCGGCTCGGGCCGCGAAGAGGTCAGCGTGGCGCTCGTGACCGCGGGCGTCGGCGACCGGGTCCTGGTGCACGCGGGCGAAGCGATCGCGGTGCTCAGGGACTGAACCCCGACCGGCTAGGGAGGTGATGGCGTGACCGGTAAGCGCACCACGGCCCCGGAGTCCGTCCGGGCGCTGTACCCGTTCCTCTACGCCGACCGGTCCGATGTCGACTCCGTGCTCGCCGAGGTCAGCCAGTCCACCGTCGACAAGGCGCACGAGATCCTCAAGCTTCGTCGGACGGTGCTCGCCCAGGACGGCGAGCGGCTGCTCGCGTGCGCGCGGGACATCGCCGAGCGGTTCGCCCAGGGCGGCAGACTCCTGACCTTCGGCAACGGCGGCAGCTCCACCGACGCCCAGGACCTGGCCAGCCTGTTCCTCTGTCCGCCAGGGGAGGCGGGCCCGCTGCCCGCGCTCGGGCTGACCAACGACATCGCCGTGGTGACCGCGTTGAGCAACGACATCGGCTTCGACGTGGTGTTCGCCCGGCAGATCGGCGCGTTCGGCCGATCGATCGACATCGCGGTCGGGTTGTCCACCAGTGGCAACTCGGCGAACCTGCTGCGCGCGTTCGACGAGGCGGCCCGCCGCGGGCTGCTCACCGTCGGCATCGCGGGCTACGACGGCGGGAAGATGGCCGAGCTGGACTCCATCGACCACCTGTTCGTCGTGCCGTCGCCGTCCGTGCACCGCATCCAGGAAGCCCAGACCACCATCTATCACGCGCTGTGGGAGCTCACGGTCGCTGAGCTGGCAGCAAACACGAACCCAACCGGGGGTGATCAGTCGTGACCACATCGGCCGAGACCACGGACGATCGGTCCGCCGCGGAAGAAGAGCAGCCCATCCATCTCCTGTGGATCAACGCGGGCCTGTCCTGCGACGGCGATTCGGTCGCGCTGACCGCCGCCACCCAGCCGAGTATCGAGGAGATCGTGCTCGGCGCCCTGCCCGGCCTGCCCAAGATCGCGGTGCACTGGCCGCTGATCGATTTCGAATGCGGCCCGGACAAGGGCGCGGACACGTTCATCGAGTGGTTCTACAAGGCCGACCGCGGTGAGCTGGAACCGTTCGTCCTGGTGATCGAGGGGTCGATCCCGAACGAGGCCATCAAGGAGGAGGGCTACTGGTGCGGGTTCGGCAACAACCCCGACACCGGACAGCCGATGACCACCAGCGAGTGGCTCGACCGGTTGGCGCCCAAGGCGCTGGCCGTCGTCGCCGCGGGCACCTGCGCGGCCTATGGCGGCATCCACGCCATGGAAGGCAACCCGACCGGGGCGATGGGCGTTCCCGACTACCTCGGCTGGGACTGGAAGTCGGCCGCAGGCATCCCGATCGTGTGCATCCCGGGCTGCCCGACGCACCCGGACAACTTCTCCGAGACCCTGCTGTATCTGCTCTACCAGGCCGCGGGCCAGGCGCCGATGATCCCGCTCGACGACCAGCTGCGCCCGACCTGGCTGTTCGGCGCGACCGTGCACGAGGGCTGCGACCGGGCGGGCTACTACGAGCAGGGCCAGTTCACCACCGAGTACGGCTCGCCGAAGTGCCTGGTGAAGATCGGCTGCTGGGGCCCGGTCGTCAAGTGCAACGTGCCCAAACGCGGGTGGATCAACGGGGTCGGCGGCTGCCCGAACGTCGGCGGCATCTGCATCGGCTGCACCATGCCTGGCTTCCCGGACAAGTTCATGCCGTTCATGGACGAGCCGCCCGGCGCCCACATCTCCTCGGTGGCCAGCGGCGCCTACGGCAAGGTCATCCGCACGCTGCGGACGTTCACCGCGAAGAAGGTCGACCTGGAGCCCAAGTGGCGCGGGAAGGGCAAGCAACTGACAACCGGCTACCGCGCGCCGTGGTGAGCCAGGCCGAGACCGAAGGGATGGCCCACGATGGCCACAGCACGGCACAAGTCAAGCGGCGAGTCCGAACTGGTCGAGATGGCGTGGGATCCGATCACCCGCATCGTCGGCAGCCTCGGCATCTACACGAAGATCGACTGGGCGAACAAGCGCGTGGTGGAGTGCCACAGCACCTCGTCGGTCTTCCGCGGGTACAGCATCTTCATGAAGGGCAAGGACCCGCGCGACGCGCACTTCATCACCAGCCGCATCTGCGGGATCTGCGGCGACAACCACGCCACCTGCTCGGTCTACAACCAGAACATGGCCTACGGGGTCCGTCCGCCGCACCTGGCCGAGTGGATCATCAACCTCGGCGAGGCGGCCGAGTACATGTTCGACCACAACATCTTCCAGGAGAACCTGGTCGGGGTGGACTACTGCGAGAAGATGGTCGCCGAGACGAACCCGGGGGTGCTGGAGCAAGCCAACCGAACCGAGGCGCCGCACGCCGAGGAGCACGGGTACCGCACCATCGGCGACATCATGCGCTCGCTCAACCCGCTGGAGGGCGAGTTCTACCGGGAGGCGCTGCAGGTCAGCCGCAGCACCCGGGAGATGTTCTGCCTGATGGAGGGCAGGCACGTGCACCCGTCGACGCTGTACCCGGGCGGGGTGGGCACGGTCGCGACCATCCAGCTGTTCACCGACTACCTCACGCGCCTGATGCGCTATGTGGAGTTCATGAAGCGGGTCGTGCCCATGCACGACGACCTGTTCGACTTCTTCTACGAGGCGCTGCCCGGCTATGAGGAGGTCGGCAGGCGCCGAGTGCTGCTCGGGTGCTGGGGCAGCCTCAACGACCCGGACCACTGCGACTTCACCTACGAGAACATGGCCGACTGGGGCCGCAAGATGTTCGTCACCCCCGGGATCGTGGTCGACGGGAAGCTGATCACCACCAGCCTGGTCGACATCAACCTGGGCATCCGCATCCTGCTCGGCAGCTCCTACTACGAGGACTGGGCGGGCAAGGAGACGTTCGTGACGCACGACCCGCTGGGCAACCCGGTCGACTCGCGGCACCCGTGGAACCAGCACACGATCCCGCGGCCCGCCAAGCGCGACTTCGACAGCCAGTACTCGTGGACGATGTCGCCGCGCTGGTTCGACGGCAAGGACTACCTGCCGCTGGACACCGGCGGCGGCCCGATCGCCAGGCTGTGGGTCACCGCGCTCGCGGGGCTGGTCGACACCGGCTACGTGAAGTCGACCGGCCACAGTGTGCGGATCAACCTGCCGCGCACCGCGACCAAACCCGAGGCGCACTTCGAGTGGAAGATCCCGCAGTGGAGCAACGCGATCGAGCGCAACCGGGCCCGCACCTACTTCCAGGCCTACGCCGCGGCGCAGGCGCTGTACTTCACCGAGAAGGCGCTCGCCGAGGTCCGCTCGGGCAACACGAAGACGTGGGAGCGGTTCACCGTGCCGGACGAGGCGGTGAGCGTCGGGTTCACCGAGGCGGTGCGTGGCGTGCTGTCGCACCACATGGTGATCCGCGGCGGCAAGATCGCCAACTACCACCCGTACCCGCCGACTCCGTGGAACGGCAGCGTGCGCGACGTCTATGGCACGCCTGGCCCGTATGAGGACGCGGTGCAGAACACGCCGATCTTCGAGGAGAACCCGCAGGAGAAGTTCAAGGGCATCGACATCATGCGGGCGGTGCGCAGCTTCGACCCGTGCCTGCCGTGCGGTGTCCACATGTACCTGGGCGGCGGGAAGACGCTGCAACAGCTGCATACCCCGCACGCTTTCGGCTCGGCGATGTAGCCGGCCATGGCCACCGACATCGACGCCGTCGGCGAGCGGATCGAGCAGATCCTCTCCGGGCTGGTGACCGCCGACCCGGCGGTGCGCGAGCGGGCCGAGGAGCTGGTGCACACGCTGCTGGAGTTCTACGGCGCCGGGCTGGGCCGGATCGTGCAGGTCGCACGGGAGACCGATGGCGGCGGGCCGGTGCTCGCCGCCCTGTCCCGTGACCCGCTGGTCGCGGGGCTGCTGGTGCTGCACGACCTACACCCGGAGTCCACGCTGCAGCGGGTGTCGGCGGCGCTGGAACAGGTCCGGCCGTATCTCGGCTCGCACGCCGGTGACGTCGAACTGCTCGACATCGATGACGACGGCGTGGCCCGGCTGCGGCTCATGGGAACCTGCGACGGGTGCCCCTCGTCGACGATCACGGTCAAGAACGCCATCGAGCGAGCCGTGCGCGATGCCGCCCCGGAGATCAGTGAGATCGACGTGCAGGGCATGGTCCCCGAGCAGGTCGCGCCCAACGGGCGGGAGCTGCTGCCGTTGCAGGCGCTGGAGTGTCCGGTCCCCGGGGCCGCCCGATGACCATGCCGCTGCGCCGCTTCCTCCAGCCCCCGCCCCGGCCCGAACCGGGTGAGCGGTGCGAGCTGTGCACGGAGCCGATCGCCGAGGAGCACTCCCACGTCATCGATCTGGAGGCACGAACCATCCAGTGCGCCTGCCGCGGGTGCCACCTGCTGTTCACCCGCCCTGGCTCGGGCGGCGGGCGATTCCGGGCGGTTCCGGACCGGTACTCGCACGTGCCGCGGTTCGGGCCCGGGGAGGCGCTGTGGGAGTCGGTGGGCATCCCGGTGCGGATGGCGTTCTTCTTCACCAACTCGACCGCGGGGGCCACCACCGCGTTCTACCCGAGTCCGGCCGGGGCCACGGAGTCCTTGCTGCGGCTGGACTCGTGGGCGGAGATGCTGGCCGCGGCCCCGGAGCTGGCGACAGTCGCCGACGATGTGGAGGCGCTGCTGGTCAACCGCACCGACGACGGGTTCGAGTGCTTCCTCGTCCCGATCGACGCCTGCTACGCGCTGGTCGCGCTGGTCAAGCTGCACTGGCGGGGCTTCGACGGCGGGAGCGAGGCGTGGGCGGCGATCGACGGGTTCTTCGCCGACCTGCGCGACCGGTCGACGACGATCGGGGCGGCCGGTGGCTGAGCTGAGCTTCGACTGCCTCGACGTCGCGCCCCAGCCTTACGCGGTGGGCCCGACGCTGATGTTCCGGCTGCGCGTGGGGGAAGTGGACGCCGAACCGGTGCACGCCATCGCTTTGCGCTGCCAGATTCGGATCGAGCCGCGGCGGCGCGGGTATGGCGAGCACGAGCGGGAACTGCTGGCTCCGCTGTTCGGCGAGTCGTCGCGGTGGGGCGAGACGCTCAAGCCGATGGAGTTCACCCAGGTCTCGACCATGGTCCCCAGCTTCACCGGGTCGACCGAGTTCGACCTGCCGGTGCCGTGCTCCTACGACCTGGAAGTGGCCTCCGGGGCGTACTTCCACGCGCTGGAGGACGGTGTGGTGCCGCTGCTGCTGCTGTTCTCCGGCACGGTGTTCGGCAAGGGCGAGCGCGGGTTCTGGGTGCGTCAGATCCCGTGGCACACCGAGACGACGTACCGGCTGCCCGTCGAGGTGTGGCGGCGGCTGATGGACACCTACTTCCCCGCGTCGGGCTGGCTGCGGCTGCGCCGCGACACCCTCGACGCGCTGCTGCGCTACCGGTCCGACAACGCCATCCCCACCTGGGACGCCGCGATCGACAAGCTGCTCGGGGAGGCGCGGCCATGATGACCACCGCGCTGGAGCACGCCAAGGCCGTCGGCGACGCCGTCCTCTACGAGGGGTACCTGCTCTACCCCTACCGGGCGTCGGCGGCGAAGAACCGGATGCGCTGGCAGTTCGGGGTGCTCATGCCGCCGGCGTTCGCCGCGGACGAGACCGGCGAGCACGCCGACTCGCGCACCGAGTGCCTGCTGGAGCCGGGGTCGCACGCCGTGGTTCACATCCGGCTGCGGTTCCTGCACGCCCAGCGCCGCATCCCGCAGGTCGCCCGGGCGGGCGGCTTCGCGGATGTGGAGTCCCTGATGGTGGACGGGACCGAGCACACCGCGTGGGACGAGGCGGTGGAACGCGAGGTCGACGCGGTGCTGCCGATGGCCGAGCTGCTGGCCCAGGACAACGAGATTCCGTTCTCGGTGCCGGGTGAGGAGCGGACCGAGCCGCTGGAGGGCGGCAGGCTACTGCGGCGCACCTCGCCGCTGACCGGGCTGCTGCGGGCCAGGGCCGAGCCGCTGACCGGCCCCTTCGGCGGCGTGCGACTGCGTGTCCAGGTACTCAACACCACCGAGTGGGGATCGGACACCCCCACCCGGGAAGAGGCGCTGCACCGCGCGCTGCTCGCCGCGCACCTGGTGCTGGTCGTCGACAGCGGCCGGTTCCTGTCGCTGGTCGACCCGCCGGAATGGGCCGCGCCCGCGGCGAAGGCGTGTGTCAACGAGCGCGCCTGGCCGGTGCTGATCGGCGAGGACGAGCGGGCCATGCTGTCCGCGCCGATCATCCTCTACGACTACCCCAGCATCGCCCCGGAGAGCCCCGGCGCGCTGTTCGACGGCACCGAGATCGACGAGATCCTGACCCTGCGCACGATGGCGCTGACCGATGAGGAGAAGCGCCAGGCCCGGGCGACCGACCCGCGGGCCCGCGATCTGCTCGACCGGGTCGACACCATGCCGCCGGAGCTGCTCGAACGCCTGCACGGCACGATCCGCTACCTGCGCTCGGTCACCGGGGAGCCCGAACCGATCACGCCGCCGGACGCCCCGTGGTGGGACCCGGGCGCCGACGCCTCGGTGTCCCCGGAGACCGACAGCGTCCAGGTGGCCGGGGTGGCGGTGGCCGCGGGCAGCAAGGTGATTCTGCGCCCCGGGCTGCGGCGGGCGGACGCCCAGGACATGTTCCTCGACGGCCGCGTCGCGACCGTGCGGGCCGTGCTGTCCGATGTGGACGGCGACACGCACGTCGCGGTGACCGTGGACGACGACCCGGCAGCCGAGCTGCACGGCCTGCACGGCCGGTTCCGCTACTTCTCCCCCGACGAGATCGAACCGGTGGAGCGGCCATGAGCGAGCTTGCGCGCGAATCATTGTCACAGTGCCTTCGCGAGTGGAGCCACCGACCTTGGGAGGTGGTCGCATGAGCGAGCTTGCGAGCGAATCAATGTCACAGTGCCTTCGCGAGTGGAGCCACCGACCTTGGGAGGTGGCCGCATGAGCGTGCTGATCGCGGGTATCGGCAACATCTTCCTCGGCGACGACGGCTTCGGTGTCGAGGTCGTCGCCCACGTCGACCCGGCGCGGCTGCCCGAGGGCGCGAAGGTGGCCGACTACGGCATCCGAGGCATGCACCTGGCCTACGACCTGCTCGGCGGCTACGACACCACGATCCTGGTCGACGCCACCGCGCGCGGTGGGGAGCCGGGGACCATCTATGTCATCGAGGCCGACACCGAGGGCCCCGCCGACCCGGCCGTGCTCGACGCGCACGGGATGGACCCGCGGGCGGTGCTCGGGCTGCTCGACCTGCTCGGCGGGCAGCCGGGGCGGGTGCTGGTCCTTGGCTGCGAGCCCGCCGCCACCGAGGAGCACATCGGGCTGAGCGCGCAGGTGGCCGCGGCGGTGCCCATCGCCGCGCAGCTGGCGACCGAGCTGGCCTGGGACGCCTGTGCGAGACCACAAGTCACGACAACGGAGGTGTGATGCGGTGAAGCGAATCATGATCATCGTGGGTGTGCTCGGCCTTGGCGCGTTCGTCGCCCGGGCCATCGCCCCCGACGTGCGGCGCTACGTGCGCATGAGCCGGATGTGAGGCGACGGCATGTGTCTGGGCATCCCCGGTGAGGTCATCGAGATCGACCAGGCCCGGCCCGATCTGGCGAAGGTGGCGGTCTGCGGGGTGAAGCGGGCCATCAACGTGGGCCTGCTCGCCGACGACCCGCCGGTCCCCGGTGACTGGATCCTCATCCACGTCGGCTTCGCGCTGTCGAAGATCGATGAGGGCGAGGCCAAGGCCGCCATGGAGTTCCTGGAGAGCATCGGCAAGGCCTACGAGGACGAACTGGCCGCGCTGCGCGACTCCCGAATCGACTAGGAGCGGACACCATGCGGTTCGTCGACGAGTTCCGCGACGCGGAGAAGGCCCGCGCGCTCGCGGCCAAGATCACCAGTCTGTGCGAGCCCGGCAGGCAGTACAAGTTCATGGAGGTGTGCGGCGGGCACACCCACACGATCTACAAGCACGGACTGGAGGACTACCTGCCGGAGAGCATCACGCTCGTGCACGGCCCGGGTTGCCCGGTGTGCGTGATCCCGATGGGCCGGGTCGACGACGCCATCCACATCGCCCGCCAACCCGGCGTGCTGATGACCTCCTTCGGCGACATGATGCGGGTTCCTGGCAGCGGCGGCACGTTCTTCGACTCCAACGCCGAGGGCACCAACATCCGCATGGTGTACTCGCCGCTGGACTCGCTCAAGATCGCCCGGCAGAACCCGGACATGCGGGTGGTGTTCATGGCCATCGGGTTCGAGACCACCGCGCCGTCGACGGCGATGACCGTGCTGCGGGCCGCGGAGGACGGCATCGAGAACTTCTCCGTCTTCTGCAACCACGTCACCATCGTGCCGGCGATCAAGGCCATCCTCGACTCCCCCGACCTGCGTCTCGACGGGTTCATCGGACCCGGGCACGTGTCCACGGTCATCGGGTGCATGCCTTATGAGTTCATCGCCGGGCAGTACGGCAAACCGGTGGTGGTGGCCGGGTTCGAGCCGCTGGACATCCTGCAGTCGATCTACATGCTCATGCGGCAGCTGCGGCAGGGGCGCTCGGAAGTGGAGAACCAGTACTCCCGGGTCGTGCCGTGGGAGGGCAACCCGGTGGCGCTGCGGGCGATCAGCGAGGTCATGGAGCTGCGACCGTACTTCGAGTGGCGCGGCCTGGGATTCATCTCCCACTCGGCGATGCGCGTGCGCGAGGCCTACGCCGCCTTCGACGCGGAGCGCGCGTTCGACCTGCCCGGTGTGCGGGTGGCCGACCCGAAGGCGTGCCAGTGCGGCGAGGTGCTCAAGGGCGTGCTGAAACCGTGGGAGTGCAAGGTGTTCGGCACCGCGTGCACCCCGGAGACCCCGATCGGGACGTGCATGGTCTCCCCCGAGGGCGCGTGCGCGGCCTACTACAACTTCGGCCGGTTCAGCCGCACCCGGGTTCGGGAGGCGAGCCGGATATGAGCGTCGACCAGCGTGAGCAGCAGGTCCTCGACCGGATCGACAAGGCCAGGAGGCGGCGGGCGAAGGTCCGCGAGGAGCGGATCACGCTGTCGCACGGCTCGGGCGGCAAGGCGACCCAGACGCTGGTGGAGGCGGTCTTCCTCGACGCGTTCCGCAACCCGCTGCTGGAACCCCTGGAGGACGCCGCCGAGTTCACTGTGGGCGCGGCACGCATGGCACTGACCACGGACTCCTATGTGGTCTCGCCGCTGTTCTTTCCCGGCGGGAACATCGGGGACCTCGCGGTGAACGGCACGGTCAACGACCTCGCGGTATCCGGTGCCCGGCCCCTGTACCTGAGCGCCGGGTTCATCCTGGAGGAAGGGTTCCCAGTCGCGGACCTGATCCGGATCGTCGAGTCGATGAGCGCGGCGGCGCGGGCGGCGGGCGTGCAGGTCGTCACCGGCGACACCAAGGTCGTGCAGCGCGGCAAGGCCGACGGCTGCTACATCAACACCGCGGGCGTCGGGGTGATCGAGCGGCCCGGCAGCCTCGGCGTGGCCACGGCCCGCCCCGGCGACGTGGTGCTGGTGTCCGGGTCGATCGGCGACCACGGAATCACGATCATGCTGGCCCGCGGCGAACTCGACATCGACGCCGACGTCGTGTCCGACACCGCCCCGGTGCACGGCCTGGTGGCCGACCTGTTGGCCGCGGCGCCCGGCGTGCGCGCGCTGCGCGACGCGACCCGCGGCGGGGTGGCCACGATCCTCAACGAGGTGGCCCGCGCCGCCGACGTCGCCGTGGTCGTGGACGAGAAGGCGGTGCCGGTGCGCGACGAGGTGCGCGGCGCGTCGGAGCTGCTGGGCATCGACCCGCTCTACGTCGCCTGCGAAGGGCGGATCGTCGTCGTGGTGGCACCCGAGTCGGCCGACGCCGCGCTGGCCGCGCTGCGGGCGCACCCGCTCGGGCACCAGGCCGCGGTCATCGGCCGGGTGGTTGCCGACCCGCCAGGTCTGGTCCTGCTCAACACCACGTTCGGCGGAACCAGGATCGTCGACCTGCTCGTCGGCGACCCGCTGCCCCGGATCTGCTGATGCACGAGCTGTCCATCACCCAGAGCGTGGTCGACGCGATCGTCGACCGCATGGACGGCGCGACGGTGACGGCGGTGCGCCTGGAGATCGGCGCCCTCAGCGGGTTGATGCCCGACTCGGTGCGGTTCTGCTTCGACCTGGTCTGCGCGGGCACCCCGTTGGACGGCGCTCGACTCGACATCGACCGGCCGCCGGGTCGGGCGCTGTGCCACTCGTGCGAGCTGGAGTTCACTGTGGACGACCCGATCCTGCTGTGCCTGTGCGGCAGCGCGAACGTCGAGGTGCTCACCGGCCGTGAGCTGCGGATCAAGTCCGTGGAGGTGGTGTGAGGTGTGCGCGACCTGCGGGTGCGGCGACGACGCCGGGGTGCGGATCGAGACCCCGGGCCACGGGCACGGCCACGGGGTGCCGCGCACGGTGCTGCTGGAGCAGGACGTGCTCGCGAAGAACAACCACCTGGCCGAGCACAACCGCGGGTGGCTGCGGGAGCGGGGCATCCTGGCGCTGAACCTGATGAGCTCGCCCGGCGCGGGCAAGACGACGCTGCTGGAACGCACCGTGCGCGAGATCGGCGCGGAGCTACCGATCTCGGTCATCGAGGGCGACCAGGAGACAATGCTCGACGCACACCGGATCAAGGCCACCGGGGCGCCCGTCGTGCAGATCAACACGGGGGCGGGCTGCCACCTCGACGCCGACATGCTCGCCCGCGGGCTCGCCGAGCTGGAACCGGCGCACGGGTCGGTGCTGTTCATCGAGAACGTCGGCAACCTGGTGTGCCCGGCCCTGTTCGACCTCGGCGAGTCCGCCCGGGTGGTGGTCACCTCGGTCACCGAGGGGCCGGACAAGGCACTGAAGTACCCGCACATGTTCGCCACCGCGGACCTGGTGCTGCTCAACAAGATCGACCTCACGCCGTATCTGGACTTCGACGTGGACGCGTTCATCCGGGACGCCCGGACGGTGAACCCGCGGGTCGAGGTGCTGCCGATCAGCGCGACGCGCGGCGACGGCTGCCAGGACTGGCACCGCTGGCTGCGCGGACACCTGGCATCCGGGCTCGACAGGGAAGGGAAGGACAATGTCCGAGAAACCAGGCCGGTTCGACGGTGACGACCAGCACGGCTGGTCACCCGACATCGGCACCGAGGGCGACGAGGCACGGCGTGGCGTCGACAAGGCGATGGACGGGCCGGGGGGCGGCCGCGGCGAGGGCCGCGAGAGTTCCAAGGCCGAGCGGGAGGGCGTGGACTCCACCGACACCGAGCCGGATTCCCCGCACGGCGCGGGCGATTCCACCACCCGCGGGGCCGAGGAGCAGCCCGACAACAGCGAGACCGAGGGGTACAAGGGCAAGTCGCAGCGCCCCTACGGCCGCACCGACGAGGACGACGACGGGGTCGCCGACGACGACAGCTCCGCCGGGAATCAGGGTGGCGGCGGCTGACCGCGGTCGAGTTCGGCGGCCACGGCGACCTGGCCGAGGCTGATGCCGCCGTCGTTGGTCGGGACCCGGTGATGGGTGAGCACCCGCAGGCCCGCGTGCTCCAGCAGGGTCACCGTGCGGTCGAGCAGCAGGAGGTTCTGGAACACGCCACCGGAGAGCGCGACGACCTCGATCCCGGTGGTGTCCCGCAGGCGCAGGCAGGTTCGGGCGATGGCCGCGGCGAGCCCGTTGTGGAACCGGGCCGCGACCACCGGGCGCGGCACCCCGGCGCGCAGGTCGTCCACACAGGACCGCAGCAGGTCCACACCGGACACCGTGATCGGGCCGCCGCCGACGAGCTCCGCGGGGTAGGCGCCGTCCTCGGCCGAGTCGGCGAGCTGCTCCAGCTCGACCGCGGCCTGCCCCTCGTAGTTGATCGTGTCGCGCACTCCCAGGATCGCCGCGGCGGCGTCGAACAGCCTGCCCGCGCTGGACGTCCTGGGTGAGTTCACCCCGGAGCCTGCCAGGGCGACCACGTCCGCCCACCGCCGTGCGTTGCGCCGCACCACGTCGAGGTCGTCGGTCACCTCGTCGCCGAGGTAGGCCGCGGCCATCCGCCAGGGTTGCCGGATCGCGGCCGCGCCGCCGGGCATCGCGACGGTGGCCAGGTGCCCGAGCCTGCGGAAACCGGCCAGGTCCGCCACGAGGAACTCGCCGCCCCACAGCGTGCCGTCCGTGCCGTAGCCCAGGCCGTCGAAGGCCACGCCGATCACCGGGCCGCGCTCCCGGTTGTCGGCCAGGCAGGACGCGATGTGCGCGTGGTGGTGCTGGACGCCGACCAGTTCGACCCCGGCCAGGTCGAGGGCGTACTTCGTGGACAGGTACTCCGGGTGCAGGTCGTGGGCGACGAGCACCGGGTCGATGTCGAACAGCGCGCGGAAGTGCGTGATGCCCTCGGTGTAGGACCGCAGGGTCTCGTAGTTCTCCAGGTCCCCGATGTGGTGCGACAGGAACGCGTGGGTGTCCTTGGCCAGGCAGAAGGTGTTCTTCAGCTCCGCGCCGCAGCCGAGCACGTGCCTAGGCGCCGGACGCGCCAACGCCACCGGCTCCGGGGTGTAGCCGCGGGAACGCCGCTGCACCTGTTCACGGCCCCGGAAGGGACGGACCACCGAGTCGTCGGTGCGGATGTGGATGGCGCGGTCGTGCAGGAGGAACGCGTCGGCGACGCCGGACAGCCGCGCCACCGCCTCCTCGTCGCGGAACACAATCGGCTCGTCGGAAACGTTCCCGCTGGTCAACACGATCGGCCTGCCCCGCCCGGCGAGCAGCAGGTGGTGCAGCGGCGTGTAGGGCAGCATCACACCAAGCTGCCGGTTCTCGGGCGCCACCGACGGTGCGACCGGGGCGTGCGGCACCCGAGGCAGCAGCACGATCGGCCTGCGCCTGCCAGTGAGGGCCCGCTCCGCGACCTCGTCGACCACGCAGAGCCGCCGGGCGGCCGACACATCCGAGACCATCACGGCGAACGGCTTGTCCTCCCGGTGCTTGCGCCCACGCAGCGCGGCGACCGCGGTCTCGTCACCCGCGTCCGCGGCCAAGTGGTAGCCACCCAACCCTTTGACCGCGACCACCGCGCCCGCCCCAAGCAGCTCCACAGTGGACTCCAGCGGGTCGCGGACAACGTGGCCGTCGACGAGCAGCCGTAGCGTCGGGCCGCAGGCGGGGCAGCACACGGGTTGGGCATGGAATCGACGGTCCGCCGGGTCGTGATACTGCCGTGCACAGGCGGCGCACATCGGGAAAGCGGCCATTGTCGTCAATGGACGGTCGTAAGGAACACCGCGCACAATGGTGAATCGTGGCCCGCAGTTGGTGCAATTGATGAACGGATACCGGTACCGGCGGTCCCCGGGATCGGCCAACTCTGCCAGGCAATCGGCGCAGGTCGCGCTGTCGGCCGACACCAGCGTCGCCGCGCCGCCACCTGCCGGGCTCGCCACGATGTCGAACCCGGCCCCGCCCACGGCTTCGATCTCGTCGGCGTGCACGGCCTCGATCACCGCCAGCGGTGGGGCCTGCGACCGCACCGACGCCAGGAACTCGGCCGCCGCCCGGTCACTTCCCTCGATTTCGACGAACACGCCCGCGGAGTCGTTGCCGACGTGCCCCGCCAACCGGAGCCGGGAGGCCAGGGCGTGCACGAAGGGGCGGAACCCGACGCCTTGGACGACACCCTCGATGCGTATCGCCAGCCTTACCTGTCGCACCACCCATCCAGTGTCGAGCACCTGGGGCCGCCGGTCGACTCGAGAAGTCCGTTCACCGGGTAGGTCGCTCAGCGCGATGCTCCGCCGATTCGTGGCGGAGCGGCGTGTGGAACCGGCGTAGCGTCCGGGTGGTGGCAGGCGCCGGGTCGCGATCAGTGCGGTACCCGACATCCCGCCGCGACATGATCATTGGAGGCGGTCGTGAGTGCTGACCGACGTGCGCAGCTGGTAGCGCTGCTGCCCGCCTGGGACGGCACCGCGTCGCTGTTGCACGGGATCTGCGAGGTGTGCGTATCAGAACTCGCCGTCTCGGGAGCGCTCGTGCGGCTGCTGGGCGCGTCCAACGGCAGCGGTGGTGGTGCGATCAGGTCGCCGGAAGACACCGTTGGCGCCAGGCTGAACGATCTGGCCTTGACAGTCGGACAGAGCCCCTGCGTCGAGGTCGACTCCCGCACGGTGAACCGATCGATGCCGATCATGGTGGCGGACGGGGCGATCGGCGTGCCCTCGGCCCAGGTGACCGTCGTCGACTGACCGGTCCGGGCCGATTCGCGGACGCCGTTGGACACCACTGTCCAGCCGTTCGGCACGGTCGCGGTGACACGCGACGTGGCCTTGTCGGCGGTGGTGTCGTTGACCGTCGCCGAGTGCGGAGCGCCCGCGGCGAAGGCCCCTCCCGACATCGAGGGCCGCCACCCGGTCCAGCCACGGGGCGTCAACTCGGCCTGCGGCCGTCCACAGTAGACAACCGTCACGGTGAACGTCGCACCGTCGGCCAGCGCGGTCCGCGGGGTGATGACCAGTTCATGTTCCTTCACCCGGGTGAAGGAGGCGGGCACGCCGTCGACCTGGACACCGCTCACGGTGAGGCCGCGCAGATCGAGATTGAACCGACTGAGCCGCTGCGTCGTGACGGCGGTGACCTCGGTCCTGGCGTCGAGGTACCGGTTCGCCGGGTCGTAGGAAAGGGCGACCTCGTAGTGCGAGACGTCATAACCGCCGTTTCCGTCGGTCGGGTAGTAGGGGTCCACGCCCAACACCGTGCCGTTCGGCGCGACATGGACATAGCCGTCCGTGCCGACGGTGTCTTCCTGGGCGGCGGCCGGACACACGATCAGACCACACAACAGAAGGGTGGCAGGCACGCCGAGTCGCCGGAGGAGTACAGCCATGGGAAACCCTCTCGGAGAGGGACAGTTCCGCGCCAGTCTCGGTGACCGCACGCACCTGGCCCACTGCTATTTCCCCATGCCGCAACGTTATCCGCCTCCTGCGGCGACCTGGTGAAACCGTTGTGGCGGCTGATTTCTCACGCCGTCACGGAAGGCCCAAGTCGTCGACCTGGGCCTTCCGCGTCGCCGTCACGACAGTCCACTCAGGTGGTCAGGGGCGTGTCCAGCCATCGACGAACCGCCCGCGCGTGAGCGACCGCTGGACCTTGCCGCTTGTCGTCTTCGGGATGCTGCGCCGCGGCACCGTGTGGATCGCGACCGGGGGCACACCGGTGCGCGCGCTGACCGCGGAACGAATCGACGCCCGCAGTTCGTCGTGCTGTTCGGCGTCGAGGTCGGTCTCCACCACCAGGTGCAGTTCCTCGGAGTCACCGTCCTCGGCCCGGTACCCGACCGCGACGACACCGCCGAGCCGGACACCGGGCACCGTCTCGGCGGCCTGCTCGAAGTCCGACGGGAAGTAGTTCGCGCCGCGGATGATGACGAGGTCCTTGGCGCGACCCGTGATCCGCAGGCTGCCGTCGCGCAGGTAACCGACGTCGCCGGTCTTCCACCAGTCCGCGCCGTCGACAGCTTCGGCGGTCGCGTCCGGGAGGCCGAAATAGCCCACCGTGCGCGACGGCCCGCGGAACTGGATGTGGCCGATCCGGTTCTCCCCCAGCTCGGCGCTCTGGTCGTCGACGATCCGAATGTCCGTGCCCACCAATGGGATGCCGCAGTCGACAACACGCAAGGCGTGGGGGCTGTCCGCCTCGACGTCGACCACCCGCGCGTCGGCCACAGCGGCCTGGCGGTCGATCGTGTCGTACCTCATCGGATCGGCGCCCGGCGTCATGGTGATGCCCAGCACCGCCTCCGCCATGCCGTAGCAAGGCACGACGACGTTCGGCCGCAGGCCCCACTTGGTGAAGCGGTCGGTGAAGCGCTCGATCGTGGCGGGGTTGATCGGCTCCGCGCCGCAGAAGACCATCCGCCACGACGACAGGTCGACGCCCTCCATGTGCTCGTCCTTCACCCTGTCGGCCAGGTAGCCGTAGGCGAAGTTCGGCGCCGCGGCGGTCGTGCCGCGGAAGTGGCTCATCAGGTGCAGCCACTCCGCGGGCGCGCGCAGAAACCACGTCGGCGGCATGACCACGGCGCCGCTGCCCGTGTAGATCGGCAACAGCAGGCCCGCGACCAGGCCCATGTCGTGGTAGAGGGGCAGCCAGCTCACGCCGACGTCCTCGGCCGACCAACTGGTGGCGAGCGCGAGCTGCTCCAGGTGGGCGATCAGGTTGCCGTGCGTCACCATCACGCCCTTGGGCGTGCCGGTCGATCCGGAGGTGAGCTGGATGAACGCCAAGTCGTCAGGGCCAGGCAGGTGGACGGGGTGGGGTGCCACCTGCGCCGCGGCGGCCCGCGCGACCATGGCGTGGCCGTCGATCAGGACGGTGTCCGCGAGTTCGCCTGCCACCTCGATCATGGCCGCGGTCGTGACGACCGCGGCCGGCCGCAGATAGCCGACCAGCTCCTTGAGCTGGCCGTCGAAGCCCGCGGCGGCGCCGAACGTGGTCGGCAGCGCCACGGAGGCCGGGGCAGCGCCGCACACCTGAGCGCCGAAGAAGGCCGCCACGAACGGCCAACCCGCGGGCAGGCAGATCAGGATCCGGTCACCAGGGCCGATTCCGCGTTCGGCGAGGATCGCCGCGCTGCGGGCCACGAGGTCGAGCACGGCGTCATAGCGCCGTGGCTCCACCCGAGTGGGGTCCGGCACCATGGTCATCTCCGTGGTCGATCCGCTCTCGGCTCGGGCGACCAGTGCGTGGACGATGCTCAGGTGACGCGGTTGTAGGGAGATCATCGAATGCGCTCCTCGATTGTGTCGCTGGACCCGTTGACGAACCACGGCCGCACGGTCACCTCATCCGCGACGACGCGGGCCGGATACAGCCCGTGCCGCACGGCGAGTTCCCGGGCGGCACGCACGCCGGCCACGGAAAGGCCGCCGTACGAGGGACTCGGAGTCCGCGGTTCGAATCCGAGAAGAATCGTCTCGGCCATGCAGGAGTAGACAATCCCCGGCGGCAGCGTGATGCCGGGGAACCGCGGCGCCTGCCCGTCGGGAAGCTGGATCCGGCCACCGGACACCAGTGTCACGTTCGACAGGTTGGCCACCGCCGGGTGCACATCACCCGGCACCGCGAGGTCGCAGACGAGGACGTCCCGGTCACCCGCTAGGTGGCTCGGCAGAATCACCGGGTCGGCCGAGTTGGTCGCGCTGACAACGGTCGGGCAGTCCCGCAGGGCCGCGATGTCCTCGGCGATGGAGACGTCGGTCAGGTGCGACAGCCGCTCGGCGACGCCCGCCAGCCGACGGCCGGACCCCGGCCTGCCGACCAGCACCAGCTCATCGCAGTGCGGGGCGATGAGCTCGGCCATGACGGCGCCGATGTTGCCGAGGCCGCCGACGAGCCCGAGCCTGCGCGCTCCCGGGCCCGCCTGGGCCAAGTGCGCGCGCACCAGATCATAGGCGCAGGCCGCGGTCAGCGAGTTGCCCGAGGTGACCCTGACCTCGTTCTCCACCACGTCGCGACCGGCGCCGGTGACGATCGAGGTGTAGCCGCCGAGTCCGATGACGTCGGCGCCGAACCAGAACCCGAGGTCGACCGCGTCGAGCACGGTGCGGCGCAGCCAGGCGCCGTGGCCCGCGCGCTGCCCCTCCACCGCTTGGGCCGCCGTGAACGGCACGGCCACCACGTTGACCTCGACCGCGCGGCCGGTCTTGGAGAAGATCCGCCGCTGGACGACCTCGAACGGGCCCAACTCGCCGCAGATCCGGTCGACGGCCGCCTCGCATTGGTCCTCGGACCAACCCGCCAACTCCGGCGCCAAGGCGCGCAGAGAGGTCGCGGTGTCGAGGTTCGCGAGGAACACCACCCGGGGCACATCCTCATTGCGGCCGTCGCCGGGCCGCCGGTTCCCGCGCGGGTCCGGGACGTGCTGGCGCGGCCGCCAGATGCCGGTGGCCGCCACGGTGAGGTGGTCGAGCAGCGTCGCGTAGTCCCCCTTGGCCAGCAAGCCCGCCGCGTCGTCGAACGCGGCGACGACCCGGTCGATGTCGGCGGACTCCAGCAGCGCCGAGGGCTGCACGCGCAGCGTCTTCGTCGCGGACAGGGTCGGGATGACGCGGACGCGGTGTTCGTGCAACAGCCTGCCCGCGATCAGGAAGCCGAGCGTCTCCGAGTCGAACACCTGCTTCAGCAGCGCGGAGTCAGGCTTGGGCAGCGTGAACTCGACACCGAGCAGCAGGCCGCGCCCGCGCACCTCGACGATGGCCTCGGGCCAGCGCTTCGCGACCTCCGTGAGCCGGTCCCGCAGCTCGTCGCCGACCGCCACGATCCGGTCCTGGTATCGGACGCAAAGGTCGAGACCCGCCAGAGCGACCCTGGCCGACAGATCGTCGTCGGCGAAGGTCGAGGTGTGGTGGCGCCCGAACTCGGCGATGTAGCGGTTCTCGGCGACCAGCAGCGCCGAGATCTTGACCATGCCGCCACCGAGGGACTTCGAGAGCAGGTAGTAGTCGGCGACGACACCGGACGGCTCGGACGCGAGAAATGTCCCGGTGCGGCCCATACCGCACTGGATCTCGTCGAACACCAGGGCCGCGCCGTGCCGGTCGGCGAGCTCGCGCAGCGCGGCGAGCGTCGCGGCGGGCACCTCGCGCACACCGGACTCGCCCTGGATGGGTTCGACGAAGCACGCCGCGACCGGCGAGATGTGGCGGGTGGCCGAACGCGGCACGCCCGCGGCGTCGACGGTGACCGTGTCCAGTCGTACGCGCAGGGGGTCGAGCGCGGACACGACGGAGCGCGGAGTCCAGTCGTGCAGCCGGATCCGCCTGGGACCGTGGACGTGCAGGTCCTTCGGCACGTTGGCGCCGTGTGTCAGCGCGCCGGCCGCGGATGTCTTGCCGTGGAACGAGTCCTTGAGCGAGACGAAGACCGGCTCGGCCTTGCCCAGCTCCTCGACGCGCGCGATGGCCTCGGCCACCACCTCACCGCATGGCCGCCCCCGCGCGGGGCCGTCCGCGCACGGCACGTCGTCCACGCCGTCGCGCCGCAGCCTGCGCAGCGTCAGCTCGAACTCCTCCCGCAGCGCGCCGAGCCCGCGGCTGTGCTCGACCGACGCGTGCTTCACCGCGCCCTCGACGGCGTCGGCGCCGGTGCTGCCGAACGTGACGACGTAGCTCGCCCCGGTCGACGCGCCGACCATCGCCGAGAGCCGCTCGGCCAACTCACCCGCCCACGGGCGAACACTTCCCTGCGCGTTGAACGGCAGCCGCTCGTCGAGACTGCGCCGGGCGACCTCGACGAGGTCGGGGTGGTTGTGGCCGAACAGCGAGGATCCCGCGCCGCCGACCAGATCGAGCACCCGCTCGCCGGTGGCCGTGTCGTCGGCGCCGGCGGTGGGTTCGAGGGTCAGGTAGTCACCCTGGCCCGCTCGATATGTGACATCCAGGTTGAGTGCCCGGAAGAGCCTTGCTAGTTCGGGCCGGGTGTGCCGGGCGAAGCCGTTGGGAACGCTCATTTCTCACGGTGTCCTTGTCCGACCCGAACCGTCAGCGCCGCGGTGACCGTGGCCACCACGTCGCGCAGGGTCACCATCGATCCCGCCTGCTCGTCGCTGATGCTCACGCCGAACTTGTCCTCCATCTCCACGATGAGGTCCACGGAGCGCACGGAGTCGAGTCCGTAGTCCACAAGCGGGCGATCCGGGTCGAGTCCGGGCAGTTGCAGCCGCTGACGGAACAGCTCGTCAACGACATCGAAAATGTCGCGATCCATAGGTTGCTTCCTCTCACCCAACTCCACGCACACTGCTTGGCCCGTATGGGCGCGACCGAACACGACGGACCGCGTCACCGCCGTATCGCCACGGCGAGCGAGAGATGCGGCACAGACCGGACCCACACCGGCACGGATACACCTCGGTGGGACGCGACGAGCGTCCCGTCGATCCGGTCGAGCTCGATCCACCAGAACAAGAACTGATCCGACCCACCAAGGCCACCCTCGCCACCGAGAGAGCAGAGAGCCTTGAAGGCCGCCTCCTTCGCCGAGAACAGGTCCCGCGTGCTGTACGCCCCGGCGGGCCGCAGCAGCGCGTCGCGCTCCCGCTCGCGCAGGACGAACCTGGCCACGCGCGGACTGATCTCGGTGTCCTCGATGTCGACGCCCACCGCCTCGGCACCCGGGACGACCACCGCCACGGCCACGCTGCCCGTATGGGCGATGGCCCCGGCGAACCCCGCGGGAAACCTCGGCCTCCCATCGGGTTCACGCGGCACGACCAGGTCGGTGGACCCGGCCTCGGCCAGTGCCGCCGCGGCGGCGGCTCGGCCCGCCGCGGACTGCTCGCCCGGTCCGCGCGGCGGCCGCACAGGGCGCCACTGGAAGTGGGCACCCGGTGCGACACCGGCCGGAACCGCGGGCGCGAGCGACACCGCCGGCCCTATGCGGGCAGGGACGCGACGTGCCCGGCCAGCGAACTGATCGAGCGCAGGGCCTCCGGAGCCACGTCGTCCTGCCACTCGAAGCCGAACTCGTCCTCCATGGCCACCAACAGGCTCACCAGCGCGGTGGACGAGACTCCGCCCTTGCGCAGCGACACGGTGTCCGACAGATCGGTGACGAAGCTGTCGGGACCGAACAAGTCGACCAGGAGCGCGCGGATACGCGCCCTGGCGTCGACCACCGCATCGGATTCGGGCGCTGGATCAGGCACCGGCTTCGGCTTCCGCGACGAACTTCCGGATGATCGCCTGGAAGCCCATCGCATCGTCGAGGAAAGGCAGGTGACCCGCGCGGGGCATGATCTCGTAGCCGCCCTTGGGAAAGTGCGCGGCCAGTTCCTCGGCTCCCGAGTTGCTCAGCAGGATGTCGTCATCGCCGATGACGACCAGCGCCGGGCACTCGATCTGCTTGAGCAGTTCGGGACTGGTCTCGCCGGTCAGCGCCAGGTTGAGGCCGTTGGCGAGATCTTCCTTGGTGGACAGCGCGAGGAAGCTCTCCCGCAGGCCCAGGAAGCCGGGGGTGCCGAGCTCCTCGTTCATGTCCGCGCCGAACACCTCGGGGTAGAGGTGGTTGTACAGAGCGGCCATGCCGTGGTTCTCCAGGGTGAGCAGCCACGCCCGCTGGATCTGGCGGTGGCGGCGCATGCCCTTGGGCCCCAGAGCGGGCCCGGCGAGCACGATGCCCGCGACGCGGTCGGGGTAGGTCAGCGCGATGTCGCGGGCGAGGACGGTGGAGATCGAGGTGGAGACCAGGTAGGTCTTCTCGACCTCCAGGGCGTCGAGCAGGGCGATGGCGTCGGCGGCGTGCTGCCCCCAGGACGGGTACGTCTCCGGGTGGGTGGACTGCCCGTGGCCCGCGAGGTCGTAGCTGATGACGCGGTGGTCCTTGGCGAGGTCGTCGGTGAGGACACGCCACGTCGGGGTGGTCATGAAGAAGTTGTTGAGCGTGGTGACGACCGGGCCGTCACCGGCGGACTCGTGGTAGAGCTCGACGCCGTCGCGGACGCGGACCTTCAGGGTGTCCTCGCGGTACTTCAGGTCGAGCCGTTCGAGCACGTCGGAAGCTGACATCATCTTTCCTTTTCTGTTTCGGCGACTTCATGGCCCCGCAGGACACGGTCAAACGCGGCGACGATCTCCGCCGCCGAGGGTTCACGGGTGATCGCGTCACAGGACAGGCCGCAGTACATGGCCATCTCCTCGACGCGCCCGGTGGTCGAGTCGGTCGGCACCGCGGCGCTGAACCGCGGCACCAGGAACGACTTTCCTTCGATGGTCGTTCGGCCGATGAAGTTCTTGGCCTGCCCCGGGTTCTCGGTGACGGCGGTCGACAGCACCCGGTGCCGCCGATTCGGCCAACCGATCTCGTAGACACCGGTGATCACGGTGTCGGCCCCCGCGGCGCCGATCACCGCTTCCTTGAAGTACGGATGAGCCGCCGACTCGCGCGCGACGACGAACGCCGTGCCGAGCAGGACACCGTCGGCGCCCGCGGCCAGCGCCATGGCGGCGTCACCGGGCGACCCGATCCCGCCCGCGGCGACGACGCACGCGTCGGGCAGCCGCTCGCGCAGCCGCGCCACGAGCTCATCGCGCGTGACGTGGCCGAGCAGGTGTCCGCCCGCCTCGATGCCCTGGGCGACCACGACGGCGCCGCGCTCGGCGGCGTGCACGCCGTCCTCGACGGTGCCGACCTGGACCACCAGGCGCCTGCCCGAGGCGGCCACGCGGTCGAACACCGTCTCCTCGGGCATCCCGAACAGCGAGACGTAAACCGACTCCGGGGTCTCACCGAGCAGCTGCGCCAGCTGCTCGGTGAGCTCGTCGGGGCCGACGACCTCGGGGATGAAGTTCACCCCGACGGGCTTGTCCGTACCCGCGACCAGCCGCTTCAGCATGGTGGAGAGGTGCTCGCGGACGAGCTTGTAGCCGCCGACGCAGCCCGCCGCGCCCGCGTTCGACACGGCGACCGCGAGCTCCGGGTCGGAGACCCCGCCCATGCCCGCCAGCAGCACACCCACATCGACGCCGAGCGCCTCGGCCGCGGTGGTGCGCATCAGCCCAGCGCCTCGACGGCGGCCAGCGCGGCGACGGCGCCGCCGAACCGGTCGGTCAGGGTGTGGATCCATCGCTCCAGGCCGAAGGCGAGGCAGCTGGTGTGCGCCGTCTCCTCGCCAACCTGGATCGAGCAGCGCTCACCGAAGAAGTTCCGGTGGTAGTTGACCGAGCCGATCGCCAGGCCGTTGACCACGAACTCTTCCTTGACCGGGAACAGCTTCTGCATCTTCGCCTTGCCGCTGTTCTTGTCGAAGAACGGGTCGGTGGCGACCTCGATGCCGTACTCGATACCCAGCTCGACGAGCAGCGCGATCACGGCGTCCTTGGCGCGCGCCAGGTGCGCCTTGGCCGCGTCCTCAGGCCCGACGCACACGATCTCGCGCATCGTGAAGCCCAGCAGCCGCTGCAGACCGTTGTAGTGGTCCTCGTTGCGGAAGCAGGTTCCGACGGTCGTGCGCATGACGCCCTCGGCGGGCAGCACCGAGCCCGCGAGGTCGACGTAGACCGAGTAGCAGGAAGCGGACGGCAGCGCGAACGCGGTCGGCTCCATCACGTCCGGGCCGACGCGTTCCACCGGCCGCTCCGCGTCGGCCAGCGAAGCGCCGAGCCGGGCCGGGTCGAGCCGCACCGCGGCCAGGCCCAGGTGCGGGAAGTTGTCGTAGTAGTCGAACTTGTCCAGGTCCGAGCACCGGATCAGGTGCGGGTAGCGGAACTCCGGGGCGTCCCATCCGTCCGCGAGCCGCAGGAACACCGCCTCGATCGCGCGCAGCAGCCGCAGCTGGTCGCCGTCGAGAACGCTCAAGCCGTTGTCGGTCACCGTGTTCATCGCACCGTCTCCCGCGTGAAGAACCGGGCCTCGATCGCCTTCAAGGTCCGGAAGTCGTCCAAGTCGAGGTCCTCGGGGTCGATCGACTCGCCGGTGAGCTCTTCCAGCAGGAAGATGAACTCGACGAAGGCCAGCGAGTTGATGGCTCGGCTGTCGATCAGGTCCAGGCCGTCGGACAGAGTGTCCATTGTGGAATTGCGTTCCAGGATGAAGTCCCGGACCGCCCGCATCTGGTCGGTCATCGCTTGACCAGTTCCCTGCCGACGCCCACCTTGGACAGAAACTTCCTGGTGCGCTTGAGGATCTGTTCGTGCGCCTCGTGCCGCGCCGGGTGCTCGAGCGCGCGCCGCCGCAGCGCCAGCGCGTCCGGAATGCCCGCGTCGCGGTATGCCGCCGGGTTGTACAGGGTGCCGATGCTGTAGGTCAGGTAGCTCTCGAGGTACTCCGCGACCAGCGGCACCTCGTCCGGGTCGCGCTTGGCCACCTGCTCCAGCAGGTTCACGAAGATCATGCGGCCGAACGCGACGTGCCTGCTCTCGTCCTGGTGGTGCACCCGGTTGATCTCGCGGGCGATGACCGGCAGGTCCATGTCCGTGGCCATGTGCGCGTTGTAGTGGTCGACGATCTCCTCGAAGATCAGGATGCGCGCGAACACGATCAGCTCGCGGGCCACCGCCGACAGGTGCTCGACGGAGTCCGCCTTCAGCGACGGCTGCGCCGGGTAGAGCTTGCCGCCGTAGCGCAGGCAGAACTGCGCGAAGAACCACATGTGCTCGTTCTCCTCACCGATGAAGTGGTGGAGGAACTCCGAGACACCGGCATAAGTGCGGTCATGGATGCGCATGACCACCTCGCTCAACAGCTCACGGATGCCGTGGATGTTGAGGCTGAAGAAGTTGATCGCCTCATACCTGGTCAAAGCGATCTGCTGCTCGCGGGTGAGCTCGTCCCACATGGGGGTGCCCGCCAGCGTGGTGAGGCTTTCACTCATCCATGGCTTGTCCGGCTCGATGGCCTCGGGCCAGTCGAACATCGTGTACGGGTTGTAGTAACCCGACTCGGCCATCAGCTCCAGCCGGTCCAGCGCCAGGTCGATCGGCTCGATCTCACGTACTGCCATCTCAACTCTTTCCTACGGAGTGGCTCGACATTCCAGCGTCACCGCGTCGATCGGATATCCGCACGCACGTGAACCGGCACCGGTGAACCGCAGTCGTGATAGCCGAAGGAGGCATTACCGGAGGCGGTGGACGGGATCACCTTGTTGTAAGTCGATCCCTGGCACAGTTCCTGGAAGTCGCCGGTGGCGGGCGACAGCCGGGCGGCCAGTTGGGCCTTGGCGATGTCGACGGTCTTCACCGCGCCGTCGTCGTCGGTTACCTCGACGCACGCGTGCGGCAGGTCGAGAGCCCCGCCCAGGACGCCGCAGAACCAGCCGCGCTTCGCCTCGGCCGCATAGCCCGCGGCCCGGAACCGTTGCGCCAGCAGCAGACTCGCGGCGATGCAGCTGGTCGCGCCCAGCTCGTGCACCAACTCGTGGTCGGCCTGCATGGCGATGGGGATCATCTGCCAGCGGTAGCCCGAGTCCAGGTAGTCATGCACCAGGCCCCGCAGCCGAGGCGCGACCAGCGGCGTGCGGGCGCCGGTGGTGGTGACGGTGGCCGAGTACTCGCCGGAGGACGCCGCACTGGGCTCGATGACCTCGTGCACTTCGACGCGACCGCCGAAGCGCTCCACGTCGGGCACCTCCAGGCGCCACGGCGCCTCACCGCGACAGTCCACACAGTCCATCCGGACCCGGAAGTCCCAGGTCTTGTCGCGCAGCAGGTCGTCCATCGACTTGGTGGCGAAACGGAACAGCATCCGGAGGGCGAGCTCTGGCTGCGTGTTCCCCTTGCCCGAGTACATCCCGAGGTTGTAGAGGTCGTTGACGTCGAAGTGACGGACCCCGTCGCGGTCCTCGAACGGCAGGCCCGCGTCGACCAACCGGTCGAGCTCGGCCTGATCGCAGCGCAGCATCTCCCGCGCCACGATGTCCGACTGGGTTTTGTGGGAGTACTCCGCGGGAACGAACTCGATGGTGTCCGCCACCTTTTCCCAGTGCGTGCTCGCGGATGCGGCTTGCAACGACACAGTCCATCTCCCTGGGCAGAACGAAAGCCGACGATCGGCGCCACACCCGACACCCGGAAGAATTCGGACACCGGCGGCTACTGGTCCAGTTGATTGCGAAAACATTCCGTCGTCCCATATGACGCGGACCAACCGAACGATATCGACCGTACCAGCCGGACACGACGCGGCAACAGATTAGTTTCACATGGACACCCATGTGTTCCACATATACAGATTGGAGAAATCAATACCTGGTCGCGACCTCGGGATACCCGCCGTGCGCTGGACGCGCCGCGGACAACCCATTTCTTCGCAAGCACCGCCGGAAATGAATTCCGACCGGAGCCGGCTCGTGAAATCCTCGCCGCTCGGACTGGAATTCACCGTCGGCGCGATGGGGTCGAGCGAAATCGAGAGCTTGTCAGCTCTCGTCGGCGCGCGGCCCGCCGTCAACGACCACATGGGGCACGTGATGGGACCCGATGCGCTCCCGGGCGGCCCACTTGGTCGCCTCCACCGTGCTCCGGGCCAGACCGATGGCCTCATGCAGAAGCTCGGTGTGCGAGTGGTCGCCGTCCACGCTGCCCTGCTGCGTCCGTAGCAGGGCGGCCGCGCAAGTCAAGGCGTCGCACGCGGCGCTGACCTCGGGAACGCGCCACCCGCGCGAGTCCCGCAGTTCCACGGCGAGGTCTTCGAGCAGTTCGACGGCCAACGCGAAGTCCGCGGCCGCCTCGTGGGCAGTGCTCATGGGCGGGGCCTCATCACCTTCCTGACATGCGCTGGGACGCCGCGGCCCGACGTCCCAGCGATCCGGTCACGGGGTCACGCGGTCTTCTCGATCTTGGTGACGAGGTGGTTGCCGAGCAGCAGGTAGTCGATCTCGGTGCCGAGGAAGCAGTTCACCGCGTCGGCCGGGGCGCAGACGATCGGCTCGCCCGCGACGTTGAACGACGTGTTGATCAGGCAGGGAACACCGGTCAGCGAGGTGAACTCGCGCAGCAGCGCGGCCAGCCGCGGAGTCTCCTCGTCGGTGATGGTCTGCACCCGCGAGGTGCCGTCGACGTGGACCGCGCCCTGGATCTTCTCCCGGTACTCCTCCTTCACCGGGAACACGAAGGTCATGTGGGGCGAGGACTTCTTCTTGCCCATCTCGAAGACCTTCGAGGCTTCGGACTCGATCACCAGCGGCGCGAACGGGCGGAACGGCTCCCGGTGCTTGACGCGCAGATTGATAACGTCCTTGATGTCGGAGAAGCTCGGGTTCGCCAGGATGCTGCGGTGACCGAGCGCGCGGGGACCGTGCTCCATGCGGCCCTCGAAGTACCCGACGATGACCTTCTCGGTCAGCAGCTTGGCCACCTGGTCGACGACCTCGTCGTCGGTCAGCTTGGTCCACTCGACCTTGCCGGCGTAGTCCCGCAGGGTCGCCTCGACGGCTTCCTCGTCGTACTCGGGGCCGAGGTACGGGGTGACCGACTCGGGAGCCTTGACCTCGCCCTCGGCCGCGGGGTCGTTGACCCAGGCGTAGACGGCGGCGCCGATGGCGATGCCGGTGTCGCTGGCACCGAAGCTGACCGACATGTCCTCGAAGCGCGACTCCTCGAGCATCGGGGTGTTGTTCAGGCAGTTGAGCGCCACGCCGCCCTCGAACAGCAGGTGGGTCAGGTCGGTCTTCGACTCGAGTGCGCGCAGCTGGTGGTTGGTGACGGCCAGCAGCATCTCCTGCGCGGCGGCGGACACCGTCGACTGGTACTCCAGCGTGTCCTGGAACGGGCCGAAGTGCTCCTCGAACAACGGCTCGAAGCTGCGGGGGTTCTCCAGGTCATGCTGCCGGCAGAGGGTGTAGCGGCCGCTGTCCTCCAGCTTGACGACGTGCTCAAGGAACGGGTTGGGCGACGGCGCCTCACCGTAGCCCGCCATACCCATGACTTTGTACTCGTCGTTGTTCGGCACGAAGCCCAGGAAGCGGGTGATCGCGGAGAACAGCATGCCGATCGAGTCGTGCGCGGTGACCATCTGGTCGTCGAACAGCTTGATCTTGGCGTCGCGGATCTCACCGACCACCGACGAGAACAGCTCGGCGCGGCCGTCGCTGATGAGGAACGCCGCGTCCTTCATGCCGGCGAAGTACCAGCCGGTGGTGGCGTGGGCGAGGTGGTGGGGGACGAAGACGACCTTCTCGCGGTCCGGGGTGAAGCCGGTGCGGGCGGCGAAGTCGGCGAGGATCGCCTCCTCACCGAGGACGTGCATGAACAGCTGGCCGATCTTGTTCAACCGCGACAGCTTCTCCAAGGGGGCGAACGGCTGCATCGCGAGGTCGAACAGGGCGGCGTTGAAGACAAGTTCGTTGAAGCTCCACGGGATCGCGATCAGGTCGACGTCCTCGAACTTCACGCCCGCGTGGTCGAGCACCCACTTCACCGAGTTGACCGGGAAGTCGGAGGTCTTCTTCTCCCGGTTGAGGCGCTCCTCCTCCACCGCGGCGACGAGTTCACCGTTCACCAGCAGCGACGCGCCCGCGTCGTGGCCGAGACCGTAGTGCTTCTCCTTGCCGACCGCGTCATAGTGCTCGGCGAAGATCGCAGAGCTGCGGGAGAAACCGTTGCACCCCAAGACAATCATGACCAATGTTCCTTCTCTGTCGCACTGGGTCGCGGGCACACGGACGTCACGGAATGCGCCGTGCGGCAAGGAGCGACGAAATCATCAGGAAAGTATGAGTTCAGCGCACGTCAAATAGAGCGAACACACTCATTCTGCCGATTCCCGACCAGGCTACCAGCGCAAAACTCGCGCCAGCAATGTGAGAACCGCACCATCGCGGATGCAGTCCTCACGGGCGGCCCAGTTCGCCTGACCCGCGCTTACCCGCACGTCACCAGGGGTGCAATAGCGCGCATCCGTGGGCGGAAGATACACGAAGCGGGTCACATATTCGGGGATAATCGAACGAAAGAAGTCGACAGAAATGCTCGCGCTTGACAGCGTCGCCGCCTCCCGGTTCGATCGGGTGCGCGTCCCATCACAGAGTCCGGGTCAGCCGCGATCCTTCTCTCGAACCAATCCGCACAAGGGGCCGCCATGCCTTTGGACCGCATCCTCCGCAACCTGATCACCTGGCAGCGCGCCGACGGCCCGCCGACGCCGCTCCGCGCTCTGTCCATTGAGGACGCCCGCGCCCGGTACCTGGCGAACGCGGTCCGTCCGCGCCGCGGCGGCGGCCCGGCTGACACGGTCACCACCGTCGACCGGACGATCGACGCCGCGGACGGTTCGTCAATCCGGGCGAGGGTGTACCACCCGGACACCGAGCCGACCATGTCGCTCACCTTCCTGCACGGCGGCGGCTGGGTCGTCGGCGACATCGACAGCCACGACTGGGCCGTCCGCATCATGGCCGCGGCGCTGGGCGCGGTCGTGGTCTCCGCGGACTACCGGCGTGCGCCGGAGTTCCCGTACCCGGTCCCGCTGTACGACGCGATCGCCGCCGCGCGGTGGACAGCCCAGGAGTTCCCGGACCTCCCGCACGTCCTCGCGGGCGACAGCGCGGGCGCGCACCTGTCAGTGGGCGTGGCGCTCGACGCGCGCGACAACGGCGGCCCCCGGTTCGCGGCGCTGCTGTTGCTGTACCCGCCGACGGATCCGAGCCTGCGGCTGGCCGCGGCGTGCGAGTATCCCGAGGGGTACTTGCTTTCCGTCGACGACATGGCCCACCACTACGACCTCTACGTCCCGGACCCGGCCAGGCGCGGCGACCCCGCGGTCGACCTGCTCGGCGCGGACCTGCGCGACCTGCCGCCCGCGGTGGTGGCCACGGCGGAGTTCGACCCGTTGCGCGACGAGGGCATCGCCTTCGCCGAGCGGTTGGCCGCCGCCGGGGTGCACGCCAGGCAGGTGCACGGCCCGGGACTGGTGCACGGCTATTTTCTGATGCAGGACGTCGTGCCCGCCGCGGCCAAGTGCGCCCAAGGCGTACTCGACGAGCTGACCGCGATGCTGGCGGCGCCGCACGACGTGGCCACCGCGCGACTCGACGCGGTCCCAGGCCACTGACACCCACGAATCGGGGGCGCTCCGGCTGGAGCGCCCCCGATTCTGGTGGCTCACCGGCGAACGTCGGCCTGGCATCGGCGTCGACGTCGCCGGATCCACCAGCCGTCAAACGCTCGCGGGTTCCCGGCGCCGCGCCCGCAGCGCCTCCACCACCCAAGGTTCGTAGTCGGCGTAGACGGCTGTCAGCTCGTCGGCCAGGAGCATCCTGCGCATCGTCGCGCGCTGGATCTTCCCGCTCGTGGTCCGGCGCACCGCGGCCCGCCGCAGCAGGCCGATACCGTCGACCGGGACGCCGAACTCGCCGACGACCGTCGCGCGGATCCGCTCCGCGAGGGCGCGCAGGCGGTCGGCGGTCGGCCGCCCGCTGATCTCGTGGATGACGATCAGGGCGTCCGTCGCGGCGTCGGCCTCGCCGAGCGGCACGCTGAATACGGCGCCGACCGAGCCGAGCTCGGGGTGACGCGACCGCAGTGTCCGCTCGATGTCCTGCGGCGAGAACTTGCGTCCGGCCACGGTCACCAGTTCGGCGCAGCGACCGGTCACGTAGATCTCACCGTCGTACACCGTGCCAAGGTCGCCGGTGCGCAGGTAGCCGCCCGCCGTGCGGGCGGACTCGTCGGCCACCTCGTCGTTCCAGTACCCGGCGGCCACGCTGCCGCCGCGCAGGCAGATCTCGCCGATCGAGCCGGGTGGCAGTGGCTCGGCGGTCGTCGGGTCGACGATCAAGACGTCGAACGTGTGCGGTGTCCCGCAGCTGACCATCCCGACCCCGCCGTCGGCGGCGACGAAGCGCTGCCGCTCAAGCAGATCAGGGTCCACTGTGGTCACCTTGGGCCGCCGGTACGCCTCACCCGAGATGTAGACCGTGGCCTCGGCCATGCCGTAGCACGTGGTCAGCACGTCGTCGCGCAGCCCGGCGGACACGAAGCGCTCGATGAACCTGTCGAGTGTGGCGGGCCGCACGGGTTCCGCGCCGATCGCGGAGAACCGCCACCTGGACAGGTCCAGTTCGGCGACCTGCTCGTCGGTGATCCGGGTCCGAACCAGGTCGTAGGCGAAGCTGGGTCCCGCGGACGAGTGGATGCCGTACTTGTCGATCAGCCGCATCCACAGGTGTGGGCGCTTGAGGAACGACGCGGGGGGCATCAGCACGCAGCAGGTGCCGACCAATAAGGCGGGAAGAAGCTGACCGAGCAAGCCCATGTCGTGGTACAGCGGCAGCCACCCGCCCAACCGCGTCTCGCGGTTCAGGCCGCACATGGCGCGCTGGTTCGTCACGTTGTGCAGGATGTTGCCGTGGCTGAGCATCGCGCCCTTCGGCGCGCCTGTGGTGCCCGAGGTGTACTGGAGCATCGCGAGCGCCGAGCGGTCGAGTTCCTCCGGCTGCCAAGAGCCCGCGTCCGGCAGGTCGCCGCCGTCAGTCGCGACCACTGGTGTCCCGAGCCCCTCGGCCCGCGCCCAGTCCGCGACGGAGAGGAAGTTCTCGGAGTCGGTGAGGATGGCGCACACACCGGCGTTCTCCGCGATGCCCTGCACACGCGACTGCTCCTCGCGGTAGCGGCCGGGCAACGGCGCGGGCACGGCGACCATTCCCGCGTAGAGACAGCCGACCAAGGCCGCGACGAAATCGACGCCGGTCGGGTAAAGCAGCAGCAGCCGCTCCCCCACTGGGAACCTGGCGCGCAGCGACGCGCCGACTTTCCTCGCCTCGGAGTCGAGCCGGGCGTATGACCACCGGGTGTCGTCGTTATCGTCCACGTCGTGCACGACGATCACCGCCAGGTCCTCGGGCACCGCGCGGGCGTGATCTTGAATCACCGCGGCGACGTTTGTGGCGTTCAGCAAATCGACCATGGAGCTGGTTTCTCCTTCTTCCGCGCGCAAGGCTGGGCGACTCCGGGAGAAGCACCGGTCGGGCACTTCCGGGATCGATCCATTGACGGATGGCGCGAACGGGGTTGGGTACGCCACTAGGCCCGCCCACCGGAACAGGGCGCGGCGGAGCATGGCGATCCTCGAGTTCCGAGAAACGCCAAAGGGAATATGCGAGTGAGGTGCCCGAGGCTGAGTGCGAGCTCGCCGGGAAGACCTCGATGGGACCGGCACCGGGTGAGAGCCGCTGTCGAGCACCGGCGCACGCGGCTACGCCGCGCCGCGGACCCTACTCATCCGAACGAGTCCTCGCGGACGTCTTCCAGCACGTCACGCCGTCCAGGGCCGCGGAAAGAGAGCCGGGGCACGCCGTCCGCGACGGGCGCGGGCGCGATTCCCGCACCCAGGTCGCCACTAAACGGCGCGGAATGTCGAGCACTGATCCGCGGTACTCGATGTTTTCGGCTCCGACCCCGAACAATTCGGGGGGCGAGCGCGTCGACACTCATTTTCAGCCTTCCATCGGGATGTCCCGACTGGAGGGACATCGCCCCAGCAGAACAGCCGCATTGACTCGATTCGAGGCTAGCACGAATCTGCTTAACCATCGGCAAGTCGCTCGACAAAGGTGCGGATCGCGCGGACGCGTATTAGGAACGCATCGGTAACAATTACCGATGCAGCGGACTCGATCGTAATGTGGACATACATCGCCCGCTTGGCGCAAGTAGTCGATAACAACGTCTCGACACTCGGACGGAACTTGCGAAACCGATCGCGCTCGCGATAGCGTGAGACACAGCCGCTCAATGGGATTCGCTGCCCGCACGAGCGGACAGCGAATCCCTGAGCCACATCGTGGCGGTGAACGATCGGGAGCACATCTACTGGGAGGTCAGCGCCAGGCCACGCCTGGCGGCGATAGATTTTCAGAGAAAAGCCGGCTCAGATCCAGTACGAGGCCCTGGCAATCCGCAGCGCGTCGATGCGGTTGCGGGCGCCCAGCTTCGCCACCACTGACGAGAGGTAATTACGGACCGTTCCCTCGGATAGGTGCAAGCGCGACGCTATTTCGACCACGGCGTCTCCCCGCGCCACATATTCGAGCACCGACAGTTCCCTGAGTGTCAGTGGACAGTTCTCGTTGCCGAGCGCCGCGACGGTGAGTTCCGCGTCGAAAACGCGTTCACCCTGGTGTACCCGGTGGATCGCGTCGAAGAACTGGCGCGGCGGCGCGCTGCGCTGCACCATCCCGTCGACGCTGCCGGTGAAAGCCTGGCGCACGACCGACCGCGTGAACGCGGTCGCCAGCAGCAAACTGCGACACCCTGGCAGCGCGGCGACCTTCTCGGCGACGGCCAGAACGCCGTCGTCCGCGCCCTCAAAGCTGACGATCACGACGTCCGGCCTGTGTAACTCAGCGAGGTCCAGGGCGTCGAGACTGGTGTCGGACGCCCCTACAACGTGGATCTCGTCGCTTTGCTCCAGTAAGGCGGTAAGCGCGAAGCGAGAAAGATGCACGTCGTCGGACACCATTACATTGATCCCCATTATTTTCTCCCCTGTTACGATCCCACTATTGATCGGAAACGCACCTCTGGAACCGGATTCTACGCGTTCGAACCGACCACGCTCAATCGCGCACTCAGCCCAACGAACCCCCTTGATCGCCGTTCACAGCCCCTTATGGTAAGTACTCGGGACAGCGATCGGCGACACACCGACATTTCGCGCCATCGAAGTGTCGAGTTGTATTTTCGGCCGATTTCAGCCAATCCGGCACCCATCGTCACATAGCGGCAGCAGCCCTTGGTGATAAAGTGGCGCCGAGCCGGCGCCGACCCGCGGTTACCCACTCACGGGAGAACCGATCCTGACGTTCGAGTATTCCCCCTCTCGACCTGATGGCCGTGTCGACGTTCTCGAAGAGGCAAGCCGCTGGGGCCACCGAGAAAAAGAAACATTTCGGCGGAAACAGTCGACCGACGTCGATACGCCACCGATGAGTCCGCGCGAACGCGCACGTGCCATCAACCCCTCACCCCTCACGAACTCCATCATGCCAAAAGGTGCGCATCGCGGCCACAACATAGGGACAGACCACCGCGACATAATGCGATCGGCACGATCCGTGGATTCGACACGCTCCTACGTGAGGAACACAGTCCTTCGACCGGCGGCTTGACAGTGGAACGAATGTCGGAACCAGAGCCGACGCGTGGCGTCCTCGTTCGAATTCCGGCGGAGACGCGGACAGAAGGCGGTCGCTGGTTGAGCCGGGGGGGGACGGCTCAACCAGCGACCTTATTCATATCGGGGCGACGCCATTGTCCCCCTCGACACAATCTTGAATCGGGCGGCGACTCCACAATGGACGCGCCGGACCTGCTCTTATTCCGCGGTGACTGCCTTGACGGGTTCCGGGCCGGCGGGGATCACGAGCAGTGCGATGGCCGAGGCGGCGACCAGGAGGATGGCGCCGAGGGTCAATCCCCAGGCGTAGCCGTCGGTCAGGGCCGCGGGAGTGGGGATCGGGCCGGTGCGAACCTGGGCGGCGGTGCCCAGAGCCGCCAGGCCGAGCGAGGCGCCGATCTGGCGGCTGCTGCTCAGCAGCCCGGACGCGGCACCCGTCTCCGCGGGGTCGACGCCCACGGTGGCTGTGGAGACCGTCGGGCCGAGGCAGATGCCGAAGCCGATGGCGGTGATGATCGATGGGCCGAACGCGTCGGCAAGGAACGATCCGTTCGACTCGATCATGCCGAACCAGAAGAATCCGATGGCGGTCATCAGGCCACCGACGACGATCAGCGTGCGCGCCGGAACCTTCAAGCCGAGCTTGATGGCGATGACCGCGCCGATGACCACGCCGATGGCCAGCGGCAGGAACTCGACGCCGGTCAGTGCCGGGCTGGTGCCCAGGACTCGCTGCAGGTACAGCGAGACGAAGTAGAACGACGAGGCCATCGTGGCCCCGAAGACCAGGTTGAAGATGTTGGCGCCCACCACCGAACGGTTCGACAGCATGCCAAGGCGGATCAGCGGGTCGCGGCTCGTGGTCTTCTCCACGTAGACGAACGCGACGAGCATGGCGACCGCGATCCCCAACGTGGTCAGCGTGGTCGACGAGCCCCAGCCGTGCTGTTCGGTGCGAACGACGCCGAACACGAGCAGGCACATGCCCGCGGTGGCCAGAACGGCACCCAGGATGTCCGGGCGGCCAGTGCGGCCGGTCAGCGGCGTGCTGTGCACGCGCAAGGCCATGAACAGTGCGATAGCGGCCATGGGCACGCTGATGAACATGACCCAGCGCCAGCCCGCGTACTGCGTGAGCACGCCGCCGATCAGCACACCGAGCGCGCCACCGGCGGCGTTCATCGCGCTCCAGATGCCGAAGGCCTTCACGCGCTCCTTGCCCGAGGGGAACGTCGCGCTCAGCAAGGCCAGTGCGGCGGGCGCCAGGGCGGCGGCACCGATGCCCTGGGCGGCACGCGCGGCCACCAGGTGTTCGGGCTCCTGCGCGAAACCGCCCACGAGTGAGGCGATCGCGAACAGCGCGAGGCCGAAGACCAGGATCTGCTTGCGCCCGAACATGTCGGCGAGCTTGCCGCCCAGCAGCAGGAGTCCGCCGAAGGTGAGGGCGTAGGCGTGGATGACCCATGTCAGGCCCACTGCGCTGAAGCCGAGGCCGGTGGCGATCTCCGGAAGGCCGACATTCACGACCGACAGGTCGAGCGACACCATGAACTGCACGACCGCCACCACGGCCAGGATGAGCCCCGGCTTGCGAGCCTGATGGATGTCCCGTGCTTCTTTTGTTGATTCCGTGTTCGTCAACGCGACCCAGTCCTCTGCGCAGTGCTCCGGTCAACGGACTTTGCGAGCATGTTCCGAAACTATCACCGCCTCCGCCGGGCTGTCGAGCGGTATGGGGGTTTTGCGGGCCGCGTGGCGGAAATAGATGATGGGACGGTGCCAAGTCCCAACGCGAAGGCCGGCCGCACCGGCAGGCCACCTGTCACCTCCCGTGTGGAGATCCTGACCGCGGCCCGCGAGCTGATCGACCGCCACGGCTGGGAGAAGGTGACCATCCGCGCACTGGCCGGTGAGCTCGGCATCGGGGCGACGACGCTGTACCGCCACGTCAGGGACAAGGAGGACCTGCTCCTGCTGCTGATGTCCGAGTACGCGGACCAGCTCCCCCGGCCGACGCTGCCCAGCGAACCCCGGGAACGGATCATCGCCGCGGCCATCACGATCCGCGACGCCCTGACGGCCTGGCCGTGGGCCGCGGACGTGCTGACCACGGACGGATTCATCGGCAGACTGGGCGATTCCGCGCTGTTGCTGGTCGAGGCCATCGTCTCCGGCGCCATCGACCACGGCTGCACGCAGGAGCGGGCGGTCCACATCTTCCGCCACCTCTGGTACTACACCGTCGGCGAGGTTCTGGTCCGTGCGAACTCGGCACGCGTGCACGAGGACGTCGACCGACCCGCGTTCGCCGACCCGGGCCTGGTCGACCTCGACCCGTCCCGAACGCCGCACTTGGCCGCCGTCGGCGGCCACTGGGCGGTCCTCGCGGCGCAGGACACGTACGCCCAGGGCGTTCGCTCCTTCGTCGACGGACTGCTCGTGTGGGCCACCGCCGACGCCCCTGACGTCAAGGGCACTGATCAGCACTAATCGGCACTGAACGGACCGGTGGTCCGGCCCGGGATCCGGACCGGACCACCGTCCGCGCGTCGTTTCGGTCAGTCCAGGTCGAGTTCGGGCGAGTGCAGGTCCAGCCAGGCGGCCACGTCGAGCACCCGCTCCAGTCCACCGCGCACCGCGAGCGACATCCCTGCCGGGTCCGCGTCCGCGGTCTGCTTGGCCCAGCCGCTGTCGATGATCGCGAACAGCGGCGCGCCGGGCTCGGCGAGCAGTTCCTTGACCTGCTGCTGCAGTGCCGCCGCGTAGCCGGGGTTCTGCAGCGACGGGTACGGGCTCTTGACCCGGTCCACCACCGAGCGCGGCAACACGGGCGCGGCGGCATGGCGCAGCAGGCTCTTCTCCCTGCCGTCAAAGGTCTTCATCGCCCACGGCGTGTTGTAGACGTACTCGACGAGCTCGTGGTTGCAGAACGGCACGCGCACCTCGAGCCCGACCGCCATGGACAACCGGTCCTTGCGGTCGAGCAGCGACCGCACGAACCGGGTCAGGTGCAGGTGACAGGTGATCCGCATGAGCCGGTCGAACTCGGACTCGCCGTCGAGCAGTTCGATCTCGGCGACCGCGGTGGAGTACTGGTCGGCGGTGTAGGTCTCGACGTCCAATCGCTTGCGCAGCCCCGGTTCGACGTGGTCGGTGCGGCCCGCGAGGCTCAGCGGCGGGATGACCGTCATCCACGGGAAAGTGCCGGACCGCAGCACCTGCTCGTGGAAGAACCACGGGTAGCCGCCGAACACCTCGTCGGCCGACTCGCCCGACAGCGCCACCGTCGAGTGCTCGCGGATCGCCTTGAACAGCAGATACAGCGAGTTGTCGAGGTCGCCGAAGCCGTTGGGGATATCGCGAGCGGCGACCGCCGCGCGCCGCACCGCGGGGTCGGAGAGAGCTGCGGGGTCGAGCATCACGTTGTGGTGCTCGGAGTTCACGTGGAGCGCCACGTCGCGGACGAACGGCGAGTCCGGCGTGTCGCGCATCTCGTCGGGGACGAAGTTCTCCTCCTGGCCGATGAAGTCGACCGAGAACGACCGCACCCGCTCGCCTTTGGCGGCCAGCCGGTCGGCGGCGAGCGCGGTGATCGCGCTGGAGTCCAGGCCGCCCGAGAGCAGCACGCAGCGCGGCACGTCGGAGATCATCTGCCGCTCGACGACGCCGGTGAGCAGGTCGCGTACGCGGGCGACGGTGTCCTCGCGGCTGTCGGTGTGCTCCAGCGCGCGCAGGCGCCAGTAGGTGCGCTCCTTCACCCCGCCGCGGTCCACGGTGATCAGGGTGCCCGGCAGCATCTCCCGCATGCCCTTGTACAGGGCCCATCCCGGCGCCTTGGTCTGGGCGAACAGTTCCCGGAGGCCGTCCGTGTCGACCACCTTGCGCACCGCCGGGTTGGCCAGGATCGCCTTCGGCTCGGAGCCGAACAGCACGCCGTCGGGGGTCGGGTAGTAGAACAGCGGCTTGACGCCCATGCGGTCGCGGACCAGGACGAGCTTCTCGTCGCGCCCGTCCCAGATCGCGAAGGCGTACATGCCGTCGAGGTGGTCGACGACGCTCTCGCCCCATTCCAGGTAGGCGCGCAGGACGACCTCGGTGTCGCTGTCGGTCCGGAACGTGTGCCCCTTGCCCCGCAGGCGGTCGCGCAACTCCTCGAAGTTGTAGGCCTCGCCGGAGTAGACCATGACGACGTCGCCCGCCGGGGTGGTGATGGTCATCGGCTGCGCGCCACCCGGCAGGTCGATGACCGCGAGACGGCGGTGGCCGAGTCCGACGTGAGTGCGCAGGTAGGTGCCGCGCGCGTCCGGGCCGCGGCACGACATCGTCTCGGTCATCGCATCGAGCGCGCCGCCCCGGCGCGTCAGGTCGGCGTCGAACGCCACCCAGCCCGCGATCCCGCACATACGCACAACCCCATTCCCCGTAAATGGATTTCCCCATGCAATAAATCAAACATCTATTTGCATCGTCATACTATCCAGCGCCGCCGCCGCGGGACAATATTCGTTCCACCCATATCCTGGTGGATTCCTCACACCCCACCTGCCCCACGCCGTTTACCTCGACAAACACGGGTGGCGCGGGCCATCGACCCGACTATTTCAAACGGCGTCGCGAAGCGCCGAAGAAACGAAAGCGCACTTATACGACGTGCGGTGAAATACCGGTCACGAGAGCGGGCGCAGGCGCAGTTCCCGGTCCGCGGCGAGGTCGAGCAAATCAGCGTCATGGCTGATCAGCACGACGACCGCACCGCCCGCGGCGACATCGCGCATCGTCCGCGTCATCGACCGCAGGTGGCGGCGGTCGACGCCCGAACTGGGCTCGTCGAAGATGACGACCCGGCGCCCGCTCAGCCGGGCCGTGGCGACGACGAGGCGCTGCTGCTGGCCGCCCGACAGCGACAGCGGGTGCCGGTCTCCGAATTGGTCGAGGTCGAGGTCCGCGAGCACCGCCGCGACGTGGTCAGCCTGCTCGGGGGTCCTACCGAGGCGCAGTTCGGCGTCCACGCTGTCGGTGAACAACTGCCGCTGCACATCCTGCATCACGATCGCGGTCTCCCGCTGGCGTTGCGCGCGCGAGCGGGGGCGACCGTCGAGCAGCACTCGGCCGTCGTGGCGCTGCAGGCCCGCGAGAACCCGGGCCAGGGTGCTCTTGCCCGCGCCGTTGGGGCCGGTGACCGCGGTGATCCGGCCCGCGGACAGGTGCGCCTCCTCGATGTCGAGGACGCGGCGGCCGCGGAAGCCGCACCGGACGCCGCGCAGCACGAGACCCGAGCCCGCCACCGCGGCGCCGGTCGGTTCAGGGTCGGCGGTCTCGACGCTGGGGCCGTGCGCCGCGGCCGCGGCGACCGCGACCCGCACTGGAGCCACCAGGCCGCGCAGGCCTTCGGTGCGCAGCGTCTCATCGGTCAGCGTCGCGATCTCCGGCCGAGTCCACTGCCTGGTGACCTTGCCACCATGCAGAACCACGATCCGGTCAGCGAGATCACGCAGGTAGTGCAGGCGGTGTTCCGCGATGACCAGCGTCATCCCCAGATCGCGCAGGTGGCGCAGGACCCTCGTGAAATCGTCGACAGCCCGCGCGGACAGGTTGGACGTCGGCTCGTCGAAGAGCAGGACGGGCGGACCGTGCGTGATCGCCGCCGCGCACGCCACCCGCTGCTGCTGGCCGCCCGACAGCTCCCGCAGCCTGCCCGTGAGCTCGTCGAGCCCGAAGTCGGCGGTCACCTCGGCCACCCGTTCACGGATCCGCTCGGACGGGGCGCCGAAGTTCTCCAGCGCGAACGCGAGTTCGGTGTCGATGGCGTCGGTGAAGAACTGGCGACGCGGATGCTGCAGCACGGTCCCGGTCACCCGCCCGACCTGAGCGAGATCGGTGATCGGCGCCCCGTCGACGCGGACCTCGCCCTCCAGTTTTCCCTCGTGGAACAAGGGAATCAGGCCGTTCATCAGGCGCAGCGCGGAGCTCTTGCCCGATCCGCTCGGCCCGCACACGACCACGGTCTCACCGCGCCCGACGCGCAGGTCGAGCCCATCGAGGACGGCGGCGTCACCGCCCTGGTAGGTCCATCGGACGCCCGACAACTCGATCACAGCGAGCCTTTCCACAACATGGTGGCCGCAATGAGGACCGCCACCACGGCCACGACGGCCACGTCGGTGCGGCCGAATCGCGGTGGGTGCATCGCCGTCGGGTGCTTGCGCGAACCCAGGCCACGCAGCAGCGCCGACGCGGACAGGTCCTCGGCCGACCGCAGGCTCGACGCCATCAGCGGCACGGTGAAGTACTCGATCGCCCGGAGGGGATGGCGCAGCATCGCCCCGATGCCACCGAGCCCGCGCAGCCGCATGGCGTCCCACACCGCCGCCGTCTCGGCGATGATGGTCGGCATAAACCGCAGGAGCACCGCCCCGGACACGGTGAACGCCGTCGGCACCCGCGCCGCCCGCAGTGCCGCGGTGAGCCTGGTCGGCGAGACGGTGCGGGCCAGGTGCGCGGCGATACCGCCGATGGCGATCAGGCGCAGCGCGAACCCGGCCGTGATCGCCACGATGCCCAGGATCGGCCAGGGAGCGACCAGCGGAAGCAGGTAGCTCGCCACGGCGGCCGCGAGGGCGGCCAACGGGATCGCCACCGCCCGCCGCCACGCCCGTTCGGTCACCGCGAGCAGGACACCGACGACCAGCGCCGCGGGCACGAACCACAATCCCCCGGGCGCCATGATGGTGATGCTCGCGGACAGCAGCAGCGCGACCGCGGTGCGCGGGTCCATCGTCGCGCGACCGAGTGTCCCGGCCCCCGCGGGCAGCCCGGCCTGTTCCGTGCGCGACCGGGCCACCGTCACGCGATTCCCGCTTTGCGGAAGTGCTTGTCCAGCAGGCGCAGCCCCAACGCGCCGCCGATCAGTCCGAAGGCGAACGTCGACAGGTCGAACGCGGCCAGCACTCCCGGCGACAGGAACGAGTCCAGCGCGTCGCGGTACTCCTGGCCCATCGACTGCATGTACTCGCCGGACAAATAGTCCTCACGCGCGTAGAACATCGGCAGGAACAGCCCGGCGAACCACATGCTGAACACCGCGTACGCGACCACACTGAGCTTGCGCGACCGGTATTGGCCCAGCCACAGCAGCGTTTCGGCGATCAGGGCCAGCACCACACCGAGGACCAGAGCGACCGCCGGGCTGCCGATCAGGAGCATGAAAGCGTTGACGATGACCGTGAACACGGTCACCATGCCCGCGTGCTTCACCCTGGTGAGGAACAGCATGAACGGCACGCCGCCCGCGATGACGCTGACCACGATCGAGACCAGTGTCGCGAGTGGACCGATGAACTCGAGGGCGTTGAGCACCCCCACCGTCACGAGGTAGAGCGCGGCGAAGATCCCGATATTGATCAGGTCTCGGGGGCTCATCTTGACATCGAGGCGTGGCCGGCTGGTGGATTCGATGGTCACGGTGTCGCTGCTCTCGTCTCGTGTGGAAGCTCGGTTCTCGGGGGTGCGGAAGGATTCGGTCACGGCGCTGAGGGCCACGGAACCGCCGACGCGCACGCCGCGGCGGCGCGTGCGTGGGCGGTCACCAGATCGATCACCCGGTCGCGGTGGTGGTCCAGGTAGAAGTGCCCGCCCTCGAAGACCGTGACGTCGCACGAGCTGTCGGTGACGTCGGCCCAGCCATGGGCCTCCCGCTCATCGACCTCGACGTCCCGGTCGCCGTGGAGCACCGATACCGGCGCGTCCAGGCGTGCCCCGGGAGTCACCGTGTAGGTCTCGCTCAGGCGGTAGTCGTTCCTGATGATCGGCAGGAACGTCTTGATCAGCGCTTCGTTGTCCAGCACTTCGAGGTTCGTCGCCTCGGTGCGACGCAGTTCCTCGATCAGCTCGTCGTCGTCGCCCAGGTGCACGGTCCCCGGCCGGGCGAGTGCCGGGGCGGGATGCCCCGACACCACCAGCCGGGCGGGGGCGCCGCCCGTGACCGTCATGCGGCGGGCGATCTCATACGCGGCGAGCGCGCCCATGCTGTGTCCGAACAGGACTGTCGGCAGCGGCTGCCCGAACGGCAGGTCGCCCGCCAGAACCGCGGCGAGCTCCTGAATTGTCGTCGGCAGCGGCTCGTGGAACCGGTCCTCGCGGCCCGGGTACTGCACGGCGACGAACTCGATGTCCCACGGCACCGCCGCCGTCCATGGCTTGTAGTAGCTCGCGCTACCGCCGCCGTGCGGAAACAACACCACGCGCGCCCGTGCGTAGGGGCGAGCCGCGAGCGGGCGAAACGCCCCCGCTCGCCCTTCCCAGGCCGGGGAACCGCTCATCATGGCGCTCACCCGCTCGCCGTGGAAGCCGTGGAGATGTTCCAGAAGTTCGCGTAGCGGCCGCCTTGGAGCAGCAACTCGTCGTGGCTGCCTTCCTCCACGATCTTGCCGCCGTCGAGGAACACCACGCGGTCGGCACGGCGGACCGTGCGCATGCGGTGGGCGACCGTCACCACGGTCCGGCCCGCCATCAGCCGCTCGATGCCCTCGTGCACGGCCGCCTCGTTGACCGGGTCCAGCGACGAGGTCACCTCGTCGAGCAGGACGATCGGCGCGTCCTTGAGCAGGGCGCGGGCGATCGAGACGCGCTGGCGTTCGCCACCGGAGAGCCGGGCGCCGCCCTCGCCGACGTCGGCCGCCCACCCCTCGGGCAGTCGGTCGATCACCTCGTCGAGCCGGGCGGCGCTCGCCGCCGCACGCACCTCGGCGTCCGTGGCGTCCGGACGACCGACCCGCACATTCTGCTCGATGGTGCCGTCGAAGAGGTAGACGTCCTGGAACACGATGGAGATCCGCGACATCAGGTCTTCGGTGTCCATCGAGCGCACGTCCACCCCGCCGATGCGCACGGCGCCCGCACCCACGTCATAGAAGCGCGCCAGGAGTTGGAGCAGCGTGCTCTTGCCCCCGCCCGACGGGCCGACGACCGCGAGCCGCTGTCCGACCGGGACAGTCAGCGAGACGTCGTCGAACACGACGCGGTCGCCGTGCTTGAAGGTGACGGAATCGAACTCGACACCGTGGGTGTCCGGGCGCACCGGCTCGGCCGGTTCCGGCAGCGGCGCGGTGCGCAGCACCGTGTCGAGGCGGTCGAGTTCGACTCGGGCGCCGCGCAGTTTGCCGCCGATGTCTGACAGCGACAGCAGCGGGTCGGCGCAGCGGGCTGCCAGCACCAGGATGCTCAGCAGTTCGGCGACACCGATGTCGCCGCCGAGGCCGAGATACGTGCCCAGGACCATGAGAAGCGTGAAGACGATCTGGACCGTGACGGTCAGGCTGACCGCGCCGGGCAGCACCGCGGCGACACTGCGGCGGGAGGTGCGCTCCACGTCCTGAAGCGCGTTGTCCAGCAGCCCGAAGCGCTCACCGGTCCGACCACCCGCGCGCAGCACCGGCTGCGCCTGGATGAACTCGATGACGCGCCCGGCGGCCTCTTTGTCACGCTCGTGGCGCTCGGCGTCGACAGCGGCGGACGAGCGCGCGGTCCACTTCTGGATCACCGCGACGACCGGCGCCGCGGCCAGCGCGGCCAGCCCCAGCCGCCAGTCGTAGGCGATCATCACCGCGACGATCGTCAGCGGGGTCACCAGCGCCGAGATGAACGGCGCCAGCAGGTGCGCGGCGACACCGAGGGCGGCGAGCAGACCCTTGCTGGCCATCGTGGACACATCGCCGACCCGGGTGGCGTCGTACCAGCCCAGCGGCAGGCGGGCCAGGTGGTCACCGAGCTTGTAGTACATCCCGCGCAGCATCGAGGTTCCGACCCGCATGCCGGACACGTCGCTGGTGTAGCGCAGCACCGCGTAGACCGCGACCGCGCCCGCGAAGCCGAGAAGGTAGGGCCAAGCGTGCGCGGGGTTACTCCCGAACAGCTCGCGCAGCACGGGGACCAGCAGCGCGTACAGCAGGCCCTCGACGATCGCCGTGACGGTCATCAGGGCGACGGTGCGGCGCATCGGTTTGGCGTACTCATGTCCGAGTACGCGCAGCAGCAGTCCGATCATCGGGTTTCCTCTCCTGACACGGCGGCGCTGCTGGTCTCGACCTCGGCGATGGCCGACTGCTGCGCCTGCCAGAACGCCGCGAACTTCCCGCCGCGGGCCAGCAGATCGGCGGGTTTGCCGCGCTCGACGATGACGCCTTCCTCCAGCATCACCACGGTGTCGGCGTGGGCGACGGTCTCGAGCCGGTGCGCGATGACCAGCACGGTCCGGTCGGTGCCGCGCGCGGTCAGCGCCTGGCGCACGGCGTGTTCGGTCTGCGGGTCGATGAAGGCGGTCGCCTCGTCGAGAACCAGGACGGGCGCGTCGGCGAGAAGCGCACGGGCGATCGAGATGCGCTGCGCCTCACCGCCGGAGAGCTTGACGTCCTCACCGATGATCGAGTCGTAGCCTCGCGGCAGCTCGAGCGTCCGGTCGTGGATATTGGCCAGCTTGGCCACCCGCACGATGTCGTCGTGTTCGGCTTTGGGCACCGCGAGGGCGATGTTCTCCGCGACCGAGGCCCGCAGCAGACGGACGTCCTGGAAGACGAACGAAACCGTCCCGTAGAGCTCGCGGGCGCCGAGGTCACGCAGGTCGACTCCGCCGAGCATGACCGAGCCGTGCGTCGGGTCGAAGAACCGCGGCAGAAGTTGGACCAGCGTGGACTTGCCGCTGCCCGACGGACCGACGAGCGCGGTGACCGTGCCCGGTTCCAGGGTCAGGTCGATCCCGCGAAGCACCTCGTTGTCGTCCTCGTAGCCGAACCGGACGTCGCGCAGCTCCACCCGGTGCCCCCGCGAAACGACCGGGTTCTCCGGCTCCGGCAACGGTTCGACGTCGAGCACCTCCTTGATGCGCCCGACCGCGCGGCCGGCGGCCTGCATGTCGTCGAAGCCGTGGCCGATCGCCGCGATCGGCGCGGTCAGGCCAAGGCCGAGCAGCAGGAACGGCAGCAGATCGGCCGGTGCCATGTCGCCACCGGTGATCAGCGATGTGCCACCGAGCAGCACCACCAGCAGCACGAATGGGGGCGAGAGCCACAGCTGCATCGCGGCGGCGACCACGGACATGCCGCGGACCCACTTGGAGAAGATGTCAACGAAGTCGTCGGCGGCCCGGAGGAACTTCCGGTGAGCGCGCTCGGCCCCGCCGAACGCCTTCACCACCGAGATGCCCTGCACGAATTCGACGACCGAGCTGGCGATGCGGCCCATCGCCGCGTCGAAGTCCTTCTGCTCCTGCGTGCGGGCGGGCAGCATGAAGAACGGGACCATCAGCATCGCGAGCAGCACGGGAATCAGCGTGATCAGCGTGAGCCGCCAGTCGATCGACAGAAGGTAGATCAGCGACGCCAGCGGCACCACGAACGCCGCGACGAGCTCGCCGGGCGCGTGGGCGATGAACGGGTGGACGGCGGCGACGTCGTCGCCCACGACTTTCGCCAGCTCGCCACTGCGGCGGCGGGAGTACCAGCCGATCGGGACGCGGCCCAGCTGGGCGGCCAGCATCCGGCGGAAGCCCAGCTGCACCGCGCCGTCGACGTAGTGGCCGAGTCCGAACGACGCGGACGTGAACACCAGCCGGACCAGCAGGCCGGCCGCGCCGATGATCACGACGGTCCAGATGTGGTCGCGGTCGACCGGCCCCGACGCCAGCAGGCCGCGCCCGATCTCGACGACGGCGAGCAGCGGCGCGAGGCCCGCGAGCGCGCCGATGACCTGCAGGGCCACGACGATGGCGAACTTGCCCGCGAACGGGCGGATCAAGGAACCCATCTTCACCCCCGGGGTCTCCGCGGGAATGACCTCCGGTGGCGGCGTGGACTGCTCCCCTGCGTCAACGAGGTCGGTCACATTCATCGCTCTCCCACTCGATTTTCGACACTCCGACGATCTTGAACCTATCGGGCCCGGTCTCGGCGCGATACCACAATGCGTCGTGTTCCACCAGGCCCTCCGTACGCGCATGGACGTACGGGGGTACGCCATCGGACCTACAAGTCGGCGACGGTCAGCGGGTCGCCCGCGTCCGGAGTGGCCACGTCGGGGTAGCCGATCGCCTCGGTCAGTTCCTTCCAGGCATGTGCGACCGACAGAGCGCGCCTGCCGCGCCGCAGCGGATCCGCACCCTCCTCGACCCGCGCGCGCAGGTCGTCCATCGCGGTCACCACACCGCCGCTCCACATCTCGTCCACGGCCGTCGCCCAGGTCGGCGGTTGGGCCGGGCCGAGGTAGTCGGCGGTGCGTCCGCCGAAGTCGTCCACCCACGACCCGTCCTCGGCCGCGACCGGGAGGAACCGGCCCACGTCGTCGGACCGCACGCGCAGCACCGGGCTCCAGATCACCGGTCCGTGGGTGTTGGCCAGCATCAGGTTGCCCGCGTCGGTGCCGATGGTGATCCGGTGCAGGAACAAGCTGGTGCTGTCGTCACCCGCCCGCATCCGGTTCTCCACGCGCAGGGTCAGCGGCACCCCGCCGACCTGGCCATGCACGCCCGCCAGTGGCAGGCCCGCGCGCCGCGGAACCGGGTCCAGCGACCACGGCTTGAGCCCCTCGAAGACCTCGGCGAGGATGTCGATCAGGTCATAGGAGACCTGGATCGCGCACATCGCGTCGACGAACACCGGCTTGCGCAGGCTCACCAGCTTCCGCGCGGCGGCGGTGAACCGGCGGACCGGTTCCAGGTGTGGGTAGAAGGTGTTCACCAGGTACTGCGACCCGGTGCGCCGCGCGACCTTCAGGCAGTCCGCCAGTTCGGTCGGGTGCAGCGGATGTTCTTGCAGCACGTGGATTCCGCGTTCGAGCAGGGCCTTGGCCAAGTCGGCGCCGGACCCACCGCCGACCGCGGCCGACACGACGACACAGGCGGCGTCGATGTCGTCCGGCAGGCTGTCGACCGTGGGATACAGCGGGACCGCGTAGTCCCGCGCGAGTGCCGCGGACCGGGCGCTGCCCCTGGCCACGATGCCCGCGAGCTCGTAGCCCTCGGCGCGGGCCAGGGCCGAGAGGTAGATCTGGCCGAAGCGCGTGCCGCACACGACGACACGCATCGGCCGGGGTGTCTCGGTCATCATCGGCCCATCGGGGGTGTCGAGATCGCGTCCACTGTCGTGGACACGTTGGGCCGCACGAGGCAGGTGGCATGGTCACCGGGGACGTCCACGACAGTCAGGTCACCGAGGCACACATCGCTCCAGAACCCCGTTGTGTCCTCTTCGGACTCGACGGGCCGGAGCAGGGTGATGTCGTCGGCGTAGGGCGACGGGTCGTAGCACGCCACCGCCTCGGCGGTGTGCGCGAGCACCAACCCGCTCTCGCCCGCCCCTTCGCCCGCGATGCCGGACAGGATGGTCAGCCGTGCTGTCGCGTCGGCCTCGCCGAGCGCCCTGGCCAGTTCCAGCGCGATCGGACCGCCGAGGCCGTAGCCGATGACCTCCACCTCGCCGAAGCCCGCGGCCAGCACCTCACGCGCGTATCCCGCGCCCAGCGTCTCGACGAGCTCCGCCGCGGCGATGCCCAGGTAGCGGTCGGTGTCGGGCGCGGTGAGGCCCAGCAGCGGCCCGGCGCCCGTGAGGCCCTCGATCAGTTCCTCGTATGCGGCTAGGGTTCCCGTGCCGTCGTGCACGAGCAGACGCACCGGACCGGCCCCCGCCATCACGAGCGGGACGAGCGCCTGCCGCTCGACCACCGGGCCGGTCCCCGCCTCGGGTCCAGCCACAGGCTCGGACTCCAGCCATTTGCCCAGCCCGGAGACCGTCGGCGTGTCCAGCAGGGCACGCAACAACACGTCGAAGGTGATCCGAGCGGCGTTGGGGACGCGCTCACGCAGCTGTCCGACGAACTGCGCGGCGAGCAGCGAGTTGCCGCCCGCGTCGAAGAATCCCGTGGTGCGGCTGGGAACCTGCCCGCCGAGTACCTCGACCCACAGCCGCGCGATGCGCTCCTCGACACCCGGGCGCGGCGGCTCGGCGGGTTCCCCGGTCGACACGGTCGAACCGGTCGGCGCGGGCGTCGCGTCGAGCAGCCGCTTGCGGTCGACTTTGCCGTTCGCGGTGAGCGGCAGGGTCTCGACCACATGCACCCGCGCGGGAACCATGTGCCCGGGCAGTCGACCGGCCACCCAGCCCACCAGTTCCAGCGGGTCGACCGGTTCGCCCGGCCGCGCGGGGATCACGAACGAGACCAGCGTCCGCTCGAACGCGTCCCTGCCCGCCGCCAGCACCACGCAGGTGCCCACGTCCGGGTGCTCGCCGAGGACCGCCTCGATCTCGCCGAGTTCGATCCGGTGGCCGCGGATCTTGACCTGTTGGTCGGCGCGGCCGAGGAACTCGATCTCGCCGTCGGGCAGGTACCGGCCGAGGTCGCCGGTGCGGTAGAGGCGCTCGCCGCTGTCCGGGTGCTCGAAGAAGCGCTCGGCGCTGCGCTCGGCGTCGTTGAGGTACCCGTCGGCCAGCCCGGCGCCCGCGATGTAAAGATCGCCGGGGACCAGCTCCGGCCGGTCGCGCAGCGCGGAGTCGAGCACGTGGAAGCGCTGGTTGGCCAGCGGCACGCCGTAGGGGATGCTGCGCCAGTGCGGCTCGACGGTCGTGATCCGGTGGTAGTTCGACCAGATCGCCGCCTCAGTGGCGCCGCCGAGGCTGATCAGCTCGGCGCCCGGCACGTGCCGTCCGGCGTGGGCGGGCAGCGACAGCGGAATCCAGTCGCCCGAGAGCAGGGCCAGCCGCAGCGTGGGCAGCGCGGTGGGCTCGACGTCGAGGTAGTGCATCAGCATCTGCAGCTGCGCCGGAACCGAGTTCCACAGCGTCACGCCGTGCTCGGCGACCACCTTGGCCCAGTGCGACGGGTCGCCGCGCCGGGTCGCGTCGGGCAGCACGAGGGTCGCGCCGACGGCGGTCGGGCCGAACAGGTCGTAGACGGACAGGTCGAAGCTCAGCGCCGCCAAGCCCAACACCCGGTCCGCCGCGCCGACGCCGAAGCGGACGTTGATGTCGTGCACCGTGTTCGCCGCGGCCTCGTGGCTGATCATCACGCCCTTGGGCGTTCCGGTCGACCCCGAGGTGTGCATGACATAGGCGAGTTCGCTCGCGGCCACGCGGGGCAGCTCGGGCAGGTCGGCCACGGGGATCGGCCGCACGTCGGTGACGTCGACCGCGTGGGCGCCGGGCGGCAGCGCGTCGGCCGCCGCGGGGTCCGCGACCACGACGAACCTCGCTCCCGCGGCGGTCAGGATGGCGTCCCGGCGCACCCGCGGCTGGCCCAGGTCGACCGGGACGTACACACCGCCCGCGAGCAGGACGCCGAGAACGCCGACCGTCTGGGCCCGGGACTTGTCGATCAGGACGCCGACGAAGTCGCCCGGTACGCACCCGGCGGCGCGCAGCCGCTCGGCCACCGCGGCCGCCCTGCCCAGCCACTCGCCGTAGGTCAGCGACCCGGTCGCATCGATCACCGCGACCCGGTCGGGCAACTCGCGACCGTAGGCCATGAGCGGCTCGTGCAGCAGGCCGCCGGGGGTGGGCGCCTCGGTCGCGTTCACCTGGGCCCGACGGGCACGCTGCGACTCGGGCAGGGGCCGCGGGTCGATGGCCGACCACGCCGTGTCCGAGGCGGCCAGGCCGTGCAGTAGCCCGACGAACGCGGCGAACATGTCGTCGACCAGGCCGGCGGGGAAGATCCCCTCGCGCACGTCCCAGTTCATGTCGAGGACGCCGAGCTGGTCGCCCACCTGGCAGTCGATCCACACCTGCGGGGTCTGGCTGATCCCGTACACCGGGCGCGCCTTGCGACCCGCCGCCGAGGCCATCTCGCCGCCGACGCCGATGCTGCCCGTGAACACCACGGGCAGCGCGGCCGCCGCGTCGCGGCCCCGGCGCCTGGCGAGTTCGCGCAGCACCTCCACACCGCTGAACAGCCGGTGGTCGAGGTCGTCGAAGACGCGTTCGCCGATGGCGCGGGCGCGGTCGGCGAAGCTCGCCCTGCCCTCGAGATCGAGGGCGAGCAGGCTCAGCGAGGTGAAGTCGCCGAGCATCCGGTCGACCCTCGGGTGCAGCGGCATTCGGTTGAGCACGGGCAAGCCGAGGCAGAATCGCTCGACCCCGCTCCAGCGGGCGATCGTCTCGGCGAACGCCGCGAGCACCGCGTTCGCGGCGGTGATCCCCTGCCGCGCGGCGCGCGCCTTCAGCGCCTGCCACACCCGACTGTCCACTGTGGTAGTCAGCCGGCGGAACAGCCGGGGCGCCGTCGCCGGATCGTGGTCGTCGCGAGTCGGCAGTGCGGGCGCGCCGGGCAGTCCGTCGAGGCGCCCCATCCAGTACTCGCGGTCACGCGCGTACCGCTGGGTGTCACGCAGCCGCTTCTCCGCCAGGACATAGTCGCGGAACGTCGCCTCGAGTGGGGGCAACTCGCAGTCGGGCCGCTGGTAGCGACGGTCCAATTCGGACAGCAACAGCCGGATGCTGACCCAGTCCAGGGCCATGAAATCCACCGACACGTGCAGCACAGCACGGTCCTCGGCGAGTGTCAGGCGCAGCTCGTACATCGGGCGCACACCCGCGGGGTGCACCTTGTGGGAGATCTCGTCCCGGACGGCGGTGATCGCCTCCCGCACCGCCTCCGCCGAGGCGCCGCGCAGGTCGGCGACCGGGATGCGGGTGTCGGCGAGTTCAGGCAGGACGCGCTGGGTGCCGTCCTCACCGATGATCACCCGCAGCGCGTCGTGCCTGTGCACCAAGCTGTCCCACGCCCGCTGCAACCGCTCGGGGTCGAGGTCGGCCGGGTACTCGAACTCCTCGTAGATGTGGCACGAGACGCCGCCGTACGCGAAGGCCCCGTTACGGCCGAACAGGTACGCGGACTGGACATCGGTCAGCGGGAACGACTCCAGCCGCGCCTCGGGGTCGTCCCGCCACAGCGACTCGCCCGCGTCGGGCCGCGCGCTCGGCGGCCCCTCGGGCAGCACGGTGAGCAGGTCGGCCTTGTGCACGCGCAGGTTCGCCTTGCGCTCGTCGGTCATCGCGCCGCGGGGAGCGCGAAACCTCAGCTGCTCTCCCTCGCGCCACAGCTGGATCCCGGCCGCGCCGAGGTCCTCGATCAGCTCACCCGCGGTCAAAGTGACCCCTCCTCGATGTCCTCGAACGCGTCGATCAGCGCGCTCAGGCCCGCGACTGTCGGCGCGCGCATGACCTCGCGCATCGGCACGTCGGCGCCGCGCTCCCCGCGCACCTCGGCGACGAAACGGGTGGCGAGCAGGCTGTCGCCGCCGAGCCGGAAGAAGTTCTCGTCACGGCCGACCGAGTCGAGCCCGAGCAACTTCATCCACAGTTGGGCGACGAACTCCTCGGTCGCGCCGCGCGGCGGGTCTCCCACGTCGCGCGGACGGTCGACGGACTGTTCGAGCGCGGTGAGGATCCGCTTGCGGTCGACTTTGCCGTTCGCGCTGAGCGGCAGCACCGGCAGCACCGCGATGTGCGCGGGCACCATGTGCTCCGGCAGGTGGTCGGCCGCCCACCGGCGAAGGGCGTCCACGTCGACTCCGCGCGCCGACTCCGGCCGGTCCGCGGTGAGCAGGATCTCGCCGGTGTCCTCCTCGCGCAGCACCTCGACGTCGACGAATCCGGCGTCGGTGAGGGCCCGAGTCCAGCGCCGCGTCCCGTGGAGCCAGCCCGCGCCGTGCGCGCCGTCCTCGAACCGGCCCGCCCGCGCCTCCAGCGGCAACGCGGTGATCAGCGCCAGCGGCGTCGGGTAGGCGCGTTCGAGCAGGTAGAGCCTGCCGCCAGGGGCGAGCAGCACAGCCATCGTGGCCGCGGCCGCGTCCGGGTCGGGCATCCGGTGCAGCACGTTGTCCGCGACGACAGCGGCGAAGGCGTGGACGTGCTGCCCGGCGATCGCCTCGTGGCCCTGCGGCGACACCCGCGTGCTGTGTCCCTGCTCGGCCAGCCGCGTCTCGGCCTTGGCCAGGGCGGGTGCCGACGGGCCGAGCAGCGTGTACTCGACCGCGTCGGAGGCGAGCTCGGTGAGCACTCGCGCGGCGCCGTTGCCGCCTGCCACCCCCCACTGCGCCACCGCGCCGGACCGGCCGCGAAGGTCCGCCCCGATGGCCTTGAGGCATTCGGCCGTCGCGGGCATCAGGTCGTTGAGCGCTTCCGGGGCCAGCACCGGGTCGTCGAGCAGCGCGGTGGCGTCGCCGCCACCGGAGACGATTCCGGTGAAGAGCGGCTCCGCCCACTCCAGCGCGGTCGCGACGGCCGCGAACCGGGTACCGATGGCCGACTCGCGCACCTGCTTGATCCACGCCTGGTCCGTGACCTCGGCCCACCGGGGCCCCTGCTCGCAGCCCGCACCCGCGCGGCGAACCACCGCACGCTGGGCGAGGTAGTCGAGCCAGATGTCCACGACAGGACGCTGCCGCGCGCAGACCGGCAGCGCGGCGGCCACCCCGTCGACCAGCGGCGCCACGACAGCCGCGAGCAGCGCCTCCACCAGTTGGTGCTCCAGCGGGTTCGCCTTGGCGTCCGCGGCGGGCGGCAGGAACTCGCTGTGCGCGGCGGCTGGGCGGTCGACGGCTGGGCGGTCGGCGCCCTGGTGGGCGCGCTCCGCCGCCGCCGAACGCTCGGTCACGGCGGCGGCGACCCCGCGCGTGCCCTCGGTGACCACCACCGCGACGGCCTGGGCCACCTCCGCGTCGGCCTGCAGGCAGGACTCGATCTCGCCGAGCTCCACCCGGAAGCCGTTGATCTTGACCTGGTGGTCGAGGCGGCCGAGGAACTCGATGTTGCCGTCGGGCCAGAAGCGGCCGAGGTCGCCGGTGCGGTACCAGCGCTCGCCGTCGACGACCGGGAACCGCGCGGCGGTCAGCTCGGCGTCGCCTCGGTAGCCGAGCGCGACACCGGCGCCGCCGATCCACAGCTCGCCGGGCACCCAGTCGGGACAGTCGCGGCCGCGGCCGTCGACGACGCGGAACTTCTGGTTCTTCAGCGGCTTGCCGTACGGGATCGATCGCCAGCCGTCCTCGACCTCGGCGACCTCGAACGAGTTCGACCAGATCGCGGCCTCGGTGGCACCGCCCGCGGCGATGAACCGGCACCGGCCGCCGGTCGCCTCGGCGAGCCGCGCGGGCAGGTCGAGCCCGATCCAGTCACCGGAGAGCAGTGCCACGCGCATCGACTCGGGCAGCGGCTTGTCCTCGGCGGCGATCAGGACCATGTCGAGCAGGGCGGGAACCGTGTTCCAGAACGTCACCGAATGCGTGTGACACAGGGCCAGCCACTCGGCGGCGTCGCGCCTGCCGGTCTCGGAGACCAGCACGGCCGCGCCGCCCACAGCGAGCGGACCGAAGATGTCGTACACCGACAGGTCGAAGTCGAGGGCGGACACCGCCAGCACCCGGTCGTTCGCCCCGACACCGAATCGCTCGTCGATGTCCTCGACGGTGTTGACACTGGCGCGGTGGTCGAGCTCCACGCCCTTCGGCAGACCGGTGGACCCCGAGGTGAAGATCACGTAGGCGGGGTCGTCCGGCTCGGCGGGCACCGGAGCGCTCAGCGGCGCCTCGGCCAGCGCGGCCTCGATCGTGACCACCTCGACGCCGGTGTCGGCCGAGCTCAGCTGACCGCTGCCGTCGAGGATCACCTTGGCGCCGCTCAACTCCAGGATTCGCGCGCGCCGCTCGGCGGGCTGGTCGACGCCGATCGGGATGTACGCGGCACCCGCGGCGAGCACGCCGAGGACCGCCGTGATCTGTTGGTCACCCTTCGGTGCGACCACGGCGACGTATGAGCCTCGGCCGACATCGCGCCGCGACAAGGCGCCGGCGACGGCCAGAGCCCGGCGAGCGAGTTCGTCGTGCGCCAGTGACTCGTTCTCGCCCCACAGCAACGCGGGCAGGCCCGCCCGCGCGGGCGCGTGCGCGAAGAACGCGGTGTGCAGCAGGTTGTCGGTCATCTCCCGGGTGTCGGAGTTGACCTCGGCGCGCACTTCACGCTGCGCGGCGGGCAGCGGAAGTTCCGGCAAGGCATCCCACGAGCCGACCAGCAGCGCGCGCACGAGCGACTCGTAGGCCGCGATCATCGTGTCGAGCACGTCGGCGGGGAACAGCTCCTCGACCGCGTCCCACACGAGACGTACGTTGTTGTCGCAGGTGCGGTAGATCTGCTGGTCGAGCCAGACCTGCGGGGTCTGCGAGATCATCCACGAGACGTCGCCGAAGCGGTCGGCCCACTCGTCGGGGATCAGCGGCGCGGACAGGTCGTAGGAGAACACGACCGGCGCGGTGCGGGGCGCGTCGACGTCGGCGCGGGCGAGGTCGCGCAGCACGTCGACACCGGTGTAGGCGGCGTGCCCGATGTCGGAGTGCAACTGCCGTTGCACGACCCGCGCGCAGTCGGCGAAGCTGTCGCCCGCCAGCTTGACCTCCACCAGCACCAGGCCGGAGAAGTCGCCGACCAGGCTGCCGATCTCCGGGTGCGCGGCGAGGTCGCGGTCGAACAGCGGCAGGCTGAGCAGGAAGTGATCGTCCCCGCTCCACCGGGACAGGATCAGCGAGTAGGCGGTGGCCAGCACCGCGGCGGGGGTCAGGCCGGCCTCGCCGCAGCGGCGCTCGAGCGCGACCCACTCATCCGCGCTCAACTCCCAGTGCCTGCGCACGAACTTGTGCTTGGTGACAGTCTCCGGGTCGACCGCGAGCGGCAGCTTCGGACCGCCGGGCAGCGACGGCACGCGCTGCTGCCAGTACGGGCGCGCCCGCTCCCGGTCGGACTCGCGGGCCGCGGCGTGGTCGGCCTGGTACTGGCCGAAGGTGTAGGTGAGCTCGGGCAGGCCGTTGGGGTCGTCGTACAACGCGACCAGTTCGATCAGGATCAGTCGGAAGCTGGCCAGGTCGGCGGCGACGAGGTCGACGTTGAGGTGCAGCCGGTCGACCCCGCCGGGCAGCCGCGACAGCGAGACGTCGATGACCTCGCCCCGGTCGACGTGCAGCCACCGGTGGGACAGCCTGTCGCGCAACGCGAGCGCGGACGCCTCCGCCCGCCCGGGAGCCTGGTCGCGCCAGTCGTTGACGGTCAGGCCGGGCCACGGCGACTCGGGCAGGATGTGGTGCATCGCGTCTTCGCTGAACCGCGCCCGCAGCATGGGGTGGCGCTCGATGAGCGCCCGCACCGCGGCCTCGAGGCGCTGGGGCTCCAGTTCCGGCACGTCGAACTCGATGTAGTTGTGGCAGCCGATCCCGCCCAGCTCCTGATGGTCGGCGCGGCCGAACAGGTAGGCCTGCTGCACCGGGGTCAGCGGGAACGTGCTCGGCGGAGCGCTCGCGAGGGCGGGCTCGGCGGGTTGTGGTGCGGGCTCGGCGGTGATCGCGAACTCGGCCCACGCCGACAGCCTGGGGTCGGCGGACAGCCGCGCGAAGGTGACCTCCGAGCCCGCGCCGTTGAGCCGCTGGGTCAGCCGCATCAGGTCCATCGACTGCAGACCGAGTTCGAAGAGGTTGGTCTCGTCGTCCTCCGCGGTCAGCTCGATGCCGAGCACACCGGACACCGTCTCGCGCAATGCGTCGCGATCAGTCGCGGTCATGTCCGCCGACCCCACCGCGGGTTCCTTGTTCTCCGGTGACATTTCCAAGCTCCCTTGCGCGCTGTCCATCGATGACCCTGCCGTGGAGATCACGAATACCGTCTGTTGTGGACTCCGGAGACCCCTCGGCGCCGTCCGCGCCGCGCCGCTTCTCCCTACGTCCCAGGAGCCTGGCGACCGCGTCGCCGAGCGCCGTACCCGGCCGGCCGAGGTCGTAGGCCAAGTCGAAGTGGTTGCGGGATGGGGCGACCAGCTCGGTGACGTCGCCACCGAGCGCCCGCACCGCGTGGGCGAACTCCCGCTGCTGTCGGCCGAATTCCTCGGTCTCGCTCTCCCCGCGCGCCACCACGAGCGGCGGCAGCGCCGGACCGAGGTGGTGCATCGGGCTGCACGCGCGCGCGGTGGCGGTGTCCAGCCCGAGTGGCGCGTTGACGTAGGTGCGCGACACCGGTTCGAGGTCGTACACCCCGCTGAGCAGGACCGCGCCCGCCACCGCGTCCACCGCGCGCGTCCCGGTCCGCCGCCAGCCCGCCTCGTCGAGCAGCGCCATGACGATCAGGTGCGCACCCGCCGAGCAGCCCGCCAGGTAGACCGACCCGGGCTTGCCGGACAGTTGGTCGAGATTCGCGCAGATCCAGCGAATGCCGCCCGCCGCCATGGCGATGATCTCGGGCAGGGAGTACGCCGGAGCGAGGCCGTACCCGAGCGCCGCGACCGACACCCCGGCGGGCACCAGGTCGGGCGCCATGAACGCCGACTCGTTCCGGCTGACCTCCTGCCAGTACCCGCCGTGGACAAACACCAGCAACGGCCCACCCGGATCCCTGGCCGGGAAGAGGTCGAACAGCTCCTCCGGCCTCTGTCCATATCGGACACCGACCTCGACGTCGAGCCGTTCCCGCGCCGCGGCGCTCCGCCGCGCGTACTCGGTCATGTAGACGTCGATGTCGGGGACGCACGAACTCGGCGAGTACTGGACGTCCAGGGTTTCCTGGTCGTACGAAAGGTAGATCGTCACGAGACCTTCCATAGGTCGGTCGCGGGCCGGGGCCGGATCGCGCGGCAGCGATCCGGCCCCGGCGAACGCACGCGGGGATTACTTGGCGTTGGCGCGCATGGCCGCGAAGAACTCGTTCTGGGTCGGCAGTTCCTGAACCAGCTTGTCCGCCTTCATGCGAATGCGGTCGAACTCGACCTGCGCGGCGGTCGGGTCGGCCATGTCCAGCGCCGGAGAGTGCTTGACCTCGATGCCGCCCGCGCCGAGCAGGATGCAGTTGTAGGAGTACGGCGGCAGACCGTGGTAATGCGGGTAGACCGACTCCGCGTCCGGCACCTTGTGCTTCCAGATCTCGATGCGCTCGGCGAGCGAGTCCGGGATCTTGCGGGTCTTGGTGTCCTTCCAATACTGGTTGTCGGCCCGCTTCGCGGCGACATAGTGCAAGCACAGGAACTCGCGGACACCCTCCATCACGTGCTCGATCGAGCGGTTGAACGCGTCGCGGCGCACGTCGTCGTCGCGGCCGCCCGGGAAGTACCGGACGATCTGCTCGATGGCGTGGTGGATGAAGAAGATGCCGGTCGACTCCAAGGGCTCGACGAAGCCGCTGGCCAGGCCGATCCCGACGACGTTCTTCACCCAGGAGCGCCTGCTGCGGCCGATGCGCATCTTGATGTGGTTGGCCGGGACATCCGCGGCCTCGGGGCCGACGAAATCGCGCAGGGTCTTCTCAGCCTCCTCGGCCGAGAGGTACTCGTCGGCGTAGACGTAGCCGGTGCCGATGCGGCTGATCAGCGGGATCGTCCAGATCCAGCCCGCTTCCTGCGCGGTCGCGGTGGTGCACGGCCGGATCGACTTGCGCTCCATGTCCAGCGGGACCTGGAGAGCGACCGCGCTGTTGTTGGGCAGGGTGTCCTGAAAGGACACGAACGGCTCGCCGAGGGCCTGCTTCAGCAGCAGCGCGCGGAAACCGGTGCAGTCGACGTAGAGGTCGCCGGACAGCGTCCCGTTCTCCGCGGTGTTCACGTGCGTGACGAAGCCCTGATCGTCGAGCGCGACGTCGACGACGTTGTCGGTGATGTGCTTGACACCGCGGTCGGTGGCGTATTTCGTCAGGAACTTCGCCAGCAGGTGCGCCTCGAAGTGGTAGGCGTACGGGAACTGCGCGCCCTGGTACTCGGCGATGTTCGACCGCGCCGACTGGCTGTCGCCGACGTTCTCGAACACGCCTTGGGCCAGCGGGGTGCCGTCGGCGTAGCGGGGCGAGCGCTCGGCGTCGCACAGCGCGGCCATGACGAAACAGTCGCGGTCGAACCGGCTCGACTGCGGCATCCGCAGCCACCAGTCGCTCAGCGAGAAGCCGTCGACCGACCCGAGTTGCTCGAACGGGTGGTAGAAGTGGTGGCCGGGCTCGCGCCAGTTCTCGAACCGCACCCCGAGCTTGTAGGTGGCGTTGCAGGCGGGCATCCAGTCGGACTCCTCCAGACGGAGGAACTCGAAGAAGTGCCGGATGTCGCTGAAAGTCGCCTCACCGACGCCGATGGCGCCGATGTGGGCCGACTCGACGACGGTGACGTCGATGCGGTCGCCGAATGCGGCTTTCATGTAGGCGGCGGTCATCCAGCCTGCCGTGCCGCCACCGACGATGACGACGCTCTTGGTCTTGCCGGGGTCGGTCAGGTTGGCGGCAGCGCCACTTTTCATCATGACTGCGTTCTCCTTAACAGTTGACTCGCTTGGTGTTCGGTGATCGCGTGGTATTCGGTGAGGTGGGTCAGGCCCAGCCGCCCGCGCCCGACACCGGGTCCTCGCCGTCGCTCCACTCGTGCCGAGGAAAGACCTCGGGGAACAACGTTCGTTTGGTCGATCGCCACAGGTACGCCGCACCCGACGAACCGGCTGTGCCCTGCGCGCCGTCAAGGAACTTCTCCGCCAGGCCGGCGTGCTGGGCCCGCCACGCCCGCACCGAGTCGTCGAGGTTCGACAACGCGTCTTCGACGCGTCGGACAAGGGAAAAACCAGGTTCCCTCGCGTCGACGCCCGCCCGCTCCCGATACTCGACAAAGGCGGCGCCCAGGGATTTCTCATCCAGGCGTGCCACCAGCTTGGCCCGCTCGCCGTCGCTGAGTCCCGAGATGTTCAGGAACCGCGGATCCCTCGCACCGCAAAGGAATTCGATCTCGCGGTACTGGGCCGATTGGAGCCCGCTGGAGGTCCCGAGCGTCGCCCGGATCTCGTCGAAGGATTCAGGGGTCAGCGTCGTCAACACGGCGAAATGCTCGGCGACGACCCGCATCAGGTGGGGCAGCCGTTCGAGCGGCGCGACCGCCGCGAGCCCGTCGTCGCGGGTCAGCGCGTCTCGCGCCTGCTCGATGTGGCGCAGCACCACGGCGAACCAGATCTCACAGGACTGGTGCGCCGCGAAGAACAGCGAGCGGTCCGGCGTGTCGTGCACGCAGGCCAGTTCGAGGAACTCGTCCAGGCGCAGGATTTCCCTATAGGCCGGGAAGTCGCCTGTGTGTACCGGCTTGGTCATCGCGTAAGTCCCTTCTCACCGGCCATTGCGGCGCGGACGGGCGGTCAACTGCTCTGCGGCTGCGTCAGGCTTGAGCGCAGCGCGTTCTTGTCGACCTTTCCGACGGGCGTGCGGGGGAGATCGGGTACGACGATCAGCTCGTCCGGCAGCTTGTACGAGGCCAGGCCGCGTCCGCGGATGTGCTCACGGATCGCCCGCAGCGTCAGCGGTGTGGCGGTGTCGGCGTCGACGGCCATCACCACGAAGACGCAGAGGCGTTCGTCGCGCCGCTCATCGGGGACGCCGACCACGGCGGTGTCGCGGATCCGCGAGTGGGTCAGCACGTGGCTCTCCACTTCCTCCGCGGAGACCTTCTCGCCGAGGTGGTGGATGATGTCCTTGAGCCTGCCCTCGATGACGAGGTTGCCGTCCTCGGTCAGCCTGGCCAGGTCACCGGAGCGGTAGAAGCACTCGGCGGTGAACGAGCGGCGGTTGACCTCGGGCGCGGCGAAGTATCCGCGGATCGTGTAGGGGCCGCGGGTCAGCAGCTCGCCGGTCACGCCCGCGGGAACGTCGTTGTCCTCGGCGTCGACGATGCGGATCTCGTCCTCGGGGCAGATCGGCCTGCCCTCACAGGTGTGGACAAGCTCGATCGGGTCGCTGAGGCGGGTGGAGGTGATCAGGCCCTCGCCGATGCCGTAGACGTTCATCAGGCGGCAACCCAGGCTCGTCGACACCCGCTCCACCGCTGTGGCGCTGAACTTCGAGCTGCCGACCTGGATCACCATGCCGGTCATGTCGACGGGCATGGTCTGGGCGGCCTCGGCCCACAACAGCGCCAGCGCGGGCACCAGCGCGGTGTGCGTGACGCCCTCGCTCGTGATCAGCGGGAACACCATCTCGGGGCTGGGATTGCCCGCCAGCACGACCTTCCCGCCGACGACCAACGCGCCGAGCGCGCCGGGGCAGCCGAGCGCGGCGTTGTGCGGGACGGGGTTCGCGGCGAGGTAGACGCCGTCCTCGTCGAACTCGACCACCTCGGCGCACGCGAACATGTTGTAGGCGTAGTCGTCGTGGGTCCGGGGAATCAGCTTCGGCACACCGGTGGTCCCGCCGGACAGCAGCAGCAGCGCCACCTCGGCGGCGTCGACGGGCGGCAAGTCCTTGATCTCGGACTCGGCCAGGGCGGCGAGGGCGGTGAACTCGTCGGCGTCGCCGACGATCACGACGTGCTTGAGGTGCGGCGCGTCGGCCTGGACCTCGCGGGCCAGCGCGCGGAAGTCGAAGCCCTGAAACCGGTCGGGGCCGACATAGCCCACGGCGCCCGAGGCGATCGCGAGCTGGGTGATCTCGTCGCGGCGGTGCCCGGGCAGGGCCATCACGGGAATCGCGCCGAGCCGGAACAGACCGACCATCGTGGTGAGGAACTCGATGATGTTCGGCAGGTGCAGCATCACCCGGTCGCCGGAGCCGACGCCGAGCCCGGCCAGGCCGGAGGCGATCCGGTCGGCCTCGTCGAGGAGTTCGGAGTAGGTGACCCGACGGGTCGCGTCGACCGCGGCGATCTTGTCAGGATGACGCTTGGCGCTCTCGGCGACGAGCTGCCCGAGGGCGACGCCTTTCCAGTAGCCCGCGCTCCGGTAGCGCGCGGCGAGATCAGGTGGCCACGACACGAACCCGTCCAGCATGTGTCCTCCTCGGTTGCGACACCTCCAGACTCGTCAGACCGCCCCGGGGCCGCACCGAGCCCCGACAGAGCTTTGAAAGTTTGCGGCGAGCGGGCCAGTGCCATCGTGACCCTCGATCGTGTGAACCGCGCACGCACACGTGACCGAGGTTGGGTACGGGCCATCACCAGTCGGGAGGGCGCAGCTGTCCGACTCCTCTGTTTCCCGCATTCCGGCGGCTCGGCGGCGACCTTCCGCGGCTGGGCGACGGCGCTGCCCGAGGACATCCAGCTCTTCGCGGTGCAGTACCCCGGCCACGCGGACCGGATCGCCGAAGACCCAGCGGACGGCGTGGCCGAGATGGCCTCGTGTGTGGCTGCGGAACTCGCCCGACTCGGCCCGGCGGACTGGGCGCTGTTCGGCCACAGCTTCGGCTCACTGGTCGCCTACGAGACGGCGCGGGTGCTCCAGGACGACGGCGGGCCCGCGCGGGCGCTGTTCGTCTCGGGCGCCCGCGCACCTCGGCACGCGGGCGGCGGGACCACCCACCGCGGCTCCGACGACGACCTCTGGTCGGCTGTGCGCGAACTCGGGGGGATCGAGCCGGAGGTCGCTGACGACCCCGACTTGCGAAACCTGCTGCTACCGGTGTTGCGGGCGGACATCGCCCTGCACGAGACTTACGCGCCCGATCCGCACGCGCCGCCGCTGACGTGCCCGGTCCGCGCCTACCGCAACACCGAGGACCCGTTGGTCGACGCCGAGGCGGTGGCGATGTGGGCCTCGGTGGGCGGCTGCGAGTTCGGCACGCGGGCCTGGCCGGGCGGCCATTTCGCGTTCGCCGAGAATTCGGCGGAGCTGATCGCCGACATCGTCGACTGCCTGGCCCCCCGCCCCGGGAACACCGAGAACACCGGAGACACCGAGAGCGCCAGGAACGCCGAGGTGGCGCGGTGAGCCTCGACGGGAAGTCGGTCGTGGTCACGGGCGCGGCCACCGGCATCGGCCGGGGAATCGCCGAGTGCCTGCTGAAGTCGGGCGCTCTCGTCACCGTCGTCGGTCGCCGCGAGGAGCCCCTGCGCGACTTGGCGGACCGCTACGGCGACGCCGTCGCGATCGCGGCGCGCGATGTCAGCGCCGCCGGTGCGGCCGAGCGGATCGTCGCGACGGCGACCGGCCGGTTCGGCGTACTCGACGCGGTGGTGAACAACGCGGGCATGGCGCGCTTCGGCCCGCTCGGCGTGGCCGACCCCGAGGACTTCGACGCGATGTTCGCCGTCAACGTCCGCGCGCCCGCCGAGCTGATCAGGTGCGCGCTGCCGGAGCTTCGGGCCCGCAAGGGCAGCGTCGTCAACATCTCCTCGGTCGGCGGTGTGCTGTCCATGCCGGGCCGGGCGTACTACGGCGCCACCAAGGCGGCCCTCAACAGCCTCACCCGCTCGCTGGCGCGCGAACTCGCGCCGGACGTCCGGGTGAACGCGATCCTGCCCGGGCCGGTGGACACCCCGATGTGGTCGGCGACCGGCCTCGACAGCGCGGGAATCGACCGGCTGAGGGTGGATCTGGTCGCTTCGACCCCCATGGGCCGCTTCGGCGAAGAGGCGGAGATCGGACGCTGGGTCGGGTTGCTGCTCGACCCCGAACTGTCGGGGTGGGTCACCGGCGCACTGATCCCCATCGACGGTGGTCGCACCGCATGACCGACCACGACCAGCCCTGCACGAATCAGCCTATCGGATCAGAAGGTGGTACCAGCGTGAGTCCAGACATCCTGTCCGCCGCGGGATCGATCCCCTCATCGTGCCTGCACGCCATATTCCGGGAGGCCGAGGCGCGGGAGCGGCAGACCGGCGACGAGGTCGTCAAGCTGCACGTCGGCGAGCCGTACTACACCCCGACCGATGACGTGGCCGAGGCGTTCGTCGCCGCCGTCAGGCGCGGCGACACCCGCTACATGGGCATCGAGGGTCTCGCCGAACTGCGTGAGGCGATCGTCGAGAAACTGCGCGACGACAACGGCATCGACACCACGGCGTCGCGGGTGCTGATCACGCCGGGGTCCTGCCAGGGGTTGTTCTCGCTGCTGAAGACGCTTGCCGAGCCCGGCGCCGAGATCCTCCTGCCGGAACTGCACTGGCCGGTGCACCTGCAGCAGGCGCTGCTCGCGGGCTTTCGGCCCGTGCTCTACCCGCTGGGGAAGGACTTCCGGCCCGACCCCGACGTGATCGCCGCCGCCGCGACCCCGCGCACCAAGGTGATGCTGATCAACTCGCCCGCCAACCCGACGGGCGTCGTGCTCGACGCCGACGAGATCGGCGCCCTGCTCGGGCTGGCTCGCGACCGCGGCTGGCACGTCATCAGCGACGAGGCCTACGAGCACTTCTGCTACGAGAACGAACACCTGTCGGTGGCCTCGCTCGAGCGCGATCTGCCCGTCGACGAGCGGATCGTGCACAGCGTGTTCACGTTCTCGAAGAGCTTCGCCATGACCGGCTACCGCCTCGGCTACGTCGCGCCGGCCAACGACCGGGCAGCCGACGTGATGAAAGTCGTGCAGGAAGCCAACATCATCGGCACCTCGACCCCGGTGCAGCACGCGGGCATCGCCGCGCTGGAAAGCCGGGCCGACGCCGCGGCGACCAACCGCAAGGCGGTGCAGCGCAACCGGGATGTCGCGCTGCCCGCGCTCGCCGAGGCCGGGTTGCTGCGTGAGCTGCCCGCCGGCGGGTGGTACGCGATGCTGGACGTGGCCAAGACCGGGCTCGACGCCGAGACATTCGCGATGCGCCTGCTGGAGAGCAAGGGAGTCGCCGTGGTTCCCGGCAACGGCTTCGCCATGCGCCCGACACTCGACGAGCAGGGCAGGATCGTCTCCCACGACTACGCGCCCTGGGCCAGGAGCCTGATCCGGATCGCCTTCTGTGTCGACCCGGTGCGGCTCGAGACCGGGGTTCGGCTGCTGCTCGAATTCGTGGACGAATGCGTCTGACCGGCGAGTTCTCGGCAGCGCCACCGCCGTGCGCGACCACCGAACGCCTCGAGGACCCAGTGGCCCGAAGCCAGTGGCCCAAGGAGGAGGTACCAGACCATGCCGGATCCGTTGACCGCCCCGGCTCCGTACACCCACGTCGACCCGGCGCAGTTCCGGTCCCTCATGACCACCCATCCGGCCGCGGTGGCCATCGTGACCACCTCCGGGCCGGATGGCGAGCCGTGGGGCATGACCTGCTCGTCGGTGTGCAGCGTGTCGCTGAGGCCGCCGACTCTCCTGGCGTGCCTGCGCGCGGAGAGCCCGACCCTGGCGGCGCTGCTCGAACGGAACGCGTTCGCCGTGAACCTGCTGCACGACCAGGCCGAACGGGCGGCGAAGCTGTTCGCCTCCGGTGACGCCGACCGGTTCGACAAGATCGTCTGGATCAGGGATCCAGACACCGGTGTGCCGCAACTGATCGAGGACGCCCACACGGTCGCGGCCTGCCGGGTCAGCGCGACGCTGTCGGTCGGCGACCACGTGGTGGTCTTCGGCGACGTCGTCGGCGTGACCACACACGCCGACGATGAGCCGAGCCCACTGCTGTACGGGATGCGGCGGTACTGGTCGCTGAACGGCCCCAACCCGCCCGACAAGGGCACCGACCGAAAGTAGGCCACCGGCCCAGCCGGCCCCATGCCCACGTCCGCCAGAACCCGTTGGAGCGAAACATGACCGCCGACCTGAGCGACACCCGGCAGGGCGCACGCCTGCCGGGCCCGAAGTCCCGCGTCCCCGACTGCCCGCTGGGACGGGCCGTCGAGGTGATCGGCCACTGGTGGACGCTGGAGATCGTGCACGAGGTCTTCGACGGCCACACCCGGTTCGCGGCGATCCAGCGCAACCTCACCACCGCGCCGGACGTGCTGCGGGAGCGGATCGGTGACCTCGTGGCCAAGGGCCTGCTGGAGATCGTCGACACCGTCGCCGAAGACCCCGAATACCTGCTGACCGACCTCGGCCGTGCGCTGCGCCCGGTCCTGCTGGTCATGGCCGCGTTCGGGAACCACCGGCTGGCCGAGGAGGACCGCGGCCTCGTCCTGGTCGACGCGCAGTCGGGGGCGCCGGTGGACCCGGTCGTGGTGGACTGGGTCACCGGCGTGCGGGTGGACACACCCGGGTATGTCTTCGCCCAGGGTCCCCGGGCGGGCGCGCTGATCAGGGCGCGTTACCCGCGGATCCCGCGGCTGGGCTGACCCGGCTGCCTATGACAGGAGGGGTGCGCCATGGTGGCCCGAGTGCCCGCCGCCGAACGGGGACGTGACGCCGTCGTAGCGCAGGCGCAGCATCATGCCCTGGTCGGCGTGCGGGAGGTTGTGGCAGTGGTTCATCCAGATGCCGGGGTTGGCGGCCTTGAACGCGACCTCCCACACCTCACCCGGCCGCACGTCGAAGGTGTCGACCCACAGCGGGCTGCCCGACGGCACGCCGTCCCTGGACAGGATCAGCACGGGATGGCCGTGCAGGTGCCAGGGATGGGTCTCGAGGCTCCGGTTCACGACGGTGAACCGGACGGTGTCGCCCTCGGCGACGAGCTGGTCCGGGATCGACGGGTGCCCGACGCCGTTGACGGTCTGCGCGTACGACGGTGAGCCGTCGACAATGGCCAGCCCTCGGCCCAACACCAGGGTGAAGTGCCGGTTCGCGGCCTCGGGGCGCAGTGCGACCGCGGCGGGAGTGCCGTATGCCAGCAGGTCGAGTTCCGGCCACGCCCCCGTGTCCTGGCCGGTGACGGTGTCGTCGCGCGTGCCGGCCTTGGGCAGCACCCACACCTTGGCGGTGTCGCCGTCGACCGCGAGCACCACCGGCCCGGCAGGCATGGTGAACACGACGTCGTAGCGGCCGGAGGCGGCCAGCCGAAGCAGCTTCTCGCTGATCTCACCCGGCCCGTTGAGGTCGCGGCCGTCCACGGCCACGAGTGTGAACGGGGTGCCTGACAAGGCGAACCGGTGCGGGTCGGAGTCGGTGTTGATCAGCCGCAGCCGAACCTTCGTGCCCGGCGCCGCGACGTGCTCGGCGCCGCCGGAGATCACGGTGGCGCCACCATCGAAGGTATGCACGGCAAGGGGAAGGTCGAGCGCACCCTCGCCACCGCCTTCCTCACGGGGCTTCACGACCAGCGTGCCGTAGAGACCGCGGCGGACGTTGACGTGCGACGACCGGTGGGTGTGGTACCAGTAGGTCCCGACCTGGTCGGCCCGGAACCGGTAGACGAATTCGCCACCGGGCCTGACGGTGTCCTGGGTGAGCCCTTCCGCGCCGTCCTGCGAGCACGGTACGTCGTAGCCATGCCAGTGGATGGTCACGCCGTCGTCGATGTCCTGGTTGCGGAGCTTGACCTCGATGACGTCGCCCTGCGTCGCCGTGATCGGCGGCCCGGGCAGGGTGCCGTCGAAGGTGAGCGCGTCGATCTCGCGACCGGATTCCAGCTTCACCATGGCCTTGCGCGCGGTTATGGAATGGGTGCGGACGACGCCGCCGGGCGCCGGGTCTTGGAGGCCACGCAGGTCGGCGACCGAGATGGTCGGCACCGAGGCCGGGCCGGGCCCGCCGCCCAGTGTCGCGTTCGTGCCGGGGGTCAGTGCCAAGCCGATCCCGGTGCCGCCCGCGCCGACCGCGACGACCCCGCCCGCGACGACGAGGAACCGGCGGCGGGTCAACTCCGACGGGGTGGGCACCGCCGTGGACGCCGTGTCCGCGCTCCCGGACTTGTCCTCATCCGGGTTCGTCAGCACGCGCGCGGTCAGCATCGTGGCCGCGACGACGACCGCGGGTGCGATCAGCGCGGTCGAGGGAGTCAGGGGGTAGCCGATGATGAACGCCACCGCGAACGAGACCAGTGCGGTGAACGCGGCGGCGAACAACGCGACGACGCCCGCGGCGGTGTCCCCGGAGCGACTGGTGTCCCGCGACCGGGCGGCGGCGCGCAGTCGGGGCCCGGCGAGCACCGCGGCGGCTATCGCCGCGACACCGAGGATCGGAAGGCCGAAGACCACCTTCTCCTCGACGAACCACCAGCCGCGCCCGGCCAGCGGCACGATCGAGACCGCCCTGATTACGGTCACGACCAGCGCGACCACCAGCAGGAGGAAGGCGGGCTTGGCCCGCATCGCCGCGGTGACGGCGGCGGCGAACCACGCGATCACGGTGAGCGCCGCGATCGCGTGGTCCAGGATGAGCAGCGTGCCGGTCGTCATGACGAGACTGCGGCCGGTTCCGCCGCCGTCTTCCATGCGGTCTGCCGGAACGTCCGCACGAGCATGACGGCGATGCCCATGATGATCACCCCGTTCACCGCGTGCAGACCGAAGATGTAGTTGCCCGCGTCGGATCCGCCGTCGGCGATCGACTTCGAGACCTCGCGGATCAGGGACTGGACGAGCACCAGCACGGCGACCAAACCCGACATCCCGATCAGCTTGCCGGGGAATCGGGCGATGGCCGCGCCGATGGTGAGCAGGACCGCGATGAGCAGGATGCCGTTGCCCAGGCCCCGGTGCAGCGCGAAGGACGCTTCCTTGGGCGCGTTGTCGAACGCGCCGCTGGCGGCGAAGTAGAACTGGACGGTGATGGCCGCGAGAAGCACGATGGCCAGGATGCTGACTGCCTTCTTCATACCGCGATCTTCCCGGCACGCCAGGGTGTCGCGCTTCCGGCGTGGAGATGAGGTCGGCTACGCCTCTGCGCGTACTGACCGGCGCTCCCGCTACGCCTGTCGTCGTAGGAGAACGCGCCATCGAACCGGAGCCGGGCAACCGCGGGTACCCTACGATCATGGTATGGATCCGCGGGTGATGTCGCGACAGATCTCCGCGTGGTTGTCGCGGCGGCCTGGCTGGTTTCTTGATGTCCTACTCGCGCTGTTCGTCACCGCGGTCCAACTCCAGAGCGCCGGCTACGCGATGGGCGCCGAACCGGTCGCCCGGCCGGTAAGCGACCTGGGCAACGCCGGCTACATCCTGCTCGCCATCAGCGGGCTCTCGGTGGCCGCCCGCCGCCGCTTGCCGGTCGTGGTCTTCGCGATCACGTCGTTGGCCAGCCTGGTGTACTTCGCGCTCGGCTTCCCCGACCGTCTGGCCTGCCTCGCGCTGTTCGTCGCCATCTACACCCTGGCCGCCCATGGCGGCCGCAGGTCGCTGCTGATCGCGGGCGTCGGCACCGGGGTGATCTCAGTCGGCTGGCTTGTCGCCGCGGCGGACATCAATCCACCCGCGGCCATCGGCTGGGTGTTCTTCCGCATCGGCGCGTCCGTCATCAGCATGACGCTCGGGGTGTCGATCAAGTCGCGCCGGGTCATCGCGGCCGACGCGCAGCAGCGGGCGGAACTCGCCGAGCGGTCCCGCGACGAGGAGGCCAGGGCCCGTGTCAACGCCGAGCGGCTGCGGATCGCCCGCGAGGTCCACGACACCGTCGCCCACGCGATCGCAATCATCAACGTGCAGTCCGGGGTGACCGCCCACGTCCTCGACAAGCGGCCGGAGCAGGCCCGCGAGGCGCTGCGCACCATCGAGGAGACCAGTTCGCGGGCGCTGCGGGAGATGCGCGCCATTCTCGGCGTGCTGCGCGACGGCGACGACCGCGAGCCCTACCCCGGCCTCGACCAGATCCACGAGCTGACCACCAAGGCCCGCGACGCCGGGCTCGAGATCGCCCTCAACCAGACCGCGCCGGAGACACCGCTGCCCAGCGCGGTCGGCAGCGCCGCCTACCGCATCGTCCAGGAGTCGATCACCAACGTGATCCGCCATGTCGGCCCGACCAAGGTCACGATCACACTCGAACCGGGGATCGACGCACTGCGCATCCGGGTCACCGACGACGGCGGCCGCGGCATCGCACGCGTCCCCTCGGCTGTGGACGCGCCCACCGCGGGCCGCGGCATCGTCGGGATGCGGGAACGCTGCAGGCTGCTCGGCGGCGAGCTCGACGCGCTGTCTCGTCCGGGCGGCGGGTTCGAGGTCACCGCCCGGCTTCCACTGGCCCCGGTCGGGGCCCGGCTGTGAACTCGGGTTCGCCGATCAAAGTGCTCCTGGCCGACGACGAAAGGCTGGTGCGGTCGGGGTTCAGGGTGCTGCTGGACTTGGAGGACGACATCACGGTGGTCGGGGAGGCCACCAATGGCGCTGAGGCCGTGGAGATGGCTCGCGCCGCCCGCCCGGACGTCGTGCTCATGGACATCCGCATGCCGCGCCTCGACGGCATCCGCGCCACGCGCGAGATCGCCGAGACGGCCGGGCTGGAGCAGGTCAAGGTCCTGATCCTGACCACGTATGACACCGACGAGAACGTGTTCGAGGCGCTGCAGGCCGGGGCGAGCGGATACCTGCTGAAGGACGCGGGCCCCGCCGAGCTGCTGCACGCCATCCGCGTGATCGCCGCCGGTGACGCGCTGCTCGCCCCACGGATCACCCGACGGCTGATCAGCCAGTTCACCGCGCAGCGGCGTGCCGCGAAGTCCGGTGAGGACCGGCTCGCGGTGCTGACCGACCGGGAGCGCGAGGTGCTCGCCTTGGTCGGACAGGGCATGAGCAACCAGGAGATCGGCGCCACGCTGTTCCTCAGTCCGGCGACCGCCCGAACGCACGTCAGCCGCATCATGGGCAAGCTCGGCGGGCGGGACCGAGCCCAACTGGTCGCGATCGCCTACCAGACCGGGCTCAGCCACTTCAGCGAGTAACGGGCCCGCGCGTCGGGTCGCGAGGCCGCGGGGCGATCCCCGGGGAAAGGAACCCGGAAGAGTTTGGGCGGCCCGTCCTCGGTGCCTGCCACGATCGGCCAATGACTCATCCCATTCTCGGCGTTCGTGCCCTGGACCTCGCCGCCCCGGCCACCTTCGTCGAGAACGACGTCCATGAGTTCTGGCGCGCGGCGCGCGCGGACAATCCCGTGTACTGGCATGAGCCCACGGACCGGAACCCTGGATTCTGGGTGGTCTCGCGCTATCGCGACATCCAGTCGCTGCTGCACCACGAGGCGCTGAGTTCCGAGCGGGGCAACGTTCTCGACGTTGTGCTGCGCGGCGGCGACTCCGCGGGCGGGAGCATGCTGGCGGTCACCGATCCGCCGCGGCACCGCCCGCTGCGCAATCTGATCTGGAGCGCGTTCACCCCCCGCGTTCTCGGTGCCGTGGTCGAAAAGGTCCGGGAGCGCACCGACGACCTGATCGCCAAGGTCGTCGAGCTGGACACCTTCGACTTCGCCACCGAGGTCGCCGAGCAGGTGCCGATGACCACGATCTGCGACCTGCTGTCGGTCCCGGCCGCGGACCGCGCCGATCTGCTGCGGTGGAACAAGATGGCGCTGTCGTCCGACCACGCGGACAGCGACGAGTTCGAGGCGCTGGGCGCCCGCAATGAGATCGTCCTCTACTTCATGGAGCTGGCCGCGCAGCGCCGGGAGAGCCCGGGCGACGACGTCATCAGCACCCTCGCGGCCGCGGAGGTCGACGGCGAGCGCCTGACGGAGGCCGAACTCGCGGTCAACTGCTACAGCCTGATCCTCGGCGGTGACGAGACCTCCCGCGTCTCGGCGATCTGCGCCGTGCTCGCCCTGATCGAGAATCCGGACCAGTGGAACGCGCTGCGCGCCGGGGAAGTGTCGTTCGAGTCCGCCGTGGAGGAGGTGCTGCGCTGGTCGTCGCCGGCGATGCACCTGGCCCGCACAGCCAAGGCGGATCTCACCATCGACGGGCACGAGGCCCGCGAGGGCGACATCCTCACCCTGTGGACCATCTCGGGCAACAACGACGAGGCGGTCTTCGATGAGCCACGCCGGTTCACCCTGTCGCGCTCGCCCAACAAACACCTCTCGTTCGGCCACGGTCCACATTTCTGCCTGGGCGCCTTCCTCGGGCGCGCGGAGCTGAACGCGCTGCTGGGGGCTCTGGTCGCCAAGGTCGGTCGGATGGAGCCGCGCGGCACGCCCCGACCGATCTACTCGAACTTCCTCAACGGCTACAAGAGTTTGCCGGTCCATTTCCAGGGCCGCTGATTCGAACCATCGAGTGCTAGGGGGGCCATGAAAAAGAACATCTGTGTGATCGGCGCGGGACCGTCCGGGTTGGTCGCGATCAAGGAACTGCTGGACGAAGGCCATTCGGTGACCTGCTTCGAACAGGCCCGTGAGCCCGGTGGCGTGTTCCGCGAGAACATCGGCGGCGGCGAGGCGGGGGCCTACGACTCGACGATGCTGACCATCTCGAACTACATGATGACGTTCTCCAGCTTCCCGCCGCCGGCGCACGAGCCCCGCCAGTTCTGGTCGGCGGCCAGGTATCGGCGGTACCTGCTGGACTTCGTCGAGACGTTCGACCTCGGCCGCACCATCCGGTACGGGACCGAGGTGCTGAGCATCGCGAAGAACAAGGCGGGCGGCTACACCGTCGACGTCGCCTCCGCCGACGACCCCCAGGCCGTTGTCGCGCACCAGTTCGACGCGATCGCCGTCTCCACGGGCACCCACCGCGTCCCGAACTACATCGACCTGCCCGGCCAGGAGGAGTTCGAGGGCGAGATCCTGCACTCGGCGCACTACCGCAACAACAAGGCTTTCGAGGGCAGGAACGTGCTCTGCGTCGGCATCGGCGAGACGGCGGCCGACGTCGTCGACGAGATCGCCCGCGTCGCCGACAGCTGCGCACTGTCGGTGCGGCGCTTCCAGCCGGTCGTGGAGCGCTACCCCGGCGGCGGCCCGCACACCAACGACGCCTTCACCTCGCACTTGCTGCTCTCGGTGCCGCTGGCCGTCGCCAACCCGTTCATCCGGTTGGGCAACAGGCGGAACCGGACGAAGGCCGCCAACCCCGTCAGCAGGGCGGTGGCCGAGTGGAACTCGAAGAACCCCGACTTCTTCAACCACTTCCTGACCAAGAACGAAGGCTTCATCCACCGGATCGTCGACGGCAAGTTGACCGTGAACGCCTCCGGTATCGAGCGGCTCGGCAAGGACTACGTCCAGTTCAAGGACGGCACGCGCAGGCAGATCGACACGATCATGCTGAACACCGGGTACCGCGAGGACTTCAATATCCTCAAGAATGTCGACGCGAGCGACGTGCGCACGATGTACAAGCACATGATCCACCCGGAGCTCGGCACCGGCGTGGTGTTCATCGGCTGGGCTCGGCCCGCCGCGGGCGGTGTGCCCGCCTGCTCGGAGATGCAGGCCCGCTACTTCGCCCTGCTGCTCAGCGGCAAGCGGGAGCTGCCCGACCGCTACCAGCTGAAGAAGCTGATCGAGCAGCAGTCGTCCTACGAGGACGCCGTGTTCCACGGCAACCCGGACCTGCGGACTCTGGTGCACTACAACCACTACATGCTCGACTTCTCGAAGGTGCTCGGATGCTCGCCGTGGCGTGCCGCCGCCTTCAAGGACCCCCGCCTGGTCTACCGCCTGTTCGTGGGTTCCCAGATGCCCACCGTGTTCCGCCTGTTCGGCCCGCACGCCGACTTCGAGGCCTCGCGGCGCTCGATCATGAGCGTGCCGGTGGCGTTCAAGCCGGGAATGGTCATCGGCGCCCTGGCCGTGATCGCGGTGTCACGGGTGCTGATCGCCCTGCGCCTGATGAAGCCGGACCCGGTCTACGGCGGCTGATCGCACGCCCCGCACCCGATGATCCGGGGTGCGGGGCGCGGGGCTCGCGACCAGCGGTGTCGGTTCCGTCGACCGCTAGACGTTCTTGGCGTCCTGCATGATCCTGGCCAGGTCGGCCAAGTTCTCCGCCTCGAACAGCGACCGCATGGGCACGACCACCCCGTGCTCCTTTCGCATGCGGCCTGCCAACTTCGCGGCCAGCACCGAGTGCCCCCCGAGATCGAAGAAGTTGTCCGCCGGGGTCGCCGACGTGATCTTCAGCGTGTCCATCACCACGGCGATGAGGATCTGCTCGAAGGAACCCTCCGAGGGCGGGGCGGCCGAGGGCGCCGCGTCGCTCCTGGCACCCGCCGCCCGCTCCGCCAGGGCCAGCCGGTCGATCTTGCCGTTGAGCAGGGTCGGGAACTCGTCCAACACGACGATCGACGGAACCATGTGCTCGGGAAGGGCCTGGCGGGCATGCTCGCGCAGGTCCGCCGCCAAGGCGTCCACCGCGGTCGTGTCGTGCCGGGCCGAGGTCTTGACGTAGGCGACGACGTACTCGGTCGAGGCGTCCTCCCCACCGACGACCGCCGCGACGAGCTCCACGGCGGCGTGGCTCTCCAGACGCGTCTCGATCTCGCCGAGTTCGATCCGGAAACCGCGCACCTTGACCTGGTTGTCGACGCGGCCGGTGAAGTAGAGCTCGCCGTCGGCGGCTCGCCTGCCCTTGTCGCCCGAGCGGTACATCCGGCTGCCGGGCGGGCCGTACGGGTTCGCGACGAAGCGGCTCGCGGTCAGGCTCGGCCGGTTGAGGTAGCCGCGGGCCAACCCGGTGCCCGCGAGATAGAGCTCGCCTTCCTCGCCGTCGGCGCACATGTCGAGCTTCTCGTCGAGGATGTGGATCGCCGTGCCGTCCCAGGGGGTCCCGATGGTGACCTCGCCTTGGACACCCTCGATCGGGCCGCCGATCGACGCGCCGACGGTCACCTCGGTCGGGCCGTAGCCGTTGAGCAGGCGCCTGCCCTTGGACCACTCCTCGGCCAGCGACCGGGTGCACACGTCGCCGGTCGAGGTGATCGTGCCGTCGACCAGCAGGCCGTCGCTCTCGGTGATTCCGAGCGCCACCGGCGGGAGCACGGCGTGCTTGACGTCGTGGCGCAGCATGGTCTCGCGCAGCGACTCCCCCGGCAGCAGCTCATCCTGCTCGGCCATGACGAGGGTGCCGCCCTGCAGCAGGGCCAGGGTGAAGTCCCAGAACCACGCGTCGAAGCTGAACGACGCCCACTGCAGCACCCGCTCGCCGGCGCCGATGCCGTAGCGCTTCGCCTGGGTCGAGACCAGGTCGGCGACACCGTCGTGGGTGAGCGCGACGCCCTTGGGCACGCCGGTCGATCCGGAGGTGTAGATGACGTACATCAGGTGGTCGTGCGACAGCGGCGCGCGCCGCCCGGCGTCGGTGACATTGTCGTCGCGCTCCCCCGCCACGGCGGCGTCGACCGCCGGGTCGTCCACCACCAACTCCGGCACGTCGAGGTCGAGCGAGGTGACGTTCTCCGTGCGCAGCAACAGGATCGGCTTGGCATCGACGACCATGTACGTGAGCCGGTCGGCCGGGTAGGTCGGGTCCAGCGGCAAATACGCCCCGCCCGCCTTCAGCACCGCCAGAACCGCCACGATCAGCCGGGTCGAGCGAGCCAGCGCGATCGCGACCAGCGCGTCCGGCCCGACGCCGGAGGCGATCAGCCGTCGGGCGAGTCGGTTCGCGCGCGCGTTCAGCTCCGCGTAGCTGACGGCGGTGTCACCGAAGACGACCGACTGAGTATCACCCGACCTGGCAACCATGGACTCGAAAAATTCAGGCACCGTACGCAAATCGCCCGCCTCCGACTGTGAATGCTTCGTGATCATTGCGATGAATCCCGACCGTGAAAGATCTCTTTCGGCCGCGGCCCGACCGACCGACGAATCCGCGACACTGGAACCGTTCGATGGACAAGCAAGCCACCGTGGGTGGGCTACAGGGGTTCGACCACAAACCCCCGACCCCAAACGTTGCGCACCCCGAGCCCGACGAGCTGCAGCCGGCGCCGCAGTCGCATGACGTGCAGGTCGAGCGCGTTGCTCGACGAGCTGGCACCGGAGTGTTCGAGGATCTCGCGCAGCTCGTCGCGGTAGACGAGCCGACAGAAACGGGAGATCAGCGGGGCCAACATCTCGCACTGGGTCAGGGACAAGGTGACCGACGCGTCCCTGAAGTACAGGATCCCCGCGGGGTCCAACACGGGCTTGGTGTTGAGCACCGCCCGAGCGGCGAGCTGGCGGACCCTGGCCTGCAGGTCCTGCGGCACGATGGGCGGGCGAACCCAGTCCTCGTTGGGGCTCAGGTCCTCCGGCGGCGGCGCGCCGCCCTCGACGATGAGCAGGCACAGGTGACGCAACGCTGTGCACTCCTCGCGGAGATCGCTCTCCGCCGGCCAGCGGACGAATTTGACGCGGTTCTTGACATCCAACTTCACGGGACCCCCGGCACACCTTGTCGCTGTCGAGAATTGCCTTGTCGCTGTTGAGAAGCAGGCTTCTGATGGCGGTGTCGGGATCGCGGTCCCCGACCGCCCGGCCATCACGTGCCGCACAGGTGATCCACCCGGTTCGCCCCGCGCGGGCGGTTCGCCGACATCGTCAATCCGTGACGGTGTCGCCCTTCCCCCCGGTGCGCGTCCTCGGCGCCGCGAGGGTGTCGTCCGGTGCCCGCTTCAGCGACCAGCGCACCAGGGGCCCGGTCAGCGCCGTGGTGATCACCGCGACCATGACCATGATCGTGTAGGCGAGCTGGTTGATGAGGTCGGCCTGGTAGCCGATGCTCAGCACCACCACCTCGGTCACACCGCGGCAGTTCATCAGGACGCCGAAGCACCACGCCTCCCGGGCGGGCAGGCCCGCCAACCGCACCGCGCCGCCCGCGCCGACCACCTTGGTCATCACCGCCGCCACGAGGACCGCGCCGAGCACCAGCCAGGCCGTCGGGTCCGCGCCCAGGAGCCCGACGGACATCCTTAGGCCGACACCGGCGAAGAACAGGGGCAGCAGGATGATCAGCGTGAAGCCCTCCAGCCTGCGGCCGATCTCCTCCACGGCCAGCGAGTCCCTCGGCACCGCGACGCCGAACAGGAACGCGCCGACCACCGCGTGCAGCTGGATGGTCTGGGTCAGCACGGAATAGCCGATCGCCCCCGCGACCAGCACGATCGTCAGCAGCGGGCTGGACCCGAGGCGGCGCACGAGCATCGCCAGCAGCGGCCGCACGCACAGAGCGGTCACGAGCACCAGCACGAACGCCAGCACCAGGATCTCGATCCCGTGCCCGCCGGTGCCGGTCCCGGCCAGCAGGAAGGCCAGTGCGACCCAGAGCACGCCGTCACCGATGGCCGCGGCCGAGATCGAGAGCGCGCCGATGCTGGAGTTCTCCAGTTTCAGGTCGGCGAGGATGCGCGCCAGCACAGGCAGCGCCGTCACCGCCATGGCCAGTCCGACGAACAGCATCGCCTGCGGCGGCGTGGCCTTGTCGCCGGCGAGCAGGTCGCCGGTCACGTACACGATCCCCATGCCCGCCAGCAGGGGCAGGGCCATGCCGCCGATCACCGACCCCGCGACCATGCCCTTGCGCTCGATCCGCTCCGTGCGCAACTCGCAGCCCAGCAGGAAGACGAAGATGACCAGGCCCAGCTGCGCGGCCTTGTCCAGCTGTTCGATCACCGGCTGCTGGAACAGGAACGCGCTGCCCTGCGGCCACGCCAGGCCCAGCAGCGACGGACCGAGCAGCAGGCCGCCGACCATCTCGCCGAGCACCGGCGGCTGGCCGATCACGCGGGCGAGCGCCGCCAGGAGCTGGCAGGTGACCAGGATGACGACGACCGCCATGAGGAAGTGGGTGACCGCGTCGACGGCGCGCGAGCCGAACACTCCCCACAGGGGCGTCGACGCCCCGAGCGCGGCTAGCCCCGCGACCGCTCCGAGCACCGTGCGCGTGCGACCGGACGGGGACCTGTCCGCCGAGCGGGCCGCGTCGGATAACCGCGGCTGCTCGGCCCGCTCGACCAACAGTTCGTGGTGCGAGCTCATGCCGACGACCCGCCCGCGTACGCGGCCATCGTGTCCCGCGGGCGCGTGGGCCGCATGTCAGTCCAGGTCTGGTCGATGTAGTCGGCGATCTCCTGAGCCGGCGCCGGGCCGTGCGCGACCCGCCAGCCCTGGGGGACAGCCAGATCCCCCGGCCACAGCGAGTACTGCTCGTCGTCGTTGACCAGCGCCAGACAGTCCCGGCTGTCGTCCTCGAACGGATTGGACATGCGCTTCTACCCTTTTCCTGTTTGTCTGCTTAGGATCCGGAAGCACGCGGACGAAATCGCCGACAAGGTCGGCGCCGCTGACATATTCCATCTCCCCGACCACGGCCGCATTCGTGCCGATCTTTTACATATCCGTCGACCGCGCTGCGGCGATCCGCGCCAACGATAGCGACCGTACCAGCGCCGCCCACCCCGGCAACAGATTAGGTTCACATACCTGACCATGCATTTCACATATCGCAAACGGAGTAGTGAATATCGACCCACCGCCGCAGTTCAGCGCGTCGCGGTGATCCGAAATACTGTCAAGCGAATTCCCGGTCCCACCCCGCGAATTCCCTTATCGGCAACCTGACCGCCCGCTGAAGACAGGACGCCGGAGCCCGGTCCGACAACAGTCGCAATAGCGATTTCGGCGACCAGACCCGCTCGCTCGTCGAACTCTTGGCGCTACTCCCGGAGCGATTCGGGCACCGAGGGTTCGTAATCGACATACAGCGCGTTCATGGCCCGATCGAGGAACAATCCGCGCATCGCCGTGCGCTGGATCTTGCCCGCCGCGGTGCGCGGGATGCCGTTGGGCCGGTAGAAGGCCACGACCGAGGGGCGGACCCCGAATTCGTCGGCGACCATCGCCTTGATCCGCGCCGACAGCTCGCGGAGGCACGCGTCGTCGCGCCGACCCGTGATCTCATGGGTGGCGACCAGCATCGGGTCGGCCCCGGTTTCGGCGGCCGACACCGTGAACACGGCGCCGATCAGGGCGGTCTCGGCGTATCCCGACCGCATCCGCCCCTCGACCTCCTGCGGGGTGAACATCCGCCCCTCCGTTCGCAGCATCTCGTCCACCCGCCCGATGACGTACAACTCGCCGTCGTGCAGGGTGCCGAGGTCGCCGCTGCGGATGAAGCCGTCGAGGGTGAACGCCGCGGCGGTCGCGGCGTCGTCGCGCCAGTAGCCGCGGGCGGCGCTCGGACCGCGCACCCAGATCTCGCCGAGGGCGCCGGGGGGCGACTCCTCGCCGGTTCGCGGGTCGGCGACGCGGATCTCGAAGCCGCGCGGTGTCCCCGAGCTCAGCATGTCGACGCCCGTCGCCGCGGGGACGAACCGGCCGTGCTCCAGCTCGTGGTTGTCGACCTTGGTGACCACGGCCGAACGGAACGCGTCGCCCGCCACGAACGCCGTCGCCTCCGCCAGTCCATAGCAGGGGCTCAACACGTCCGCACGGAACCCGGCGGGCGCGAACCGCTTGACGAAGGCGTCCACTGTGGACGCGTGCAGCGGTTCGGCGCCGATGGCGGCGAACCGCAACCGCGACAGGTCGAGCCCGGCCACCTCGTCGTCGGTGACCCGGCCGCGGCAGATCTCGAAGGCGAAGCCGGGCGCGGCGGTGGCGGTGAGCTCGAACTTGTCGATCACCCGCAGCCAGTCGTACGGCCGTTTCAGGAAGGCCGAGGGGCGCATCACCACGGCGGTGGCACCGAGCACGAGGGCGGGCAGCAGCTGGCCGAGCAGACCCATCGCGTGGTGGTGCGGCAGCCATCCGCCCACCCGCCATTCGGCGGTCATGCCCGAGGCGGCGCACTGGTTCTCGATGTCGCGCAGGATGTTGTCCTGGGTGAGCGCCACTCCCTTGGGCGCCCCGGTGGCGCCCGAGGTGTAGTGGATCATCGCGAGCGCCCCGCGGTCGACCTCGACGGGTGTCCACAAGCCCGCGCCCGCGAGATCGCCGCGATTCGTGGCGAGCACCGGAACGCCGGTGTGCCCCTCCTCCTCAGCCCACTCGGTCACCGAGCCAAGGTTGTCGAGGTCGGTCAGGATCGCCGAGATCCCGGCGTTCGCCGCGATGTCGCACAGGCGCGCCCACTCGTGCCGATACCGGCCGGGCAGCGGAGCGGGCACCGCGACCGTCCCGGCGTAGAAGCAGCCGACGAGGGCGGCGGCGAAATCGAGCCCGGTCGGGTACAGGAGCAGGACGCGCCCGCCCTCGGGGACGCGGGCGCTCAGCCAGGCACCGGTTTTCGTCGCCTCGGCGTCCAACTGGGCGTAGGACCACTGGGGCGCACCATCGGCCGCCTCGACGTTGTCCACGAAGACCACCGCGGTGCGCTCGGGCGCCGAACGGACGTTCTCGCGAAGCACCGCGGCGACGCTCGCGGCGGATCCTGAATCGACCACGAACCCTTGTCTCCTAGGTCTTGTTCACCATTCGAAACATGCCCGAGCGCAAGAATCATGTCCTGCGCGCGCAAAGCATCGAAACCCGGAACAAAAGCGCAAAAGAAACGCCGCCATTATCCGACGGACACGGATAAGGCCCACCGATGCGGCTCGCCGACATTCACGGCCCGTCGCCCATCAGCTGCCCCTCAATGGCATCGTCCCACCCCAGCGCCGTGTTTGAGTCGATTCGACGCTAGCACGGGCAGGGGTTCACCGCCCCACTGTCCGACCACAGTGGTGAGGATCGCCCGGGCGGGTATTAGGAACTCATCAGCCAAGGTTTCGGTCACAGGTTTCGCCGTGGCAAAAGCAGTGCATACGTCGTTGCGGCACACCGCTCCCGTTAGGCGGCCTGCTCTCCAACACCGATAAGGCCCGACTCGCGCCCGGCTGGGCTTCCCCTCGTATCGTGGAGGCATCGCCTTTGAGGAGAGCGGCGATGACAATGACTGAGTCACGACGGAAGTTTGATCAGGACTTCAAGGAAGGCGCTGTGCGTCGGTGAATTTTCCGGATGGTCCAGTCAGCCAACGGCCTGCACACGTGAGGCTTGCATACGCCAGCGCACCGGTGTGGACGGTCGGTGTGATGTTTGACCGACGGCATGCCGTCGCAGTGGTCGCGGCAGCGCCGCAACTCGGCGTAGAAGTCGTCGAAAACCTTGGCGTTGAGTTCGCCATATTCAGGTCGCCGATCGCGCGCGCCCCTGGCCGTGTACCCGGCGGGGTGGCGATGTGCTTGCGCGCGTAACCCTCGTAGGTGCCCTTGGCCCGCGGTCCGATGTCGGCCACCTTGAGGTGCTCGGTGATCAGTTCCATGAGCGAGGCGTTGGTCTTCGGCTGCCGCTTCTCGGCTACCTGCCGAACCAACCTCGCCCGGGCTTCGTCGGCCAAGTCGGTGGCCTCGGGCCCATCCGGAACGACCTCGGTCAAGATAGAGATCCTTGCCGGTCAGCACGTCGACGCCCGCGTAGACACGAACCCGCAGCGATCCGCTCGGCAGTGTCTGAATACTCCCCCGTGGACGCGAGCGCCCGGGAGGGTTCCCCCTTGTTCCCCCCATGGATCCACGGTACGCCTGGTCTGCCATGGCATGAACCATGTCACGCCGTCCTCTCCACAATCGGCTGGAGAGGGCATTGAGCATGGGGATCGAGCGAACAAAGAGGCGGTCTACCAGCAAATATTCTCCGCTGGTAGACCGCCGACTTCTCTGTAGCCCCGACGGGATTTGAACCCGCGCTACCGCCTTGAGAGGGCGGCGTCCTAGGCCGCTAGACGACGGGGCCAAGGAACTTTCGTCTTAAGTTATGTTGTCTTACTGGCGGGAATCCTACCAGATGGCTGTGGACTCTTTACCGCTGGGGTACCAGGACTCGAACCTAGACTAACTGAACCAGAATCAGTCGTGCTGCCAATTACACCATACCCCAATGGCTATTCGATCAGCCCTGTCCGGATCTCTCCGTTAGTGCTGTTCGGGGTGCCGGAGAAGATGTTAGACCACACCCCGCACCGAAGAGAAATCGGGGCCTACCGGCGTGGGGTGGGGACTCCGGAGGCGCTGGTCAGTGTCGGTGTGCGGTAGTCCGTGACGAGGAGTTCGGGCAGGTCGGCGAGGGTTTCGATCACGGGCACGATGGTGTCGGGGTGTTCGTTGCCGCCGGTGCGGTCCAGCCAGACGCCGTGCAGACCCGCTGCGCGGGCGGCGAGGGCGTCGAGGTCGAGGCGGTCGCCGATGTGCAGGGTTTCGCTTGGGTGCAGGCCCAGTTGGGCGCAGGCCGCGTGGAAGATCGCCGGGTCGGGCTTGGCGACGCCCAGTTCTCCGGCGCTGACGACGACGTCGAAGTACCGGGAGATGCCTTGTGCGGCCAGGCGTGCGCGCTGGTGGGGGGCTGAGGCATTGGTCACAGCGGCGATCATGAAACCGGCGGCGCGGAGCCAGTCGAGGCAGGGGCGGGCGTCGGGGAACAGGGTCCACGCCTGGCGCATCTGGGTGAGTCTGCGGTCTTCCAGCACCGCCACCGCGTCGTCGTCGAGGAGGGCGCCCAGGTCGGCGAGGAACGCCTTCGTGCGGGTGCGGCGCATCGTGTCGTAGTCGAGTTCGCCGGAGACGACCATGGCGCTGTGCTCGTCGGTGACGCGCTGCCAGGCGGGCCACATGTCGTCGCGGCCGATCAATTCGGTGAGTGCCGATCTTGCCGAGCCAGTGAAATCGATCACCGTGTCGTCAATATCCAGGCACACCGCGTGAATTGTTGGCGGGCAGTGATCGCGGGTCAGCGCTCCGGGCGTGGCCGTCGGCAACATAAAAGACATGAGCGCTGATGTCATTCAGCGACGATAGATTGTCGAACGACCTTTTCGATTCGTCTGCACAGGTGATATTTCGGCTACTTGCACGGTCAAGCACGAACGCGCCGCGATAGGCCCGAAGGGGTTCTATCGCGGCGCGTTCGGAAAGCGTTACGGCAGTGCGGCGCGCAGCCTCGAGAGGGTGCGGTCGCGGCCGAGCAGCTCCAGGGACTCGTACAGCGGCGGGGACACCGTGCGACCGGTCGCGGCGACCCGCACGGGGGCGAAAGCCTTCCGCGGCTTGAGACCCAGGCCGTCGATCAGCGCCGCCTTGAGCGCCTCCTCGATGGCCGGGGTGGTCCACTCGCCGAGGCCCTCGAGCGCCTCGATGCTCGCGTCGAGGACGGGCTTGGCGTCCGGCCCGAGCGCCTTCGCCGCCGAGTCCTCCTCGGGGGCGAATTCGTCCTCGGGGGTGAACAGGAACCGCATCATCCCGGCTGCGTCGGCGAGCACTATGACTCGCTCCTGCACCATCGGCGCGATCGCGTCCACTGTGGCCACCTGCTCGGCGGTCGGCTCAGCCGGGAGCAATCCGGCGGAAATCAGATAAGGCAGCGTCCGGCTGACGAACTCCGCGGGGGCCAGCGCGCGCACGTGTTCGGCATTGATGGCTTCGGCCTTCTTGAGGTCGAACCGCGCGGGATTGGAGCTGACTTTGCCGATCTCGAATGCCTCGACCATCTCCGCCATGGTGAAGATGTCGCGGTCGTCCGCAATGGACCAACCGAGCAGCGCGAGATAGTTGAGCATTCCTTCCGGGACGAATCCGCGCTCGCGGTAGGCGAACAGATTCGACTGCGGGTCGCGCTTGGACAGTTTCTTGTTGCCCTCGCCGCGCACCAATGGCATGTGTCCGAAATGCGGGGTGAACTCGGCGACGCCGACCCGCTGCAATGCCTCGTACAGCGCGATCTGTCGCGGCGTGGACGGCAGCAGGTCCTCGCCGCGCAGCACGTGGGTGATCCGCATGAGGGCGTCGTCGACCGGGTTGACCAGGGTGTAGAGCGGCTGGCCGTTCGCGCGGACCAGCACCGGGTCGGGCACGCTCCCGGCCGGGAAGCTGATGTCGCCGCGGATGAGGTCGGTGAAGCCGATGGCGCGGTCGGGCATGCGCAGCCGCAGGGTCGGTTCGCGGCCCTCGGCACGCCGTTTAGCCCTGTCCGCCTCGGTGAGGTCGCGGTCGAAGTTGTCGTAGCCGAGCTTCGGGTCCTGCCCGGCCGCCTTGCGCCGCTCCTCCACCTCCTCGTTGGTGGAGAACGACTCGTAGAGCTCGCCCGCCTCGGCCAGCTTCCGGATGACGTCGGCGTAGCGGTCACCGCGCCGGCTCTGCCGGTACGGGCCGTAGTCGCCGCCGACCTCGGGGCCTTCATCCCAGTCGAGTCCGAGCCAGCGCAGCGCGTCGAGGAGAGCTTCGTAGCTCTCCTCGGAGTCGCGCGCGGCGTCGGTGTCCTCGATGCGGAAGACGAGTTTGCCGCCGTTGTGCCGGGCGAAAGCCCAGTTGAACAGCGCTGTACGGATGAGCCCGACGTGCGGGGTGCCGGTCGGAGACGGGCAGAAGCGGGCTCGGACTGGGGTGTTTGCGTCAGGAGTGCTCATGGCCCGATCAGCGTATCTCTGCCGATCGTGCTTGACCGACTCGACGCCCGGGTGCATCCTGAGATTATTCAACTGGCGTTGAAAAAGGGAGATCACCATGGATCGCACGACGGTGTGCGTGGCGGGCGGCGGGCCCGCGGGGATGGTTCTGGGGCTGCTGCTAGCAAGGGCAGGCATCGAGGTCACGGTGTTGGAGAAGCACAACGACTTCCTGCGTGACTTCCGCGGCGACACCGTGCACCCGCCGACCTTGTACCTGCTCGACGACCTCGGCCTCGGCAAGCAGTTCGCGGCGCTGCCGCAGAGCCGGATCCAGCAGGTCCAGGTGCCGTACAAGGGCGGCTCACTCGTCGTGGGCGACCTGTCCCTGCTGCGCGGCAGGCACGACTACATCGCGATGGTCCCCCAGTGGGATTTGCTCGACCTGCTGGCCAAGGCCGCGCGTGAGGAGCCGACATTCACTCTGCGGATGGGCACGGAGGCGACCGGGCTGGTCCGCGAGAACGGCCGCGTCACCGGCGTGACCTACACGACGAGAGACGGTGGGAGCGGCCGGATCCAGGCGGACCTGACAGTCGCCTGCGACGGCCGGACTTCGCTCCTGCGGGCCAAGGCGGGCCTGCGGTCGAAGTCCTATCCGACCCCGATGGACGTCTGGTGGTACCGCCTTCCCAAGCACGACGGCGACCCCTCGGGCATCGTCGGCCTGCTCGGCAACCACCGTGCCGCCGTGATGATCGACCGCGCCGACTACTGGCAGTGCGCCACCCTCATCCGCAAGGGCACCGACGCGCAGGCCCGCCGAACCCCGATCGAAAACCTGATGCGGGACATGGCCGATGCGGCTCCATGGCTGGCCGACCGCGCCGACGCCTTGTCCTCCTGGGACGACGTGAAGGTGCTCGACGTCAAACTCGACCGCCTGCGCCAGTGGCACATCGACGGCCTGCTCTGCCTGGGCGACGCGGCCCACGCGATGTCCCCGGTCGGCGGGGTCGGGATCAACCTGGCCGTTCAGGACGCGGTGGCGGCGGCCCGACTGCTCGCGGCCCCGATCAAGCGCGGCACATTGTCCACAAAGGACCTGGCAAGGGTGCGGCGCAGGCGGCTGCTGCCCACGGTCGTGGTGCAGACGATGCAGCGGATCGCCCACGCGAAGGCCCTCAAACCCGCGCTGGACGGCGAGGTGAACATCGCCCAGTCCGTCGTCCCGCCAAGGCCCCTGCGGCTGATGGCCCGAATCCCGGCGCTGCGCCGAATCCCGGCCCTGATCGTCGGCCGGGGCCTGCTCACCGAACCGACCCCGGTTTTCGCCCGCCGCTGACCACGCGAGTCCCCACCTCCCGACGATGAGTTCTCACTTCCCGACAGTGGGTTCCCACTTCGGCCACGGTGAAGCGGGAGCCATCGACTCGAAATGAGAACTCACTGTCGGGAAGGGGGAACTCATCGTCGGGAAGGGGGAACTCGTTGTCGGGAAGGGGGAACTCGTTGTCGAGAAGGGGGGCTCGCGGGGGTTTAGCGGAGGGTGACTGGGTTGGTGAGGGTGCCGAGGCCGGCGATGGAGACCGAGACGCTCTGGCCGTCCTTGATCGGGCCGACGCCCGCGGGGGTGCCGGTCAGGATGATGTCGCCGGGGAGCAGCGTCATCACGGCGGAGACCCATTCGACCAGCTTGGCCACGTCGTGGATCATGAACGCGGTGCTGGAGTCCTGCTTGACCTCGTCGTCCACAGTGGTCTTGATGTCGAGGTCGTCCGGCGCGACCGTGGTGTCGATCCACGGCCCCAGCGGGCAGAACGTGTCGTGTCCCTTGGCCCGGGTGAACTGCCCGTCGGCCTTCTGCTGATCGCGCGCGGTCACGTCGTTGGCGATCGTGTAGCCCAGGATCACGTCCTTCGCGCGCGCGGCCGGGACGTCACGGCACGGCATGCCGATGACGACCGCCAACTCGCCTTCGAAGTCGACGCGCTCGGAGTCACGCGGCAGCTTGATGGCCGCGCCGGGGCCGACGACCGTCGTGGACGGCTTCATGAAGATGATCGGGTGGGCCGGGGCCTCCCCGCCCATCTCCTTCGCGTGGTCGGCGTAGTTCTTGCCGACGCACACGATCTTCGTGGGCAGGATCGGGGCGAGCAGCCGGGTGTCGGCCAGCGGCCACCGGCGTCCGGTGAACGTGGGCGTCCCGAAGGGATGCTCGGCGATCTCGGCCGCGACCAGGTCGTTCCCGTCGCCTTCGACGGCGACGAAGGCGACACCTTCCGGATGGGCAATTCGAGCGATACGCACGGACACACCCTAAGCCGTCCCCCGCGAGTCGCCCCTCCCGGCAACCGAGTCGCCCCTCCAGGCGAATGAGTTCGACATTCGGGCCCGCGAATGTCGAACTGACTTGCCGGGAGGGGCGACTCGTTTGCCGGGAGGGGCGACTCGCGGTCAGCGCTCGGTGGGGGTGAGGGTGTCCTTGGCCAGGAGGTAGCCGGGCAGGGCCTTGTCGTAGTCGGCGCCGTCGTCGGCGGTCACGGAGACGACCACCGACCGCAGCGGCGTCACCATGGCGAACGCGCGGGCGCGGGCGCCCTGGTCTTTGACGTAGGTCACCTCGACCCCCTCGCCCATGCCGACGCTCGTGTCGCGGTACCGCGGGTCGGAGATGGCGCCCTCGCTCCCGAGGAACTTCTCCAGCGCCCCGCGCGGGGTCGCGCCTGCCTCACGGCCCACCCACGCCCGCAGGAACGCCGCCTTCCCACTGCTCTCCTTGACCTGGCAGGCCAGGGTCAGACCGCCACGCGGCGACCCGCCCGGGGGCTGGGGCACGACCTCCCACTGCTCGGCGATGTCGAACGCCACCGGCATCGGGCAGTCGTCCGGCATGCCGACCTGCTTCGCCGAAGCCGCGGGCGTCGCACGCGCGTGCCAGACGTCGGAGGCGGGGGGCGCCGAACTGGGCGGCGGCGCGGCGTTGCCCGGCGGAGTGCCGCCGCCCGCACACCCGGTGACCACGATCGCCACCGACACGATTGCCGCCGCTACCTGAATCCGACGCACCCGACTGCCTCCTCTGCCCTGAAGGGGCCTACGGACGCAGGCCCCCACCTGTCGGCACACCCGACCGGACACGCATGGCCTTGTGCGTCAGCGCGTCGCAGAGGGCCAGCCAACTGGCCTCCACGATGTTGCCGTGCACGCCGACCGTGGTCCATTCGAGCCCGTGGTCCGTGGACTGCACCAACACCCTGGTGACGGCATCGGTGCCGTGTTCGGTTGCACGCGGGCTGCCACCTGAGGTCAGAATCCGAACCTTGTAGTCGGTCAGCTCGACCTCGTCGATCCACGGCAGGTGCGGCACCAGCGCCTTGCGCAGCGCCGCGTCGAGCGCGTGGACCGGCCCGTTCCCCTCCGCCGTGGCGATGACCCGACGGCCCGCGACGTGCACCTTCACCGTGGCCTCGGAGACGACCTCGCCGTCGATGCGGTGGTCAAGGATCACTCGGTAGGACTCCAGTTCGAACGGCACACGGACCGCCTCAGCGCCGCCGACCTCGTCGCGCAGCAGCAGTTCCAGGGAGGCGTCGGCGGCCTCGAACGACCAGCCGCGCGCCTCCAGTTCCTTGACCTTGGCCAGCGCGTTGTTCAGCGCGTCAGGCCTGCCGGCCAGGTCGACCCCGAGCTCGTGTCCCTTGAGCTCCAGGCTGGCCCGGCCGGCCATCTCGGTGACCAGCACCCGCATGTCGTTGCCGACGATGACCGGATCGATGTGGTTGTACAGCTCCGGGTCGACCTTGATCGCGCTCGCGTGCAGGCCCGCCTTGTGGGCGAACGCTGACGTCCCGACATAAGCCTGGTGGGTGTCGGGAGCGATGTTGGCGATCTCGGCCAGAGCATGGGAGACCCGGGTGAGCTCGGGCATGGCTTCGGCGGGTAGCGCCCGCATGCCGAGCTTGGTCACGAGATTTCCGATCACGGCGAACAGGTCGGCGTTGCCCGCCCGCTCCCCGTAACCGTTCGCGGTGCACTGGACGTGGCTCGCGCCCGCCTGCACAGCCGCGACGCTGTTGGCCACCGCGCAGGACGTGTCGTCCTGGCAGTGGATGCCGACTCGGAAGCCGGTGCGGTCGATGACCGTGCGGACCGTCTCGGCCAGGCCGAGCGGGAGCTGTCCGCCGTTGGTGTCGCACAGGACGGCGACGTCGGCGCCCGCCTCCATACCCGCGCCGATGACGCGCAGCGCGGTGTCGGAGTCGAATGCGTAGCCGTCGAAGAAGTGCTCGGCGTCGAGGAACACCCGCCTGCCCTCGGCGACCAGGAACGCCACGGTGTCGCGCACCATCTCCGCGGCCTCGTCGACGTCGGTGCGCAGGGCGAGTTCGATGTGGCGGCGGTCGGACTTGGCGACCAGGGTGATGACCGGGGCCTGCGAGTCGAGCAGGGCCCTGACCTGCGGGTCTGTCGCGGCCTTGGCGCCCGCGCGCCGGGTCGAGCCGAACGCGACGAGCGCGGCGTGCTTGAGGTCGAGTTCCTTGGCCGCGCGGGCGAAGAACTCGGTGTCCTTGGGCATGGCGCCCGGCCAGCCGCCCTCGATGAAGCCGACGCCCACGTCGTCGAGCAGGCGGGCCACCGCGAGCTTGTCGGTGACGGAGTAGGAGATGCCTTCCCGCTGGGCACCGTCGCGCAGGGTGGTGTCGTAGACGTGGAAGGTGTCGCCGAGCGGTGTGCCTGCGGGCGTCGTGCGGGTCACGGAGGGCTCCTGGGTCAGAGGGCATTTCGTTGGCCGGAAAACAAAAAGACCCCCCGCATGGATGCAGGAGGTCAGCGCGCCGGGTGTGTAGCTCTGCTACCCAGCGCGCTCATCAATAATGATCATGGAGAAAGTGGCCACGGCCTGATAGTGCCACAGTGGACGCGGCGGTACCAACTCGCGGACCCAGGTTCCCAAGCCCTGGGACCCGCGAGTCGGCGCCGCAGGTCAGCGGACCGCGACCACGACGTGGTCGTCACCGAACTGCCAGACCGGACCGGCGGCGGCGAAGCCCGCACCGGTCAGATAGGCCACGTACTCGCCCACCGTGAGGCCGCTGGAGGAGTCATGGGAGATGGTGACCTCGGAGTGCGCGGCGGCCAGGTCGCCCATCCCCGGCTCGGCGAGCACGGCGCCCCACCAGGCCCGCCAGTCCTCGTTGTCGACGACCCCCACCCGCTTCGCGCGCGCCTCCCGGACGACCTTGGCGAACTCGTCGAGCGGACCCTCCAGGTTCATGTTGTCGGCGTTGACCAACACCCCGCCGGGCCGGAGCCTGCCCGCGGCCGTGGCGAACACCTGGGTCAACTCGGCAGGCGCGAGCCAGTGCAGGGCGGTGCTGGACACCACGGCGTCCCACTCCCCCGCCATGCCCACGGCGTCGGCCCAGCCCGGCTCATCCAGGAGCGCCCGGACGAACCGAACGTCGGCCCGGGCGGCGGAGTTCGCCATCTCCAGCAGCAGCGGGTCGGCGTCGACACCGACGACCTCGGCATGCGGCAGCGCATCGGCGAGACGCTCGGCCAGCGAGCCGGGACCACAGCCGATGTCGACGATCCGTGGCTTGGCGATACCCGCCGTGGCCTGCCGGACGATGTCGATGACGACCCGGAACCGCTCTTCCCGATCGGCGACGTAGCGCTCCTGCTGGGTGTCCCACCGGTCCAGCCACTTCCGTGCGGTTATCGTGTCCACAAGCCCCTCCAGTAACTGACGTATTTCAGAACGACAGTGACAAACCTAGAGAAGAGGACGTGACTGGTCAAGTGAATTTCGACAGTCACTCAAGCGTGGTCGCCGAGGCGGCACTGGCGTTGATGAACGAGGTGTCCCCGGGCTACCGCCGCGGCCGCCCGTTCACCGCGCCCGACGATCTTCCTGAGGCCATGACTCAGGCGATCGCGTCGGTCAACCCCAAGTGGGGCGGCCCGCCTGATGACATCACCGCGGCGAAGTTGGCGGCGTGGGCGGTGCGGCTGCACGCGGCCATCACAGCCCTGGACTCGGGCGATGTCGACAAGGCGTGCGTCGAGGTGAACCTCGTGATGCGTGAGGCGGGGGCACTGCCCACGTTGGCTCGGCACGACGACGAGCCATGGCACCTGCACTACCACGCGGTGGACGTGCCTTGGGCTGAGAGCTGGGCGTCGTCGATGGCGACGAGTCTGGCGATCGTGTTGGGCAACGCTTCCATTGAGCGGCTGGGTATCTGCAACGCGCCCGCGTGCGATCGGGCTTATTTGGACGTTTCGCGCAACGGGACCCGGCGGTTCTGTTCGACTGCCTGCCAGAACAGGGTCAAGGCGGCGGCGTTCCGAGCGCGCCAGTCGGGCTGAGTTCGATGCTGGGTGCCTGCTTGGGTGGTTCGGCCCGTCGCGTTTCGTGGGGCTGTTGGTGGCGGATGGCCCTTAGACCGCGGTCAGGAACTTGTTGAACTCCACGATCGCGGCCGGGTTTCGCGGTCCCTCAACCAACGCGGCATATGGCAGCACATAGAAGCGCTTGTTCTGGATGGCGGGCACGCTCGCCAGCGCCGGATGCGAGAGCAGGAACTGCTTCTTCGCCTCAATGCTGTCGCTAGGCCCATCGCCATAGTCGTTGATCAGAATCACCTCAGGCGCCCGCCGCACCACGGACTCCCAGCTCACCGTGGTCCAACTGTCATCCAGATCGCCGAAGATGTTGTCCCCTCCAGCTTTCGCGATGATCTCCTGCGGCCCGGCGTTGCGCCCCGACGTGAACGGCTGGTCGATCCCGGCGTCGTAAAGGAACACCTTGGGCCGCTTCCAGTCCGCCGGCAACGCCTGGGCCGAAGCGACCTGCTTCTGGTAGCCCGCAACAAGTTCATCCGCCCGCTGCCGCACGCCGAACGCAGTCCCGAGGTTGCGCAGGTCCGTGTAGAGCGCCTCCAGCGGGTCCATGATCCCCCGCTGCTTGCCCACCCCGTTGCGGCACGACTCGGTCAGCAGGTAACTCTGGACTCCCAACGCTTTGAGGCTGTCCGGTGTGAGTCCCTTCGTCTCGTTGAACCCGTAGTTCCACCCGGCGAACACGAGATCCGCGTTGGCGCCCTGGATCGGTTCCAGGGCGATGTCCTCGGCGATGCGCGCGACCTTCTCGAAGTCCGCCTTCCACGGGGAACTCGCGATGCCGCGGTCCTGCCCATGGTCCACTGTGTACCCGGCCATCCGGTCGGCCAGGCCGAGCGCGAACATGATCTCGGTGATGCCGATGTCGTTGGCCACCACCCGCGACGGCGCGCGGTCGAACGTCACGTCCGCGTCGCAGTTGCGGATGGTCACCGGGTATCCCTGCGCGGGGGCCGAATTGTCGGCCGCGATCCGCGCGCCGCACGCGGTCGTGGTCAGCATTACCGCGACAGCCAGGACTCGGGTCTTCACTGGATCTCCTCTTGGTGGACGAGCCGGTCGTAGAGCAGTTGTGGGGCACCGGAAACGGGATGTTCGACGACGAACGCCCGCACGCCGAACACCTCGGCGACCAGGTCCGGGGTGAACACTTCGGCGGGTCGTCCACTGGCGACGATCCGGCCCTCGGCGAGCACGTGGACGCGGTCGCAGTAGGTGGCGGCGAGGTTCAGGTCGTGCAGCACGGTCAGCACCGTCAGGCCGGTGCCCGCGACGAGTGCGAGGATTTCGTGCTGGTGGCGGATGTCGAGGTGGTTGGTCGGCTCGTCGAGCACGAGAACCTTAGGCTGCTGCGCCAAAGCGCGGGCGACGAGCACTCGCTGCCGCTCCCCGCCGGACAGGGTGAGCACGCTGCGCTCGGCGAGGTGGGTGGCGTCGACGCGTTTCAACGCCTCCGCGCAGATCGCGGCGTCGGCCTCGTTCTCGCGCTCGAAGGTTCCCTTGTGCGGCAGGCGGGCCATGGCGACGACCTCGGCGACGGTGAAGTCGAGGTCCACCTGACTGTCCTGGGTGACCGCGGCAAGCTGACGGGCGCTGTCCTTCGGCGCCATCGTGGCGAGCGGATCGCCGCCGAGCAGCACAGCGCCCGCGTCCGGGGTCAGTGAGCGGTAGACGCAGCGCAAGGTGGTTGTCTTGCCACTTCCGTTGGGTCCCACCAGACCCACGACGGTGCCGGTGGCCGCGGTGAGCGAGACGTCGGACACGATCGTGCCGACGGAGAGGTCGCGGAGTTCGATGTCCATCAGCGGCCACCGAACACGTAGCCGCGGCGGCGCATCAGGAACACGAAGCACGGCACACCGACGACCGCCGTGATCACGCCCAGCGGCAGTTCCTGCGGCGCGGCGACCGTGCGCGCCACCAGGTCCACCCAGATCAGGAACACCGCGCCCGCCAACGGCGCCACCGTCAGCACCCGCCGGTGGTCAGCGCCGACCACCATCCGCACCAGGTGCGGCACGACCAGCCCGACGAACCCGACCGCGCCGCTCACCGCGACCAGCGTCCCGGTGAGGACCGAGGACACGACGAACAGCGTGCGGCGCAGGGCGGTCGGGTCGACGCCCAAGGTCAATGACGTCTCGTCGCCCATGGACAAAGCGTTGAGGGAGCGCGCTATCAGCCGCAGGTAGACGAGACCGATGACCACAACCGCGGTCGACAGCGGCAGCATCGCCCAGGTGGCCGCGCCGAGGCTGCCCAGCAGCCAGAACAGCACCGATCGGGCCGCTTCCCCGTGCGGCGCCAGGAAAATCAACACCGTCGTGACCGCCGAGAAGGCGTACGCCATCGCGGTCCCGGTCAGCACCAGGCGAAGCGGTGTGAGGCCCTGCGAGGTCCGGGCGGCGACGTAGACGAGCACCGTGGCGACCAGCGCACCCAGTGACGCCGCCACCGACAGCGCGTAGAGGCCCATCGACGCGAACACCCCGAACACGACCACCGTCGACGCGCCGACCGACGCCCCCGAGGACATGCCCAGCACGAACGGGTCCGCCAACGCGTTGCGCACCATGGTCTGCACGACGACACCGACCACGGACAGCCCCGCGCCGACGACGGCCGCGAGCAGCACCCGGGGCAGTCGGATCTCCCACACGATCCGGTACGTGCCCGCGTCGGCGTGGTCGATGATCCCGCCGAACAACGCCGCGCGCAGGTGGGTGACGGTGTCGGCGAGGGGAACCCGGACCGGACCGAGCGCGACACCGCACACCACGGACACCAGGAGCGCCACGGTCAACAGCGCGACCATCGGCGCGAGCGGGCGTCTGGACAACGGGACAGGGGCGGACACGGGCACCTTTCGGAGTGCGGGTCCGAAACGAAACCCGCGACTCCGGCACGCGCGCGTCGACGCCGGAAGGGACTTCGCCCGCAGACCTCGGCGGGAGAGAGCTGGCTTGCGCGGGTTGTCAGGTGGTCGGGCTCGTCCGCCGTGCGGCGGACCTACCGTTGCGGGTCAGCGCCGGATTTTGACCGGTCTTCCCCTTCGAACCGCGGATGAAGTTGTGGCACGCATGGTGGTGGCACAGCGACGACGCTGTCAACGCACCATGCCCTTCACGTGCGAATGGCCACACCCGCCGCAGCGGATGTGGCCATTCGGACGTGCTTTGTCCTAGCCGACGCGCACGTTTGACGACACCAGTGCCGCCAACCGGTCGCCGATGGCGAACGTGCCGCCGGGCGAAGCGTGGTCGCGGGTGGCGAGGTCGAACGCCACCGACGCCTCGATGCGCCGGGCCGACTCGCTCTGGCCCAGATGGTCGAGCAGCAGCGCGACCGACAGCACGGCGGCCGTCGGGTCGGCGATGCCCTGGCCCGCGATGTCCGGCGCGCTGCCGTGCACCGGCTCGAACATGCTCGGGTTGCGCTTGGTGATGTCGAGGTTGCCGCTGGCCGCGAGGCCGATTCCGCCGGTGACCGCCGCCGCCAGGTCGGTGAGGATGTCACCGAACAGGTTGTCGGTGACGATCACGTCGAAGCGGGTCGGGTCGGTCACCATGTGGATGGTCGTGGCGTCCACATGCTGGTAGGCCACCGTGACCTCGGGGTGCTCAAGCGAGACCTCCTCGACCACGCGCGACCACAGCGAGCCTGCGTGGGTGAGGACGTTCGTCTTGTGCACCAGCGTGAGGTGCTTGCGCGGACGGGCCGAGGCACGGCCGAACGCGTCGCGGACCACCCGCTCGACGCCGAACGAGGTGTTGACGCTCACCTCGGTGGCGATCTCGTGCGGAGTGTCCTTTCGCAACAGACCGCCGTTGCCCGCGTAGAGGCCCTCGGTGCCTTCGCGGACGACGATCATGTCGATCTCGCCCGGGTCGACGATCGGGCTCTTGACGCCCGGGTAGAGCCGCGCCGGGCGCAGGTTCACGTGGTGGTCGAGTTCGAACCGCAGACGCAGCAGAAGGCCGCGCTCCAGGATGCCGCTCGGCACCGAAGGGTCGCCGACCGCGCCGAGCAGGATCGCGTCGTGCTCACGCAACTCGCCGAGCACCGACTCCGGCAGCAGCTCACCAGTCGCGTGCCAACGCGACGCGCCGAGGTCGTAGCGGGTGATCTCGGCGGTCGGAACGACCTCGCCCAGCACTTTGAGTGCCTCAGCGATGACTTCCGGCCCGATCCCGTCACCTGGGATCACCGCGAGCCGCATGCACACACCTCCCGGAGTATCGGCCCGAACTGACAGGGCCTCGTAGACGAACGAAAGGCTACCGGCAATAGGCCCGATTGCCGCACCTCGCCACCCCTCTGGGTGGTTTCATCACACCTCGACCGTGCTCCAACTACACCTGCGGTGCCCAAACCGGCTGAGAGACAACCGTTCCGGGCACGCGGGCGGAAAGATCGCGCATCCCAGCAGATGGACCCGATCAGGTGTCGCGCGCCCCGCGACCGCTCGTGCGGCCGCGAGGAGCGGACGGAATCCAAGTCGATCAGCCGAAGTCGATCGAACGAACGGTGCGGGCGCCGATGGACTTGCCGATCGACTCCAGCACCGACTGGTCGACCGAGCGGCCCACGCGCAGCACCATCACCGCGTCGGTGCCGTCGGTGGTCTGGCTGATCTGCGCGGCGTCGATGTTGATGCCCGACTCGCCCAGCAGGGTGCCGACGGTGCCCATCACGCCGGGGCGGTCCGGGTACTCCAAGAACACCACGTCGCCCTCGGCGCGCAGGTCGAAGTGCCTGCCGTTGACCTCGACGAGCTTCTCGACCTGGGTCAGACCGGACAGCGTGCCGCTCACGGTCAGCGACGAACCGTCGGGGTAGACCGCGCGGAGCGTGACGAGGCTGCGGTGGTTGGCGCTCTCGGATTCCTTGGCGAGGTCGATCGCCACCCCGAGGTCCTCGGCCAGGCGCGGCACGTTCACGAACGTCACCTGGTCCTCGACGATGCCGGAGAACACGCCGCGCAGAGCGGCCAGCGGCAGGATCGAGACGTCCTCTGTGGACAGTTCACCGCGGACGACCACGGAGATGGAGGTGGGGGCCTTCGGGCTCAGCGCGGAGAGCACGGTGCCGAGCTTCTGGGTCAGCCGCAGGTACGGCCGGACCTCTTCGCCGACGACGCCACCGGCGGCCACGTTCACCGCGTCGGGCACGAACTCGCCGCGCAGGGCCAGCAGCACCGAGCGGGCCACGTCGGTGCCCGCGCGGTCCTGGGCCTCGCTGGTGGAGGCGCCCAGGTGCGGGGTCACGACGATGCCGGGGACGCCGAAGAGCGGGCTCTCGGTGGTGGGCTCGGTGACGAACACGTCGACACCGGCGCCGCCCACCTGGCCGCTGCGCACGGCGTCGGCGAGCGCCTGCTCGTCGATCAGGCCGCCGCGGGCGGCGTTGACGATGATGACGCCCTTCTTGGTCTTCGCGAGGGCGTCGGCGTTGAGCAGGCCCTTGGTTTCCGGCGTCTTGGGCAGGTGCACGGAGATCACGTCGGCCCTGGAGAGCAGCTCGTCGAGGGTGACCAGCTCGATCCCCAGCTGCGCGGCGCGCGCGGGCGAGGCGTACGGGTCGTAGGCGATCAGCGTGGTGCCGAACGCGGCGAGGCGCTGGGCGAAGAGCTGACCGATCTTGCCCAGCCCGACGACGCCCACGGTCTTGCCGTTGAGCTCGACCCCGGAGAACTTGCTCCGCTTCCACTCGCCGCCCTGCAGCGTGGCGTGCGCCTCCGGCACCTGGCGGGCCACGGCCAGGAGGAGCGCCACGGCGTGCTCGGCGGCGGAGACGATGTTCGAGGTGGGCGCGTTGACGACCAGGACACCCCGGTCGGTCGCGGCGGGCACCTCGACGTTGTCGAGGCCGACACCCGCACGGGCGACGACCTTGAGCTTGTCACTGGCCTTGAGCACCTCGGCGTCGACCTGGGTGGCCGACCGGACAAGCAGCGCGTCGGCACTGGCCACGGCGGCGAGCAGGGCGGGGCGGTCGGTGCCGTCGACGTGGCGGACCTCGATCTCGTCGCCGAACACATCCAGCACGGACGGCGCGAGCTTCTCGGCGATGAGGACGACGGGTCGGGTCGAATTGGTCACGCTGCGACTCCAAGGTCAGGAGGCTGGGCAGGAGACGGTTACCGCGCTGTAACCAGACGTCGACGAGTCTATGACGTGGGCTGAACCGTTACACCAGGAGGTGGGATTCATGACATGGCAGCGTTCAGCCACGCCGCCCCGACGACAAGGTCAACTACGCGGCGTCACTCCCCGATGACCTGCGGAGCGGTGAACTCACCGCTGCCGAACATCTCGTCGTCATCGCCTTCGACCAGGAAGGCGGGGCGGCGTTTCTCCTGGTCCTTGACGGTGGGGAGCTCGGGGTGGTCGTCGCCCGACCGAACCGGGACGGGGGTGCTGCCGGTCGAGTAGCCACCGGAGCCCGCGGGGCCGAAGCCGCCGCCGAAGGCGCCGATGGGCGGGAGCTTGGCAGCGCGGGCTGGAGGTGGCTGGGGCGGGCGGTTGGGTGGTGGCGGGGCTGGGGGGCGGTTTTGCGGATTGGGGCCGGGTGGCTGGCGGGAGGCGTCTGGACCGGGTTGGCGCATCGGGGGACGCGGGGCGTCGGGGCCGGGCTGGCTCATCGGGCGGGGAGCGTTGGGACCGGGCCGGCGCATCGGCGGACGGGAAGCGTCAGGACCAAGCTGGGCCATCGGCGGGCGCGGAGCGTCGGGGCCAGGCTGGCCCATGTGGCGGGGAGCTTCAGGTCCGGACTGACCCATCGGGCGCGAAGCATCAGGTCCAGACCGGCCGGGCTGAATGGGTGGGCGCGGAGCGTCGGATCCGGCATAACCCATCGGACGGGGAGCGTCGGGACCGGGCTGGCCAGGTCGAACCGGAGGGTGTGGAGCCCCAGGGACGGGCAGGCCAGTCTGGACCGACGGGTGCCCGGGCATGCAATGGTGCGGCGGATCGGTCCGGCCGGATTCGCCTGGCCGCATGGACCGCTCGACGTCGGACAAAGGCTGACCGGGGCGATCCTGCGGGCCGGGCAAGTGCTGACTGGCCTGACCTGGCGAACGCTCGGCGCCGGGCGTCGGAGGGCCGAGCCGGGCTGGGTCGGGCCCGTGCTGACCAGGTCCCATCGCCGGGCGCCTGTCGGGCAGGTGTTGTCCGGGACGGCTCTGAGGATCAGCCGGATGCGGTCCGGACATGTCCGATTGACGATCACCCACCGGCACCTGGTGGCCAGGCACGTGCTGACCAGGCAAGCCCGACGGACGGTTGCCGTCCGGCATCGGATGACCAGGCCGAACAGGCAGATGCTGACCCGACAAACCCCGCGATCCCTCGGCGCCAGGCATCGGGCGGTTGGGCCGGGCCTGATCGGGTGCGTGCTGTCCCGACCGCGATGCCGGGTCGCCAGGCAAGGGCTGACCTGGGCGAATCGGGTGTCGTGGAGCGTCGGGGTGCCCGTCGCCCATGGGGGCGCCGGGGCGGTTTTGCGGTGGGCTGCTCGGGCCGGGCCGGCCATGGCCGTCAGCCGGGTGTCCAGGCCTCATCGGCCCGGCGGGGTGGCCCTGCGGCGGGTGCGCCAAAGCCGGGTCGCGGTGCAGGCCGGGCGGACCCGACATCGGCCCCGGCGCACCTGGGTTGGTCGGGTACGGGCGATGCCGCGGCCCGGTCGGCGGGTGGTTCTGCCGGGCGGATGACCTGCCCGCCGAAGAGTCCTCCATCGGGTCCGGCCCACCCAGTGGCCTCGGCGGGAACGGTGCGTGGATGGCTGGTTGAGGGCCGGTCCGCGAGCGAGCGGGCTCTCCCCCGCCGAACGACATCGGCTGGCCGTCGGGTGCATGAGGTCCGCCCATGCCCGCCGGAGACCCGGCCACCGGGCGCGCCTCGTCCGGCGATCGCGACGGCGGCTCGCCGGTCGGGGAGGAAGGGGGCATCGGCAAGCGGTCCTCACTCGAAGGCGTACGCGTCACCTCCATCGGCCCAACTGGGCCGGACGGAAGTACAGGACCATCCATCACAGGGTCGGCTGGGACGGGTGGATAGGCCCGACCATCCACGAACGACCGGGCCTCATCGAACGACGGATACGAAACCTCCGCCGATACGCCGGGCAGCGGAGAACCATCCACCACGGGATCGGCCGAAACCGGCGAATAATCCCCAAGCCCATCGACCATCGAACGATCCTCACCGAACGACGGATACGAACCCCCCACCAATGCGCCGGGCAGCGGAGAACCATCCATGACGGGCGCGGAATCCGGATGAACCGGCGGCCCAGAGGATGCCGTGGGAGGTGGCGGGTTCGGGGGCCGTGGGGCGTCCAGCGGGAGCGGGTCCGCGTTGGAGTGGGCGAAAGGTTGTTCGGCCGGCCAACGCTCCTCCCCCGACGCCGACGCCGACGCCGCGGGCGCGGGCGCTGGCTCGCTGTGGGCGTCGCCGGTGGGCCAGCCTGGGTCGCGGATGTCCGCGGGGGGCTCCTCGATGCCGCCGATGCGCGGAGCGACCCGGGCCGGGAGGTCCTCCGGGGCGGCGTGGGCTCGGCGTGAGCGGCGGCCGGGAGGGGCGCTGGGCTCCGCGAACCGGCCTGCCAAGTCGTGTGTCAAAGAGTTGGGCGCGGCGGGCTCCACGAAGCCTCCACCGGGCCAGACATCCCCAGAACCCCCAGACCCCCCGGCCGGCTCCTCGAAGCCCGGCCTGCCATGCCCCCCGCTGCCTAAGGGTAAGTACTCCTCAGCGGCCTGCCGAGCCTCCGCCGAGTGGCGCCCACCGCCCGACGGCGGTGTCCACCCGCCCTCGTCCTGTGCCCACTCCGGCGCCGCGGCGGGGGCCACCCAGCCTGGGTCACCCGATCCAGTGAAATCCCCCCGGTCCCGGGCCGCGCCCGGGCTCACCACGGCTCGTCGAACTCGCCTGCCTTGGCGCCCTCGACGAAGGCGTCCCACTCCGATTCGGTGAAGACCAGGACGGTGTCGTCCGGGCCGGTGAACTTGGAGTTGCGCATGGCGATGTAGGTCTTGCCGTCGGTGTGCGGGACGAACGCGATCTCGACGTATTCGCCGTTCGGGTCGGCATCCGGCTCCGCGGCGCGCTGCCAGTCGGCCTTCGTCAGGTCGAGGTTGCCGCGCACCTCGGCCTTGTCGTCGTAGATGGGGGCGCTGTCCATCGCGTCTCCTCTTTAGTCCCGAAGGCGTAACCGAAAACTGTCGGGCCCAGGTATACCGCAGTGGGCGGCTCGGCGATGCCGGAACGTGTCGGTCCGGCCACTGTGCTGTCGCGCTCAGTAGCGTGACCCGCGTGAGCTCGTATTACGCGCGTTACCTGAGCGGCGAGCACGAGTCGGTCTGGAACGACCTTCGCGCGCTCGGCGATATCCCGGAAGACCTCGTCGAGGATGCCGCCGCGGTGGCCGACGAGACGATGATCCGGGTCGGCCAGCATGTGGCCCGCATCGCCGCGGCGCTGCCCGAGCTCGGCTGGGTGTCCTCCGACCGGCTCGTCCCCGCCCACCAGTCGCCCACCGAGGACGACGACGACCTGGTCGACACCCTCATCGACAAGATCGGCGGCCTGCCCCTGGCCCTGGAGGCCTGCCTGCGCCGCGTCGGCGAGGTCTGGTTCGCGGGCGACTGCCAGGCCCTGGAGTTGACCTACCACCAGCAGCCCGCCCCGCGCGGCACCCCGCCGGGCCCGGAGTACCCGGACCCGCTGTGCCTGGGCAACGCCTACTCGCTGAGCTACGAGCTGCGGCGCTGCGACGACCCGTCGGCCTTCGTCTTCGCCATCGCCCCCGACGAGAGCACCAAGGCCAACGTCGCGGGCGCCGCCCACGGCATCGAGCTGCCTGCCCTGACCGCCGACGCCGTCCTGCACGGCGTCGCCGGCAGGCCTGGCGTCACCCTCGTCGACTACCTGCGCGAGTCCGTGGCCTGGGGCGGATTCCCCGGCTTCTCCTTCACCCCGGAACTCGCGCCCGCCGCGATCATCACCCTGCGCACCAAGCCGGACTTCTGAGAACACTTCTGAGGAGAACACAGTGGCCCGCGGCGTCGAGGACGCCACGGGCCACCGTTGGGGGTAAGTCTCAGGCGGTGTCGGTCAGCGGCCGGTCGACCCAGGACATCAGGCCACGCAGCTTGCGCCCGGTCTCCTCGATCGGGTGCTGCTCGCCCTGCTCCTGCAGCTTGCGGTAGTTCTCGCGGCCCGCCTCGTCCTCGGCCACCCACTCGCGGGCGAAGGTGCCGTCCTGGATCTCGCCCAGGATCTTCTTCATCTCTTCCTTGACCGCGGGCGTGATGACGCGCGGGCCGCGCGTGAGGTCGCCGTACTCGGCGGTGTCGGACACCGAGTAGCGCTGGCGGGCGATGCCGCCCTCGTACATCAGGTCGACGATGAGCTTGAGCTCGTGCAGCACCTCGAAGTAGGCGATCTCCGGGGCGTACCCGGCCTCGGTGAGCACCTCGAAACCGGTCTGGACCAGCGCGGACGCGCCGCCGCAGAGCACGGCCTGCTCGCCGAACAGGTCGGTCTCGGTCTCCTCGGTGAACGTCGTCTTGATGACGCCGGCGCGCGCGCCGCCGATGGCCGCGGCGTAGGACAGGGCGAGCGCCTGGGCGCCGCCGGTGAAGTCCTGGTGCACGGCGATGAGCGCCGGGACGCCCTTGCCGTCGACGAACTGGCGGCGCACGAGGTGGCCGGGGCCCTTCGGCGCGACCATGGCCACGTCGATGTTCGCCGGTGGCTTGATCAGGTCGTAGCGGATGTTGAAGCCGTGGCCGAAGAACAGCGCGTCGCCGTCTTTGAGGTTGGGCTCGATGTCGTCGGCGTAGATGAAGCGCTGCTTGGTGTCGGGCGCGAGCACCATGATCAGGTCGGCTTCCTTGGAAGCCTCCGCCGGGGTGAGCACGCGCAGGCCCTGCTCCTCGGCCTTGGCGCGGGACTTGGAGCCCTCGGGGAGCCCGATGCGCACGTCCACACCCGAATCACGCAGGCTCAGCGCGTGCGCGTGGCCCTGGCTGCCGTAACCGATGACCGCGACCTTGCGACCCTGGATGATGCTCAGGTCGGCGTCGGCGTCGTAGAAGATCTCGACGGACATGGTGCTGTTGTTCCTTCCTGGGACTAACGAAAATCGTGGGAATCGGTCACCGCACGGCGGTTGCCGTGATGGAACGCGGACCGCGGCCGATGGCGACCATGCCGGACTGGACCATTTCGCGCACGCCGTAGGGCTCGAGCATGCGCAGGAGCGCCTCGAGCTTGTCGGCGGTGCCGGTGGCCTCGATGGTGAGCGCCTCGGGCGAGACGTCGACCACCTTGGCGCGGAACAGGTTCACCGTTTCGAGGACCTGGCTGCGCACGGTGGCGTCGGCGCGGACCTTGACCAGCAGCAGTTCCCGCTGCACCGCGATCGACGGCTCGAGCTCGACGATCTTGATGACGTTGATCAGCTTGTTGAGCTGCTTGGTGACCTGTTCCAAGGGCAGCTCGTCGACGGCGACCACGATCGTCATCCGCGACACGTCCGGGTGTTCGGTCGGGCCGACCGCGAGCGAGTCGATGTTGAAGCCGCGCCGGGAGAACAGGCCGGAGACGCGGGCCAGGACACCGGGCTTGTTCTCGACGAGAACGCTCAATGTGTGAGTAGTCATGATCATTCCTCGTCGAACAGTGGCCGGATGCCGCGCGCGGCCATGATCTCGCTGTTGCCCGTGCCCGCGGCGACCATGGGCCACACCTGGGCGTCCTTGCCGACGACGAAGTCGATCACGACGGGCCGGTCGTTGATGGCCATGGCCCGGTTGATGACCTCGTCGACCTCTTCCTTGGTCTCGCACCGCAGGCCCGCGCAGCCCAGCGCCTCGGCGAGGAGGGTGAAGTCGGGGATGCGGAACTTGTGCGTGCCGAGGTCGGTCTGGGAGTAGCGGCCGGAGTAGAAGAGGTTCTGCCACTGCCGGACCATGCCCAGGTTGCCGTTGTTGATGACGGCGACCTTGATGGGCGCGCCCTCGATGGCGCAGGTGGCGAGTTCCTGGTTGGTCATCTGGAAGCAGCCGTCGCCGTCGATCGCCCAGACCACCGAGTCCGGCTTGCCGAACTTGGCGCCCATGGCGGCGGGGACGGCGTAGCCCATGGTGCCCAGGCCGCCGGAGTTGAGCCAGGTGCCCGGCTTCTCGTAGCGGACGTGCTGCGCGGCCCACATCTGGTGCTGGCCGACGCCCGCGGTGTAGATGGCGTCGGGGCCGGCGATGGCGCCGATGCGCTCGATGACGTACTGCGGCGAGAGGGCGCCGTCCTCGGGCCACTCGTAGCCAAGGGGGTAGGTCTCGCGCCACTGGTCGAGCTGCTTCCACCAGGGGGCGAGGTCTTCGGCCCCCAAGGCCTTCTCGGCCTTCACCGCGGCGATCAGCTCGATCAGGATCTCCTTGCAGTCACCGACGATCGGGACGTCGGCGCGGCGGTTCTTGGAGATCTCGGCCGGGTCGATGTCGGCGTGCACGATGGCCGCGCCGGGCGCGAAGGAGTCGAGCTGGCCGGTGACCCGGTCGTCGAAGCGGGCGCCGAGGGCGATGAGCAGGTCGGAGCTCTGCATGGCGCCGACCGCGGGGACGGTGCCGTGCATGCCGGGCATGCCCAGGTGCTGCTTGTGCGAGTCGGGGAACGCGCCGCGCGCCATCAGGGTGGTGACCACGGGCATGCCGGTCAGCTCGGCGAGCTCGAGCAACTCGGGGGACGCCTGGGCCTTGATGACGCCGCCGCCGACGTAGAGGACCGGGCGCTTCGCCGAGCACATGAGCTTGGCGGCCTCGCGGACCTGCTTGCCGTGCGGGCGGGTGGTCGGGCGGTACCCGGGCAGCCGCAGCTCCGGCGGCCAGATGAAGGAGGTCTGCTCCTGCAGGACGTCCTTCGGGATGTCGACGAGGACCGGTCCGGGCCTGCCGGTCTTGGCCAGGTGGAACGCCTCGGCGATGATCCGCGGGATGTCGGCCGGGTCGGTGACCAGGAAGTTGTGCTTGGTGATGGGCAGCGTGATGCCGCAGATGTCGGCTTCCTGGAACGCGTCGGTGCCGATGAGCGCGCGCGTCTGCTGGCCGGTGATGGCCACGAGCGGCACGGAGTCCATGTTGGCGTCCGCGAGCGGGGTGACCAGGTTCGTCGCGCCGGGGCCGGAGGTGGCCATGCAGACGCCGACCTTGCCGGTGGCCTGCGCGTAGCCGGTGGCGGCGTGGCCTGCGCCCTGCTCGTGGCGGACAAGGATGTGGCGGACCTTGGTGGAGTCGAGCAGCGGGTCGTACGCGGGCAGGATCGTGCCGCCGGGAATGCCGAAGACGATTTCGACGCCTACCGCCTCGAGCGAGCGGACGAGTGACTGCGCGCCGGTCACCCGAACGGGTGTCCCGGTCGGCGGCGCGGGCTTGGGGCGGGCGGAGTTGCCCGGCCCCGGTGTCGCGGGGGCCGGCGTGGGCCGCGATGTGGCGCTGGTCATCGTTTCTGCCTCGTGGGTAGAAGTGTTATCTGGTCACGGGAAGCGGGTGAGGGCACAAAAAAGCCCCCGTCGACCGGCATGGTCGTACGAGGGTCCGCGCGTTCGATGCGTGCTGGCTTCCGTCAGCGTCGAACGCGCGGCGGAAGTACGAGAATGGATGGTGAGGGCACGGCTCAGACGCTAATGCGTTCGGCCTAGGGCGTCAACTCTGCGGGATCGTGATCCCGGATACTGGACGGTGGGCAGGGGGTCGGGCGGATGCCCGCGAGGCCGGGGGTGCACCATTTGTCTGTGTCCGACCAGCAGATTCCTTCCCGTCTCGTGTTCCGGATCCCCGGTGTCGCCATCCTCGCGGCCCTGCTCCTGGCCGTGTGCGCGACGCCGATCGCGTTCGCCGCGCCCTGGCTTCCGGTGCTCTATGTCATCCCGCTCGCCATTGTGGTGTGGGTCATCCGGGTCCGCACCACGGCCAACGCCGACGGCATCGTCGCGCGCCGGGTGGTCGGGAGCCGGACCCTGCCGTGGGACTCCCTCAAGGGGCTGCGGCTGACCAAGCGCTCCGGGGTGCGCGCGGTGCTCGCTGACGACACCGAGGTCACCCTGCCGTGTGTGCGTGTCCGGCATCTGCCCGCGCTCGCTCTGGTCAGCGGCGGCAGGCTGGACGACCCGACCGAGACCCCGGTCACCGAAGCCGAGGACAAGCCTGCCGAGCAGCCGGCAGAACCGGCCGTCGAGGCGGAGTAACCTGGGGTCACCGCTTTCGCCCCGGCGCCCACCCAGCCAACCGCAGGCCTAGGGGACCGAGACGTACCGTCACCACGGTTACCAGCTCACGTAAGACAAACGCATTAGTTGACCCGGGTTTAAATTCCGGGGAGGCGGAAGGAGTCACGTGCCTGCATTGCGCTCGCGCACGACGACCCACGGCCGCAACGCCGCCGGAGCCCGCGCGCTCTGGCGTGCCACCGGCATGACCGACAGCGACTTCGGCAAGCCCATCGTCGCCATCGCCAACTCCTACACGCAGTTCGTGCCCGGCCACGTGCACCTGCGCGACCTCGGCGACATCGTCGCCGACGCGATCCGCGAGGCGGGTGGCGTGCCTCGCGAGTTCCACACCATCGCGGTCGACGACGGCATCGCCATGGGACACAGCGGGATGCTCTACTCCCTGCCTTCTCGCGAGATCATCGCCGACGCGGTGGAGTACATGGTCAACGCCCACCAGGCCGACGCGCTGGTGTGCATCTCCAACTGCGACAAGATCACCCCCGGCATGCTCAACGCCGCGATGCGGGTCAACATCCCCGTGGTGTTCGTCTCAGGTGGACCGATGGAGGCGGGCAAGGCGGTCGTCGTCGGCGGTGTCGCCCAGGCGCCCACCGACCTGATCACCGCGATCTCCGCGTCGGCGAGCCAGGAGGTCGACGACGAGGGCCTGAGCGAGGTCGAGCGCTCGGCGTGTCCGACCTGCGGCTCCTGCTCGGGCATGTTCACCGCCAACTCGATGAACTGCCTCACCGAGGCCCTAGGGCTCGCGCTGCCGGGCAACGGCTCCACACTGGCCACCCACTCCGCCCGCCGGGACCTGTTCACCCGGGCCGGGACGGCGGTCGTCGAGCTGTGCAAGCGCTGGTACGGCGAGGACGACGAGTCGGCTCTCCCGCGTTCGATCGCCAACCGCAAGGCGTTCGAGAACGCGATGGCCCTGGACATGGCGATGGGCGGGTCCACCAACACGGTGCTGCACGTGCTCGCCGCCGCCCAGGAAGGCGAGATCGACTTCACCCTCGCCGACATCGACAACATCTCCCGCCGCGTCCCGTGCCTGTCGAAGGTTTCACCGAACTCCGACTACCACATGGAAGACGTGCACCGGGCGGGCGGGATCCCCGCCCTCCTGGGCGAGCTGTACCGGGGCGGGCTGCTCAACACCGATGTCGCGTCGGTGCACAGCCCGTCGCTGGAGCAGTGGCTGTCCGAATGGGACATCCGCGCGGAGAACCCGTCCGAGGCGGCCGTGGAGCTGTTCCACGCGGCCCCTGGCGGCGTCCGCACCACCAAGGCGTTCTCCACGTCGAACCGCTGGTCCTCTTTGGACACCGACGCGGCGGGCGGCTGCATCCGCGACGTCGAACACGCCTACACCGTCGACGGCGGTCTCGCGGTGCTGCACGGCAACCTCGCCGAGCGCGGCGCGGTCATCAAGGCGGCGGGCATCGACGAGGAACTGTTCACCTTCCAGGGCCCGGCGCGGGTCGTGGAGAGCCAGGAGCAGGCCGTCTCGGTGATCCTCGGCAAGCAGATCCAGCCCGGCGACGTGCTGGTCGTGCGCTACGAGGGCCCGGCGGGCGGCCCGGGGATGCAGGAGATGCTGCACCCCACGGCGTTCCTCAAGGGCGCGGGCCTGGGCAAGAAGTGCGCCCTGGTCACCGACGGCCGCTTCTCCGGCGGCTCAAGTGGACTGTCCATCGGCCACGTCTCCCCGGAGGCGGCGGGCGGCGGCACCATCGGCCTGGTCCAGGACGGCGACCAGATCCGCATCGACGTGCACGCGCGGACCCTGGAACTGCTGGTGGAGCCCGAGGTTCTGGCGGAGCGCCGGGCGAAGATGGACGCGAGCGAGCGCCCGTGGCAGCCGGTCGACCGGGTCCGCCCGGTCACCGCGGCCCTGCGCGCCTACGCCCGCATGGCCACCGACGCCTCCACCGGCGCGGTGCGCGACCCGGACAAGTAAACGCGTTTGACCACGGCATACTGGTGGACTAACCTCTTAGCTAGGAGGTCTTGCCCATGGGCGCCGAGCACCTTGATCAGTTCAACATCCATGAAGCCAAGACGAATCTGTCTCGGATCATCGACCGTGTCGAACACGGCGAGGAGATCATCATCAGTCGGGCGGGCACACCCGTGGCGAAGGTGGTCCCGCTCCCGCGGAAGACCCGACGTTCCAGCTACGGGATCCTCACAGGCAAGATCGCCGTCGCGGGCGACTGGGATTCCCCTGAGGTGAACGAAGCTATCGCCGACGACTTCTACGGGACGACATGAGGCTTCTTCTCGACTCGCACGTCGTTCTGTGGTGGCTGACGCGCGACCCCGGTTTGTCCGATGACGTCAGAGAACTGATCGCCGAGGAAGCGGAAGTCTACGTAAGTACCGCGACTGTATGGGAACTAGGCATCAAGCAGGAGTCAGGCAAGCTCGCCAGCCCGGAGCGACTGCCGGAGGTCGTCATGGACGCCGGCTTTCGCAACCTGCCGATCACCGCGGACCACACGATCAAGGCAGTTCGACTCCCCATGATCCACCGCGACCCTTTCGATCGCGTCCTGATAGCGCAGGCCCTGGTGGAGGAGTTGACCTTGATCACCTCTGATGCGCACATCAAGCAATACGACGTGCCAGTCCTCGCTCCGTAGGAATCCTCCGTAACGACAGTGGCACCGGAGTCATGGACTCCGGTGCCACTGTCGTACAACGATCGTCGGTCAGCGCAGAACGATGAGTGTGGCCACGGAAAGTCCGATGGCCAACACCAGGAACACGAACCCGAACGCGGGTGCGCGGCGGAACCACGGGGTGTTGCGGTCGAGCGAGATCTTGCCCGCGCCCGTGAACAGCAGGGCGAACGCGCCCGCCGCGTAGAAGGCTTCGAGTTCGACCGCGCCGAGGAACTCGTTGACGTCAAGCCTGACCCAGATGGCGTTCGCCATCACGCCGAGCGCGGCGGCGGCGGCCGCGGGGGTGAACAGGCCGAGGACGAGCAGGGAGCCCGCGGTCAGCTCGGTGACGCCGGTGACCCAGGCCAGCAGCGTCGTCTGCTGGTAACCCAGGGTGCCGAGGATCTTCGCGAAGCCGTCGATCCCCGGGCCCTGCATGATCCCGAAGACCTTCTGCAGCCCGTGCCCGACGAGCATCGCGCCGAGCGCGACCCGCAGGACGAGCAGACCCAGGTCGGCGCCGAAGTGCCACTGGTGTGGTTCCCGAGTCGCGACGACATCGTCGTCGAGGTCGGTGGTGTCGTCAGAGTCGTATGCGGTGTACCTCTGTTCGGAAGGCGTGAAATATCCGCTGTCCGTGCTGCCGCTCGCTACCGGGGTGCGGTCATCATCGATACTCACGGGCGCAGACTAGAGCCTCCGTCAAGGGTTCGCCCTCCGGAAGATCGTTCAGTAGGCGCCGCGCAGCAGGTTCAGCGGTGTCTCGCCCGCGGCGAACCGGGCGATCTCGGCGGCGGCCACCCGGTACGCGCGAGCCCGGTGACCTGCGCTGTTGCCCGCGACATGCGGTGTGATGACGATGTTCGGCGCGGTCCACAAAGGATGGTCGGCGGGCAGCGGCTCCGGATCGGTCACATCGAGCGCGGCGCGCAGCCTGCCGGAGGTCAACTCCGCCAGCAGCGCGTCAGTGTCCACAACCGGCCCGCGCGCGGCGTTGACGACGATGGCGCCGTCGGGCAGCAGGGACAGGAACTTCTTGTCGACCATGCGGGTGGTCGCCTCGGTCAGCGGCACGACCAGGACCACCGCGTCGTGTTCGGGAAGCAGCGCTGGCAGTTCGTCGACGCCGCGCACACCGTCGCGGGCCTGACTGGCGACCAGCGTGGTATGCGCGTCGAAGGCGTCGAACCGGCGGCGCAGCTGCTGACCGAGGTCGCCCGCGCCGATGACCAGGATTCGCTTGTCCTGCAACGTGTCCGTCGTGTGCGGAGTCCAGTTGGCGAGCCTGCGGGCGGCGTCGAACTCGGTGAACTCCCGGTAGAACGTGAGCAGCGCCCCGACCGCCCACTCGGCACTGCTGCCGCCGTGGGCGCCGCGGCAGGTCGACAACATGACGTGCTCCGGCAGCCTCCCGGACCAGGCGTCGGCGCCGGTGGTCAGCAGCTGCACGAGACGCAGCTTCGGCAAACGGTCCACAAGGTTCAGCGCCGCGCCCGCGATGAAGTCCGGGATGAGCACCTCGGCGTCCGCGGCCTCCGGCGGGAGTTCCGGCGAATGCCGATGGACCCGTAAGCCATCGATCCCGGAAAGTGCTCCGATACCGTGCTCGTCGGGCACGAGAACTGTCACCGTCACACAGACACTGTGACATGGCGCCGCCTCCGGCGGCGCGGCTCGGTCGCTTTGATGGTGAGGTTCGGGGGTCCCGCCCGAACACTGCCACCTTCGATGGCGTGTTCGGGCGGGACCCCCGAACCTCACCGCGACCTCGCGGAACCTGCGGAGGGGGGTGGTCGCGGACTGGTCGATGGGCGTGATGGTCGCCACCGAGTTGGCCGCCCGGTATCCGAGCGGGTGGCCGGGTTGATGCTGACCCCGGGCGTGCCCGGCGATTTGTTCGGCGGGATGCTCGGCGTCCTGGGCATCCCGGTGCCGGTGCGTCGGCCCGTGGCGTTGGCTGCCGCCTGCGGGCTGCGGTTAGCGCTGGTCGACGCCGTACTGCACCGCGTTCCGGTCAACCGGGTCACGCGTCGGCCGTGCGCGATAGCGGGTTGATGCTGCCCGGTGCCGCGACCGCGGACGTGGTGCGGCGCCGCGGCGGTTCCAGCGTCACGACTGGCGCTGGTTCGTCACGCTCGCGCTTGCCCTGGCCGATGTGCCCGACCGCGACCTGGCCGGTCACCGTGCTCGCCGCCCGCTACCACATCCTGGCCAACCCCGGCGGGCCACAGTGGCCGCGTCGGCGCTGCCCGACGCCCGCGTCCGGGTGCTGCCGACCAGCCACTTCCTGCCGCTGGAGGCGCCGCGGGTGATCGTCGCCGAGCTGGGCGTGCTCGTCGAGCGGGTGGCCGCCGCGGAGCGGGCGCTCACCGCGGATTCACGGACGTCCTCCTAACCTGGGCACCATGTCGGGTACACACCGCCGGGTCCGCGCGCTCGCCGCCGCCTGCGTGGCCAGTGCCCTGCTCGCCTCCTGCGCGACGTTCGAGGAGCAGCCGCCGCCGCAGAGCTGGCAGCCCAATCCGCAGCTCACCCCGCAGGCCGCGCCCGAGCCGGACACCGGGGGCGGCGACAGCGGCGGCGGCGGACCGGCGGGCGACCCGCGGGTCAACCCGCCCGGACCCGTGCCCCCGCCGGACGGCTGCAAGGACTTCCACCCCGCGGTGCTCGCCACCTGCCTCGACACGGTCGTCGCGGTGGCCGCGCTGCCGGGTGACGGGTCCACGCCGTCGGCGCTGGTCGGGGAACGCAAGACCGGCCGCATCCTGCTGGTCCGGATGGGCTCGGAGCCGGTCGTGGTGGCCACGGTCCCGGTCGACGGCAGCACCGACGGCGGACTCACCGGGCTCGCGCTGTCACCGACCTACGTCGAGGACCAGCTCCTCTTCGCCTACATCACCACGCCCACGGACAACCGTCTGGTTCGCATCGCGCCGAACGACACGCCCAAGCCGGTGCTGACCGGCATCCCACGGGGCGCTTCGGGCAACCGCGGGGCGCTGGCGAACGACCATCGTGGGGCTCTTCTGATCGCCACGGGCAACGCGGGCAACCCCGCCGCGGCCGCGGCCCCCGCGTCCCTCGCCGGGAAGGTGCTGCGGATCAACTCCGGTGGGAAGCCCGCTGAGGACAACCCCGCACCGTCGGCTGTGGTGGCCAGTGGCCTTGAGTCGCCCGGTGGTCTGTGCAGTTCGCTGGATGGGTCACGGGTCTGGGTCACCGACCGGACCGCGGCGGCTGACGTGCTCTACCGGCTGGACTACGGCAAGCCCTTGGGGGCTCCGGCCTGGTCCTGGCCGGACAAACCAGGGATCTCGGGCTGCGCCTCGCCCGCCCGGAGCATGTGGGTGGCCATGTCGAAGGCCGCGCACCTGCAGAACCTGGCCCAGGCCCCCGATGGGACGTTCACGGGCAAGCCGCAGGTCGTGATGGCCGAGCCGGACGGCTTCGGCCGCGTCGACGGACTCGACCTGATGTCCGAGCAGCTCGCCATCGGCGGCACGGTCAACAAGGAGGGCGGCAAGCCCACCTCCAGCGACGACCGCGCCGTAGTGATCGTCGTCGAACAAGGCGGCGGCGGCAGCGGCGTCGACTAACCCGCGAGTCGCCCCCTCCAGCAAACGAGTCGCCCCCTCCGGCAGATGAGTTCGACGTTCGGGTGTTCCGAACGGGCGACTCACTTGCCGGAAGGGGCGACTCGCGAGGGTCAGCTACAGCGTTCGAGGATGAGTTCGCGGACGCGCTTGGCGTCGGCCTGGCCCTTAGTAGTCTTCATGACCGCGCCGACGATCGCCCCCGCGGCGGCGACCTTGCCGTCACGGATCTTGTCGGCGACGTCCGGCTGGGCGGCCAGCGCCTCGTCGATGGCGGCGTAGAGCGCCGAGTCGTCCGAGACGACCTTGAGGCCGCGCTTCTCGACGACGTCCTCCGGTTCGCCTTCGCCTGCGAGGACGCCGTCGACGACCTCGCGGGCCAACTTGTTCGTCAGGCTGCCGTCGGCGACCAGCGCGATCACCTTCGCCACCTGGGCGGGCGTGATCGGCAGGTCACCGAGCTCGACACCCCGGTTGTTGGCCTGCTGGCTCAGGTACGACACCCACCACGAGCGGGCCTCAGCGGGTGAGGCGCCCGCCGCGACCGTGGTGGCGATCAGGTCGATCGCACCGGCGTTGATCAGGTCGCGCAGCTCCAGGTCGGTGAGGTTCCACTCGGCTTGGACCCGCTTGCGGCGCTGCGCGGGCAGCTCCGGCAGGGTCAGCCGCAGTTCCTCGACCCACTCGCGGGACGGGGCGATCGGGACCAGGTCGGGCTCCGGGAAGTACCGGTAGTCCTCCGAGGTCTCCTTGCGCCGCCCGGCGCGCGTGGTGCCCGACGCCTCCTCGAAGTGCCGGGTCTCCTGCAGGATCGAGCCGCCTTCGACCAGGATCGCCGCCTGCCGGGTCATCTCGAACCGCACGGCCCGCTCGACGCTGCGCAGCGAGTTGACGTTCTTGGTCTCAGTACGGGTGCCGAACTCGGTGGCGTCCTTGGCCATCAGCGAGATGTTCGCGTCACAGCGCAGGGAACCCTGGTCCATCCGCACGTCGGACACGTCGAGCGCCTTGAGCAGGTCGCGCAGGGTGCTGACGTAGGCGCGGGCCACCTCGGGAGCCCGCTCGCCGGTGCCCTCGATCGTCTTGGTGACGATCTCGATGAGCGGCACGCCCGCGCGGTTGTAGTCGAGCAGCGAGTGCTCGGCGCCGTGGATGCGACCGGTGGCGCCGCCGACGTGCAGCGACTTGCCGGTGTCCTCCTCCATGTGCGCGCGCTCGATCTCCACGCGGAAGATCTCGCCGTCGTCGAGGGTGACGTCGAGGTAGCCGTTGAAGGCGATCGGCTCGTCGTACTGCGAGGTCTGGAAGTTCTTCGGCATGTCCGGGTAGAAGTAGTTCTTCCGGGCGAAGCGGCACCACTCGGCGATCTCGCAGTTGAGCGCGAGGCCGATGCGGATGGCCGACTCGACGCCGACGGCGTTGAGCACCGGCAGCGCGCCGGGCAGGCCGAGGCAGACCGGGCACACCTGGGTGTTCGGCTCGCCGCCGAAGGTGACCGGGCAGCCGCAGAACATCTTGGTGTTGGTGTTGAGCTCGACGTGGACTTCCAGGCCCAGCACCGGGTTGAAGCGCTCGATGACCTCGTCGTAGTCCATCAGCTCCACAGTGGACGTCATTTGCCGCCGCCCTTCCGGAACGCCCGAACCGCGATCAGCGCGCTGGTCAGCGCGACGAAGATGCCGCCGATCGCGTTGGCCAGCAGCAGCTTGTCGTTGTCCTCACGCGCCTTGCGCAGGCTGGTCACCGCGGTGGTCGCCGCGGTCACCGAGCCGACGACACCGAAGGCGCCCTTGAGATTCTTCACGCCGGCCATCAGTGAGCCACCTCCAACTCGGGAACGCGGTTGATCAGCGGACCGCCCTGCGCGGCGTTGCGGGCGGCCTCGTACGCGGCGGCCACGCGGTAGCCGCGGTGGTCCTGCAGCGCGGGGGACATGATCTGCAGGCCCACCGGCAAACCGTCGTCGTCCGACAGTCCACTCGGGACACTCAGGGCCGCGTTGCCCGCCAGGTTCGACGGGATGGTGCACAGGTCGGCCTTGTACATGGCCATCGGGTCGTTCGCCCGCTCGCCGATGCGGAACGCCGTGGTCGGCGTGGTCGGCGAGATGAGGACGTCCACGGTGCCGAACGCGGCGTCGAAGTCGCGCGAGATGAGCGTGCGCACCTTCTGCGCCGAGCCGTAGTAGGCGTCGTAGTAGCCCGAGGACAGCGCGTAGGTGCCGAGCATGATGCGCCGCTTGACCTCGGGACCGAAACCGGCCTCGCGGGTCAGCGACATGACCTCCTCGGCGCTGCGCGTGGCGTCGTCGCCCACCCGCAGGCCGTAGCGCATGGCGTCGAACCGGGCGAGGTTGGACGAGCACTCGCTTGGCGCGATCAGGTAGTACGCGGGCAGCGCCAGGTCGAAGCTCGGGCAGGACACCTCGACGATCTCCGCGCCCAACTCCTTGAGCTGGGCGACCGCGGCCTCGAAGGAGGCGAGCACGCCCGGCTGGTAGCCGTCACCCGCGAACTGGGTGACAACGCCGACCCGGATCCCCCTGAGGTCGCCGTTGGCGCCCTCACGGGCCGCGGCGACGACGGGCGGCAGCGGCGCGTCGATCGAGGTGGAGTCGAGCGGGTCGTGGCCGCCGATGACCTCGTGCAGCAGGGCCGCGTCGAGGACCGTGCGGGCGCACGGGCCCGCCTGGTCGAGCGAGGAGGAGAACGCGACCAGGCCGTAGCGCGAGACCGTGCCGTAGGTCGGCTTGACGCCGACCGTGCCGGTGACCGAGCCGGGCTGGCGGATCGAGCCGCCGGTGTCGGTGCCGATCGCCAGCGGAGCCTCGAAAGCGGCCAGCGCCGCGGCCGAGCCGCCGCCGGAGCCGCCGGGGATGCGGTCGAGGTCCCACGGGTTGTGGGTGGTGCCGTAGGCGGAGTTCTCGGTGGAGGAACCCATCGCGAACTCGTCCATGTTGGTCTTGCCGAGGATGACGATGCCCGCCTGGAGCAGCTTCAGGGTGACCGTCGCGTCGTAGGGCGGGTCCCACCCTTCGAGCATCTTCGACCCGCACGTCGTCGGGGCGCCCCGCATCGTCAGGACGTCCTTGAGCGCGAGCGGCACACCGGCCAGCGGCGACGCCGCCGGACGGCCCGCGGCCACGTCCTCGTCGACGGCCTTGGCGGCCTGCAGCGCGCGCTCGGTGTCGACGTGCAGGAACGCGTGCACGGTGGAGTCCACCGCGCCGATGCGGTCGAGGTGGGCCTGGGCGACCTCGACGGCGGAGACATCCTTGGCCTGGATCTTCGCGGCCAGTTCGGCGGCGGTCAGGCGGATCAGGTCGGTCATGTTTCCTCCCCGAGGATGCGCGGAACGCGGAAGCGCCCGCCCTCGGCGGCGGGTGCCGCGGCGAGTGCCTGCTGCTGGGTGAGCCCGGGTCGTACGAGGTCCGCACGGAAGACGTTGGTCAACGGCACCGCGTGAGAAGTGGGCGGAATGTCCTGGTCAGCGACGTCACCGACCTTCGCCACGGCCTGCACGATCTGGTCGAGCTGGCCCGCGAACAGGTCCAGTTCTTCTTCGGTGACGGCCAGCCTGGCCAGTCTGGCGAGGTGGGCTACCTCGTCACGGGAGATGCTTGGCACTCGACGAACCCCCGGGGGTGTCTGCGATGGGACCCCGTGAGTCTATTTCGCGCAGGACCGAAGCCCCGAACGGGTTGTTCTCAAGGCGCCGTGGGTGTACACCGAAGCCCATCCCGCGATGCGGTCCGATGGACACCAGCCGCCGTGTGGGTCACCTGGTCTGCGACAATCGGCGGTCGGCGTAGGGCGTGGACGTTTGGTTTCGCGCACCGAGTAGGAACATCGGGAGGCGTTCGCCTTGTCCTTCCTGATCCGGGTCCAGCTCCCGGACAGCCCCGGAACCCTGGGCGCGGTCGCGACCGCGCTGGGGGCCATCGGGGCAGACATCCTCAGTGTGGACGTGGTGGAACGCGTGGGCGGTGTCGCCATCGATGACCTCGTCGTCGAACTGCCCGGCGGCAGGCTCCCCGACGTCCTGATCACCGCGGCGGAGTCCGTGGCAGGCGTCGAAGTCGACGCCGTACGCCCCTACGCGGGGGTGCTCGACACCCACCGCGAGCTGGAGCTGGTCGAGGACGTCGCGGCCGAACCCAACGACGGCCTGGCGATCTTCACCGAGGGCGTCCCGAAGATCATCCGAGCGGGCTGGGCCTTGGTCATCACGTTCGACGCGGACGGCGCCCACCCCATCGCGTCGAGCAGCGCGGCGCCGACGGTGCACCGGCTGGACCTGCCGTGGATGCCGTTAGCCCGGGCGACGGTCCTCGATGGGGAGGAGTCGTGGGTGCCGGAAACCTGGCAGGAACTCGGGACCGAACTGGCGGCCACGCCGTTGGGGAAGCCGGACCGGGTGCTGTTGGTCGGGCGACCGGGTGGTCCGATGTTCCGGGCGGCTGAGGTGGCGCGGCTGGCGCACCTGGCTGGGATCGTGGCAGTGGTGCTGCCGGACTGATTCGGGTCGTTGCCACGCCGTCTCGGTCTCGGTTACGGCTTGGCGGGGTTGGCCCGTGGTGCGGCGGGGTGTCTGTTCGGGTGGTTCGCCTTAATTCGGGGACCCCCTCGAAATGGGCCTGGCGCGGGCTCAAAAAGTGGGCACAAGTACAGCCCACCCGCGCCGAAAGTTTAGGCCCATTTCCCCCGAATCAAGGCGAACCACCCAAACAAGCCGTGGGGGTCGGGCCGTCACCTTTCCGGCACGGGATAGCCCGCAAACCTCCCGCGTTCGGCCCATTCCACCCGACGGGCTGGGCCACTCCGTGCCCGGTCCAGGCCGCCGTGCCCCGCACGTTCGATCGGTCGCTCCGTGCGGGCCGCCGCCGTTGCCCGTGGTTCGGCCAGGCCATCCCCGTGGGTTCGCCGATCCCCGCCCACAAGCTCGTAGGCCCCTCCCTGCGCAACGCCGCCCATGCCCGTGGCTCGGCCGGCCCACCCCATGGGTTCGCCGATCCGCGCCGGTCAGGTCGCCGATCCGCGCCGGTCAGGTCGCCGGTCCTGCCGGTCAGGTCGCCGGTCTCTTCCGCGTAGGTTCGGCCAGCCCCTCCCTAAGGCGCGTTCTGTGGGTTGATCGGTGTGTCAGGTTCGGCGTGTCGGTGGGTGGGACGAAGGTGCCCCTGCGCAGGCTGGTGATTGCTGAAGATCGCCGACCTGCGAGGGGCCTTGTCATGTTGCCTGCTGAGGATCTGTTCGTCCACTGCTACGTCCTTGTCGACGACCTGATCAAGGGTGGGGTGGTGCTCATCCCGCCACGTCCTGGTCCGGCACCGGCCTGCACCGACGCCGAAATCATCACGATCGGGCTGGTCAGGCATGTGATGGGTCGGCGCAGCGAGTCCGGGTTTCTGGCTGAGATCCGCCGGGAATGGCCGCTGCTGTTCCCGGCGCTGCCTCACCCGAGCGAGGTCAATCGCCGCACCCGCTGGCTCTATGGGGCCTACGAACAGATCCGCCAGGCCGTGCTCGGCGCCGTCCCGGCCGATGACTGGGGCCAGATCGACACCTCGGCGCTGCCGGTCACACACCCAAGCCGGGTCCGTGGCCCGGACTCCTGGACCGGGCCCAACGAGCTGTGCGCCCGCTTCGGCCGCGACGCCGCACACGGCGAGTGGTTCTACGGTTTCCGCCTCGCGGTGCGCACCGACCTGGGTTCGCGGCTGGTCCGGTCCTGGGCGATCGTGCCCGCAACAGTGAACGAACGCGCCCTGGTCCCCGACCTGATCATCGGCGCCGAGCAACTCGTCGGCCTACTCAACGACAAGGGCTTCAACGGCCGCGCCTTCACCGAATCACTTGCCGCACAAGGCATCACGAACCTGGTACCACCGACAAAAACCGAACGAAAGACCATGCCGCCTGTCCTGCAAAAGATCATCGCCCAGTGGCGCAACCGCGTCGAAACCACCTTCCGTGAACTCACCGACACCATGGAACTAGCCCGACACGGCGCTCACACCTTCCACGGCCTGCTCACCCGCACCGCCGCCACCATCGCCGCCCACACCATCGTCCGGGTAGCCCTACCGACAAACTGAACCCACAGAACGCGCCTAAGGTCGGGCAGCTCTACCTCCCCGATTCGGGCCGTGCTGCCCTGGGTTCCGGGCAAACCCTCCCCGTCGTTCCCTAGTCCCCTCCTCGCTCGTTCGGCCGACTCCCTTCCCTGGATTCGGTCAATCACCCGGGTGGCTCAGGCGTCCGGCAGTCCAGTTCGAATGCGATCAGGTGGACTTTGGGGCCCGGACTCCAATCGCGGTCTGGTAAGCGGGTGAAACCTAACCGCTGGTAGAGGCGGTGGGCGGGGGCCATGTTCTGTGAGCTGCACAGCACCACCCTTGGCAAACCGAGTTCCCGAGCCCGGTCCAAGACCGCGTGGATGAGGGCTTCGCCGATGCCCCGGTTGCGGGCGGTGGGGGCGACGGCGAGCATGCGGAATTCCAGTTCGCCCTCACGGGAGATTTCGGCGTAGTCGGAGCCGGGTAAGGCGAGGGTGACGGTGCCGAGGAGGGTGTCGTCAGCGTCGACGGCGACCAGGAGTTCGGCGCTGCGCAGCCTGCTTGCCGCGTTGGCCAAGCTGGCGGCGTAGCCGGTCGAGTCGGGGCCCAGGTAGCCGTCGGCGGTGTAGGCCTTGAGGGTGAGGGTGCCGATCTCGTCGACCTCGTCCGCGCGGGCCGAGCGCACCGTGATGCTGGAAGCGTCCACTCGGCTACCCATCGGCGGGCTCCGAATCCCCACCCGCCGCGGCCTTCGCATCGGTTTCCGCGGAGTCCGTATCGTCTCTGGCCGCGGTCTTCGGGGTCTCGTCGGGGGCGGCGTCGGCGTCGCCGATGGTGGCTACCTCCGTGGCAGCCTCGGGGCCTTGTTCCAGCAGCACGCGGAAGCCGTCCTCGTCGAGTACGGGGACCTTGAGCTGGATCGCCTTGTCGTACTTCGATCCCGGTGCGTCGCCCACGACCACGAACGCCGTCTTCTTCGACACCGAGCCCGACGCCTTGCCGCCGCGGGCGATGATCGACTCCTTGGCCTCGTCGCGGGAGTAGGTCTCGAGGCTGCCGGTGACGACGATCGACAGGCCCTCCAAGGTTCGCGGCGTCGAATCGTCGCGTTCCTCTTCCATGCGGACGCCCGCCGCACGCCACTTGTCGACTACCTCGCGGTGCCAGTCGACGGCGAACCAGTCTTGGACGGAGGTGGCGATGGTCGGGCCCACGCCCTCGGCGTCGGCGAGTTCCTGTTCGGTGGCCTTGGCGATCGCGTCGATGGACCCGAACTCACGCGCGAGCGCCTGGGCGGCGGTGGGGCCGACATGGCGGATGGAGAGGCCGACCAGGACCTTCCACAGTGGACGGTTCTTCGCGGTGCCGAGGTTGGCCACCAGCTTGCGGCCGTTCGCCGACAGCTCTCCCGCCTTGGTGCGGAACAACTCCACCCGCGACAGCTGCTCCTCGTCGAGGGAGAACACGTCGCCTTCGTCCTGGACCACGCCGGAGGTGAGCAGGGCGGCGGCGGCCTCGAAGCCGAGCACCTCGATGTCGAACGCGCCCCGGCCCGCCAGGTGGAACAACCGCTCCCGCAGCTGCGCCGGGCAGGACCGGGCGTTGGGACACCGGATGTCGGCGTCGCCCTCCTTCTCGTAGGCCAAGGTCGTGCCGCACACCGGGCACTCGGTGGGCATCTCGAACTCGTAGGCGTCCGGCGGGCGGACCTCGATCACCGGGCCGAGCACCTCCGGGATCACGTCACCGGCCTTGCGGATCACCACGCGGTCGCCGATCAGCACGCCCTTGCGCTTGACCTCCGAGGCGTTGTGCAGCGTGGCCATCGCGACCGTGGAACCCGCCACCTTGACCGGCTCCATCACCGCGAACGGCGTCACCCGGCCGGTCCGGCCGACGTTGACCTCGATGTTGAGCAGCGTTGTCGTCGCCTCTTCCGGCGGGTACTTGTAGGCGATCGCCCAGCGCGGCGCGCGCGAGGTGGTGCCGAGGCGGCGCTGCAGCGACACCTCGTCGACCTTGATCACCACGCCGTCGATCTCGTGTTCGGCGTCGTGGCGGTGCTCGCCCCAGTACTTGATGTGCTCGGCGAGCTGGTCGGCCGAGTCGAGCACCTTGGTGTGCCTGGACACCGGCAGCCCCCACGCGGCCAGCGCCCGGTAGGACTCGGACTGCGCGGTGGGCTCGAAGCCCTCGCGCCTGCCCAGGCCGTGGCAGATCAACCGCAGGTTGCGGCTCGCGGTGATCTTCGGGTCTTTCTGCCGCAGCGACCCGGCCGCGGTGTTGCGCGGATTCGCGAAGGGCGGCTTGCCGGCCTCCACCAGCCGGGCGTTGAGGTCGGCGAAATCCTCGACCGTCATGAACACCTCGCCGCGCACCTCGACCAGCGCCGGGATCGGGAACTCGTCGCTCGGGGTGAGCCGGTCGGGCAATCCGCGCATCGTGCGGACGTTGAGCGAGACGTCCTCGCCGGTGCGGCCGTCGCCTCTGGTGAGCGCCCGGGTGAGGCGGCCGTTCTCGTAGAGCAGGTTGATCGCGAGACCGTCGATCTTCAGCTCGCACAGGAAGTGCGCGGCCGAGCCGACCTCCTTCTCCACCCGGTCGACCCAGCCGCTGAGCTCGTCGAGATCGAAGGCGTTGTCCAGGCTGAGCATGCGTTCGAGGTGGTCGGCCGCGGCGAACTCGGTGGAGAAGGACCCGCCGACCCGCTGGCTCGGCGACTCCGGAGTGACCAGCGACGGGTGTTGCTCCTCGATCGCCTCCAACTCGCGCAAGAGCGTGTCGAACTCGCCGTCGGAGATCGTCGGCGCGTCGAGCACGTAGTAGCGGAACTGGTGGCCGAGGAGTTCCTCGGACAGCTCGGCGTGCCGCTCACGCACGTCGGAGGGCACATCCTCGACGCCCTCGACCGCGGCTGGTCGTTCCTGCGGAAGATCCTCGTCAACACTGGTCACGTGTCAAAGAGTAGCCAGGACGACCGACATTCGGAGGCTCAGGAAGCCAGCCTGTGGACAAGTTCGCGCAGCTCCAGCAATCCGATGCTGTCCGCGGGCTCGGTGTCCGCGGCCTCGACCCGGCGCAGCCGCTCCCCCGCCAGGCGCTCACCCAGCGTGGCGTCCAGCGGGAGGAACGTCATCGCCGCGCGCGCCGACGGCTCCAGCCCGGCGAGCGCCGGGTGGTAGACCGCGACGTCGACCAGCCCCTCCTCAACCTGGGCGTGCACCCGGACGTCGGCGAGCGCGACCCGGGTCGCACCGAGGTTGACCGTCACCTCTGTCGGGTCGGGGACGGCGGGCACCGAGTCGTGGAACTCCCACAGCGGGGTATCCGGCTCGGCGGCCGACTTCCACGCGTCGGTGTACGGCCGCAGCTCCGGGTCTTCCTGACCACTCACCACGAACGCGTAGATCGAGCGGATGCCGCGTTCGAGCGAGAAGTGCAGGTCGGGGTGCAGTGCCGCGACCATCTCGCAGAGCTGGTTCTCCACCCGCTGCGGCTCCCCCTCGCCCAACGCGGCCGCGATCTCGGGAAGCTTCTGCTGCCACTGGCACCAGAAGCGTTCCGCGAGAACGGCCGGGTCGGGCCGCTCGACCGGGTCACGGGACCGCTTGAACCAGCGCGCTAGCCGCCCGCCACCGACGGAATCACCTGGATCTCGGCGTCCGCCGCGACCGGTGTGTCCGCCCCGCCCAGATACCGGCATTCCTCTCCGTCCACGTAGAAGTTGACGTACCGGCGCAGCGCCCGGTTCTCGTCGCGCAGGCGCCGCTCCAGCGCCGGGTAGCGCTCGCAGACCGCGTCGAGCACCCCGGCCAGGGTAGCGGGATCGGGCGCGTCGATCTCGAGTTTCGCCTGGCCGTCCGCCTTGGCCCGCAGGACCTGGGGCAGCAGCACCGTGATCATCAGATCACCGCGGCCCGCACCGACAGCACGTCCGGCAGGTGCGCGGCGACCTGCGTCCAGTGCTCACCTCCGTCTCGGCTGGCGTAGACCTCGCCGGAGCGGGAACCGAAGTACACGCCCGCCTCGTCGGCGTCGTCGACGCACATCGCGTCGCGCATGACCGCGCTCCAGAAGTCGTCGGGAAGGCCGTCGCCGAGCGCGGTCCACGTCGAACCGGCGTCGTCGCTGCGGTAGACCCGGCAGCGGCCGTCCGGCGGGAACCGCATGGAGTCCGCGGTCAGCGGGAAGTTGAAGATCGTGTCCGGCTGGTGCGGGTGCACGACCATCGCGAAGCCGAAGTCGCTGGGCAGGCCGTCGGCGATCGACTGCCACGTCTTGGCGCTGTCGTCGCTGCGATAGACACCGTGGTGGTTCTGCGCGTAGAAGCGGTCGGGCCGGTCGGGATGCTGGGCGATCTTGTGGACGCACTGCCCGAACTCGGGGTACGGGTCGGGAAGGAAGTACGCCTTGATGCCCTCGTTGCTCGCGTCGAACGACTCGCCGCCGTCGGCGCTGACGTACACGCCGCCGGTGGACATCGCGACCGTGATCCGGCCCGCCTCGGTCGGGTGCGTGATGACCGAGTGGACGGCCATGCCGCCGAAGCCGGGCGTCCACTTCTCGCGGTGCGGGTGGTCCCACAGGCCACGAACGAGTTCGTAGTTCACGCCGCCGTCGTCCGAACGGAACAGGGCCGACGGCTCGACCCCCGCGTAGACCACGTCCGGTTCACTCGCCGATCCGGGCGCGATCTGCCAGACCCGCGCGAGTGCTGTCTCGGTGTCCTCGGGGAACGCGACCGGCGCGTGGTCGGGCTCGGACCAGGTGGCTCCGAGGTCGTCGCTGATCGCGACGCTCGGGCCCCAGTGCTCGGATGTGACCGCGGCCAGCAGCCTCGGTGTGGCGCGTCGGGTGTCGATCCCGACGGCGTAGACGTCGGTCATCGGGTGGTGCGGACCGGTTGTCTCCCAGTCCCCACCGGAGTTGGTCGCGAGGAACAGCCCTTTGCGCGTCCCTATCGCGAGCAGCACCTTCTGTGTCATCGAGCACCTCCATCAGTGTCCCGCGAAACGTTACGCCCGGGCACCGACAGCTACCAGGACTCCGGCGGCTCCACGAAGGCTTTGCCCAGGTCACGAACCTGCTTGAGGGCAGCGCGTACCCATCCGGTGGACGCTCCGGCGAGGCCGCAGGCCGGGGTGACGACGGTGTGCGAGGCGAGGATCGACCGCGGGAAGCCGAGTCGGTCGACCAGCCGCAGCGCGGGCTCGGCGGCCTCGCGCAGCGACAGCCGCTCGCGCGGCTCCGTCCCCGGCACCAGACCGAGGAACATGAACACCCCCGCGTCCCACGCCTCGCCGAGGTCGTCGGACAGCGACGCGGGGATGCCCTCGAGCAGAGCGGCGTCCAGGGCGAGTGCTCCGGCGCCCGCTTCACGAAGCAAGCCGATCGGGGGACGCGGCGCACAGCAGTGGACTATGACCGGATTCCCGGTAGCGGCACGCGCCGCGTCAATCACGTTCGACAGCACGTCGCGGGCGTCGTGAACGGGCACCGAGGGCACGGTGCCGTAGCCCGACGGCGTGGGCAGCGCCCCCGCGAGGACGGTCGGCAGACTCGGCTCGTCGAACTGGACGACCACCTCGGCCCCGGTCCGCTTGCGCACCTCGGCGACGTGCAGGGCGAGTCCCTCCGCGAGCGACTCGCCGAACTCCCGGCGCGCGCCGAGGTCGGTCAGGACGCGGTGACCTCGGTGCAACTCGACGCCCGCCATCAGCGTCCACGGCCCGGCTAGTTGGACCTTGAACACGGTGGGTGTTTCGCCCGCGCGCCCGATCGCGTCCTCGACAGCGTCGAGGTCCCAGCGGAGCAGGTCGACCCCGCGGCGGTGGTCCCGGCCGGGGTGGGCGGCGACCCGGTAGCCCGAGGGCACCAGTTCGACCGCCAGGTCGACGAGCAGGGCGGTGGTCCGGCCGATCATGTCGGCGCCGAGTCCGCGGGCGGGCAGTTCCGGCAGGTGCGGCAGGTCGGGCAGCTCACCGAGGACGACTGTGGCGGCCTCGGCGGGATCGTCGCCGGGCAGCGAGCCGATTCCGGTGGCGGCTCCGTGCGGCCATGGTGCGTTCGTCACCGGGCCAGTGTGGTCGATCAGGCGACGCCGACGCACACCGACCGTCCGCGGTTAGCATGACTCGTGGACCGCAGTGAAATAACCAGTGAAGTTGCCAAGGCCGCGGGCCGCATCGCCCCGCACATCCGCCGCACCCCGCTGCTTCGCTCCGAAGTGGACGGTCGGAGGGTGGTCCTCAAGCTCGAACACCTGCAGCGCACCGGGTCGTTCAAGTTCCGCGGCGCGCTCAACGCGCTGCTTGGCGGTGACCGCCCCGAGACGGTGGTGACCGCGTCGGGCGGCAACCACGGGCTCGCGGTGGCCACGGCGGCGCGGGTGCTCGGCATCCCCGTGACCGTGTACGTCCCGGCCACCGTTCCGCCGGAGAAGGCTCGGCGGATCGAGGCGGCGGGCGCGAAGCTGATCGTCGGCGGCGACTCGTACGGCGAGGCCTCCGCAGCGGCGCTGGCCGAGGCCGACAGCACCGGCGCGCTCTACGTGCCCGCGTACGACCATCCGCTGGTCATCGCGGGCCAGGGCACCTGCGCGGCGGAGGCGGTCGCGGATGCCCCGGACATCGACACGTTCGTGGTGGCGGTCGGCGGTGGCGGGCTGGCCTCCGGCACCGTGCTGGGCGGCGGCAGGCCCGTGGTCGCGGTCGAACCCGAGAACTGCCAGGCCATGCACAACGCGTTCGCGGCGGGCCACCCCGTCGACTCGACGGTCGACTCGGTCGCCGCCTCCGCCCTCGGCGCGACCCGGGCGGGTGACCTCACGTTCGAGATCCTGCGGTCCGCGGGGACGACGTCGGTGCTGGTCAGCGACGATGAGCTGCTCGCCGCGCGCGACCGGCTGTGGGAGGAGTTCCGGCTGGCCGTCGAACCCGCCGCCGCCGTGCCGTTCGCCGCGTGGCTCGCCGGGCGGGTGCCCGGCGAGCTCGCCTGCGTCATCGTCTGCGGCGCCAACACGGAGTGGTCTCCGAGCTAAGCGCGCATCACTGTCGCGATGGGAATGCGCGCCGCCCGGATCGCGGGAAGCAAACCGCCGAGGACGCCGGCGGCGAGACCCGCGATCACTCCCGCGACCCCGGCCTGCCAGGGGAACGCGAGGTCGCCACCCAGGGACTGGAACCGGCCGCCGAGCACGGACGGCGCCAGCTTGAGTCCCAGCGCACCGACACCGACCGCCGCGGCCGCTGTCAGCATTCCGACTATCAGCGTCTCCGCGAGCACGATCCCGGCCAACAGAAGCCGCGGCGTGCCGACGGCACGGCGCAGGGCGAACTCCTCGACGCGCTCGCCGACCGTCGCGAGCCCGACATTGAGGATCCCGGCGACACCGATGAGCAGCACCAGCACGGCCATGGCGAGGAAGATCAGCCGCATGAGCTTGAGCTGCGACTCGATCTCCTTCTTGGCCTCCACCCGATGCGCATAGATCTGATCGGCGGGCGCACCCGCCGCCGCGAGCCGGGCCCGGAGGGTCTGTTCCACATCGGACGACCCGGCAGGCGTGAACACCGCGAACGAGTTGCGGCCGGTTCCCTGACCAGCTGCTTTGCCTGCCCAGTTCAGCAGTTCATCCGCGCGCACGTAGGCGGTGGGACTGCTGTCGCCGTCATGCACGACACCGAGGATCCGCGGGGTCGGGTTGGCCCCGGAACCCTCGATGCGCATCTCGGCGGGAATCCGATACCGCGTGAAGGCGGCGGCTGCCTCCCGGTTGAGGACCAGGCCCGGCGACAGCGACGGCTCACCGGAGAAGTCGAGCCACCGCCCCGCCTCCGAGTGGAATGGGCGGTACTGGCGGATGTCCCCGGTCAGCCCGACCAGCCGCAGTTCGATCGCCTTGCCCGGAGGAGGCGGGCTGTCGTCTCGCTTGATCTCCCGACAGCCCATCTGGTCGCACACCATGCCCTCCGGCATGTAGCCCTGGCCCGCGTACTTGAGCGGGCTGCCGCCCGGATTGATGGGCGCGACCCGAGGTTCGCCGATGATCGCCATCGTGCTCGTCACGCCGACCATGTCGGGGCGCTCGCGCAGGACCTCCGTCATGATCGGGACCGTCGCATCGTGGTCGGGCAGGTTCAGCACGACGGTGCCGTCCTTGCCCATGCCGAGTTCGATGTCGGTGAGCAGCGCGCGGTCGGCGATCTCCGACCCGGCTTGCACGGTGACCACCGCCAGGACGCCTAGGAACAAACTGACCATCGAGAGCAGCGTGCGCAGTTTGCGCGCGCGGATGCCTTGTCCGCCGATGATGAGCGCGGAGCGGAACCGACCGGACAGGGCCATCAGGCGTACACCCCCGCCCGCTCGGTCACGAGCCTGCCGTCGGTCAGCCGCACCACGCGACCCATCCGGCTGGCGTGCGCGTGGTCGTGGGTCACCAGGACGAGCCCGCACCCCCGCGCGGTCGCGGAGTGCAGGACCTCGATGACGTGGGCGCCGGTCTCGGTGTCGAGCGCGCCGGTGGGCTCGTCGGCCAGCAGGATCTTCGGCTCACGGACCAGGGCGCGGGCGATGGCGACGCGCTGCTGCTCGCCGCCGGACATGCGCTGCGGTTTCTGCTTGGCCAGGTGCGCGATGCCGACCTGGTCCAGCGCCGCCATGACCTTCGCGCGCCGCTTGCGTCGCGCCGCCCAGCCCTGGCCGTTGACCAGCGCCATCGAGACGTTCTGCGCGGCGGTGAGGTGCTTGAGCAGGAAGAATCGCTGGAAGACGAAGCCGAACTCATCGCTGCGCAACCGCGCGGCGCGGCGCTCGGACACCCGGCTGATGTCCACCCCGCCGAGTAGGTACTGACCGCCGTCAGGGCGGTCGAACAGCCCGATCAGGCTCAGCAGCGTGCTCTTGCCGGAGCCGGAGCGGCCCAGGATCGCCACGCTTTCTCCACTGTGGACGGAGAGGTCGACGCCGGTCAGGATCGGCCGTGGCTCGCCCTGCCCCTTCAGCGTCTTGGTGAGTCCGTTCAACTCGATCAGGGGTGTCATGTCAGGACCCCATACCGGGCTTGGCGTTCTGCTCCGGCGGGCCCGGCGGCAGATTCGGGCCGGGCACGGCCAGCGTCTCGTCGCCGGTCAGGCCGGACTTGATCTGCACGACCCGGCCGTCGGTCAGGCCGAGGACGACGTCCTTGGTCTGGCGTGAGCCGTCCGGCCCCAGGACGTCGACCTTGCCGCTGCCCTGCTTGCCCGCGACCGCCTCGACCGGCGCGACGAGCACCTGCTTCGCCGTCTCGGTGATCACCTCGATGGTGGCGGCGGCGCCGTTGATCAGCTTCACGTCGGCGGGAGCGGTGCAGACCAGACGCATGCCGGTGGCCTCCGACGGCTTGTTCTGCGGCTGCTCGGGCTGCGGTTTGGGCTGCGGCCGCGGCTGCTGCGCGTTCGGGTCCGGATCCGGCTGCTGCGGCGCGGGGTCCGGCGCGGGCGGTTCCGGGATGGTGCCCGCGGGGAGCGCGGCGATGGTGCCCAGGACAGCGCAGTCGAACGGGCCGGGCCCGCTCTTGATCTGCGCGCGCACCGAGGTCAGCGTGTCGGACAGCTGGTATGCCTGCGCGCCATCGATGTCGGCCACGATGCCGTAGCCGACGTAGGTCGCGGAGACGATCGGCATGCCCGCGGTCACCGACGACTTGTCGGCGACGAGGCGACCCGCGAAGACCGCGCCAGCGGGGACGTCGACGTGCGTGGGCTTGCCCGACGCCCACACCGCGCCCGCGCGAGTCGGCTTGGTCGGCGTGCTCGTCGGCGTCTTCACCTCGACATAGCGGACTTGGCCGTCGCCCGGCGCGACGAGACCGAAGATCGGGTTGAGCGTGACCTTGCCGGTGAGGCTGACCTTGTTGGTCAGGTCCTGCCGGGTGATCTTGGCCGTGGTCATGGTCGTGCCGCGGTCGGCGAGGCCGGGCACGGGCGGCGGCGCGTCGGATGACGTACACCCCGCGAGGGTCAAGGCGGCGGCGATGACCGCCGCGCAGATTCGTGAGTCCACCGGTACCCCCAGAGAGTCGAATTGCCCGGTACTCGCTCAGTCTATACATGCAGTGAATAGTGATGTTCGCGCCACTGCTCGACCGCCATTTCGACGAAAGCGCGGACTGCGGGCTTGCGGCTGCTCTCCTCCCGCCAGACGGCGAAAACCCGCCGCGACATGGCGGGTTCGACCGGGCGGAGACGGACGCCGTCGGGGACGTGGTCGCCCGCCAGCCGGGGCATGAGCGCGACGCCGAGGCCCGCGGCGACGAGGCCGAGCTGCGTGGGGAACTCGACGGCCTGATGGGCGATCTCGGGCTCGTGCCCGGCACCACGGAAGGTGCTGGTGAGCCAGTCGTGGCAGATGGTCCCGGCCGTGGACGCGATCCAGCGCTCACCGGCGAGGTCCGACAGCGCCACGGCCGACGCGTCGACCAGCGGATGGCCGACCGGAAGGGCCACATCGATCCGGTCATGGCCGATGTCATGGGTACGCAGGCGGTCGGAGACGGCGATCGGGACGTTGACCCAGTCCTGGGCGATCGCGAGGTCGAGGTCGCCGCGGGCGAGCTGGGCGATCGCGTCATACGGTTCAACCTCCCGCAGGCAAAGGCGCAGCCGCGGATAGCGCTCGTTCATCGCCACCAGCACCTTGGGCAGCAGCCCACGCGCGGCGGTGGGGAACGCGGCGACGGTGAAGTCGCCGAGGACCTCCCCGCGGCGCTCATCCAGGTCGGCCTCGGCCTGCTCGACCGCGCCGAGGATGCGTTCGGCGTGCTCCGCGAGCAGCCTGCCCTCCTCGGTGAGCCGGACCCGCCTGCCGTGTCGCTCGATGAGCACGCAGCGGGCCTCACGCTCCAGCTTCGCCATCTGCTGCGAGACCGCAGAAGGGGTCAGGTGCAGGACGTCGGCGGCCGCGGCGAGGGTGCCTTGATCGGCGACGGTGCGCAGGACACGGAGACGTACCAGGTCGAACATGAAGCAAGGCTAACGCTGGGTCCGTGTCAGCCATTAGCGGAGCTTCAGGATACGAAGACCGTGAACGCCCCTCGGTGGACCTGACCGTCGCGGTTGAACTCCAGGAACAGGCGGTACTCGCCGCGTTCGCCGAACAGGGCCTGGAAGGTGAGCTCGCCGTTGATCAGCGGGGCGCCCAGCGGTTCGCGTGGGTGCAGGTGGGTGGCCGACAGCAGGGCGGTGTGGAAGCCCGTCATGTGGCCGTAAGCGCCGAGGTGCGGGTCGACGGTGTCCAGGGGCTTGCCGTCGGGACCGCGCAAGGAGAACCGCAGGATCGTCGGCTGTCGGACCGCGACGGTGGTGGCGCCCTCCGGGCGCACGATCCGGTAACCCGAACCGGCGTCGGATTCAGCGGCCGGGGCCGGGATCTCGACGGTCGCGGTGTCACCGGTGATCGCGAAGGGCAGGCCGAGGACAACCGGGTGCGTGGTGTCGGTGGTGTTCATCGGGATGAACTCGGCGAACATGCGGTAGGCGCCGCCGTCGGCGATGGCGACCGCCACCTGCCAGGTGTCGCCCACGAGTTCCGGGTGCAGGTGCTGGTAGCCCTGCATGTCGTCGCGGACGACGAAGAAGTGCAGCTGCTTGGTGGCGTTGAGCTGGAACTGGGTCTCCGGCTTCCCGGACGGCCCCAGGATCCGGAACGCCACCGGCACCGCGTCGCCACGGGTCGTGGGCAGGGTGACCGGCTCGAAGCGGAAGCCGTTCTCGAAGTCCGACAGCCCGTCACTGTGCGCGGCCAGCGTCATCGGCGAGCCCATGTTCTGGTGGGGCGAGGCACCGGTCGAGGAGCGCATCACGACGAAGACGATGGCCACCACAGCGACCAACACCGCCGCCCCGAGCGCGACCCAACTGGCCCAGTGCAGCTTGCGCATGCCGGCAGAACCTCCGAACCCTCGCGACCGGTACGTGGGGTGAGTAGCGGGTATTCACCGAATACGTGCCGGTTTCGTCAATTAGCAGGATCTGCAGTGTCGCTGAGGGGGAAGGCAATGACAACCCGCGAACGGCGAGGTCACGTCCGATTTCGGCGCAGGTGGTCGGTGTGTCGCGTTCTCAGCATTCTCAGCCGGTGACGGATAGCTTGGCGGCCATAGTGGGGAGGTGGGGTGCCATGGTTTCGGAGGGGCAGACCCGGTTGATGCTGTCGTCGCTGCGTGGGATGTGGACGCAGGGTCGGGCGGTCGAGCGGATCGGCTATGTCGTGGGTGTCTGTCTCCTCCTCTCCGGTGTCGCGCATTTCGGCGTGTTTCTGGTCGACGGCGGCCCGTGGGAGGGGCCGGTGTCGTGGCGCAAACCCGTCACCTTCGGTCTGTCGTTCGGTCTGGCCTTGATCACCCTGGTGTGGGTGTCCACCTGGATTCGGCATACCGAGCGAGCGCGGTCGGTGACGCTGTGGCTGTTCACGGCGGCGAGCGTCGTGGAGGTCGGGCTGATCTCCCTGCAGGCGTGGCGCGGGGTGCCATCGCATTTCAACAGTGAGACCGGATTCGACCGGGTGATCGCCACCTCGCTCGCGGTTGGCGGCGGCCTGATCCTTGTCTCCGTGTTGACCATCACCGTGGCGGCGCTACGGGCGGACTCGGTCGCACGGCCTGACATGCGCTTGGCCGTGCGTGCCGGGTTGTTGCTCCTGGTCGTGGCATTGCTCGTCGGCGCGGCCATGATCGTGCGGGGAGTCAGCGCAGTCACCGCGGACAACCCCGACCTCGCCTACACGACGGCCGGCGCGTTCAAACCGATCCATGCGGTCGCCATGCACGCCGTCCTGGTTCTGCCCGCCATCGCCTGGCTGTTGGGCTTCACCCGGTGGACGGACCTGCTCCGGCTGCGCGTCGCGCAACTCGGCACCACGGGTTACGGCCTGTTGACCCTGACCACGGGTGTCGAGTCGCTGCTCGGCATCTCGCCGTTCTCCGCACCATTACTCGCGGACGTCACCAACGTCGTCGGCTTGGTCGCCTTGGCGTTGGCCGGTGTGATCGCCTGCTATGGCGTGGTTCATTTCCCGGTCAGGGACACCAACCCCGTCCGCACCGCGTAGAGCGCCGCCTGGGTGCGGTCCTGCAGGCCCAGTTTGGCCAGGATCGCGCTCATGTGGGATTTCACGGTCTTCTCGGACAGGTCGAACTTCTTGGCGATCTCCCGATTGGACAGGCCACGAACGACCGCTTCCAACACCTCCGATTCCCGCGAGGTCAGCTTCAGGTCACTCGGCCGCGAGTCGCCTTCGGCGAGGAGACGGGCCACGTCCGGGTGCAGCAACACGTGGCCGGCGTGGACCGACCTGATGGCCGCCGCCAGCGCCCGCGGATCGACGTCCTTGTAGACATAGCCCGCCGCGCCCGCGCGGACCGCGGGAACGATCGCCGAGGGGTCGGCGAAGCTGGTGACCACCAGCACTCGCGCGGGATTCGCCAGGTCGCGCAGACCGCGCAGCGCGAACACACCATCCGTGCCCGGCATGCGCAGGTCGAGCAGGATCACGTCCGGGTGCAATCGCTCCGCCTCGGCCACGCAGGAAGCGCCGTCGAAGGCTTCGCCGATCACGGTGATGTCGTCCTGCAAGTCCAGGAATGTGCGCAGTCCCTGGCGCACCACCGGATGGTCGTCGACGATCAGCACCTTGATGTCGTCAGTCAATGGGCACCTCCAGCAGCACGGTCGTCCCACCGGGACGCTCCGAGGTGACCTTCAACCGTCCGCCCGCCGCTCGCGCACGCTCCCGCATCGACGAAAGCCCTAGCCTGCGCGAGGTCTGTCCGGACGGCGAGGTGTCGAACCCGATGCCGTCGTCCTTGACCTTCACCACGAGCATCTGGGCGCGGAAGGACACGTCGATCTCGATCTTGTCTGCCTGCGCGTGGCGCAACGCGTTGTGGAGTGCCTCTTGCGCGATTCGATAGACCGCCTCCTCTCTCGCCGAGGTCAGCCTCGGCACGTCCCGGCTGCTGAACCGCACGGCCGCGTCGTGCACGCGGTCCAACAGGTCGGCCTGCTTGCGCAACGCGATGTCCAGGCCGTCGCCGGCGAGATCGGGCGAACGCAGCCCGATGACGACCGACGACAACTCGTCCGTGGCGTCCGCGGCGAGCCTGCGCACGGTGTCTATCTCGGTTCGCGCGCGGTCGAGGTCGCGGTCCAGCAGAGCGGCCGCCGCCTCGGCGGTGAGCCGGAGGCTGAACAGCTTCTGGGTGACCGAGTCGTGCAACTCCCGCGCGATGCGGTTGCGCTCCTCCACAATGGACAACTCGCGGCTGCGCTCGTACAACCGGGCGTTGACCAGAGCGATCGCCGCGTGGGAGGCGAGCAGCGCGAGGAGTTCCTCGTCCTGGGCGGTGAAGCCTCCCGGCACCTCCTTGTTGGCGACGAAGATCTCGCCGAGGATCTCGTCGCCATCGGTGATCGGCACCCCGAGGAAGTCCGTCAGCACCGGATGCGCCGCGGGCCACCAGCCGAACTTGGGGTGCGCCCGGATGTCGTCGAGCCGGACCGGGTGGGGGTCGGACAGCAGGACGCCGAGCAGGCCGTGCTGACGGGGCACCGGGCCGATCTCGGCCCACTGCTCGTCGCTGATGCCGTCGGCCAGGAACTCGGCGAATCCACCGTCCTTGTCGGGCACGCCGAGCGCCGCGTATCGGGCGCCCACCAGCCTCCGTGCGGACGTCAGAATCGTCTGGAGGACATCGCGCACCTCAAGGTGGGTGGCGACCGCCAGCACGGCGGCGCTCACCTCACGAAGTTCGTCTCGGTCGATTCCGGTCACCACTTCAAGGTACCCAGGAGGACCGACAAAGCCCCTGGTCCTAGGACTAAAGTCGGAGAAAAGAGCCATCTCTGGTCCGATGGCGAACGGCCCCGACCGGCCTAACGTCGATCACGTCAAACGACGATCGACGAAAGGACCGACATGCCAGTCGCCATCATCACCGGCGCGTCCCGCGGCCTGGGCCAGGCGCTCGCGGCCGGACTCGCCGGCGTTGGCTGGGACCTTGTTCTCGACGCCCGCGGCGCGACCGCACTCGCCGAAGCCGCAGCCGCCCTGCCCAAGTCGGTGACCAGCGTGCCGGGCGACGTCACCGACCCCGGTCACCGCGCGGACCTGATAGCCGCCGCCGACGCGCTCGGCGGAGTCGACCTGCTGATCAACAACGCGGGCGGCCTCGGCCCGAGCCCACTCCCGAAGCTGGCCGAGTACCCACTGGACGCCCTGCGCGAGGTCTTCGAGGTCAACGTCGTCGCCCTGCTCGCGTTGACCCAACTCGCGCTTCCCGGATTACGGGAGCGAGCGGGCGCGCTGGTCAACATCACCTCGGACGCGGCGGTCGAGCCGTACGAAGGCTGGGGTGGCTACGGCTCGTCGAAGGCGGCGGTGGAGCAGCTCAGCAACGTCCTCGCCGCCGAGGAGCCGAAAGTCCGCGTCTGGTGGACCGACCCGGGTGATCTGCGAACCCAAATGCACCAGTACGCCTTCCCGGGCGAGGACATCAGCGACCGGCCGCTGCCCGCCACGGTGGTCCCCGCGATGCTCAAGCTGCTGGCGGACCGGCCCGAGTCCGGCCGGTACCGGCTCGCGGAGCCGGCGTGACACGGGCCCTGTGGATTCCGTTCGAGACGGCCGACATCGACCCGGCCCGAAGGTTCTACCTGGACCGTCTCGGCCTTTCCGAGGTGGACAGTTGGTCCACGGCGGAGGAACGCGGATCGGTCATCCAGGTCGTCCAGGGCGCGTACATCGAGTTGGTCAGCCCGGTTCGACGCCGTCCTGGACAGGGACCGCTGGCGTTCGAGCAACCGAGGGTCGCCGACGTCGACGCGCGGCTCGCGGAGATGGAGCAGAACTCGCTCACCCGGGCGCCCGGCCGGTATCCGCGCGGGCATTACGGGTTCGAGGTCGCCGGGCCTGGCGGGGTCGACGTCATGGTGTGGACCGAGGACAGGAGCACTGGGGGATGATGAGCGCATCACCGGAGAGTCAAGTGTCCACAATGGAGTTCGAGCTTCCTCCGGAACTGGAGGCACACGAGCCGCCGGAAGCACGCGGACTCTCCCGAGACGGCGTGCGACTGCTCGTCGGCACCGGACCGTCGGTCGACCACCGACGGTTCGCCGATCTGCCCAGCGCCCTGCGTGCGGGCGACCTGCTCGTCGTCAACACCTCGGCGACCGTGCCGGCGGCGGTCAAGGTCCCCGACAGCGACCTCTCGGTGCACTTCTCGACAGAACTCCGCGACGGGTCGTGGCTGGTGGAACTTCGGCAGGCTCAAGGGAAGACGACAGAGCGCTACAGCGGCGGCGTCGCAGGGCTGCGGTACGCCCTTCCCGCCGGCGGCTCGGTGACGTTGACGCGTCCGTACTCGCGGGACCGGCTGTGGGAGGCGGAGGTCGACCACGGCCCATTCGGGTCCGTGATCGGGTACCTGCGGGCAGTTGGGTCGCCCATCCGCTACGGGTACGTGCCCAGAGACTGGCCGATCGCCTACTACCAAACGGTTTTCGGCACCGAACCGGGCAGCGCCGAAATGCCGAGCGCGTCCAGACCGTTCACCGACCGGATGGTCACCACCCTGGTGACCAAGGGAATACGCATCGCCCCAGTCCTCCTCCACACCGGCGTCGCCTCGCAGGAGGCACACGAACGCCCCTACCCGGAACGCTTTCGTGTGCCCGCTTCAACGGCAACGCTGATCAACGACACCCGCGCCACCGGCGGCCGCATCATCGCGATCGGCACCACAGCGGTCCGAGCCGTGGAAAGCGCCGTGGCCCCGGACGGAACCGTCCAGGCGGCCGAGGGCTGGACCGACCTGATCATCACCCCGGACCGCGGCGTCACCGTGACCGACGGCCTCCTCACCGGCTTCCACGAACCCCGCGCCTCCCACCTGGACATGCTCGAAGCCATCGCCGGCCGCCCATTACTGCGCGAGTGCTACCGGGAGGCCGTCGCCGCCGGCTACTTATGGCACGAATTCGGCGACCTCAACCTGCTGATCCCTTAACTCCTTGGCCCGCCACGAATGCCGACGAAGTACGGAGAGGAGTGATAGGCCGGTCAGGCATGAACCCGGCCGGGAATGAGCAACGACCGAACCGGCCCGATCACAGCCGCACGGGCGGACGACCTTCATCTGGCACGCGGCTCAGCACCCGGAACCGCTGACTGAACCGAGCCTGCACGGCTGTACCGGGCCGAGTTGGCAGGGCCGGTCGCCGGACGCTGCTGTTGGGACGGCTTCAGTAAGCCGGCGTGGCCAGACCTGCACAGCCGACATGGCGGAGTCGGCGGGCCGGTCAAGAGGCGGGACCGGCAGGCCGGCGGGGTTTGAGCAGGCCGGGCCGAACTGGCCGGGCCGGCCCGGCCAGCCGGGCGGGACCGGGCTGACCGTGCAGGCCGGGCGAGCCAGGCTGGGCCAGGCCGACCGTGCAGGCCGGGCCGGGCTGGGCTGGGCTGGCCGAACTGGGTTGGCCGGCCGTGCGGGCCGGGCCCGAGCAGGCCGGGCGGGGCCAAATTGACCGGGCCGGGCAGGCCGGGCAAGGCCGGGCTGGGCTGGCCGGCCGTGCGGGCCGGGCCCGAGCAGGCCGGGCGGGGCCAAATTGACCGGGCCGGGCAGGCCGGGCAAGGCCGGGCTGGGCTGGCCGGCCGTGCGGGCCGGGCCCGAGCAGGCCGGGCGGGGCCAAATTGACCGGGCCGGGCAGGCCGGGCAAGGCCGGGCTGGGCTGGCCGAACTGGCCGGGCCCGACCGTGCAGGCCTGGCAGACCGGGCAGGCCGGCGGGGCCAAGCTGGCCGGGCCAAGTTGGCAGGCGCGCTGAGCGAGTCGGGCGACTTGTGGCGGGCGAGTTGGGCCGAGCGGTCAGGCAGGGACGGGCGGGCCAAGCGCTTGGTCCGGCCAGCCTGGCTGCGGAGCTGGACGGGCGGCGTTGGGCGGGTCGCTAGCGAGCCCAGGCGGCTGCTGGGGCTGGGCTGGGCTGGGCGGCGTACAGGTTAGCCAGTTAGCTCACGGCCGCGCGGCTACCGCTGCGCGACTGCACAGCCGTGCAGCCGTGCAGCCGTGCAGCCGTGCAGCCGTGCAGCCGTGCAGCCGTGCAGCCGTGCAGCCGTGCAGCCGTGCAGCCGTGCAGCCGAACGCAATCAGGAGCCGACGTTGATCGTGTCCGGTGTGTGTGAGTCCGCGTAGAGGTCGTCGATGTCGTGGGCGTATTTCTCCGCGATGGGTTTGCGGCGCAGCTTCAGGGTCGGCGTTAGTTCGTCGCCGCCTGGTTCCCAGAAGCCGGGGACTATGCGGAACCGTTTGATCTGTTCCACCCGGGACAGGGTGGCGTTGCCCTTGCGGACAGCGTCGGTGATCAAGCTTCGGACGGCCTCGTGGTTGAGGACGGCGCTTGGGGAGGTGGGGTCCAGGCCGTGTTTGGCGGCGAGGCCGGCGGCGGCATCCTGGTCTACGACGATCAACGCCGAGATGTACGGGCGGTCGTCGCCGATCGCCACTACCTGGCCGATGAGGGAGCTGGCCGCCTTGACCGCGTTCTCGATGTTCGTCGGGGACATGTTCTTGCCCGACGAGTTGATGATCAGTTCTTTCTTGCGGTCGACGATCGTCACGTACCCGTCCGCGTCGATCACGCCGATGTCGCCGGTGTGGACCCAGCCGTCGGTGTCGATCGTTTCCGCTGTGCGGGTGGGGTCGTTTCGGTAGCCGCGCATGACCGACGCCGCTCGGATGAGGAGTTCACCGTCGTCGGCGAGGGTTACCTCGGCGCCGTGTACCGGGGTGCCTACCGTGCCTAGTTTGACCTGGCCCGCTCGGCAGGAGGTGCCCAGGCCCCCTGTCTCCGACATGCCCCAGATCTCGTACACGGGGATGCCGATGCCCCAGAAGTACTCCATCGTGTCCACCGGAATGGCGGCGGCACCGGAGGCGGGGACCTTGGCCTCGTCCAGCCCCAGCTTCTGCCGGAGCTTGGACAGCACGAGCTTGTCGGCCAGCTTGTGCTGGAAGCCGAGCGCGGCCGGGATGGGCTCGCCTGCCAGCTGCAGTTTCGCGACCTTCCGGCCGACGTCGAGGGCCCAGCCGGCGATCTTGCGCTTGGCGCCGCTGGGTTCGGCCGCCAGGCCGGTTTCGATGGCGAGCTTGAACTTCTGCCAGACGCGGGGGACGGCGAAGAACACATGGGGGCGGGCGTCCGGGAGGGCGACCGCGAGCTGCTTGGGGTCGGCGACGGAGGTGACGATGGTGCCGAACAGCATCGACAGGTAGTGCGAGATCACCCGGTCGGCGATGTGGGCTGACGGGAGGAACGACAACACCCGGTCACCGGGGTCGACCTCGTACGCGCTGCGGACGGCGTCGGCGACGGCAAGGACGTTGCGGTGGGTCAACTCGACGCCCTTGGGCGGGCCGGTGGTGCCGGAGGTGTAGATGATCGTGGCCAGGTCACCGGGTTCGACGGCACGCCAGGCAGCTTCGAAATCGAAGGCGGGGTCGCCGGCGGCCTCCAGGTCGGCGAGCGTCATCGTGCCTTCTTCGGCCCCGTCGACGCAGACGATCTTCAGGTCGGCGCCGGTGGCGCGCAGGGTCGGGAGGAACGCCTTCTCCGTGACGACGATGCTGTTGCCCGCGTTGGAGAACACGTACGCGAGCTGCTCGGGGGCACTGGTGTTGTAAACCGAGAACGGCACCGCGCCCAGGTGCAGCGCGCCCGTGTCGACCAGGTGGAACTCCGGGCGGTTGGTGAGCATGATGCCGACCGTGTCGCCCCGCTTGACTCCCTGCGCGGCGAGACCGGCGGCGATGCGCCGGACCCGGTCGGCGTACTCCTGCCATTTGATCGACACCGCGTCGCCGGTCGTGCGCAGCGCGACGAGGGTCGGGATCTCCTTCGCCGTCGCCTGGAATGCCTCGCACAGGGTTTGGCTCATGGCTCGCCTCTCGACCGTTGTGACTCGTCACACAGGGGCGTGATCGTATTCAGAACCGTCGCCGTCTGTCTATGGTCGATTCGTCAGATCCGCCGAGCGTCTCCAGCGCCAAACACGACGGATTTGCGGTTTCACCTGCGCGCAGGTTGCTCAAGGTATGCGAAGACCGACACGGGGCCGGCATATCCGGTCTCCACACTGTCCCTTTAACCAGCCCCCAGACAGATGAACGGTCTACGGAGGGGGTCTATGGCCACCGACTCGGCCAATGCCTGAGAAGGGGGCATTCCTGCCGAGAGACGCTGGTGATACCCCACCATCACTGACGCGGTCGACTCGTCACCGACTCGGCTTGTCGCGGCGATGACCGTGCGCACGCCACTTGCCAGCAACGCTCCGGCATAGCCAAGAGCTTCGTCTCCTGGGCGAACATAATTGAGGGCCAATTCGCATGCGGCGAGCACTACCTGAGTAGGCGGTTGCTTAAGGCGGGCGACCTCGTAGGCGAACAACGGACCATCAGCAAGCTCCAGCCTGGAGAACAACGCGTTTGTCGGCTCGTGTTCCCCATGCGCGGCTAAATGGGCCAGAGTTGCCCCATCGAGCGCTTGGAGCACCGACGCGACCGTTGTTTGGGCACCATCGAAATGCGCGGCATTCGGATAGATCTCTCGTAAGGCGCCATCCTCACCGACTGGGTCGGTCAGGCTCGGCCCGCGGGCGAGGACCGTCCCACCGGAGGACACTTCGGTCGTGGTCGCAGTGATCCACGCGGTCGCCGACGGCGCGACCACGACAGGACGTTGACGCAGGGAGGGCAAGCTCCCCCATGGGACGGCGTAGAGCGCGCCCGTCGGAACGATAACCAGTTCCCGGTCACCGAGTATGTCGAGAAGCGGCCGAACGGCTTGTTCATCGAACATCTTCGCGCTTCGAACCGCGGAGCGCTTGACCACATCCTCAACCTGCGGCGGCAGTGTGTCCGGCGCGAGTGTGTCGAGGTCGGCGTGCAGCCGGGCGACCCATTCGGCGGCAGCGGACGCTGATCCCAGCCGAACCATGCGCACGTTGCCGCCGGTTACGACGACAGCGACCAGTTCACTGCCAGAGGTCGCATAGGACAACAACGCCCGGTCAGCGAGAGCATCGGCAACAGTTGACAAGGCGGCGACCGGACGCGGCCGTCCCCAGGGGCTCGCGTACCACCCGAGGCGCTCGACATCGCGTTCCAGTGCCGCCGCATGGCGTTCCAGCCGCTGGGTCGGTCGTCCCTCAAGGCGGGCCAACTGAACCGCCCGCCGAGACCGACGAAGTTCGGTGGCCTGTTCCGCCACATGGGGATCGTCGATGTCGGGCAACGGCTCATACCGGAATACCTGGGCACGGGTCCTTTCCAACCAACCGAACAGCGAACGGGGATTGGGGCGCGATCCGCTGAGCACCAGGCGGACCGCCAAATCGCCCAATTGCCTGCCGTGCACCGCCGTTCCGCAGACGAGGTCAAGCCCGCCCATCCGGTCGCGGGCTCGCCCCAGCTCCGTGAGCCCAGACCGCGCCTCGGCCAGCGCGCGGCGGCGGTCGCCCTCGGCCACCGCGAGCTCGGCACGGCAGAGCCTGAACAACATCCTGTGGTCGATCGGCGTGGTAGGCCGAGCCCTGGGAACTTGATCCAACAGATTGTGTGCGGCCATCGGGGCACCGCGCCGCAACTCAAGTCGCACAGCCAGGAGCAGAGCAAGCGCTGTCTCATCTTCCAGAGCCAACCCGCGCAGTTCCTCGGCCAACTTCATGGCAGAGGTCGGCAACGTAGATGGCACGCGGCCGGATGCCAGTGCCGCTGCTGTCTGGGCCCGCAGCGCCGCCAACGCGGCGACGGCGGCCCAACGTAGGTTTCCCCTCCGGAGGAACCGCCGCTGCGCCGAGCGTGCCCACCTCCGTGCGTCATCGATCCGGTCTTCGAGCAGCGCAACCGCGGCCTGAGTCAACTCCAGTTCGGCCGTGTCCTGGCCGGCGCGTTGCTTACGCAACAGGGGCAGCGCACCTTCGAGTTGTTTGCCCGCCTCGACCGGCAGTCCCGCGGCGAGCAGAGCACGAGCCTGATCGAGGCGGATCACCGGCAGCATGCTGGGTGCACGCTGAGCACACTCGGCCGATGACAGTTCGAACTCCCGCAGCGCTGACGGCAGGTCGCCGGTCATGTAGGCGATGTAGCCGAGGTTGTGCCTCGCCTTGATCCCGACCGGACTCAGATCATATTGCTCGGCCAATTCGATACAGCGACGCAACTCAGGCTTCGCCAACTCGACCTGGGCCTGTTCGATATACGCGAGACTACGGTTGAGGTGCAACCCGGCCAGTGCGTCCGGGTCGCCGACACCTGCGGAAAGCCCAGCTTGCAGATGGTCGACAGCCGCGTCGAGCACGCCCATACCCTCATCGGTGCGTCCTGCCCGGATGAGGAGGAAGCCGCGCTGCTGCGACACCAGCCCCTCGAGTTCGGTTTTCCGCGGACCAGGAGTCAAGTAGCCCAGCAACACATCTGCCTCATCCAGATGTGCCAACCCTGGCATCACTGCCGCACCCTCGCTGGCGGCATAGGCGAGACTTACCAGGACACGAATACGCAGGACCACGAACTCCGCGCCCGCACTGTCGTCGACAGAATCCAGGATGTGCATCGCCCCACGAAGCATGGATCTCGCGGTGGCGAAGTCATACGACCGAACCGCGTCCCGCGCTTTGCGGTGCAGCGCGCCCGCACGGCGCAGCCCGCGGTCACGGTCTGTCGCTCGTCGCGTTTCCGGCATGCTGGGCACGCCTGAGTACAGTACGGGCTTGGCCGTGTCCGCGGGCTCCTCGTCCGGATACGAATCAGCCTGACCAGCCCAGCGCCTTCAGCTCCTCGTCTACCTCGCAGAGAGCCTGCTTGGCACGGGAGGCCCGCTCGGCCACCTCGGTCGTATCCGCGATTGCCGCGAACCGGCTGGCGAGCATGCCCGCGATAACGGGGGTGGCGAAGGATGTGCCTGCCCACACCGCGAATCCTGTCGTCAGGTCATCCTCATCGGGCGCGGCGCGGAGGCGCTGACCGTCCGCGAGGGAGAGCCCGGGTTGTGAACTGCCCTGCCAAAGCGGAACAGTGCTGACTACGGCATTGCCGGGAGCCCACCGCGTGATCCAGTCGCCACCATTGGTATACGCGGCGATCGTCTGACCTGATGCGTTGAGCGCTCCGACCGCGACCAATAGGGGGTTTCCGTTGTTGCTGCCATCCGCGTTGAGCGCGTATGCCGCCGGTACGAAGGGACGGTTCGTGGCGTCATTGCCCGCCGCGGCTACGACGGCCACCCCGAGGTCGGTCAATTTGCGCACGGCTTCCGCGAGCAGCAGGCCAGTCGACTGGTCGTCGGTCTCGGGGTAGAACCCCAGCGACAGCGACACGACGTCGATCATCTGGTCCGGTGTCTCGTTGTCCAAGGCTGACTGGACCCGCTCACGGAGCCATTCCAGAGCGAACAGGACCGTTTTGTCGGTCGTGACCCCATCACTGTGCAGGACCCGCAGGGACAGCACGCGTGCGTCAGGGCAGTTCTGGTGGACCAGACCGGTGACGAAGGTGCCGTGTCCGCTGTGTGAGTCCGTGACCCCCAGCAGCGGCTGCAGTACGTCGCGCTCTTCCTTCGCCGAACTCAGGGAAGGAGGCGGCTGGTCGCCACTCGCGGCGGCGAGTGCCGCCTCCTGGTCGGCCAGAAGTTGCTGGAACTCGCTGGACACCTCGACCACTGGATCGGACGCGAGGTCGCCGATCGGCAACCATGGATGCTCGCCGATTCCGGTGTCCAGCACCGCTACGACAGGTCGCCTGCCCAAGGGCAGATCTGAAACGCTCGCGCGATCAGGACGACGCAGGAACAGCCGAACGGGATTCCGGTTGCCGGTCGCCAACGGCAGGCCGCTGGGCCCTTGGCCATGGCCGAACGGCTGCCCATGGCCAAACGGCTGGCCATGCCCGAACGGCTGGCCGTGCCCGAACGGGGCGCCGTGAAGGTTCACCGACGCCGCGCGTGCGAGATGTTCCAGACCAATCCCTTCGACCTCCTCGCCAAGAACACGGCGCAGCCGGACGAGCAGTGCCCACGGATCCGGAACCTGGTCGAATGGCGCGTCATCCCGCAGCCGGACCAGCACGGACACCGGGATGGCCGGATCAAATCAATGGATCGCCGCATTCCAGGACTTCGTGTTCGGCACGACCGGCTCGAGCACCGCTCCCATTTGCTCGACGACCTCGTTGAGCCGAGCGAAGAGGACCTCGTCGTTGACAACCCGCAGCGGCATAAGCAGCGTGTCCGCACGGTATGCGGTCGACTCAGGACGCTTCCCCGCGTGTCCGGGCAAGGCTATGGCCGGATCCAGCATCTTCGCTCGATGCCGTTCGAGAAGCTGGAACGCGACCTCGCCGCCTGAAGTCGGCCGTGCAGTCGTATCAGCGTCCGCGACCAAGCCCTCGCCGCGCTCACCGCTCCCGTTGGGTCCCATCGTCGCCATTGAGTACTTCACCCCGATATTCGTCGTCACGGTCGGTGCTGTGCGAACCACCCGAGCCACTCATTTGTAGTAGAGCAGGTATCCGCACATCAGATACGTCGGTCCGCATAGTTCCTACGTAACGCGATCTGCCCGATCGTGCGACGAAATCCGCCTTGCGGTCAGTCATTCCCGAGGCTCACGATCGGCCTAGCGGGTAGCCACGATCATCCCACTGCCGAGGACGATGTCGCCCGCGCCGTCGGGCCGGTAAAGAACGATGGCCTGCCCGGGAGCCACGCCGCGCAGCTCTTCGCCGGGCCGCACGAGGAGTTCGCCGTCGACGATCTCCGCGGTGGCCCGCGAGGTGCCGCCGTGGGCCCGAACCTGGGCGACGCACTCGACCGTGTCCTCGATCGGGCGTCCGCCGGGCCAGATCAGCCGGGTCGCGATGATCTCGCGGACGGCGAGCTTCTCGATGGCGCCGACCCGGACGTTGCCGCTGACCGGCTCTAGCGCCAGCACGTAGCGCGGGCGGCCGTCAGCGGACGGGGCGTCGATGCCCAGGCCGTGGCGCTGCCCGACGGTGAAGCCGTGGACGCCCGCGTGCACGCCGAGGACCGCGCCGGTCTCGTCGTCGACGAGCTGTCCGGGGCGTGCGCCGAGCTTGCCCGCGAGGAAGCCGCGGGTGTCGCCGTCGGGGATGAAGCAGATGTCGTAGCTGTCGGGCTTCTCGGCGACAGCCAGCCCGCGTTCGGTGGCCTCGACCCGCACGTCGGACTTGAGCGAGTCGCCCAGGGGGAACATGGCGTGGCTGAGCTGCTCGGCGGTCAGCGAGGCCAGCACGTAGGACTGGTCCTTGCCGAGGTCGGCGCTGCGGCGCAGTTCGGGGCGGCCGTCGACCTGGGCGAGCCGGGCGTAGTGGCCGGTGCAGACGGCGTCGAAGCCCAGTGCGATGGCCTTGTCCAGCAGCGCTTCGAACTTGATCCGCTCGTTGCACTTGAGGCACGGGTTGGGCGTGCGGCCCGCGGCGTACTCGGCAACGAAGTCCTCGACCACGTCCTCGGTGAACCGCTCGGCGAAGTCCCAGACGTAGAACGGGATCCCGAGCAGGTCGGCGACCCGGCGGGCGTCGTGGGCGTCCTCGACGGTGCAACAGCCGCGCGAGCCGGTGCGCAGGGTGCCGGGCTTGGCCGAGAGGGCCAGGTGCACGCCGACGACCTCGTGGCCCGCGGCGACGGCGCGCGCGGCGGCGACCGCGGAGTCGACGCCGCCACTCATCGCGGCCAGGACTCGCACTGCCTCACACCTCCGCCGCGGCTGGGGACTTGGCCCGCCGCATTCCGGCGAGACCCGCGGTGCGGGCTCGCTCGACCACCGGACCGATGGCCTCGACCAGGGTATCGACGTCATCGACGGTCGACGTGTGTCCCAGCGAGAAGCGCAGCGAGCCGCGGGCGATGGCGGGCTCGGCGCCCATCGCGAGCAGCACGTGGCTGGGCTGGGCGACGCCCGCGGTGCAGGCCGAGCCGGTCGAGCACTCGATGCCTTTGGCGTCGAGCAGCATCAGCAGGCTGTCGCCTTCGCACCCGGGGAAGGAGAAGTGGGCGTTGCCGGGGAGCCGGGACGGTCCGCCGTCCACAGTGGACTCACCGGGGTCGCCGTTGAGGATGGCGTCGGGCAGCGCGGCGCGGACGCGGTCGACCAGGTCGGCGCGCAGCACGGCCAGCCGGTCGGCCCGGTCGACCCGCTCGGCGGCGGCGACGCGGACGGCCTCGGCGAAGGCCACGATCGCGGGGACGTTGAGGGTGCCGGAGCGCACGTCGCGCTCCTGCCCGCCGCCGTGGGAGACGGGGGCGCAGGGCACGTCGCGGCCGAGCAGCAGCGCGCCAACGCCGAACGGCCCGCCGAGCTTGTGGCCGGACACGGTCAGGGCGTTGGCGCCGCTCGCGGCGAAGTCGACCGGCAGGACGCCGACGGCCTGCACGGCGTCGGTGTGGAACGGGATGCCGTGCGCGGCGCAGGCGGCGGCCAGCTCACGGACCGGGTTGACGGTGCCGACCTCGTTGTTGGCCCACATCACGCTGACGACCGAGACGGACTCCGGGTCTTCGGCGATCGCGGCCCGCAGGGTGTCCTCGTGGACCCGGCCGAACGCGTCGACCTCGAGGTGAACGACCTCGGCGCCGTCGTGCTCGGCGAGCCAGGTGGCGGCGTCGAGCACGGCGTGGTGTTCGACCGCGGAGACCAGCACCCGGGTGCGGGCCGGGTTCTTCGCCCGGCGGGCCCAGTGGATGCCCTTGACCGCGAGGTTGTCGCTCTCCGTGCCACCGGAGGTGAAGATCACCTCGGAGGGTCGGGCGCCGAGGGCCGCGGCGACGGTCTCGCGGGCCTCCTCGACGGCGCGTCGGGCCAGCCTGCCGGAGGTATGCAGCGAAGAAGCGTTGCCGTAGGTGGTCAACGCCCCGGTGAGGGCCTCGGCCACCGCGGGAAGGATGGGCGTGGTGGCCGCATGGTCGAGATAGGTCATCGCTCAACCAGAGTAGACCGACCCTCCACACCCCTGTCACGAGATACCTCCCACCGGCCATTCCCATTACGGCTGTAGAGGACGAAACCCAGGGCGGCGACGCCCGCCATCACCAGGTTGAGCGGGATCACCGCGGCGGTCGGGGCGGCCGCTGTGGCGAGCGACACGAGCAGGACGCCGCCGAACCCGACGCAGACCGCGGAGAACACCATGTCGGCGACCTGCAGTGCCGATGAGGTGAAACCACGCTCCTGCTCGGATGTCTGCTCCAGGGCGAGCACGTTGATCGCCGGGAAGGCCATCCCGATGCCCGCGCCGCTGACCACCCACATGACCGAGACCAGCCAGGACGGCCCCCACACCGGCGCGATGAAGGCCGTCGACGCGAGTCCGACCGCGAGAATCGCGAACCCCCAGCGGATCAGCGTGGCCCGCGGGATGTCGGGCCGTCTGCCCTGCCAGTGCGACGCGCCTGCCCAGCCGAGCGCGCCCAGGGTGAGCGGGAGCCCGGCCATCGCGGGCGAGTAACCGTGGACCGCGGTCAGGGTCAGCGGCAGGAAGGCCTCGACGCCGAAGAACGAGCCGGCCAGGACACCCCGCGCCAGCACGGTGCGGGGCAGCCCCTTGCGGCCGGTGAGCGTCCCGACGGGGAGCAGCGTGCGCAGGGCGGGGATCAGCACGGCGAGCCCGCCGAGCCCGATCCACAGCGTCCCGAGGGACGGGCGCTGCGCGGCCCAGGTCACCGCGGTGATCCCGACGGCGGCCGCGACGGCCGCCAGCGGCAGCCCCCGCTTGCCCGGGGTGGCCGGTCGGGTCGGCTTCGGCAGCGCGCGCAGGGCCGGGACCAGCAGGATCGCGCCGAGAACGGCGAGCGGGGCCAGGCCGAGGAACACCCACCGCCAGCCGAGCCGCTCGGTGGCGATGCCCGCCATCGTCGGCCCGACGATGGACGGGATCACCCAGGCCGCGGCGAGCAGCCCGAAGGCGGCGGGCCGGTACTTCTCCGCGTAGATGAGAGCGACCAACACGTAGATCGCGGCGACCTCGGTACCCAGGCCAAGGCCCTGCAGCGCGCGTCCGACCAGCAGACCGGCCATGTCGCCGGCCGTTCCCGCGACGATCAGCCCCGCGAGGAACAGCGTCGGGCCGACCATCAGCGCCGGGCCCGGCCCGACCCGGTCGCAGAGCCTGCCCGAGAGGACGGTCGCCACGACGCTGGCGGCGAGGAACGAGGTGAACGGCCAGGCGTAGAGGAGGCCGCCGTCGAGTTCGGCGAGCATCCGGGGCATCGCGGTGCTGACCCCGAGGTGCTCGAAAGCGGCGATGGTGATGAGCAGGAGCATGCCGACCGTGGTGGCCCGGTTCTCGGTGCTCCACAGGGACCCGCTGGGGGATTCGGTGACCGTCACCCGGCCATGGTGCTACCTCCACCGCAGCGGAGGTCCAGTCCTTTTGGTGAGATTTTCCGGGGAGGGCAACCTGGCGCCCCACCTCAGTCGTCACCTTGGGTAGATCGGGGTTAGCACCTGTTCGTTCGCCGACTCGACTACGGCTGGTACGGGTCGCGCGTGTGGAAAGCCGATCGCTGGTTCCCCAGCTCCAAGACCTGCTCGCGGCCATGCTCGCCGACACCGGATGACCAGATCACCTCGCCGGGAAGTTCCCCGGAGAGACGAAACGCCTGTGGAGACCATGTCAGCCTCCGGCTCCGCCGGAGCAACGGTCAGCGAAGCAGGAAGCATCACTGAGATTCAACGAACGGAGGGAGACCGTCGGGTGACCGATCGCGACAACGAGTTCGTCGACTACGTCAAAGCGCGCGGGGCGGCGCTTCGGCGCACAGCGTTTCTGCTGTGCGGCGACTGGCACCGGGCGGAGGACCTGGTGCAGAGCGCGCTGCTCAAGCTCTTCCGCGCCTGGCCGAAAATCCGCGCCGACGACGCCGTGGACGCCTACGCTCGCAAGATCCTGGTGCGCACAGCCATCGACGAGTCCCGCCGACTGTGGCGCAAACGCGAATGGGGCGCCGACGACCTCCCCGAGGTAGCGGCCCCGCACGAGGACCACGACAGCGCACTCGACGCCCGCCGCGCGCTCGCCCGTCTCCCGGTCCGGCAGCGGGCGGCGGTGGTGCTGCGGTACTGGGAGGACCTGCCGGTCGAGGAAGTCGCACAGCTGCTCGGCTGCGCGGAGGGAACGGTGAAGAGCCAGTGCGCCAAAGGCCTGGCCACACTACGGCGGATGCTCCGCGACGAGATGGTGTTGGAGGGACCGCGATGAACAGCTTCGCTGAAGGTGCGGAGACAGACCCGCGGGAACGCGACGACGTCCGTGAGGTGATCCACCGGGCGCTGGATGAAGAACCCGAGCTGGGCTTGGAACCACAGGAGATCCTGTCCCTGGCCCGACGCCGCCTACGGACCCGGCGTTACGCGGGAATCGGAGGCGTGGCAGCGGCGGTCGCCGGGGTGACCCTGGGCGCGACTCTGCTGACGGGACCGGTCGAAGCGCCGGGGATGGTCGGCCCGGCAGAGGTCGGCCGCGTCACCACGACCGCGCCATCGGTGCCGCAGGTGACTACGACGACCCCACCGACAACGGTGAGCCCGTCCCCGATGCCGCCGCCGAGCGCCACGACGAAGTCGACCGTCCGCCCGCCCGAACCTCCGGCCGCCACCGCCTCCCGACGACCGACCACCCCGCGCTCGGCACCCGCCACCTCGGCACCGGCACCGGCGTCGTTCACCCCGACCACCACCCGGCGGTAAATCGGGAACGATCGCGCTCGAGTACTGAGTCCAAACAGGCCCCGACACAGGGGCCTGTTTGCGATGTGGCAGCCATCCCCAACCACCGCACGAAGGTGACCGGGCCGGTCACTCCCCCGAGCAAACGGCGGTTGCCGGGGGTGGTTCGAGCAAAGCGTCCGACACAGTGACGATCAGGCCCGCCGTCAGGTTGCCCGTTGTGTTCTGACCGACGAAACAACCCCCAAGGCGAACCAACCTCCACCACCGACCGGTCTTCCCATGCGTACCCACCCACCAGACACAGCGAGCATTTCCCCGCTGTCCCAACGCATAGGAGAAGCACATGCGTGCTGTCCGCGTACTGCTCGTCGGCCTCGGAGTCGGCGCCGCGACCCTGTTCACCATGTCCCCCGCCGTGGCCGACCAGGGCCAACCCGCGCCGTCGTCGACCACGGTCAAGCCGCCGCAGCCCTCCGTCGCACCCCCGTCGACTGTCACGTCCAGCCCCACCCCCACCCCGACCACCGCGCCCGCTCGTCCGCGGCCCAAGGGTGGTGTGCAGACCGGTGGTGGCAGCCCGGAGGGTGACAACACCGGTCTGCTGCTCGGTGGCGGCGCCGCCATCGTCGCCGGGTTCGGTGCCTTCGCGCTGCGCGGGCGCGCGGTGCGTGGGTCCAACTGATCGTCATGGCCCGCACTCGTCATGGCCGCCGCGGGTTCGCGGCGGCCATGGTCGCGGTGACACTGCTGTCCGGTTGTTCCGCGGCCGTGTCCGGGCCGTCGGGTACGTCCTCGGTGAGCGTGCCGCCGCCCGCGACCCAAAGCACGAGGATCAAGCCGATCTCGGTGGAGATCCCGAAGATCGGCGCGAAGTCGTCGCTGGTGCCGGTCGGGCTCACCGCCGACGGCGCGCTCGACGTGCCGCCGACCTCGCAGCCGTTGCAGGCCGCCTGGTACGAGTTGGGTCCGATGCCGGGTGAGGTCGGGCCGTCGGTGGTGCTCGGGCACGTCGACGGCGACGGCAAGCCGGGCATCTTCCACCAGCTCACCAAGCTCGCCCCCGGCGACGAGGTGCGGATCGCCCGCGAGGACGGCAGCACCGTGACGTTCGTCGTCCGCAGGCTCCAGCAGGTGCCGAAAGACGCCTTCCCGACCGAAGCGGTCTACGGCGACACCGCGGGACCCGAGTTGCGGCTGATCACCTGCGGCGGCAGCTTCGACCGCGCCACGGGGAACTACCGCGACAACGTCATCGCCTACGCCACCCCGAAATCAGGCTGACAGCGCCGGGTGCGGTCGGACCGGCCGCACCCGCCTGCGCTGCGCGGGCACCGTGACCCGGCCGAGGGCGGAGTTCACCGCGGCCTCGGTCAGCGCGGCGAGTTCGCGGCGGTCGGCCGCGCGGCCGGGGGCGATCTCGTCGAGCACCTGGACCTGCAGCACCAGCCCGCGCAGCCGCGCCACCCGCAGCACCGAGTCGATGATCGTCTCGTCGCCGATGAACGCGGGCGCGCTGGTCTCGCGGCCGTCGGCCATCAGGAACCGCAGCGCGATCGGGCGCACCGGCACACCGCCGTCGATGGCCGCCTGGAACACCGCGGGCCGGAACCGGCCGACTCCCTGGCCGCACCACGTCGTCCCTTCCGGACACACGTAGACGAGCGACCCCGACCGCAGCGCGTCCGACAGGGATGCCATCGTCGCGGGCAGCGCGCGGAGGTTTTCCCGGTGGAGGAACACGGTTCCGGCGGCGGCGACGATCCGGCCGAGGACCGGCCAGGAGCGGATGTCGCGTTTGGCCAAGGCGCGCATCGGGCGGATCGCGTTCACCGCCGCGATGTCCAGCCAGGACACATGGTTGGTCGCCACCAGGGCACCGCGCCGCTGGTCGGCCCCGAGATCACCGGTGACGTCCAGTCGGACGCCGAAAGCCCGCAGCAGGCAACGGAAAATCGTCTTCGCGACCACTTCCCGGCCCGCCCGGCCGATGACCGGCAGCAGCGGAACCGCGATCGCGCTGCCCAGCAGCACCGCCGCGGCCCCGGCCAACCGGGCCACGACCCGGGCCCGGCCGACGGCAGGCTCGCCACCGGTCAGACAGGACGGGCCGCACGGCGACGTCGGCATCCAGGCGTGGGCCATCGCTACTCCCCCAGGAAGAACTTCAGGTACCGCTGGTCGATGTGCTCGAGGCCGAGCAGCACGAAGAAGTCGGCGACACCGAAGTCGGCGTCGTGCGCGGGCGGGCCGCACACCCAGGCGCCGAGGCGCAGGTAGCCCTTGAGCAGCGGCGGCATGACCGTGCGCGCGGGCGTGCGAACCGAGTCGACGTCCCACGGGTTCAGCGGCTGGACCCGGTAGCGCTCGTCGGCGTAGTGCTTGGCGCGCACGGTGTTCCACACGCCGGCGGCGAGGGTTCCGCCGTCGGCCAGCGGGACCGACGCGCAGCCTGCGAGCCAGCTTTTGCCGGAGAGCAGCATGTACCGGGCGATGCCCGCCCACACCAGGCTCACCACGGCGCCGTTGCGGTGGTCGGCGTGCACACAGGACCGTCCGGTCTCGACCAGGCCGTCGCGCATCCCGGCGAGCGCGGAGAGGTCGAACTCGGTCTGGGAGTACAGGCCGCCCGCCTCGGCGGCCCGTTCCGGCGGCAGCATCCGGTAGGTGCCGACGATCTCGCCGGTCGTGTCCTCGCGGACGATCAGGTGGTCGCAGAACTCGTCAAACCGGTCCACGTCGAGACCGGGCTCGGGAGTCCGCAGAGTCGCGCCCATCTCCTCGGCGAAGACCTGGTGGCGAAGTCGTTGCGCGGCGCGCACTTCGGCCCCGTCGTGGGCCACCAGAAGCGAGTAGCGCGCGGTACCGGTCTCTGGGGTGCTCACCAGCACGTGGGTCATATCTGTTTTCTACGGACCATTCGGCAACCGTCACCGGCCCATTCCCGTAACCGGTCGGTGGAAAGTCAGTGAATTACCAGTGCCGGGGCAAAGATTTCGGGGCGGTCCCCAGTGGGAACCGCCCCGAATTCGATCTTGATTTGACTCAGCCCTTGCGCTTGCCGACCTCGTCGGTCAGCTGCGGGGCCACGGCGAACAGGTCGCCGACGACACCGAAGTCGGCGATCTCGAAGATCGGCGCCTCGGCGTCCTTGTTGACCGCGATGATCGTCTTCGAGGTCTGCATGCCCGCGCGGTGCTGGATCGCGCCCGAGATGCCGAGCGCGACGTAGAGCTGCGGGGACACCGTCTTGCCGGTCTGCCCCACCTGGAACTGCGGCGGGTAGTAGCCCGAGTCGACCGCGGCACGCGAGGCGCCGACAGCCGCGCCGAACGCGTCCGCCAGCTTCTCCACGACCTCGAACTGCTCGGCCGAACCGACACCGCGACCACCGGAGACGACAACCGACGCCTCGGTGAGCTCGGGGCGGTCGCCGCCGACGATCGGCTCCTGGCCGGTGATGCGGGCGGACTTGGCCGCGTCGGCCGCGGGAACGTCCACGGCCTCCTCGGCCGCGGCGCCCTGCGCCTGCTCGGCCTCTAGGCCACCGGGGCGCACCGAGACGATCGGCGTGCCCTTGTTGGACTTCGACTTGACGACGAACGCGCCACCGAAGATGGACTGCACGGCGACGACAACAGCGCTGTCGCCGGAACCTGCTGTGTTTTCAATGCCAATGGCGTCGACCAGCAGGCCGGAACCGGTGCGGGCGGCGAGCCGACCCGCGATCTCCTTGCCGTCGGCCGTGGCGGCGACGAGGACGGCCGCGGGGGACGCCTTCTCCACCAGGGCCGCGAGCACGTCGACCTTCGGGGTGACCAGGTAGCCGGTGGCGTCGTCGGACTCGGCGACATAGACCTTCGCCGCGCCGTAGGCCGCCAGGGACTCCTTGAGCTTGGCCGCCGTGCCGGGCGAGCCCACCACTACGGCCGACGGCTCGCCGATCTGGCGGGCCGCGGTCAGCAGCTCGAAGGTGACCTTCTTGATCTCGCCGTCGACGTGGTCGACGAGGACCAGAACTTCGGACATGGGGTTTCCTCCTTCGCTGCTTGTCAGATGAGCTTCTGGGCGATGAGGTACTCGGCGATCTTCACGCCGCCGTCACCCTCGTCGGAGACCCGCTGACCCGCCGCGCGCGGGGGCTTCGGGGCCGCCTCAAGCACGGACGACGAGGCGTTGGCCAGGCCGACCTCGCCCGCGTCGATGCCGAGGTCGGCGACGGTGAGCGTCTCGACCGGCTTCTTCTTCGCGGCCATGATGCCCTTGAACGACGGGTAACGCGGCTCGTTGATCTTCTCGCCGACGCTGACCACGGCGGGCAGGGAGGCCTCGAGGTGCGTGATGCCCTCGTCGGTCTCGCGCTCGACCTTGATCGTCGTGCCCTCGATGGTGACCTTGCGGGCGTGGGTGAGCTGCGGGTAGCCCAGCAGCTCGGCGAGGATCGCCGGGACGGCGCCGGAGCGGCCGTCGGTGGCCTCGTTGCCGGCGATGACGAGGTCGACGCCGTCGACCTTGCCGATGGCGGCGGCGATGACCTTGGAGGTCTGCAAGACGCACGAGCCGTGCAGAGCCGGATCCGAGACGTGCACGGCCTTGTCCGCACCCATGGAGAGGGCCTTGCGGATGGCTTCGGTCGCACGGTCGGGGCCGACGCTGAGCACGGTGACCTCGCCGCCCTGCGCCTCCTTGATCAGCAGCGCTTCCTCGACGGCGCGCTCGTTGATCTCGTCGAGCACCGCGTCGGCGGACTCACGATCCAGCGTGTGGTCGGAGTCGGAGAGCTTGCGCTCCGAGTAGGTGTCTGGCACCTGCTTGACCAGGACAACGATGTTTGGCATGGGTCTTCTTCGACCTCCTGGGTACGAGCACCGTGTGTTCGCCGCCGACCGGCAGCGCGCCGCCTTGAATTCTCGTGCGGTTCGGCTGACCTTGCCATGCGGGTCGGCCGCTTGACACGGTGGCCTTGGCCACGCCGATGTTACTCGCCAGTAGCCGAGGTGCAAGGCGAAGCACCCACCCCAGAGCCGTGACAGTGCTCACCACGCGGCCCGCCCGACGGTGATGCGCACGTCGATGCGCTGGTCCGAACGGGTTATTGTCCTAGGAATGAGGGTCGCCGTGATCACGGACTCCACCGCCTGCCTGCCCGCCGAGATGGCCGCGCAGTGGCGGCTGACTGTCATTCCGGTACAAATCCGCATCGACGGCCATCTCGATCTCGAAACAAGAGTTCCACGAAAGATGCTGATCGACGCGCTGCGGGCGGGCCGTGCCGTGTCGACCGAGCCACCGGACCCGGCGGCGCTGTTCTGGGCCTACCAGGCCGCCGCGGCCGACGGGTGCGACGCGATCGTGTCCGTCCACATCTCCAGCCGCCAGTCCCAGACCTACGCGCACGCGAAGGAAGCCGCCGAGCGCGCGTCCATCCCCGTGCACGTCGTGGACTCCCGGACCACGGGAATGTCCCTTGGGTACGCGGCGACGACAGCCGCCCGGGTCGCGGCGGCCGGTGGCGATCCCGCCCGGATCATCGACGCGCTCAGCCGCAGGCTCGCCGACTGCTCCGAACTGCTCTATGTGGACACCCTGGATTACCTGCGCCGGGGTGGGCGCATCGGCGCGACCGCGAGCCTCATCGGCACCGCGCTGTCCCTCAAGCCGCTGCTGGCCATGAAGGACGGTGAGGTGGCCCCGCTGGACAGAGTCCTCGGCAGTGGCCGCGCGGTGCGCAAGCTCATCGACACCGCGGTCCGGCGGATCGATGGCCGGGCGGTCGACCTGGCCGTGGGGCACGTGGGCGCACCCGAGCGGGCTCGGGCGATGCTCGACACCTTGCTGCCGCGCGTTCCCCAGGTGCGCCAGTCGGTGATCATCGAGGGCAGTTCCGCCCTGGCGGTCCACTTGGGCCCCGGCGCGCTCAACATCTCCATCTCGCCCGTATAGATGGGTGTCTGACAAACCCGCCGCGATGCGACCGGAACCTAAGGGGACCGTGACGAGAGCCGACCACGGTCACCACCAAACCGCACCCCCATAAGCGGCAGGTGACCAAATCTTAGAATTTCGGGGAGGCGGAACCGTGAAGACCACCTTTCGGGGAAAGGTGGTCTTCACGTTCGTGATGAACAGGGCGCGCTGTCATCACGCACGCGCGGCGACGTGGGGGTCAGGCCGTCGCGGGAAGCCATTTCGCACGGCCGGGCGCGGTGGGCACCCAGCAGCCCGCGGCCGAGGTCTCGGCGCGGTGGCGCGTGAAGGCGCCGGGCGTGCGGTCGTCGGGCAGGGCAAGCAGGTCACGCAGGATGTCGGTGGCCCAGCCGGCGCGCTGCCAGAGCACCTCGGTCGGGTTGAGCACGTCCGCGGCGTCGGCGGGCAGCCGGGACGCGATCGCGTCGTCCTCGGCGTGCAGCCGGATGACGTCGATGACGTTGTGGTGGGCGCGCACACCGACGACGGCGGCGATCTCGCCGTGGGCATCGCGCGGGTGCAGGAAGTCGAAGCCGCGGGCGACGAGCCTGCGCAGGTAGGTCTCGGCGGTCGGCATCCGCAGGACGCCGCCGCGCAGCGCGCTGGTGAAAGAGCGGATGACCTGCCCGGAGAAGACCAGGGCCGGGCCGTCGGGGCTCTTGGAGTCACGGATGGCGGTGCGCCCGTCGGAGACCGGCGAGACCTCGACACAGTTGCCGACCGCGCCACTCCGGCTGCCCTTGCGCCAGTGGGCGCCGGTCACCAGTGCTGCTGACATTCCGTTGCGAATCACGGTCATCGCGACCCCGCCTCCCGACGTCATCCTCACGTTGCAGATGCACGTGCATTTGAACGTGACGACGGTAACACGACCGCCCGCCGGCGCAGATGCACGTGCATCTGCCGAAGTCGTCGGGTGGTCGGATCGGAGCGGCGAGTGGTCAGCCCACTTCGCCCGGTCAGATCTCGGCGCGTCGCTTGATCAGCGTCTGCCGGGTCTGGCTTGGTGTTTCGGCGTCGACGGCCAGCCGGTCGATCACCCGGCTGTAGGTCTCGATCTCCTCGCGACGGTCCAGGTAGACGGCGCCGCCGAGGTGTTCGATGTAGACCAGGTCGGGCAGCTCCGGCTCGGTGAACCGCAACATCGTAAACGAGCTCTCCGCGGCGTAGCCGGACAGCGCGTAGGGCACGACCTGCAGGCTGATGTTGGGCAGCCGGGTGACTTCGAGCAGGTGGTCGATCTGGTCGCGCAGCACCCGGGGCCCGCCGATGGGCCGGTGCAGCACGGACTCGTCGATGACCGCCCACAGCTTCGGCGCGTCGGTGCGGTGGAGCACCTTCTGCCGCGACACGCGCAGGGCGACCCGGCGCTCGGTCTCGTCGGTGCTCAGTTCGGGTCGGCCGTGGCTGGCCAGCACCCGGGCGTACTCCTCGGTCTGCAGCAGGCCGGGGACGAACTGCAGCTCGCAGGTCTGGATACGCGAAGCCGACTCCTCCAGGCCCACGTAGTCGGTGAACCAGGTCGGCATCAGGTCGCTGTAGCGGTGCCACCAGCCGGGCTCGTTCGACTGCCGGACCAGGGCGAGGAACTGGTCGCGTTCCTCCTTGTCGGTGACGCCGTACATGGACAGCAGGTCTTCGACGTCGCGCTCCTTGAAGCCGACGCGGCCCAGTTCCATCCGGCTGATCTTCGACTCGGACCCGCGGATCTGGTAGCCGGCCTTGCCCCGGGTGATCTCGGCTTTCTCACGGAGTCTGCGGAGCTGGGAGCCCAACACGATCCTGCGCGCGGTCGGGCCACCACTGAGCCCACCGTCGTTGCGGCCGTCGGCCACGCGCCGTCCCTTCCTGACTCGAACTCTCCAGCTGAAATGCGAGCCCGACCTGGCCGCACTCTTGCCAACACCCCTAGGGTGAGGTTACCCCGCGACTCCGCACCGTCCATGATCCACGACGCTCTGTGAGGAAAGCATGTCCACCGACGCCCAGCAGACCGAACGTGATGTGCCTGTCTACATCGACACCAGCAAGGCAAGCATCGCGAGAGTCTACGACGCGTTCCTCAATGGCAAGGACAACTACGAGATCGACCGCGAGGTGTTCCGCCGGGTGAAGGCGGTCGCCCCCGAAGCGGCGCAGCTCGCGTACGACAACCGCGCCTTCCTGATCCGCGCGACCCGGTTCATCGCGAACCAGACCGGGATCAAGCAGTACCTCGACCTCGGCTCCGGCCTCCCGACCGCGGAGAACACCCACCAGGTGGCCCAGCGGATCGAGCCCGACTCGGTAGTCGTCTACGTCGACAACGACCCGGTGGTGCTGGCCCACGGCCGCGCGCTGCTCGAGGAGAACGACCAGACGCACTTCATCGCCGAGGACATCTTCGAGCCGGAGCGCATCCTCGAGAACGAGACGGTGCGGAGTCACCTCAACTTCGACGAGCCGATCGCGCTGTTCCAGATGGGCACGATCCACCACTACGACGGCGAGCGGTCCCCCGCCGACATCATGCAGACCTACATCGACGCGCTGCCCTCGGGCTCGTTCGTCGGCATCAGCCACTTCCTCGACCCGCAGACCAACGAGCACAGCGCGCTCGCGCGGCGGATGGAGGACGTATTCATCCACAGCCCCATGGGCACGGGTGTGTTCCGCAAGCAGAAGCAGATCGAAGGCATGTTCCCGGGCCTGGAGATGGTCCACCCGGGGGTCTCCCTGTGCGCGACCTGGTGGCCGGACGGTCCGCAGATCAAGCCGCTCGACCAGGTCCAGTACTGCATCGCGGGCGGCATCGGCCGCAAGCCCTGATCCGTACTGGCTGGTAGGCCATCGGCTACGGTGCCGAGGTGTCCACCGATCCCGTAGCCACGGCCGACTCGCTCCCGCTGACCGGTGAGCGCACGGTTCCGGGCATCCCGCAGGAGAACTATTGGTTCCGGCGCCACGAAGTCGCGTATCTCGACCTCGCGGCGCACTGCGCGGACGCGGTGGTGCTGGAGGCAGGCTGCGGTGAGGGCTACGGCGCCGACCTGCTCGCGGGTCACGCGCGGCTGGTCGTGGGGCTCGACTACGACCAGCTGACGGCCACGCACGTGGCCAAGGCGTACCCGTCGGTGCGGACGCTGCGGGGCAACCTCGCGGCGCTCCCGCTGCGGTCGGAGTCGGTGGACGTCGTGGCGAACCTGCAGGTCATCGAGCACCTGTGGGATCAGGAAGGCTTCCTGCGCGAGTGCCGCCGGGTGTTGCGCCCCGGCGGCAGACTGCTGATCACCACGCCGAACCGGATCACCTTCTCCCCCGGTCGCGACACCCCGCTCAACCCGTTCCACACCCGCGAGCTCTCGGGCGCCGAGATGGCGGACCTGCTGGTCGACGCGGGGTTCGAGGTCGAGTTCCTCGGCGGCGTGCACCACGGGCCGCGGCTGCGCGAGCTGGACGCGGCACTGGGCGGGTCGATCATCGACGCGCAGATCGAGGTGGCCGTGTCGGGCCAGGCGTGGTCCGACGAGCTGATGGCCGCGGTGACGTCAGTGCGCGCGGAGGACTTCGAGATCACCACCGAGGACATCGACGCCAGCCTCGACCTGGTCGGGATCGCGCGCGCATGACCAACCAGCCGATAGGCAGCTTCGCCTTAGTCCTGCACAGCCATCTGCCCTGGCTGCCGCACCACGGCACCTGGCCGGTCGGCGAGGAGTGGCTCTACCAGGCCTGGGCCCACTCGTACCTGCCGATCGTGGACCTGGCCCGGCGCTTCGCCGCCGAGGGCAAGCGCGACATGTTCACCCTGGGCATCACCCCGGTGCTGGCCGCGCAGCTCGACGACCCGTACTCATTGCGCGGGGTGCACGACTGGCTGGGCAACTGGAACCTGCGGGCGCAGTACGCGGGCGTCCGCTGGCAGGCGGCGGACCCACTGCTGCGCGAGGTGGCCGCGGCCGAGTTTCGGGCGTCCGCGGCCGCGCTGACGGAGTTCGAGACGCACTGGAGTAGCGGGTTCTCGCCCATTTTGCGGACCCTGGTCGGCAGCGGTGTGATCGAGCTGATCGGCGGCCCGGCCACCCATCCGTTCCAGCCGCTGCTCGACCCGCGGCTGCGCGCGTTCGCCCTGCGCACGGGTTTGGACGACACCGAGGCGCGGATCGGGCACCGGCCCGAGGGGATCTGGGCGCCCGAGTGCGGTTACGCGCCGGGCATGGAGACGGGGTACGCGGCGGCGGGTGTCGGGCGGTTCCTGGTCGACGGTCCGGCGCTGCACGGCGACACCTCGGCGGCGCGCACGGTGGGCGACTCCGACGTCGTGTGCTTCGGGCGCGACCTGGAGGTCACCTACCGGGTGTGGTCGCCCAAGGCGAGCTACCCGGGCGACCCGGCCTACCGCGACTTCCACACCTACGACCACCCGTCGGGCCTCAAGCCGTCGCGGGTGACCGGTCGCAATGTCGAGCCCGGGGACAAGCGGCCGTACGAGCCCGCACTGGCCGCCCAGGCCATCGAGCGGCACGTGACCGACTTCGTCGACACCGTCGTGCGCAGGCTGACGGACCTGCGTGAGCAGCACGGCAAGCCAGGGCTGGTGGTGTCCGCGTACGACACGGAGCTCTACGGGCACTGGTGGCACGAGGGCCCGGTCTGGCTGGAGAAGGTGCTGCGGGCGCTGCCCGCGGCGGGGGTGCGAGTGACGTCGCTGCGCGGCGCGCTCGACGCCGGGCACCTCGGTGGGCGGGTCGACCTGCCCGCGTCGTCGTGGGGGTCGGGCAAGGACTGGCGGGTGTGGGACGGCGAGCAGGTCGCCGACCTGGTGCACGCGGGCGCCGAACTGCAACGCGACCTGCTGGACCTCATCGACAAGCACCCGGTTGATGATCGAGACCCGGTCATGGACCAGGTGCTGCGGGAGGCCCTCTTGGCCCTGTCCAGCGACTGGGCGTTCATGGTCACCAAGGACTCCGCGGCTGATTACGCTCGGCGCCGGGCCAAGGTGCACGGCGAGCGCTACGCGGAGTTGGCGAGCCTGGTTCGCGCGGGCGCGCGCGACCGCGCGTCACAGCGGGCGGCCGAGCTCGTCGCCGAGGACGGGCCCTTCGCCGGACTCGATGCACGACAGTTGGATACTGACGAGTAGGGTTTCGAGACCCGAAAGCGAGGATTCGCTCGATGCGCGTGCTGATGCTGTCCTGGGAGTACCCCCCTGTCGTCGTCGGGGGGCTCGGCAGGCATGTGCACGCGATCGCCCGACACCTCAGCGACCAGGGCCATGAGGTCGTCGTGCTGTGCAGGCACGAAGCGGGCACCGACGCCGCGACCCACCCCACCGAGGACGACGTCCACGACCGTGTTCGAGTCATCCGGGTCGCCGAGGACCCCACGCACCTGGTGTTCGAGAAGGACCTGGTCGCCTGGACCCTGGCCATGGGCCACGCGATGATCCGCGCCGGCCTGTCCCTGATCGACGGCTGGCGCCCCGACGTCGTCCACGCGCACGACTGGCTCGTCACCCACCCGGCCATCGCCCTGGCCGAACAGGCGAAGGCACCGCTGGTGTCGACCGTGCACGCCACCGAGGCAGGCAGGCACAGCGGCTGGCTGTCCCAGCCACTCAACCAGCAGATCCACTCGGTCGAGTGGTGGCTGGCCAACCGCTCGGACGCGCTGATCACGTGCTCGTCGGCGATGCGGGCCGAGGTGTCGCACCTGTTCGAGGTCGACCCGGAGACGATCACGGTCATCCACAACGGCATCGAGCCGCGCAGCTGGCGGGTCCCACCGGCGGCCATCCGCGAAGCCCGGATGTCGCACAGCCCCGCGGGCGCTCCGCTGCTGCTGTTCTTCGGCAGGCTGGAATGGGAGAAGGGCGTCCAGGACCTGATCGGCGCGCTGCCGAGGATCCGCCGCACCCACCCCGGCACGCGTCTGGTGGTGGCGGGCCGCGGCACATACGCGAAGCCCCTGGAGGAACTGGCCCGCAAGCTCCGGGTCCGGCGCGCGATCGACTTCGCCGGCCACATGTCGGACCGGGAATTGGGTGCGACTTTGGCGGCGGCGGACGCGGTGGTCCTGCCCAGCCGGTACGAGCCCTTCGGCATCGTGGCGTTGGAAGCGGCGGCTGCCGGCGCTTCGCTGGTGTCGTCGACGGCGGGCGGGCTGGGTGAGGTCGTGGTCGACGGCGAGACCGGTCTGTCATTCACCCCGGGCGACATGGACGGCATTGCCACAGCGGTTCGGCGGGTGTTGGACGATCCGGCGAGCGCCAAGCGACGGGCTCGAATGGCGAAGGCGCGGCTCGCGGTCGACTTCGACTGGAACCGCATCGCCGAGCAGACGGCATCGGTCTACGCCCGTGCCGAGGCCGGACCGGCAGGACAGCTCGGCAGGCCAAAGATCGCCAGCGGCAACGCTTTTACCCTCTAGCACCCCGCGAGTCAGGTGGACTCTAGGGATTTTTGCAGGGCTTTGCGGGCTTTGCGGTCCATGTCCTCGACTGCCGCGCGGCGGGCGGCGTCGGCTTCGTAGGCGGTGAGGCGGCTCTTGACCACCTTCGCCGGCATTCCCGCCGCGATGGCGTAGTCCGGGATCTCCCCCCGCACAACCGCGTGGGCGCCGATGACACAGCCTCGGCCGATCCGAGTGCCCTTGGTGACCGTGACCTTCGTGCAGATCCACGTGTCCGGTCCGATTCGCACCGGGGATTTCACGATGCCCTGGTCCTTGATCGGCTGGTGGATGTCAGCCGTCACGTGGTCGAAGTCGCAGATGTAGACCCAGTCCGCGACCAAGGCGGCCTCGCCGAACTCGACGTCCAAGTAGCAGTTCACGACGTTCTGGCGACCGAACACGACCTTGTCGCCGATGCGCATCGAGCCCTCGTGGCAGCGGATGGCGTTGCCGTCGCCGATGTGGACCCAACGCCCGATCTCGAGCCTGCCGAAGCCTGGGCGGGCGTGGATCTCGACGTCCTTGCCGAGGAACACCATGCCGCGCAGGACGACGTGGGGGTTGGCCAGACGGAACTTGAGCAGGCGGTAGTACCGGACCAGGTACCAGGGGGTGTACGCCCGGTTGCGCAGCACCCAGCGCAGGGAGTCCCTGGTCAGGAAGCGCGCCTGGGCGGGGTCGCGGTGCGCGCGCGACCAGAATCGCAGTCGGTCGGACACGGGCGAGCCCCACATGGACGTCATGGGCGAAAACGTTAACCCAGCGGTAGGTGTGCGGTGGCAGGGTGGGTCGTATGCCTCGCCTGATCATCGACACGGACCCCGGCGTCGACGACGCCTTCGCCCTCTGCCTCGCCGCCCGCTCACCCGAGGTGGAGCTGCTGGCCGTCACCACCGTGTTCGGCAACGTGAGCCTTGAATCGACGACCCGCAACGCGCTGCGGCTGATGGCGCTTTGTGGGCGTGAGGACGTCCCGGTGGCCGCGGGGGCCGCCCGGCCATTGGTGCATCCGCAGGCGGCTGAGGGGAAGGCGGCGCACGGGGAGGACGGGCTTTCGGGTGGGGCGGACCTGCTGCCGGCGCGCACACGGGGTGTGGAGCCTGTTGGTGCCGTCGATTTGATGGCCCGGGTGCTGCGGGCCTCGCCGACTCCGGTGACGATCGTGCCGATCGGGCCGCTGACGAACATCGCGCTGCTGCTGGCCGCCCACCCGGAACTCGCTCCCCGAATCGAGCGGCTGGTCATCATGGGTGGCGGACTGGCCGGTGGGAACGCGACCTCGGCCGCTGAGTTCAACATCTGGTCGGACCCGGAGGCGGCGCGGCGGGTGTTGGTGGAGGAGGCCGTTCCCACCGTCCTGGTGCCGATGGACCTGACGTACCGGTGCCGGGTCGAGGCCGACTGGCTGGACCGATTGGCCGCGACTGGTCCCCTCGGCGAGACCCTGACGGCACTGACCGGCTCATATCGCGCGCACTACAGCGAGCTGATGAACTTCGACGGCATGGTGATCCACGATGCCGTCGCGGTGGCCGAGGCGATCAGTCCGGGGATTCTCAAGACCGAACAGCTTCCCATTCGCGTCGAGACGGCGTTCGGACCGGCGCGCGGAGCGACAATCGCCGACCGACGGCTGACTCAGTACAACGACACCACAGAGGCACGGACGATCGATATCGCGACCGACACCGAACTCGACGAGCTGCGGGAGTTCATCCTGCGAGGTCTGTCCTGACCGCCTCGCACACGATCGCGACCGGCGAACGGCCGACACGCGTCAGCACCACGGACGCCTCGTCCGGGCCCTTGAGCTTCAACCTCGGCCGCAGCGCGTTCGGGTCGATGTCCAGGCCTCGGACCAGGATTTCGAGACGGCCGATGCCGCGTTTGGCCAGCGTCGAGCGCAGAGTCTTCTCGGTGTACTTGCCGTGTTCGAGCACGCGGAACGCGCGGATGCCCGGCGGGGGCAAGGGTCCGGTGAGGTAGGCGATCCGCTCGTCGAGTTGGCTGAGGCCATGCGCCGCGGCGTAGTGGCGGACCAGGCCGGCCCGAACGACCGCGCCGTCCGGGTCGATGATCCACTCGCCGACGTCGGTCACCGGGCAGGTGTCGTCGTGGCGGTCAGTGACTGTCCACTCCGAACCGTCGGAGCGCAGGACGGTGGCCCGCCTGCGGGCTTGCGTGGCCAGGCCGCCGGTCCACAAGCAGGCTTCGCGGACGGCGCCGTCCAGCGAGACGACTTCGACCTCAGCCGCCCAAGGCACGTCGTCGAAGTCGATGCCGGGGGCGCATTTCACGGCCAGGTCTCGGCCCCGATACGTCTCGGCGAGGGCGCCCAGGGGCGGTGCGAAGTCCTCCGGGCGCCAGCGGCGCCTGCCGGACGAGTCGCGGCGGCCCGGGTCGGCCAGGACCGCCATGTCCCGGGTGATCGGCATCAGCGCGTCGGCGTGAGCCAGGATCACGTTGGGGCGCTTCAGGTTGTGCCGGGCCATGGCCAGACGCACGGGGTCCAAGTCCGAGCCGACACAGCGGGCGGCCACCTCGGACACCGCCGCGAGGTCGACGCCGACCGAGCACGTCACGTCATGGACATCGCGGCCTTCGAGTCTGCGGGCGCGGTGTCGGGCGACCGGGGTCGGGGTGGACTGCTGTAGCGCCGCGTCGGTGAACAGCCAGTCGGCCGGCTTGTCCACTTTGGACACAGCTTTGCGCCGCAACAGCACGGTTTCCAGCAAGGCGGGGGCGCGGTCACCGGCCAGGGCGCGCGCTTTGGCGACATCGGCGAGATAGCTCGCGGGGGTCAGCGGCAGCCGATCGATCTCGGCCGCCGCCGCCGCTCCGTCCGGCGAACGCAGGAACGCCACGTCGCCGAGGGTGAACCCGTAGCCCACTCAGTTCGGCTTGCGGCCGCTGATGAGCACGTTGTAGAACAGCTCGCGCGGCAGGACCTTGCGCAGCACGCGCTCGTCGAGCCAGGACAGGCGCTGCCAGGTCTTGAAGGCGAACATGCCCCAGCCGAAGCCGAGCTTCTCGCGCGGCACCGCCGCCTCGAAGGTGCGCACCGGCCAGCCGAACAGGGCCGCGGCGAACTCCTCGGTGACCGCGCGGACCTCGACCATGCCCGCGGCGCGGGCCTGGGTCTCCAGTTCCGCCGGGTCGAAGGTGTGGATGTCGACCACGGCCTCCAGCGCGGCGGCGCGGGAGGACTCGTCGAGTTCCTCCTGCGGCCTGCGCCACGAGCTCAACGCGCCCAGCTTGGTGACGTTGGTGGTCAGCCACCAGGTGGCCTGGCCCAGCTTGCGGGCGTAGCGGTCGCCGATCTTGGTCGGCTCGCCGGCGAAGACGAACCGGCCCCCCGGCTTGAGCACCCGCTGGATCTCGCGGAACGCCGCCGGGATGTCGGGGATGTGGTGCAGCACGGCGTGGCCGATGACCAGGTCGAAGCTGTTGTCCTCATACGGGATGCGCTCGGCGTCGGCGACCCGGCCGTCGACGTCGAGGCCCAGGCTCTTCGCGTTGCGCAGCGCCACCTCGACCATGCCGGGCGAGAGGTCGGTGACCGACCCCTTCTTGATCACGCCGCCCTGCATCAGGTTCAGCAGGAAGAAGCCGGTGCCGCTGCCCAGCTCCATCGCCGTCTCGTACGGCCATTCGCTGTCGCCCGCGACGGCCTTGAACCGGCCGGTCGCGTAGTCGATGCAGCGCTCGTCGTACGAGATCGACCACTTCTCGTCGTAGGAGCCCGCTTCCCAGTCGTGGTACAGCACGTTCGCGAGCTTGGGGTCGGAGAACGCGGCCTCGACCTGCTCGGCGGTGGCGTGCGGGTTCGGTGTCGGGTCAGCGGCCATGGAATTCCGCCTTTCCGGGCCCGTTCTCGATGAACGACTTCAGGCCCGTGTCGCGGTCCTCCGTCGCGAACAGCGCCGCGAAGAGGTTGGTCTCCAGCTTGAGACCGCTGGCCAGGTCGTTGTCCAGGCCGCCGTCGATCGCGGCCTTGGCGGCGGCGAGCGCGCGGGAGGCGCCGTTGGTGAACTGGCGGGCCCAGCGCTTGGCGGCCTCGTAGACGTCGTCGGGGGCGACGACCTCGTCGACCATGCCGAGCGTGAGCGCCTCCTCGGCCTTGACGAAGCGGCCGGTGTAGACGATGTCCTTGGTCTTGCTCGGGCCGATCAGCCGGGCCAGCCGCTGGGTGCCGCCCGCGCCGGGGATGATGCCGAGCAGGATCTCCGGCTGGCCGACCTTGGCGTTGTCGCCCGCGATGCGGCGGTCGCAGCACAGGGCCAGCTCGAAGCCGCCGCCGAGGGCGAAGCCGGTGATGGCCGCGACGGTCGGCTTGGGCAGCTCGGCGATCGCGGTGAGCGACCCGGTCAGCTCGGGGGCGTAGTCCGCGATGTCGGTGTACGACATCTCCGCGAACTCCTTGACGTCAGCGCCCGCCGCGAACACCTTCGGGCCGCCGTAGACGATGACCGCCTTGACGTCGTCTCGCTCACGGGCCTCCTGCGCGACCTCGCGCAGCTCGGCCTGGAGTTGGCGGTTGATGGCGTTCATCGGCGGCCGGTCGAGCCGGATGGTCCCGATGCCGTCCTCGACCTCAAGCCGAACGAACTCACCCACGGCGATGTCCTCCTACCGGTCCGATACCACGTCGTCGAAGGTTACCTGTCAGTACGAAAGTCAGCCGCGGCGGCGGGCGAAGTACCGGTCGCCGGAGCGCTCCAGTTCGAGTTCCTGGCCGAACGCGGCGGACAGGTTCTCGCTGGTCAGCACGTCCTCGATCAAGCCCTGGGCGACCACGCCGCCCGCGGAGAGCAGCAGGAGGTGGGTGAAGCCGGGCGGGACCTCTTCGACGTGGTGGGTGACCAGCACGGTCGCCGGGGCGTCGGGGTCCATCGCCAGCTCGGACAGGCGCGCGACCAGGTCCTCACGGCCGCCGAGGTCGAGACCCGCGGCGGGCTCGTCGAGGAGCAGCAGCTCGGGGTCGGTCATCAGGGCCCGGGCGATCATGGCGCGCTTGCGCTCGCCCTCGGACAGCGTGCCGAAAGTACGGTCGGCCAGGTGGGCGATGCCCATGGCCTTGAGCAGCTCACCCGCGCGGCCGGTGTCGAGCTGGTCGTACTCCTCGCGCCAGCGGCCGAGGACGGCGTAGCCGGCGCTGACGACGACGTCGAGTACCTTCTCTTCGGCGGGCACGCGGCCGGCGAGCGCGGCGGAGCAGAAGCCGATGCGGGTGCGCAGCTCGAAGACGTCGACCTTGCCCAGGCGCTCGCCGAGGACGTGCACGGAGCCCGTCGTCGGGTGCAACTCGGCGCCCGCCATCCGCAGGAGCGTGGTCTTGCCCGCGCCGTTGCTGCCGAGGATCACCCAGCGCTCATCGAGCTCGACGTTCCAGTTCACCCCTTTGAGGAGTTCCGTGCTGCCGCGACGGACGCCGACGTCCGTCATGTGCACAACCAGGTCGTCGGGAGCGGTGCTGACGTCAGTGTGCGGGGTCACGGCGGCCATTCTGCCTTTGCCTCGACGCGGCCGGAGCTGTCGGGGGTCACCCAGTTGTCGGGCCCGTGCGCCAGGATGGAGCCGTGACCCAATCCGAGCCACGTCTGCTGCCCGGCCATCCCTACCCGCTCGGCGCGCACCCGGAGGCGGGTGGGGTGCGCTTCGCCGTGGCGTCGTCGATCGCCGACGCGGTCGAGTTGTGCCTGATCAACGAGGGTGGTGTCGAGCGGCGGATCGAGCTGGCGGAGCGCACGTTCGGGGTCTGGCACGGGACCGTCGCGGGGGTCACGCCCGGGCAGCGGTACGGCTACCGGGTGCACGGGCCGTATGAGCCCGCGCGGGGTCGGCGGTGCAATCCGGCCAAGCTTCTCATCGACCCGTACGCGCGCCGGATCGCCGGCACGATCACCGACCTCGGCGCCACCCGCGGCTACCGGGGCGACCCGATGACCGGGCCGCCGTCGCGGATCGACTCGCTCGGCTCCGTCCCCCTATCGGTGGTCACCTCACTGGGCGGTCCCGACACCGGGCGGCGCCCGGATGTGCCGTTCGAGGAGACGGTGATCTACGAACTGCACGTGCGCGGGTTCACCAAGCTGCACCCGGACCTGCCGAAGGAGCAGCGCGGCACGTACCTGGGGCTGGCGCACCCGGCGGTGATCGAGTACCTGCTGCGGCTGGGGGTGACGGCGGTCGAGTTGCTGCCGGTCCACAGCTTCGCCGACGAGCCGCTGCTGCTTCGCACGGGCAGGCACAACTACTGGGGCTACGCGAGCCTGGGCTTCCTCGCGCCGCACGCGGCGTACGCGTCTCGGCGCGGCAAGGAGGTCGAGGAGTTCCGGACCATGGTCGCGGCCCTGCACGCGGCGGGCATCGAGGTGATTCTCGACGTCGTCTACAACCACACCTGCGAGGGCGGCGCGGCGGGCCCGACGGTGTCGCTGCGCGGGCTCGACGCCCCGGCGTACTACGTCCTGAACTCCGACGGGCACGACGTCGACCTCACCGGGTGCGGCAACACGATCGACGCGGGGTCGCCGACCGCCGTGCGGCTGATCACCGACTCGATGCGGTACTTCGCCACGGAGATGGGTGTCGACGGGTTCCGCATCGACCTGGCCAGCGTCCTCGGCAGGCCGCACGGCGGCGCGTTCCACCAGGACGCCCCGCTGCTGACGGCGATCACGACGGACCCTGTGTTGGCCAACCGGAAACTGATCGCGGAGCCGTGGGACGCGACCGGCGACGGCTACCGGGTCGGCGGCTTCGGAGTCAACTGGGCGGAGTGGAACGGCCGCTTCCGCGACGGCACCCGCGACTTCTGGCGCGGCGCCACCGGGCTGCGCGACGTCGCCTACCGACTGTCGGGCTCGTCGGACCTGTACGCCGCGAACGGGCGCCGGCCGTGGGCGTCGGTCAACTTCGTCACCGCCCACGACGGTTTCACCCTGCGCGACCTGGTGTCGTACAACCACAAGCACAACAACGAGAACGGCGAACACGGCGCGGACGGCACCGACGACAACCGGTCGTGGAACTGCGGGGCGGAGGGCGAGACGCAGGACCCGGCGGTGCTGGAACTGCGCGACCGGCAGGCCCGCAACATCCTCAGCACGCTCCTGTTGTCCACCGGCACCCCGATGCTCACCGCGGGCGACGAGCGGTGGCGCACGCAGCACGGCAACAACAACCCGTACTGCCTGGACAACCACACGTCGTGGCTCGACTGGTCGGCGACCGCGCGCGGCGAGGACCTGCTGGCGTTCACCCGCCACCTGATCTCCCTGCGCGCCGACTCCCCCGCGCTGCGCCAACCCGAGTTCTTCGACGGCAGGCCCACCAGGTCCGGCGAACCGGACCTCGTCTGGTTCCGCCCCGACGGCAACCCCATGACCGACGACGACTGGTTCGACGAGTCCCGGCGCACATTGGGAATGTGGATCGACGGCTCGGAATGTCTCTCCCGCACCCGCGACGGCGACGTCGTCGCCGACGACTCCTGGCTGCTGCTGCTGCACGCGGGGCAGGACCCGATCGACTTCGTCCTGCCCTCCGCCCGGTATGGCGAGCGGTTCGTCCCGACCCTGGACACCCGCACCCGCCGGGGCGCACCGGACGACACCAACCCGTGCCGACCGGGGGCGAAGGTGCACTTGGCCGGCCGGATGACGCTGCTGATGCGCGCCCCGCGGGCGGACTCGACGCGGGCTTGAGTCCAGTGAGTGGGACCGGCTGCCGCCGGTCGCCCACCGTGCCAGCATGGGCGCCGTGACCGGGTCGCTCCTGTGGCGTGACCGCACGATCGACCTCCAGTTGGTGGCCTCGTGCGGCTGTACCGCCACGCGGCCCGCCAGCACCTGATCAGCACCCAGGCGTGCCGCGTTTCGCTGTCCTCACCCGACACGAACTTCAGGAGCGCCGCATGCCGGTCCTAGCCGATCTCGACATCCACCCCCGTCTCGACTCCCCCACGCTGCGCGGCCTGATCGCCCCGCGGCGTCCCGTGTGGACGCCCGCCGAGCTGCGCCGGCTGACCGCGTCCGCGGTCAACCGCCTGTCCGTCCCGCTGCTCGACATCGTGCGGTTCTCCAGCCCGCGGCGGTGGTGGGCGCGGGTCGCGGTCACCGACGAAATCGAGTTGTGGCTGCTGTCCTGGCTGCCGGGTCAGGGGACGGCGCCACACGACCACGGGGGCGCGACCGGGTCGTTCACCGTGCTGTCCGGCGAGCTCGCCGAGACGTTCCGCTACCCGGCGGGTCCGATCCGCAACGCTTTGCACCGCACGGGTTCCAGCGTCGCGTTCGGTGCGGGACGGGCCCACCAGGTGGAGAATGTAGGCAGTCGGATGGCGGCGAGCGTGCACGCGTACTCGCCGCCGCTGGTCCCCACCCGGGAGTACCAGAGCCTTCGCGAGGTCCCCGACAGCATTCCTGACCTTCCGACGCAGCGGGACAACCGATGAGTGCCATCGACGACGAACTCGCCCGGGCCCGGGCGGACCTGGACCGGGTCGACCCGGCGACGGCGGAGCGCCTGCGACTGGAGGGCGCCCTGCTCGTCGACATCCGCCCGGTCGGCAACCGCGTCGAGGAGGGCGAGATCCCCGGGTCGATCCCGATCGAGCGCATCCACCTCGAATGGCGGCTCGACCCGCACGGCGAACACCGGATCGCGGGTTTCACCGAGGACACCACCGTGATCGTCCTGTGCAACGAGGGCTACGCCTCCTCCCTCGCCGCCCGCGACCTCAAACGGCTGGGCCTGCGCAACGCCACCGACCTGATCGGCGGCTACCGCGCCTGGCGTGCCGCGGGTGGGAAGGCCCGCCCCGGCGGAACCCCCTGCCCCCGCGAGTCGCTGTGACATGGTGCAGGCCACCCAGCCCTGCTCGGTCGCGGTGACCACAAAAGCGACCGAGCCGCGCCGCCGAAGGCGACGCCAAAGATACAGTCGCGGCATGTTCGTAAAAGTGTGCGGGGTGCGGACGGTGGGTGATGTCGACGCGGCGGTGGGGGCCGGGGCGGACGCCATCGGGTTCGTCTTCGCCGAGCGCAGCGTTCGGCGGGTCGACCCCGAACTGGCCGCGCGCCTCGCCGCGCGGGTTCCGGACGACGTGCTCACCGTCGGCGTCTTCAGTGACGTGTCGGCCACCGCGGCGGGCGGGATCGCCGTCGCCGCGGGCCTGCGGGCGGTCCAGCTGCACGGCGACTACCCGCACACCGCTTTCACCGAGCTCGCGGACGTCCCGGTCCAGCTCATCCGCGCGACAACGCTCAAGCCGACGACCGACGTCGAGGTCGGCGCGTTCGGTGAGGACATGCTGCTCCTCGACTCCCCGGTGGCGGGTTCCGGCGAACGATGGGACCTCGCCACCCTCGACAGGGCCCGGCCCGAGGGAAAATGGATCCTCGCGGGCGGACTCGACCCGGCCAACGTGGGCGCCGCCATCGCCGCGTCCCGCCCGTGGGGTGTCGACGTGTCCAGCGGGGTCGAGTCGGGCCGCGGGGTGAAGGACCACGGCCTGATCCGGGACTTCGTCAAGGCGGCCCGCTCCGCGACCTGACGCCGGAACCGGTTGTCACCAGGTAGCGTCTGCCTATCGTGCGGTTACTTCGAGTGGTCTCAGGTCCTGTGTTCCTTTCGGCCGCTGTCGCCGGGGTGGTCGTCGCGGTTGTCGAGCGGTCGGTGGGCCAGGTCGCGCTGGGACTGGTCGGCGCGGTTGTCGGACACCTCGTGGGTCTCCTCGCACTCCAACTGGGACTGCTCGCCGGCGCCATCGCCCTGCGAGCGCGCGTGCATCGGGTCGTGATCGGTATCGGCACCCGCCTCAAGGACTGGACGACGCCAAGGCGGGTTGTCGTGTTGCGTGCGGTGCCGCTGTTCCTGTCGGTGTCGGTGGGTCCTGGGATCGCTCCCGCCCGCCGGCGCATGTGGGGAGCCGCGCTGTGCTCGATGATCGCGGGTGTGGCCACCGCGGCTTTGATCGTGCTCCAAGCGTTCGCCGCACCTTCCGGGTTCTGGATGGGCCTCGCCGTGGCCTGTGTGATCACGGTGGGGCATGCCTTCGTCCCGCGGAAGACCGCGACGTCGACCTCCACCGGCTGGTTGGTCTTCAAGCTCCCGGCCCTCACCGGCGTCCGCGCCCAGCAGCTCGATGCCGCTCCGCTGGTGGGCCAGACCGTCGACGCCGCCCAGGAGGGCAAGCTCGATCTCGCGGCCGACCTGGCGGCCAGGCTGCGTGACGAATACCCGACACTGCGGACGGCGACGGCGGCCCGCGTCCTGGTGCTGCAAGCCCAGGGCCGCTACGCCGAGGCGATGATGGTGGCGATGACCATCGTCGAGGACCGCGAGCAGACACCCGCCGAGGCCGCCGTGGCGTTCGCCGCACTGGGCGGGTTGGCGTGCGCCACCGTGGAAGCCGGTCAGCTCGACGCCGAGATCGGACTGAGCACCGCCGCCACGGCCATCGAGAACGCGATGACCCTCGGATACCCGGAACACAAGCTGAACGGCTCCCGCGCCCTGCACGAATTGCTGTCGGGCAACACCAGCCGCGCGATCTCCCTGGCTCGCTTGGCGGCGGAATCCGGCGATGACCGGCTGGGCCGGGCCGACGACCTGGCCACCCTGGCCCGCGCCCACATGACGGCGGGCGACAACCGCTCGGCACGGACCGCGTTGGCCGAGGCGGAGAAGCTGGTCCCGTGGTGGCCCCGCGTGGCGACCCTGCGAAGCCGCCTCGACATCGCCTGATTCCCAGTTCAGCCTGTGGACAGAGCCGGTCGAAATGAGAACTCGCTGTCGTGACTTGGGGACTCGCGGGGGCGCGGGGGTGGCGAGCGCGAGCATCGCTGGTCAGGGGCGCGAAGGCGGACGCGAACGGGTGCGGGCGAGGACAGCTCCCACCACCAGACCGAAGGCCACATGGTCGGCCACCTGCGGCAACACCGGCAACGCCCTGATCCGCGAAAGCCGCCGCCCGATCAACCCCAGGTCAAGGGCCGCGATAGCGAGCCCGGCCACCGCGCCCGCCACGGTCGTGTGCCGCCTCGGCAGGGTCGCGGCGAGGGCCGTCGCCCAGCCCAGGGACAGGCCTGTGTGGACGACGACGGCCGCCACCAGGAGGCATCCGTGGCGGGTTTCGTTTGGTAGGAGGAGCGAACCCGCGGCCCGGGTCGCGGCCAAGGGGTCTTGGCCCGCGACGATCGCCCACGCGGTCGACGGCGCTCCGCTCAGAATGCCCGCGGCCGCGCCCGCCAGCAGGCCGTCGCGGAGTACGCCTCGGTGTTCGGGATCGTGCGAGTCCACGGTGTCAGTGTCGCAGATCAGCGGGCGCCGACGTGGGCTACGGCGGGACGGTCGTGCATCAGGAACTCCACGTGGCTGATGTTCTGCGCGTACGCCCCGGCCAGGGCGAACACCACCTTGTCCCCGACCCGCACCCGGCCCGCCCGGACCGCCCGGGCGAGCACGTCCTTCGGGGTGCACAGCTGCCCGACGAAGGTGACCGCGTCCTCGGCGCCGCAGCCGGGGCGGGCCCACGGGCGGTCCCAGCGATCCACCGGCAGCACCGCGAGCGGCTGGTCGTGGCCCTTCGCGGCCGGGGTGCGCAGGTGGTGGGTGCCGCCCGCGCAGATGGCGAACCATTCCCCGTGGCTCTGCTTGATATCCAGGACTTCCGTGGCGTACCAACCGGAGTAGGCGCTCACCGCCCGGCCTGGCTCGATCCTCACCACCGGGCCGCCAGGAAGCACGGTCAGATGCCGGGCGTACTCGCCCCAGTCGAAAACCCGCTCGGGCTGCGCGTAGTCGACGTTCATGCCGCCGCCGATATTGACCTCGGCGAGCGGGAGTCCGTGCCGACCCGCGAAGTCGACCGCCCAGCGGTGGATGGCGGCACCCTGCGCGGCGCAAGGCTGTGGGTCCAACCCGCTGGCCAGGTGCGCGTGGATGCCCACGAACTCGATGCCGGGCAACGACTCCAGCGATCCCGCGCAGGCGTCCGCTTCGGCCGGGTCCATGCCGAACGGGCTCGGGCGGCCACCCATGGTCAGCACGCCGACGGCACCGCCGGTCGGGATGTTCACCCGCGGCAGCACCCGCGCCCGGGTGCCTATGTCCCTCGCCAGAACATCCAGTCGGCGCAGTTCGTTCAGGCTTTCCACGTGGAAGCGGTGCACCCGCGCGTGCAGGGCGGCGGTGAGTTCCGTGTCAGTCTTCCCGGGACCGCCGAAGGCGAGCGGGACGTCCGGCGCCACCTGCCGCACATGCGCCAACTCGCCGCCGCTGGCCACCTCCAGACCGTCGACATGGCGCGCGATCACCCGCAGCAGGCCCGCATCCGGGTTCGCCTTCACCGCGTGGATCAGTTCCACGGACCCGAGCGCGGCCCGGATCGCCGTCACGTGGGCATCGAGATGCTCCAGGTCGTAGACGTAGGTCGGCGACCCGTCCAGCCCCCGAACCGCTTCGGCGACCCGGGTGGTCAGGGGTGTGCCTGCGGGCAGGAGACTCGTCAACGGGTATTCCTCTCAGAGAAGGCGGCCGATCGGGTTGGGAAAGGGGACATAGCCCGCCTGCCGATCGGCTTGGCGCTCCCACCGGACGAGCAGGTTCGTCTTGGCGGGCAACGGAACCCCGGTCAGCAGCGCACGCAGCCGCGGCGGGTGGCCCAAGGTCCGGCTCACCGCGGCCACGGTGTCGCCGAGGTCGGACCACAGCCGGTCCTCGAACCGGCACATCCCCGGTGCGGACTCGTGCACGAGATCGGCGAGCGCGCCGGCGAACTCGGTCAGGTTGTTGACGAACAGGCAGTAGGCGATCCGGTTCCACGCGCGTTCGTCGTCGTAGGCCACCGCGCGGGCGACGTCGGCGGGCAACGCGGCGAGGGTGTCCAGGTGCCGGTCGGTGAGGAGCTTGGTGCCTTCCAGGTCACGGGCGAGCACCCGCACCGGCAGGTTGTCCGGGCCGAGGACGACCAGCACGTTCTGCGGGTGCGGTTCGAGCACGACACCGTGTTCGGCCCACAGGCTGAGCACCGGCGGGACGAGCAGGGTCGTGTAGCGGTGCCACCACCGCAGCGCCCACGCTTCGACGTTCGCCGCCCCGACGAGATCGGCCAAGCGCGTTCGGGTTCCCGCTGGATCGCGGTGCTCGGCGGCAAGGGCGCCCGCGAGGTGCACCTGGCCACCGAGGTGCTCGCCTAGGCCGCCGCGCACGATGGTGCCGAATCCCTCCAGCAGCGCGTGCCGCCCCGGCTTGTCGCCGTAGCGGGTGGGCAGGTCGACAGTGCGCGCGGCGGGCTCGGGCAGGAATGCGAATCCCGGGTGTTCGCGCGTCACGTGCGCGCACGGTTCGGCGAGCAGACGGGTGAGTTCGACGGCGCCCGAGAGTTCGTAGTCGGCGTTCTTGCGCAAGCAGTTGGTGATCCGCACGTTGAGGCTGGTCTTGAGGAACAGGTCGGCTTCGGGTTGGTAGAGCGTGCGAACGCTCGCCGTCGGATGGAACTGGGGGCCCGTCTCGCCGAGGTCGCGCAGCGCGCCCGCGGCCATCGCCGTGCGCAGGACCGGGCCCGCGGCTTCGTCCGCGGACATCAGCGCGAACTGCCACGGGTGCACCGCGAGCGCGCGGAATCCTTCTGGCACAGGCAAGTCCGCGGTCCGCGCGTGCCCGTCGAAGCCCAGGTCGTCGATGGTGTGGTCGCGGACGAGTTCGGCGGGTGCGGCCAGCCAACGCAACGGGAAGGCAGACCGTGCCTCAGGGGCATAGCGGCGCCACTGCTCGGAGCCGCCGGAACGCGACTTGGGCGTCGGGTGGCGGGGGTGCCCGGCCACCAAGGACTGTTCGGAGTCGAGGTAGGCACCCGCGGATCCCGGCACCGGCCGGTCGGCGGACTTCGGCCGGGTGCGCAGGATGTCCTCAAGCGCGTCACGGCTGGCCGCGACCTGCGCGGCGAACTCGTCGTTCCCGTGACCGGTGCGCAGCGTGAGTTCGGCGTCGATCAGCGCGGCCAGTTCGTCGGCGCCGCACGATCGCCACCCGCCGTCGTCCTGTTTGGACTGGACGGGCCCGGTGAAGCGGTGCGCCGCGACGGTGGACGCGCGGCGCAGCCGAGCCCGCAGCGTGTGGCCGGTATGTGGCAGGTGCACCACGAGGAAACGGTCGACGATCCCCGTGCGCCGTTCGGGTCCGGCGACTTCCCGGACGAGGCAGCCGAGAATCGTGTGGGCGGTCAGCAGATCGGCGGTGTCGACGCTCAGACCCGCCGCGGCGGTGGTCGAGGCGGTCAAGATCAGCTCCTGGGGCGCAGATAGTTCGGGCCGGCGTAGCGGTAGTGCTTGTTGATGTCCGTGCAGCCGAGGCGGTGCTTGGGAAGCAGGGTCCCGGCGGTGACCATCGCCTTGACCGGTAAGTGTTCCGCCTCCAGCACGCGCCTGCGCACCGCTTCGGCCGCCGCGACGGACCTGGGGTCGGCCAGGTCGGTCCAGCGGACCAATGCCTGCTCGATCCTGGTCCGCAGCAAGGCGAACAACCTCGCCCGGCGCGTCAGGTCGTCGCCCGCGTGTTCGACGATCAGGGCGCCCGCGCACAGGTGCAGGGTGATCGTGATGAACATGTCGGCGAGGTCGTCGTCGCCGGTGACACACATCCGCTTGTCGGCGAAGGAGTCCGGTGACACGGAGATGCCGAGCGCGCCGGAGAGGCGCTCACAGTCGATCCGGGCGCCGTCGTCGTCCTTGTAGACCAGCCGAAGCCAGGAATCTCGGTCGGCCATGGCAAGAGTGATGTTCTGCTGGTGCGCCTCCAGCGCGACGCCATAGCGGACCCACAGCGCGACATGCCAGTCGAGCAGCAGGGTCAGGTAGGCGTCGAGCCAGGCGTCGGTGTCACCGCCGGTGTGCCGGGCGGCGAATGTGTCGAGAAGTGTCGTGCCCGGGCACGCCGGGTCGGCGGCGAGCAGCGCGGCGACGGGTGCGAGAGTGTCGCAGGCGAGATCGGCGGGATAGCGCCGGACCAGCACGGCGAGCAGGTCATCGGCGCTGTCGAGCCAGCCGGATTCGTCGGCGAGCAGGATCCGCTCACGCAGCGCGGGTTCGCGGTCGAGGATCGCCTGCAGCAGCCGGTGCACGGTGTCGCCGTCGGCCAGCGTGCCGGGCTTGATGGTGCGGCGGTTGCGTTTGCCGAGTGTCGCGGTGGGCATGGGCAGCTTGAGGTGGACGCCGGGGTGGTCGGCGAGCGCCACCGTGCGAGTCGACAACGTCGGTGTGGCGAGCAGCGACCCGTCCAGGTTCGCTGTCAACGGATGCACCGGCACCGCGATGTGACCGGCGACCGCTTCGGGCCACCAGTCCGGGAGACCGGCGGCCAGCGTCGGCGAGAGCCGCACCGAGTCCCGGGGGACGGTGGTCCAGCCGACCTTCAGATCCGGCAGGAACTCCGGCGCGTAGCGGCGGAGGTCGGCCTCGTCGAGGCCCCACCGGAACCGGCCGGTGGGGTGCACGGGGTGGTCGCACAGCGCGGCGAGTGACTCGTAGTGCAGCAGCTCGCGAAACCCCGCGGCGCCGGACTCCGCCCGGATCTTGGCGTACAACTCGCCGCGCGCGGTCTCGTGCAGCCGCACAACGGCAAGCGTTTGCGCACATTCGTCGACGAAGTCCGCCCAGCCCTGTTCCGCCTCCGGATCGTCCGTGGGCGCGAGCACGGCCAACACGCCGGCGACCGTGTCGAGCACCTGCCCGGCCACGACGACCGACGGACGCGCGAGCCGGTACTCGGCAAGGAATCCGTCCGGTTCCACCGGCAGGTGCACCCGCCGCTCCCCCGGCAGCGGCGCGCTCCACCACCACCCGGACCAGTAGGGCCGCGGCGGCTCACCCAGCTCGCCTCGCGAGGCCAGACCGAGGTGGTCCTCACGCAACAGCGCGTCCACCACCCGGCGGAGCAGATCGGCCTCGACCGTCACGCCGCCACCACGGGTTCGATCACCCAGCGCTGTTCGGTGAGAAACCCGTCGACCGCGTTGTCCACTGTGGACCGGTCGGGTCCGATCGCGTGTACCGCGGAGAGGTAATCGCGGTTCGTCCCGTGCCAGTCCGCCACCACACCGACCTCCCGCATCCGCCGATGCCCCAGCCGCACCCCGCCGACGGTGAACTCGCCGGACGCGGGCGCGGCGACCAGGACACCCGAGCGGTCCGCCGTCACGTAGTCCACCCTGGCGTGCCGGGCCAATCCCACCGGGTCCGGCAGCCCGGCGGGCAGGGACTCCCCCAGGTGCAGCCGGACCACCTGGGCGAACAGGTCGATGCCGAGCAGCTCGGCGCAGATCAGATCCACGGTGTCGCCGATGAGCCGGTAGTTGACCTCGATGATCCGCGCCCGGTCGCCGTCGATGACGAACTCCGTGTGACACGCGCCCAATCCGACGCCGAGCGCGGCGAGTTGGGCGCGCAGGTGCGCCTCGACGGCGGGCGGCAGCAGCGGGTCCCACTCCATCCGGGTCTCGGCGAAGTGCGGCGGCGAGCCGAGGCTGGTTCGCCAGGAACCGAAGTGGTACAGCGACTCTCCGTCGCCGAGCGTGTCGTAGGTCCGCACGTCACCGGCCAGGTACTCCTCGACGACCAAGGTCGCCTCCGGTCTGCGAACCCTGATCTCGGCGACCCGGGCAGTCAGGTCGGCGAGGTCGGTGACCAGCAACGCGTCCTCGCTGGCCACGCCCTCGCGCGGCTTGACGACCGCGGGGAACGGCACGGCCGAACTCGCCAGTTCGGCCAATGGCAGCGCCGGGTCGATCTGGTCGCAGCGCACGACGTCCAACCCGGCCTCGGCCAAGACCGAGCGGGTGAGCGCCTTGTTCTTGCAGCGCACCGCCGCCGCCCACGGCTTCGCGGGCAGCCCTAGCAACTCCGCGGCGAGCGCGGTCGCCGCTTGCAGGTGGTCACTGTTGCTGAGCAGGCCCGCCGGCCTGCCGAACCGGGACGCCATGGCCCGCACCTGCGCGGCGACCGCACCCGGGTCGCGCACGTCCGCCTCGACCACGACCGGCGGACAGTCAAGGCCGCGGTAGGCCTCCCGGTGCGGCTCGGCGCGGTCGGTCAGGAGCACCGTCTCCAGACCGAGCCGGGCGGCGGCCGGGAGCAGGCCGTGGGTGACCGCGTCAGTCGGCGGAAGCGCGGTGACGTAGAGCCGCAAACGAGACCCCTCGGAGAGTGGACGTTAGGTTAGGTATACCTAACGATCTTCCCCGGGCAAGGTCAAGCCGACGGCCCGATACAGCCCGATCGGGTCCCTCAGGCGAGCACGACCTTCCCCAGTTCCGCGTGCGTGGCGAGCAGACCGTGCTTGGGCAGCACCCGCGCCGTGACCCCGAGCGCCCCCGCGTGCGGGAGCGAGATCTCCGCCGAGTACCGCCCGGACCCGATCGGCCGCATGGTGGCGGTCACCACGTCGCTCAGGTCGTCCGCGTCGCTGACCCGGCCGACCACCGCCTGCACCTCGACGTCGCTGGGGTCGAGCCCGGCCAGGTCGACCGAGGCCTGCACCTGGACCCGGTCGCCGATCACCGGCATCTGCCCCTCGTCGAGCGAGAGCTCGCAGCTGGTGACCCGGATGTGCGGCCACGAACCGGACAGCCTGCGGCGGTACTCCGCGAGGTCCTTGGCGGCCCGGAAGCCGTCGGACTGCGCGAGCACCCCAGCGGTGGCGGCGGGCGCGTAGTGCGCTTCGACGTACTCGCGGACCATGCGTGAGGCCTGCACCTGCGGACCGAGCGACATCAGGGTGTGGCGCACCATCGCCATCCAGCGGCTGGGCACCCCGCCCTGGCCGCGGTCGTAGTACAGCGGCGCGACCTGCGACCCGAGCAGCTCATAGAGCGCGGCCGCCTCCAGGTCGTCGCGGCGCACCGGGTCGGTGACACCGTCGGCGGTGGGGATGGCCCAGCCGTTGCTGCCGTCGTAGAACTCGTCCCACCAACCGTCCCGAATGGACAGATTGAGGCCGCCGTTCAGCGCCGCCTTCATACCGGAGGTGCCGCACGCCTCCAGCGGGCGCATCGGGTTGTTCAGCCAGACGTCGCAGCCCCAGTACAGGTAGCGGGCCATCGACATGTCGTAGTCGGGCAGGAAGACGATGCGGTGGCGGACCCCGGCGTCGTCGGCGAACCGGACGATCTGCTGGATCAGCGCCTTGCCGCCGTCGTCGGCCGGGTGCGACTTGCCCGCGACGACCAGCTGCACCGGGCGTTGCGGGTGCAGCAGCAGCGCCCGCAGGCGCTCCGGGTCGCGGAGCATGAGCGTGAGCCGCTTGTAGGTCGGCACCCGCCGGGCGAACCCGACGGTGAGCACGTCCGGGTCGAAGACCGAGTCGGTCCAGTTCAGTTCGAGTGCCGACGCGCCGCGCTGCAGCCAAGCCGCGCGCACCCGCCTGCGGACCTCGCCGACGAGCCGCTCACGCAGCCCGCACCGGAGCTTCCACAGCTCGGCGTCGCTCATCGACTCGATCACCGACGACGGGTCTTCCTCGTCGAACGCCGACGCCATCTCGCGGGCCGCCCACGTGGGGCCGTGGACTCCGTTGGTCACCGACGAGATCGGCACCTCGTCGGTGTCGAAGCCCGGCCACAGGCCGCCGAACATGGACCGGCTCACCGCGCCGTGCAGCTTGGAGACGCCGTTGGCCCGCTGCGCGAGGCGCAGGCCCATGTGCGCCATGTTGAACATGCCCGCGTTCTCCTCGGCGCCGAGCGCGAGGATGCGGCGGAGATCGATCCCGGGAAGCAGGGACTCGTCGCCGAAGTAGTGCTGCACGAGATCGATCGGGAACCGGTCGATGCCCGCGGGCACGGGGGTGTGCGTGGTGAACACGGTCCCCGCGCGCACGGCGGACAGCGCCTGGTCGACGTCGAGGTTGTGCCCGGAGACCAGTTCGCGGACCCGCTCCAGGCCGAGGAACCCGGCGTGGCCCTCGTTGGTGTGGAACACCTCGGGCTGCGGGGTGCCGGTCAACTCGCAATAGGTGCGCACGGCGCGGACGCCGCCGATGCCCGCGAGGATTTCCTGGCGGATGCGGTGGTCCTGGTCGCCGCCGTAGAGCCGGTCGGTGACCCCTCGAAGATCGTCGGAGTTCTCCTCGATGTCCGAATCGAGCAGCAGCAGCGGCACCCGGCCGACCTGCGCCTTCCAGATCCGGGCGCGCAGGATGCGCCCGCCCGGCATCGCGACGTGCACGAGGATGGGCGTGCCGGACGGCTCGGCCAGCGGCTGCAGCGGCAGGCCGCTCGGGTCGATGACCGGGTAGTGCTCGACCTGCCAGCCGTCGAGGGAGAGCGACTGGCGGAAATAGCCGGAGCGGTAGAGCAGGCCGACACCGATCAGTGGCACGCCGAGGTCCGACGCGGCTTTGAGGTGGTCACCGGCCAGCACACCCAGACCGCCGGAGTAGTTCGGCAACGCCTCGGTGACGCCGAACTCCATCGAGAAGTAGGCGATGGCCGCGGGGAATCGCGTCCCGTCGACCTCCTGGGCGCGGTTCTGGTACCAGCGCGGCTCCTCCATGTAGCGGCGGAGGTCGTCGGAGATCTCCCGCACGCGGCCGAGGAACTCCTCGTCCCCCGCGAGCCGCTCAAGCCGCTCGGCGGGAACCTGCGCGAGCAGGTGCAGCGGATCCCCGCCGACGCGCTGCCAGATGTCCTGGTCGACGGCGGCGAAGAGGTCCTGGGTGGGCGGGTGCCACGTCCAGCGCAGGTTCGTGGCAAGCGTGCCGAGATCGGCAAGCTGCTCGGGAAGACCGGCACGGACGGTGAATCGGCGTACGGCTCTCACGGGGCACGACACTAGCGGCCAGACTGGATCGAGCAAGCCGCCAGTGGGTGCCTGGTCGGTGACGGGCCGCGTCCACAAGGGCCATGACCACCGCCGATGCGTCACCAAGAGGGCATCGTCACCAGTGAAACATCGCCGGCGACGGCTCCCCGGACCGGATCACACGGTGGGCTGTGCAGTGAAGCTGGATCGAGCAAGGCAGACTAGGGGCAGGACCCCAACGAGAGGAGCCTGACCGGTGAGCGGTCGGCTGGCAATCGATGACGTCTCCCCGATCGTGTCGAGCGGTCGCTACCCCTCCAAGGCCGTGGTCGGCGAGCACATACCCGTGCGCGCCACCGTGTGGCGGGAAGGGCACGACGCCGTGGCGGCCACGGTGACCTGGAGAGGGCCCGAGGACGGCAAGGCCCGCCGGACCGCGATGAAACCGTTCGCGGAGGACCGCTTCACGGCCGACATCGTTCCCGACCATAGCGGTCTGTGGACGGTCCGCGTCGACGCGTGGAGCGATCCGTGGGTCACGTGGCGGCACGCGGTCGAGGTGAAGGTCGCGGCCGCGCAGGGTCCCGAGGAACTGGCCAACGACCTCGAATCCGGCGCGCGGCTGCTGGAGCGGGTCTCGCGCAGGCCGGACCGCAGTTCTGACCGGAAGCTGCTCGTGTCCGCGGCGCGCGCGCTGCGTGATGTCTCGCTGCCGCTGCCCGCGCGTATCGCGGAGGCGGTCTCCGAAGCGGTGCACCGGGTGATGACCGAGCACCCTGTGCGCGAGTTGTTGACCAAGGGCAAGCCGCTGCAGATCTGGGTCGACCGCAAGACCGCGCTCTACGGCTCCTGGTACGAGTTCTTCCCGCGCTCCACCGGCGGCGTCGACGCCAACGGGCAGGCGGTGCACGGCACGTTCAAGACCGCGACCAAGGAGCTGGACCGGGTCGCGGACATGGGCTTCGACGTGGTCTACCTGCCGCCGATCCATCCCATCGGCGCGGTGAACCGCAAGGGCCCCAACAACAGTGTGCTGTCGCAGCCCGGCGACGTCGGCTCGACGTGGGCGATCGGGTCGGCCGACGGCGGCCACGACGCGATCCACCCTGAGCTGGGGACCTTCGACGACTTCGCCGCGTTCGTCGCGCGGGCACGGGAACTCGACCTTGAGGTGGCGCTCGACTTCGCGCTGCAGTGCGCGCCGGACCACCCGTGGGTCAAGTCCAACCCGGAATGGTTCACGACCCGCCCGGACGGGTCGATCGCGTACGCGGAGAACCCGCCGAAGAAGTACCAGGACATCTACCCGATCAACTTCGACAACGACCCCTACGGCCTCTACGCGGAGACGTTGCGCGTGGTCCTGCTGTGGGTCGAGCACGGGGTGCGGATCTTCCGGGTCGACAACCCGCACACCAAGCCGCCGGACTTCTGGGAGTGGCTGATCAAGAAGGTCAAGGCGGTCGACCCGGGCGTGCTGTTCCTGTCCGAGGCGTTCACCCGGCCCGCGCGGCTCTACGGCTTGGCGCGGCTTGGCTTCACCCAGTCCTACACGTACTTCACTTGGCGCACGGCCAAGCAGGAGCTGATCGACTTCGGGGTCGAGCTGGTCGAGCGGGCCGACGAGGCGCGGCCGAACCTGTTCGTCAACACCCCGGACATCCTGCACGCGTCGCTGCAGCACGGCGGCCCGGCGATGTTCGCCATCCGGGCCGCGCTGGCCGCGACGATGGCGCCGACGTGGGGCGTGTACTCCGGTTACGAGCTGTACGAACACCTTGCCGTCCGCGAGGGCAGCGAGGAGTACCTCGACTCGGAGAAGTACCAACTACGGCCGCGCGACTACGCGAAGGCGCTGGCCGACGGCCGCTCGCTGCAGCCGTGGATCACCCGGCTCAACGCGATCCGCCGGGCGCACCCGGCGCTGCAGCAGCTGCGGACGCTTCGGTTCCACCACGTCGACAACGACGCGCTGATCGCCTACTCGAAGACCGACCCGGCCACCGGTGACACCATGGTCACGGTCGTCACCCTCGACCCGAGCCTCACGCAGGAGGGCACCGTGTGGCTCGACCTCGGCGCGCTCGGCTTGGACCCGCACGGGTCCTACACCGCGTTCGACGAGGTGTCCGGCCAGACCTGGCTGTGGGGGGCGGCGAACTACGTCCGGCTCGACCCGTGGAACGCCGTCGCCCACATCGTGCACCTCAGGCACTGACCCTGGCCCGCTGCCGGTCGCCCGCGATGATCAGCCCGCCGATCAGCGGGAACATCCATCCGGGCGACGCGGGCAGCAGCGACACCGCGACGACACCCCAGGCCGCCACGCCCCAGCCGAAAGCGGCGGGGACGCGGTGTCCTTGGTTCGCCGACCACACGACCAGCGCGCCGAACAGGAGCAGCGGTGCGGCGAAGCTGCCCGGGGTGAGCCAGAACGCCTCCGCCACGGGTAACCGCTCAGGCGTCGGTTCGAGTGTCACAGTGTTCCACCATCCCTGGGAGAACACCTCGGACCAGGCCGAACCCCGGCTCAGTGGGGTGGCGACGAGATGGAAAGCGCTGCCCGCGATGGCGAGCCAGCCTGCCGCGCGGGTAATGTTTACGTTGTTCACATGGAGGATGTTAACGATGTCAACATCGGCTGGCAAGCCATACCACCACGGCGACTTGAGACGCGCGCTGATCACCGCCGCGCGCGAGCTGGTTCGCGAGACCGGGCCTGCGAAACTCACCCTGCGCGGGGTCGCCGCGCGAGCCGAGGTGTCCCCCGCAGCGCCCTACCGGCACTTCGCCGACCGCGACGCGCTGCTCGCGGGCGTGGCCGAACAGGGCTTCGTCGAACTGGCCGAAGCCATGACACCGACAGAACCGAGCCTCGACGCGCTGCACCAGGTCGGCGCCGCGTACCTCAAGTTCGCCCTGCGGGAGCCCCAGCTCTACCGGCTGATGTTCGGCCCGGTCGACCGCACCGCGCACCCCGGGCTCGCCGCCGCCGAGCGCGGGCTCACCGAGATCTTCCGTGAGGCGCTGCGAAAAGCCCAGATCGCGGGAGTCGTCCAGCCGCAAGATCCCGAAGACGTCATGCTGACTATGCGGTGCGTGATGCACGGCCTGACATCACTGGTGGTGGACGGCCAGATCGCCGCCGGGCAGGCCGCCGACGCCGCCGGACGGGTGATGTCGGTCGTCGACCGAGGTCTGCTTCCACGCTGACCGCGTGGTACGCATGAACGCACCGCCGCTGTTGGACAAGGGCTACTACGACGAGGGCGATTCAAAGATGACGCTGCACGACGTGACCGCGCCGGACGCGGCATTGGGTCTGGAAGGCATCCCGCACACCGGTGAGACGCTGACCGCCGACGGTCACCTCACCGAGCCGCAAGCCGAGGACTTCAAACACGCGCGCACCGTTCCGCAAGACCTGCTCTGGTACAAGAGCGCCGTCTTCTACGAGGTGCTCTGCCGGGCGTTCAACGACTCCGACGGCAACGGCACCGGCGATCTCCGCGGCCTGGCCGACAAGCTGGACTACATCCAGTGGCTCGGCGTCGACTGCCTGTGGCTGCCGCCGTTCTACGCCTCGCCGCTGCGCGACGGCGGCTACGACATCAGCGACTTCCGCGCGGTGCTGCCCGAATTCGGCACGGTCGACGACTTCGTCTACCTGCTCGACCAGGCCCACCAGCGCGGCATCCGGGTGGTCACCGACCTGGTCCTCAACCACACGTCCGACGCCCACCCGTGGTTCCAGGAGTCCAGGCAGCACCCGGACGGACCCTACGGCGACTACTACGTCTGGTCCGACACCGACGAGGCCTACTCCGACGCGCGGATCATCTTCGTCGACACCGAGACGTCGAACTGGACCTACGACCCGGTGCGCGGGCAGTTCTACTGGCACCGCTTCTTCGCCCACCAGCCCGACCTCAACTACGAGAACCCCGAAGTCGCCGAGGCGATGCTCGACGTGCTGCGGTTCTGGCTCGACATCGGCATCGACGGCTTCCGGCTCGACGCCGTGCCCTACCTGTTCGAGGAAGAGGGCACCAACTGCGAGAACCTGCCGCGCACGCACGAGTTCCTCAAGCGGTGCCGCAAGGTCGTCGACGACGAGTACCCGGGCCGGGTCCTGCTCGCCGAGGCCAACCAGTGGCCCGCCGACGTCGTGGAGTACTTCGGCGACCCCGACAAGGGCGGCGACGAGTGCCACATGGCGTTCCACTTCCCGCTGATGCCGCGGATCTTCATGGCGGTGCGCCGGGAGTCGCGGTTCCCGATCTCGGAGATCCTGGCCCAGACACCGTCGATCCCCGACGGCGCCCAGTGGGGAATCTTCCTGCGCAACCACGACGAGCTGACCCTCGAGATGGTCACCGACGAGGAACGCGACTACATGTACGCGGAGTACGCCAAGGACCCGCGGATGAAGGCCAACATCGGCATCCGCAGACGCCTGGCCCCGTTGCTGGACAACGACAGCAACCAGATGGAGCTGTTCACCGCGATGCTGCTGTCGCTGCCGGGGTCGCCGGTCCTGTACTACGGCGACGAGATCGGCATGGGCGACAACATCTGGCTCGGCGACCGCGACGCCGTCCGCACGCCGATGCAGTGGTCGCTCGACCGCAACGCGGGCTTCTCCCGCTGCGACCCGGCACGCCTCTACCTGCCCGCGATCGCGGACCCGGTCTACGGGTACCAGGCGGTCAACGTCGAGGCGCAGATGAACAACACCAGTTCGCTGCTGCACTGGACCCGGCGGATGCTCCAAGTCCGCAAGGAGCACCCGGCGTTCGGGCTCGGCGACTTCACCGAACTGGGCTCGTCGAACCCGAGCGTGCTCGCCTACCTGCGCAGACACCTCCGCGACGACGGCAGTGAGGACTTGGTGATCTGCGTGAACAACCTGTCCCGCTTCCCGCAGCCGGTCGAGCTGGACCTGTCCGAGCACGCCGAGTGGGTCCCGATCGAACTGACCGGTGGTGTCCGGTTCCCGCCGATCGGTGAGCTGCCGTACCTGCTCACCCTGCCCGGCCACGGGTTCTACTGGTTCCAGCTCACTCCTGAGGAGGGCGAAGGTCCTTGAGCACCCGTCCCGTGCACGCCGTCGAGTCCCTGGCCGACGACCTGCGCGCCTGGCTGCCCGGCCAGCGCTGGTTCGCGGCCAAGGGCACCGAACTGGCAAGCGTCTCCGTCGAGCGCGCGGTCATGCTGACCGACGGCGACCCGGCGCTGGTGCACGCCCTGATCGACGCCGACGGCGAGCGCTACCAGCTGCTCATCGGGGTCCGCGACGACCCGCCAGAGCACCTGCACCACGCCCTGATCGGCAGGCTCGGCGGGTCCCACGCCTACGACGCCACGCAGGACGGCGAGCTGATGGCCGGGCTGCTCGACCTGCTCGACGCCGGGGCCGACCAGGGCGGCATCCACTGGACCAAGGAGCCGCACGTCGAGCTGGTCACCGGGCTGCGCGCGCGGCCGATCGGCGTCGAGCAGAGCAACACCTCGATCGTCTACGGCTACCACTACATCCTCAAGCTGTTCCGCCGTCCCGGCCCGCGGCCCAACCGCGACGTCGAGCTGCACCGGGCGCTGCACCGGGCGGGCAGCACGCAGATCGCCGAGCCGATCGCGGTGGTCGAGGACGACGAGCTGGTGTTCGGGTTCGCCCAGCGCTACCTCGCCGACGCCGCCGAGGGGTGGGCGACGGCCACGGCCAGCGTGCGCGACCTGCTGGCCGAGGGCGACCTGCACGCGGGCGAGGTCGGCGGCGACTTCGCGGGCGAGTCCTCCCGGCTCGGCATGGCCGTGGCCCAGGTGCACGCCGACCTGGCCGCGACCATGGGCACGGAGCTGGTCAGTCCCGACCGGCTGCGCGAGGCCGTCGAGGTGATGCACGGCAGACTCGACGCCGTCACCGCCGAGGTGCCGGAGCTGGCCGAGTTCGAGCCGATGCTCCGCGCGGCCTTCGACGCGGTCCGCCACCTGCGGGAAAGCCAGCTGATCCAGCAGATCCACGGCGACCTGCACCTGGGCCAGGTGCTGCGCACGGCCACCGGCTGGGTGCTGATCGACTTCGAGGGCGAGCCCGCCGCGCTCGCGACCGACCGGGCGAAGACCAGGTCACCGCTGCGCGATGTCGCGGGCATGCTGCGGTCCTTCGACTACGCCGCGTTCGCCCTGCTCGGGGCCGACGACGACCACCAGCGGACCACCCGGGCCACCGAGTGGAGCGACCGCAATCGTGCGTCTTTCTGCGCGGGCTACGCCTCGGTGGCCGGGGCCGACCCACGCGACCAGGCGGTGCTCCTGCGGGCGTTCGAACTGGACAAAGCGGTCTACGAGGTGGCCTACGAGCACCGCAACCGGCCCGACTGGGTTCGGGTGCCACTGACAGCATTGCGCCGCTCTTGACTTCCTCCCCGCCTGAAGGCCGGGATTCCAAGCCACTACCGCACAAGGAGGTAGTCGCGTTGAGGTTCACGGTTCGCAGGCTCACCCAACGGCGGGCCTCCCCGTGCAGTCCCGGCATGCCCTGCCGCGAGTCGAATATTCAGCGCCGCGTTCACATCGGCGTTGGCGGCGAAGCCACAGGACCGACAGCGGAAGGCGGCTTGGCTCTCGCGCGCCTCCCGATCCACGATCCCGCACGCCGAGCAACGCTGACTGGTGAACCGCGGATCGACCTTCGCCACCCGGCCCGGGGCCTTCTGCTCCAGACGGGTTACCAGCAGACCCCACCCGTTGGCGAGGATTCCCCGGTTCAGCCCCGCCTTCTGCCGCACGCCCTGCCCGGGCGCGTCGAGAGTGCCTTTCGCCGACCGGGTCATGTTTCTGATCTTGAGGTCTTCGACCGCGACAACGTCGAACTCTCGGGCCAGGCGGGTGCTGGTCTTCTCGACCCAGTCCTTGCGCCGGTCGGTCTCGCGGGCCTTGAGCTTCGCGATCGCCATCTTGACCTTGCCGCGCCGGTTGGAGCCGCGTTGGGCCCGGGCGAGCTTGCGTTGGAGCCGCAGCAGGCGCGCTTTCTCGGTTGCGCGCAACGTGGGTACCGACAGCAACTCCCCGGTGGACAGCGCTGCCGAGACCGTGACACCACGATCGACGCCCACCGCCGCACCCGTGCCCGGCCCGGCGACGGGTTCGGGGACCACGGCGAACGCCACATGCCAACGCCCCGCCCGATCACGGGTGACCCGGTAGGACTTCGCACCCTCGGCGACCGCCCGTGACCAGCGGAACCGCACCCAGCCGACCTTGGGCACACGCACCTCACCGACCTTGCGGGACACCCGGCGCACATCGCCCGGGGTGACCGCCACGATCCGGAAGCCCTCGGCATGCCCCCGCCGTCGCCAGGTCGGCCGCCGGTGGGTCCTACCGAAGAAGTTTGCCATCGCCTGGGCGAAGTCCTTCAACGCCTGCTGCTGCACGACCACCGACCCGGCCGCCAGCCAGGGGTTCGCCGCCCGTGCCTCGGTCAACTGGCGGCATTGCTCGTTATACCCGGGCGCGCCCTTGCGCCCCGACTGCCAGTGGGCGTGCTGCTCCATCGCGAGGTTCCACACGAACCGGGCATGCCCACAATGCTCTAGCAACGCCCGCTCCTGGGTAGGGGTCGGTTGAAGGCGGAACCGGGACATGCCGATCAACCTAACGACCACCACCGACAAACCCGGACACAGGTGAGACCAGTCTGGTCGACCACACCCAGGTCAAGACACCTGTGGGACCCGATTCCTCCCCGGGAGCGCCGCTCGTGAGGTTTCGGCGTGACCCGAACGTGGTTAACCTGATCGACAAGGCGTGATGCGACGACCAGGATCGAGGTGGCCTGCATGCGGATCTCCGATGTGTTGCGTGTCAAAGGTGCGAAGGTGGCCACGGTCGACCCGGGGACCTCGGTGGCCGGGCTGATCAGAGCCCTGGCCGAGTACAACGTCGGCGCCCTGGTGGTGGTCGACGCCGATTCGGTCGTCGGGATCGTCTCCGAGCGCGACATCGTGCGCAGGCTCGATGAGCGCGGCAGCGATCTGCTGAACGCGACCGTGGCTGACATCATGACGGTGGACGTGGTCACGTGTGGTCCGGAGGAGAGCGTCGACGCCCTCGCCGAGACCATGACCGACCGCCGGGTCCGCCATATGCCAGTGGTGGTCGAGGGCAAACTCGTCGGCATCGTCAGCATCGGCGACGTCGTGAAGACCCGCATCAGCCAGTTGGAGACCGCCCGCGACCAGCTCCAGTCCTACATAGCCCAAGGGTGACCTTTTTGGCTTCTGAGATCGAGCGCCTTCTTTCCGGCGCGCACCACGATCCCCATTCGGTTCTAGGCGTCCATCCGGACCCGCGCAGACCAGGAGGGGCGGTGGTGCGGACACTGCGTCCGCACGCGACCGCCGTCACCGCCCTGGTCGGGCCGGACAGACACGACCTGGCGGAGATCGCGGAAGGGCTGTTCGAGTCCGAACTGCCCGCGCTGCCCGACGAATACCGACTTGAGATCGACTACGGCTCGGACACGCGCGTCGTGGACGACCCGTACCGCTGGCTCCCCACCCTCGGCGAACTGGATCTCCACCTGTTCGGCGAGGGCAGGCACGAGCGGCTGTGGGAGATCCTCGGCGCGCACCCGCGCTCCTACGACACCTCGCTCGGCACGGTGACCGGCACCTCGTTCGCGGTGTGGGCGCCGACCGCGCGGGGGGTGCGGGTGTGCGGCGACTTCGACGGCTGGGACGGCCGGGCGACGCCGATGCGGTCGCTGGGCTCTTCCGGGGTGTGGGAGCTGTTCATCCCCGGAGTCGAGCCGGGCACCCGCTACAAGTTCCGCATCAACGGCGCCGACGGGTCGTGGCACGAGAAGGCCGACCCGATGGCCTTCGCCACCGAACTCCCGCCCGCCACCGCGTCCGTCGTGTCCACTTCGGACTATGAGTGGTCCGACGCGGACTGGCTGACGACCCGGGACGCCACCGACTGGAGCGCGGCGCCGATGAGCGTCTACGAGGTGCACCTCGGCTCCTGGCGCGAGGGGTTGACCTACCGGGACCTCGCCGCGCATCTCGGCGACTACCTCGTCGAGCACAACTTCACCCACGTGGAGCTGCTGCCGGTCGCCGAGCACCCGTTCGGCGGCTCCTGGGGCTACCAGGTCACGTCGTACTACGCGCCGACCGCGCGGTTCGGCACCCCGGACGAGTTCCGCTACTTCGTCGACGAGCTGCACCGGCGCGGCATCGGGGTGCTGGTCGACTGGGTGCCCGCGCACTTCCCGCGCGACATCTGGGCGCTGGCCCGGTTCGACGGCGGCCCGCTCTACGAGCACAGCGATCCGCGCCGCGGCGAGCAGCCGGACTGGGGCACGCTGGTGTTCGACTTCGGCCGCCCCGAGGTCCGCAACTTCCTGGTCGCCAACGCCCTGTACTGGATCGAGGAGTTCCATATCGACGGCCTGCGGGTCGACGCGGTGGCCTCGATGCTCTACCTCGACTACTCGCGCAAGGACGGCGAGTGGCTGCCCAACATCCACGGCGGCCGGGAGAACCTCGACGCGGTGAAGTTCCTCCAAGAGCTCAACGCGACCGTCTACAAGCACCACCCCGGCACCTTGATGATCGCCGAGGAGTCCACCGCGTGGCCCGGTGTGACCAGGCCGACGCACCTGGGCGGGCTCGGGTTCGGCTTCAAATGGAACATGGGGTGGATGAACGACACGCTGCGCTACATCGGGCACGACCCGGTGCACCGCGCGTTCCACCACAACGAGATGACGTTCTCGCTGATGTACGCCTGGAGCGAGAACTTCGTCCTGCCGCTGTCGCACGACGAGGTCGTGCACGGCAAGGGTTCACTGTGGACCCGGATGCCCGGCGACGACTGGAACAAGGCCGCGGGCCTGCGCGCGCTGCTGGCCTACATGTGGGCGCACCCGGGCAAGCAGCTGCTGTTCATGGGCTGCGAGTTCGGCCAGGTCCGCGAGTGGTCGGAGAACCGGTCCCTGGACTGGGACCTGACCGGCGAGCGGCTGCACGGCGGCGTGCAGGCGCTGGTGTCGGACATGAACGCCGTCTACCGCGACCAGCCCGCGCTGTATGTCGACGACACCCACCCCGAGGGCTTCTCGTGGATCGACGCCAACGACTCGGCGGGCAACGTGCTCAGCTTCGCCCGCCGCTCCGGTGAGCACGTGCTGGTGTGCGTGGCCAACTTCTCCGGCGCACCCCACCACGACTACCGCGTCGGCATGCCGCACGCGGGCCGGTGGCGGGAAGTGCTCAACACCGACGCCACGGGTTACGGCGGCTCCGGCGTCGGCAACTACGGCGGCGTCGAGGCCACCGCGACTGCGTGGCACGGCCGTCCGGCGTCGGCGGTCCTGCAGCTCCCGCCGTCCGGCGTGGTCTGGTTCACCCCCGAGTAGCCGGTTCAGGCATCGGGCCCGCGGTGGCTCAGGCACACTGGTCGGGTGCGCCTGCCCATCGCTGTTGGTCGACCCGTTCCGGTGCTGTTGGCGTTAGCGCTGGCCGTGACGGTGACGGCGTGCACGACAGCCATCCCGGGAACGGCCACCAGCCAGGGCTCCGTGGTCTCCCGCGAGGACCCCAACCAGCCGGGTGGGGTCGATCCGTCCTTCGTGGAGAACACCGATAACGGTGAGATCGACCGGCTCGCCGCGACGGTGATCACCGATGTGCGGACGTACTGGACCGAGCAGTTCCCGAAGACGTTCGGCGAGGACTTCAAGGACCTCAAGGGCGGCTACTTCTCCGTCGACACCGCCGACGCCGACAGCGACGCGCCGCCGTGCGCGGACAAGGCCGATGAGGTGGAGGGCAACGCCTTCTACTGCCCCACCGCCGACATCATCGCCTGGGACCGGGCCGCGCTGCTGCCGGTGCTGCGCGACCGGTTCGGCGAGGCGGCGGTGATGCTGGTGCTCGCCCACGAGATGGGCCACGCGGTGCAGAACCGCACCGGTGTCGGCCTCGACGCGCGCAAGGCGAACCCGAGCAAGTTCCCGACGATCCTGATCGAGGCGATGGCCGACTGCTACGCCGGGTCGTTCGTCCGCTGGGTCGCCGACGGGAAGGCCAAGCACCTGAACATCGCCAAGGACCGGCTGGACTCGGCGCTGGAGTCGCTGATCAGCTTCCGCGACCCGATCGGCACCGAGCAGACCGACCGCGGCGCGCACGGCGACGCGTTCGACCGGGTGTCGGCGTTCCAGGACGGCTACGAGAAGGGCGTCGACCTGTGCGCCAAGATGACCGTCGACAACCGCACGTTCACCCTGAGTGGCTTCATCGACGCCGGTGACCAGGCCCGCGGCGGGAACCTGCGGTTCGACCAGATCGTGCAGTCGATCTCGCCGGGGCTCAACACGTACTTCTCCGCCCTGATGACCAAGTCGGGCAAGACGTGGACCGAACCGAAGATCACGACGGTCGACGAGGCCCCCGAGTGCGGGGGCGGCAAGCAGGGACCGGTCGCGTTCTGCGGGGACGGCGGGGCGTTGGAGATGGACGGCAAGAAGGAGCTGCCGGAGATCCACGTCGAGATCGGCGACTACGCGACCGGCGCGCTGCTGGCCAGCCGATACGGGCTGGCCGCGCTCGCCGCGGCGGGCAAGCCCGTGGAGGGGCCGGACGCCCAGCGCTCGGCGGTGTGCCTGGCGGGGTCGTTCACCGGGTCCCTGTTCAGCGCGGAGCAGCGCTTCCTGTCCCCCGGCGATCTCGACGAGGCCATCCAAGTCCTCCTCGACTACGACTACGCCGCCCGCGATGCCAAGGGCGACGCCATCGACGCGGGTTTCGACCGGGTGATCGCGTTCCGCGAGGGCTTCACCGGCGGCGGCGAAAAGTGCGGACTGGGCTGAATCGGACGGATCACGCCACGGTGGTTCGGACTCGGCAGTAGGGTGCAGCGAGATAACCGACCAGGTCCCCGGGGCCGGCGCGAGTTGATGAAGTGTGGGGATGACGGGTGCGTATCAGAATCGCGTTGGCGCTCGCCGCGGCGGTGGTCATGGCTGTTCAGGTCGGCGGTTGCGCGGCCAGGGAGATCGCAGGCAAGGCACGCGCGGTCGGTGAGATCGACGCGGGCACCGCGGCGGGCATCCCGATCGACAACAGCCGCCCCAGCGGGCCGAAGCAGGGCGTCGAGGACGCGAAGTTCCCGGTGGAGAACGCCGACAACGGTGAGATGGACCGCTTGGCGATGAACGCCGTGAGCGACATCTATGACTACTGGGCCGAGAAGATGCCCGCCGAGTTCGAGGGGCAGAAGTTCGAGCCGCTGCGCCGGCTGGTGTCCTACGACTCCAACGGCAAGGCCGTGAAGGTCTGCAACACGTCGACGGCGAAGCTGGTCAACGCCTTCTACTGCAGCCTCGACGACAGCGTGGCGTGGGACCGCGGTGTGCTGCTGCCGATGCTGGACAAGCAGTTCGGCCCGATGTCGGTGGTGACGGTGCTCGCCCACGAGATGGGCCACGCCGTGCAGTTCCGCCTGGGCGCGAAGAGCAACGTCAACCGCGGCACGCCGACGATCATCAAGGAACAGCAGGCCGACTGCTACACCGGCTCGTTCTTCCGGCACGTCGCCGAGGGCAAGGCCAAGCACTTCGACATCAACGTGGGCGACGGCCTCAACCAGGTCCTCGCGACGATGTTCTTCATCCGCGACCCGGCGGGCGAGTCGGCGAACAAGCAGGGCGCCCACGGCCTCGCGTTCGACCGGGTCTTCGCGTTCCAGGCGGGCTTCACCGAGGGCCCGCGCCGCTGCGCGAAGATGGACCAGGCCGAGATCAACAGCCGCATCGCCGAGAAGGAACGCAGCGAGCAGGATAAGGAAACCAACGGTCAGGTCGAGATCAGCGAGAAGCGGATCATGACCAAGCTCGAGGAGAGCCTCAGCGAGGCGTTCAAGCGCACCGGCGCCGCGATGCCGAAGATCAAGGACAACGGCGCCAAGTGCGCTGACGGCTCGTCAACGCCGCCCGCGACCTACTGCCCGGACGACAACGTCGTCGCCATCGATCTCGCCGCGCTGAAGAAGATCGCGACGCCGCCCAAGCGCGGCGAGCCCGGCCTCGACACCGGCATCGGCGACTTCGCCGCGTTCGCCGAGATCGCCTCCCGGTACTCGCTGTCCATCCAGAAGTCGATGGGCGCCTCGCTGGAGGGCGACAAGGCGGGCCTGCGGACCGCGTGCCTGACCGGCGCGTGGGCGGCCTTCACGGTGGACAAGACGCCCGACGACGGCGACGCGAAACTCCATATCGCGGTCGGCGACCTCGACGAGGCCGTGGCGGAACTGCTGCTGGAGAAGAGCCTCATCGCCGCCGACGCCAAGGGCAAGCACGTCCCGTCCGGCTTCGCCCGGGTGGAAGCCTTCCGCGTCGGCTACTTCGACGGTGACAAGGGCTGCGCCAACCAGTTCAGCTGACCGACCCCCTTCGCGGACGGCCTGCCGGTGACCTCACCGGCAGGCCGTTTTGCGTTCCGCTGCCGCGAGCAGAATCTGGCCACATCTTGCATGAAAATGTCCATTAGTTCGAGTTTCCAGTCATCTCTTGACAGCGCGGGCGGAAGGTCGACAGAGTCGGAGGCGTCCCGACCGCCGCAAGCCGAGCGCGAAACACGTGACTGAGGAGTGGTGCCCCATGCCCGAAATGCCCCCTGTCTCCCGACGATCGATCCTTGGCGGCATAGCCGCGGGCGGCGCGCTGACCGCGCTGAGCGGTGTCGCGCAGGCGCAGGGCGCGGCCGAACCGGCCCGCGAGCGCGGCCAGACCACGATGATCGGCACGCCCTTCGCACCGCATCGCACCGTGCGGGTCGGGGTGATCGGGCTCGGCAACCGCGGCATGGGGATGCTCAGCGGCTGGGCCGCTGTGCCCGGCTGTGTCGTGACAGCCGTGTGCGACGTGCGCGCGGACCGCGTCACCCGCGCCGCCGACCGGCTCGTCGCGTTGGGCAAACCGCGCCCGGCGGAGATCGGCGGCTCGGACAGCTCCTTCCAGCGCCTGGTGGGCCGCGACGACGTGGACTTCGTCTACATCGCCACGCCGTGGGAATTCCACTACACACAAGGGAAAGCCGCGCTGGTCGCGGGCAAGCACGTGGGCGTCGAGCTGCCGATCGCCACCGAGACCGCGGAGCTGTGGGATCTCGTCAACACCTCGGAGATCACCCGCAAGCACCTGTTCCTGATGGAGAACTGCAGCTACGGGCGCAACGAGCTGGCGATGCTCAAGATGGCCCACCAGGGACTTTTCGGCGAGATCACCAACGGCCACGGCGGCTACCTGCACGACCTGCGGGCCCTGCTGTTCTCCGACACGTACTACACCGACGCCTGGCGGCGGAAGTGGCACACGCGCAGCACCGCGAGCCTCTACCCGATGCACGGCCTCGCCCCTATCGCCGCCTGCATGGACATCAACCGCGGCGACCGGATGACCACCCTGCGCGCCACAGCCACCGCCCCACGCGGACTCGCCGACTACCGGGAACGCCACATCCCCAAGACACACCCGTCCTGGACGGAGACCTACATCAACGGCGACTTGGTCACCTGCCTGATCGGCACCGAACGCGGCCGGATAATCCGCGCGGAACACGACGTCAGCTCGCCACGGCCGTACAGCCGGATCAACAGCCTGGCGGGCACCCGCGGCATCGTCGAGGACTACCCGGCCCGCGTCTACCTCGAACCCGACCACGGCAACCACGCCTGGCAGGACTTCCGCCCGTACCGCGACACCCACGACCACTGGCTATGGAAGAAAATCGGCGACGACGCGGCCAATAACGGCGGCCACGGCGGGATGGACTACGTCCTGCAGTGGCGCATCGTCCAGCAGATGCGCGCGGGTTTGGTTCCCGACATCGACGTCTACGACTCAGCAGCGTGGTGCGCGGCGATACCGCTGAGTGTGGTGTCACTGCGGGCGGGCGGCAGGCCGGTAGGCGTCCCGGACTTCACCCGCGGCCAATGGTCTCGCCCCCGGTCAGGCCTGGACTCGCAACCGTCGGAAATGCCACCGGTCGGCTGATTCCTCCGCCGGCGGATCACGGCGCACTTCCTTGGGAAGAGCGGTAGCTTCATGGAACTGACGTCCCATGAAGAGGAGTGCGCCGTGGATCCGACGACGACGAACCCGGACCTGTACAAGGTCGTGTTCGAGAACGACCGGGTACGAGTGCTGGAATACACGGACCAACCCGGCGACCACACCTCACCGCACGAACATCCCGACAGCGTGATGGTGACCCTGAGCAACATCCAACGGCGAATCACCTCGGGCGGACGCGAGGTCGACGTGACGCTGCCCGCCGGACAGGCCCGCTGGCTCGACGCCCAGGAACACGCCGGCGAAAACACGGGCGACAGTGCGACGCATGCGATCTTCATCGAGCTCAAGGAGCCCCGCTCCAACGGCGATTCCGAAAGGGACGCGACGCTCGGTCCCCGCTAGAACGAGGTGACCTGCGGGAAATGCGACCGCCCAACCCCCGAACCCGAGCAGGCGAACCCACAACGGCCAGTCGGGATGCGGCCATCCCCATCCACCCGCCCGGCTTTGTCTGGAATGCCGGTCGGGTGGTTCGCGCGTTCTCCAGTGCGGCTAATAAAGCGCGCTAGCCAAATCCCTCCGCGCCTTCATCACGCGAGGGTCGTCCGCCGGGAACAGATCGAACAGCGAAACCAAATGCGTCCGCGCCTTGTCCCGGTCATCGCCCGACGCCCGCCGGACAGCGTTGATCAGGCGCGCGAACGCCTGCTCAGCCTGCTGCCCCGCCAACTCCAGGTCCGCCGCCGCCACCTGCGCGTCCACGTCATCCGGGGACATGTCCGCCCGGACGATCACCGACGGGTCATGGGACTCCGTCCGCGCCAGGAACTTCACCTGGGCGAGCGCTGCCTTGGCCTCTTCATTGGTCGGTTCAGCGTCGAGGATTGACTGGTAGCCGGCTTCCGCGGCCGCGTAGTCGCCCTGTTCGAAGGCCCGCTCGGCGACGAGGAAGCGTTCGTCCTCTGGTTCCGGCTCCGGTGCCGACGCCGCGGGGGCGCCTTCCTCGGCGGCGCGGATGGCGGGCATGCGGTCGCGCAGGGCGTCGAGGAGGCCGCCGATCCACTGGCGCAGGCGCGGCTCCGGCGGCACTTCGGCGAACGCCTCGACCGGCTGGCCCGCGGCGATGGCGATGACCATCGGCACGGACTGGGCGCCGAAGAGCTGGGCCACCCGGGGGCTGGCGTCGACATCGACCGTCGCCAGGCGCCAGGCGCCGTTGGATTCGGCGACGAGCCGGTCGAGCAGCGCGACGAGCTGCTCCGAAGGCACCGACCAACTCGCGTGCAGGGCGACGACGACGGGGACTTCCATCGACCGTTCGATGACGTCGTTCTGGAACGTCGCCTCGGCCACCTGGGAGGTGAACGCGCCACCCGCCGCCGCGGCGGCGGCAGGGGCGCCTGCCTGCGGAGCCCTGGTGGTGGCGTCCGCTCTGGCCTTGAGTGCGGAAAGGTCGACGGCCCGGGAGAGGGCGGCCGACAGAGCTGCGGTCTGGCGTGGATCAGGCCTGGTCACCTTCTCATCCTGGCATGGCCGGTGTGACGACGTTTGGGCTCCCGGTCATCTCGGCCAACGCCGCCTCCGGTGCCAGGCCCATCGGGTTGACCCGCATAGCCTCGTTCTGCCTGGTGATCCGCAGCGACAGCGGTGCGAGCAGCTCCACCAACCGGGCCGTGCCCTGCTCGCCGAGCTCCGTCCACGGCGTGGCCGCGGCCTCATCGGTCAGCGCCTCGACGGTCTCCCGCATGTCCCGGCCGTCGGCGGTCAGCCCGCTGTCGTCGATGAGGTCGCGCTCGCGCAGCCGGTCCTCAGCGGCGGCCCACTCGTCCCGCGGCCAGTTGCGGGCCTTGCGCATGTAGTCCTGGGTCATCCCGTTGTCCGCCGCGAAGAGGACCAGCGTCTCGCACGGGTCGAGGCCCGCGGTGATGAGCGCGGCGACATGGCCGTCGCCGCGGGACTCGCGCAGGGTCGTGGCGCACTGCCACAGCGCCAGGTGCGGCTCCTCGGGCACGTCGAGCGCCGCGTTGGCGGCGGCGAGCGCGCGGCCCGCGGTCGGCGCCCAGCCCGCCGCGGTGCGCGCGAGGTCCGCGGCCTCGGCGATCTCCGGGCCGGACACGGCGTCGCCCAGCATGCGGCGCAGCGCGCCGTCGACGCCCGTGAGCCGGGTGCGCAGGAAATCCTCGGGGGACGCGATCGTCCACGCGTCGGGCAGCGCCCGCTCCACCAGCGACGGGTGGAAGTTGTAGAACAAGCTGGTCACCAGCCATGCGGGCGCGGCGCCGAGCGGCGCGGCCCGCATGCCGAAATAGCCCATCCACCGGCCCTTGCAGCCGAGCGCGTCGGTCGCGGCGATCGACTCGGGGCTGAAGTACGTGACGGCGTGGTAGGGCTCGAAGCACAGCCACATTCGGCGCGGATCCATGGGCTGATCCTAGGAGTCGGCGGCGTCGGCCAGGTACTGCTCGACCCGTTCGACCTTCGCCGTGAGCTGTCCGACGTGACCTGGGCGGATGTCGGCCTTGAGGACAAGCCCGACCCGCGGGTACTTCGCGAGCAGGACGTCGGTGGCGCGCTTGACCACGGCCATCACCTCGTCCCACTCACCCTCCACAGTGGTGAACATGGCCGAAGTTTCGTTGGGCAGGCCGGACTCGCGGACCACCCGCACGGCCTCGGCGACGGCCTCGCCCACGTTCTCCGATTCCCCGCCGAGCGGGCTGACACTGAAGGCGACGAGCACGGTTCACTCCTGTCGTTCGGCGACTTGCCAGGCACACTAGCCAGGTGGTCTCCGACCGCTGGGTCCTGCACGTGGACCTCGACCAGTTCATCGCCGCGGTCGAGGTCCTGCGCCGACCTGAGCTGCGCGGACTTCCCGTGGTCGTCGGCGGCCAGGGCGATCCCACCCAGCGGGCGGTGGTGGCGACGGCCTCGTACGAGGCCCGCGCGTTCGGTGTCCGCTCCGGCATCCCGCTGAAGCTGGCGGTCAAGCGCTGCCCGCGGGCGGTGTTCCTGCCCAGCGACCCCGAGGCGTACACGGCGGCCTCCGCGCAGGTCATGGCCGCGCTGCGGGAGTTCGACGCCGTGGTCGAGGTGCTGGGGTGGGACGAGGCGTTTCTCGGGGTCGAGACGGCCGACCCGGTGGCGCTGGCCCGCGAGATCCACGACGTGGTGCTCGACCGGACCCGGCTGCACTGCTCGGTGGGGATCGGCGACAACAAGCTGCGGGCCAAGCTCGCCACCGACTTCGGCAAGCCCCAGGGCGTCTTCCAGCTCACCGCCGAGAACTGGTTCGAGGTCATGGGCGGGCGCCCGACCGACGCGCTGTGGGGCATCGGCGCCAAGACCGCCCGCAAGCTGACCGAACTCGGCCTGACGACGGTCGCGGAGTTGGCCGCCGCCGACCCGGACGTGCTGGCCGCGCGGATGGGCCCGACGATCGGCCCGTGGCTGCGCACGCTCGGCCTGGGCGCCGGGTCCACGGAGGTCTCGGGCGAACCGTACGTGCCGCGGTCGCACAGCCACGAGACGACGTTCCAGGAAAACCTCACCGCCGTCGAGGACATGCGCGCGGCGGTGGTGAAGCTGACCGAGCAGCTCATGGCGGAGGTGGAGGCCGACGGCAGGCCGGTGATCCGGGTCGGGGTGAAGGCCCGCTTCGCCCCGTTCTTCACCAAGACTCGCAGCGTCACCCTCGCGGGCCCGACGACCGACCAGGCCGACATCGGGGCCGCGGCCCTGGTCGCGCTGGAACGGTTCGAGCTGGACAGGCCGGTGCGGCTGCTCGGCGTGCGGGCCGAGTTCGCGCCGCCGCCGGAAGGCTACTGAGGGCGGCAGGCGGTTCCCGGCTGGTAACTTCTGGCCATGAGCCCCCGCTCCCTGCCGTTCGATCCCATCGCCCGAGCTGCGGATTTGTGGCAGGAACGAATCGGCGACGCCAAGACCATGGCCGCGGTCACCAGCGTCATGCGGGTCCAGCAGATCCTCCAGTCCGCTGTGGACGGAGCGCTCAAGCCGCACGGGCTGACCTTCGCCCGGTACGAGGCCCTGGTGCTGCTGACGTTCTCCCGCAAGGGCAGCCTCCCGATGCGGGTGATGGGTGAGCGGCTGCAGCTGCACCCGACCAGCGTCACCAACATCGTCGACCGGCTCGAAGCCGACGGCCTGGTCAAGCGCACCCCGCACCCGACCGACCGCCGCACCACGCTGGCCGAGATCACCGAGGCGGGCCGCGAACGGCAGGCACAGGCGACCGCGGCGGTGACCACCGTGGACTTCGGACTCAAGGGCCTGACCGAGCGCCAGACCGCGCAGCTCACCGACCTGCTGGCAAAGGTCCGCAAAGCGGCGGGCGACTTCCAGGACTGATCGCGCTTGGGTCACGAAACGTAACGACCCCCGCACTCTCCGGCGACTCTCTAAGACAGGCTCGCAGCGGAGGCGGATATGTCGTCGATCGAGATTCGCGTGCACGGCATCGGTGACCACGATTACTACAGTGCGCTGGGCAGGCCGGCGGTCATGTCGTCGAACGACCGCGCCGACGTCGCCCCACCGCCGATCGTGCCTCCGCATGAGCTGAAACTGGTCAACTGGTCGCGATCCTCACGCAAGCTGTCCGGCGGCCTGCTCTGGTACCTCGCGTTCCCGTTCACCCTGGCCAACGCCGCGGGCAACATGGGACCACCCAACGACGACGCGTGGGTGCGGCGGCTGCTGCGGGCGGCGGTGACGGCGGTCGGCGTGCTGTTGTCGGTCGCCGCCGCGGCCTGGCTGATCGTCTTCGCGGAAACCGTGCTCAAGGTCGTCCCGGCCCCCGCCGACACGCGGACATTCGCCCGACTGATCTCGTTCGGCATTCCGCTCGCCATGGCCGCGGCCATGGTCATCCGGGCGAAGTGGCGCGGACTGGGCATCCGGAGATTCGTGCTGTGGCTCAACGTGCTCGCGGTGGTCGGGTTCGGCGCCTGGGTCGCGCTGACCCTGCCCGCGCAGCGGCTCTACGCCGGTTGGCCCTCGCGGAACATCTGTCCGCAACGAGGGATCATCGAGTGCTCCCTGCCGGAAGAGCGCCTCGACGCGATGGCGGCGATCGTCGCCGTGACGACCGTCGCCACCTTGCTGATAGCCGTGCTGCTGATGGTGCTGCGGCTGTTCACCGACGCCAAGGCGAGCGTCGCCGGGGCGGCGGCGCTGCTGGCCATCGCCATGGTCTCCACGCACGCGTTCAGCGCGGTGCTGCGGATGGGCATCGACTGGATCTCCGTATGGGCCTCGCCGGTGGCCTCGGGCAGGCTCGACACCCTCACCGCTTGGGACCGGACGCTCATGGCCTACTACGACCGGGGCACGGTGGTGTCGTCACGGCTGGACTACATCGCGGTGTTCGGCGTCCTGGCCGGCCTCGCACTGGCCGGGGCCGCGTTGGTCGCGATTCGATTCAAGCGAAACGAGCCGCCACGCACCCTGGTGGGCAGGGTGACGGCAAGGCTCGGCATGATCTTGTTCGGCACCCTCGTGTTCGCGGTCGTGTTCTCCGCCCCACTGGTCTTGGGCCGGGAATGGCTGCTGACCGGCGGGCCGGGTGAGGTCGCCGTGCGACTGATCCACGTGCTGACCGTGTTCACCGTCCTCGCGGTCTTCCTGCGCCACCGCTTGCCCTCACTGAGCAAGGTGATGGGCCGGTTCGCCGACATCGTCGGGTTCTGGCCGGTGGAACACCATCCGCTGGGCGGTGTCTCCTACCGCAGGTCGACTCTGGCCGGAGTCACCTACGCCCTGGGCACCGCGGAGCATGTTGTCCTCGTCGGGCACAGCCAGGGATCGGTCGTCTGCGCGTGGTGGCTGGCGAAGCACGAAGGGCCTCTGCCGACGGTGAGCCTGGTCACCTGCGGCTCACCGCTGCACTCGCTCTACCAGACGTACTTTCCCTGCCACTTCACCACAGCGTTCTTCGACACCGTGATCGAGCGAAGTCCTGACTGGAAGAACTTCTGGCGGGTCACCGATCCGATCGCCAGTCCGCTCCCCAATGCGGACAACACGGAACTCGACGATCCGCGGCCGGGTGAGACCACTGTCCTGGGGCACAGCGACTACTGGATCGACCCGGTGCAGACGACCTGGATCAGCGGCCGGATGTCAGCTGAACTGGCGGACCCGAACCGGGTCGAGCTTGCCCGTGCGCAGCGCCCAGCGTTCGAAGACGATGGTGGCCAGGGGCGGGATGCTGGACACGAAGGCCCAGACCGTCGTCCACCGGTTCCACCGCTGTTCGCGCGCGGTGAAGGCCGCGACGACGATGTAGGCGACGAAGACGGCGCCGTGGATCGGGCCGAAGACCTTCACCCCGAACTCGCCGAGGTCGGTCGCGTACTTGAAGAACATGCCGATCAGGAGACCGACCCAGGAGACGGCCTCAGCGAGGGCGACAATGCGCAAACGGCCTGCGGGGGTGGCGAACATGGCTCCAGTGTGGAGCGTGAGCGCGCTCACCCCCCTCTCGGGTCGCCGTGAGGTCAGCTGTCCTCCCAGGTGAACACCCGGCTGGCGATGAATCCAACCACCAGGGTGAATCCGACGAGCACCGCGCACGGCACCAGCAGGGCCGAGACGTCCTTGCCGCGGACCAGGAAGTCCATCATCCCGTCGTTCATGTGCCGCAGCGGGAAGACCTTCGACACGGTCTGCAGCCAGGGCGGCGCGGCGTCGATCGGGAAGAACGTGCCGGACAGGAACGCCATGGGCAGCACGACGATGTTGGCCGCGCCGGTGGCGGCTTCCTCGGTCTTGCAGAACGCGCCGATGAGCATGCCGATGGCGAAAAAGGCCAGGACTCCCAGCAGGAACACCGGAATCGACAGCCACCACGTACCGGACAGGCGCAGGCCGAAGATGGGAAGCAAGGCCACACCGACGAAAACCAGCGCCTGGACAAACGCGACACCCACCGTCACGGTGAGCCGCGAACTGAGCACGGTCGTCGGGGTGATGGGCGCCAGCCGCAGCCTGCGCAGCACCTGCTTGCGCCGCCAGTTCACCATCGTGAGGGCGGCGCCGAAGACCGCGGTCACCGCGATGCCCCACGACATGATGCCTGGCGTCAGGTACTGGATCGGTTGCAGCGACGCGTCTTCCACCTGCGAAGCCTCGAACGCGAAGCGCGGGGGCTGACCGCTCGCCCGCACGTTGAGCTCCTGTGTGACACCGGCCACCAGCCCGCGCACCGTGCCCGCCTGGGCCTGGTCGCTCGCGGCGAAGCTCAGCCGGACCGTGTCGCCGGTCGCCTCGACGAGACCGGGCAGGTCGCCGTCGCGCACCTTCCGCACGCCCGCCTCGACCGAATCGAACCGCTCCAGCTCCACCGCGCCGGTCTGTTCGAGCGCGGCGAGGACCGGGCCGTCGCCGACCGCCCCGATCTTGATCTTCTCCGCGCCCGCGTCGCGGAACAGCAGACCGAAGATCACCAGGAACATCAACGGGAACACGAATGAGAAGAACAGAGTCGCCTTGTCCCGAAAGAAACCCTTGGCCATCGCCTTCGACAGACTGGTGAACGCCGTACTCATTTGGCCACCTCACAGGTTCGGTGGCGCCACTCGCGAAGACACTGTGTCGATGATTCGCTCGCAAGCTCGCTCATGCGCGGTACTCCCGCCCGGTCAGGTCGAGGAAGACGTCCTCGAGCGTGGCGGTCCGCACCTGCAGGCCGTCGAGGGTGCCGCGTTCGGCCAGCGTGGAGAGCACGGGGGCCGGGGTGCGGGTGGAGATCGTGAGCGAGACCTCGTCGGCGTGCACGTCGTCGGCGCCGGTGATCGCCCGAGCGTCCTCAAGGGACAGTGAACCGCGTTCGAGGATCACGTGCGTCGGGGCGTCGAGGCCGCGCACGAGCGTGGCGGGCGGGTCCATGGCGAGGACGCGGCCGTGGTCCATGATCGCGACCCGGTCGCAGAGGATCTCGGCTTCATCGAGGTAGTGCGTGGTGTAGACGATGGTCTTGCCGCGCTCCTGGATCGCGCGCAGCACATCCCACAGGTTGCGCCGCGCCTGCGGGTCGAGCGCGGCGGTGGGCTCGTCGAGGAACACCACGTCCGGGTCGTGGACGAGCGCGCAGGCGATCGAGAGCCGCTGCCGCTGACCGCCGGACAGCTTGTCCTCGCGGGTGTCGGCCTTGTCGGTGAGGCCGACGAGTTCGAGCATCTCGCCCGCGGTCTTCGCGTCGATGCCGTAGAGCGCGGCGAAGGTCTCCAGTTGTTCGCGCGCGGTCAGCTTCTCGAAGAAGGCCGACGCCTGCAGCTGCACGCCGATGCGCGGAAGCAGCGCGACGTTGCGCGGGAACGGGTTCTCGCCGAGCAGCCGCACGCTTCCGCCGTCGGGCACGCGCAGGCCCTCGACGATCTCCAGCGTGGTCGTCTTGCCTGCGCCGTTCGGACCGAGGATCCCGAAGAACTCGCCCTCGGCGACAGTGAAGGAAACGCCGTCGACGGCTTTGAGATCCCCATAGGACTTACGGATGTCCTCGACCACAATCGCGGGCGCGGGCGCTGTTCCGCCACCCCGAAATTCCAAGTTTGGCAATGTCACAGGGTCATAGTGCCGGAAATGCGATCCCCGTGGTCGAGCAACGTCACGGTCCCTTAGGTGCGGTTATCAGCGTTCCAGGCTCTCGATCAAGGAGTCGGCGGCGAAGTAGGGGTCGACCTCGCCCGCCATCACCCGCTTCGCCAGCCCGTCGAGCGCGTCGCCGTGCACGTCGGCCAGCTTCGCGCGCAGCGATTCGACCGCGATGGCCTCGATCTCGGTGCGGGCCCGGACCGCGCGGCGCTCTTCGAGCTCGCCGTGCTCAGTCATCCACGTGCGGTGCGTGTCGATTGCCTCGACCACATCGGCGATGCCCTCCGAACGGGCGGCGACCGTCTTGACGATCGGCTGGCGCCAGCTCGCGCCGCGGATCTCCCGGCGGCCCAACGAGATCATGTACTTCAGCTCGCGGACGGTGGTGTCGGCGCCGTCGCGGTCGGCCTTGTTGACGACGAAGACGTCGGCGATCTCCAGGATGCCCGCCTTGGCCGCCTGGATGCCGTCGCCCATGCCCGGGGCGAGCAGCACGATGGTCGTGTCGGCGAGCGCCACGACTTCCACTTCGGACTGGCCGACGCCGACGGTCTCGATGAGGACGACGTCGAACCCGGCCGCGTCGAGGACCCGCAGCGCCTGCGGGGTCGCCCAGGCCATGCCGCCGAGGTGGCCGCGGGTGGCCATGGAGCGGATGAACACGTCCGGGTCCGTGGCGTGTTCCTGCATCCGGATTCGGTCGCCCAGCAGGGCGCCGCCGGAGAACGGCGACGACGGGTCGATGGCGAGCACGCCGACCCGCTTGCCCTGCGCGCGGTAGGCCGCGACGAGGGCCGAGGTGGTCGTGGACTTGCCGACACCCGGCGACCCGGTGAGCCCGATGACCTGGGCCCGCCCGCCGAGGGGTGCCAGCGCCGCCGCTGCTTCGCGCAGCTGCGGGCTGGCGTCCTCGACGAGTGAGATGAGCCTGGCGACCGCGCGCGGCTCACGCCGCCGCGCGCGGTCGACAAGATCGGCTACATCGACCTGACGGGCCAAGCTCAGGCCTTGGGCACGGAGATGATCAGGGCGTCGCCCTGGCCGCCGCCGCCGCACAGGGCCGCCGCGCCGACACCGCCGCCGCGACGCTTGAGCTCGTAGGCCAGGTGCACGACCAGTCGGGCGCCGGAAGCGCCGATCGGGTGGCCCAGGGCGATGGCGCCGCCGTTGACGTTGACGATGTCCTCGGAGATGCCCAGCTTCTTGGTGGAGACGACGCCGACCGCGGCGAACGCCTCGTTGATCTCGACCAGGTCGAGGTCGGAGGCCGCGATGCCCTGCTTGGCCAGCGCGGCGTTGATGGCGTTGGACGGCTGCTCGTGCAGGCTCGCGTCCGGGCCCGCCACGACGCCGTGCGCGCCGATCTCGGCGATCCAGGACAGGCCCAGCTCCTCGGCCTTGGCCTTGCTCATGACGACCACCGCGGCGGCGCCGTCGGAGATCTGCGAGGCCGAACCGGCGGTGATGGTGCCGTCGCTGGCGAACGCCGGACGCAGCTTGCCCAGGCTCTCGACGGTGGTCTCGCCGCGCACACCCTCGTCGGTGTCGAAGACGATCGGGTCGCCCTTGCGCTGCGGGATGGTGACCGGGGCGATCTCGTCGGCGAACACGCCGTCGGCGATGGCCTTGGCCGCCTTCTGGTGCGAGGCCGCGGAGAACGCGTCCTGCTCCTCGCGGGTGAGGTCGTAGCGGGCGTTCACCTTCTCGGTGGAGACACCCATGGCGACCTGGTCGAACGCGCAGAACAGGCCGTCGTAGGCCATGTGGTCCTGCAGCGTGACGTCGCCGTACTTGAAGCCGGAGCGGGACTTCGGCAGCAGGTGCGGCGCCTGGGTCATGGACTCCTGGCCGCCCGCGACGATGATGTCGAACTCGCCCGCGCGGATCAGCTGGTCGGCCAGCGCGATCGCGTCGAGGCCGGACAGGCAGACCTTGTTGATGGTCAGCGCGGGGACGTTCATCGGGATGCCCGCGGCGACGGCGGCCTGCCGGGCCGGGATCTGGCCCGCGCCCGCGGTGAGCACCTGGCCCATGATCGTGTACTGCACCTGCTCGGGCTTCACGCCCGCCTTCTCCAGCGCGGCCTTGATGGCGACCCCGCCGAGCTGCGCTCCGCTGAAGTCCTTCAGCGAGCCGAGCAGGCGACCGATCGGGGTGCGGGCCCCCGCGACGATGACGGTTCCGGACACAGCGGTCTCCTCAGCGTGCGAACGTGCGTTAACTCGGACCTTACTCGCGGAGAACCGCTTCGCCATGTGCCTGTGTGAGTAGCCGCACAGCAAATAGTTACCGATGGGTAGGGAAGGCGTAATCTTCGCGTATGACCGATGCCCTGAAGCCGCACGTTGTCGCAATCGACCATGTCGGGATCGCCGTCCCGGACCTCGACGCCGCCATCGCGTTCTACCGCGACAACTTCGGCCTCGAGTCGGTCCACGAGGAGACCAACGAGGAGCAGGGCGTCCGCGAGGCCATGCTCCGGGTCCCCGGCGACACCGCCGGCCCGGCCATCCAGCTCTTGGCGCCGTTGAACGAGCAGTCGACGATCGCGAAGTTCATCGGCCGCTGCGGCCCCGGCCTGCAGCAGCTGGCGTACCGGGTGGTCGACGTCGAAGCCACCGCCGACGCCCTGCGCGCCAAGGGCCTGCGCCTGCTCTACGACAAGCCCAAGCGCGGGACGTCGAACAGCCGGGTGAACTTCGTGCACCCGAAGGACGCGGGCGGCGTGCTCGTGGAACTCGTCGAACCCGCCGCCGACGCGCACTAGCGGATCCCGTTCATCAGCTTCCGGACGGCGGGCGTCAGCAGGGCCATCACCACGCCCAGCGCGATGGCGCCCGCTCCCAGGAGGCCGAAGTACGTCGGCTCCGAGTCCTTCGAGTAGTACTCCGCGAGCGCGCCCGCGACGGACGTGCCCAGGGCGATCGACAGGAAGAACAGCGCGACCATCTGCGCGCCGTAGGCTTTCGGGGCCAGCTTCGTCGACAGCGACAGGCCGACCGGCGACAGGCACATCTCGCCGAGCACGAAGATCACCAGCACCAGCACGACCAGCAGCGGGTTGATCACCTTCTCGCCCACGGTGAAGCCGAGCAGCGCCATCACCAGGAACGCCACGCCCATCGCGGCGACGCCCATGGCGAACTTCACCGGGGTCGACGGCTGGCGCGCGCCCAGCCGGATCCACAGCGCCGCGAAGACCGGGGCGAGGAGCACCACGAACAGCGGCTCGACGGACGCGAACCACGACGGCGGGATCCTGAAGCCCATCAGGTCCAGGTCGACCCGGGTCTCCGCGTAGATCGCCAGCACGGTGAACTGCTGCTGGAACAGCGCCCAGAAGCCGAAGCTGACCAGGAACATCGGGATGAACGCGACGACCCGCCGCCGCTCGACCCCGTCGACCTTGCGGCTGGTCAGCAGGATCGCGAACAGGGTCACGGCCGCGACCGCGATGACCCACGTGACCACGATCGCCAGGTTGTCCGCGCCGACGACGCCGGTCAGCACCAGCGCGAGCACCGCCGCGACGCCCGCGCCGATCACCGCGAACGCCCGGACGCGGTCCGGTCCGTCGAGCGGGTTGGGGACGATCCGGCCGGACTCCGGCAGGTGCTTGCGCCCCAAGACGTACTGCGTGAGGCCGACGGCCATGCCGACCGCCGCCAGCCCGAATCCCCAGTGGAACCCGACGCGGTCCTGCAGCAGGCCGGTGAGCAGCGGTCCGACGAGCGCGCCGATGTTGATGCCCATGTAGAAGATCGAGAACCCGGAGTCACGCCGCTCGTCCTCGGGCGCGTACAGCGCCCCGACCAGCGCGGTGGCGGTGGCCTTGAGTCCACCCGAGCCCAGCGCGACGCAGATGAGGCCCGCGGCCACGCCGATGACGCCCGGCAGGACCGCGAGCGCGACGTGGCCGGCGAGGATCAGCGACCCGCTGTAGAACAGCGTGCGCTCCGGGCCGAACAGCCGGTCCGCGACCCAGGACCCGGCGATCGTGGCCAGGTACACCGACCCGCCGTACGCGCCGACGATGCCCGCCGCGGTGGACTGGGGAATCCCCAGCCCACCTTCGGCGACGCTGAAGTACAGGTAGTAGAGAAGGATCGACTGCATCCCGTAATACGAGAAGCGCTCCCACATCTCGGTGCCGAACAGGTTCGCCAGTCCGCGCGGATGGCCGAAGAACTCCTTGCCCTGCTCGACTTCGGTCGTGGCGGTCACGGTCGCCGGTCCCCTCTCACTCCATTGTGGAGAAGTTGTGTGGAGAACTCCCGAGGAGACCGTACGACAGGTGACCTTCCTACGAAGGTAGGTATCCGGTCACAAGCCGTTGGCGGCGAGCCACGCCGGGTCGGGGGCGACCATCTGGACCATTTCGAGCAGCAGACCGCCGGGCACGGCGGCGTAGAAGTGCCGCTGACCCCACGGCTCGTCCTTGCACGACGCCACGATTTCGACGCCCGCCTCGCGCAGGCGGGCTTCCTCGGCCTGGGCGTCGTCGACCACGAGGGCCAGGATCGTTCCCGCCACCGGGCGGCCGCGGTAGGGCTCCGGCGTCGACTCGTGGTCGACCTGCACGAGGTCGAACATGAACGACTCAGCCGACTCGTGGCAGAAGTCGACGTACCAGCCGAGGTCGACGGTGACCTTGAAGCCGAGCAGGTCGACCAGGAAGTCCCTGGCGGCGGCGACATCCTCGACCAGCACGGCGGTGGCGAACTTGCTGAAGCGCATACACGTCCTTCGTTGAATCACTATGTGTGTAGTACTATAATCACAGTGGTCAAGGAGGTTTAAGTGCGACGCAACGACGACCGACGCCTGGCTCTTGTCGACGCGGCGGTGGAGGTGTTGGCGCGCGAAGGTGCGAGAGGGCTGACGTTCCGGGCGGTCGACGCCGAGGCGGGTGTGCCGAAGGGGACCGCGTCGAACTACTTCCCCAGCCGCGACGCGCTGCTCGACCAGGTGGGCACGCACATCCACGTGCGGCTCGCGCCCGACCCCGCGCAGGTCGAGCGGACGCTGGACGCGCCGCGGGACCGCGACCTGGTCGTGCGGTTCATGCGCGACATCCTGCGGCGCGTGCACGCCGACCGCGCGGGCTATCTGGCGCTGCTCGAACTGCGGCTGGAGGCGACCCGGCGGCCGGAGCTGCGGGCCGGGTTCACCGAGACGATGCGCGCCCAGCTGGAGGGCGGCATCGCGTTCCACCTCGACTCACGGCTCCCCGGGGACCGGACGACGGTGGAACTCCTCTACATCGCGATGACGGGCCTCATCGTCGAGTCGTTGACCCTCCCCGGCGTCCTGGGCGACGAGGAGGCCCTGGTCAGCGCGCTGGTCGAACGGGCCGCGACGACCGCGGCCCGTTGACCTGGCGGGTCAGTGCGACCCGGCCATCCGGCTGGCGGCCTGCGCCAGTGGCAGAGCGGCGGCGCCCGCCACCACGGTCAGGGCACCGATGATCCAGGAGGACCACGCGATGCCGGTCAGGTGCGTGTAGCTCATGACCCAGGGCGAGATGAACAGCAGCACGCCGAGCACGATCTGGATCGCCTCACCGGCGACCATGCCCGGCATCGCGAGCGATACCAGGCCGTCGAGCGCGATCAACGCGCCGAGCACGACCATGGTCCACATCGCGGCGTTGTCGGTTGCCATCCAGAGTGGAGACGCCATAGCGACGACGCCGAGGACTACTTCGGCCCAGTCGTAAGGACGGGTCCACGGTTTGTCCGCTCGAGACTCGTTCACGAGACCACCTCCATCAAAGGGAGATCCCTCAGGCCATGGTCCGCTTGTCAAGAGCCGCTGGTCAATATCGACCTGCAACGATCGAGTGCGTGCCATCCCTCACATCACCGGTACCTGCTGTCTACCGCTAAGTAACATCACGCCACCTGGGTGCTTGAGCCCTGTGTCCGATTCGCCGGGAGGTCCCGCAGTGCAGAAGATCCTCGACGCCATCCAGGCCGACGAGCTCGACGCGATCGGCTCATTGCCGGTTCCGGAGTCGTACCGCGGTGTCACCGTGCACGCCGACGAGGCCGGAATGTTCGAAGGTCTCGAGTCGCGCGACAAGGACCCGCGCAAGTCGCTGCACCTCGACGAGGTCGCGGTCCCCGAGCTCGGCCCGGGTGAGGCCCTCGTCGCGGTGATGGCCAGCGCCATCAACTACAACACCGTGTGGACCTCGATCTTCGAGCCGGTCTCCACGTTCAAGTTCCTCGAGCGCTACGGCAAGATGTCGCCGCTGTCGAAGAAGCACGACCTGCCGTACCACGTGGTCGGCTCCGACCTGTCCGGCGTGGTGCTGCGCACCGGCCCCGGCGTGCACGCCTGGAAGCCGGGCGACGAGGTCGTCGCGCACTGTCTCAACGTCGAGCTCGAAGGCCCCGACGGCCACAACGACACGATGATGGACACCGAGCAGCGCATCTGGGGCTTCGAGACCAACTTCGGCGGACTCGCCGAGGTCGCGCTGGTCAAGTCCAACCAGCTGATGCCCAAGCCCAAGCACCTGACGTGGGAAGAGGCCGCGTCCCCCGGCCTGGTGAACTCCACCGCCTACCGCCAGCTCGTCTCGAGCAACGGCGCGGGCATGAAGCAGGGCGACGTCGTGCTGATCTGGGGCGCCTCCGGCGGCCTCGGCTCTTACGCGACCCAGTACGCCCTCAACGGCGGCGCGATCCCGGTGTGCATCGTGTCCAGCCAGGAGAAGGCCGACATCGTCCGCAAGATGGGCGCGGAGCTGATCATCGACCGCAGCGCCGAGGACTACAAGTTCTGGAAAGACGAGAACAACCAGGACCCGAAGGAGTGGCAGCGGTTCGGCAAGAAGATCCGCGAGCTGACCGGCGGCGAGGACCCCGACATCGTCTTCGAGCACCCGGGCCGCGAGACCTTCGGCGCGTCGGTCTACGTCACCCGCAAGGGCGGCACGATCGTCACCTGCGCGTCCACCTCGGGCTACATGCACCAGTACGACAACCGGTACCTGTGGATGAGCCTCAAGCGGATCGTCGGCTCCCACTTCGCGAACTACCGCGAATCGTGGGAGGCAAACCGGCTCATCGCCAAGGGCCTCATCCACCCGACGGTGTCGAAGACGTACGCGCTGGCCGACACCGGCCAGGCCGCGCTCGACGTGCACCGCAACGCCCACCAGGGCAAGGTCGGCGTGCTGTGCCTGGCCCCGGAAGAGGGTCTGGGCGTGCGCGACCACGAGATGCGGGCCAAGCACCTCGACGCGATCAACCGTTTTCGTGGTGTCTAACTGATCACCCGTACGGGCCGTTCGATGTGGGATTGCGCTACTTGTCGTGAGTGCCGTAACCCAGACAGGTAGCGTGACCCCATGGGATTGGGCGACGAACGCGATCTCGTGCCGTTGGGTGCCGGATTCGACATCACCAAGCGGGGCTACAGCCGCGCGCAGGTCGAAGAGCACCTTGAGCGGCTCGACGCCGAACTGCAGCTACTGCACGCCGACCGCAACGCGGCCGTCTCACAGGCGACGGATCTCGCGAAGCAGCTCGAACGGGGCCGCTCGGAGATCGACGAACTCAAGGGGCAGGTCGAGCGGCTCTCACTGCCGCCGACCACCCTTGAGGGCCTGAGCGAGCGACTGCAGCGAATGCTGCGGCTCGCCCAGGACGAGGCGAGCGAGGAACGGGGCAGGGCGGAGGCCGATGCCGAGCGCATCCGGCAGAAGGCCGAAGCCGACGCCCTGATCCTCAAGCAGCGCTACGAGAAGCTGATGGCCGACCTCGACCAGCGCCGCGCGGCGATGGAGGCCGAACACGTCGGCGTCGTCGAGAAGGCGCGCGCGGACGCCGAGCAGACCGTCGCCGCGGCGACGGCGGAGGCGGCCCGGATCGACGCCGCGTCCCTGGAGCGGCGCACGAAGGTCGAAGAGGACTTCGAGATCGCCATGGCGTCGCGCCGCACGGAGTCGATGCGGGCGCTGGCCGAGCAAGAGGCGACAAGCAAGTCCGAGGCTGAACGCCGCGTGCGTGAGGCCACGGAGGAAGCGAACCGCAGGCGGCACGAAGCGATCACCGAGTCGACCTCGCGGCTCAAGGAAGCCACCACGGAGGCGCACCGCCGCGTCCGTGAGGCCACCGAGGAAGCCAACCGCCGAATCACCCACGCCACCCAGCGCGTCGCCGCCCTGCGCCAGCTCCGGGCCCGGGTGGCGGACCAGCTGCACACCGCCCGCGACCTCATCGCCGACGCCCACGTCCAACTGGCCGACGCGACGCCGATCCTCGACCCGCTCCCGGAGGAGCGTGCGCCGAAGACGATCGACGGCGCACCGGCGGACGAGTCGCCGACGAAGATGATGAAGCCGGTCGGGCCGCCGCAGGAGCACTGGGAAGCGGTGGAGTCCGACACCGAGCGGACACCGGCGAGCAGGCCGGAGCGCCCGACGGAGAAGCCGACCGAGAAACAGGCCCCCAAGCCGGCATCGAAGGCCAAAACCCCCGAGGCCGTCCGCACCGCCGAAGCCGAACCCAGCGGCGAACGCACCCAACGCCTCCCCAAGCCCACCCCGGAAACCACCAGAGTGAACTCCCGCGGATAAGGCCCACTCGGCGCCCGAAACCCACGCTCGGTCGCGGTGACGTTTCGAGGACCCGGCACCGAACACGCCATCGAAGTTGGCAGTGTTCGCGCCGGGCCCCCGAAACGTCACCTCAAAAGCGACCGAACCGCGCCATGTCACCGCGACCGAACCGCGCCGGCAAGCCGGCGCCATGTCACCGCGACCGCACTTCCCCCTTGCCTCTCGTCCTGGCCGTCTTTAACGCTGGTTCGGCAGGGTCAAGGATCAGCTTGCTGATCGCGAAGCGACGGCGCTTGCGCCGCCCTTGACGCTGTCAAGCCAGCGTTGAACACTCGAGCCAGAGGGGCATCCCACCCCACAGCGGCAAGGCCCGAAGGGCGAGCCGCCTCACGGCGACCCGATGTCCTCGTTCCACAGACTCGGGTTGGCCGAGATGAAGTCCGTCATCATGCGCACGCACTCGGGATCGTCGAGCACAACAACCTCAACCCCATGATCAGCAAGCCAGTCATGGCCCCCGGTGAACGTCCGAGACTCCCCGATCACGACCGTCGAGATCCCGAACTGCCGCACCAACCCGCTGCAATACCAGCACGGCGACAGCGTCGTCACCATCGTCGTCCCCGCATAAGACCGCCGACGCCCGGCCGCCCGAAACGCGGAAGTCTCCCCATGGACCGACGGATCGCCGTCCTGCACCCGCCGATTGTGCCCACGGCCCCAGAGTTCGCCGGATGGCCCGAACAGCGCGGCCCCGATCGGGATGCCACCCTCGGCCAGTCCGATTTGTGCCTCGGCGATGGCTACGGCGAGCATCTCTGTCGTTTTCATCGCGTCGATTCTCATTCTGGCGCGTCCGATGGGCGAATCGGTCGTTGACCTGGTTAAGTCTACCGGCAAGTAGGACTCGGGAGGGACATCCGCAATGGCCGCCTATCAGACCGTAGTCGTCGGCACCGATGGCTCGGATTCGTCGTACCGCGCCGTCGATCGCGCCGCCGCGATCGCCGGTGACACGGGCGCGACGCTCGTGATCGCCTGTGCTTTCCAGCCCGCCAGCGCCCGGACCGTGGAACGGGCTCAGGACTCGCTGGGCTCCGACGTCGCGTACCAGGTGGTCGGCTCCAACCCGGCCGAGGAGTCGGTGCGCACCGCCGCCGAGCGGGCCAACCGCGCGGGTGCGACCAAGGTCAAGACCGTGGTCGTCGACGGTGACCCGGTGCCCGCGCTGACCAAGGTCGTGCACGAGCACAACGCCGACCTGCTGGTGATCGGCAACCGGGGCCTCAACACGATCGCGGGCCGCATCCTGGGCTCGGTGCCGTCGGAGGCCGCGCGCAAGTCGACTGTCGACGTGCTCATCGTCCACACGACTTGACACCCTCCCCCGGCTGGAGCCGGGGGATTACAACAGCGACTACCGCACAAGGAGGAGGTGCTGTTGAGGTTCACGGTTCGCAGGCCCGCCCAACACCGGGAGACACCGGTGAGACCCGGCAGGCCACGGCACACCCGGACCTTGGCGGGATGCCCGCTCGTGACTCCTCCCATCAGTGAGCACCGGACCACCCTCGGGAGGTCCTTGTGACCGAGGAGCTCGGGGCGGCGCAGCGCCAGGTCGAGGAGATCCTCCTCGGTGGCGAGCGCCGCTACACCCGTCAGCAGGTCCGCGAGAAGGCGGGCGTGCCGCTGGACCGCTCCGTCATGCTGTGGCGGGCGCTCGGTTTCGCGACGGTCGGCGACGACGATGTGGTGTTCACCGACAGCGACGTCGAGGCCCTGCGGATGACGCAGGAACTCATGCTGGCGGGCATCATCGAGCCGGAGATGACCACCGCGACCGCGCGGATGCTCGGCCAGCATCTTTCCCGGCTGGCCGAGTGGCAGGTCCACCTGATGACCGACATCCTCGCGGCGAACCCCGAGCTGGTCTCCGACGAGCGCCAGCTCGGCCGGTTCATCGAGCGCCTGGTGCCCGATCTCGAACGCATGCAGAACTACGCCTGGCGCAGGCACCTCGCGGCCTACGCGGGCCGTGCGCTGGCCAGCCCGGGTGAGCAGCTGCAGGTGCAGAGCGAGGTCATCGGGTTCGCCGACATGGTCGGCTTCACCACGCTGACCCGCCGGGCCAACGAGGCCGAGCTGGTCACCATGGTCGACCGGTTCGACGCGATGACCGCGGAGATCGTCGCGGACAACCACGGCCGGATCGTGAAGATGCTCGGCGACGAGGTCCTCTACGTCGCCGACTCCCCCCATCATGGCGCCGAGATCGCGCTGCGGCTGCTGGAGGCCGCGGAGGCCGACCCGGATCTGCCCGCGCTGCGGGCGGGCATGGCCTACGGCCGGGTCATCAACCGCTTCGGCGACGTCTACGGCTCCGTGGTCAACATCGCCGCCCGGCTCACCGGCGTCGCCCGCCCGGGCACGGTGATGATCGACCGCGCCCTGGCCGACGCGCTGGCCGGGGCCGACGCGTACACGGTGCGCAGCAGGCGGCCGGTGTCGGTACGCGGCTTCAGCAGGCTCAAGTGCGCGGTGCTGCGCCGCTCCGAGGAGTCGAAGGTGCCCAGCATCGATCTGGTCCCCGACGAACGCCCGCGCCGCAAACGCCGCTAGGGGACGTGGCAAGAGAACGGCAACGGGACGGCAACCGGGGCGGGAGAAGGTCTTCACACCTTCTCCCGACTCCAAGGAATCCGTCATGAAGAGCAAGATCCTCCGCGCCGCCACCGCCATCGCGGTCGGCCTGGGCACCATCACCGGCGTCACCGTCGCCACCGCACCCGCCGCCAGCGCGTGCGTGATCATCGACGGCCAGTGCATGCCCAACTATCAGACCAGCAAGACCCTTGGGAACAACCAGATCCAGGGTCAGCACACCAGCTACTTCTGCGGTCCGGCGGCGACCCGCATCGCCCTGTCCGTCCGGGGCGCCTACCCCAGCCAGGAAAGCCTGGCGAACTCGCTCGGCACCACCACCAACGGCACGAACAGCTCGTGGAACATCCGGGCCACGCTGAACGCGACGCTCGGCACCTCCTACTACGACGCCAAGTTCGGTTCGGACTACACCTCGGAGGGCTGGGCGAACCTGCTCCGCTCGGACATCCTGTTCGACATCAACCGCGGTTGGGCGCTGGTCGTCAACGTCTCGGGCGGGGCGAGCACCACCAGCGGCTGGCGCAGCTACCCGGGCGGGCACTACGTGGCGGTCCTCGGCTACGACCAGTCCGGCGGCCGGGCACTGGTGGCCGACACCGGGTACAACGGCGGCCTGTACGACGCCCAGGGCTACCACTACGGCGTGTACTGGATCAACACCACCGAGCTCGCCAAGTGGAGCAAGTACCGCGGCTACGCGGCGTGAGAACACGAAAGGGACCGTCGTCGACGGTCCCTTTCGCCGTTGCTCAGCGCTTGGCCAACCAGGGTGTGACCGCGCCAAGGAAGGCCGCCGGGGACTCGATCGACGGCAGGTGGCCGGTGTCGGGCAGCAGCCGCAGCTCGCCACCGGTCAACTCGGCGAGTTCCTGCGCCACCGGCACCGGCATCAGCTTGTCGAGCGCGCCATGCACGACGAGGGTGGCGACGCCCGCGGACCGCAGCGTGTCGCGGGAGTCCATTCGGGCCGCCATGGCCCGCTGCGCCCACGCCACGGCGGCGGGACTCTGCGACTCCATCAGCTCGCGGACGGTGCCCGCGTGGGCCTGGTCGGCCAGCAGCATCGGCAGCATCGTGTCGGCGAGCCAGGGCGCGGTCCCCTCGGCTTCGGCGCGGTCGGCCACCTTGATCCGGTTGGCGGCCGCCTCCTCGGTGTCGATGGTGGCCTTGGTGTCGATGAGCAGCAGCCCGGAGACCCGCTCGGGCGCGGCCCGCAGTGCGGCCATTGCGCAGTAGCCGCCCATCGAGCAGCCGCCGACCACCGCGCGGTCGAGTCCCAGTTCGTCGAGCAGGGCCACGACGTCCTGGCCGAGGGTCTCCACCGAGGGCTCGGCGTCGCCCACGGGGGTGCGGCCGAAGCCGCGCAGGTCGGGGGTGATCAGCCGGACGACGGCCGAGAGCGCCTCGCGGACCGGGTCCCACATGCGCGAGTCCAGCGGGAACGCGTGGAGCAGGACGACGGGGGTGCCGGAGCCGGTATCGGTGAAGTGCACGCCGCCATTGTGGACCTCAGAACCGGGCTTCGCGGACCCGCCGCACCGCCTCCTCACCCGAGAGTTCGGCGCGCGCGTCCGGGTTGTCGAGGTAGAACTGCAGGGTGTGCAGCACGACGAGCTGGTCTATGTCCATGGTCCGCATAGGCACCGCGCACGCGACGTCGCGGCCGAACTTGGCGGCCACCTTGCGCATCCGGGTGTCGGCCGAGGCCTCGTCGGTGGAGATGACGCCCAGGTAGTTCTGGCTCGGCGCGGTCCGCGACCGCCCGACGCGCAGGCTCAGCGGCCGGATCTCGGTGATGACCTGCCACGGCAGCCGGACCACCGGATGCACCCACGTCAGCGCGACGTGGTCGGGGGTGAGCAGGATCCCGACCATCCGCTGTTTGCGCTTGAGCGCGAAGAAACCCGCGACCAGCAGCAGCACGCCGAGGACTCCGAGCACTGCCGCGCCGACCGTGGGGCCCACCCCGCCTCGGATGATCAGCAGCGCGGCGAGCCCGCCGAGGCCGAGTCCGATGATGATCAAGACGATGCCCGCCGCGACCCGGGCCTGCCGGGCCGGGATCAGCAGACCGGGGACGCTTTCGAAAGTCGCCGCGGTCGCGGCTCCGGTTGGTGTGCCGGAAGGCTGGGATGATCCGTCCGCGGCACGCCAAGGCCGCGGATAGGGGAGCGAGCGGTCGTCCATGTGTCAATGCAAGCGCATGCGGGGGCCTTACGCCTAGCCAACCGCCCAGCGCGGCGGTGAAGTCGATCACCCAGTCGGGTCAGCGCCTGCGCGGCGTCGGGCCGCGGCGGCCGCGTGCGGCCCAACACGCCTGGTGCCAGTGCCTGCGGTCCTCGACCGAGCCGTAGTCGTCGGCGGGCCAGGTGACCACGTGGGCCATGCCGACGGGGATCTCGTGGTCGCATCCCGGGCAGCGGTACATCTTCGTCGCGTGTGCCCCGGGAACGTTGCGGACCAGCCAGTCGCCGTCGTGGGCGGTTTCGCGCCGCTGGGCGGCCATGCCGCCGCCCAGCGGTCGGGGGTCGTCGCCGACGGCGTACTTGGGTCGGTTGCGGCGGGGCACGGTGAGCACCGTATCCGCGCGCACCGGTGAGGCAGAATGGGCGGGTGCCCACTTATGAGTTCCGCTGCCGCGAGTGCGGATCGACCTTCGACGTGCGACGCCCGATGGCCGAGTCGTCCGCCCCCGCCGCCTGCCCCGAAGGCCACGCCGACACTGTGAAGCTGCTCAAAATGGCAGGCCTGTCCGGATCCGCGGGCACCACCGCGTCAGCCCCGCAGAGCGGCGGCGGCGGAGGCTGCTGTGGCGGCGGTTGTTGCAGCTAGAACTGTGGCATGGCGCCGGCTAAGCCGACGCCATGCCACAGTGCGATTTTTAATAGTCGCGGAAGCCTTTACCGGTCTTGCGTCCCAACCGGCCCGCGGTGACCAGGTGTTCCAGCAGCGGGGCCGGGGCGTAGCCTGCCTCGCGGAATTCGTTGTACAGCGTGCGTTCGATGGCCAGTGACACGTCGAGGCCGACGACGTCGAGGAGTTCGAACGGGCCCATCGGCAGGCCGCAGCCGACCTTCATCGCGCTGTCGATGTCGTCGGCGCCCGCGTAGTGCGCTTCCAGCATCTTGATCGCGTCATTGAGGTACGGGAACAGCAGGGCGTTGACGATGAAGCCCGCGCGGTCGCCGCAGTGGACCGGCTTCTTGCCGACCTTCTCGCAGATCGCGTGGGCGGTGGCGACGACGTCCTCGGCGGTGGAGATGGTCTCGACGATCTCGACCAGCTTCATGATCGGCGCCGGGTTGAAGAAGTGCAGGCCGACCACGTCGGAGGGGCGTGAGGTCGCCGCGGCGCACTCGATGACCGGCAGCGAGGACGTGGTGGTGGCCAGGATCGCGCCCGGCTTGAGGACCTCGTCGAGCGCGCCGAAGACGGCCTGCTTGATGGCGAGTTCCTCGGCGACGGCCTCGACCACGAGGTCGCAGTCGGCCAGTTCCTCGAACTCCACTGCCGGGCTGATGCGGCCGAGGATGGCGTCGCGCTCCTCTTCGGCGAGGCGGCCCTTGGCGACCTGGCGGTCGAGCGACTTGCGCACCTTGCCGATCGCCGCGGTCGCCTTGTCGGCGCTGCGGGCGCGGAGCACGACGTCGAAACCCTTGCGGGCGAAGACTTCGACGATCCCGGTGGCCATCGTGCCGGTGCCGACCACGCCGACCCGCTGGACGTCGCGAGTGGACACTCCGGTGTCCCCGGCGGCGGCCGGGGTCTGGGTGTCGGCGACGACGTTGGGCGAGTCCGGGGCGTCGTAGGTGTAGAAGCCCTTGCCGGTCTTGCGGCCGAGCAGACCCGCGGTGATCATCTGCTTGAGGATCGGGGCGGGGGCGTGCAGCCGGTTGCGCGACTGCGCGTACATCGTCTCGAGGATCTCGTAGGCGGTGTCGAGGCCGATGAGGTCGAGCAGCGCCAGCGGGCCCATCGGGTAGCCGCAGCCGTAGCGCATGGCGGCGTCGAGGTCCTCGCGGGTGGCGTACTTCGTCTCGAACATCGACACGGCGTGGTTGAGGTAGCCGAAGAGCAGCGCGTTGGCGATGAAGCCCGCGCGGTCGCCCATGACGACCGGTTCCTTGCCCAGGCGCTCGGCGAAGGCGACGACGTCGGTGACCACGTCCGGCTCGGTCACGACGGTCTTGACGACCTCGGTGAGCTTGAGGACCGGCGCGGGGTTGAAGAAGTGCAGGCCGACGACCTTGCCCGGGCGGCCGGTGTGCACGCCGATCTCGGTGATCGACAGCGACGAGGTGTTGGACGCGAGGATGGTGTCCGGGCCGACAATGGTGTCGAGCTCGGCGAACACGCGCGCCTTGAGTTCGAGCGACTCGGGGATCGCCTCGATGACCAGGTCTGCGCCTGCGAGGTCCGTCAACGAGGTGCTGTAGGTGACCCGGCCGAGCAGCTCGTCGCGGGCGGCCTCGTCGAGCTTGCCCTTGGCGAGCGCACGGCTCGTCGAGTGCTCGATGTGGCCGCGCCCGCGCTCGATGCCCGCGTCGTCGACCTCCACCGCGACCACCTGGACACCGGTCCTGGCCAGTACCTCGGCGATGCCCGCACCCATGGTCCCGAGCCCGACAACACCAACGGTGGAGAACTCACGCGCCACAGCTACCTCCGCAGTCACCGAAAAGCACATCAGATGCTACCTGTCAGTAACATCGTGTGCTGATGATGCCACGCGACCAGGGGATCGCCAGGTGAACTGCGCCACTCTCACCCGGGTGAGCGGTCCTCGAAACCGCGTTCGGCAAGGTCAGCGACCCTCCTCACGGCTTCGTCGGCTTCCGGGCCGGTGGCCGCGACGCGCACCCGGTCACCACCGGCCGCGCCGAGACCCATCAGGCTGAGCACACTTCGGGCGTCCGCCGCCCGGCCGCCGAAAGTGACCGTGACCTCGGCATCGACGCCTGCCAGGGCCTGTGCGAGCAGGCCCGCGGGGCGCGCGTGCAGGCCGACGTCGTTGGTGAGCAGGATTTCGACACCCTCAGTGGAGTCGGACTCGTCGGGCACCATGTCGCCCATCGCCCCGGCGGCGGCCGACAGCACCCCGTCGAGGTCCGCGCCACCCTGAGCGGCGGCCGCGGCGGCGACCGCGCCCTCCACCAGCGGCGCGTCGACGACGGCGGCGGACTCCGGGTCGCCGAGCATCTCGACGGCCAGGTCGGCGACCATCTTCGCGCTGCCGAGGTCGTAGAGCACGACAACGCCCGCGCCGCTCTGCGCGCCTTCGAGGGCCAGCGAGACCGCTTCGAAGTCGGTGCCGAGTTCGCCGTCGAGGCCGCCCGCGGTGGCGATGGTGACGTCGGGCGCCATCTGTCCCGCCACCTCCGCGACGCCGTCCGCAAGCCGCAGGCTGTGCGAGACGATCACCAACCCAACGCGACTCATGCCGACTCCGCGAACGAGCGCAGCAGCAGAGCCGAGGACCGCGCGCCCGGGTCGAGGTGGCCCGCGCTGCGTTCGCCCAGGTAGGACGCTCGCCCCTTGCGCGCCACCAGGGGCACGGTCGACTCCGCACCCGCCTCGGCGGCGTCCGCGGCGGCGCGCAGCACCTCGCCGACCGTCGTCCCCTGGGCCTTGGCGGCGGGGGCGAGCGCGTCGACCATCGTCTTGTCGCCCACCTCGGCCTTGCCGCGGGCGACGACACCGTCGACAGCCGCCTGGAGTGCGGTCGAGATCAGCTCGGGGGTGAGTTCGGCGGCGTCGCCCACGGCGGTGGCCGCACGCAGGAACGCCGTGCCGTAGAGCGGGCCGGCCGCTCCCCCGACCTTCGAGATCAGGGTGGTGGCGACCAGCTTGAGCACCGCCGCCGGAGTGTCCGGAGTGGACTCGTCGAGCCGGGCGACGACGAAGCCGAAGCCGCGCTTGAGGTTCTCGCCGTGGTCGCCGTCGCCGATGGCCTGGTCGAGCTTGACGAGTTCGTCGCGGTGCTCGGTGATCACGGCGGCGGCCTCGCGGATGGCGGCGGCCACGGTGCCCGCGTCGCAGCCCATCAGGCTCCCCAGCGCAGGGCGGCGGTGTGGACCGGCGCGTCCCAGAGGGCCGTGAGTTCGTCGTCGAGGCGCAGCAGGGTGAGGCTCATGCCTTGCATCTCCAGGCTCGTGATGAACGGTCCCACCAGTCTGCGTTCGACCGTGATCCCCCGCTCGGCGAGTATCCGCTCCGCGATCCCATGCGCCAGGTACAGCTCCAGCAGCGGCGTGCCGCCCATGGAGTTGGTGAACAGCAGGACCTGGCTCTTCTCGGCGAACGGGAGGTCGTCGAGGATCGGGTCGAGCAGGGCGGCCACGATGGCGTCGGCGTCGGCCATCGGCTCGCGGCGGCGGCCGGGCTCACCGTGGATGCCGATGCCGACCTCCATCTCGTCCTCGGCCAGGGTGAAGCTCGGCTCGCCCACGTGCGGCACCGTCGGCGCGGTCAACGCGATGCCCATCGACCGCACGTTCCCGACGACCGCGCGGGCCAGCCGCTCGCAGGTGTCGAGGTCGGCGCCGGACTCGGCCGCGGCGCCCACGATCTTCTCCAGCAGCACCGTCCCGCCGACGCCGCGCCGCCCGGCCGTCCAGGTCGAGTCGCGCACGGCGACGTCGTCATCGATCACCACCGTGCGCACGTCGATCCCGTCGGCGGCGACCAGCTCGGCGGCGGTCTCGAAGTTCAGCACGTCGCCGGTGTAGTTCTTGACCAGCAGCAGGACACCCGCGCCGCCGTCGACCTGGGTCACCGCGGCCTGCACCTGGTCGGGCGTCGGGGAGGTGAAGACGGCGCCGGGACAGGCGGCGTCGAGCATGCCGGGGCCGACGAACCCGCCGTGCAGGGGTTCGTGGCCGGAACCGCCACCGGAGACGATCGCGACCTTCCCCCGGACCGGGGCGTCGGCTCGGGCGATGACCGCGGGGTCCTCGGTGATCCGCAGCAGACCCGGATGGGCGAGCGCCATCCCGCGCAGCGCGTCGGCCACGATGGTCGTCGGATCGTTGATGATCTTCTTCATCACACGCCTCTCGCTGGAACGGGTCCGTCTCCCGTTCCTACACCGCCCAAGCCCGGCGCGAAAGGCGTACCGGTCAGCCTGTGGGCAACTTGGGGATCAACGCCTTCGCCGCGGCCTCGACCTTGGCGCACGGATCGCCCGCCTTGTCGTCGTACCGGCTGTACGACAAGGAGACGACCTCGGCCTGCTCCTTGTCCGGCGGGAACGGCGCGTGGGCCCAGTCGACCCGGCACCGGTCCTCGGACGGCCTCTTCTGCGCCTTCACCCCGCCCAGGTCGACCGGCGTGGAGTCCGCGGCGTCGGCCAGGTCGTCGGGATTCGGTCCGACCTTGAAGGTCAACGAGAATGACGAGCCGCCCGCGCTCCAGTCGCACGCGTGCAGCGTCGTGGGCCGGGCGTTGGTCTCACCGACGGCCTCGGTGATCGTGGACTCGTCCAGGACCGCGCACGGGTCGACCCCGGCCACCGTGCCCTTGGACAACGCCAGCTTCTGCGCGCCCGCCTGCAGGTTCTTGATGACGCCTTCCATCACCTTGCGCCCCGGCTCGCAGAGGGGACCCGCCGGGCCGCTGATCTGCAGCGTGATCGCCCGCTTGGGTGAGGCCTCGGTGATGACGCCGATGAAGCACGCGGTCTTGTCGTCGAGTTCGGACTCGCTCGCGGGCAAGCCGCCGATCTTGAACGTCCCCTCGGCCGACTTCCCGCTCGCCGACTCGCCGAGGACCAGGTTGAAGTTCAGTTCCTTGCCCGCGGTGTCCTTCATGTAGTGCGCGCAGGCGCCGAAGTCGCGCAGGCGGTTCTTCGCGGGCGTGCCGACCGACGCCATCGTCTGGTCGTCGAGCAGCACGCAGGGGTCGACGACCCGCAGGTTCTCAGCGGTGAACGCCGCCTCACCCCCCGCGGGCTTGCCGTCGATCGGGGCGTCGCCGCCGCCGAGATCGGCCGCCGCGGCCACCGTGGACCGGGGGAAATTCTTCTTGGCCAGGTCGGGGCCGCCACACCCGGCGAGCACGCCCACCAGACACACGACCACGCCGACCGACCACCGCGCTGAACGCCTCACGGCGTGAACCGTAGCCAGTCGCGGCCCGCCGTGTGTCACCAACCGGCTTATTCGCCCACGGCCAGTCACCCAAGGTGGGTGACCCGCCACCCTGAAACCGCGTCAGGGCCACGTGATCAGCGTGTCGTGGGTACGGCCGTGGGCTCGGTCGTGGTCGTGCTGGTCGGCGGCGTCAGCGTCGTGGTCGTCGGCGGCGTGGTCGGAGGCGTCATCGTCGTGGTGATCGGCGGTGGCGTGGCACCGGCGGCGAAGGCGCTGTAGCTGAACCAGATCGTGGCGCCGCTCTTGGGCTGGGTCGAGGTGACCATCGCCCTCACCTTGAACGTGGTCGGCGTGAACGAGTCGCGCACGGTGTTGAGCATGAAGCCGTTCCACCCGGCAGGTGTGTTGGCCGAGACGACCACCGCCGTGGGCACCACGCCCAGCGCGTGCGACACCGTGCACACCCCGAGGTTGTCGAGCACGCAGGAAACCGCGTCAGCCGTCATCCGTGGCGCGGGCGCGGGACCCACGGGGCTGGTCGCACTCGCCGACACCCCCACGACCGCGATCCCAGCGGCGGCGGCGAGCCCGACCGCCGTCAGTTGAATAGCGCGAATATTTGGACGCGACACAATTCCCCCCCATTGGATTCATTCCGCGGATTCGCGGAGAAACATCACGTGGGAAATATCGTGTGGCCATGTCGATCCGTTACCCGGATCACCGGATCGGACCAACTGTCAGAAAAGGCGGAATTCGTCCGATTCGATTCCGCGCAGTGTGTCGTAATCCAGCACCACGCACCGGATTCCGCGGTCCTCGGCCAGCACGCGGGCCTGCGGCTTGATGATCTGGGCGGCGTAGATCCCCTGCACGGGGGCGAGCAGCGGGTCCCGGTTCAGCAGTTCCAAGTACCGGGTCAGCTGTTCCACGCCATTGATGTCGCCGCGCCGCTTGATCTCCACGGCCACCGAGCCGCCGGTGTTGTCGCGGCACAGGATGTCGACCGGGCCGATCGCCGTCGGGTATTCGCGGCGGACGAGGGTCCAGCCGTCGCCGAGGGTGGTGATGTGTTCGGCGAGGAGTTCCTGGAGGTGCGCCTCCACGCCGTCTTTGACCAGGCCCGGTTCGAGGCCCAGTTCGTGCTTGGAGTCATGCGTGATCTCTTCGATCGTGATGACGATCTTCTCGCCCGCCTTGTTCTGCACCGTCCACGTGTCGGGCTCCTCGGTGAGCCAGCACGGCGGCGTCATCCAGTTCAGCGGCTTGTACGCGCGGTCGTCGGAGTGGACCGACACCGACCCGTCGGCCTTCACCAGCAGCAGCCGGTTGGCCATGGGGAGGTGGGCGGTCAACCGACCGACGTAGTCGACTTGGCAGCGAGCGATCACGAGGCGCACGGCGAGCAGGTTAGTCCCGCCGGCCGCGTGCGGCAGGATCACCCCGTGGACACCCTCGGCACCGAACAGGTCTATGCGAACGCCTGGATGACCGTCCGCGAGGACCGGGTCCGCCGCCACGACGGCAGCGCGGGCATCTACGGCGTGATCGACAAACCCGACTACGCGCTGGTCATCCCCCTCGACGGCGACCGGCTGATGCTCGTCGAGCAATTCCGCTACCCGCTCGGCGAGCGGCGGTGGGAGTTCCCCCAGGGCACCGCCCCGAACCGCGAACACGTCGACACCGCGACCCTCGCCGCCCGCGAGTTGCGCGAGGAGACCGGGCTGCGCGCGGGGACGATGGCCAAGATCGGCTCGCTCGACTGCGCGGCGGGCATGTCGAGCCAGCGGGGACACGTGTTCCTCGCGACCGACCTGACCGAGGGCGAGCCGGAGCGCGAACCGGAGGAACAGGACATGCGCACCGGCTGGTTCACCCGCGCGGAGTTCGAACAGCTGATCCGGACGGGCGAGATCACCGACGCCCAGTCCATCGCGGCGTACGGGTTGCTGATGTTGCGAGGGTAGGGCCTGCCTCACCGCGGAGACGCCAGTTGGCCTGACCGCGCGCGGCGGCAGGGCAGCCAGGCTGGTGGAGATGATGAGCACCAACCAAAGGCGGATCGCGGCGGGGATGGCCGTCGGACTGCTCAGCACCTTCGCCCTAGCCCGGATCTTTCGCGCGGCACGGCCTTGCTTGGGCCGGTGGTAGTGGCTGGTGGCGGTCTCCTTTCGTGTTTGGGGTTGGCGGATTGGCCCGTTGTCGGTTGGGGTGCCGCCGGTTTCCACTGTCCGGTGGTGGTGTTGATCGCTGGTAGGGGTGAGGTCCGCCTCGGGGAACCTCAAGGCGCCCACCGAATCAGTACGAAACGTGCTGTTAAACCAGCCCAGCCTCCTGTGCGAGCACAGCAGCCTGCACCCGCGATCGCAGATCCAACTTCGTCAGCATCCGCGAAACATGCGTCTTCACCGTCGCCTCAGCGATCCCCAGTTTCCGCGCGATCTCCTGGTTGGACAGCCCTTGCCCGACTCCCACCAACACGTCCGTCTCCCGGTCCGTCAACTCATCCAGCCCCGCGGGCCGCGCCACCACCTTCGGCTGGGCATCCGCGAAGGCGCTGATCAACCGACGGGTGACACCCGGCTCCAAGACCCCGTCCCCAGCCGCCACCAGCCGGACCGACTCGATCAGCCGGACCGCGTCCACGGACTTGAGCAGGAATCCCGCCGCTCCCGCGCGAAGAGCTCCATAGACGTACTCGTCCATGTCGAACGTGGTCAGCACCAACACCGCGCACACGCCGTCGGCGACGAGTCGGCGGGTGGCCTCGATGCCGTCGACCTCGGGCATCCGCACGTCCATCAGGACGACGTCCGGCCGCAGCGCGGTCGCCTTGCGGACCGCGGCGGCGCCGTCGGCGGCTTCGGCGATCACCTCGATGCCTTCGGCGTTGTCCAGGATCAGGCACAGCCCGGCCCGGATCGCCGCGTGGTCGTCGGCCACCAGCACCTTGATCGTCATTCGTCCTCCACCGGCAGTTCCGCCCGCACCCGCCAGCCGCGCGCGCACGGGCCCGCGACCAGCACCCCGCCCACGGCCTGGGCGCGTTCGGACATTGTGATCAGGCCTGTTCCCGACGGGTTGAGCATCGCACCGGTGCCGTCATCGATCACTTCGACGACCAGTGTCCCTTCGTCGTGGCGGACGCTCACTTCGGCCCGTGAGCCGGGTGCGTGCTTGACCGCGTTGGTGAGCGCCTCCTGCACGATCCGGAACGCAGACAGGTCGACCGCGGCGGGCAGTTCCGGCGGGTGCTCGGCGTCGACCCGCACGTCGAGGCCGGACGCGCGCGCGGAGCGGATCAGCCGGTCGAGTTCACGCAGGCGCGCGGGGGCGGTGCGTTCGGAGACGTCGTCGTCGGCGCGCAGCAGGCCGATCATGGCGCGCATCTCGGCGAGCGCGTCGACGCTGTTCTCGCGGACCGACCGCAGCACGGTCCGGGTCCGCGGGTGCCCGTCGGGCAGGGTCAGCAGGGCCTCGGACTGGATGGCGATGGCCGAGAGGTGGCCCGCGATCACGTCGTGCAGGTCGCGGGCCATCGAGGCGCGCTCGGCGTGGACGGCGGCGTCGCGGTCGAGGGCGGCGATGCGGGCGAGGTCGTCGGCGCGGGCGCGTTCGGCTTCGGCGGACTCGCGCTGTTGGCGCATGTTCATCCCCCACCACACCGGCACCAGCGGCAGCGCGCACGCCTTGAGCAGCAGGTCCGTCGTGGTCCGCATGTCCCAGCCGTGCACGACCGCGATCCCGATGATGCTGACGATCAGCACGCCGACCGCACCGGCGATCACCCGGCTCGCCCGGCGCGATCCGTGCAGGACAGCCGAATACAGGTGTTCGCCCGCGACCATCACCACCGGGAGGGTGAGCCCCATGAGCAGGTCGACGGCCACAAGCGGCCAACCCGCCACCATCGCCAGGACCGGCATGCGCAGGCGGAGCAGCAGCAACGCACACATGCCCGCGAGGACCAGGACATGCGCCCAGACCGACACGTGAATCGCTGCCGGGGCCTCCAGCGGCGCCAAGTCCTTGAGGAGAACCAGTGCGCCGAGGCTGAAGGCGAAGACGGCATGCCACACGGGCTTCTGCCACGGTCGAACCGGTCGTTCCCTCACCCACCAATCACAACACACCTGCTCACCCAGCGTCCCCAACCAAAGTCCTAGATCCGAGTGCAACTAAAGGATGACCCGAACTCAACTATTGACTGATGCCGCCGGTCGCCCCACCGGGCAGGCTTTGGGGGTGCGATTCCTCATGGACAACCCGCTCTTCGCCGTGATCGCCTTGTGCGAGATCGGTTTCTGGGTCCTGCTCGGCGCCGGCCTTGTCGCCCGCTATCCATTGCGGCTGCGGCGGACCGGCGCGGCCCTGCTCGTGGCGACGCCCATTGTGGACGTCATCCTGCTCGCGGCGACCGTCCTGGATTTACGCCGTGGCAGCGAAGCCGGCTTGGTGCATGGGTTGGGGGCCGCATATCTCGGCTTCAGTGTCGCTTTCGGACCGAGCGTGATCCGCTGGGCCGACCGATGGTTCGCGTACCGGTTCGCGGATGGTCCACGGCCGGTGAAAGTACCCAAACGCGGTCCGGAACGGATGCGCCACGAGTGGCGCGAGTGGGGCAAGTGCGTCCTGGCCTGCGGCATCGGCGTGGCGGTGCTGGCTGTGTTGTCGTTCGTCGTCGGCTCGCCGGAACGAACGACCGCGCTGTGGTCGGGCTGGTCCGCGTGGATCCCGAAGCTCGGCGCGGTGACGGTCATCTGGTTCGCCACGGGTCCTTTGTGGACATTATTCGGCCAGGACGAGGGGGCGGTAATGGGAACACGTGGGGGTTGACAGGCCAAGTGGTCTAGTCCATTTTGGGTTTTCGACCACCCTGCAGCTGTCATGCCCTGGAGGCAGCCATGACGCTCCCTGCCAAGCGAGCGCTCGTCGCCCTGTTATCCGCTTTCTCGATCTGCGTCGGGCTCATCCTGGCTTTCACAGGACAAGCGGCCGCCGCGAACCTCGTCGCCAATCCCGGATTCGAATCGGGGACGCTCAGCGGCTGGTCCTGTTCCAGCGCGGGCGCCGTGACCAGTGGCGATGCCCATGCCGGCACGTACGCCCTCACGGGCACGCCTGCCGGTCAGGACAACGCGCGGTGCACGCAGACCGTCACCGTGAAACCGAACTCGGCCTACACCCTGACCGCCTGGGTCAAGGGCGCCTACACCTACTTGGGAGCGAGCGGGACAGGCACAAGCGACCCGAGCACCTGGACCCCGACCTCGGGCGTGTGGACCCAGCTCTCCACCAAGTTCACCACGGGTGCGTCCACCACCTCGGTGTCGATCTACCTGCACGGCTGGTACGGCCAGCCCGCCTACAAAGCCGACGACGTGATCCTCGACGGCCCCGGCACGACCCCGCCCACCACCACGACCACGGCACCCACGACGACCCCGTCGACCACCACGCCCACCACGCCCACCACGCCCACCACCAACCCGACCACGACCACCAACCCGACGACGACCACCACCACCACCACGACACCACCGCCGACCGGGCTGCCCGCGCACGTCCTCACCGGCTACTGGCAGAACTTCTACAACGGCGCCCGAGCCCTCACCCTGGCCGCCGTTCCGACCACCTACGACATCATCGCCGTCTCCTTCGCCGACGCCGTCCCGGGCACGCCCGGCGCGGTGACGTTCACCCTCGACTCCGGGCTGTCGAGCCAACTCGGCGGCTACACGGACGCCCAGTTCAAGGCCGACATCCGGACAGCGCAGGCCCGGGGCCAGAAGGTGATCCTTTCCGTCGGCGGCGAAAAGGGCACCGTGACCGTCGGCGACACCGCCGCCGCAAACGCTTTCGCCTCCAGCATGGCCCGACTGATCAGGGACTACGGGTTCGACGGCGTCGACATCGATCTGGAGAACGGCATCAACGCCACCCACATGGCCTCCGCGCTGCGCCAGATCCACGCGGCAGGCGGGAAGATCATCACGATGGCTCCGCAGACGATCGACATGCAGTCGACCTCCGGCGGGTACTTCCAGTTGGCGTTGGCGATCAAGGACATCCTGACGATCGTCAACATGCAGTACTACAACTCCGGATCGATGATGGGCTGCGACCAGAAGGTCTACGGCCAAGGCTCGGTCGACTTCCTGACCGCACTGGCCTGCATCCAGCTGCGGGGCGGTCTACGCGCCGACCAGGTCGGCCTCGGACTGCCCGCTTCACCCTCGGGTGCAGGCGGCGGCTACCAGTCCCCCGCCAACGTCAACGCTGCCCTGAGCTGCCTGGCCCGGCGGACGAACTGTGGCGGGTTCACCCCCGCCGTGGCGTACCCGACGATCCGCGGAGCCATGACCTGGTCGATCAACTGGGACGCGTCCAACGGCTACGCGTTCGCCAATTCGGTGGCCGCGCACCTGGACACGCTGCCCTAGAGCGGCTCGATACCGCGGGTCATCATCACGCCCTCGATCTCCACGCCGTCCGGCATCAGGATTGCCCGCCGCTCGGTCTCGCGGAAGCCGAAGGACCGGTACAGCGGCACTCCCGGCAGCGTCGCCAGGAGTGCCAGCGAACCGAATCCTTCGGCTTCCGCGGCCCGTCTGCACGATTCGAGGATCGCCCGGCCGAGACCGCGCCTGGTCCAGTCCGCCCGCACGAACATGGCGCGGACCCGGGCGGGTTCGGTGGCCGGGTCGATCAGCCGGTGGTCGTCCTGCCCCGACCCGGAGCCGGTGTAGAGCTTGCCCCGTCTGCTCCAGCCGCCGCAGGCGATGATCTCGCCGTCCACCTCGTGAACGAAGTAGGTGCCGTCTTCGATCAGCGTCAGGTCGATGTGCGCGATATGCACCACCGCGCTCGCTGTCTCCTTCTCACCGTAGAACAGCGGGAACAGCTCCACCACGGACGCGTGCATCAGCTCGGCGATCCGCGGCGCGTCCGCGAGCGTCGCCAGGCGCTGGGGCGGAACTGTCTCGGCCATCAGTCCGGCCAGACCGGAGAGCGCTTCTGCAGGAAGGCGGCCATGCCCTCCTTGGCTCCAGGCAGCTGCGAAGCCGCCGCCATCACTTCCAGCGCGATCGCGTAGGCGTCGGCCTCCGGCCGGTCCAACTGGGCGTAGATGGTCTGCTTGCCCAAAGCCTTGCTGGCCGCGCTGCCGCGGGTCGCCTTCCGCATCAGTTCGTCGACCGCTTTGTCCAGTTCGGTGTCGGGGACGACCTGATTGACCATGCCCCACTGTTCGGCGGTGTGGGCGTCGACGACATCGCCGGTCAGGGCCATCTCCATCAGTCGCTTGCGGCCGATGGCCCTCGCCACCGGCACGGCGGGCGTGTGGCAGAACCAGCCGCCCTTTCCGCCGGGAAGGGCGAACCCCGCCGACTCGGCGGCCACCGCCAGGTCGCAGGACGCGACCAGCTGGCAGCCTGCCGCGGTGGCCAGACCGTGGACACGGGCGATGACCACCTGGGGAACCGACTCGATGGTGCGCATCAGGTCCGTGCACAGCCGCAGTAGCTCGCGCACGCCGCCGAGGTCGCGGGAGGAGACGTCGCCGAAGTCGTGGCCCGCGGAGAAGACCGGCCCCTCGGCGGCCAGGATGATGCCGGTCGCGTCGGAGACGCCCGCCGCGCGGAAGGCGTCGAGGAGTTCGGCCAGGTGGTCCTCGGAAAGCGAGTTCCGCCTGCCCGGGCGGTTCATGGTGATGCGGACGACGCTGTCCGCACGCTCGACGAGAATGTGCTGGTAGTCGGCCATAGCTCGACGGTACTGCCGCCAAGTGCCGCCGACCACCACCGCTGGTCACGCATCCATGCGGGTGCGTCGGCGATCCCGACCGCGCGAGTTCCACGAGAAACACGGCCCCGCGACACGCCCTGAGGTCCGACCCACTGCTACGGCAGCTTGTTCGCCTCACGGATGACGTTGACGATCTCGTCCATGATCTGCGTCATCTCGTAGTCCTTGGGCGTGAACACCCGGGCCACACCGCGCTCGGCGAGGATCTTCGCGTCGTCGGGCGGGATGATGCCGCCGACCACGACCGGAACATCCCCCGCGCCGGCGGCCCGCAAACCCTCGACCACCGCGGGAACGACTTCCAGGTGTGAGCCGGACAGGATCGACAGGCCGACCACGTGCACGCCCTCCTGCACCGCGGCCGCCACGATCTGGTCCGGGGTGAGGCGAATGCCCTGATAGACGACCTCGAAGCCGGTGTCGCGGGCCCGCACGGCGATCTGCTCCGCGCCGTTGGAGTGGCCGTCGAGACCAGGCTTGCCGACCAGCATGCGCAGCCGCTCGCCCAGCTCCTCGCCGGTCGCCTTGACCCGCTCGCGCACCGCGGCCAGCTCGACGCCCGCCTCGCCACCCGCCGACGCGCCGGAGACACCCGTGGGCGCCCGGTACTCGCCGAACACCTCGCGCAGCGCCGCGGACCACTCACCGGTGGTGACGCCCGCGTGCGCGCACGCCAGCGTCGCGTCCATCAGGTTGACGTCGGTCTTCGCGGCCTCACGAAGCTTGCGCAGCGACTCGTCCACCGCGGTCTCGTCGCGCTCGGCCCGCCAGCGCCGGACCGCCTCGACGGCCTCCAGTTCGGCGGCCGGGTCGGCGGTCTCGATGGCCTTGGCGCCCTCGGCCTGCAGCGGGCTCGGCTCGGTGGTGTCGAACTTGTTGACGCCGACGATGATCTGGTCGCCGTTCTCGATGAGCCTGCGCCGCTCGGCCAGCGAGCCGACCATCTGCGTCTTCATGTAGCCGGACTCGACGGCCGCGACCGCCCCGCCCATGGCCTGCACGCGGTCGATCTCCTCGCGCGCGCCGGTCATGATCTCGTTGACCTTGGCCTCGATGACCGGGGAGCCGTCGAAGATGTCCTCGTACTCCAGCAGGTCGGTCTCGTAGGCGAGCACCTGCTGCATGCGCAGCGCCCACTGCTGGTCCCACGGGCGCGGCAGGCCGAGGGCCTCGTTCCACGCGGGGAGCTGGATCGCGCGGGCGCGGGCCTTGCGCGAGAGCGACACGGCGAGCATCTCCAGCACGATGCGCTGGACGTTGTTCTCCGGCTGCGCCTCGGTCAGGCCGAGGGAGTTGACCTGCACGCCGTAGCGGAACCGGCGCTGCTTCTCGTCGGTGATGCCGTAGCGGTCGCGGGTGATCTCGTCCCACAGCTCGGTGAAGGCGCGCATCTTGCACATCTCTTCGACGAACCGCACGCCCGCGTTGACGAAGAACGAGATGCGGGAGACGACCTCGCCGAACTTCTCGGCGGGCACCTGCCCGGAGTCGCGCACCGCGTCGAGGACCGCGATCGCCGTGCACATCGCGTAGGCGACTTCCTGCACCGGGGTCGCGCCGACCTCCTGCAGGTGGTAGCTGCAGATGTTGATCGGGTTCCACTTCGGCACGTTCGACACGGTCCACGCGACCATGTCGGTGATCAGCCGCAGGCTCGGCCCGGGCGGGAAGACGTAGGTGCCGCGGGACAGGTATTCCTTGATGATGTCGTTCTGCGTGGTGCCCGCGAGCTTCGCGACGACCTCGTGCCAGTCGGTGCCCTCGGCCTCGGCCTGCTCCTGGGCCACCGAGACGTAGAGCGACAGCAGCCACATGGCCGTCGCGTTGATCGTCATCGAGGTGTTGGCCACACCGAGCGGGATCTGGTCGAACAGCGTGCGCATGTCGCCGATGTGCGTGACCGGGACGCCGACCTTGCCGACCTCGCCCTTGGCGAGTTCGTCGTCGGGGTCATAACCGGTCTGCGTCGGCAGGTCGAACGCGATGGAAAGTCCGGTCTGCCCCTTGGACAGGTTGCGCCGGTAGAGCTCGTTGGACTTGGTCGCGGAAGAGTGCCCGGCGTAGGTGCGCATGACCCACGGGCGGTCTCGCTCACGGTCTGACGGATACGGCACCGGTTTACCTCCGTTAACAGCCCTTTTCGTGGAGCGTACTGGTCAGTAAGGAATTTCGGCTCGGTGCCATTGCTCACAGGCACTCTCACCGGTTGACTGGCGCAACCTGAAACCCTTTCCCGGAGGCTTTGACCATGAGTCTGAAGTACCTCGTGCCCGCCGTCGCCGTAGTAGCGCTGACCAGCGTGTTATCCATCCCAGCATCGGCGATCAACAGCTACAACGCCACCCCCGCGCCCGAACGGACCGAGGTCGGCGCGCTGGTGGTCCAGTGGGACAACGACGACGACCCGGCCACGCCCGACCGCATCGACTGGATGTGTTCGGGGACCATGGTCGACCGCGACACCTTCCTGACCGCGGCGCACTGCACCACCGACTGGGCCGAGGGCGTGCGGTACTACGTCTCGCTCGCGCAGAACGTGCAGGCCGACTTGGACGCGGCCGCCCTGGCCCACCCGGGGGACCCGGCGGCGGTCGGAGCGGCGGTGGGCGTCGAGGGCGTCGCCCACAACGACCCGGCGTACCCGGGCAACTCCGCGGACTCGCACGACATCTCCGTGGTGCAGGTGCCCGCCGCCGCGCTCGCGGCCCGCTGGAGTTTCACCCCGGCGACCCTGCCCACCGCGGGCAAGCTCGACACCCTCGGCCCGCGCGGCCTGGACGCGGTGCCGTTCACCGTGGCCGGTTACGGCACCCAGGAGGCCGTGCGCGGCCCAGGTGGACAGACCCACCCCGGCGGCGGCGTGCGGATGAAGGCGCCGGTCGGCTTCGACGCGCTCAACAACACGTGGGTGCGGCTGCACATGACCGCGCCCCAGGGCAACGGCGGCGCCTGCTACGGCGACTCGGGCGGCCCGAACTTCGCCGTCATCGACGGAAAGCGGACCCTGGTCGCGACCACGGTCACCGGTGACGGACCCTGCTACGCGACGAACGTGTCCTACCGGCTCGACGCGCCGACCGCGCGGGCCTTCATGAGCCCGTTCGTGGCCCTGCCGTAAATTCGCTGGACGTTGACCGTCCACGTCGGACATGCTGATCGCAGCAAACGAGGAGACACGATGACAGTCGCGAACGAGCAGCGAGGGGTGTGGCGCCGATTCGGCACCGCGCACGTCGCCCGCCCGCGCCTGGGCGTCGGCTCCCCACCGTGAGATCAGTGATCCTCACGTGAGGGAGCCGCCCATCGCCAGCACCGATGGGCGGCTCTCTTGTTTACACAGACTGTTCCGCCTCCCCGGAATTTCATGTTTGGGTCACCTGCCGGGTAACGGTGCGGATTGGTGGATGACCGTGGTCAGGTGTCGTCACGGTCCCCTTAGGCGGCGGTTGGACGCGCGGCCGGGCGAATCCCTGTAGCTCAGCTGGACAGAGCGCGCCGCTACGAACGGCGAGGTCCCAGGTTCAAGTCCTGGCAGGGATGCTCAGTCTTTGAGGATGGCGATGGCTTTGCCCTTCGCCGCCCACGCGACACCGAAGGCCAGCACGGCGCCGGATTCCAGCCACAGCGCGGGATGCAGTGCCTTGGTCTCGTTGTCAAAGAGGTAGGCGATCACCGGGATCAGGGCGATGCAGGCGAGGATCATGACCCCGCAGGCGACGTAGACCTTGTTGCGCACCTCGTTGTGCTCGCCCGGGTTCTCCGCGTCGCGCCTGGTGAACAGGAACAGGCAGAAGTACGCCAGGGACAGGAAGAACACGCCCGCGCAGGCGACATGGACGAAGCCGAGCAGCTTGTCGTCGCCCGCGCTGACGTTCGGGCCGCCGCTGGGTGACGTGGGGAAGATCGCGACCCCGATCGCGGACAGGCCCGCGATGTTGGCGACCCAGTCGTCGACCGGGCTGTAACCGCGGTAGCAGAACAGGAACACGCCGACCGCCCACATGGCGCCGACCAGGACGTCGCGCATCCCGGTGTAGTAGTAGCCGCTGAGGGAGTTCTGCAGCCCACCGCCATCGAGGAGGATCTTCCCGAGGATGAGCACGGGTGGCAGCGCGAGGCCGATCAGGCCGATCGCCCTGCGCAGGTAGAGGTATGAGTGGACGAGGTCGCGTCCCACTGTCTGAGTCATGGCCGCCTCCGGAGACTCGGTTCCGTGGATCGGCTCGCGCGGATCACACCGACCCGACCCAAGTTGATCGCATTCGAGGTGGCGAACATAACCGCCTAACGGTTACGTCTTGTGCTCGGGAGGATGATGGACGGCATGGATGTGCCCGCGCCGTTCCTCATCCTGGTGGCACTGGCGATCGTCGGCCTGCTCGGCCTCGTGCTGCGCTGGGGCATGGCGTCGGACGCCGACCGGCGCAAGGATTACGGCCTGCTCCGTGAGGTCGCGAAGGTGCACAGCGTCGACGCCGCCCGTTTCGTCGAACTGCAACTCCAGAAAGCAGGCGTACGCGCCACGACCGTCCCAAGCGAGGACGGCGAAACCTACCGAATCCTCGTCTTCCCCGCCGACGAACAAACCGCCATCCAAACCCTCCTCAACACCTGACCCACCCGCGAGTCCAACGTTCAGAACATCCCGCTTCCAGCCTCACGTGACGTGAGATGGAAATTCGATGTTCTGAACGTTGGACTCGTTGTTCTGAACGTTGGACTCGCGACGGTTAGGGGGTGGGGTGGAGGACGGCGGCGGAGGTGCCGCCGCGGCGGAATTCCTCGCCTACGGCCAGGACTTTGCCGGTGCCGGTGAACTCCAGGGTGGCGGCGGCGCCGATGAAGCGTTGTTCCGTGAAGGCGTGGCCGAGGGCCTTCAGGCCGCCGGCGGCGGCGATGAAGGCCGGTTCGGCCACCGTCGTCGGCGAGTTGCGCTGGGTCGCGCGCGGGGCGGCGACGGCCTCCTTGAGGGACATGCCGAAATCGACTCGGTTGACCAGGATCTGCAGGACCGTGGTGATGATCGTCGAGCCGCCCGGGGACCCGAGTGCCAGCCACGGCTTGCCGTTCTTCAGCACGATCGTCGGCGACATGCTCGACCGCGGCCGCTTGCCCGGCGCGGCCAGGTTCGGGTCGGGCGCCGAACCCTGCGTCGGGGTGAAGTTGAAGTCGGTCAGCTCGTTGTTGAGCAGGAACCCGCGGCCCGGCACCACGATGCCGCTGCCGCCGACCTGCTCGATGGTGTTGGTGTAGGACACCACGTTGCCGAGCTTGTCGGAGACCACGAAGTGGTTCGTGTGGACCTCGTTCTCCGGCGACGCCGTGCCCGCCGCCGCGGGCTCGCAGCCCGCGTCCGGGGCGGTCGGCGCGGGCATCACCGACGCCGGGTCGATCAGGCAGGCCCGCTTGGCGGCGTGCGCGTCGGAGAGCAGCCGCTCCTGCGGGACGTCGACGTAGGCCGGGTCGCCGATGTAGCGGTTGCGGTCGGCGAAGGCGAGCTTGCTGGACTCCAGGTAGTGGTGCAGCGCCTGGGTGCGGTCCATGCCCGCGATGTCGAAGTTCTCCAGGATGTTGAGCGCCTCGCCCACGGTGATGCCGCCGCTGGAGCTGGGGGCCATGCCGTAGACGTCGTAGCCCCGGTAGGCCACGTGGGTCGGCGCGCGGTCGATGGTCCGGTAGTCGCGCAGGTCCTCGACCGTCATCCGGCCCTTGGGCGGGGTGATCGTGGCGTCGGCGGCCAGCGGCGGGTTCTGCGTGGTCTCGGCCAGATCGCGGCCGATCGCGCCGCCGTAGAAGGCGCCGATGCCGTCCTTGGCGATCTCGCGGTAGGTGTCGGCCAGGTCGGGGTTACGCAGGAGGTAGCCGACCGGGGGCGCGGTCCCACCGGGGAGGAACAGCTCGGCGGTCGAGCTGAACTGCTTGAAGCGGGCCTCGTTCTCCAGGATCTCCGACCGCAGCTGGGGGGTGACCGGGAAGCCCTTCTCGGCGACCTTGATCGCGGGCTTGAGGTTGTTCTTGAGGCTGAACCGGCCCCAGCGCTGCAGCGCGCGCTCCCAGGTGGCCAGCATGCCGGGGGTGCCGACGGACAGGCCGCTGTTGACGGCCGTCCAGAACGGGTACGGCGTGCCCGTGGCGGGGTTGATGAACATCTGCGCGTCGCCTGCGGCGGGTGTCGTCTCGCGACCGTCGATGGTGGACACCTTGCGAGTGCGGGCGTCGTAGTACACGAAGTACCCGCCGCCCCCGAGGCCCGCCATGTTCGGGTCGGTCACCCCCAGCGTCGCGGCGACCGCCACGGCGGCGTCCGCGGCGGTGCCGCCTCTGCGCAGCACCTCGATGCCCGCCTGGGTCGATTCGACGGAGTCGGAGACAACCGCCCCGCCATATCCCTGCGCGAACGGCGCCTTCGCCAACGGCGGCGCGGCCACCGCGGCCGACGGAGCCGCCACCAGCCCCGCTATCGCGAGTAGCGCTACGGACAGTGCGTTGCCTCGGCGTGGAGTACGCATCACGGCCTTCCTGTCGTACTGGACGGTGGTCCAGTTCTACTCGCGGTGGCCCGGTGGCGCCAGGTTTACGCACGGGCACTTCGGGTGCGCGAACCGACCGAAAAATGCCCACTGTCACACCTGGGCGTCGTGGGCGATGCTCAAGGCATGACTTCCTCCAGCGTCCGTGAAGGTGAGGCGTCGCGGATCGCGGGGCCCGACGAGGGCATCTCGCTCGATGAGTTGCGGCTGGCGGCGCGCAACCACGGGATGCCGTTGGAGGCGCTGCGCTACGACCTGACACCGCCGGGGCTGCACTACGTCCTGGTGCACTACGACATCCCGTATGTGGACCCCGACACCTACCGGCTCACCGTGGACGGCCGGGTCGGCACGCCGCTGGAGTTCGACCTGGCGTCGCTGCGGGCGCGGCCGAAGGTGAACCTGACGGTGACGCTGGAGTGCGCGGGCAACGGGCGGGCCCGGCTGCACCCGCGGCCGGTGAGCCAGCCGTGGCTGGATGAGGCGGTCGGGACCGCGCGGTGGACCGGGACGCCGCTGGTCGATTTGCTGGCCGAGGCGGGCGTGCTCGATGACGCTGTGGATGTCGCGTTCACCGGGCTTGACCACGGGACTGATCGGGGGGTTGAGCAGGACTATCAGCGGGGGCTGTCGCTGGGGGACGCGGTGGGGCGGGACGTGCTGGTCGCCTACGAGATGAACGGGCAGCCGCTGCCGCCGCAGCATGGCGCGCCGGTGCGGCTGGTGGTGCCGGGGTGGTACGGGATGGCGAGCGTGAAGTGGCTGCGGCGGATCACCGTGCTGGATCACGAGTTCACCGGATTCCAGAACGCGACGGCTTATCGAATCAAGCACGACACTGGGGACGACGGCGAGCCGGTGACGCGGATCAGGCCGCGGGCGCTGGTCGTTCCACCGGGGTTCCCGGACTTCATGACCCGGCGACGGATCGTCGACGCGGGCCCGGTCGAGCTGTTCGGCCGGGCGTGGAGCGGCCAAGGCCCGGTGACGCGGGTCGAGGTCAGCGTCGACGGCGGGCAGACCTGGGCGAACGCGGCGCTCGGCAAGCAGGCGGGCAAGTACGCCTGGCGGCCGTGGACCTTCCGCTGGTCAGCGGCCCCGGGTGAGGTCTTGGTGTTGGTTCGGGCCGCTGACCGGCATGGGGTGCAGCCGGTGGAGCAGCCGTGGAATACGCAGGGGATGGCCAACAACATGGCTCAGCGGGTTTCGGTGACCGTTCGCTGAGCGAAATCTAAACCGCGCGCTCGGGTTCGATGTCGACGCGTCGCACGTCGGCGCCCAAGCGCTGCATGTTTTCCACAAACATGGGGTAGCCGCGGTCGATGTGGAAGACGTCCCACACCTCTGTCACGCCTTCCGCGCACAGGCCGGCCAATACCAGCCCCACCCCCGCGCGAATGTCCGACGCCCACACGGGGGCGCTCGACAGGCGTTCGACACCGCGGATCACGGCGTGGTGGCCGTCGGTGCGGGCGTCCGCGCCGAGTCGGACCATTTCCTCGACGAAGCGGAAGCGGGCTTCGAAGAGGTTCTCGGTGATCATCGACGTCCCCTCCGCGACCGCGGTCAGGGCGATGGCGAAGGGCTGCAGGTCGGTGGCGAAGCCGGGGTAGGGCAGGGTCACGAAGTCGACCGCTGTGGGGCGCTCGTGCTGGACGACGCGGAAGCCGTCCTCGTAGATGGTGATCTCCGAGCCCGCGCTGCGCAGCTTCTCCAGGACCAGGTCCAGGTGGTGCGGGTTGACGCCCTTGACGGTGATGTCGCCGCGGGTCATCGCCGCGGCGAAAGCCCAGGTCGCGCCGACGATGCGGTCGCCGACCACGCGGTGTTCGGTGGGCCGCAGGGACTCGACGCCGTGGACGGTGAGCGTCGACGTGCCCGCGCCCTCGACCTTGGCGCCCATCTGCTGCAGCATCAGGCACAGGTCGATGATCTCCGGCTCGCGCGCGGCGTTGTCGATGACCGTGACCCCGTCGGCCAGCACCGCGGCCATCAGGATGTTCTCGGTGGCACCCACGCTGGGGAAGTCGAGCCAGATCTGCGCGCCGTGCAGGCCCTCGGCCTCGGCCACGACACAGCCGTGCTCGATCTCGCTGGTCGCGCCGAGCGAGCGCAGGCCGTTCTGGTGCATGTCCAGCGGCCGCGAGCCGATCGCGTCGCCGCCGGGGAGGGCGACGACCGCGCGCCTGCACCGGCCGACGAGCGGACCCAGCACGCAGACCGAGGCCCGCAGCTTGCCCATCGACGGCGAATCGGCCCGGTGGTTGAGCTCCGCGGGGGTGGTGATCACCGCGCGGTCGCCCTCCAGGGTCACCTCGCAGCCCAGGCTGCGCAGGACGTCGGCCATCAGGGGGACGTCGAGGATCTCCGGGCAGTTGGTCAGGGTGGTCGTGCCCTCGGCCAGCAGCGCCGCCGCCATCAGCTTGAGCACGCTGTTCTTGGCGCCGACAACCGCGACGTCGCCGACGAGCCGCGCGCCGCCGTGAACCTGGAAGTGCTCTGTCACGCGGGCAATGATGCCCCTACCGAACCCGCTCACCCCAGTCGGGTGGTCGGGCGGGTAATAGGCTGACGCCATGTCGGTTCACATTACGAGGGTCTATACCAAGGTCGGCGACAAGGGCACGACCGCGCTCGGCGACGGCTCGCGGGTGCCGAAGACGTCGGTCCGCCTCGCTGCCTACGCCGATGTGGACGAGGCCAACTCCTCGATCGGGGTGGCGATCGCCCTCGGCGGGCTGACCGACGAGGTCACCGACGTCCTGCGCGGCATCCAGAACGACCTGTTCGACGTCGGCGCCGACCTGTGCGCCCCGATCGTCCCCGACCCGCCGTACCCGCCGCTGCGCATCACCGAGGCGTACGTGACCCGGCTCGAAGGGTGGATCGACGACTTCAACGACCGCCTGGAGAAGCTCAACTCCTTCATCCTGCCCGGCGGCACCCCCGGCGCGGCCCTGCTGCACGTCGCCCGCACCGTCGCGCGGCGGGCGGAGCGCAACACGTGGGCGCTCATCGAGGACGACGCCGAGCGGACGAACATCCTGGCCGCGAAGTACCTCAACCGGCTGTCCGACCTGCTGTTCGTACTGGCGCGCATCGCCAACCCGGACGGCGACGTGCTCTGGAAGCCCGGCGCCAACGGATGACTTGTCCGGTCGCGGGCGGCTCGATCGACGTATCGGCGACACTTTGGAGGAGTCGAGATGGATGTGATCGCTGAGCGGGTCATCCCGCTGCCGCCCGCGCGGGTGGCCGAGTACGCGATGGACTGGCGCCACGACCACGAGTGGACCCAAGGCATCAAGGAAGCCGCGCTGACCACGGAAGCACCCGGCGGCGGCTTCGGCGTCGGCGCGCAGGTCACCCGCACCGCGCACTTCCTGGGCAAGCGGATCGACTACGTGCTGCGGGTCGAGGAGCACGAACCGCCCACGCTGCTGGACATGCGGTCGGTGGCCGGGCCGTTCCCGATGCACGTCACCTACCGGTTCGACGAGCATCCCGAGGGGACACTCGCCAGCATCCGCGTCCAGGGCGACGCGAGCGGCTACTACCGGTTCGTCGGCCCGCTCATGGCGCCGATGGTGCGCGGCAACATCCGCAAGGATCTGCGCGATCTGGCGAAGAAGGCTTGATCTTCGAATCCGGCTGGACCGAAAAGTCGGCCAGGACCTTGGTCAGTTCGCGCGCATGCGTAGTCTCGATCGGCGCCGGTTCTTCCGATACCGCCACCGTCCGGGGACCGGCCGCCACCGGAACCCGGGGTCCCGGACCACGCCGATCACGAGGACGACGATCGCGACCGACACCGTTGTCGCCAGGATTGCGAAGAGTAAGAGCCGTCGGCTGTACGACCGCATGTTGTCCCCCCAGGGTGCGCAGTCAGCGCATCCTGCCGGCTACCGGATCAGCGCCGCTTGGGAACGCGCACTCTCGCCAAGTCCGTGGCCACCACGATCTCGCCGTCGAACTCCGCCGCGCTGGAGGTCAGGTCGCCGGGCTCAGGAGTAGCGGTGGCTCTTGGCCGCGTGACCGTGCTCGCGGGTACAGGTGCGTCCGCTGATCGCCCGATGGCCGCAGAGCGCTGCCTCCGGCTCACAGTCCACCTCGGCCACCTCGGCGTCCGTGGCGTCGGTGGCGTCCGCGGTGACTTGGGTCGGTTTGGCAGGCGGCCGCTCCGTCGGTGCGATGATCGGCTTGGTTTCGCGTGCGGACCGCTGCTCGTAGCGCGCCTCGCGCAAGGCGCGAAGGTCGTCCGTCTTACTCATCGTGGGCTCACCCCGAGAGTCTAGGGTCGGGCCGACGAGTTCTGGCTCAGGCGCTCCGGACGACCGCGCGTAGGCGATCACGAGCACCGCCACCACCCGCCGAACCGGTGCGGTCACTGCCGCTTCGGAACCGGGATTCTGGCCAGATCCGTGGCCACCACTATCGTTCCGCCGAACTCCGCGGCGGCTTCTTCGTGGAACAGGCTCAGATCGTCGTAGCGCTGCGAGAAGTGGGTCAGCACGAGGGTCCGCACACCGCTCTCCCGCGCGACCCGCGCCGCCTGCCGGGCCGTGAGGTGGGCGTGTTCCTCGGCCAAAGCCGCGTCCGCGTGCAGGTACGTCGACTCGATCACCAGCATGTCGGCGGCGTCCGCCAGTTCGTACACCGAGTCGCAGAGGCGGGTGTCCATGACGAAGGCGAACCGCTGCCCCGGTTTCGGCTCGCTGACCCGCTCCAGCAGCTCCCCGCCTTCGCGCTGCAATGCGCCGACAGCCGGGCCGGTGATGCCGAACTCGGCCAGCTTCTCCGGCAGCATCCGGCGGGAGTCGGGCTCCCGCAGCTGGTAGCCGAAGGTCTCGATGCGGTGGTCGAGCCGCCGCGCGTGCAGTTCGCCGAAGCGGCCGGTCGCGATGACGCCTTCGGCCACCACCGGCTCCTCGCGGACCCGCGCGACCTCATAGAACGAACTCGCGCGCCGCAGGTTGCCGAAGAACTCGGCGCCCGACGCCGGGTAGTGGGCGACCACCTCATGGGCGACGCCGTCAAGCGAGAGGCGCTGCACGATGCCGGGGACGCCCAGGCAGTGGTCGCCGTGGAAATGGGTCACGCACAGCCGGGTGATCGCGGTGACCGACACCCCGGCCAGCGCCATCTGCCGCTGCGTGCCCTCGCCCGGGTCGAACAGGAAGACGTCGTCGTCCCAGCGCAGGAAGTAGCCGTTGTGGTTGCGCGCGCGAATCGGCACCTGGCTCGCGGTCCCGAGGACGACGAGTTCCCGCATGGACAACTAGGACGCCCAGGGCAGCCGTTGTCCGGGCGGGGCGCTTTCCAGCCAGGACAGGAAGCCGGTGAGCACGTCCGGGCCCATCGCGACCTCGACACCCGGGGCGGCGCCGCCGTTGGCGTACTCGAAGCGCAGGACACGGGAGCCCACGGGCATGTTCGGGGTCTCGCCGCGTTCGGGCTCGCGGCGGTGCACGATCTCCAGGCCGTCGCGGCGCAGGACGCGGTCGGGGCCCTTGCGCAGGCTCAGCGCGCGGAACCAGGCGAACTCGTCGCCCTGGTAGCGGCCGACACCGAGGTGCCAGCCCTTGCCCGTGTCGTCGATGCGGGTGCGCAGGGCAACGTGAACGCCGCCCGCGCGAAGAAGGCGCAGGCGGCGCAGGACTAGCAAGACCAGGAAGGCGAACACGGCGGCGAGGACCAGCACGACCACATCGCTGATGTCCATCGGCCGCCCCCGCCCCCTACGCCGACATCAGGAGGAGTGCTCGGCGGCGCGCACCCGGGCGGCTGCTCTCGCGCGCTCCTCGGCGTCGTCGGCGTCGAGTCCGGAGCGGGCCGCTGCCACGTCGATCTCGCCCGCGAGCTCGGCGGACTCAGCCAGGATGCTCACCGAGTCGGCGGTGACCGAGAGGAAGCCACCGTGCACCGCGGCCACGACCGCTTCGCCGTCGGTGGTGATGACCTTGACCACGCCACCCTCGACGAGCTGGCCGAGCACGGGTTCGTGACCAGGCATGATGCCGATCTCACCCTCGGTGGTCTGCGCGCTGACGAATGAGCCGGTACCCGACCACAGGCGTCGTTCCACGGCGACCAGCTGGACGGACATCTCAGCCACGCTTATCTCCTTAGACTCACGGTTCTTGGGCAGTCTAGATGGTCGGCAGGCAACCTCCCCAGCCAGGCCGGTGTCACTCTTGGCATGAGCCACTTCGATCACAGGCGGTGACCGACATCGAGGACACCGACTTTACCGAGTTCGTGACCCACCGGTCGACTTCCCTGCTGCGCACCGCGTACTTGCTCTGCGGCGGCGACCGCGGCGCGGCGGAAGACCTGCTCCAGGACGTACTCGAACGCGTCTACGCCCGCCGCAAACGCGTCAAGGGCAACCCGGAGCCCTACGTCCGGGCCGCGCTGGCCAACGCCTCAGCCAACCGCTGGCGGCACCGGTCGCGCCGGGTGACCGAGACAGCCCTGGAGCATGCCGCCGAACCGGGCGTGCGCGGCCACGAGAGTGGCATCGCCGACCGAGACCAGATCGCCCGGGCGCTGGGGACGCTCCCGCCGCGAATGCGGGCCGTGCTGGTTCTGCGCTACTTCGACGACCTGTCCGAAGCCGACACCGCCGCCGCACTCGGGTGCGGCACCGGGACGGTCAAGAGCCAGACCTCGCGCGGGCTCGACCGCCTGCGCGCACTGCTGGCCGAACCCGCGACGAAAGGATGAGCATGAACACCGACGACCTCACCCGCGCGTTGCGGGACGCCACCGACGACATCGAGCCCCGCATCGGCTTCACCACAGACGTGGTGCGCGGCGGCAAGCGCAGGCAGTTTCGCCGCCGAATGCTGGTCACCGGCACCCTAGCCGTCGCGATGGCCGCGGGCGCCGTGGTCTCGGTGGCGCCGTGGGCGCCCACCCGGCCCGCGATCACCGCCGCCGCCCCCAATCCCCTGCTGACCGCGGCGACCCGCGGTGACCTGGCAGGCGACGCCGACTACCTGCGCGACGCGCGAACCGCGTTCACCAAGGGCATGGCCGTGGCACCGGGAGCCGACCAGCCCGGAAACACCCTGATCGGCGAACCCCGCGTGTACTGGGCCGGGACCACGCCCGCGGGCAAGGTCGCCATCGTCGTGCAGCAACGGGAATCCGAGAAAGGGACCATGACCTACATCGACGGCAACGTCGTCGATCTCAGCACCATTCAGCGGGTCGTGATCGGGTTGGTCATCGGCGACCAGGCCACCCTGATCAACAGCGCTCCGGGCAGCGGCGACGCGATGACACCCGAGCGGGCCGCGTTCCTGTTCGGTCCGAGCGATCGCTACGCGGTCGCCTTCAGCGGCAGCGCCCCACTGCACGCCTCACCCGAGTGGAAGGTCGGCGAAGACGGCCGAGGCTCCCGTGAGTGGACGGCCATGACCGACCTGGGCGGGATCTCGTTCCTGGCGTTCCCCGGGGCGGTTCGCGGCGGGGACGTCCGAGTCGTGCGGGCGAAGGACCCGACGAACGCCGGCCACAAGGAAAGCATCGGCGTCCTGCCCGCGTCGCAGTATCACGAAGGCACCGACCGGCAGAGCAAACCGGTCCCCCGCCGCACGATGGACTGGCCGCAGAACCAGCCGCTCCGCGCGGGTGGGACCAAGGCCGCTCCGCTGACCGACGACCTGGATGTCGGAAGCGCGCTGCAGGCGGCCGGTTACGGCGATCCGCTGGCCCGCGTCGGCGTGATCGGGTTCGAAGTGATCGCCGATCTCCCGGGCGGCCGCAGCGTCGTGGGCGTGGAGTACGTGCCCAACGACACCGGCAGCAGGCTCTACCTCGGCTACCGGGACGCGACCGGCAAGGTGACGAAGTGGGCGTACGGAGGGCCGCTGAACGCGCCGGAACCACTGCCCGTCAACGTGAAGTTGGAGAACGGCCAGGGCACGCTCGTCGCGGCGCGCGGGGCGGTGCTGCGCTACCGCACGGACGGCGACTGGATCAGCGCGGGTAGGGACGCCGCGCTGCTCCCCACGAACGCGACCCAGGTCGAGGTGACCAGGGACGGCGAGTCGACGCTGTTCGAAGTCACGCTCTGAGATAGCCGAAAGGGCCGGTGTCCGCAGTGGACACCGGCCCTTTCGTCGTGCTTGGCGGCAGTTACTTCTTCTTGCCGGTGAGCTCGTGGTACTTGCGCTCCAGGTCGTCGAGGCCACCGATGGAGAGGAAGGCCTGCTCCGGAACGTGGTCGTACTCGCCCTTCGCGACCTTGTCGAAGGCCTCGATGGTGTCGGCGAGCTTGACGAACGAGCCGACCTCGCCGGTGAACTTCTCCGCCACGAAGAAGTTCTGCGACAGGAAGCGCTCGATGCGACGGGCGCGGTTGACCGTCACCTTGTCCTCTTCGGACAGCTCGTCCATGCCGAGGATCGCGATGATGTCCTGCAGTTCCTTGTACTTCTGCAGGATCCGCTTGACCTCCTGCGCCACCCGGTAGTGCTCGTCGCCCACGATGGACGGGTCGAGGATTCGGGAGGACGAAGTCAGCGGGTCGACCGCCGGGTAGATGCCCTTCTGGGAGATCGGACGGGAAAGCTCCGTCGTCGCGTCCAGGTGGGCGAAGGTCGTCGCCGGGGCCGGGTCGGTGTAGTCGTCCGCGGGGACGTAGATCGCCTGCAGCGAGGTGATCGAGCGACCACGCGTCGAGGTGATGCGCTCCTGCAGCTCACCCATCTCGTCGGCCAGCGTCGGCTGGTAACCCACGGCCGACGGCATGCGACCCAGCAGGGTCGAAACCTCGGAACCGGCCTGGGTGAACCGGAAGATGTTGTCGATGAAGAGCAGCACGTCCTGCTTCTGCACATCGCGGAAGTACTCCGCCATGGTCAGGGCCGACAGGGCGACGCGCATACGGGTGCCCGGCGGCTCGTCCATCTGACCGAAGACGAGCGCGGTGTCCGGGAGAACACCCATCTCTTCCATTTCCAGGAAGAGGTCGGTGCCCTCACGGGTGCGCTCACCGACACCGGCGAACACGGACGTACCACCGAAGTTGCGGGCGATACGGGTGATCATCTCCTGGATGAGCACCGTCTTGCCGACACCGGCACCACCGAACAGACCGATCTTGCCACCCTCGACGTACGGGGTGAGCAGGTCCAGGACCTTGACGCCGGTCTCCAGCATCTTGGTCTTGCCCTCGAGCTGGTCGAAGGGCGGGGGACGACGGTGGATGCGCCAGCGCTCGGCGTCCGCGGCGTGGCCCGGCTTGTCGAGGCAGTCACCCAGGGCGTTGAACACGTGGCCCTTGACGACGTCGCCGACGGGCACCGAGATGCCCTCGCCGGTGTCGAGCACCGGGGCGCCACGCACGAGGCCGTCCTGCGGCGCCATCGAGATGCAGCGCACCAGGTTGTCGCCGAGGTGCTGGGCGACCTCGAGGGTGATGGTCTTCTTCATCGACTCAAGGGCGACGTCGACCTTGAGCGCGTTGAAGAGCTCCGGCACAGAGTCCCGGGGGAACTCCACGTCAACGACGGGGCCGATCACCCGGACGACGCGACCGGTTGCGGTCTTGGGTTCCTGAATGGCGGTCATTAGTCATCACTTCCTGCGGCAGCGGCGAGCGCTTCCACGCCACCGACGATCTCGCTGATCTCCTGGGTGATCTGCGCCTGGCGAACCTGATTGGCCACTCGCGTGAAGCTCTTGACCAATTCGTCGGCGTTGTCGGTCGCCGCCTTCATCGCCGTGCGTCGAGCGGCGGACTCGGAAGCCGCCGACTCGAGCAGTGCCGCGTAGATCCGGGTGTTGATGTACTTCGGCAGCAGATTGCCGAGCAGCGTTTCCGCGCTCGGTTCGAAAGCGTACGCCGACTTCAGCTCGGCCCTGGCCGCGGCGGCCTCCTCCTCGGAGGAGTACTCCACCTCAAGCGGGGCGACCCGCTTGGCGACCGGACGCTGCGTGAGCATCGAGACGAACTCGGTGTACACGATGTGCAGCTCGTCGACACCGAGGATGCCATCGGCGCCCGCGTTGTCACCCTCATCGTCGGCGCCCGCGAGGAACGCGTCGATGAGGGCCTGACCGGCGTCGGCCGCGTTGACGTAGGTCGGCTTCTCGGAGAAGCCGGACCAGCTCTGCGCGACCGGGCGCTGGCGGAACCGGTAGAAGTTCAGTCCCTTGCGGCCGATCACGAAGAGCACCGGGGTCTTGCCCTGCTCGCGCAGCAGCGCCTGCAGTTCCTCGGCCGCCTTGATGGCGTTGGCGTTGTAACCGCCGCACAAGCCTCGGTCGCTGGTCACCAGCAACACGCCCGCCCGCTTGGCGTTCGTGCGCTCGACGAGCAGCGGCGAGTCCAGGTTGGCCGCCGCGCCCGCGAGGGCGGTCAGCACAGTGGTGATCTCGTCCGCGTACGGCTTGGACTGCGCGACCCGGGCCTGCGCCTTGCTGATGCGCGAGGTCGCGATCAGCTCCTGTGCCTTGAAGATCTTCTTGAAGGACTGGGCTGACTTGATCCGCTGTCGGATTTCCCGAAGTTGCGCCATGGCTTACCCGGTCACTTCTTCGGGGCGGTCTTGGCGACCTTGATGGTCTCCTGGCCGACCGCGGTCGCGTCCATGGCCTCGGCCTCGGCGTCCTTCACCACGACCGACGAGCCGTCGGAGGCGGTGAAGTTCTCCTTGAAGGCCTCGACCGCGTTGACCAGGCGCTCCTCGTTGTCGTCCGAGAGAACCTTGTTCACCCGGATCTCTTCGAGGATGCCCTCGTGGCGGTGGCGCAGGTTCTCCAGCAGCTCCGACTCGAAGCGGCGCACGTCGGCGACCGGAACCGAGTCCAGGTGCCCCTTGGTGCCGATGTAGATCGACACGACCTGCTCCTCGACGACCATCGGCGAGAACTGGCCCTGCTTGAGCAGCTCCATCATCCGGGTGCCGCGGGCGAGCTGGGCCTTGGAGGTGGCGTCGAGGTCGGAGGCGAAGGCGGCGAAGGCCTCCAGCTCGCGGTACTGCGCCAGCTCCAGACGCAAGGTGCCGGAGATCTTCTTCATCGCCTTGGTCTGGGCGGCGCCACCGACACGGGAGACCGAGGTACCCACGTTGATGGCCGGGCGCTGACCGGAGTTGAAGAGGTCGGACTCCAGGAAGCACTGGCCGTCGGTGATCGAGATGACGTTGGTGGGGATGTAGGCCGAGATGTCGTTGGCCTTCGTCTCGATGATCGGCAGACCGGTCATCGAGCCACCGCCGAGCTCGTCGGACAGCTTCGCGCAGCGCTCCAGCAGACGGGAGTGCAAGTAGAAGACGTCGCCCGGGTAGGCCTCACGGCCCGGCGGGCGGCGCAGCAGCAGCGAGATGGCGCGGTAGGCCTCGGCCTGCTTGGTGAGGTCATCGAAGATGATCAGGACGTGCTTGCCCTGGTACATCCAGTGCTGACCCAGCGCGGAGCCGGTGTAGGGCGCGAGCCACTTGAAGCCCGCCGAGTCGGACGCGGGAGCGGCCACGATGGTGGTGTACTCCAGCGCGCCCGCCTCCTCCAGCGCGGTCTTGACGCCCGCGATGGTGGAGCCCTTCTGGCCGATGGCGACGTAGATGCAGCGGACCTGCTGCTTCGGGTCGCCGGTCTCCCAGGCCTTCTTCTGGTTGATGATGGTGTCGACGCAGACCGTTGTCTTGCCGGTCTTGCGGTCACCGATGATCAGCTGGCGCTGGCCGCGGCCGATCGGGGTCATCGAGTCGACGGCCTTGAGGCCGGTCTGCAGCGGCTCCTCGACGGGCTGGCGCTGCACGACCGTGGCGGCCTGCAGCTCCAGGGGACGCTGCTCCTCGGCGACGATCTCGCCGAGACCGTCGATCGGGGCGCCCAGGGGGTCGATGACGCGACCCAGGAAGGCGTCGCCGACCGGAACGGACAGCACGCGTCCGGTCCGCTTGACCTCCTGGCCTTCCTCGATCTTGTCGTACTCACCGAGGATCGCGGCACCGATCTCGCGCGCGTCCAGGTTCAGCGCGACGCCGAGCACCCCGCCCGCGAACTCCAGCAGCTCGTTGGCCATGGCCGAGGGCAGGCCCTCGACGTGGGCGATGCCGTCGCCGGTGTCGGAAACCGTTCCGACCTCTTCCCGGTTGACGTCCGGGGAGTAGCTGGAGACGTAGTTTTCGATCGCACTGCGGATCTCGTCCGACGAGATCGTCAGCTCCGCCATGTCGTTCCTGCTCTCGCTTCGTTTCTTTGTGGAAAGTTCTAGGGGGGTGCTCAGCCGGCGAGCCTGCGCCGAAGCGCTTCAAGCCGTCCGGCTGTGGAGCCGTCGATGACCTCGTCGCCGACCTTGACGACCAGTCCGCCGCCGAGCGACTCGTCGACCTCGACGTGCAGGCCGATCGGGCGGCCGTAGATCCGCTGCAGGGACGCGGTGAGGCGCTCCTGCTGCGCGGCCGACAGCGGTCCGGCGGAGATCACGTGCGCCACCGAGCGCTCGCGCCGCTGAGCCGCCTCGCTCGCGAGGTTCTCCAGACCCTCGACGACCGTGCGGCCGCGGGGCTGGCCGACCAGGTTCGCGACCAGGGTCGCGGTGGTCGGGTCGACCTTGCCGTCGATCAGCCCGTTGATCAGGCTGAGCTTGCCTTCGACAGCCGCGGTCCGGTCGGACAGCGCCTGCTCCAGCTCGGTCTGGTCGGCGATGATGCGGCCGAGGCGGAACAGCTCGTCCTCGACCGCGTCCAGGCGCCCGTCGCGCTCGGCCCGCACCAGCAGCGCGGTCGTCGCCAGCGACTCGATGCCGTCGACGAGTTCCCGCGGGCTCGACCAGCGGGCACTGACGGCCGCGATGGTCACCTGCAGGGTGTCGTCGGCGACCTTGCCGCCGAGCAGGTCCCGGACCAGCCGCTCACGGGCGGCCGGGTCGGTCGAGGAGTCGGCCAGCGTGCGACGCAGGCCGATCTCCCGGTCGAGCAACCCGGCGACCGCGAACAGCTCTTCGCCCAGAGCGGCGGCGACTGTGCTCGCCTTGGCGGTGCCCTCCACCACGTCGAGCAACTTCAGCTCGACAGCGGCGAGAGCTTCCCGGCTCGCGGCTTGGAATGTCATCTCAGGCGTCCCCTAGTTCTTCGCAGGAGCCGAGACGGCGTCGAGCTCGGAGAGGAAGCGGTCGACGGTGCCGCGGCGCCGCGTCTCGTCCTCAAGCGACTCGCCCACCACACGGCTGGCCAGCTCGACGGCGTGGCGCCCGAGGTCGGCACGCAGCTCGGCGACGATCTGCGCGCGCTGTGCCTCGAGCTGAGCCGTGCCCTGAGCCACGATGCGGGCGGACTCGGCCTGGGCCTGGGCGCGCAGCTCTTCCTTGATCTGCTCCGCCTCGGCACGGGCGTCGTCCCGGATCCGGGCCGACTCGGCCCGGGCCTCGGCGAGCTGCGCCTTGTACTGCTGCAGCGCCTGCTCGGCCTCGGCCTGAGCCTTCTCCGCCTTCTCGATGCCGCCCTCGATCTTGGCCGTGCGCTCGGTGTACAGCTTTTCGAACCGAGGCGCGACGAACTTCGAGATCACGAACAGCAGCAGAAGGAAAGCCACCAGACCGAGAATGACCTCGGCGATGTGCGGCATAACCGGGCTCGGCGTTTCAGCGGCCAGGTACAACACAGACTTCACCACGACGTCTCCCTAACGAACGAAGGGCTGGATCAGCCGCCGGAAGCGATGAAGTAAACGACCAGGCCGATCAGCGCGAGCACCTCGACGAGGACGAAGGTCGTCCACGCGATGCCCATGAGCTTGCTCTGGGCCTCCGGCTGGCGGGCGGTGCCGTTGATGACAGCGGCCCAGATCAGACCGACACCGATGCCGGGGCCGATCGCGCCGAGGCCGTAGCCGATCGCGGCGAGACCCGCGTTGATGCTGGCGGGGGCTTCCTGCGCGAGAACCATTGCGCTCACTTGTGTATCCCTTTCCAACTCGGTCCGCGGGTGTCCGCGGATCGGGGGCTTTGTTTCCCTTAGTGGTCTTCGGCGAGCGCGCGGCCGATGAAGCTGGCCGACAGCAGCGCGAAGATGTACGCCTGCAGAACCTGGATGAACGCCTCGAGGAAGGTCATCGCGATGGCCATCGCCCAGGAGATCAACGACACCGGCTTGAGCGGCACCGAGGCGTGCAGGAGCAGGTACTCACCACCAAGGGTGAACACCAGCAGAATGAGGTGTCCCGCGAACATGGCGGCGAACACTCGGATCGCCAGCGTGATCGGGTCCATGAAGAACTTGAGGAACAGCTCGATCGGGGTCAGCAGGAAGTACACCGGCTTGGGGACACCCGGGGGAAGCAGCTGGTTCTTCAGGTAGCGGCCGAGGCCGAACTTCTTGATACCCACGAAGTGGTAGACGGGAAAGACCACCAGGACGGCGAGCGCCAGCGGGAAGCCGATCTTCGCCATCGTCGGGAACTGGATGATCGGAATGATCCCGTACAGGTTGTTCACCAGGATGAAGGTGAACAGCGTGAGAATCAGCGGGATGAACGGCCTGAACTCTTTCGAGCCGATCTGCTCCCGCGTGATGTTGTTGCGACTGAAGTCGTAGACCGACTCGGCGGCGAACTGCCACTTGGTCGGGACGATCTTCATGTTCCGCGACGTAATAAGGAAGAAGGCGGAGACGATGACGATGGACAGAACCATCAAGACCATCGGCTTCGTGACCTCGCCGAAAATCGGCGGGAGGAAAAAGTCCTTAACACCGGGGGGAACGAACTCTTCCCCCTGGGCCAGCAGCCTGCCCACCTGTGGGCTCCTTCCGGTTCTCCCGGCCGGCGTTCACTCCGCCGGGGGAATCGTCACGATCAGGACGTAACGTACCTGACTAACTTGGCTTGTCTTCAGGCGGCTACCCGGTTCGCGCAGCGCCATGACGGCATGCGCGTAACACGGCCACCCCGCCGTCTGAGGCGAACCATATCAGGGGTGTCGCTCTCACCTGACAGGCGTACTGGGTGAGTGGTGAACTACTTCTCACCAGCGGGAATGATGGTCGGCAGCTTCGTGCGCCGGAACGCCAGCGCCTCGGCGCCCGCGGCCACGAGCACCACGGCGACCATGGTCAGGCCGAGCGAGATCCGATGCAGCGCCTCGACGTCGCGCAAAGCGGTCATGACCAGCAGCAATATGAACAGCTTGGCCACGAATCCGCCCAGTGACGCGGCCATGCCGATATGCGGGCCGTGTGCGGCGGTTTTGCGCATAAGGAACAACGTCAACAGCGAAGACGCGCACGCCAGCACGCCGCCGACAAGCGCGCCAAGCGCACCCGGAGTGCCATTGAGTATGCCGAAGATCACTACGCCTACCACGACCGTGGCGATCGAAGGCCACAGCGCGTAACGGAACATCGCCTCCGCCAGCGTGCGAAGCGCCCGCGCGTGCGGATCGATTTCCGGGTTTTCCGGGGTCTGCTGCTGCTCGTTGTCGCTCATCGAGACCTGAGTCTAGGGATGGCGGAGACGATCACCGCGACCAGGACGCCGATGCCCATTCCCCAGGCGACGATGAATGCGTCGAATAGGGACACCGCCACCGCGCCGAATGCGATCACCGCCGCCCACAAATAGATGAGCAGCACCGCTCGGCGCTGGGAGTGGCCGATTTCGAGCAGGCGGTGGTGCAGGTGCATCTTGTCCGCGCTGAACGGGCTCTCACCGCGGCGGGTGCGGCGGACGACGGCCATCAGCAGGTCGAGCAGCGGGATGAACAGCACCGCGGCGACGACCAGCAGGGGCGAGAACAGGGCGATGGAGTTCGTGGCGCCCTCGGTGGGCGTGGTCTTGCCGGACATCGTGGTGCTGGCCGTGGCCAGCATCAGGCCGATGAGCATCGAGCCGGAGTCGCCCATGAAGATGCGGGCGGGCTGGAAGTTGTGCGGCAGGAAGCCCAGGCAGGCGCCCGCGAGGGTGGCCGAGATCAGGATCGGCGGGTAGTTGTTCACCGAGCCGCCGGACTGGTCGAGCAGGTGCAGCGAGAACGCGCACGTGGCCACGGCGGCGATGAAGCCGATGCCGGAGGCGAGCCCGTCGAGGCCGTCGACGAAGTTCATCGCGTTGACCATGGTGACCACGAGCAGGATCGCCAGCAGGCCGCCCTGGTTCTGGTCGAGGATCAGCACGGTGCCGAAGTAGCCCTCGTCGCCGCCCCACGGCACCCACAGCACCATCCACTGGATGCCGAAGAGCACCAGGATGCCCGCGCTGGTCGTCTGGCCCGCCAGCTTGGTCAGCGAGTCGAGTTCGAACCGGTCGTCGAGGACGCCGATCGCGACGATGAGGCCGCCGCCGACCAGCACGGCGATCGGGTCCAGCGCGAAGTCGAACGCGCGCCGCAGGACCGGCAGCTGGTGGGCGACCATCATGCCGCCGCAGATGCCCAGGTACATGGCCAGCCCGCCCAGCCGCGGCATGGGGACCACGTGCACGTCGCGGGTGCGTGGGTAGGCGACCGCGCCGATGCGGATGGCGAAGAGCCGGACGAGCCCGGTGAGCAGGAAGGTCAGGGCCGCGGTGACCAGGGCGACCAGCGCGAACTCGCGCACCGGCAGACCGGCGACGGCGTATCCCTCGGGAGGTATCACCCGCTAGCCCCTCGGGTCCTGTTCGCCCGGCAGCGCGCCGACGGTCTCGATCGGCCTGCCGCTCTCACCGAGGATCGGCAGCTTGATCCAGTCGAACACCTGCTCCGGTTCCGCGCTGCGCGGGGCCGCCGGATCCGGGCCCCGGAACGGAGTGGGCACGTCGGGTCGCATCTCCTAGTTAGATACCGCTTCTGGGATGCCGCAACGCTACCGCGCCGCGCGCACCTCGGCGCCCAAAGCCTCGGACACCGCGGCGAGGCTGACGGCGCCTTCGCGCAGCACCACGGGCTCGTCGCCGGTCAGGTCCACGATGGTCGACGGGATCGGCTCGCCGCACGGTCCGCCGTCGAGGTATACCGCGACCGACTCGCCCAGCTGATCACGGGCGCCCTGCGCGGTCGCGGGCGCGGGGTGGCCGGTCCGGTTGGCGCTGGAGACCGCCATCGGCCCGACCTCGCGCAGCAGCTCAATGGCCACCGGGTGCAGCGGCATCCGGAGCATGACCGTGCCGTGGGTCTGGCCCAGGTCCCAGGCCAGCGACGGCGCGTGCGGAAGAACGATGGACAGGTCGCCCGGCCAGAACGCCTCGATCAGCGTCCGCGCGGTCTGCGGCACGGACAGGACGAGTCCGTCGATGGTCGACCATGAGCCGACGAGAACGCCGACCGGCATGTCCGGCCCGCGCCCCTTGGCCGCGAGCAGCGACACGACGGCGGAGCTGTTGAAGGCGTCGCACCCGATGCCGTAGACGGTGTCGGTCGGGATCACGACGACCCGCCCCGTGCGCACCGCGCCCGCCGCGGCGGCGATGCCGTCTTCTCTGTCCTCACGGACACTGCAGTCGTAGACCGTGGTCACCCGGCGAACTCTATCGGGACTGTGCCATCGCTAGTCCGCGCCCCGGTCGACAATCGACTCCGCGAGCGCGTCGGCCCGGCTCTGCCAGGTCTGTCTGCGGAACCGGACCACGATCAGATACAGCAGACCGCCGCCCAGCAGCACCCCGGCGATCACCAGCGAGACGTTGCCCGCCAGCCCGCCGACGGCCACCAGGATCAGCCCGAGCGACACCGCGAGCACCGCGAGGCTCACCGCGATCCCCTCCGGCTGCCACCGCCAGCGCCGCCCGGCCGTGACCTCGTCGAGCAGCAGCTCCGCGCCCCGCCGCAGTTCTGCGTCCCGGACGTCGAGGTCGATGATCCGCCGGGCGGCGGCCTCGCAGACCTCCAGCTGGTGTTCGCTGGTGATGACCAGGGCGTCGTCGGCCGTGCGGCTGCGCACCTGCTCGGACACCGAGCACCAGGTGCTGGCCAGGTAGTACCGCAGCACCGGGTCCGTGGACCCGCCGAAGCGGGCCTCCAGCTCGGCCGCCGCGCCCTGGGCGTCGCCGCTCGCGACGCGGGCCTGCGACATGCCGAGGACCGCGAGAACGTTGTCCGGGTCGCGCTCGGCGGCCCGGCGGTAGTGCGTCGCCGCCGCCCGCCAGCGTCCCCGGGCCAGGAACACGTCGCCGATGCCGATGTCGTCGTAGGCGCACTCCCGGGTCGCCGCGGCCCGCTCGAAATCGCCTGCCGCGGCGTCGAGCCTGCCCTTGACCAGCGCCGATAGCGCGCGATCGAAGTACAGCCTGGCCTCGGTCGGCCCCTCCTGCGCCTCGGGTGGCGACAACTGCCACTTCTCGATGACGTCCTGCCATGTGCGTAGCACCGGATCACCCCGGGTCGAAACGCTACCGCTCATCGGTGGGCGAGGGATTCGGCCATGATCCGGCCGGGTGAACGAGATCCGCGCGGAAGTTGAGATTCACCGACATACCGGGCACCATTTACCTGTCCTCGAAGCAGATCCGGGTTCGTCGCAGCAGGGGAGTTCCCACGAGCAGCCGTCCGCAGCGTCGAGGGCACCAGCTCAGCTCACGCTGGCTGGCGTCGGCGCTTGTCGCGGGCTACACGACGGTGAGCGCGCTGGTCGGCGCCGTTCTGCTGGTCGCCCCGAAACAGTCCGGGCCGAGCACGGCGGCTCCGTCGACGACCTATGTCCTCGCACCGCCGCCGCCCGCGTTCGGCACGGCCGATTCCGCCGCGCCCGCGCCGCGGATCGACACCGCGGATCCCGATTCGCGGCCGTCCAAGGTCGCGCTGCCGGTCCCGGAGGGATTCCAGCGGGTCGCCGGTCCCGGCGGCCTGGTCACCACGGTCCCCAAGGGCTGGGCGATCGCCCGGTCGTCGGGTCCGGGTTCCGTGCAGGCCACCGACCCGGCCGACCCGGCCCGGCACGTGCGCTACGGCGGCGCCCCCGCGCCCGCCACCGACCTGCTCCAGTCCCATGTGGACTATGAGGCGGTGTTCGCCAAGTCGAAGCCGGGCTTCAAGCGGCTGAGCCTGGGAACCACCCAGTACCACGGGGTTCTCGCCGTCGACTGGGAGTTCGAGCACGATTCGGCCGGGGTGCGCAAGCACGTGCACTCGATGTACTGGCGGGTCGACGGCATCGAGTACTTCGTCTACGCGGCCGCGAACGCCGACCGCTGGGCCGAGACCGTGCCGATCTACCACGCGCTGATCGACAATGCGTCTCCTTGATCGAAAAGGGTTGACGATCTCGCTACGGTGAGTGTGCGATCACTGGCGGGCAGCAACTTTTCGCTGCCCCAGGCAACACTCGAACGACGGGGACGCCATGCCTGAGCACAGCGCAGCCGCCGAACAGCCCATCGATTGACCGGACCCCGCCGAGCGGGATCCCCGGCATCCCGCAGCGGCAGCGCGTGCCGCACGGTCCGTCCGACCGCGACGACGCGACCCGCTACCTGTGCGCGGCGGCCCATCTCGACCCCGGGTACGCGACGGCGGCGATCAGGGAGTTCCTGGTCGAGCCGACCAGGGCGGCGCCGCCTCAGAGCGCCGAGGTGAAGCCGGCGTTCGTGAAGTCGTCGTGGGGGCGGATTCGTGGTGCCCTGGCCGGGATTGTCGGGGCCACGGGGACACTTGCCGCGGTGGGGACGAACGTGAACGAGATCAATGAGGCGATCACCGGGGTGTTCGGGCCCTAGGCGTGCGGGTGCCGGTTTGGGTGGATTCGCTCAGCCGCGCAGGGCTGTCGCGAAGCGGGGGCGGCCCGCAAGATCCTTGTGGCCTTGGACGTCCGTGAGTACCCGTCGGGCTTGCAGCAGTGCCGGTACGGATTCGCCGTGGGTGTCGTCGTGTTCGATGGCCACGCCGCCGGTGACGCGGAGGAGTCTTGCCGCCGCGGTGATGACGCCGCGGATGACGTCCAGGCCGTCTGTTCCCGAGAACACCGCGTGGGCGGGGTCGTGTTCGGCGACCTCCGGGGGTACCTGGGTGCCTGAGGGGACGTAGGGCGGGTTGCACAGGACCAGGTCGACCCGGCCGTCCAGTTCGCTGAACAGGGTTGGGTCGGTGACGTCCCCTGAATACAAGCGCACGGGGGTGTCGCCCGCCGCTGCCCTTGCGTCGGTGTTTCGGCGGGCCCAGGCCAGGGCGGTGTGGTCGATGTCCACCGCGTGGACGACCGCGTCGGGGCGGGCGTTCGCGGTGGCCAGGGCCAGGACGCCGGAGCCGGTGCACAGGTCGACGACGATCGGGTTGCGCTTGCCCTCCAGCGTGGCCAGGCCCCAGGCAAACATCAGCTCGGTCTCCGGCCTCGGGACGAACACACCGGGGCCGACGCTGACGCTGATGGCGCCCATCCAGGCCGTGCCGATCAGGTGTTGCAGCGGTTCCCGGCGGGCGCGGCGGCTGACGAGTTTGCCCAGGGCGTCCACGACCGGGGGGTCTACCAGGGGGACCATCGGGAGCTTGCCGCGATCGACGCCAAGGACGTGGGCGGCCAGGAGTTCGGCGTCGTTTCGGGGGGAGGCGACGCCCGCGGCCGCGAGGATGCGCGCGGCTTCCAGGATCGCCACGCGGAGGGGTTGCCTGCTCATAAGGGTCACCCTGTCACGCCTTTCGGTGGATCACCCGGATGAGTGAGCGGCGAGTCGTTCGTTGCGGTCGGCGTCGGAGAGGGCGTCCAACACCGCGTCGAGGTCGCCGTCGAGGACCGCGTCGAGGTTGTGGGCCTTGAAGCCGACGCGGTGGTCGGAGAGGCGGTTCTCCGGGAAGTTGTACGTGCGGACCCGCTCGGAGCGGTCGACCGTGCGGATCTGGCTGCGGCGCGCGTCCGAGGCGACCTTGGCGGCCTCTTCCTCGGCGGCGACGGCGAGGCGGGCGCGGAGGACCTGCATGGCGCGGGTCTTGTTCTGCAACTGGGAGCGCTCGTTCTGGCAGGACACCACGATGCCGGTCGGCAGGTGCGTGATGCGCACAGCCGAGTCGGTCGTGTTGACGCTCTGGCCGCCCTTGCCCGAGGAGCGGTAGACGTCGACGCGAAGGTCCTTGTCCGGGATCTCGGCGACCTCGGAGGTGTCCTCGATGTCCGGGTAGACGAGCACGCCCGCGGCGGAGGTGTGGATGCGGCCCTGCGACTCGGTCGCGGGCACGCGCTGCACGCGGTGCACGCCGCCTTCGAACTTCAGCCTGGCCCAGACGCCCTCGGGGTCGCTGCCCTTGCTCTTGATCGCGACGGTGGCGTCCTTGACCCCGCCCAGGTCGGACTCGGTGCTGTCGAGCACCTCGGCTTTCCAGCCGTGGCGCTCGGCGTAGCGCAGGTACATGCGCACGAGGTCGCCCGCGAACAGGGCGGACTCCTCGCCGCCCTCACCGGACTTGACCTCGAGCACCACGTCGGAGCCGTCGTGCGGGTCGCGCGGGAGCAGCAACTCGGTCAGCTTGGTTTCCAGCTTCGGGATGCGCGCGGCGATCGCGTCGGCCTCCTCGGCGAAAGTCGAGTCCTCGGCGACCAGCTCGCGGGCGGCTTCGAGGTCGCTGCGGGCGCCCTCCAGCTCACGCAGGACCTTGACGGCCGGGGTCAGCTCGGCGTAGCGCTTGCCCAGCTTGCGGGCCCGGTCCTGGTCGGCGTGCACGGCGGGGTCGGCGAGAACCGCCTCCAACTCGGCGTGCTCACCGAGCAACTCAGCGAGGTTCGAAGCGTCCACCGTTCACCTTCCCAGGTGCGAAAATAACCCGAACATGGCGACGGCGCCCGTCCCGCGAGCGGGAGGGCGCCGTCGGCGAAGCTACTTCGCGGCTTCGGTCTTGGCTGCGCGCTTGCCGTAGCGCGCCTCGAAGCGGGCGACTCGGCCACCGGTGTCGAGGATCTTCTGCTTGCCCGTGTAGAACGGGTGGCAAGCCGAGCAGACCTCGACGTGGATGTTGCCGGAAGACTTGGTGCTGCGGGTGGTGAACGTGTTGCCGCAACCGCAGGTCACGTTTGTGGACACGTACTCGGGGTGGATCCCGTTCTTCACAGTCGTCGCCTCTCATATGTGGCCGCCGGGTCCCCGCCGTGTCTGGGGTGAACCGGAGCCGGACTCGACCTAACAGTGTGCCAGATGTGCTGACGGTCGGTTCAACGCGGGCCGACTCGCCGGTATTCCGCCGCTCGTCGCACGTCAGAGACCTCCGAACGCAGGTATCGACCCACTCACCGAACGTAGTTCCGCAGGCCCCGATTCCGTCGCAGACTGTCGGCGTGTTCTTCACGGTAGGCAGGCCATTGTCCGTCTCCCTGTGGTTGACGGCACCGTTGCTGTTCGCGGTCTCGGTCCTCGGACTGACCGCGATCGGCGGCATCCTGCTCGCCGCGTCCTGGCAGGTCACCCTGTCCAGCGCGCTGTGGGGAGGGGCCGCCGCCATCACCGCCGTACTGGGCGGCGCGGTCGCGTGGCGCTCCCGCGAACAGCGGATGATGCTCGCGATCCCCTACCCCGTGACACTGCTCCTGACCGGCCTGGCGCTCGACGACGTCACGGTGCCGACACAGTGGGCGATCGGGCTGAGCGTGCCCGCGATGCTCACCCTGGTGTACCTGTGCGGCCGCCGATCGTCGAAACGAACGAACGCCACTCGCTAGCGGGGATGCGCAGGCGGGGTCCGGTGGCGTTCTTGGCGTCCCGCACCAGCACAGTCGGGGCTACCGCGACCTCAACACAGTTCGCGTCGTTGCCGCCCACGCTGGAGCTGCTCTTGCGCCACATGGCAACCTCCTACAGATCCCGCTCTACTCGGCGGATCAGCTCGACCGATGCCGCAGGATCGAGCGCCACGGAACGAATCCGGTCGAAGGCCAGATTACAGGGCCGAACCTGGTCCTCCTTCTCGATGCGGAACGCCCCAGCCACGTTCTCGACATAGGCCAGATCGGGCGCACGGTCGAAACTGAGCACCGTGAATGCCCCTTCCATGCCGACATAGAACCCGCGGTCCGCGGGCACGATCTGAAGGATCACGTTAGGCAGCGCCGAAATCTCCACCATGCGGTTGAGCTGCTCTTTCATCAACTCCGGCGAACCCACCATCCTCCTGACCACGCCCTCGTCCGCACGCGAGGTCGAGCTGATCATCGCCTGCATGGAGTCTTTGCTGCCGGATCATCCGGACCTTCACCCAATTCTCGATGGCCCGCCGATCCGACGAGTAGTGGCGACTTACCGTCCGCACGTATTCCGCGGTCTGAAGCAGCCCGGGGACGTGCGTGATCTCGAATGTCCGGATGCCCGTGGTGGCCGTCTCCAACGCGACATAGCCGCGTGAAGCCACTCCATAGGCCTGCCACCAGCCTTTGGTCTTGCGAGCCGCTCTGATCTCCTCCAACCAGGGTTCCCAGTCGTTCACCGGGATGCCGTAGCGGTCGAAGAGGTACTTGGCCAGTGGGATGTCCGGGGGCCACCTCGCCGTTCTCGATCCGACTCAATCGTCCAGTCGAGATCTCCAGCCGCTCCGCGACTTCCGCAGCCGTGAAACCGGCCTCGCCTCTGAGATCGCGCAGCTTCTTGCCAAGCATCCGGGTGACCGCCGTGTACCCACCGGAGCCCTTAAGCACTGTGCGTACACATGATCCCGAGTGGAGGATCGAAAGCGGAACTTCCGCTTTCGACGGTCAGAACGGTGCGGGCTCCGCGACGGCGGCAGTTGGTCGTGGGTCGGGTGCCCTGGGTGGCGGGATGTCGTAGTCGACGAGTGGTTCTTGGTCGAGGGCATGGGTTTGCCCAGTGGGTGTGGTCCAGATGAACAGGCCTGGCCTCGTTTGTTTGAGGTGCCAGCCGGGTTGGTCTTTGAGTTTGTGGTGCAGCTTGCACAGGCAGCCGAGGTTGGGTGCACTGGTGCTGCCGCCGTGGCTGTGGGGGGTGGTGTGGTCGAGTTCGCAGGACGCGGCGGCCCGGTGGCAGCCGGGGAATCGGCAGGTTTGGTCGCGTAGGCGGATGTGGCGGGTGAGGTCGGCGCCGGGGTGGCGGCGGGTGCTGACTTCGAGGACTTTGCCGACCGGGTCGGTGAGGATTCGCCGCCAGCTGGTGGCGTGGTCGGTGATCAGTTCTCGGATGGCGATGTTCGGGACGGGCCCGTACCCGTCGAGGGTGCCGCCCAGGTTCGCCCCGAGCAGCACGGTGTAGGGCACGGCGACCTGCAACTCCACGGTCACACCACGCCCACCGCCGTTGACGACAATGTCGTGCAGGGCGTCGGCGCGCAGGGTGTCGAGTGGTTCGGCGGCACCGCCCGCGCGCATGGTGCGGGCGATCTTGTCGACCACCAGGTAGACGGCGCGCAGGCGTTCGCCGGTGTCGTAGATGTCGAAATGGGCCATGCCGTCCTCGGCGGCGTAGAGATCCACTCGCCGCTCGCGGCGGCGTTGTTCGCGGCGGCGGTCGGCGCCATCGGGGTCGATCCGGTCTTTCTTCGCGCGGATAGCCTGGCGCCACCCGGCAATGGTCTTGTGTTCGGCGCGGCCGAGAATCCAGCGCTCCAGGTCGTGGGCGTGCTGATCGGACAGGGTGGCGGTGATCTCGGCCAGGGCGTGCGCGCGGGCCAGATTGATCCGACCGGCGGCCAACGCGTCCACCGTGGACGGGAACAGGGTGGCCAGGCGGGCGGCGCGGGCGACTTGGGTCGCCGCCTGTGCCGGGGTCCACGCCAACGCCGCCCCGACCTCCGCCCCGGCGAACCGGTGCCCACCACGGTCGCGATCCGGACGCAGCTGTGCCATCCGGGCCAGCGCACGAACCTTCACGGCGTCGCGGGCGGCCTGCTCGCGCTCAAGATCGCGCAGCAGGTCCAACACCTCGACGTCGCTCATCTCCGCGACCGCATCCACTGTGAACACATGTTCGATCTTACCGGCCGGGCGGCCACATTCCCGCAGCTCAAGCCATGATGACCCGATCGTGGCACCTCCGGATTTCACGAGGTTCGGTCCAGGGCTGGTCTCGCAGCCGCCCACGTCGGCGCAAGAGCCGCGGCGTGCTGATCCCAGGCGGACGCGCCGCCAGGAACAAGCCACGACCGGGTCCGGCCTTCGAGCCGGGCGAGGGCGCCAAGTTTCCCTGCCAGCTGACGGCTCAGGTGTGCGACGGGCGGGCGCACCCGCGTCATGCGGCCTTCGTACGCGCGAACCGCGGGTCGGGCCAGAGCGGCGATCCGGTCGTGCCCGTCGAGCACCAGCAACGTGTTGAGTCTTCTCCCGCAGCGGGATGTCCCGTCGACGGCAGAGCCGGTCGATGCGGGAGCGGGACACGGCCTTGGTGTCGTCGGTGTTCTCCCGCCGCCGCTCGAGACCGCTCACCCACCAGAGCAGCGCGGGAGCAAGGACACCCTCGCGAACCTGCCGCCGAAAGGGTTTCACCCGCGCCGCGTCCGGCGATGACAGTTCGCGCAGTGGGAGAACGTCGCGCACATCGTCGTCCGGGTCGCCATATCCGAACCAGGTGATGTGCCCGTGATCTGGATCGACGGCACGCAGCCGTGGCCAGAGCGCTGGGACGGCCCATGGCGACATGCCGTGGGCCAGGGTCCACCGGCCGGTGTGCAGTGGGCCGTCCACCGTGCGGCACAACCAGTCAGTGAACTGGTGCGTCCAGCGCGCCGCCCACTCGTCCGGACGGGCCTCACGGATCCGCCGCGACAGGGACGCGCTGATCGGCGGCAGCGGTGACCGGTGGTGGCCCGTGCGCGCGTAATGCACTCCCCGATGGCGAGACCGCCGCATACCGAGCAAGACGATTCGATCGGCTTGGCGCAGCAGGAGCCTTCGCCCGCTCGCGACCTCCACCCGCAGCCCCGGGCGGGTCGGCTGCCGCACGTCCAAGCTCAGGCCCGCCCATCGGCCATCGACCGAAGGAAGATCGGAACGCGTCACGCGGTCAGGTTAAGGCCGGATTGGGTGCGAGTCCCCCGGATAAAGGAGAAGCCCCCGCCGAGGCGGGGGCTTCTCCTTGAACTGTGACTAGTCGTCGTTGCTTGACGGGGTCGTCTTCGCTACCTGCATCAGGAACTCGATGTTGGTGCGGGACTTGCGCAGGCGGTCGAGCAGCAGCTCGATGCCTGCCTGGTTGTCGAGCGCGTGGAGCACTCGGCGGAGCTTGACCATGACCGCGTGCTCGTCCGGCGGCAGGAGCAGTTCGTCCTTACGCGTGCCGGACTGGTCGATGTCGACAGCCGGGAAGGTGCGCTTGTCGGCGATCTTGCGGTCGAGCTTGAGCTCGGCGTTGCCCGTGCCCTTGAACTCCTCGAAGATCACCGTGTCGCCGGCGGAGCCGGTCTCGACCAGCGCGGTGGCGAAGATGGTGAGCGAGCCGCCACCTTCGATGTTGCGCGCGGCGCCGAGGAAGCGCTTCGGCGGGAACAGCGCCGTCGAGTCGACACCACCGGAGAGGATTCGGCCGGACGCCGGGGCCGCCAGGTTGTAGGCGCGACCCAGACGGGTGATCGAGTCCAGGAGCACGACCACGTCGTGGCCCATCTCCACCAGGCGCTTGGCGCGCTCGATGGACAGCTCCGCGACCGTGGTGTGGTCTGACGGCGGCCGGTCGAAGGTGGAGGCGATGACCTCACCCTTGACCGAGCGCTGCATGTCGGTGACCTCTTCGGGGCGCTCGTCGACAAGTACGACCATGAGGTAGACCTCGGGGTTGTTCGTGGTGATCGCGTTGGCGATCGCCTGCAGCACCGAGGTCTTACCCGCCTTCGGGGGCGAGACGATGAGCGCGCGCTGGCCCTTGCCGACGGGCATCACCAGGTCGATGACACGCGTCGTCAGGATGTGCGGCTCGGTCTCCAGCCGAAGACGCTCGTTCGGGTAGAGCGGCGTCAGCTTGGTGAACTCCGGGCGGACCTTGGCCGCGTCCGGCTCCAAGCCGTTGATCGTCTCCACCCGCACCAGCGGGTTGAACTTCTGCCGCTGCTGCTCGCCGTCACGCGGCTGGCGGACCAGGCCGGTGATGGCGTCGCCGCGCCGCAGGTTGTACTTGCGGACCAGCGAGAGCGACACGTAGACGTCGTTCGGGCCGGACAGGTAGCCGGAGGTGCGGACGAACGCGTAGTTCTCCAGCACGTCGAGCACGCCCGCCACGGGCAGCAACACGTCGTCCTCGCGGACCTCCGTGTCGTTCTGGCCGCCCACACCGTCGACTCGGCCGCCGCGGCGGCGACGGTCGCGGAAGCGACGGCCACGGCGGTCGGTGCCGTCCTCGTCGTCGTCCGGGCCGTTGTCGCGGTTCTGCTGACGGTCCTGGTCGCGACCCTGCTGACGGTCCTGGTCCCGCCCCTGGTCGCGACCCCGGTTGCGGTCGCCGCGCTGGCGGTCTCCGCGCTCGCCCCGGTCGCCACGGTCATTGCGGTCGCCACGGTCGCCGCGCTGGCGGTCCTGGCGGTCGCCCTGCTGGCGGTCATCCCGGGCCGGACGCTCGCCCTGCTGGCGGTCCTCGCGGGCCGGACGCTCGCCCTGCTGGCGGTCATCCCGGGCCGGACGCTCGCTCTGCTGGCGGTCGCCCTGCTGCCGGTCCGGACGCTCACCCTGCTGGCGGTCGTCGCGGGCCGGGCGCTCGTCACGAGCCGGGCGGTCCTCACGGGCCGCACGGTCCTCACGAGCGGGACGGTCTTCACGAGCGGGCCGGTCCTCACGGGCCGGGCGCTCGGTGACGACCGAAGCCTGCTCCCCCGCCTCGGGGCTGCCCGCGGGACGGCTGGCGCCGCGACGGCGCCGGTTCTCGCGGCCACCCTCGGTGCGCGCGGTCTCCTGCGGCGCCTCGGCGGGCTTGTCGGCACCCTCCGCTCCCGCGGTGGGCCGGACCTCGGCGGGCTGTGCGGCCTTGGGCCGCTCAGTCTTGGCCGGGGCCTGCGCGGGCGCGGCGTCGGTGCCGGTTCGGGGCGTCCGTGCGGCGGCCCCGCCCGGGGCACCACCCTGGCGCTCCTTGATGGCAGCGATCAGGTCGCCCTTGCGCATGCCCGTGGTGCCGGAGATTCCCAGCTCACCAGCGAGCGTGCGCAGCTCGGCGAGGACCATCCCGGACAGCCCGGCCCGGCGCTTGGGAGCGCCGTTCTTGTCCGCGGCCGCGGTGTCAGTGGCTGTCTCGCTGCTCAAAAGTTCGGTATTGCTCACACAAGTCCTTCCTGACCGGTCCCCGCCTCCTACGTGGACCAGCGGACCGCCGTCCGTCGGAATGCGAGACGGCGTATCTCTCCGCTGTTGGGCTTTTGTCGCCAACCTGGCCACGATTCGGGCCAGCCGAGCGACTTTGTCGCCAACAGGGAGCATCTGGTCACCACGGTCGTCGGGTACCTCCGAGCCTCGGCTCGGACCTGATTAAAGGACTGAGCCGACTACTCGGCAGATGATGCGACCCGGAAAGAATCCCGGGAACGACACCGGGCGCCCGTGCGCGCGGTGACTGAACGTCCCCGAGGGTAGACGGCCGTCACTGAAGGTGCAACAACCGGTCCACAGCGCGTCGCGTGGCGACGTCTCGGATCGCGAGTGATCTGAATCACGACCACCCATCTCCGTGCAACAGCCCGATCACAGTGTTTGTTCCCTGTTCAGCCAAGTGGACTGTGCTTGTACCCAGTCGAGTCAAAGACACCGCCGGTTCCGGTTCAGCCAAGCGGACTGACCTGGACACCCATCCGGTCGACCGCGACGGGCAGCACGGTGAACCCACTGACGTCGACCACATCCGGAAGAGCGCCGTCCGTGGTCAGCGCGAGCACGGTCGGCCCAGCCCCGGACACCGCCGCCGCGACACCGTGGGCGCGCAGCTCGCGAACCACTCGAATGGTCGACGGCCAAGCGCTTTCCCGGTAGTCCTGGTGCAGCTTGTCCGCGAGCGCGAGGAGCAGCAGGTCGGGCCGGGTGCTGATGGCGTGCACGGCCAGCGCGCTGCGACCCGCGGCGAACGCGGCGTCGGCGTGCGCCACCTTGTCCGGCAGCAGGCCGCGGGTGACGTGGGTGGCGGACGACTCGGCCGGGATGATCGCGATCGGCCGCAGGTCCGCGTGCGGCTCGATCCGCGCCGCGCCGAAGCGGTCGTCGTCGGACCAGGCCACCACGAGACCGCCCAGCAGGCTCGCCGCGACGTTGTCGGCGTGTCCCTCGAACTCGGCGGCGAGTTGCAGCGCCTCGTCGTCGAGCGGGCGTCCGGCAAGGCCGTACGCGCCCGCGATGCCGCCGACGATCGCCGCCGCCGAGGAGCCGAGGCCCCGGGCGTGCGGAATCGCGTTGGCGCAGTGCAAAGCGAGCCCGGCGGGCGCGAACCCGATCCGCTCGCAGGCGGCCCGAAACGCGCGCACCACGAGGTTGGACTCGTCGCGGGCGACGTCGTCGGCGCCCTCTCCGGTGACCGTGACCTCGAGCCCGGACACGGTCTCCCGGAACTCCAGGACGTCGTGCAGCGCGAGCGCCATCCCGAGCGCGTCGAATCCGGAGCCCAGGTTGGCCGTGGACGCCGGGACCCGGACGCGCACGCTCACCTCAGGTCCAACGCGGTGGCCACCGCCGAAGCGTCGACCGGGACGGCTTCGACCTCGGGCATGGTGGACAGCGCGGTGTCGGGGTCCTTGAGGCCGTGTCCGGTGACCGTGCAGACGACGACCGAGCCCGCGGGCAGGCGGCCGTCGGCGTGGGTGATCAACATGCCCGCGACGCTGGTGGCCGACGACGGCTCGACGAAGACACCCTCGCGCACGGCCAGAAGCCGGTACGCCGCAAGGATTTGCTCATCGGTCGCGGCATCGAACAGACCGCCGGACTCGTCGCGCGCCGCGACCGCACCGGCCCACGAAGCCGGGTTGCCGACCCGGATCGCGGTGGCGATCGTGTCCGGATTGGACACCGGCTCGCCGCGCACCAGCGGCGCCGAGCCCGCGGCCTGGAAGCCGAACATCTTCGGCGTGCCCTCGACGATGCCGTCGGCTGCGTATTCGCTGTAGCCGCGCCAGTAGGCGGTGATGTTGCCCGCGTTGCCGACGGGCAGGCAGTGGATGTCGGGCGCGCGGCCGAGGACGTCGCAGATCTCCCACGCGGCGCTCTTCTGGCCGATCAGCCGCACCGGGTTGACCGAGTTGACCAGGCCGACGGGGAACTCCGCGGCGGTCTTCTGGGCCAGTTCCAGGCAGTCGTCGAAGTTGCCGTCGATCTGCAGGATGCGCGCGCCGTGCACGACGGCCTGGGCCATCTTGCCGAGCGCGATCTTGCCGCGCGGCACCAGCACCGCGCAGGTCAGGCCCGCGCGCGTGGCGTACGCGGCGGCCGAGGCCGACGTGTTGCCGGTGGACGCGCAGATCACCGCTTCGAGGCCGTTGGCCAGCGCGTGGGTGATGGCCACGGTCATGCCGCGGTCCTTGAACGAGCCGGTCGGGTTGGCGCCCTCGACCTTGAGGTAGACCGTGCAGCCGGTCAGCTCCGAGAGGTGCGGCGCGGGCAGCAGCGGTGTGTTGCCCTCGCCGAGAGTGATCACCTTCGCGCCGTCGGGGACGGGGATTCTGTTGGGATAGGCCGCGATGATGCCCGGACGTCCGGGCAGCACACCGATGGTCATGATTCCTCGCCTTCGACCCGCATCACACTGACCACGTCGTGCACGAACGGCAATCCGGCGATTTTGTCCACTGTGGACCGCAGGGCGGCGTCGGGCGCGGAGTGGGTGACGATCACCAGGCTCGCGTCCGTCGCGCGGCCTTCCTGGCGCACCGCCGAGATGCTCACTTCGTGTTCGGCGAACACGGCGGCCACGGCCGCCAGCACGCCTGCGCGGTCGGCGACGTCCAGGCTGATGTGGTACCTGGTCGACGCCTGCGCGATCGGGCGCACCGGCAGGTCGGCGTAGGCCGACTCACGCGGTCCGCGCCCGCCGACGACCAGGTTGCGGGCGACCGCGACCAGGTCGCCGAGCACGGCGCTGGCGGTGGGTGCACCGCCCGCTCCCTGCCCGTAGAACATGAGCTGTCCGGCCGCCTCGGCCTCGACGAACACCGCGTTGAACGCGCCGTTGACGCCCGCCAGCGGATGGGTGCGCGGGATCATCGCCGGGTGGACGCGAACCGCGACGGACTCGCCGTCGGGGGTGTCGACCCGCTCGCAGATCGCCAGCAGCTTGATCGTGCGGCCCAGTGCCCGCGCGGCGGAGACATCGGCGGGGGTGACCGCGGAGATGCCCTCGCGGTAGACGTCGCCTGCGGTGACCCGGGTGTGGAAGGACAGCGACGCGAGGATCGCGGCCTTCGACGCGGCGTCGTAGCCGTCGACATCGGCGGTCGGGTCGGCCTCGGCGTAGCCCAGCCGGGCGGCCTCTTCGAGCGTCTCGGCGTAGCCGGCGCCGGTCTCGTCCATCGCGGAGAGGATGAAGTTGGTGGTGCCGTTGACGATGCCCATCACCCGGGTGATGCGGTCGCCCGCGAGGGACTCGCGCAGCGGGCGCAGCAGCGGGATCGCGCCCGCGACCGCGGCCTCGAAGTACAGGTCGCCGCCGAAGGTGTCGGACTCGGCGAACAGGTCGCCCGCGTGTTCGGCGAGCAGCGTCTTGTTGGCGGTGACAACCGACTTGCCCGCGCGCAGGGCCTCGATCAGCCAGGTGCGGGTCGGCTCGATCCCGCCGATGACCTCGACGACGACGTCCACGTCCGGCCGGGTGACCAGCTCGGCGGCGTCGGTCGTCAGCAGTTCGGCGGGCACCCCCGGGCGCGGCTTGTTGAGCCTGCGCACGGCGACCCCGGCCAGCTCCACCGGCGCCCCGATCCGCGACGCGAGGTCGGGCGCCTGCTCGGTGAGCAGCCGGACGATCTCGGTGCCGACCGTGCCGCAGCCCAGCAGCGCGACCTTGATCGGCTTGGCGGGCTCGCTCGTCACGGCATCTCCAGTCTCAGCAGGTCATCGGCGGGGACACCCATGTCGCAACCCCAGCGCACGACACTCGTCGGCTCGGGCCTACTCACGGCATCTCCAGTCTCAGCAGGTCATCGGCGGGGACACCCATGTCGCAACCCCAGCGCACGACACTCGTCGGCTCGGGCCTACTCACGGCATCTCCAGTCTCAGCAGGTCATCGTCGGTTTCCCGGCGCAGCAGCAGCCGCGCGGCGCCGTCGAGCACGGCCACCACGGCGGGCCGCGGCAGCCGGTTGTAGTTGCTCGCCATCGAGTAGCAGTAGGCGCCGGTCGCGGCGACCGCCAGCAGGTCGCCGGGAGCAAGGTTCTCCGGTAGCCAGCAGTCTCGCACCACAACGTCACCGGACTCACAGTGTTTGCCCACTACTCGGGACAGCACCGCCTCCGTGCCCCGCTCCCCCTCGCCGCTGGAGCGCGACGCGAGGCGGGTGTCGTAGACCGCGTCGTACAGGGCGGTGCGGATGTTGTCGCTCATCCCGCCGTCGACGCTGACGTAGCGGCGGCCGGTGCCGTGGCCGAGCGAGACGTCCTTGGTGGTGCCGACCTCGTAGAGGGTCACGGTGCCGGGACCGGCGATGGCACGGCCGGGCTCGACCGCGATGCGCGGCACGGCCAGGCCCTCCTGCTCGCACTCCTTGGCCACGATGGTGCGCAGCTGGTCGGCCAGCCACATCGTCGGCGGCGGGTCGTCCTGGGCGGTGTAAGCGATGCCGAGGCCGCCGCCGAGGTCGACGACGGTCAGCGACTCCAGGGCGTCGGCCCCGTGCTCCTTGTGCAGCGCGGCCAGCAGGCCGATGACCCGGTGCGCGGCGACCTCGAAGCCGTCGGCGTCGAAGATCTGCGACCCGATGTGGCTGTGCAGGCCCAGCAGCGACAGGCCGCCTGCCTTGACCACCCGGCGGGCCGCCTCGGCCGCGGCGCCGCCCGCCAGCGAGAAGCCGAACTTCTGGTCCTCATGGGCGGTGGCGATGAACTCGTGGGTGTGCGCCTCGACGCCGACGGTGACCCGGATGAGCACCGGCGCGACCAGGTCGCGGTCGCGGGCGAGCTTGTCGAGGCGGGCGATCTCGTGGAACGAGTCGACGACGATCGCGCCGACGCCGACGTCCAGCGCGGTGGTGAGTTCCGCGACCGACTTGTTGTTGCCGTGCAACGTGATCCGCTCGGGCGGGAAGTCCGCGCGCAGCGCCACGGCCAGCTCGCCGCCGCTGGCCACATCGAGACTCAGGCCCTCCTGCGCGACCCAGCGGGCGATCTCGACCGACAGGAAGGCCTTGGAGGCGTAGTGGACCAGCGCCGGGTCGCCGAACGCGGCGGCGTGTTCCTGGCAGCGGACCCGGAAGTCGGCTTCGTCCACCACGAACAGCGGCGTCCCGTAGGTCTCGGCCAGCTCGCGGACGTCGACACCGGCGATCCGGATGGCGCCGTCGTCGCCGCGCTCGGCGTTGCGCGGCCAGACCGCCGGGTACAGCTCGTCGAGCGCGTCGACGGTGGTGGGCCGCTCGCTTTGGGTGTTGCTCGGCGGCAGCACTTCCGCGTGCCGCGGCCCTGCCGGGTGTGCCCTCATTCGCTTGCCTACATCCGTTCCGGTGCTTCGATGCCGAGGACGCCCAGCCCGTTGGCGATGACCTGGCGGGCCGCGCCGCACAGCGCCAGCCGGGCGAAGTTCACCGGCTGCGGGTCCTCATCGCCCTGGGGGATCACCCGGCAGTTCTCGTAGAACTTGTGCAGCGCGCCCGCGAGTTCCTCGAGGTACCGCGCGACACGGTGGGGCTCCCGCAGTTCGGCGGCGGTGGCCAGCACGCGCGGGAACTCGCCGAGGGTGCGCAGCACGTCACCCTCGCGGTCGTGTGTAAGCAGGCTTAGATCCACTGTGTCGTCGCTATCCGGCCCGGACACGACCATGCCCAAGTCCCCGGCGTTGCGCTTGATGTTGCACAGCCGCGCGTGCGCGTATTTGACGTAGTAGACCGGGTTGTCGCTGTCCTTCTTGCTCCACAGGTCCAGGTCGATGTCCAAAGTGGAGTTCGCGGACGAGCGGATCATGGCGTAGCGCGCGGCGTCCACGCCGACGGCCTCCACCAGGTCCTCCATGGTGATCACGGTCCCGGCGCGCTTGCTCATCCGCACCGGCTTGCCGCCGCTGACCAGGTTGACCATCTGTCCGATGAGGACTTCCACGGTCGCCGGGTCGTCGCCGGTCGCCGCGGCGGCCGCCTTGAGCCTGCCGATGTAGCCGTGGTGGTCGGCGCCGAGCATGTAGAGGCACAGGTCGAAGCCGCGAGCGCGCTTGTCCTGGAAGTAGGCGATGTCACCGGCGATGTAGGCGGGCTGCCCGTCGCTCTTGATGACCACCCGGTCCTTGTCGTCGCCGTACTCGCTCGACCGCAGCCACCAGGCACCGTCCTCGAGGTAGAGCCCGCCGGACTCCTTGAGCGCCGTGACGGCCGTCCCGACCGCGCCGGACTTGTGCAGCGTGTCCTCGTGGAAGTAGACGTCGAAGTCGGTGCCGAAGTCGTGCAGGTCCTTCTTGATCTGCTCGAACATCAGGCCGACGCCGATGCGGCGGAAGATCTCCTCGCTGTCGGGGTCGGTCAGCGCGCCCGGCTCCTGCTTGATGACCTCGGCGGCGATGTCGGAGAGATAGGCGCCCGCGTAGCCGTCCTCGGGTGGGGCCTCGCCCTGCGCGGCGGCGATCAGGGACCGGACGAACCGGTCGATCTGCGTGCCCGCGTCGTTGAAGTAGTACTCGCGGGTGACCTCGCCGCCCTGCGCGGACAGCACCCGGCCCAGGGCGTCGCCGACGGCGGCCCAGCGGGTGCCGCCGAGGTGGATCGGGCCGGTCGGGTTCGCCGAGACGAACTCCAGGTTGATCTTGCGGCCGGCCAGCATGGCGCCGTTGCCATAGGCGGTCCCCGCGGTGAGCACCTCGCGCACGATCTGGCCCTGCGCGTCCGCGGCCAGGCGCAGGTTGATGAACCCGGGCCCGGCGACCTCCGCGGAGGCCACCCCGGTGGTCTTCGCGAGGGCGTCGGCGAGCGCGTCGGCCAGCTCGCGGGGCGCCAGCCCGACCCGCTTGGCGACCTGCAGCGCGAGGTTGGTCGCGTAGTCGCCGTGCTCGGGATTGCGGGGTCGCTCGACGGTCACGACGGCCGGGACGACGGAGGTGTCGAGGCCGCGCTCGCCCAAGATCGTCATGGCGGCGGAACGGACCAGGTCAGCGAGAACGTCGGGAGTCACCTGCACAAGTCTAGGTAGCGGGGTTCCACCGGGCGTCACCGCCTCGGACCGGCCGTTGCCTACACTCCCCGAGGTGAATCGGATCGCCGCGCTCGTGGCCGTCGCCTGCCTCGTCCTCACCAGCTGTGCCACCGTTGAGCAGGGCAAACCTGTCGCCGCCGGGACCACCACGACCAAGGCGCCGACGAGCAAGAAGCCTGCCTCGCGGGAGTACGTGCCGACCGAGACGAGCAAGGACCCGACGAAGAAGATCGACGGCGTCGTCGCGTTCGACTACAAGCCAAGCCTGCACATCGACCCGGCGAAACGGGTCGCCTACGACAAGGCGCCGCCCTTCGGCGGAGCCCACGACCAGGCCTGGGCGGCGTGCATGGGCGTCGTCTACCCGAAGGCAGTGCGCACGGAGTCGATCGTGCACTCGCTCGAACACGGGGCGGTGTGGATCAGCTACGAGCCGGGGCTCGGCGCGGACGAGGTCAAGGCGCTGGCCAAGCGGGTCGACAACAAGCCGTACCTGTTGATGTCGCCCTACCCCGGCCAGGACACGCCGGTCTCGGTGCAGTCCTGGGGCAGGCAGCTCAAGGTCGACTCCGCCGACGACGAGCGCATCGACCAGTTCATCAGCGCCACCCTTCGCAACAAATACCTGACGCCGGAGCCCGGGGCGTCGTGCGACGTGCTCGGCCCGCCGCACTTCGACCAGGACGATCCGCCGCCGTTCGACCCGGCGCCGCCGGGTGCCGACGCGGTGCCCGTGACCGGGGGCTGACGGGGACCGAACATCGGTTCCTTAGACTGTCCGCGCACTACCATCCCTGTGCAGGTTCGCCCCCACCCGGGTCGGACCTCCCCGTCGACGAGAAGTCCGAGGACGGCATGGCCAGCGGCACCAAGAACAAAGGCAGCAAGGGCAGCGTGAAAGCGGCCCGCGCGTCCGTCGTCGCCAAGAAGGGCGCGCCCTGGGGCACGATCGCCGCGGTGGTCGCCATCGTCCTGCTGGCGGGCGGCATCTTCGGCTACGCGTACACCCAGATCGCCGCGGCGAAGAAGTTCACCGTGTCCGAGGAGAACAAGGACCCGTCGGTCAACATCGACGGCGTCGTGCGCAAGGAGTACTCGGCGGGCCAGCACGTCAAGGGCACGCAGCGGGTCGCCTACGACCAGAGCCCGCCCTTCGGCGGACCGCACGACGAGGCCTGGGCCGACTGCGAGGGCGTCGTCTACCCGACCGCCGTGCGCAGCGAGAACATGGTCCACGCGCTCGAGCACGGCTCGGTGTGGATCGCCTACAACCCGGACAAGATCCAGGGCGCCGACCTGGACAAGCTCAAGGGCCGGGTCGAGGGTCAGCCGTTCATGATGCTCTCGCCGTTCCCCGGTCTCGACAAGCCGATCTCGATGCAGTCGTGGGGCCACCAGCTGAAGCTGGACAGCGCCGACGACCCGCGGGTCGAGCAGTTCATCAAGTCGCTCAAGCGCAACAAGTACCAGAACCCGGAGCCCAACGCGGCCTGCGGTCCGCTCGGCCCCGGCGTGTTCGACCCGGCCTCGCCGCCGCCGTTCGCCGCCGAGCCGCCCGGCCCGGACGCCATCCCGATGGACGGCAAGGGCACCGAGACGCCGCCGGCGTCGGGCCAGGCCCCGATCCCGCCGACCGGCGCGCCCGCACCCACTGTGCCGTCCGTGCAGGCCCCGCCCGCCTCGCAGTGACGGAGAACGAAAGCACGCCGGAGAGCACGAAGCGCAAGATCTTCGTGCTCTCCGGCGCCGCGTTGGCGGTCCTGCTGGTCGGCGCGGCGGTCGGCATGCTGATCACGCTGTCCGTGGTGCGGCAGGCCAGCACCCCGACGACCGAGTCGGTCGACGTCGGGTTCGCCCAGGACATGCAGGTCCACCACCTGCAGGCGGTCACGATGGCCAACTGGGCGCGTGACCACACGCAGGACCTGTCGGTGAAGAGCCTCGCGTTCGACATCGAGCAGACCCAACTCGGCCAGATCGGCGCGATGAGCGGCTGGCTCGACATCTGGGGACAGCCGGAACAGGCGCCCGAGCCGGGGTACATGTCGTGGATGGCGGGCGGCAGCCACGGACACACCACCGAGGCGTCCGGCGGGGTGCGGACCATGCCCGGTATGGCCACCAGCCAGGAGATCGCCAAGCTGCGCACCCTCACCGGGCGCGAGCTGGACGTGTACTTCCTGCAGCTGATGCTGCGCCACCACGCGGGCGGCCTCGACATGGCGCGCTACGCCAGCGAGCACGCGGCGACGTCGCAGGTGCGCAACCTGTCGGAGAAGATCCTCAAGGGCCAGGCCAACGAGATCAAGGTGCTCGAATCGATGCTCACCGAGCGCGGCGCGAAACCGCTCTGACCTACCAGGACAGTTCTTGGCACCGCGCGTTCGGCGACTCAACCTGAAGCGTGGCGTGCTCTAGGCCGTAATCGGCGGTAAGCAACTCTTGGGCCGCGCGCAGGACCACGGCTTGGTCGGCGTCGGCGGTGATCGTCAGGTGGGCGGAGGCGACCTCCATGCCCGAGGTGAGCGTCCAGACGTGCACGTCGTGCACCTCGGCCACGCCGGGGACGGCGCCGAGCCGCTTGGTCAGCTCCTCGACGTCGACCCGCTCGGGCGCGTGCTGGAACAGGATGTGCAGCGCGCGGCGGGCCAGTCCCCAGGTGCGCGGCAGCACCCACAGGCCGATGGCGACACCCACGATCGGGTCGGCGTAGCGCCAGCCGAACAGGATCGTCACCAGCGCGCTGATCAGGACGCCGACGGAGCCGATGAGGTCGGCGAGGACTTCCAGGTAGGCGCCGCGGACGTTGAGGCTGTCCTTGGCGCCGTCGCGCAGCAGCAGGAACGAGACGATGTTGGCGGCCAGACCGGCCAGGGCGGCCAGCAGCACGGGCACCCCGGCGACGGCGGGCGGGTTGTCGAAGCGCTGCACAGCCTCATAGACGACATAACCCGCGACGCCGAAGAGCAGCACCGCGTTGGCCAGCGCGGCCAACACCTCGGCCCGATAAAGCCCGAAAGTCCGATGCGACTTCGCCTTGGCCCGGCGTGCCGCCATGATCGCGGCAAGGGCGAGCCCGACCCCCACGACATCGGTCAACATGTGCGCGGCGTCGGACACCAGGGCTAGCGAAGAGGTCGCGAACCCGACGACGAACTCGAGCACCATGATCGCCGCGGCGATGCCGAAGGCGGCCCACAACCGGCCCGCCATCCGCCCGGACGCGCTGGCCGCAGTGCCGTGTCCGTGCCCGTGCCCCATGTCCCCACCCCTTCTTCGTCGCGGTCATATTGTCACATGCGCATGAATGCACAAACCACCCGAACGGGCCCCGTTCTCCACCCGAACGAGGGGTCCCCATGCGTGGCCAGGGGATCTTCGGTCAGCGGGCTGGTAGACGAGTGATACGGGTAACACACTCCGGATCGTCACATGGAATGAGGCAGTGCGTGCGCTCTCCATCCCTTAGGCCCCACCGGGTCCGTCCGACCACGGCGCTCGCCCTGATCACCCTCTGCCTGGCGGGCGCGGCCGCCCAGGCGTCGACACCCGCGCAGGTGGCTGCGCCGCGGAGGGAGGTTCCGGAGCCGATCCCGGTCCGGGTTCCGGCCGCTGTTCCCGCTCCAGCTCCCGTCCAGGCGGCGGTCCAGCCCGCCCCGGTCCAGCCGATGGCGCCCGCGGTCATGCCGGTCACCTTCACCGAGACGGGCATCCCCGCGAACCTCCTTGCCGCCTACCGCTCGGCGGAGGCGCTCCTGCACTCCGGCTGCGGTCTGCGCTGGTATCACCTCGCGGGCATCGGCCACGTCGAGTCCGGCCACGCCCGCGGCGGCCAGGCGGACCCAAAGGGCGACACGTCGCCGCAGATCTTCGGCCCGGTCCTCGCGGGCGGCCCCGGCATCGCGGCGATCTCCGACACCGACAGGGGAACACTCGACGGAGACCCGGTCTGGGACCGCGCGGTCGGCCCGATGCAGTTCATCCCGTCCACCTGGGCCTTCTACCGAACGGACGGAAACGCCGACGGCACCACCAACCCCCACAATGTTTATGATGCGGCAGCGGCGGCAGGTCGCTACCTGTGCTCAGGCGGCATGACCCTGTCCAACCCATCGGACCTGAGCGCGGCGGTGTACCGCTACAACCACTCGACCGAGTACGTGTCGACGGTCCTGATGTGGATGCACCGGTACTCGGCGGGCGCCACCCCGCTACCGCCGCGCGCGTCCACCCCGTCGCCCGGCTCCGTGGTCACCGCCCACTTTCCCTCAGGGCAGCTCCCGCTCGACCCACCCCCGCCGCCGGACATCCCACTCCCGGAACCAATCGAACCCCCCAAACCCGACCCGATGCCGATCCCGGACCCCGAACCGGCCCCGGAGCCGAGCCCCCTCCCGGACCCGGACTGCGAAACCGTCCTGGACACCCTCACCGCCATCGTCGAGGACCTGATCACCCCCTGCCCCGACAACGCCGCGCCCCCGAACCCCCTTCCCACCCACCTGCCGACCCGACAGAAACCCACGACGAGTAGCCCGCCCGAGTTCATCCCCCGAACCCAGGTGCGCTAGGCTTCCCAAGTCGCGCGAGCGATGGGCCCCCGTAGCTCAGGGGATAGAGCACCGCCCTCCGGAGGCGGTGGCGCAGGTTCGAATCCTGCCGGGGGCACAGTCATATGGCGGTCTACTTGCGGTGAGAATCCGCTGGTGGACCGCCATTTTTCGTTGCGCGGGCGTTGTGTCCTCCGGCCTCTGTTGAGCGGAGTCCGTGGAATGAGTCGTGGACATGACCGTCTTGAGCCCGATGGCGATGGGCCGCTCGCGGCGGGATGGGCCGCGCGGGTGCGTGGAGCGGCGAACTGTGCGCTCTGCGGTGGCGGGACTTCGACCCCGCCACCAGGGTTCTGGTGATCGAACACAGCATCGCCCAACTCGGCTCCCGCACGTGGGAGAAGGACACCAAGCTCCACGCCCGCCGCCACATCGTCCTCGGCACCCAGACAGTCGAGATGCTCACCGCCACCGCGCAGGCCAGACCCCGAACACGCTTTCGGCCGACGCCCACAGGTAAGTCCTCTTTGGACCTGGGGTGCAGCGCCTGCCTTGCAGGTCGGCGTCGCGCCGCAGGAGGCTGCGGCCCCCGATCTACGGGACGTGCGCTGATGTGAGTAGTACTACTCGTTTCGGTAGTCGTCCGGCTCCTGTGCGTGTGCGGCTGCGTCATACTCGCGTTCGGGGTTCGTTGGGGCCGGAGGGGGCATGACATGACATCACCGGGTGAGCGGGTCGAAGTCACCGCCGAGGAGTTGACGGCGGCGGGAAGCAATGCGGTTGAGATCGCGGAGCAGACCCAGCGCGACGCGAGCGGGTTCAGCGGGACGCAGGACGCGATCACCGGGCTGGTGCGGGGCTTCGATCTGGTGGCGGCGGGCGCGGAGTGCGAGGCAAGTTGGCAGCGGGCGATCGACGTGACCGCCGCGAAGCTCGCGCTCGACGGCGACAACCTCGGCGTCAACGCGGCCAACTACGCCGCGACCGAGGCGCAGAACACCGCGAAATCTGCGTAGGACCGGATCATGGTGACCTTCGCCGACCTGCATGAGGTCGACCCACAGGCGTTCCGGCAGGGCGAACGGGCCTGGCAAGCGATGTCGAACACCCTGGGTGAGCGGGCGGCCGAGGTTCGTCGGGTCAACGATGCTCTCGCCGATTGGGAGGGCGAGGCGGCGACCGCCTCGAAGGCCGTGTTTCAGGGGCATTCGCAGAAGTTGGATGCCTGCTCGGACACGCTGTTCGAGGCGTACCGGCTCTGGGGTGAGGCCGCCGACCGGATCGGTGCCGTGCACCGTCGAATCCTTGAGGGCGCGGCGGAGTGCCGCTACTGGGGTTTGACGGTCACCGCCGACGGGACCATCCACGATGACAACGCCCGTAACCGGATGGCTGATGAACCTGTCCGTATTCGCCAGGTCATCGCCAAATACACCGGGCTGTTCCGCGACGCTGTCACCGAGGCGACCGCGGCGGACACGCAGATCGCCGCCTCGTTCCGTCGCCTGACCGCCGAAGCTGTCGGCGCCGCGCCCGGGTCGGACTCCACTACCGCCGCTTCCGCCACGGTGCCCGCGCGCGGAACCTCGCCCGTCGAGGTGAAGCAGTGGTGGGACTCGCTGAGCCCGATGGAGCAGGAATCGCTGCTGTTCACCCGTTCTAGTGAACTCGGCATGCTCGACGGTATCCCGGCTGAGATCCGCGACCGCGCGAACCGCTTCCAACTCGTCGAGGAACGCGCCGAACTCGACGCCCAGAAACAACGCCTGGAAACTCTCCCGAGCCGCACCCGCGAGCAAGAAGTCGAACTCCAGTCGATCAACGAGAAGCTCGGCGGTCTCGACACCATCGAGAAGCGGCTTACGTCACCGCAAGCCGGCCAGCAGCAGGCATACCTGCTGGGCATCGACAGCTCCGGCAACGGCCGTGCCATCGTCGCCATCGGCAACCCCGACACCGCCGCCAACGTCGCCACCTTCGTCCCCGGCACCGGTGCCCGGCTCGGCACCTGCGGCACCGACATAGGCCGCTCCGACAGCATGGTCGACGCCGGGGAGCAGGCGGGTTCACCGTCCACCGCGTCGATCACGTGGATCGGTTACGACGCCCCGCAGGATCTCGTCGACGCCGCCGATGAGGATTACGCACAGAACGCCCGCCAGGACCTGGACCGGTTCCAGGACGGGCTGCGCGCCACCCACGAGGGGACGCCGTCGCACAACACTGTGATCGGGCACAGTTACGGCTCCACCGTCATCGGGCACACTGCCCGCGACATGAACATCAACGCCGACGACGTCGTGTTCGTCGGCAGCCCCGGAACCGGTGTCAGCCGCGCCGAGGAGCTCGGCCTGCCGCCGGAGAATGTCCACTCCACCGTCGCCAAGCACGACGTCATTCAGGTCACCAACGTGTTCAAAGAACCGTTTGACGTGCACGGACCCGACCCCGCGGGGCCCGTGTTCGGCGGCAACGTGTTCACCTCCGACCCAGGGACGTCGAGCTGGACCGGCTACAGCACCGACGCCCACAGCCAATACTGGGACCGAGAGAACCAGTCGTTGGGCAACATGGGCAGGATCATCGCGGGGAAACCGACAACGTGAACGGAGCCGCCACAAGAATGTCTGGCTTTCACCGAAGGTTGGTCGTCGGAATCGGTTTGATGGCTGTCCTCACTTCTGGCTGCGGAGGCGATGTGCGCAACACGATCACACAGCAGGAAGCCGCGAAGCGCGTGGAGGAGAACATCCACGCCGTGGTCGCTCTGCTACCCAAAGAAGCGCGACTCGAACAGGGCCTCAGTACTCCTCAGAACTGCGACGACCCCACCGACAACGGACCGCGCGGTCGCATCACCGAATCCCACACGTACCAAATACACGATCTTCCACCAGCCGACTACAACACCTACTTCGACACCATCAAGCAATGGTGGGAAACGCACAACTACCAGATACTGGCGGACTCGCGCCCCAAAGCCATGTACCTATGGGCGGAGAACAAGAACGACAGCTTCCGAATCTCGGTGAAGTCCAATGACGTCGGCGGTTTCTACGTGATCTCCACGTCGCCGTGCGTCTGGCCGCAGGGAACACCAGCGCCACGCGAATGACCAGCGGAGTGCGCATCGGGCTATGTCGGGTCCCAGGCGTCGACAGTCGTGATCAACGTGACCGTCACTGACGCGCAAGGCTCGGGCTACATCTCCATCTATCCCACCGACGTGCCGCGCCCGACCGTGTCGTCGCTCAACTACAAGCACGGGTGGACCGGGGCCAACTCGGTCACCGTGAAGCTCGGCGCGGACGGCGCGGTCAACCTGTACAACCACGGCGCACCCGTCCACCTCATCGCCGACGTCAACGGCTGGTACGCCAAGGACCGCCTCTGCTGCAACACCTACATGGGCGGCCAGTACCACCCGCTGGCCAATCCCGGGCGACTCGTGGACACCCGCGACTGGGGCATCGGGCGGGTCCCGGCCGACTACTACGTCAAGGCGATCGCGTCCTGGGGCTCCACGATCAACCCGAAGATCCGCGCGTTCGCGGTCAACATCACCGCCACCGACCCCGTCACCTCCGGCTATCTCAGCGCCTGGAACGGATATAACGGCACCGCGCCGAACACGTCCACGCTGAACTACACCAGGGGCACCACGGTGTCGAACTTCGCGGTCGTGCCCGCCATGGCGTGCGTGGACTGCGGCAGCCTCACGGGTGCGCCGTCGATCGCGGTGTACACCAACAACGACAGCCACATCATCGTGGACATCGTCGGGGTCTACGACGACGGTTCGCTGCCCGACGGGCTGCGGTTCGAGCCCGTCGTGCCCACCCGGATCACCGACACGCGGATCGGCCAAGGCTGGCCCGCGGCGCTCGGCCCGGCGGCCACGGCGAGCATCGCCACGCCCGACACCATCGCCGGGGCGGACACCGAGGCGCTGGCCACCAACGTCACCGCGGTCCAGCCGACGGCCTCGACGTATCTGACGGTGTGGCCCACGGGCGCCGCGACCAGGCCCGGCACGTCCAACCTGAACCCGGCCGCGGGTTCGATCGTGCCCAACGCCGTGCAGACCATGGTCGGCCCCGGAAACGGGTTCCGCGTCTACAACAACGCGGGCACGACCCACTTCCTCGTGGACGTCGTCGGCACCTTCTACCGGTACCCGTCGAGCGCGCCGGCGGGACCGTCGGTGCAGTCGGCGGAGTCCGCGCATGAATTGGCGTCCCCGAAGGCGATGCCGGAGAACCGTTTCCACCGCGCCTGACGCTCTGTCCAGGCGGAAACGCCGCACACGCGACAGCGTGTGCGGCGTTTCGCATTCCGGGTTGAACGGCGGACTACGTGGGGTTCACCGCCTGGGCGGCGAGCCTGACGCTGATCCGCCGGGCCGCGGTCATGCTCGCCCACGCGGCCAGTTCGATGAGCGTGTCGTCGCCCGGCGCCGTGTGGCGGAACTCGTCGACGAGGGTTTCGTCCACCTGGTAAGACGCGTGCGCGATGAGTAAGGCGAGCTTGCCCGCCGCCCGGTCGGGCTCCGGCAGCCCGGCCACCGCCTCCTCCACCCATGCCCGACTGATGCCCGGCGCCTCTCCATCCCAGGTGGACAGTCGATTGTGGACGAGGGTGCGCACGCTCGATGGCACCGACCGCTCCCCCGCCGCCTCGACCGCCGCGTAGGCGCGGGCGAACGCGTCGGCGACGGACGGGTTGGCAAGTGCCCAGGACAGGTCCTCCGGCAGCGGCACCGCGGGCAGCAAGTCCAGCGACGCACCGGGTTGCGCGCCGCCGTCCGACGGGCGCAGGACCCCGCCCAACACGTGCCGCGCCTTCGGCTTGGCCGATTCCGGCACGTGCGAGGGGAACGGCGAGTCGCGCAGGAAGACGTTGACCATGCGGTTGTAGTACTGGAACGCCACAGCGACGCCGATCAGTTCCGGGCCCTGCTCCGGGGGGAACGGCGGCACGACCGCGGCGGTCGCGGACGTCTGGGCCCACGCCTCAAGCTCGGAGCTGTCCGACGCGTCCGCCATGGCGGCCAGCGTCATGCCGTGTACATCGGCGCAGTACGGGCATTCGTTGGCCACCGACACCCCGGTGGCCACCGCCTCCTTGCTCGCCCGGTCGGCAACGCCTTGGGCCAGCAGGGTTTCCCGCAGGATCATCCACGACGCGGCCAGCACCTCCGGGGCCGCGGAGTGCAGCGCCACCGGCGGTGCGAGCATGCGGAAGTCCCGCTCCACCTGCCGGTACACCTCGGCGACCACCCCACTTGCCTTGCGCGGGGCCACGACCTTGACATGCCGGGTGTCGCGGAGCGACCGCCGCACCGCCAGCCGGACCAACATGGCGACCATCGTTGCTCCTTGATCAGTCCGTTGGGTTCGCTCGGGCCACCACGGCGCCCACCACGAAGTCCGGGTATTTCTCGGCGATCGCGTCGACGTCCGGAAGCACCGTCACCTCGCCGAGGCCTGCCGCCTCGAACGTGGCACGCCATGCCGCGGGCGTCAGGAAGCCGTGCGTCGGCCGTTTCACCGGTTCGGTGATGACGTCGGTGAAGCTGTCCAGGAAGTCGAAAATGATCTCGGCGTGGATGGGCCGCGCCAGCTTCGTCGGGCGGACGCACTCGGAGACGACGACCGCCCCGCCCGGCTTGAGTGCCTTCGCCGCCTCGGCGATGACGAAATCGAGGTCGGGCGCCACATGGAAGCAGTTGACCGAGTAAACCGCGTCGAACGTGCCGGGCTCGACGCCTTGGGCCTCCCACGAGGTGGTCATGTCGAGGCGTGCGGTCTCGACGACCGTCGACGGCGACGCCGCCGCCTTCGCCGCCGCGTCGCCGTGGCGGGCGAAGGTTTCGGCGACCTCGGTGAACCGGTAGCGCGTGACGTCCGCGCCGAGTTGGCGCAGCGCCCGTTCGGCGGCGCTGCCGCAGCCGCCACCGATCTCGAGGATCTCGAACGGGCCACCGTCCGCGGGCACCAGCCGGGCGAGGGCCTCCGCGCCGATCTCGTTGTTGATGGCGTACAACAGGTTGTCGTTGGAGAAGTACTTCAGCCAGAGCGGAAGCTGCTTCGGGGCGAAGAGGATCTCGTCGCCCGTCGCCGCGCCGCTGAAGTAGCGGTCCGCCTCGTCGACCAGCGTCCGCAGGATCTCGGCGGCCACCGCGGCGCCCGGCTCACGCTCGGCGAGCTCGGCCGCGACGGTGTCGAAGTCCTCCACCGGAACCATCCCGGGGAAGTACCGGCCGTCCTGTCGCTCCAGGATGCCGGTGTCCGAGAGCTTCTCGTACAGGAACTTCAGCGGAACCGTGCGGCGCCACGGGATCGAGAGTTCCTTCTTGGCCTGCTGGACGGTGATGCCCGTCGGCTCGGGCAGCGCGTCGATCGAGGTGAGGATGCGGTACGCGGTCGCGTCGACGAGGCGGGCGAAGATCTCGTTCGCCTCCAGGAACCGAAACGGGAAGAGCTCCCGGACCCGCTCGTCGGCGATGGCGGCGCGGAGCTCCGCCAACCTCGCCGCCTGGGCCTCCGGGTCGGGTCGACCGTGCGGGTTCGCCGCGGGATTGCTCAAGGTGTTCACCCACTTCGTGACTAGGGGAGATCTCGGCCGCGGTGACGTCTCGGGTGCGTGAACGCGCCGACGAAGTCTGGCGTGTTCACGTGCCCGAGACGTCACCTTTAGGCGGCCGAGTCGCGCTCCCGGAGGGAGCGCCATGTCTCGACGGTCAAGGGGAGTCCGCCGCCGAGGCGCAGCGACATCATCGGCTCCGGCTTGACCTCGACGCCGGGCACCTTCTCCAGCCGCAGGTCGCGCATCAGCGTGGAGATGATGAAGGCGGACTCCATCATCCCGAGGTGGTTGCCGACGCAGAACCGGGGACCCGCGCCGAACGGGATGTGCGCGTACCGCGGCCGGTTCGACGGCAGGTCCGGGTCGAACCGCTCGGGGTTGAAGCGGTCCGGCTCCGGCCAGTACCTCGGGTGCCGGTGCAGGGTGTAGGGGCAGATGAGCACCTCGGCGCCCGCCGGCACGTGGTAGCCGCCGACCTCGTCGTCGGCGAGCGCCCGCCGAGGCAGGATCCACACCGGCGGGTACAGCCGCATGGCCTCTTCGAGCACCATGTGCGTGTACCGCAGCCGGGTCAGGTCCTCGTAGGCCGGGCGGCGGTCGCCGTAGACCGCCACCGCCTCCTCGTGCAGCCGCTGCCGGACGTCCGGGTGCTTGCTCACCAGGTTCAGCGTCCAGCCGACCGTGCTCGCCGTCGTCTCGTGCCCGGCGAGCAGCAGCGTCACCAACTCGTCGCGCATCCGGCGGTCGGCGACCCGCTTGTCGGGTTCCTTGGCGGTGGAGGCGATGAGCCGGGTCAGGACGTCGTCGCCGGACTCGATCGGGTTGCCTTTGCGTTGCGCCACCAGGGTTTCCACGATCCGCTCAAGATCAACCCTGGCCTTGCGGAGTGCCCGCTGCCCCTTGAGCGGCAGCCATTGCGGGACCATGCCGAGGGTCTCCATCTCGAACATGGCCTGGTCCTGCACGGCCTCGAAGGAGTGCCCGATCGACTCGAACGCGCCGAGGTCGGCGTCGAGCAGGGTGCTGCCGAGCACGCCGAGGGTGAGCGCGGTGACCTCGTTGAGCACGTCCACCGGCCCGGCGCCCTGGTGCACGCGCAGCCGCTCCACCAGTTCGAGCGCCTCGTCGATGATCACGTCGGCCCGCCCGGCGATCCGCTTGTGCTGGAACACCGGCTGGATGGCACGCCGCTGCTCCTTCCACAGCGCGCCCTCGCTGGTCAGCAGCCCGTCGCCCAACGCCCGCTTGGCCTCGGTGTAGCCGATGCCCTTGTGGTAGTTGGCGGCGTTGTCCGCGAGCACGTGCTTGGCGTGGTCGGGGTGGTTGAAGATGTAGAGCGTCTTCGGGCCGATCGCCACCCGGACCGCGTCGCCGTACTCGCGGACCGCCCCGCTCATCAGGCCGAGGCGGTCCGCGCGGAGCTGGCGCAGGATCCCCGGGGCCGCCCGGCGGGGCGGCCCCGGTGGCACACGGCGGGTCGAGGCGGTCATGCCGCGGCCGGGTGAGCGGCCTGCCCACCGTCGTCGCGAACAACCGCGACCGGCGGCTTGGCCGACTCGGCCTCGACCTTGGCCGCCTGCTCAGCCTCGAACTGCGCCTTCGCCTTGTTCACGAAGTGCAGACCCCACAGGAACATCCCGCGGATCAGGCAGACGATCGCGGTGGCGAAGAACAGGCCGTACGCGACGTGGGCCACCATGAAGATCCCGTACACGATCGCGACGCCCCCGCCGAACGCGAACTGCGCCCACGGCTTGGACGGCGTCGTGCCGGGGTCGGTCACCATGTAGTTGGTGTAGAGGATGAACGCGACACCGGTCATGACCGACAGCGCGCCGGTGATCGCCGTGTCGAACAACAGCCCGCGGACGATGGCCTGCAGCGCGAAGATACTGAGCCAGCCGAAGATCAGCCACATGCGGCCGGTCAGCTTCGCGTTCAGCATCGTGCCGGTGATGATGATGACCGCGGGCAGGATCCAGCTGCCGATGTCGTTGAGGCCTTCGGTGAAGTGGTACGGCGGCGCGATGCTGCCCCAGGGGAACAGCACGAGCACCATCAGGATTCCGAAGTTGGACGGGTTCATGTAGTGGCGCAGCTTGCCGCGCACCGGGGCCCGCAGGATCCACTTGGTGGCCACCGCGAGGGTGACCGCGAAGATCATCACCCAGATCCGGTCGTTGACGTAGATCAGCATGTTCACGGCGATGGCGGTGATGTGCGCCGGGAACAGGAACTCGATCAGACCCTTGAGACCGCCGCCGCGATAGCGGGGATCCCGTCCCTCGACTCGGGCGCCGATCGTCTCGAACACGAGCTCGGTGGCGTAGCCGGTGGCGATCGCCACGAACGGCCAGATCCACGGCTGCTCGAACCCGAGGAAGATATAACCGACGATGTTGAACACGGAGATCGAGATGGCGAACCTACGCAGCGCCTTGATGATCTTCGGGTCGTGCCGCGGCGGGCCGCCCGCGGGCGGTTTCCCGCCGGGCTTGGCTTCCTGGATAACCATTTCCCTGCTCACCTCTCCTCAGCGGTGTCACCGAGCACGAGCGAGTGCTTGCCCTGATCGAGCCGCAGCACCTGCTCATGCGCCTTGCCCTGGCGATCCCGCCAGTTCAGCTGCACCTGGACCGCGCCCTTCGCGTCACCGAGGCCGATGTGCACCTCGCTGCTGCGCTTGCCGCCGTGGCCGCTGCCGCCGTCGACCCGCTGGATGTACTTCTTGCCGTCCGCCGTGGTCACCGTGACCTGGGCGCCGGTGGCGGGCGAGCCTGGCGCGGGGGCGCTGCCCGCCGACGCAAGCTGCTCGTGGGTCAGCGCCAGGTTCAGGTAGCCACCCGGAGCGCGCGCCTCGTTGTGGTAGAAGATCGGCTCGCCGTACTGGCGGGCCACCGCGAAGTCGAGCAGTCCGTCGCCGTCGGCGTCACCGGTGGCGATGCCGCGGGTCGGGATCGGCACGGCCAGGCCCAATTCCGGGGCGAGGTCGGTGTAGCGGCCGTCGGCGCCCTTGACGAAGAAGCGCATCGTCTCGCTGCCCGCGATGTCGTCGCCCGCGTTGGCGTTGGGCCAGAAGGACGGGTTGGCCACCAGGGCGTCGTTGGCCATGGCCAGTTCCTGCAGCTGCGGCCAGCGGTTCGTCGAGCCCTTGATGAAGCCGTTGGTCTGGGCGATCTGCTGCTCACCGGAGTTGGCGAAGTCGGCGAGCTTGACGTCCCATGACCAGCCGGCCCACGCGGTGCCGTCCCCGCCGCTGACGTCGCGGAACGGCGCCTCGCCATTGCGCAGCCGGGCCCGCAGGTCGGCCTGGTTCGCCGCGGTGTTGACGAAGTGGAAGTTGCTCTCCACGATGCCCCAGCCGACGGTCAGGTTGGAGACGAACGCGTCGTAGAGTCCGTCGTGGTTGGTGTCGCCGAAGTCGACGCCCATGCCCTTGAACGAGTCCTCACCGATCCGCTTCGACTTGGGGGTGCCCGGCGTGCGGGCCGTCTCCACGTTGGTGAAGCTCACCTTGCCCGGCGTGGACTGGTTGTACAGCAACCGGTCCTGGCCGAAGTCGTTCGCGATGTAGAGCTCCGGCAGCAGGTCGCCGTCGAGGTCGTTGGCGCTGACCGCCAGCGTCCAGCCGTTCCTGGCCTCCTCGGGGAGCACGTCAGCCGGAACCGCCTCGAACGTGGCCGTCGGGTCCTGTCCCGCGGTGGCGCCCTTGCACAGCAGGATGTGCTTCCCGCCGCCGTTCTGGGCGTGGGACAGGGAGTGGTTCATCGTCACGCCCCCGTCCTTGCTCGGGTCGATGATCGGCCCGTCGGGGAAGTAGTTGCCGATGAAGACGTCGTCGTGGCCGTCACCGTCGAAATCGGCGACGGTCGCCGCGTTGGAGTTCCACTGTGGACCGACGTACTCGCCGTTCGGACCCGTGTGGTTTCCCGGAATCGCCTCGGTCGGCTTGAACGCGTCGGCCGAAAGCGTGCCGTGGTCGGCTTTCTGCAGGTGGATGACCGGGGTGCGGCCCCACATGTAGATCAGCAGGTCCATCCGGCCGTCCTCGTTGAGGTCGGCGGGCACGCAGCCCATCGGCGCCATCACGTCGTTGACCGGCAGCGGCGCCGCGTCGAGCTCGAAGGGCTGGTACCGGTGCTCGCCCTTGCCCGGCGTCGGTGTCACGATCACCTGGTCGGTGCGCGGGTCGACGATGCACAGGTCGTTGGGGAGGCCGTCGCCATCGAGGTCGTTCATCGCGACCGCCGCGCCGACCGAGGACATCCAGGCGTCGATGTGCTTGTACGCCTTGTTGACCTGCCTGATCGACTGCTGCTTGTCCGACGCGGGCAGCGCCGGGGTGTGACCGGAGAACGCGTAGGTACTCGCCAGGTCGTTCTTCGTCTCTGCCGAACTCTGCGGCAGCGTGACCGCGAAGAAGAAGCCGACGACGACCACGAGCGCGATGACACCGGTCAGCTGCCTGCGCAGCATGCCAAGTATCGCGGTCATGTGTTGACACCTCCAAGGGAAACGAATTCGTTGGCAAGGCGCTGTCGCCAGACCTCATAAGCGGGAACATCGCCGTCGACCGGGAGTGTCGGGCGCAGTGCGGTCGTCAGCCGGGCCACCTCTTGCGGCGTCGCGTCGCAGAACTGCCGGGTGGCGCGCGCCGAGTGCTCGGGAATGACGCCTGCCCGCACGCGGGCGTCCGCGGCGAACGCGCTCCCCTGCGCCAGGTTGGCGCGGAACCGGCCCGCGCGGCGCAACACGGTGCGCAGCTCGTCGTCGTCGACGCCGCCCGCGTACGTGGCGGCGAGCCCGACGCCTGCCCACAGGTCGGCGCGTCTCGATTCGGGAAACGCGTCGACCTTGTCGGCCACGAGGGTCGGGTCGATGCCGCCGATGAACCACAGCGCGCGTCCGATGCCCTGGTCGATGGCGTTGTTCGCGTGGGCGCCGTGCCTGCCGCCCGGCCACGGGAAGTTCGGGTCCTGGTACTGGCCGTCGACGTAGCGGGCGGTCTTGAAGTAGGCCTGGTGGAACCCGTAGCCGTCGAGCACCAGGGGCACCAGCATCGGGTCCAGGCTCTCCGGCTTCGGCCAGCGGAACCGCGGGACGCGGGCCATCGCCCAGCCGATCCCGACGTAGACCAGGTACCGGTACGCCTCGCCGCGCTCGGTCTCCAGGAACCGGTCGACGTTGTCCGAGCGGCCGAACGGCAGGCCGTCCAACACGGCCAGGCCCATGCCCGCGCCCTCGTAGGCGAAACCACGCAACCAGTCCGGCAGCTGCTCCAGCGGCCCTACCGCGTCGGCGGGCGTGCGGGCTTCCATCGCGTGCGCATAGCCTTCGAGAAACATTTTCCCCACGGTCTCAAGTCGTTCCTGAGCCTCGGGGGATTTCTTGTGGAAGCCGCGTTTGTCGAGAGTCGTCTCGACCACGCCAGGCGTCATGAGGCGACGTCGCAGCGCTCGCCATGAACCGGTCACGTCAATCCCCTAAACGTCGTCCAAACGGCGTCGTTGTTTCACGAATTAATGGTTTCACGCCATTGTGATCAGCACGTCTTCACGCTTGCTGGGTGCCGCGCGGGCGCTTCGCGCGCGACTGTCGGCTATTCCGGCCGATCGAGGAAATCGTGACCGCGGTGAACTGCGCACGAATTCGACTGCGCCACTGCTCGTAAAGTGGCACAGTGCCCTCGCCCGGTTCGGCGGTGTCGGCGGTGTCAGTTTCGGTGCGGTCGGCGATGGCCACCGCGTCCGACACGGAGAGGCCGGCCAGCCGCTCGGCGGCCAGCGCGGAGTGCTCCGGCACGTGTCCGGCGAACTCCCGCGCCTTGATCGCGAAGACCACGCCGACGCCGAGCTGCGGCCCGTGCTCGCCCGCCAGTTCGCGCAGCAGCGTCAAGCCCTCGGCCGGGCAGCCGCCCGCGAACGTCGCGGCCAGCGCGACACCGCTCCACAGGTCCGGCCTGCGGTCCTCGGCGAACCGGTCGACGGCGGCGGCGACGGCCACCGGGTCGGCGCCGTTGATGAACCACAGCGCCCGCCCAATGCCCTGGTCCACCGCGCGCGGGAAGTACTCGGGCGAGCCCTCCCACGGGTAGGGCGCAGGCACCCGCTGCTCGTCGACGTAGCGGGCAGTGTGGAAATAGGCGAGGTCGAAGCCGTAGCCGTCGACGGCCAGCCAGGTCATGGTCGGGTAGTACGGCGAGCCGGTCAGGTCCGGGATGATGTTGCGCCACAGCGGGCGCGGCAGCCGCGCCATGGCGAACCCGATACCGATGTAGGTGAGCAGCACGTGCGGCGCGCCCGGCCCGAGCAGCAGCTCGCGGGTGAGCTTGCCGCTGCCGCCCGCCATCGCGTCGCGGACGGCGAACGCCATCGCCGCGCCCTCATAGGCGAACCCGCGCTGCTCCGGCTCGACGAGTTCCAGCCGACGCTCCACGTCCCACAGGTCACGGCCCGCGATCCCCCACTCGAACCCGCACACCACCGCCTGCGGGATGGCTTCGAGCCGCGCGGTCGCGGGAACGCCCGCGCCGGGGAACCCGCGCTCGGCGAACGTGACGGCGGACAGTCTGGGCGCCAGCACGAACTGGCGCAGCGAACCGAGAAATGATGGCATTGATTCCTCCGGAGCTGGTGACATTCCCAGAGTCGCCTCGGCAATCGTCTCCGCGCATCTCCACCGGTGCGATGTCGCCGGAGACCAACCACTATGGGAGCACTATCGGAGCGGGCGCACGGCACAGAGGGAGATGGCACGGCCCGCACCCCTGTTGCACCCTTGATGAGGAAAATAGGAACCGTTTCGAGGACTTTCGTCGAACGCGGCTTCGACGCCGCGCCAAATGGCTCATGCCTAGAGGCGCGCCGATTCGAAACGAATGGTCGTCGAGGAATGGGCGGTACAGGTTGAGCTCCGAGCGAATTGCTATCGTTGGCATCGGACTTCGTTATCCCGACGCCGCTAGCACCGAAGATCTCTGGCAGAACGTCCTGTCCGGACGTCGAGCGTTCCGCAGGCTGCCCGACGGGCGGATGAACCAAGCGGACTACTACTCGCCGGACCAGAATGCGCCGGACCGGTTCTACGCCAACAAGGCGGCCGTGCTGCGCGACTTCGAGTTCGACCGGCTGAAGTACAAGGTCGCGGGCAGCACCTTCCGGTCGACCGACATGACGCACTGGCTGGCGCTGGACGTCGCCGCGACGGCACTGGCCGACGCGGGCTTCCCCGAAGCCGCCGGTCTGCCCAAGCAGGCCACCGGTGTCGTCTTCGGCAACAGCCTCACCGGCGAGTTCGCCCGCGCCAACCTGATGCGGCTGCGCTGGCCGTACGTGCGGCGCACCCTTGCCGCCGCGTTGGAGGCCAAGGGCTGGGACGCCGACGAGACCGGCGCCTTCCTGCGCGATCTCGAACCGGTGTACAAGGCGCCCTTCCCGCCGATCGACGAGGACACCCTCGCCGGTGGGCTCGCCAACACCATCGCGGGCCGCATCTGCAACCACTTCGACCTCGGCGGCGGCGGCTACACCGTCGACGGCGCCTGCTCCTCCTCCCTCATCTCGATCGCCACCGCCGCCAACGCGCTGGCCAACGGGGACCTCGACGTCTGCCTCGCGGGCGGCGTCGACCTGTCGATCGACCCGTTCGAGGTGATCGGCTTCGCCAAGACCGGCGCGCTGGCCACCGGCGAGATGAAGATCTACGACAAGGACTCCAACGGCTTCTGGCCCGGCGAGGGCTCCGGTGTCGTCGTGCTGATGCGCGAGGAAGACGCGATCGCCCGCGACTTGCGGATCTACGCGTCGATCACCGGCTGGGGCATGTCGTCGGACGGCAAGGGCGGCATCACCCGCCCGGAGGCGGCGGGCCACCGGCTGGCCATCAGCCGCGCCTACGACCGTGCCGGGTACGGCCCGGAGACCGTCGCCTACTTCGAGGGCCACGGCACCGGCACCGCGCTCGGTGACGCGACCGAGCTCGAGGCGATCGGCTCGGCCCGGCGCAACTCCGACCCGGCGGCCCGCCCGGCCGCGATCAGCTCGATCAAGGGCAACTTCGGCCACACCAAGGCCGCCGCGGGTGTCGGCGGGCTGATCAAGGCGGCGCTGGCGGTCCACCACCAGGTCATCCCGCCCGCCACCGGCCACTACGACGCGCACCCGAAGCTCACCGGCGACGACCCGGCGCTGTACGTGCCGCGCGAAGCCGAGCTGTGGCCGACCGACCAGCCGATCCGGGCGGGCGTCTCGGCCATGGGCTTCGGCGGCATGAACACGCACATCGCGCTGCAGCAGGCGCCCGGCACCACCCGGCGCGCCGAGTTGCCGCGCGACACCGCGACGCTGACCGCGAGCAGGCAGGACGCCGAGCTGCTGCTGCTCGACGCCGCCGACCACGCCGCGCTGCGCGAGCAGCTCACCGGCCTGGCCGAACTGGTGCCCGCGATCTCGTTCGCCGAGGTCGCCGACCTGGCCGCCACGCTGGCCGGACAGCTCTCCGGCGGGCGGGTGCGGGCCGCGATCGTGACGACCGGCCCGGACGACGCCGCCGCCAAGATCGACCGGCTGCTCGCCGCGCTCGACGAGGACGAGCCGAAGAGCCTGTTCGGCGCCGACGGCGTGTACCTCGACCACCGGCAGAACGCACCGAAGATCGCCTACCTGTTCCCCGGCCAGGGATCCGGGCAGGGCGCGGTCGGCGCGATCCGCCGCCGCTTCGCCGAGGCCGAGGCCGTGTTCACCACGGCGGGCGTGCCGACCGGTGGCGACCAGGTGGCCACCGAGGTGGCCCAGCCGCGCATCGTCGCCGGGTCCGTCGCGGCCATGCGGGTGCTGCGGACGCTCGGTATCGACGCCGACGTCGCGGTCGGGCACAGCCTCGGCGAGCTGAGCGCGCTGGCCTGGGCGGGCGCCATCGGCGACGAGGACGTGCTGCGGCTGGCCAAGGCGCGCGGCGCGGTCATGGCCAACGCCAGCCAGGGCGGCGGCGCGATGGCGAGTCTCGCCACCACGCCGAGCCGGGCCGAGCAGCTCTTCGAGGACTCCCCGGTGGTGATCGCCGGATACAACGGGCCGAAGCAGACGGTCATCGCGGGCGAGGCCGCCGCGGTGGACCGGGTGGTCGAGCGGGCGCGGTCCGCGGGCATCACCGCGAACCGGATCAACGTCTCGCACGCCTTCCACTCGCCGCTGGTGCGGCCCGCCTCCGACGCGATGACCGAGCAGCTCGCCGAGTTCACCTTCACCAGGCCGACGCGCGACCTGGTGTCCACCGTGACCGGTGACCTGCTCGACCCCGACACCGACCTGCGGGTGCTGCTGCGCGACCAGGTCGTGTTCCCGGTCCGCTTCCACGAGGCGGCCGCGAAGGCCGCCGCGGGCGCCGACCTCGCGGTCGAGGTCGGTCCCGGCCGGGTGCTGGCGGGTCTGCTGCGCGACATCGCACAGGACACGCCGGTGCTGTCGATCGACACTGACAGCCAGTCGCTGAGCTCGCTGCTGTCCATCGTCGGGGCCGCGTTCGCGCTGGGCGCCGACGTGGACGCCCAGGCGCTGTTCGCCGACCGGGTCGTGCGGCCGCTGCCGCTCGACGGCGAGTTCTCCTTCCTGGAGAGCCCGTGTGAGGCCGCCCCCGACCTCTCCGCCGGGTTGGCCCAGCTCGCCGCGGCCATCACCGTCGACGCGTCCTCCTCCGCCGCCGAGTCGGCCGGGGCCACCGGTTCCGGCGAGGACGGCCCGTCCACGCTCGACTTGCTCCGCACGCTCGCCGCGGAACGCGTCGAGCTGCCGCTGGAGACCGTGACCGCGGGGACCCACCCGCTCGACGACCTGCACCTGAGCTCGATCACCGTGGGGCAGATCGTCAACGACGTCACCCGCCAGCTCGGGCTGCCGACGCTGGAGGCGACGACCAACTTCGCCACCGTGACGCTGGGCGAGCTCGCCGAGCTGATCGACGGGCTGGCCGAGTCCGCGCAGGGCGGGGACACCGGCGGCAGCTCCGAGGTCGGCGGTGTCGGCCAGTGGGTGCGGCCATTCTCGGTGGACTACCAGCCCGCCCGGGAGCCGAGGGTGAAGGTCGGCACGGGCCCGGCGGGCACCTGGCAGGTGTTCGCGCCGTCGGGCCACCCGCTCGCCGAGCGGCTGCGGGTCGCACTCGCCGAGGCGGGCATCGGTGACGGTGTGCTGCTGTGCCTGCCCGACAGCGGCGAGCAGCACGTCGACCTGATCCTGAAGGCGGGCCAGACGGCGGTCGACTCGCCCGCCGACACCCGGTTCGTCGTGGTGCAGAACAAGTTCGGGGCGTCGGGCCTGGCCAGGACCGCGTTCCTGGAGGCGAACGGCGTGCCGACCACGATCGTCGCGCTGCCCGACCTCGCGCCGTCGACCGCGGCGGACGTGGACGAGGCGGTGCGCCGGGTGATCCTCGAAGCCACTGCCACCAAGGCGTTCAGCGAGGTCCGCTACAACGCCGACGGACAGCGGACGGCGCCACTGCTGCACGTGCTGCAGCCACCGGTCGAGCCCGGCACCGGCACCCCGCTCGACGGCTCCGACGTGCTGCTGGTCACCGGCGGCGCGAAGGGCATCACCGCGGAGTGCGCGCTGGCCATGGCCAAGGACTCCGGGGCCAAGCTCGCGCTGATCGGCCGCGACGACGTGGCCCAGGACGAGGAGATCTCGACCAACCTGGCCCGGATGGCCGCGGCGGGCATCGACGTCCAGTACGAGCGTGCCGACGTCACCGACCCCGCGCAGATCGCCCGGGCCGTGGCGGCGTTCGAGGCCAACCTGGGCCCGGTCACCGGCGTGCTGCACGGCGCGGGCCGCAACGAGCCGTCCGCGCTGGCGGGCCTGACCGAGGAGCGGTTCCACCAGACGATCGCCGTCAAGATCGCCGGTCTTCGCGCGGTGCTCGACGCGGTGGACCAGGACAAGATCAAGCTGCTGATGACCTTCGGCAGCATCATCGGCCGCGCCGGGCTGCGCGGCGAGGCGCACTACTCGACCGCGAACGACTGGATGTCCGAGCTGACCGCCGACTTCCAGCTGGCGCACCCGAACGCGCGGGCGCTGGCGATGGAGTGGTCGGTCTGGTCGGGCGCCGGGATGGGCGAGCGGCTGGGTGTGGTCGAGGCGCTGGTGCGCGACGGCATCACCCCGATCTCCGTCGAGGACGGCCTCAAGGTGCTGCGCCAGGTGCTGGCCGACCCGTCGGCCGGTCCGCTGGTGACGATCACCGGCCGGATGGGCGGTCTGCCGACGCTGCCCCTGGACATGAGCCAGGAGCTGCCGCTCTCGCGCTTCGTCGACCGGGTGATGGTCCACTACCCGGAGGTCGAGCTGGTCACCGAGGTGGAGCTGTCCGCGGGCAGCGACCCGTACCTGTCCGACCACGAGCTGGACGGCGACCTGCTGTTCCCCGCCGTGGTGGGCATGGAGGCGATGACCCAGGTCGCCACGGCCGTGCTCGGCCGGACCGGCGCGCCGATGTTCGAAGACGTCGAGTTCCTCCGGCCGATCGTGGTCCGGCCGGGCACCGCGACGACCGTCCGGCTGGCCGCGCTGGTCCGCGACGACGAGACGGTGTCGGTGGCGATCCGCGCCGAGGACACCGGGTTCAGCGCCGACCACTTCCGGGCCACGCTGCGGCTGCCGCAGCCCGCCCTGCCCGACGACGGCCCGTCGCGGGAGGCCATGCTGCTGGCGCCGGTGCCGGTCGACCCGATCACCGAGCTCTACGGCGGGGTCATGTTCCAGGGCAAGCGGTTCCAGCGGCTGTCCGGCTACCGGCGGGCAAGTGCCCGGCACGCGGTGGCGGAGCTGTCCACCACCTCGCCGGCGCCGTGGTTCGCCGCTTACCTGCCGCAGGACCGGGTGCTCGCCGACCCGGGCACCCGCGACGCGGTGATGCACTCGCTGCAGTGCTGCGTGCCCGACGCGACCCTGCTGCCGCAGGGGGTCGAGAAGCTGTACCTGTCCTCTCCCGAGGACCAGGACGTCGACTTCGTCATCATGGACGCCAGGGAGCGGTCGCAGGACGGTGACAGCTACGTCTACGACATCGACGTGCTCACCCCGTCCGGCAAGGTGGTCGAACGCTGGGAAGGCCTGACGCTGCGGGCGGTCCGGAAGAAGGACAGCTCCGGCCCGTGGGTGCCGTCCATGCTCGGGTCCTATGTGGAGCGTTCGCTGGAGCGGGTGCTCGGTGGCAGCCGCGCGGTCGTGGTCGAGCCGGACCCGATCGGCGACGGCCCCGCGGACCGCAGGGCGCAGACCGAACTCGCCGCAGGCCGTTCCGTCGGCGGTCCGGTGACGGTGCGGTACCGGCCGGACGGCAAGCCGGAACTGGACGGCGTCGCGATCTCGGCCGCGCACGGCGCGGGCATGAGCCTCGTGGTGACCGGCTCGGGCCGACTGGGCTGCGACGTCGAGGCGGTGGTGCCGCGCACGGAGCAGGACTGGGCCGGGCTGCTCGGCGAGGGCCTGAGCCGGGTCCGTGACCTGGTGATGACCGAGGCCGGTGAGGACGCCGACGTGGCGAGCACGCGGGTCTGGACGGCGCTGGAGTGCCTGCGCAAGACCGGCACGACGACGCGGGACATCACCGTCGACCGGGTCGAGTCCGACGGCTGGGTCGTGCTCTCCGCGGGCGACGCGCGGATCGCGACCTGGGTGACCACGGTCAACGACCTCTCCACCCCGGTGGCGTTCGCCGTCCTATCGGGAGAGGAGTGACTGGAAGCCATGGCTGGGTACTACGAGCTCAGGCATCGAGTCGGCTTCGAGGAGACGAACTTCGTCGGCAACGTGTACTACGTCAACTATCTGCGTTGGCAGGGACACTGCCGGGAGCGGTTCCTGATCGAGGAGGCGCCCGGCGTGCTGGCCGAGATCATGGACGACGACCTGAAGTTGTTCACCCTCATGGCTGAGTGCGAGTTCTTCGCCGAGATCACCGCGTTCGACGAGCTGTCGGTGCGGATGCGGCTCGACGAGCTCACCCAGACCCAGGTCCTGTTCAGCTTCGACTACGTCCACCTCAAGGACGGACAGGAAAGCGTCGTGGCCCGGGGAAAGCAGCGGATCGCGTGCATGCGCGGCCCCAACAACGACACCGTGCCCACCCGGGTACCGGCCGAACTGCGCGAGGCACTTGCCCCGTACGCGGTCGACCAGCAGCCACAACCAAGAAAACACACCGCCGCCTGACCGGCGACGCAGTGCCACGAAAGGCGCGTTCGGGAACCCCCCGAACGCGCCTTTCGCCGCACCCGGACCCCGCAAACCCACGCTGACACCGCGAGTCGCCCCTTCAGGCAAACGAGTCGCCCCGTCCGGGCACGTGAATGTCGAACTCACTTGCCGGGAGGGGCGACTCGTTTGCCGGGAGGGGCGACTCGCGGTGTCAGCGTGGGTTGTGGGTTAGACCGAGGAGCGCTGCGGCGCGGGCTGGTACGGCAGGGCGAACATCGAGATGAACGTGTGCAACGCGGTCGGGTCGCCGCTGATCTTGACGGTGCCGGTGGCGATCGCGTCGTCGACCGTCATCTCCCGGGTCAGCACGTCCTTGAAGGTGGGACCGGGCTCGATCCTCGGCGCGCCGAGCAGTGGGCCGCGGCCGACCTCGAGCTGTCCGTCTTCGACAACGACGTGGATCACCACCTCGCCGAAGTGCATCTGGAACCGGGCGGATCGACCGGCCGCTGCCTCGGGGAGGAACGTCGCCCGCATCGACACCATGATCGAGTCCTCGGTCACGATGTCCTCCGGCCGCGGCTCGTTCAGCATCGCCGAGCCCCATCGGCCGAACGCCAGCAGGATGTCCTCCAGACCGCGCCCGTACTCGGTCAGCTGGTACTGGTCGGCGCCCGCCTCGTCGGTGGTCTCGGACCGCTCGATGATGCCGATGTAGGCCATCTCCTTGATCCGCATGGCCAACAGGTTCATCGGCACGCCGGGCAGTCCCCCGTGCAGTTCCGCGGTGGATTTGGGGTTCACGAGAAGATCGCGGACCACCAGCATCCCCCACCGCTCACCTACCGCCTCGATGGCGCGGGAGAGGCCGCAGTACTGCCCGTAAGAGGCCCTGGAGACGCCCTGCAGCGCGGACACCACCGAATCGAGGCCACCCGGGTCGGAAGTGGTCGTGCTGAGCGAGAAACTGTCACCGGTGATCGTCAGACCATCCTCGTCCATGACCACTTTCCAGGCGGACTCGGTCATCGTCAGCGTCCAATCTCCTCAGCCGTACCGGGTGTTCTACCAGGCAGCGACGCCACACCAGGGCGGAGTCCTGCCTCTGGGGTCCATGGTCCGGCTCGGGGGGAGCGAGACGCATCTTCGGGTATGCGCAGCGGATCGCCCGCTGCCGGTTCCCGACCGATCTCGCCGATCGGAGCTAAGAGGTCGCCTCTCCCACTAGCCTCGGGGTGCGGACCGCCAACCGAGCACGGACTGGGAGTGATCGTCATGGTGCGACATGAGGACCACTGGGACGACAGCGGACACGACCAGCCGACCTGCCGCAGCAGGCGGCACGAGCCCGGCCAGGCCCCCCAGCTCGCTCCTGGGCTGGGTATCTGCCCGTTCTGCCGCGACCTCACCGAGAAGACCCTGATCGAGCTCCCAGCGCTGTTCGAGCTGTGTGCCGACGCCCTCGACCCGCGGCCGAACGAGCCGCCGGAGCGGGTCGGCGGGCACCGGCCGGGCGGCGTCGTGCGCGACGCGGGCGTCTCGGTGCGGTCGGACATCCTGGGCGTGCTCGCGGCCTGGAGCGGCGTGGTGACCGTCGAGCGCGGCGTGGCGGGCCCGGACGAGCTCGCCATCCGCAAGCTTGTCGGCTTCCTGGCCATCCACGTGCATTGGCTCTGCTGCCATGCGAGGGCGGCCGACTTCGCCGACGAGGTGACCGGCCTGGCCGACGCCGTGAACGAGGCGATGCGGCCCGACGCCGGGTTCCGGGTCGCCGAGGGAACCTGCCCGCGCCCCGGCTGCGCCCAGACCGTCTACGCCGAAGCGCACCGGGAAGGCGCCGAGCCCTACGAGGTCAGCTGCGAGGCCGGGCACGTGTGGGCTCCCCGACACTGGCAAGCCCTGCGCGCCAAACGGAACGGACACGGCGGCAGTCAGTCACCGTATGCCAAGGACGGCGAATAGCGTTCACGACCGGCACGGAATCGCCCACCCGGCGCTCCAACGCCGGGTGGGCGATTCGTCACTATCGGGGACAGGTCAGGCCGCGGGCCTCGCCACGCTGTTGGGGACCGACTTGGGCAGCGGCGCGCCGTAGGTGACGTCGACGCCGCGGTCCCGTGCCGCCGTGACGATGCCCGGGATCGCGCGCTCGGCGAGGGCGGCGATGGTGAGCGCGGGATTGACGGTCAGCCCGCAGGGCACCGACGAGCCGTCGGTGACGAAGATGCCGGGGTGCCCGCGCAGCTCGTGCCGGTCGTCCAACGCCGAGGTGGCCGGGTCGTCACCGATGCGGCACGAGGAAAGCGGGTGCACCGTGTACGCGCCGACGACGTCGTTGGTCCACGGCATGACCTTGGCCAGCCCATCCTTCTCCAGGATCTCCTTGACCTTGGCGTCGGCCGTGGCCCAACCGTGCAGCGTGTTCGGCGTCGGGTCGTAGCGCAGCGGGCCGCGGGCCAGCATCTGCTGGGAGATGCGGTAGGAGTTGCCGGTCGGCGGCGGCGGGCCGAACACGCCCTCGTTGTCGTCCTCGGTCATCAGGAAGATCGTGAGCCACGACTTCCACTGCTTGAGGATCTCCTTCTTCTCCTTGCCGAACCAGCTGGGGCCGGTCGCGCCCGGCGCCTGGGCCAGGATCGTGCCGAGACCGGGCGGGAAGTACAGCTGCTCCATGGAGAAACGCTCGTACTCGGGCAGCGCGGAGTCGACGTAGTCCCAGCACGCCACGACCGGGCCCTTGCCGATCTGGTTGGCCTCGTACACCTTTCCGTTGGGGCGCCGCAGACCGAGCACCTCGGCCACGCGCTCCTCGTTGATGATCGCGGTGTTGAGTCGCTCGCCGTTGCCGGAGAAGTACCGCCCGACGGCGTGCGGCATCGCGCCGAGGGTCTCCTCGGAGCGCTGCAGGATCGGCGGGGTCGCGCCCGCGCCCGCGGCCAGGATGACGATCTTGGCTTCGATCTCGCCGGAGCCGGTCGTGATCCGGTAGTCCTCTTCGTCGATGTGGTTGTAGTGCACTCGATAGCCGCCGTCTTCGGTGCGCGAGAGCTTCTGGACCTCGTGCAGCGGACGGATCTCGGCGCCGTGGGACAGCGCGGCGGGCAGGTAGTTCATCAGCAGCGACTGCTTGGCGTCGAAGCGGCAGCCCGCCATCATCCAGTTGCAGTTGGTGCACCGCTTCGCGTCGACGCCGACCGGCACCGGGTTGGCGGTGTGCCCGCTGTGGTCGCAAGCCGCCCCCCACAGGCCGCCGGCGTAGGTGACGTCATTCCAGTCCTGCTGGGTCACCGGCAGCACTTCCGACACCCGGTCATACCACGGGTCGAGCGTCTGCCGGTTGATCGCGGCGGGCCACATGCGGCGGCCGATCGAGCCGTGCCGCTCGAAGACGTACTTCGGCGCGCGGGGCAGGGCGGCGAAGTAGACGACCGAGCCACCGCCGACGCAGTTGCCGCCGAGCACGCTCATCCCGTCGCCCGCGACGAAGTCGAAGACCTTGGTGTACGAGGAACCCAGGAGGTAGTCGTGGTCGAAGTCCTTGCCGGACAGCCAGGGGCCGCGCTCGAGCACGGTGACCTTGGCGCCGCCCGCGGCGAGGTGGTACGCGGCGATCGACCCGCCGAACCCGCTGCCGACGATGAGGACGTCGGTCTTCTCGATCGCGGTCATTCAGGGCTCCCGGATTCGGTCGTGTTCGGGTGGCGCTTGGCGAGTTCCCGGCCGTAGCTGAAGTCGGCGAACCGCCACAGGCCGTCGGTGTCCGGTTCGGCGAACCCCATGGCGAGCAGGCCGGGATGGCCCTCGGCGATCGCCTCCGCGGTGTGGCGGTGCGCGGCGCTGTCGTAGGCCATGTTGGAGAACATGGTGAGCAGCACCCAGCCGTCGCGCTCCGGGTTGCCCCACGCGGTGAGTTCGAGGATCAGCGCGGCGCGGTGGTCGTAGTCGAGCGCGACGAACGCGGGCAGGTCGGCGTCCAGGGCCAGCCCCACGCGCTCGGCGTAGTCGGCCGCGCGCTGGTTCAGCATCCCGGACAGTGGAACGAGACCCGCGGTGACACCGGTCGCGGGATCGCCGAGCAGTTCCAGCGCTCCCGCCTCGACCGCGCCCGGGTCGTCGCACACGCCCGCTATCGCGTGATCGGTCGGGAAACGCTTAGCGCCGGGGACGATCGTGTCCGCGAACGCCTCAAGCGTCATCGTCTGAACGTCGTCCAACATTTCCGGGGTCGCCACCACCGAGCCTCCAAGCGCATCGCCAAAATGGGCGGTCGAACCATCGACGCCAATTGTTCACAGCTTTGTGGCCGGTCGACATCTCCGCCGTTGCTTCGTTCGAAAACCCTTATCGCATAATGATTTTCTGCCCGACAACGGTATGTGAGGCGGCGCCCGCCGCGCGGTCGGAGAGGTGACCGGCGCGGTGCAGCCAGCGCACGGTGTCGGTGAAAATCTCGGCCACCGGCCGAGCTGTTATCCCGTTGATGGCAGCACGTTCATCGACCCGCACCGCGCAGGCGCACGTGTAGATCGCGCCGTACTCGGCCGGGATGTGCCACGGACACACGCGCTGCACCAGGGTGGCGAGCAGGCCGACCGGCAGCATGGCGCGGGCGGGCAGGTAGATCGTCGGCAGCGCCCGCCCGGTGACCGCGCGCAGCGTCCGCACGTACTCTCGGGTGGTCAGGTAGTGCCCAGGGCCGAAATGGCGGTTCGCCGCCAGGTCCGCCGGGCCGAGCAGGGCAGCGTGCAGCGCCGCGGTGTCGCGCACGTCGCCGATCGGCAGTCCGCCGAGCGGCCACATCGGCATCCGGCCCCGCAACGTGTTGCGCAGCCGGGTGGTCTGGTCCCCCAGCTTCGGGTCGTGCGGGCCGAGCAGGGCAGGTGGGTAGGTGATCACCACCGGCGCGCCCGCGGCCTGCTGCTCGCGCGCGATGACCTCGGCGGCGGCCTTGGTCGCCAGGTACGCCTCGCGGGGGCGGCCGACGGCTGAGTCCGGGCCGATCACCCGTCCCCGAGCGGGCACCAGCGCGCCGAAACTGGACACGTACACGGTCCGGCCGACGCCTGCCCGACGCGCGGCGTCGAGCACCAGTTCGGTGCCCGCCACGTTGGTGGCGCGCATCGCGCTGTGCAGGCGGCTGTCGAAGGAGTAAACCGAGGCCGCGTGCAGCACCACGTCAGCGCCACGCACCAGCCGGGTCACCTGGGCAAGGTCGAGCACGTCCCCCACGACGACCTCGATCCCGCCCGCGGACAAGCCGAGCGGGGCGAGCGCACGTTCCACTGTGGACTCATCGCGGGCGAGCAACCGGACCCGGTGGCCCGCCTCGAGGAGCGCGGCGACCGTGTGGGCACCGAGGAAACCGGTGCCACCGGTGACACTCACCAACATGGGAGACCTTTGTTTCGTCAGGACCATTCAACGGCACGTGCGGACGAACTCCCTGTCAGCCGAGGGGATTTTCCTACTCAGGCATGGTCAAGCGCTGCGCGACGAGGGCATTCCCTGGTGGAAACCACCGGCGAAGAACAGCAGCGCGTCACCCTCACGACGGGCCGCGTCGAGCACGGTGCCGACGAAGATCGAGTGATCGCCGCCGTGGTAGACCTCGGCGAGCTCGCATTCCAGCCAGGCGAGGGAACCGGCCAGCAGCGGCGCGCCGCTGTGCCGCGCCGGGAACCAGTCGACCTGGTCGAACTGCGCCTGGCCGCGCGGGCGGCCCTTGCTGGCGAAATATCGCGCCAGGTGCTCCTGCTCCGCGCTGAGGACGCTCACGCCGAAGTGCCGGGTGCGCAGGATCGCCTCGTGCATCTGCGCGGTGCGGGCGATGCAGCACAACACCATCGGCGGCTCCAGCGACACCGAGCTGAAGGCATTCGCCGTCATCCCGTGGCCGTGGTCCCCCGCCGCGGTGAGCACGGTGATCCCGGTGGCGAAGTTGGACATCACGTCCCGCAGCACCTTCGGCGACGCCGTCGGCAACAGCTCCGGTGTGGGCAAGGGCGTCAGGTGACGTTCGTCGGTCACATCGCCCTCCCCATCGTCTGCTTGGCAGGCTCTGCGGCCGCCGTGGCGTAGGGGGCCAGTGCCTCGAGCAGCTGGGCGGGCACCCGGGTCGGCACGGTGGCGTTGTTGGGTCCGCGCATACACGCGATCCGCTGCTCGCCCCGCGCGACAAGGCTTTCCTGGTCGTCCTTGATCTGCACGTAGTCGAAACTGAAGACAATCTGGGTCTGGGTCAACTCATTGAGCCGCATCCGCACCGACAACTGGTCGAACGCCGTGATCTCCGCGAAGAACTCACAGCTGGCCTTGAGCGTGAACAACTTCAGGTCGTCGTCCATGATCTCGGCCAACACCTCGGGCGCCTCCTCGATCAGGAACCGTTCCCGGCAGTGCCCTTGCCAACGCAGGTAATTGACGTAGTAGACGTTTCCGACGAAGTTGGTCTCCTCGAACCCGACCTGGTGCCGCATCTCGTAGTACCCAGTCATATGTCAGTCAACTCCTCTTCCGGGTGGCACGGGTGGCCCACACCACGAGACGGCCATGACCGGATGGGCCGTTGTCCGCTCGGACGGACAACGGCCCATGCTTCGCCCTGACGGTCAGGCGGCACGCTCAGCGGTCTCGTGCACGTCGTGGCGCGGGGTGTTCTGGTACGCCGCCAGCCGCCACTCACCCTCGCGGCGGACCACCAGCCAGGACGCGCGGATCGCGCCCTGCTCGGAGACCTCGGTCTCGCCCGCCTCAAGGACACCGCCTTGGCTCAGCAGGATCGCCGCGTCCTGGCTGAGAGGCCGGATGCTGATCGGCTTGCCGGTCACCTGAGTGCCCTTGTACTTGCCCTCGAACGCCTTCGTGAAGTAGTCGCGGACCTCCTCGCGGCCGTTGCAGAACGTGCCCGCGAGGATCAGGGTGCCGTCTTCGACGAACAGGTTCGCGATCGTGTCCGCGTCCCCGTAGGCCCACCCGGCCACCATCTTCTGGGTCAGGGCGGCGATCGCGGCTGCGTCCGAATCGAAGCTCATGCTGGTCTTCCCTTCTGGTGATCGAACCGGGTCAGATGTAGAGCGTGTTGGGCTCGAGGCCACACAGCACCCGGCCGTAGAGTTCGGTGTTCGTGTTCGGGTGCATCAGGGCGTGCTGGTTGACCGCCTGGATGTCCCGGTTGATCCGCTGGATGGGGATCCCGCTGTAGATGGACGATCCGCCGCTGGCGGTGGCGAAGATGTCCACCGCCTCCTTGGCCAGCCGGACCGTCGCGCCCACGTCGGCGCGCGACTGGGCGCGCTCTTCGAGCTTCCACTCGGTGCCCTCCGCGGCCTTGGTGTCCACCAGGGTCGCCAGGCGGTGCGCGTGGAACTCGGCCTCGTCGACCTTCATCGTCGCCTCGGCCATCTGGAAGTGCGTGATCGGCGCCTCGCGCTGGCTCTCGTAGGCGGTGTAGGTGATCTTTCGGTCCGGCAGCCGGTTCAGGAACGCCTGCTGCGCGCCCTTCGCCATGCCGACAATGGTCCCGACGGAGGCCGCGGAGGCGATCGGCAGCAGCGGCGAGCGGTAGAGGGGCGAGTCCGCGTTGCGCTGGGAGGCGATCTGCCCCTGCAGGATGGCGGGCAGCGGCAGAATCCGCTCCTGCGGGATGAACAGGTCCTTCGCCACCGTGCTGACACTTCCGGTGCCGCGCAGGCCCGAGGTGTGCCAGTCGTCGACGATCAGGAGATCGGACATCGGCACCAGCGCCATGACCGGGTACGGCTCGCCGTCCGGCGGGACCAGGATGGCGATGATCTCCTGCCAGTGCGCGTGGTGCGCACCGCTGATGAAGCCCCACTTGCCGTTCACGATGATGCCGCCGTCGGTCGGGGCGGCCATCGCCGACGGGCTCAGCGTCCCGCACACCCGCACGTCCGGGGTGGCGAACACCTCGTCCTGCACCTCATCGGGGAACTGGCAGGCCATCCACGTCGGGATCCAGTACACCGACGTGACCCAGGAGGTGGATCCGCAGCCCTGGCCGAGCACGGCGCCGACGTCGGCCAGCGTCCGACTGTCCACTTCGTATCCGCCGTAGTGCTTGGGCCGCCGGAACTTGAACACACCGGCGTCGGCGAGCGCCTCGATCGTCTCGTCGTGCAGCCTGCGGTTCTCCTCGACCCAGTTCGCGTGCTTGCGCAGCAGCGGGGTCAGTTCCGACGCCTTGCGCACGAGTTCCTCGCGCGCTGGGATCGTGGTGGCCAAGATTTCCTCCAACCAACGGAAAAACCGGACGGAACGAGCGCCAAGTCGCGCGAGGCCGCCCGGCTGCTCTCGTTCGAGACTGCCTGGTCGGGAGGGTCCGGCGCATCTCATGACATGCGGGTTGCCGTGGGGCGCAGGGAACCTGGCCGCGACCGGAGAAGGGGATGACTGGGCGCGGCGAAGCCCCGCACCGAGGTGCGGGGCTTCGCCGACGTGACAAGGCCGCTGTTCGTTAAGGCACGATCTCCATCTGCGCCATCATCCCGAGCGAGGAGTGCTCCAGGAAGTGGCAGTGGAAGGCGTACTTGCCGGTGTAGCTGTCGAAGGTGGCCTTGAGCTTGACCTTGTCGCCGGAGTCGAACCAGAAGGTGTCCTTGCGGCCCTGGTAGTCGATTCCGGGCGGGGCGCCGTTGACCTCCAGCACCTGGAACTGCACCAGGTGCATGTGGAACGTGTGGAAGATGTACTGCGGGTCGGCGTTGGTGATGTTCCAGATCTCCGTGGTGCCCCGCTGGATGACGAAGTCGCTGCGCGCCGGGTCGTACGGCCGCCCGTTGATCAGCCCGGTGGGGAACGGAACCGTGGTCAGGTCGAACGACATGGACACGTCCCGAGTGACCGTCGCCTCCGGCAGCACCGGCAGCGGCCGCAGCGTGGCGGGCACTCGGCTGGAGTCCGACGCGGCCCGCGTGACGTCGAAGCGGAGCACCGGTCCAAGCTTGGCGTCGTTGAGGACCAGCTTGGTGCCGACCGGGTAGCGGGCGAAGTCGATGACGATCTCGACCCGCTCCGCCGAGGAGATCCGCACCGACTTGCGCACCACCGGCGCGGGCAGCAGGCCGCCGTCCGTCGCGATCTGCGTCATCTCCTGGTCGGCGCCCAGGGTCAGATTGAAGGTCCGCTCGGTGCCCGCGTTGAGCAGCCGGAAGCGGTACTTGCGCGCGTCGACCTGGAAGTACGGCGCGGGCTTTCCGTTGGCCAGCGCGGTGTCGCGGTCATTCGGGTTTCCGCCGAAGAGCAGCTCGCCGTTGGCGTCGAACAGTGCGTCGCGGAGCACGATCGGCACGTCATAGGCGCCCCGGGGAAGCCCGAGACGATCCTCGCTCGGGTCATCGATGATGTAGAAGCCGTTGAGACCGCGGTAGACGTGCTCGGCCTCGGTGTGGTGGCTGTGGTCGTGGTACCAGAGCGTGCAGCCCTGCTGGGTGTTCGGGTAGTCGTACGTACGCGTCTGGCCCGGTTGGATCACGTCCATCGGGTGACCGTCTTGGGCGGCCAGGACGTGCCCGCCGTGGAGGTGCACGTTGGCCGGGCGGTCGAGCAGGTTGCGGTAGACGATCTTCGTCCGACGGCCGACCCTCGTCCTGATCGTGGGGCCGGTGAACTTCCCGTTGTAGGTGAACGCCGGGGTGCTGATGCCGGGCAGGATCTCGACGTTGGCCGGCCGGATATCGACCTGGTAGCAGTCCATGTCATACGTGGACGAGACCGGTCGCTGCTCCGGCAGCCGCGGCATCGGCACGGAGAACGGCTCCCCGGCCGCCAGCGGACGCTTCACCCGAGCGCCGGGCACGGAGCCGATGTGGTGCGGCTGTTGAGCCTGCTGGTGTCCGGTCGCTTCAGCCGACAGCCCGCGGACAAGGTCCGGCAGCAGAAGCGCCCCACCCGCGACACCGCCGCCTACCACGAGTAACTTTCGTCGGTCCAGCATGTGTTCCCCAATCAGTGCATACGTCAGACGAACCCGCTTCGGGGATGGTTTCACCGGGTGTCAGCCTCGGTCGCCTTCGAGAGTGCTCTCAGCACCGTGGGCATGATCACGGGAGTTCGTGGACTCGGCATTCTGGACGAAGCGGGATCGCGATGGGGTCATTACCGTCTCTGCGTATGACGGAGCAGACGAGCCAAATCCCCTTGTCTTTCAACCAGACGTTCCTGTGTGCCTTCGACCGCGGCTCCGAGCACGGGGCGTTCGGAGACAAGCACACGTTGTCCTTCGGCTGTCGCCTCAGCGGAGAGGTCGACGTCGACGCCTTACAGGGCGCGCTGAACGACGTCGTCGAGCGGCACGAGGCGCTGCGCACCGAGATCGTCCGGACCGACCCTGAGAACCAGCACCAGGTCGTGCACGCGCCGGGGCCGGTTCCCTTGGTGATCAGCGACTTCCCGGCCGACGACCTCCGGCCGCGCGACGAGCAGGCCGAGGCGTTCCTCAACGAGCTGGAGGCCGGTTCGTACAGTGTGGAGCAGATCCCGCTCGTCTGGGGATTCCTCGGCAAGTTCGACGAGTCCGCCTCGGTGCTCGTGGTCACCGTCCACCACACGGCCACCGACTCGTGGTCGATGGAGATCATCATGCGGGACCTGGCCGAGTTCTACACCGCACGCCGCGGTCTTGGCGAGGCGAATCTGCCCGAGCTGCACGGGTTCCCGGCGTTCACCACGTACCAGATGGAAAGCGCGGCGAGCGAGCCGACCCAGCATGCGTTGGAGCACTGGAAGACCAAGCTCGCGGGGGCTCAGATCCTCGCGGTGAAGACGGACCGGCCGTTCGACGAGAACGTGACCAACCAGTACTCGGCGTACCGCTACCTGTTCGACGCGGAGCTGACCGAGACCACGCTGAAGTTCGCGACGGTCAACCGCAGCACCGCGTTCATGGTGCTGATGGCCGCGTACAACGTCCTGCTGCACAAGCGAACCGGCGCCACCGACATCGTGGTGCCGACGTTCACCTCCGGCCGCAACGACGAACGGTTCCTGGCCACGGTCGGACCGATCTTCAACTATCTGCTGCTGCGCACGGACATCTCCGGCTGCGCGTCCTTCCGCGAGGTGCTGGCCAAGACCCGTACCACGTGCTTCGAGGCGTACACCAACGACATTCCGTTCGCACTGGTGGCGAACCAGTCGCCGGAGGTGTTGGCCCCGTTCCAGGACCCGACCCTGGCGGTGATCGCCTTCGAGGTGCTGCAGACCCCAGCGGACATCACCGATGACCTGATCGGCGACCTCAAGTACACCGAGATCCGGCGGCGCCTGCTGCGACACCCGCTGAGCTCGCACATCCCCAACGGCGCGCTGTGGGCGACCGATGTGCTGCCGTCCGGGGAAATGGTCGGCAGTCTCAAGTTCGACCTCAACCGATTCGACGAGGCCACCGTGATCGGGCTCGTCGACGGACTGCGCGAGACCTTGCGCAACGCCGTCACCAACCCCGACGCACCGCTCGCGAACTTGTAGTCCGGCCAGGCAAGCCGGGAGATGTGCCCGACCGCCGCCGCGTGTGAGTCTGTACAAGCCGCCAGCCGATAATAGAAGGGCGCTGCAATGAGTGTCGTCCCGAGTGATCCTCAGAACGTCGTTCAGCTACCTCCGGAGCCGCACCTGACTCCGCCCGAGGTGATCGCTCGCGCCAAGGCGATCGCGGCGACTCTGGTCGATCGGCAGGCCGAGACCGAGCAGCGCACGTTCTACGCTCAGGACACCCACGAGAAGTTCGCCGCGGCCGGCTTCTACCGGCTGCTGGTGCCGCAGAGCTACGGTGGCTATGAGTTCGGCCCGGACACGTTCCTGCGGGTCGCGATCGAACTCGCCCGCGGCTGCCCGTCGACCGGCTGGATGTATCTGTTCGGTGCGGCGCACGCGCTCCCGGTCGCCTCGCTGTTCCAGGCCGACGCCCAGGACGAGCTGTTCGCCGATGGCGACTTCATCTGCCCCGCGACGGTCGCACCAGCCGGTAGCGCCGAGCGAGTGGACGGCGGATGGAACATCTCCGGGGTCTGGTCCTACAGCTCCGGCTCACCGTATTCCACGCACTTCCTTGGCCACACGCTGGTTCCGCAGGGCGAGGGCGAGCCACCGGCGCCGCTGATGTTCATCGTCCCGCGCAGTGCCTACAAGCGGCTCAACGACTGGGGCGAGCAGCTCGGCCTGCGCGGCAGCGGCTCGCACAGCGTGCAGATCGACAACGCCTTCGTGCCGGACCGGTTCACCATCAACGACCACCTGAGCCAGCTGTCGATCACCGGCGGGACGCCGGGCCAGGCGCTGCACCGCAGCACGATGTACGGCGGCGGGCCGCTCAGCTTCATGCTGCTTGAGCTCGGCGCACTGGCCGTGGGCATCGCCCAAGGCGCGCTGGACGCCTACGAAGAGCTGATGACGAGCCGGATGACGATCTACCCGCCGATCGTGCCCCGCACCGAGGACCCCGACTACCAGCTCCACTACGGCGAGGCGACCGGCAAGATCAGCGCGGCGTCGGCGGCGTTGTTCGGGGCCGTGCAGCAGTGGAACGATCTGTGCGAGGAGGGCCCGGCCGCGTTCACCCGCGAGGAAGAATGGCGGCTGGCCACGATCAGCCGCGAGGTGATCCGGTTGTGCTGGGACGCGGTCGAGGGCGAACTCTTCCCGACCGCGGGCTCGTCCGCGATTCGGCACGGCGCCCGGATCGAGCGCGTGTGGCGGGACCTTTCCATGCTGCATGGCCACGCCGGCTATGCGATCGCCCTAAAGACCATGGCCAACCGCGAACTCGCCAAGGCTCACTTCGGCATCGGCTGACCGGTTCACCGCGGTTCCTACGGCCAGGAGGGGGTGGGCTGAGCCCCATGGAGGGAAAAGTCCTATGACCGAGCGCCCGGACGACGCCACCAACACCGAAGCACCCCGGAAAAGCCGGCCACTCACCGGTGACGAGTACATCGAAAGCCTGCGCGACGATCGCGAGATCTTCATCTACGGCGACCGGGTCAAGGATCTCACCACGCACCCGGCGTTCCGCAATCCGGCGCGGATGACCGCGCGGCTGTACGACTCGCTGCACGATCCGGCGCAGCGCGGCATCATCACCAAGCCGACCGACACCGGCAGTGACGGCTACACGCACAGCTTCTACACCACGCCGAAAACGGTCGAGGATCTCGTCGACGACCAGCGCGCGATCGCCGCGTGGGCGCGGATGAGCTACGGCTGGATGGGCCGCAGCCCCGACTACAAGGCTTCGTTCCTCGGCACGCTCGGCGCGAACGCGGACTTCTATGAGCCGTTCGCGGACAACGCGCGCCGCTGGTACCGCGAGTCGCAGGAGAAGGTCCTCTACTGGAACCACGCCATCGTGCATCCCCCGGTGGACCGCAGCCGACCGCCGGACGAGGTGTCGGATGTCTTCATTCACGTGGAGAAGGAGACCGACTCCGGCCTGATCGTCAGCGGCGCCAAGGTGGTCGCCACCGGTTCCGCGCTCACCCACTACAACTTCATCGCCCACTATGGACTGCCGATCAAGAAGCGCGAGTTCGCTCTGGTCGCGACGGTTCCGATGAACGCAAAGGGCATGAAGCTGATCTGCAGGCCGTCCTACACGGCCACCGCCGCGGTGATGGGCAGTCCGTTCGACTACCCGCTGTCGTCGCGGTTGGACGAGAACGACACCATCCTGGTGCTGGACAAGGTGCTCATCCCGTGGGAGAACGTCTTCATCTACGGCGACACCCGCAAGGTCCAGCTGTTCAGCGGCCGCTCCGGGTTTGTCGAGCGGTTCACCTTCCACGGTTGCACCCGGCTCGCGGTGAAGCTGGAGTTCATCGCGGGGCTGCTGGCCAAGGCGCTGGAGACCACCGGGACCATCGACTTCCGCGGCGTGCAGAGCAGGCTGGGTGAGGTTCTGGCCTGGCGCAACCTGTTCTGGGCATTCTCCGACGCGGCCGCGCGCAATCCCGTGGTCTGGGAGAACGGCGCGCTGCTCCCCAATCCCGCGTACGGCATGGCCTACCGCTGGTTCATGCAGATCGGTTACCCGCGGATCAGGGAAATCGTGATGCAGGACGTGGCCAGCGGGCTGATCTACATCAACTCCAGCGCCGAGGACTTCAAGAACCCGGACGTCCGCCAGTACCTGGACAAGTATCTCCGCGGCTCGGACGGCGTCACCGCCGTCGAGCGCTCCAAGGTGATGAAGCTGCTGTGGGACGCGGTCGGCACCGAGTTCGGGGGCAGGCACGAGCTCTACGAGCGCAACTACGCGGGCAGCCACGAGAACACCCGGGTCGAGCTGCTCTCCGCGCAGGTCGCGAACGGGGAGATGGACGGGTACAAGGCCTTCGTCGACCAGTGCCTAAGCGAGTACGACCTGGACGGTTGGACGGTGCCGGACCTGTCCTCCTTCGAGGATCTCAAGCATCTGCGGAACAACATCAATGGTTAACAGTTCCGCCTCCCCGGAATTCGGACATCTGGTCACCTGACGCGGACGACTGCGGATACGTTGTAGCCGTGGTCGTCCGCCGTCACGGTCCCCTTAGCTCGCGGCGGCGGCCCAGGTGAGCACGTTCGGATACGCCACTCTCTGGGTCGGTGTTGGTACTGTGAGTCATCAACTGTCGTACGCCCAGGGGAGCAGAGTTGCGGAAAATCACCTCAAGCTTGTTCGTGTCGCTTGACGGCGTGGCCGAAGCGCCGGAGAAGTGGCACCTCGAGTACTTCAATGACGAGATGGGTGCCGTGGTCGGGGCGCACTCGGCGGCCGCGGACACCATGTTGCTGGGGCGGGTCACCTACGAGGAGTTCGAGGCGTACTGGTCTGACAAGGCAGGCGACGGCGGGCTCGGCGACTATTTCCGCGATGTCCCCAAGCTGGTCGCGTCGCGCACGCTCGACTCCGTGGAATGGGCGAATTCCACGCTGATCAGCGGCAATGTCGCCGAGGAGCTGACCCGTCTCAAGGAGACCGAAGGCAAAAACATCGCCGTCACCGGCAGCATGGCGCTGATCCGCTCGCTGCTCAGCGATGGTGTGCTCGACGAGCTGGAGCTTCTGGTGCACCCGGTCGTCGTGGGAAATGGCGCGAAGAAGCTGTTCCCGGACGGCGGTGCCGACCAGTACACGCTCAAGCTGCTGAAGTCGACGACGTTCTCGACCGGCGTCGTGCATCTCGTCTACCAGCCGGCCTGATCGGGAAAGTCCGCCGGTTGAGGGGCTGTCGCCTCTCCGGTCACGAGGGCAGGCCGTCGGCCCCACCCTCGTGACCGGAAGCGATGTCGGCTGATCCGGTCGAACGACCTCAGGCCGCGGCCGCGTCCGACCCGCCTGCCGCTTCGGTCTCGGCCCGCTGCCGTTCCAGCTCGACGGCCTCATACAGGGAGGCGATGTTGCCACTGCCGAACGTGCTCGCGCCGAGCCGCTCGATCAGCTCCATGAAGATGGTGTTGCGCGGATGCACGGACTTGGCGAAGATCTGGTAGAGCTGCCCGTCATGATCTTCGTCGACCAGCACGCTGAACTGCTTCAACTCATCGACGGTGTACCGGACGAGCTCGACTCGCTCGGGTAGCAGCCGGTAGTACATGTCCGGAGCACCGAGGAATTCCACGCCGTTGTTCCGCACGGCCTCGACCGCCGCGACGACGTTGTCCGTGGTGAACGCGATGTGCTGCACGCCCGCGCCGTCATGGTCTTTCAGGAAACCGTCGATGTGCCCGGGATCGCGCGACACATCCGGCTCGATCAGGGTGAACGTCACCGATCCCGACTGACTCTGCACGACCTTCGTGGTCATCGCCTGGGTGCCGACCTCGACGCGCTCGACGAAGATCAGCTCGAAGTCCAGCACCTGCTGGTAGAACTCGACCGTCGCGTCGAGCGTGCCCGCCTCGACGCAGACGGCGAAGTGGTCCACCTCGCCCAGGCTGTACGTGCTCGGCCCGGCGCCGACCGGAACGGGGTGGAAACCCGGCAACACGTGGTCGTCGGCATCCGCGGCACGCTGCACGAACGTGTGCCCGACGTCGCCGAAGCCCTGGATCGTGGCGGTGATCAGGTCACCGTGCCGGGTGGGCGGCGCAATCGAGGTCGCCCCGCGCGCGAGGGCCTCCTGGTAGGCCGCGGTCGCGTCCGCGGTGCGCAGTGCGATATCGAAGACGCCGTCGCCGTGTTTGGCCAGGTAGGCGGTGCCGGGGTGATCCTCGCCCGGCTCGGTCAGCACCAGGTGGATCTGGTTGCTGCCCAAGGCCACCGCGGCATCGCCCTTGGCGTACACCGAGAAGCCGAAACTGTCGGTCCACCAACGCCCGGTCGCGGCGAGGTCGCTGACATAGAACCCGACGTGGTCGAGCACGACGTCATCGAAGGTCCTGTTTGCTGGGGTGGCCATAGAGCATCTCCGTTGGTAGGCGGCGTGCGGTGCGATACGAAGCGGATGAGGTCCAGCAGGTGCGAGGAGGACTCAGCGGACTCACGAGTCCACGCGGGCCGCGACGCCGCGCGGGCGCAGATCAGTCCAGTTCGCGTTGACGTACTCGACGCAGGCATCCCGCGCGGCCGGACCATGTACGGCGCTCCAACCGGCCGGCACGTCGGCGAAGTCGGGCCACAGCGAATGCTGGCCCTCATCGTTGACCAGCACCGAATACGTGCCGTCCTGCGCGTCAAAGGGACTCGTCATCACCGATCTCCGATTCTCAGGCCGCCTGCGCCCGTTCTTCCAGATAGCCGGCCAGCCCGGTCACTGTGGGAAGGTCGAACAGCACCGCGATCGTCAGCTCCTCGCCGATCGCCGACCGGATGCGGCTGATCAACCGCATCGCCAGCAACGACTGGCCCCCGAGGTCGAAGAAGCTGTCGTCGACGCCGACCTGGGACACCCCGAGCACGTCGGCGAATGCCTTGCAGAGCGCCTCCTGCCGGGCGCCGACCGGAGCTCGGTAGGTCGACACGTTCTCGAAGTTCGGCTCCGGCAGCGCGCGCCGGTCCACCTTTCCGTTGGGGGTCAGCGGAAGTGCGTCCAGTGCGACGAACGCGGCAGGCACCATGTACTCCGGCAGCGCCGCGCCCGCGTATGCCTTCAGCGCGGCCTGGTCGACCTCGCCGGTTTCCGGCACGACGTAGGCCACCAGCCGCTTCTCGCCGGTGCTGCTTTCCTTTGCCACCACCGCGACATGCGCGAGTCCGGCATGCTTGGCCAGCACCGCCTCGATCTCGCCGAGCTCGACCCGGAAGCCCATGATCTTCACCTGGTCGCCTGCCCGGCTGACGAACTCCAGCAGCCCGTCGGCGTTGCGCCGCATCAGATCGCCGGTGCGGTACATCCGCTCACCGGGGCCACCGAAGGGGTTCGCGACGAATCGCTCCGCGGTGAGGTCGGGCCTGCCGAAGTAGCCGCGGGCAAGGCCGCGGCCGGTGATGTACAGCTCGCCGACCGCGCCGGGGGCCACCGGGGTGAGCCGCTCGTCGAGGATGTGCAGTCGGACGTTGTCCATCGGGCCGCCCAGCGGCACCACGCCCGCGGCTTGGTGGCCGGCGGACATGGGACTGTGGGTGGAGAACAGGGTCAGCTCCGTCGCCCCGTACATGGCCCGGATCACGATGTCCGGGTTGACTTCCAGCACCCGGGCCACCGCGCCGGGCGCGATCACGTCGCCGCCGGTGAGCACCTCCTGGACCCCGGCGAGGCTCTCCGGGGCCTCCTCGGCCACCACCCGGAACAGGCCCGCGGTCAGGTGCACGCCGGTGATCTGTTCGGCGCTGATCAGCCTGCCGAGGACGGACACATCCAGATCCCCAGGCGGCCCGACGACAATCTGGCCGCCGTGCAGCAGCGGCACCCAGAACTCGTAGGTGGAGACGTTGAACGCGTAGGGCGCGATCATCAGGCTCTTGGCGTGCCTGCCACTGTCCCAGATGGAATCGAAGACCAGGCCGATGACATCGCGGTTGGCGACCGCCACACCCTTCGGGTGCCCGGTCGAGCCGGAGGTGTAGATCACGTACGCGAGCTGCCCGGGGTCGACCACGACATTCAGGCTCTCCGGCGACTCGTCGACCAGGCCCTCCTCTCCGTCGACCAGGACGACCTCGGCACCCGTCGGCAGACCGCGGGATCGGGTGACCTCGTCGGCCAGCAGCACCGGAGCGGCGGACTGGTCCATGATCCACTGCATCCGGTCGAGGGGGTAGGAGTCGTGCAGCGGCAAGTAGAAACCGCCGGACTTCACCACGGCGAGCAGGGCCACCACCAGATCGACCGAGCGCTCCATCAGCACCGCGACCGGCATCTCGGGGCCGACCCCCAAGCGGCGCAACCGATGCGCGAGCCGGTTGGCCCGCTCATCGAGCTCCCGATAGGAAAGCCGCACATCGCCGCGCGACACCGCGATCGCGTCCGGCGTCGAGCCGACCTGCTCGGCGAACCGCTCTTGGATGGTAGAGGACCCCATCGCATTCTCCGTTCATTGAGGACAACCACACCCGCGGTCATAGCCCTGCAGCCAGGGTCACACCGACCCGCACGTCGAGCGCCTCCCGAATTGCCCTACCGGTGGATCGCGCTCGATGACGGTCCACCAGTCATGGGCGTCGACCACCGACACGGCAGCCGACTCGAACCGAACTCGGCGACCGAAACCGTCCTAGGTTTGTCTGACCATCACGACAACTGACCGCAACCCAAGGGGCACCGTGACGGACCCAGCCACGGTTACCGACCCAACCGCACCAGTAATCGCCCGGTGACCCAACCTTAAAATTCCGGGGAGGCGGGCAGGGCGGTGGCGTTGGGGGCGATGTCCGCTCGGAACAGACCGTCCGGGTCGACCTTGACCCGAACGTCGTCGACGGCGGCGATGCCGTCGGCGTCGAGATGCCGTTGGGGGCGTTCGACATCCTCGACGAAACCCGGCACGGTGCGTCCGGTGTCCCACGGGGCCAACGCTTCGCGGACCTTGGTGCAGTGGCCGCGCAGGATGTCCGGGGTGATCGGGTCGAACGGCACGCCGGAGCCCGCGTAGGAGTAGCGGGCCTCGAGATGGGAGAGCGCTCCCCCGGCCGGGTCCGGCTCCGCGAACGCCCCACCCAGCTGCCGCAGTCCCGCGACCACCAAGGGGGAATCAGAGCCAGGACCGAGCACCCGCAGCAGTTCCGCGGCGCCATCCTCGCCGAGAGCGCCGAGCAGCATGTGGTCGCCGACGAACGGCACCGGGTCAGCGGGGTCCATGTGCGCGTGCAGCACGGCCGACGGCCCGGTGGTCGCCCAGGTGTCCATCACCGGCTCGGCCACCGCGCGCAGCGGGCCGAGCAAGTCGTCGGCGATCCTTCGCGCCTCGGTGACATCCTCGGTGGTGCTCATCACCGCACCGTCCACAGAGAACATCGGGCCGCCCGCGAGCTCCGGCGGCACCCCGGGCACCGGCGGCAGGTTGAGCACCCGCACCGAGGTGGTCGCCTCCCGCGGCGCGTCGTCGGTCCACCGCAGCCAGATTTTCAGCAGCCGCTCGGCGTGCTCTGCGGGCCAATACGCCCCACCGGTGATCACCGCGGCCACTGGGAACAGGTTCACCTCGATGGCCGTGACGACACCGAGTCCCCCGCCCCCACCGCGCAGGGCCCAGAACAGTTCGCGATCGTTCTGCGCGTCCACCCGCACCTCGTCACCATTCGCGGTGACCAGCTCGATCGCCCGCACGCTGTTCACCGCGAGCCCGACCTTGCGACCGTAGAAGCTCATCCCGCCGCGCAGCAGGTACCCGACGGCGCCGACGCTCGGCGAGGACCCGTGCGGCGCGGTCAACCCGTGCGGCGCGGTCGCCTCGACCACGGCGCCCCACCGGGTGCCCGCCGGGATGCGCGCGATCCGGCGCGCGGCGTCCACCTCGACGCCGCCTGCCAACTCGGTGCGGATCAGCACGGAACCATCCATCGGTCGCGTCCCCGCCGCCGCGTGCCCCGTTGTGTGCGTCCGCACCGGAAGTCGGTTGCCCCGGGCGAAGTCGAGTGCCGCCTGGATGTCCACAATGGATCGCGCGGTGACGGCGGCGGCGGGCCGGGCGGGCGCGGACAGATTGAAGACCTGCGTCGCGGCGTCGTAGGCCGCCTCTCCGAGTCGCGAGATGCTCATGATGGACCATCATCCTTTCCGGCTTCGCGCGCTCGCATCTCCGCGCTTGCGATGGCCTTCGAAGGACGGCACGCGCGGAGATGCGACCGCCGTCGGCGGCCAGCGATCCTGGGTCGCGATGCATGTCCGGACAGCAGGAGGAGATCGAATGAGTAAGACCGTCGTCGACGTCTGGGTCGCCGATCTGACCTTCCCTGGCTACATGGATCGGTGGCTCAAGCTGGGCGAGGAGTTCAACGCCAAACACCCCGACTACCAAGTGAACGTCGTAGGCAAGGACTTCCGGCTGTTCCCGGTGGACATCGCCGACGCCGCACGGGCGGGCAACCCGCCTGCCGTCGCCGAGTACTACTTCTACCTCGTCCACCAGGCCCGCGACTCGGTCAAGCCGGACGGCAGCCCGCTGTTCGTCCCGATCGAGCGCGCGGTCGCCGGTCGGGACGAGATCCTCGGCGAGCCCAACGTGCTGCCTGACCTGATCGCCGCGGGCCGTGAGTACTACTCGATCAACGGTGAGCTGACCTCGATCCCGTCGGTGGGCACGACCAGCCTGATCTACGCCAACCTCGACATGCTCGAGCAGGCCGGGGTCACCAAGCTGCCGGTCACCTGGGACGAGGTCACCGCCGCGTGCGAGGCCGTCGCCGCGGGCCCGAACCCGCCGGAGAAGCCGATCACCTGGTCCAACCACGGCACGTTCTTCCAGCAGGCGGTCGCCTCCCAAGGTGGCCTGCTGGTCGACAACGACAACGGCCGCTCGGGACGCGCGACGAAGGCCGATCTGTCGTCCAAGGAGATTCTGAGCTTCGTCAAGTGGTGGCAGCGACTGCACGCCGACGGCCACTACCTGTGGACCGGCAAGATCCCGGACTGGGAGAACACCTACAAAGCGTTCGACGAGGGACGAGTGGCGATGCGGATCTCCTCGTCCAACGACGTCAACTACATGGTCGCGGCGGCCAAGGCGTCCGGCGTCCGGCTCGGCGTCGGCATCATGCCGTACAACAGCAACGTCCCCTACCACGGCAACGCCATCGCGGGCACCTCGCTGTCGGTGACCGCCGGGCTGGACAAGGCCGTCGAGGACGGCGCGCTGGCCTTCCTGATGTTCGCGCACAACCCGCGCAACGACGCGAACCGGCACAAGTTCAACAGCTTCTTCCCCGTCACCCACGCGGGCTACAACCTGCTGGACGAGGAAGGCTGGTTCGACGAGCACCCGTACCACCGGGTGGCCAGCGACCACGTGATGAAGTTCCCGTCGACCGCGATCATCGACGAGACCGCCAAGGCCAACATCGTCCCGCCCTCGACCGGCGCGATGATGGGCGACTTCGCGGGCAACCAGGACGTCATGACCAACGCCATGGGCGATGTCCTCAACGGCGCCGACGCGGACGAGCGGTTCGCCGCGGCGACCGTCGAGGCGCAGACCGTGCTGGAGACCTACGAGCGCAACATCGAGGGCACCGGGCCGGTGACCGAGGAGACGCTGCGGGTCGAGTACTTCCGCGACGCCGAGTGGTACTCGGGCCTGGTCATGGAGAAAGTCCAACAACTCGACTACGACGGCAAGTAGCCGACAGCCTTCTGCGGGATCTCGTCCCGCCATCCGACGACAGGAAGGAGCCCCTCAGCTCGTCCGGATGTCGTTTGGTTACTCAGCGCGCACGACATAGCACTCTGGGAGATGCGGCCGGGGTCGTACCGGAACCATGATGGCGTCGAAAGACCTTTGGCGCACAGCGGCACACGGAGTTGAACCGTGGTGTGCGCAAACAACGAAAGGACCAGTACTGTGACTGGCCAAATTCCAATCAAGGCGGGGCGACGGGAGTGGCTGGGGCTGCTGGTCATCGCCCTGCCCACCTTCGTCGTGGCCATCGACCTGTTCGTGCTGCTGCTGGCGGTCCCCCAGCTGTCCGCGGATCTGAAAGCGGACAGCAACCAGCAGCTGTGGATCATGGACATGTACGGGTTCCTGCTTGCCGGGTTCCTGGTCACCATGGGAACGCTGGGCGACCGGATCGGTCGTCGCAAGCTGCTCATCATCGGCTCGGCGGCGTTCGCGGTCGCCTCATTGCTCTGTGCGTACTCGCAGACCCCTGAGATGCTGATCGCGGCCCGCGCTCTGCTGGGTATCGCGGGCGCGACGCTCGGTCCGTGTGCCCTGGGCCTGATCGCGTTCATGTTCAAGGACCCCAAGCAGATGATGGTCGCCTTCGGCGTGTGGGGTGGCACGTTCACGGTCGGCGCCCTGCTCGGCCCGATCCTCGGCGGCTTCCTGCTCGCCAACTACTGGTGGGGCTCGGTGTTCGTGCTCGGCGTTCCGCTCATGATCGCCGTGCTGATCTTCGCCCCGATCATCCTGCCCGAGTTCAAGAATCCGAACGCGGGCAAGCTCGACCCGACAAGCGTTGTCCTCTCGCTGGCCGCGATGCTGCCGATCATCTACGGCATCAAGCAGCTGGCGAAGGAGGGCTGGCAGTTCCTGCCCGTCGCCTCGCTGGTCTTCGGTGTGCTCTGCGCCATCGTGTTCGTGCGGCGCCAGCGCACGCTGACCGACCCGCTGGTCGACCTGTCGCTGTTCGGCAACGCCAGGGTGACCTCGCCGCTGTCGATGGCCTTGTCCTACAGCAGCGTCGGCGGCGCGGTCATGCTCTTCATGGTGCTGTACTTCCAGCTCGTCGAGGGCATGTCCGCGGTCGGGGCGGCCGTGGCGATGATCCCGGGCATGGCCACCGCGACCATCGGCTTCAACGTCGCGCCGAAGCTGGCCGCGAAGTTCAAGCCGGGCTTCGTGATCGCGGCGGGCGGCATCGGCGTCGCGATCGTGATGTTGAGCTTCGTCGCCATCGGGACGACCGGCGGCACGTGGCACTTCATCATCGGGTTCGCCATCTTGTCCTTCCTGGGTGCGCCGATCATCGGGTTGGCCACGCCGCTCGTGCTCGGTGCCGCCCCGCAGGAGAAGGCGGGCGCGGCGGGTTCGCTGGTGCAGCTGTCCAGTGAGTTCGGTGGCACGCTTGGGATCGCGGTGCTCGGCACCGTCGGCACCGCCGTCTACCGCGCACAGATCGCTGACAACGTTCCGGCCGACCTTCCGGCAGGCGCGGCGACAGCGGCCGGTGACAGCCTCGCCGGCGCCTACGACGCGGCGGCGACGCTGCCCGCGGCACAGTCGGGTTCGCTGCTCGAACCGGCGAACGTCGCGTTCGCCAGCGGACTGCACACCGTCGCCCTCATCGGCGGGCTGCTCATCGGCACCGTCGCGGTCATCACCGCGGTGCGGTTGCGGCACGTCGAACCGATGGGCGGTGGCGCCCCCGCCGACGCGGCGGAGGAGCAGGCCGACCCGGCCGAGGAAATCGGGAAAGAGTCCGTGAAGCCGGTGGCTTGATCTCCAGTGTCCACCGCGCAAGACAAGTAGTTCCCTTGTTGCCGGGAGCCGCCCGACGGCTCCCGGCAACAAAGGCGTTCGGGTCAATTCGGGCATTGTATGAATCTCCCCGGACACTCATTGTTCAAGTTGACAAGCAACAACGGCGTCAATAGCATCGAACATGCAATTCGGCACTATTGACATACAATAACGGAGGATGGCCAGTTATGGCAGAGCGTGCGTTTACCGCAGAGCCAGGCAGCACGGAAATCAAGACCACCTACGTCTTCGACGCGCCGCGCGAACGAGTTTTCGAGGCCTACAACGACCCCAAGCTCACCGCCGAATGGTGGGGTCCGGAAGGGCACCCGCTGACCGTCGACAAGCTGGAGGTCGAAACAGGCGGCTCATGGCGATTCGTGGTGGACCTCGGCGAGGACTTCAACTTCCGCGGCGTTTACCACGAAGTGACCGCCCCTGAGCAGCTGGTCTTCACGTGGCAGTACGAGGGCGCACCCATCGTCATCCTGCAGACGGTCACCTTCGAGGAACTGCCCGACGGCAAGACCAAGGTGACCGACCAGGGCATCTTCGAGTCGGTCGAAGCCCGCGACGGCATGGTCAGCAACGGCATGGGCGAGGGTTCGATGCCCGCGTTCGACCGCCTGGCCAAGTTGCTCTAGGGCTCCAGCCACCTCCGCGCGGCAGCCACCATCATCGCCGGCAGCGGCGTGCACTCCACCGCGGTAATCCAATCGCGGTGGAGGTCGCGCTGCTGCAGGCGACTGCCCTCCATAATGCCCGTCTTGCTGATTGCTGACAATAGTCGGTGACGTCAGGAATCCCTTCTCAATTGCCTGAGCCCCAGTATCATTTATTCAAGTGCTAATGGGTGCCCGTCTGCTCGGCGCTGATAGTCCTGGGCGGAGCCATTGAGAGATCTCGGGAGACAGCTATGGAGACAAGCCGTCCAGTTCCGTTAGACAACACTGGTCGATACCTGCATGCCCAAGCCGACCAACTGCGCGCGCAGGGTCCCGCCACCCAGGTGGAACTCCCCGGCGGTGTCCTGTGCTGGTCGGTCAACAGCTATGAGGTCAGCAAGAAGCTGCTGAGCGACCCGAATGTCACCAAGAGCGCCCGGAACCACTGGCCCGCCTTCATCAACAACGAGGTCCCAGCCGACTGGGAGATGATCAGCTGGGTCGCGATGGACAACGTGTCCACCACCTTCGGCCAGGACCACCGTCGCCTGCGCAGGCTGATCGGCAAGGCCTTCAGCTCACGCCGACCCGAGGCGGTCCGTCCGCTGGCGTCGGAGCTGACCAACATGTTGCTGGACCGCATGGAAAGCGCCGCGGCCTCCGGTGAGGTGATCGACCTGAAGGCGGCGTTCGCCTATCCGTTGCCCGGCATGCTGGTGGCCGAACTGATCGGCATGTCGGAGGAAGCCAGGATCGCCGCCGCGAAGGTCATGGACCTGATGGCGAGGACCGATGTGACCTCCGAGCAGGCTCAGGGCATCTTGCTCGGCTGGCGCGGCGCCATCGAGGATCTCATCGCACTCAAGCGTGCTCAGCCCGGCGAGGACATCACGAGCGACCTGATCGCCGCGCGGGACGAGGACGGCTCGGTGCTGACCGAGCAGGAGCTGGTGGACACCACCTTCGCCATTCTCGGTGCGGGCTCGGAGACCACGATCAACTTCTTCGACAACGCGGTCACCGCGATGCTCACCCATCCCGAGCAGCTCGAGTTGGTCAAGTCGGGCCAGGTCTCCTGGGACGCCGTCATCGAAGAGGTGCTGCGGGTGGAGTCGCCCCTCGCGAGCCTGCCACTGCGCTACGCGGTCGAAGACATTGCGTTGGACGGCGTGACTATCCCCAAGGGCGACCCGATTCTGATCAACTACGCCGCCATCGGACGGGACCCCGCGCTGCACGGCGACTCGGCCGCCACCTTTGACGTCACCCGTCAGGACAAGGAGCACCTGTCGTTCGGCCACGGTCCCCACTACTGCCTCGGCGCCGGCATCGCCAGGATGGTGGCCAAAACCGGTCTCTCGGCCTTGTTCGAGCGGTTCCCCAACCTGACCCTCGCCACCGCGCCCACGGAGCTCGTGCCCATTCCGACCTTCATCATGAACGGGCACCTCGCCCTGCCCGTCCACCTCAACGGCGTTGCCGCCGCGGCGGCCTGAGGTCGCACCAGGCTTCAGTTCAGTCTCCCGGCGCACTGCCGGGAGGCTGAATTGCTTTATGGGACGACCTGCCGGGCCAGGAAGCCATCCTGACCATTGCCCGAGCAGTTCGGATCCCCTTGTCCTGGCGAGGATCCCTCGCTGATGTGGCCGGGATCGGCCGCGACGTCCACATCGGATCGGGACGCGAGTCGTGCCTGTCACATGACTTGCGCATGCTCGAAACATGACGTGGCGCAATCGCGGAGATGACGAGATCGCGGTCCGGAAAGGACACTTGAGGTGTGCCGCGCCGGAGTCACCGCGAAGGCGCGAGCGCGTTCGAGCGACCAGAGCGGAGACCGCCGATGACCGTGCTGGAGACAGGCCCGCCGATCCCGGGCATGTCGCACACGACTTCGCCCGAATCGATCCCGCGGTACGCAAACGGTTGAGAAATTGTCCACAGTGGACATATGGTCCGCACCGCACTGGTCAATGTGGACGATCCTGTTCGGATCGAGCTCCCTCCGCGACCACCGCTGATCGGCTCAATTTCCCTTGTGCGCCTTCGTATTCAGCTTCGCCGCGCATGGCCCGCGCTGACCGGATCTATATCGCAGCCATGAGGAAGTCCGTGACGAATTCATGGACTACCGTTCCATTTAACACGATTCGCCGCACTACCAGTCCCCTTCCGCCACGGCGGCTCCCGCGGGTTTGGGTTGCTTCTGGAGACCTTATGGAAACGCGATCGCTACTCGACCGTATCGCCGAGCAAGCCAGGACCCGCCCGGACGCTGTCGCGCTCGTGTCGGGGCTCCGGCAAGTCGACTACGCCGAACTCGATGCCATGGCCGATGCCGCACTGGCCGGTATCGACGCGCTCAACCTCGCCGCGGGCGCGCCCGTCGCGGTGCACGCCGCCAAGACGCCGGAGACTGTCGCGCTGATCGTGGCCTGCCTGCGCGGACGGCGGCCCGTGCTCATCGCGGCGGCGGACCTGGGTGAGCGGACATTCGCCGAACTCGTGGCCCGGACGGGCTGTGCGGCAGTGCTCACCGCGGACCCGGCCGGTCCGCTGGACCTGGCCCCGGGCCGGATCCCGGGCGCCCCGGTGCCTGACGCGGCTGAGGACACCGCGCTGCTGTTGACGACGTCGGGCTCGACGGGAACGCCGAAGATCGTCCCGCTCACCCACGGCGCGATCGCCCGGTTCGCGCGGTGGGCGGCAGACCAGTTCGACATCGGGCCTGACACGGACGTGCTCAACTACGCGCCGTTGAACTTCGACCTCGCGCTGCTGGATGTCTGGTCGACGCTGGCCGCGGGCGGTACCGCCGTGCTCGTCGGCAGCGACCGGGCCACCGATGGCAGGCATCTGGCCGAACTCGTGCGCCGCGGCACCGTCGTGCAGGCGGTGCCGATGCTGTTCCGGCTGCTCGCCGACGCCTGGGACGGCACGGCGTTCACCGCCGTGCGCCACGTCATCCTGACCGGCGACCGCACACCCGCGCCGCTGCTGGCCAAGCTGCCCGCGATGTTCCCGAACGCCCGGCTGCACAACATCTACGGCTGCACCGAGACCAACGACAGCTTCCGGCACGAGCTCACCGCCGCGAGCGGCGACGGCGAGCTGCCCATCGGATTCCCGCTGCCTGGAGTCGACGCCCTGGTGCTCGACGCCGACGGCGCCGTCCTCACCGGCGAGTGCACCGGCGAGCTGGTGGTCAACACGCCCTTCCAGACCACGGGCTACCTGGCCTCCGACGGCGCCGAGTTCGTCCGCGTCGGCACGCACGACCGACCCTACTTCCGCTCGGGTGACCTGGTCCGGCGCGACCGTGGCGGCCTGCACACATTGGTGGGCCGCACCGACTTCAGGGTCAAGGTGCGCGGCACCCGGGTCAACTTGGAGGAGGTCGAACAGGTGCTGCTCGATCACGCGCAGGTCCGCGAAGCCGCCGTCATCGGTGTGCCGGACGAGGTGGCCGGGATCCGGCTGCACGCCGTGGTGCGTGGCAGGGACAGCGAAGACACCGAAAGCGCGGCACTCAACAGTTTGGCCCTGCGTGAGCACTGCCGCCTGCGGCTGCCGCGCGCGGCGATCCCCACCTCCATCCAGGTGGTCGGCATCGCGTTGCCGACGACCTCGACGGGCAAAGTCGACCGGCGCGCGATCAGCGCCCGGCTGCTGAACAGGAGTCAATCGTGACCACATCCGAGGTGATCAGGAGTTTCGTTGTCGCCGAGTTCCTCCCGGACCTGCGGCCCGCGGACCTTGCCGACGACTACGACCTCATCGGCAACGGCGTCATCGACAGCCTCGCGCTGCTTCGAGTCATCACCTGGCTCGGCACCGAGTTCGACATCGACCTCGACCAGGTGGAGTTCGCGGAGCACAACTTCACCTCGGTGTCGGCGATCCGCGCGTTCACCGAATCGGCACTGAGCGAGCAGTACCGCGCCGCCTGACCCCGTACCGCCTGACCCCCACACCACTACCGAAGGGCCGCAGCCATGATCGTTCGCAAGTTCTCCGACATCGCCCCCGTCGAGTGGGGCAACGGCACCAGCACGCGCTTTCTCGTCGCCGCGGACGGAATGGGGTACACCCTCACCGACACCTTGGTCCGCGCGGGCACACGGTCGCCGCTGCACTACCGCAACCACCTTGAGGCGTGTTACTGCATCGCGGGCAGCGGCATGGTCGTCGACGCGGAGGGCAACGAACACGCGATCGAGGTCGGAACCATGTACGCGCTGAACAACAACGACGCGCACTACCTCATCGCGTCCCCGTGGGAGGACTTACGCCTGGTGTGCATGTTCACCCCGGCGCTCAAGGGTACGGAGGTGCACGACTTCAGCGAGGAGGCACTCAGATTCTCCAACTACTGACCTGAGAGGTGGCATCTTCGATGTCAGCACGGATGGAAGGCGGGCAGGCCATGCGCGCCCGTTTCGCGCCCGAGTTCGCCGCCTGGGGCGAGGGTCACCTCGAGCGCGACACAGCCGCTGAGTTCCCCGCCGACCAGTGGAAGCTGATCGGCGACTCCGGCCTGCTCGGCCTGCCGTTCGACGAGGAGTTCGGCGGCCTCGGCCAAGACCTGGTCACCACCATGACGGTGCTCGAGGAACTGGGCCACGGCTGCCGGGACGCCGGGCTCAATTTCTCGGTGTCGACCCACATGGTCAGCACCGGGGTTCCCATCCACCGGTTCGGTTCCCGGCAGCTGCGGGAGCGGTACATGCCCAGGGTGTGCGATGGGTCGGCCATCGGCGCCCACGCCATCACCGAGCCGCAGGGAGGCTCGGACGCCACCGCCATGCGCACCACCGGGCGCCGGGTCGACGGCGGCTGGGTCGTCAACGGCGAGAAGTGTTTCATCAGCAGCGGACCGGTCGCCGACCTGATTCTCGTCTACGTCCGCACCGGCGGCGAAAAGGGCCCGTTCGGGCTCTCCGCGCTGTTGGTCGACAAGGACAATCCTGGTCTGCTCGTGGGGCCGGCGGTGGACAAGATGGGGCTGCGCACCTCGCCGCTGGGTTCGCTGACCTTCACCGACTGCTTCGTGCCGGACCGCGACGTCGTCGGCAAACCGGGTTCCGGGTTCCTTATTCTCGACCACGTGATGAAGTGGGAGATCCTCTGCTCCTTCGTGATCACGCTGGGCTCGATGCGCCACCGCATCGACCGGTGCGTCGAGTTCGCCAGGTCGCGCAAGCAGTTCGGCAAGGCCATCGGGGAGTTCCAGCAGATCTCCGGCCGCATCGTGGACATGCGGATCGCGTTCGAGACCGCGCGGCGCTGGCTGTTCGACACCGCCGTCCGCAGCTTGGCGGGCGATGACGTCCGGGCCGACGTCGCGATCGGCAAGCTGCTTGCCAGCGAGGCGAACCTGAAGTCGGCACTGGACGCGGTGCAGATCTTCGGCGGCCGCGGCTACCTGCACGAGTACGGCATCGAGAAGGATCTTCGAGACGCCACCGCGGGCACCATCTATTCCGGAACGTCGGAGGTGCAGCGGGACAAGGTCGCCCGCTTCCTCGGACTCTACTGAGGACACTCTATTGAGGACAGAGCACCTATGGCCGCGGCTCCCGACTGGGGGCCGCGGCCATCGGCGTGCGTCCGGCAAGCACGGCCATGCCGTGGCAAGATCTTCCTGACGTTTCGGCAGCTGCGGTCTTAGTCCCCGAGAAACCACAGGTACAAGTGCTGTGCATCGAGAACCGCCTGCCCCAGCTCGGCGAGTTCTTGCGCGAATTCATCGGTAACCACGCCCGGTGGCAGTCGCGGTATCTCGTCCAACAGGGTCGACACCTGCCGGTGGTTGAACATGGTGTCTGCGTATGGCAGGAGGTGCGCGAGCATCGGAAACTCCGACTGGTTGAGCCCGGCCAGCTCCGGGCTCCAGGCCACACCATGCCTCGCGCGAAGCGCGATCGCGCCGCTCTCGCTACGGACCCGGACGTTAATCATGGCCAGAGTCTATGGCCTCGTGATCCGCCGGAGAGGCCGCAGGCACTGTCCGGTAAGTCCGCCGCCACCGGCATTGCACCGCAAACGCCACAGGCCGCGGCTTCCGTTTCCGGTAGCCGCGGCCTGTGGGTCGCCGAGTCAGGCGGCCAGCTCGCCCGCCTGGCCGTCGGACATCTTGGCGTGCGCCTCGGCCAGGCCGTCGGCGATGGCCGCGGCGAGAACGTCGATCTGGTCGCCGCGGTCACCCGCGAAGATGCGGACGAACCACGGGTCGTCGTCGGTGATGTCCTGGACCCAGAGGCGGGGCACCGCGTAGCCGAAGCTGACGCCCTTGGTCAGCTGCACGCCGCGTTCGCGGGCGTTGGCCAGGATCAGCTCGATGACGCCGTGCAACTCGGGCTTGTTGTTGCGGCCGTCCTCGTGCAGCAGGAACGTCACCACGCCGCCCGCGTACGGCAGCGCCGCCGCGATGTCCGCGTCCGGGTGGTGCGGCAGCTTGGGGTAGACCACCACCCCGGCGTCGCGAACCCGGGCGTCGGCGTGCAGCGCGGTGGCGAGGTCTTCGGCGTTGGCGCAGATCCGCTCCATCCTGCGCTTGAGGAAAGCCCGGTCGTAGCGCGGGAACAGCTCGGCGTTGTGTCGGTAGAGGACGGTGCCGGTGTTGCGGCGCAGCTGGTCGAGGCGGGGCCGCAGTTCGATCGGGAAGGCGATCATGCCCGCCAGGGTCGCGTCCATCCCCAGCTGCATGTACTTCGTGCAGCTCTCGTAGTACACGATCTCCAGCTTGTCGTCGCTGCGCAGCAGGTCGGCGGGCAGCGCCGCGGCGAGCATGGTGCCATCGACGATGACGGTGGTGCGGTGGGTGACCACCTCGCGCATGCGGGCCAGCAGCCGGGGGATGTCGACCATGCGCTGCCGGGCGCTGTTGGCCACCGGGTCGGCGAAGACCACCTTGGGCCGGTGCCGGACAACCTCGGCGATGATGTCCTCGACCGAATAGCTCGCCGAGCGCACCAGGTTGATGAACGACAGTCCGTCGAGCTGCTCGGTGGCCTCGTAGTAGGTGTAGGGCGCCTGCAGGACGGTGTCGCCCGCCGTGAGCCGGTCCCGGATGAGGAACGCCTCGATCGCGGTGAACGCCGCCATTCCCGAGGACGCCACCAGCAGGCCGAACTCGTCGGGCGGGAACTCCAGCACGTCCAGCAGTTGGCGCTCCACGCGCAGCACCGCACTGTGCGTGCCGTTGCGGTCGTAGTTCATCTCGGGTGACTCCTGCGAGCGGGTGTCGAAGAACTGCACGACCTTCGACTGCCCATAGGACTGCGCCGACCACTCCGCGGCGTTGCGCACATAGGCGACGGTCGCCAGCGCGAAGCGCAGCACCGACTCACCCGCGGTCAGCACGTCGGAGTCCACGGCGCGATGCGAGCTCACCAGCGCACGCTGCACCCCCACCCGTTCCTGCGCGTGCAGGGCGTCCGCGGCGAGCCGGTCGAGCACCGTCCGGTCGAGCATCAGCCCGTGCTCGGCGCAGAAATCGGCGTGCTCGGTCAGCTCGGCGCGCGCGGAGCGCAGTTCGCGCGCGGCGAGGTCGAACTGCTCGACCAGGTCGGCGGCCTGCGGGGACAGCTCAGCCCGGGCGGGCTCCGCGCCCGCGGGCGCCGCCGCCTCGGCCGCGAGTGAGCCTTCGGTCAGTTCGAACTGGCTGGCGAACAGTTTCGGGTGCGCGGCCCGGATTCCCTCGGTGACCAGCAGGAACGGGAAGTCGTCGAACTCGCCGTACTCGTGGAGGAATTCCATGTACCGCTGCCCACCCTTGTCATACGGGTGGTACACACTGTCCTCGGTGCCGTCGAACTCCAGCGGCGTGATGCCGTAAACCTTGCACAGCAGCTTGTTGAACACCGGCGTCGCCCTGACCCACTTGCCCTCCAGGTACACCGACGCCAACGCGTGGAACCGGAAGACATCGCCGCCGACCAGCCGGCGCAGCCGTGGCGACGCCAAGTGGTTGCGCACATCGGTCATCACCAGCCGGGCCGGGATGCCCGCGGCCCGACAGGCCGCGACGAACACGATGGACTTGTGCACGCAGAAACCACGCCCGGTCTCCAGAATGGAACTGGCCTGGAGTCCCTCCCTGCGCAGGTTCGCGCCGTACACCTCGTAGAGGATGTCGTCGCGCACGGCGTAATAGAGCGCGACGGCTTTCTCGGTCGGGGTTCCCCCCGTACCCCGCAGCGCGCGGTCGACGAACTCCCGCACGGTCGGGCTCTCGTGATCGAGGAACTCCGTGGCCGCCAGCAGCCTGGTGGTCTCGTCAACCAGCATTCCGTTCACCTTCCAAAGACAACAAATCGGACGCCGCTGGGGCAAGCTCGTCGAGGGTGGGCATGGTGGCGGCGATCGCGGACCCGGTGAACCCGGCCACCCAGCCGTCCTCGGCCTGGAAGAACCGGATGGCGCAGAAGCTGGGTCGAGTCCCCATGTCGAACCAGTGCGTGGTGCCCGCGGGCACCGACATCAGGTCGCCCGCCGTGCACACCACCGCGTATACCTTGTCCCGCAGGTGCAGGTAGAAGCACCCGGTCCCCTCGACGAAGAAGCGCACCTCGTCCTCGTCGTGGGTGTGCTCCTCGAGGAACTTGAGCCGCGCCGCCCGCGTTCGTTCGCCACCCGGATCGGCGTCGTCGGGCACCATGCGCACGACGTCGACCAGCGGGTAGGGGCCTTCCGCCGACAGTGTGTCCACTTCGGACCGATACGCGGTGAGCACGTCGTCCTGCGCGGCAGCGGCGGGCAGCGGCACCGTGGCCCAGCGCCGGAGGGTGACGCCGAACGGCGCCAGGCTCGCGGCGATCTCGTCGAGGTCGTCGGTGCGGAGCAGCACACTGGCGGCGTCGTCATCAGCCATGATCTGCAGCAGAGTCATCGCGCTCTCCTCTCAGCTCGCGGCTCGGTCGATCAACAGCCGCAACCGGCACAGCGTCTCCAGGCACTCCATCCGGTCGCGCGCCACGCGCAGGCTCGGGCCCCAGCTCGTCGCGCCGTGGGCGCCGATCAGGAACACCGGCGGCGTGCGCATGGCCACCCGCGCCTCGACTTCCGCGGCGATGCGCGGCACTTCGGCGTGGTTGGGGAAGACCGGGACCGTGACCGAGGCCGGGTCACCCCCGCGGAGTCCTTTGATGATCTCCAGTCCGGAGAACGTGACCATGTCCTCGCCGCGCGCGGCGGCGATCGCCGCCACCGCGGTCGCGTAGGGCGGGTGCGCGTGCACGACCGCCTGGCAACCGGCGAACCGGCGATACAGCGCGGTGTGGATGGTTGTCTCCGCCGACGGTTGCCTCCTGCCGGGTTCGACCGGGCGTGAGTCGGCGATGCTCACCCGCACGGTGTCCGCGGCCGTCAGTTCGCCCTTGCTGACCCCACTCGCGGTGATCAGGGCCGCCCCGTCGGGCAGACGGACCGAGATGTTGCCCGCGGTGCCCTCCATCCAGCCCCGCGTGTACAGCTTGGCGGCGAACTGGGCCAGTTCCTCCGCGGGGGTCACGAGGCCACCTCGCGACGAGCGCCGACCGGGCGGTACGTGCCGTTCTCGGTGACCACGGCGGTCACCAACTCGGCGGGGGTGACGTCGAACGCGGGATTGAACACGCGAGTGCCCACCGGGGCGATGGCCACGCCCGCCAGCATGGTCACCTCGTCGGGCTCGCGCTGCTCGATCACGATGGCGCCGCCGTCGGCCACCGTTTCGTCCACAGTGGACATCGGGGCGGCCACGATGAAGGGCACCCCCGCCTGATGCGCGGCCAGGGCGAGTGAGTAGGTCCCGATCTTGTTCGCGACGTCTCCGTTGGCGCACACCCGGTCCGCGCCGACGAGCACGCAGTCGGCCATGCCCGCGGCCAGCGCGGCGGGCAGCGCCGAGTCGACGCACAACCGGTGCGGGATGCCCGCCTCGGCCAGCTCCCACGCGGTCAGCCTGGCGCCCTGCAAGAGCGGGCGGGTCTCGCCGAACAGGACCTCCTCGACGTGGCCCGCGTCGGCCAGCAACCCGATCGCACCGAGCGCGGTGCCCCGCGCCACGGTGGCCAGGCGCCCGGTGTTGCAGTGGGTCACCAGCCGCAGCGGCCGATGGCCACACAGGCGCAGCACCAGATCGGCGGTGTGCTCGGCGACGGCGAGGTTGAGCCGCTCGTCCTCGGCCAGGATCACCAGCGCCTCGTCGAGCACGGCGCCGGCGCCCTGCGGGATGCGCTCGGCGACCCGGCGCACCGCCCAGGTCAGATTCACCGCGGTCGGTCGGGCGTCGGCGATGCGGCGGGCGTCGGCGCGCACCGCGATCTCGTCGCACTGCCCGTTCCTGGTGTGCTGGGCCGCGGATATCGCGACGGCCAGCGCACCGGCGACCCCGATGGCGGGGGCGCCCCGGATCGCCAGCCGGTTGATCGCGTCGATCACCTCATCCACCGTGCGCAGGTGAAGAAGCCGGTACTCGTGCGGAAGTGCGCACTGGTCGACCGCGACCAGCGCGGCGTCCTCCCAGGCCAGCGAACGTGTCATGGCTCCGTCCAGGTTCGTGGTCGGTTCAGGCGGCCAGCCGGTCGGCGACCGGGTATGGCGTGGGCCGGACATCCGCCGTGACCGTGGCGGGCGGCGCCGTCTCGTATCGGTGGCACGCCACCACACCGAGCGTGACGAGCACCAGGATCAGCACCGACACCACGATTTCCACCGGATCGAACGACTGAACGATGAATCCCGTATACACATCGGTGGCCGCGACGAGGACGATGAACGGGAACCACCACAACACTCCGCGTGCGGTGCTCGACATTCTCGTCTCCGATGATTCGCGCCGGCAGATGCCGGTGTGGGGCATCGGGTTCCAGCATCGCGATCGCCGCGGGCCGGGGCATCTTCTGGATTGCCACCCGACTTCTTCGAGAATGCGCATTCCATTTGCCGGCCTGCCCATGGGGCAGCGGCGGCGTTATCGTCGAAGTCGAGTCCAGGCCAACCCAGGGAGTTCCGATGACCCTCGCCCCGGACATCCGCCGTCACACCGTCTTCGACACCGACGAATGGCTGGATGCGTGGAGCAAGTCGACCATCGAACAACAGCGGGTGCTCCACCTTGGCGCCCCGGGGCGCTATCTGCTGGAGTCCTCCCCGTTCTGGCTGGGTTATGAGGTCGAGGCCGGGTTACCGCCGACGTGGGATCGACCGTTGCTCACCGTCGGCTCGGTCTACTCGGTGTACGGGCCGACGTTCCTCACCGCCGATCCCACCGCGGTCGCCGACCTCGTCGACGACGCCCGGGCACAGGCGGCCGATCTCGACACCGCGGGCGCCATGGTGTTCAACCTGCCGGACGCCGACGCCCGCAAGTGGGCCGCGGTGCGCGAACCGGACGCGGTGATCCGTCTGGACATGTCGTACTACCGGGTGCCCGGTGTCGGCAAGGACCCGGTGATGGGCGATACCAAGCAGCACCCGCGCAGCGAGTGGCGCAGGCGGTGGCGGCGGGCGACCGAGAAGGGCGTCAAGCTGGTCGAGGAGTTCGCGCCGACCGCCGCGGACATCGATCGAGTCGTGGAACTGACCAACGGTTCCGCGGTCAAGCACGGCTGGCCCGCGCTCTACGACCACGCGACTATCGCCGCCGTGCTCACCGTGCCCGGCGCCCGGCTGATCCAGGCCGAGTGGGAGGGCGTCGTCATCGGCGCGTTCGTGGCCATCGAGCACGACAGCAAGCTGTACCTGTGGGCGGGCGGCACCGACCACACCGTCTACCACCTGGTCAGCCCGTACCCGTTCATGCTCTATGAGCTGTTGGCCCAGGGTGTCGAGCGCGGCTGGCAGCGGCTGGAGTTCGGTCGGGGCAACGACGACTTCAAGGTCCGCCACGGTTTCGACGGGGTCGGGCTGTGGTCGCTGTGGTACGCGGCCCGGCCGGAGCAGGTGGCCCGCTACCGCCCGCGGCTGGCGGCCCTGCACCGTTCCTGTGTCACCGCACAGGGTCATCCTGACCAGGAGCCGATCTTGTGACGACCGGTATTCGCGCGAAGATCGCCGCACTGCTGCTGAGCGCGGCGATGATGAACGTCGCCTACACCGTGTTGATCCCGCTCGTCCCGACCCTCAGCGACCGATTCCACCTCTCGCCGTTCGAGATCGCGGCGGCGTTCGGCGGCTTCGCGCTCGCCAAGGCGCTGGCGCAGCCGCTGGGCGGCATCCTTGTCGACCGCGTCGACAACCCGGCGCTGCTCGGCTTCCTCGGTCTCGGGATGACCGCGGGAAGCATCGCCGGCCTCGCCTTCGCGGGCGCGGGCTGGCAGATCCTGGCCTGGCGGCTGGCCTGGGGCGTCGCCGAAGGCCTCACGATGCCGGCGCTCTACCGGCTGGCCAGCGCCCTCGGGGGCGAATCCGAGTACGGCACGTCCAAGGTCATGGGCTGGTTCGGCGCGGCGTGCGCGGGCGGCATGGTCATCGGGCCGCTGCTCGTGGGCGCGCTGTATCCGTTCCTCGGCTTCACCGGCGTGTTCCTGACCGGTGCCGCGGTCACGGCGGGGGGCGGAGTGCTGCTGCTGGGCATGCGCCACTCGCTGCGCACGCGGCAAGAGTCCGAAAGCGACACTGGGCAGGATGGGGCGGCGACCGGCGCGACGATGCGGCTGGTCGCGGTGCTGGTCGGCTTGTTCGCCGTGGTCGACCTGGTGAACAACGCGGTATTCGCCGCGATGGAGCCAGTGCTCCCGCTGCACCTCGACCGCGTGACCGGCGATGGCGTCGCATTCACCTCCGTGATCTTCAGCATTGGCCTCGCGGTGTTCATGGTGGGCACTATGGCGTCGTCGCGGGTGGTCGAGCGCAAGCCGCTGCTGGTGGTCGCGGGCGTGTCGTTCGGCGTGGAGACCATCGGGCTGGCCGTTCTCGGTCTCACCGACGGCATTGTCGCGCTGTGCGCCGGATTCCTGCTGTTCATGGCCGCTCAGCCGGTGCTGTACATGGTGGCGCGTCAAGGGGTCAACCTGGTCCCGCGCCACCAGTTGGGGCGTGCGTTCGGCGCGTTCGGTCTGGTATCGGACATCGGCTTCATCGTCGGGCCGCTGATCGGGGCGCTGGTCTACCACTGGACCGGGTCCGGAGTGTTCCTCGCGCTGGCCGCGGTGACGGCGGTGACCGGTGTGGCGTTGTTCGCCGCCCGCGGGCTGCCGGAGCGGCTCGTGGCAGGCATCTACCAGCCCGCGCGGGCAGAGTCGCGGGATGCCACACCCGCGTCCTGAGCGGTTCCGACAGTTCGGCCCATTCCCGCAACGCTCGCCTTGAGCGGCGGAGACCGAACTTCAGCAGGTGACACAGACAAACCCGGCGCTGTCCACACTCGACACACTTGGTCCGCGGTCCACACCGCCGTTACCGCGGATGCCCTCCACACCCAACGCGAGCAAGTCGAGTTCCTCCGTATCCAGGGCGCCGCACCAAGTGCGCACCACCGTCACCGCCGGTTCGCCTCTTCCCGCACCCCCGCACCCCGCACAGATCATCCAGATCCACGCAAGACCCGGCCGCCGCCCAGCGCACCCGACACTGACCTCCTGAACACACACGACCGCGCGGGCCAGACGATGTGTCTGACCCGCGCGGTTCGTGTGTGTCCTCAGGAGGCGAGGCGGTCACCCCCGGGTGGAGCGGCCGCAAGGGGCGCGGCAGGCACGGAGGCCAGCTGCGGGCGGCGGGAGCTGGCGAAGCGGCGCATGATCGGGCGTTCGACGCACGTGTACAGCACCGTCGCGGCCAGGAGCGCGCCCGCGAACAGCAGCGCGAGCACAGCCAGCCCGACCGGGGTGCTCCAGCTCGTGGTCTGCCCGAGCAACCGGTGACCATAGTCCAGGACCAGCTGGTGGACCATGTAGAAGGCGAACGAGATGTCGCCGAGCCAGACCATGAACCGGCTGGACAACCAGCTGTCTTCCTTCGCGGCGTCCATCTTCGCGCCGGCGATGATGATCAGGCCGAGCGGCACGACCATCGTGGCCGCGACCCGGTAGGGACCGGAGAACAGCGGCGTGAGCGCGTAGGCGGCCACCGCGAGCGCCACCGCGCCACCGAAGCCGAGCGGGATCGTCCGGCCGGTGATGACGATCCGGGCCAGGAAGATGCCGAACACGAACTCCAGCATCCGCACCGGCGGGAACGAGGCGACGAACCACTGCTCGAACAGGGTCAGGCCGGTCGGCATCATCGCGCCACCGGCAAGCGCCTGCGCCTCCGGCAGCACGGTGGCCAGCGTCGGAACGAGGAAGATCGCCAGCACAACCACGCCGGTCCAGGCCCAGAGCCGCTCGGGGCGAACCCGCTTGATGCCGAAGTACAGGGCCGGGAACGCGAGGTAGAACAGCAGTTCACAGGACAGCGACCAGGACACCACGTTGCCGCTGTAGAGCACGGACAGGTCCGGGAACCAAGCCTGGATCAGCAGCAGGTTGTACCACCAGGTGCCCTTGGCGGCCGCGCCCGTGACCACGATCAGCAGGACGAAGGCGACGACGGCGGTCACCAGGTGATTGGGGAAGATCTTGAACAATCGCCGCCGGTAGAACTTCCGCACCGTGTCCGCGGACCGCACCGACCAGGTCAGGACGAATCCACTGAGGATGAAGAAGAACGAGACCCCGGTCCAGCCGCCCCCGCCCACGACCGCGCCGAGTGTCTCCGTGGTGCCGGGCGAAGAGAACAGCCCGGCATACAGGACCCCGTGGAAAGCGAAGACCATCAGCGCGGCGATGAACCGCAGTCCCGTCAGCGATGGCAGGCGAGACCCCGTGATGTCCGCCCGCGCGGGTAACTCGGTTTGTTGAGGCATTTGTCGCCCTCCGCTTTGGTCGGCCCCACAGTGTCGAACACACCATGGTCGTTCCCAGTAGGACCCGCATCCTCGTGGTTGCGGAGGTCCGTCCGGCCCAAATGGACACTCCGCGCTCTCGTCGAAGAGGCCCGGAAAATGCGGCGGCGCCTCCCGGGTTCTCCGGGAGGCGCCGCGGCATGTCGTGTCCGAGTGGCTACGCGTCGACCGACAGCGGTTCGTACTTCTGCAGGATGACGCCGGTGTGCAACACGTGGGCGGCCTTGAGCTTCATCCGCACGTGGCCGAGGCCGTGGAACGGCCGAACCGGCTCGCTCCAGACAATCGGGTGCACCCAGAAGTGGATCTCGTCCGCGAGGCCGTGCTTGACCAGGTTGAAAGCCAGTTCACCGCAGCCGTAGCTCAGCAGGTTGCCGGTGTGGTCGGCCTTGATCCGGCGCACCTCGTCGACGAAGTCGCCCTTGATGAGCGTCGCGTTCCAGTCGAGCGGCTCGGTCAGCGTCGTCGAGGCGATGTACTTCGGCATGCTGTTCACCCGCTCGGAGAACGGGTCGTTGCGAGGCTTCCAGTACGGGGCGATGGTCTCGAACGTCTTGCGGCCGAGCAGCATCGCGTCCCCGAGAACAAGATCGTCGGCGTCGGCGCCGTCCTGGCCGCCACCCTGATGCCATCCCATCTCCGGGCCGATGCTGCCATCGGCCGACGTCTGGAACGTGATGATTACCTTGCCCATCAGACTTGCCTCTTCCCTTTCGTCGGGCACTGCTCGCGCATAAGGTCGGGCCCGGTGTCGACGCGCGGTTTCGCGCGCGATACTCCACCGGTCGATTGTCCTCGCCCCGACCGGATTCGACATCTTCGAGGTTGCGCTCTGCCACGAAGCGGCCCCCGATCCGCCGCAACGCCGGAGATGCCGCGCGCGGGGGGCGGATGTCAGGCTTGCCGCATGTCTGAATTCGACGGCAAAACCGTTCTCATTACCGGCGGTGGGAGCGGAATCGGCTTTGCCACCGCCCGACGATTAGTGGACGCGGGCGCGAATGTCGTGATCGCCGGCCGCCGCGTCGATCGGATCGACGCCGCGGCGAAGGAGCTCGATCCCGACGGTGACCGGGTTCTCGCCGTGGCCACCGACGTGTCCCGCACCGAAGACCTCGACGAATTGATCGGCCGGATCCAGCAGCGGTACGGCAGGCTGGACGGCGTTTTCGCCAATGCCGGTATTTCTTTCAACGCACTGAGCGCCGATGTCAGCGAAGCCGATTTCGACCGGGTCGTCGGCATCAATTTCAAGGGTGCGTTCTTCACGATCCAGAAAGCGGTGACCCTGTTCGACGCGGGCGGCGCCATTGTGGTCAACGGCACCTGCCTCGCGCACCGCGGCATGGGTCCGGCCTCGGTGTACGCCGCGACGAAGGCCGCGGTGACCAACCTGACCCGTTCGCTCGCCGCCGACCTGGCGGGTCGAGGAATCCGGGTCAACGCGGTCAGCCCCGGTTTCATCGAGACAGACATGCTCGACGAGGTCGCCCCCAACGAGCAGGCGCGCGCGGGGATCAGCGGCTTGGTCCCGCTCGGCAGGCTCGGCAAGCCCGAGGAAGTCGCCGACGCGGTGGCGTTCCTGCTGTCCCGACGCGCTTCCTTCATCACCGGTCAGGACCTCGGTGTCGACGGCGGCATCGTCAGCTCATTCCCGATGTGAGGACGTCCAGGAATGCCAACCACGGATTCAAGGAGGTGACCGCGATGGGCCAGCAGGCTGGGACTCGCGCGGTGGTGCTCGGCGGCAGTATTGCCGGGTTGTTCGCGGCCAGGGTGCTCGCGGACGCCTACGACGAGGTGCACATCGTGGACCGCGACAAACTCGTCGGCGTCAAGGGAGTGCGGCGATTCTGCCCGCAGAGCCACCAGGCGAACGGGCTGCTCGCCCGCGGCGTGCAGGTGATGGAGGAGCTCTTCCCCGGGCTCACCCAGGAGATGATCGACTACGGCGTCCCGACCGGTGACCTGTCCGGCAGCTGCCGTTGGTACGCCAGGGGCAACCGCCTCAAGCAACAGCACGCCGGACTGCAGACCCTCGGCGTGGTGCGGCCGCTGTTCGAGTACTTCCTCCGCGAGCGGGTGCAGCAGATCCCCAACGTGGCCTTCATCGAGGAGCACGACATCCTCGGCCTCACCACGACGGCCGACAAGAGCCGGGTCACCGGGGCACGGGTGCAGAAGCGCGGCACCGACACCGCCACGGTCATCGAGGCCGACCTGGTCATCGACGCCACCGGTCGCGGCTCGCGAACCCCGGTCTGGCTTGAGGAACTCGGCTACGAGAAGCCGTTCGAGGAGCGCAAGAAGATCGACCTCGGCTACGTGACGCAGCACTTCCGCCTGCGCCCCGGCGCCAACGGCTTCGTCAACGACGTGGCGATCAACCAGATCGCGAACGCCGCCGCGCCCCGGGGCAACGTCTTCTTCCTCGTGGAGGACGGCAAGGTGGAGCTGACCACCTACGGCATCCTCGGCGACCACCCGCCCACCGAATACGACGCGCTCATGGAGTGGCTGAAGTCGCTGCCCGCCAAAGACGTCTACGAGACGCTGCGCTACGCGGACCCGGTCGACAAGGCGATGCCGTTCAAGTTCCCGACGACGCTTCGCCGGCACTACCACAAACTGCGCCGCTTCCCCGAGGGCCTGCTCGTCACCGGCGACGCCGTCACCACGTTCAACCCTGTGTACGCACAGGGCATGAGCGTCGCGGCGCTGTGCGCGCTGGTCCTGCGCCAGCACCTGCACAGCGGTGCCGCGCCGGTGCCGCAGGACTACTTCCGCGACCAGGCGCACGACGCCATCGACCAGGCGTGGGAGATGACCAACCAGATCGACCTGAGCCTGCCGGGGGTCAAGGGCGAGCGCACCGTCAAGATCCGCGTGGGCAACTGGTTCCTGAAGCGGGTCCAGATCGCCGCGACCCGCGACGGCGACATCACCGCCGCGTACTTCAAGGTCGCGGGCCTCATCGAGAAACCCGAGTCGATGATGCGGCCGGGCTTCGCGCTGAAGGTGCTGTGGAAGTCGCTGTTCGGCCCGTCGAAGGAAAGCCGGGAGCCGTTCGTGTTCGAGGTGGCCCCGGGCGTCCAGCCCGCGTTCGGCGAGCCCGTCGAGCTGCCGAAGGCGGCGTGACGGCACCCACTGTCCACATCGGCCACGGGAGTTCCGTCGGGACTCCCGTGGCCGTGCCCTTATGGGCGATCCCACCACAGGAGTGTCGATGACCACCGCGCACCGGACGTGTCCCATCTGTGACGCCGTCTGCGGCCTGAAGATCGATCTCGACCCCGCGGGTCGCGTCACGAAGGTGCGCGGTGACGCCGACGATCCGTTCTCGAAGGGCTACATCTGCCCGAAGGGCGCGAGCCTGGGACGCCTCGACGAGGACCCGGATCGCTTGCGGCATCCCATGATCCGCGAGGGCGACCAGTGGCGGGAGGCAAGCTGGGACGAGGCGTTCGAAGCCGTCGACCGAGGGCTGTCAGGCGTCATCGAGAAGCACGGCCGCGACGCCGTCGCCGTCTTCTTCGGCAACCCGACTTACCACACGATGGCCGGGTTCATGTACCGGATGCCGTTGACCCAGTCGCTGAACACCCGCAACACCTACTCTTCCGGCACCATCGACCACATGCCCAAGCACGTGGCCTGCGGCCACCTGTACGGCGACCCGTTCGCGATCGCGGTGCCCGACGTCGACCGCACCGACTACTTGTTGGTCATCGGCGCGAACCCCATGGAGTCACACGGTTCCCTGTGCGCCGCACCCGACTTCCCCCGCAGGCTGCGGGCGTTGCGCGAGCGTGGCGGCAAGCTGGTCGTGATCGACCCGCGGCGCACCAGGACCGCGGCGATCGCCGACGAGCACCTGCCGGTCCGACCGGGCACCGACCCGTTCCTGCTGCTCGCCGTCGTCAACACACTGCTGACGGAGGACCTGGCCACGGTCACACTCGACGTCAACGGCCTCGACGAACTGCGCGAGCTGGCGGCGGAGTTCACCCCCGCGGTGGCCGAACGGGTCTGCGGCGTGCCCGCCGAGGACATCGCCCGGCTGGCCCGCGAGCTCGCGGCGGCGCCGACAGCCGCCGTCTACTCGCGCATGGGCGGGTCGGTGGTGGAGTTCGGCACGCTGACCCAGTGGCTGGTCGACGTGGTCAACATCCTGACCGGCAACCTGGACCGCCCAGGCGGGACCATGTTCACCAAGACCGCCGCGCTGGAGGTGTTCCGCTCCGGCGAGCCGTTCGAGGCGGGCCGCTGGCGCAGCCGGGTCCGCGGCCTGCCGGAGGCGCTGGGCGAGCTGCCGACGGCCACACTGGCCGACGAGATCGAGACCCCCGGCGAGGGCCAGGTGCGGGCGCTGGTGGCGATCGCGGCCAACCCGGTGCTCGCGGCCCCCAACGGGCCCCGGCTCGAGCGGGCGTTCGAGGACCTGGAGTTCATGGTCTGCGTCGACCCGTACCTCAACGAGACGACCCGGCGGGCCCACGTCATCCTGCCGCCGCCGCGCATGCTGCAGATGCCGCACTACGACTTCCTGCTGCAGATCGTGACGGTGCGCAACTACACCAGGTTCTCCCCCGCGATCCTGCCGCTGGAGCCGGACCAGCGGTCCGAGGCCGAGATCTTGGCCCGGTTGACCCTGATCGCGGCGGGCGCGGGCGCGACGGCCGACCCCGCCGGGCTCGACGAGACGATCGTCGGGCAGCTCGTCGGCGCGGCCACCCAGATCCCTGGTTCGCCGTACCAGGGCCGGGATCCGGCCGAGGTGCGCGCCGAGCTCGACGGCGACAGCGGGCCCGAGCTGATGCTGGACATCATGCTCAAGCTCGGTCCGTACGGCCTGTCGCTGGCGCGGCTGCGGGAGAACCCGCACGGCATCGACCTCGGGCCGCTCGAGCCGCGGCTGAAGGACCTGCTGTGCACGCCGTCCGGCCGGGTCGAACTCACCCCGCCCCCGGTGGTCGAGGACCTCGGCAGGCTGCGCGCCAAGCTGGCCGCCCCGGCCCCGGAGCTGGTGCTGATCGGGCGGCGCCAGCTGCGCTCCAACAACAGCTGGCTGCACAACGTCCCGTCCCTCCTCGGCGGGAGCAACCGGTGCACGCTGCACGTCAACCCGGCCGACGTCGCCAAGTACGGGCTTGGTGAGCAGGCGGTCGTGCGCTCCGCCACCGGCGAGGTGATCGTCGCCGTCGAGCCGACCGACTCGATCAGGCCGGGTGTCGTGAGCATCCCGCACGGGTGGGGACACAAGGGCAGCGAACAGCGGGTGGCCGCGCAGAACCCCGGCGTCAACGCGAACGCGCTGACCGACGAGCTGGTCGTGGACGTCCCGTCCGGCAACGCCGTGTTCAACGGCGTGCCGGTCACCGTCAGCCCTTACGAGCCGTAGCAAGAACTGTCCGGTACCCGACAAGGAACGGAGAGCACCGCCGTGTCACTATCCGACGCAACACCGCAGCGCCGCAGGCAACAGATCGAAGAGCCGCCCGCCATCCCGGTCACCCTCGTCGACGAGCTGGTGGGTATCACGCCGGCCCCTCAGCACAACCCGAATCTCGCCGCGGGGATCGTCTGGGCCGACATCGTGGCCGACATCGCCGCCGACGAGGAGGAGCGCCAACTACGCGCCGCCGAGCGGCTACGCGACGCCGCATAGCCGCACGCTCCTCAGGTACCAACACCGAAGGCGCCCAGCCCGTCCGGCTGCGGCGCCTTTGTTGCCAGCGCAGCTCACGTGTGAGCTAGTACTAAAAGTGCTAGTCTGCCGGCTCCGCACGAATGGAGCTGCGCATGTGGGCTTTGACCGTCCGATTCGACCTTCTTGACGAGAACGCGGCAGAGGGTTTCGACGCGCTTGTCGCCGAACTCGTCCCACAGATCGCCGAGCGTGAGCCGGGGACTCTGATCTACGCGGTGCATTCCGTCGAAGGCGAGCCGCTGTCCCGGGTGTTCTATGAGCTCTATGCGAGCCGGGGGGCTTTCGAAGACCACGAGCGGCAGGCGCATACGAAGAGGTTCCTGGCCGCACGGGAGCAGTATGTGGCCGATCTCCGGGTGGAGTTCCTGACTTCGCCGATAGGCAAGGGGATCCAGCTGTGAAACCCGCGGACGCCAAGGCGTTGGGGCGGCAGGTCGCGTTTCACCGGAGCCGACTGGGACTCTCGCAGCGTGAACTCGCCGCACGGCTGTCACGCTCCGAGAGTTGGGTCAGCCAGGTCGAGCGAGGCGTGCGGCACGTGGATCGCATGTCGGTTCTCGAGAAGCTCGCGGAAGTTCTCGACGTCCCGCTGTCCGAGCTCGCCACGGAGAGCGTCGTCGCGCCCCCGGAACGACCGCGGGCCGCTACCGCGCTCAGCCTCGCGCTGTGTTCCAGCGACGCGCTTCACGCGGTGCTCGCCGAGGTCTCACCGGTTGACGTGGAGCGGCTCAGCCTTCGGGCGGACCAGGCTTGGGAGTTCGCGCACGATTCCCGCCACGAGGATCTGAGTCACCTTCTGGGCACGCTGATCCCCGAACTCGAATACGCGTCGAGGAAGACCACGGGGGCACACCGGCGACACCTCTGCGCCGCCAAGGCGAAGGCCTATCACGCGGCGGCGGGCGTGTTGTCGAAGCTGGGTGAGACGGCGGCGGCCTGGGTGGCGGTCGACCGCTCGATCGCGGCGGCCGAGGACGCCGATGACCCATTGCTGATGGGCGCGGGAGCCTTCCGCCTCGCGATCGTCTTCCAACAGGCGCGTCGGTTCGATCTGGTGAAGCGCACGGCGACCACCGCCGTCAACGCCCTCAGCCGGTTGGCCGAGAAAGGCGACCTTGGTGCTGTCGCGCTCACCGGAGCCCTGTTCCTTCAGCTGGCGGTGGCGTCAGCCCGATCGAACGAAGGCGACGAGGCCTATTCGTATCTGGCGAAAGCCAGCCGAGCGGCCAAGAGGATCGGCTCGGACAGCAACAGCCACAACACCGAGTTCGGGCCGACGAATGTCGCGCTCCACGAGATCAGCATCGCGGTCGAGTTGGGCGACGCCGGTCGGGCACTGCGCGTGGCGGGGAAAGCTGATGTGTCGTCGCTTTCCCCCGAGCGACAGGCTCAGATGCTGATCGACGTGGCACGGGCACATGCGCAGCGCCGTCAGACATCGGCGCTGCTGGACACACTCCGCAAGGCGTACGAGATCGCCCCCGAGCAGGTGAGCGCCCACCCGACGGTCCACGACCTCGTGCGGGACGCGCTTCGCGATGGCGATATCAACACGTCTGACCTACGGAAGCTCGCTTCGGCTCTCAACATCGTCACATAGTCGCACATTTTGTACCAGCTCACATTTTTATTCTTGCTCGGAACTCGGGATGTGGCTACCTTCCGTCGTACCGGAGGACAACGGAAGGACGGCGTGTCATGAACTCGCGAGGCAAGCCGGGTGGCCGCGAGATACGAACCCTCGCCCAGGCGAACGAGCTGCTCGGCAGCCAACGGCCACGGCAAAGCGCGCCGCTGACCGAGTGGCTGACCTTCTATCGATACAGCGCGAGCGTCTACGCGGAGGTCGCGGAGATCGACCGCGGACATCACCACGAGGCCCAGTACTGGGCCAGTCGCGAGCGAACTCGCGCCGACGAGATCGTCTCCGAGATCGACCGCGCGAAGCGGAACCAAGCAGCGGACCTCACTCAACGCTAGGCGAGGCGAGAATGCCTAGTGATCGGCGGCGGACCTTCCCGTCGAACCTTTGGCGGACAAGCAAAGGGCACGCGCGGATAAGACAGCGAAGCGCGGCCCGGTCATCCTTGGAAGGAGGCAAGCGACGGTCGAGAGGACAAAGCACGTGACGCAGCGAGACGTGATCGCCGACCTGACCGCGGAGGGCGAGGAGGTCGAGGGGATCCTCGCCGGACTCGCCGACGACGCCTGGGGGCAGTCGACCCCGGCACCTGGTTGGACGGTCGCCCACCAGGTCGCCCACTTGGCCTTCATCTTCCGTCTCGCGGGCACCGCGGCCGCCGAGCCGGAGGTCTTCAAGGCGATGGCGGCGAAGGCCGCGTCGGACTTCGAGGGCGCGGTCAACGCCGCCCTCGGCCAGTACCTCGGCGACCCGCCGAACGTGCTGCTGTCGCGCTGGCGCGAGGAACGCGACACCGCGATCAAGGCGCTGGCCGCCGTGCCGGGCGACCAGGTCGTGCCGTGGCTCGTCCGGCCGCTGCCGCCCGCCGTGCTCGCCTGCGCGGGCATGATGGAGCTCTTCGCCCACGGCCAGGACGTCGCCGACGCGGTCGGCGTCAGCCGGGTGTACACCGACCGGCTGTGGAACATCGCCTGGTTCGCGACCCTCACGTGGGACTTCGGCTACCAGTCGCGCGGGTTGCCCACGCCCGACGTCCAGTTCCGCTACGAGCTCACCGCGCCGTCCGGCGCCACGTGGGAGTTCGGACCGGCCGACGCCGAGCAGCGGATCACCGGCCCGGCGGAGGACTTCTGCCTGCTGGTCACCCGCCGCAGGCACCGCGACGACCTCGCGCTCAAGGCGGTCGGCTCGGACGCCGAGCACTGGCTCGACATCGCCCAGGCCTACCGCGGCCCGGCAGGCGACGGCAGGCGACCGGGCCAGTTCCAGGCCTGACCAAACCGGCGCGAGCCGCACGCGTCCCAAGCACGCCTGATCAGTCAGTGGGCGATCGCCGTAGAAGCAGGTAGCAGCGGTCGCTGGCGTGTTCGGGACCGTGCGGGGCCCGGTCGAGGCGGGCGACGACGGTCAGGCCTGCCGCGGCGAGCGCCCCGGTTTCGGCTGTGGGGTCGAGGAAGTGGAAGGTGAGGTCCACGTCGTGGCCCCACCAGCCGTCGAGGTGCCGCGCGCCGCCGGTGGGGATGTCGGCGTCGCTGGTGTGGAAGGCGATCAGCGCGTGCCCGCCTGGCCGCAGGACCCGCGCGAACTCGGCGTAGGCCGCGGCGCGGTGGTCGGTGTCGAGGTGGATGACGGCGTAGAGGCAGACGATGCCGTCCAGCGCGTCCGACCGGATGGGGAGCGCGGCCAGGTCGGCGGCGGAGGCCGGGATGCCCGACTTCAGGGCGGCGGCGCACATCGCGGGCGAAAGGTCCATACCGACGACGGGGACACCGCGGTCGCCGAGGTAGCCGGCGACGTGCGCCGGACCGCAGCCGAGGTCGGCGACGGGACCGCCCGCCAGCTCCGCGAAGGCGTCGAGCAGGGCGCGGTCGAGCGGCTTGTGCCGCAACTCGTCCCCCAGTTCGGCGGCGTACCGCTCGGCGACGAGGTCGTAGCTGCGACGGGTGCGCGAGGCGTCGGTCATGTCGACCAATCTAAACAGACTATTGCGCCAGGTCACGAGGAACGCGCAGTGTTGGCCGCACCGGCGCCCAGGTTGGCGCCCGCCGGCGAGATCCAGCGTTCGGTCTTGCCCGCGCAGCCGGCGACTTGACGCAACATCGGCTGTTCAGTGTGCCCATCGAGCGCGACACGATGTCCACTTTGGACGCGCTGGTGCGGGTGAGCACCTCGTTGACCTTCGCGCCGAGCAGCTCGGCCCAGCGGACGTTCGACTGGTAGCAGGTGTCGTGGTTGATCGGCCCACTTGCGCGCGAGCACCGTCCGACCGCGCGGCGACCGCCTCCACCGAACTGGGGCTGACCAAGGACGCCGCCCGCTGCGTCCGGCTGAGCCGCCGGTTCCGCCAGGGAACTCCGCGCGGCCGCAAGGGCTACGGCGGCGACCTCTCGCCCCGGGAACGCGAGGTCGTGGACATGGTCGCGGCGGGCAAGACGAATCGCCAAGTCGCCGAAGCGCTCTACTTTTCGACCCGCACAGTGGAGAAACACGTCGGTCAGGCGATGCGCAAACTTGGTCTGAGCTCGCGGGCCGAGTTCACGGGAATGCCGCTCTCCGACCCGAGGAATAGATACCGGGCCCTGTGTGCGCAAGGTGATACCGCCCCCACTGACTCGGAGGCGGCATCGCCTGTCGGTCGGTCCTGTTTAGACCGTGCTCGACCGGAATCGCCGCAGCCGCAAGCTATTCGCGACCACGAAGGCCGAACTCACCGCCATCGCCGCACCCGCCAGCATCGGGTTCAGCAGGCCCGCGGCGGCCAACGGCAAAGCGGCCACGTTGTAGGCGAACGCCCAGAACAGATTGCCCTTGATCGTCGCCAAAGTGCTGCGGGACAAGCGGATCGCGTCCGCCGCCGCCCGTAGATCACCCCGGACCAAGGTGAGGTCCGCCGCCTCGATGGCCACGTCAGTGCCCGTGCCCATGGCCAATCCCAAGTCCGCCTTGGCCAGCGCCGCCGCGTCGTTCACGCCGTCGCCGACCATGGCGACGACCTTGCCTTCCTTCCGCAGTCGGGTGACCACGTCGACCTTGTCCTGCGGGAGGACCTCCGCGATGACCTCATCGATGCCGACCTCGCGGGCGACCGACTCGGCCACGGCCGCGTTGTCGCCGGTCAGCAGCACCGGCGTCAAACCCAGACCGCGCAGCATGCGGACGGCGTCCGCCGAGGTCGGCTTGACCGTGTCGGCGACCACGAGCACGGCCCGGGGCTCGCCGTCCCAGGCGACCACGACGGCGGTTCGGCCTTGGGCCTCGGCCGCCGCCTTCGCCTCGGCGAGGTCACCGGGCAGGTCGACACTCCACGCCCGCAACAACTCGGTGCGGCCGACCAGGATGGCGTGGCCGTCGACGACGCCGTGCACGCCCAGGCCCTCGGTCGCGCTGAAGTCCTCGACCGGCGGCAGGTCGCCCAAGCCCTGGGCGGCCACCGCGATGGCTTGCGCGATCGGGTGTTCCGACGCGTGCTCCACCGCGCCCGCCAGCCGAAGCGCCTCGTCGCGGTCGACGCCCTCGGCGGTGACGACGTCCACAAGGGACATCCGGCCGGTGGTCACCGTGCCCGTCTTGTCGAGCACGATCGTGTCGATCCGACGCGTGGACTCCAGGACCTCCGGGCCCTTGATCAGAATCCCGAGCTGCGCTCCCCGGCCCGTGCCCACCAGCAGCGCGGTCGGCGTCGCCAGGCCCAAGGCGCACGGGCAGGCGATGATCAGCACGGCCACAGCGGCGGTGAAGGCCGCGGTGGCGCCGACCCCGGCGCCGAGCCAGAAGAACAGCGTGCCCAGCGCCAGGGCGATCACGATCGGCACGAACACGCCGGACACCCGGTCGGCCAGCCGCTGCACCGCGGCCTTGCCGGTCTGCGCGTCCTCGACGAGCTTCGCCATCTGCGCCAGCTGGGTGTCGGAACCGACCCGGGTGGCCCGCACGAGCAGCCTGCCGCCCGCGTTCACCGTCGCCCCGACCACGGCGTCACCCGGGCCGACCTCGACCGGGGCCGACTCGCCGGTCATCATCGCGGCGTCCACAGCGGACTTGCCGTCCTCGATGACGCCGTCGGTGGCGATCTTCTCCCCCGGCCGCACGACGAACCGCTCGCCCACGGCCAGTTGCTCGATCGGCACCCGGACCTCGACGCCGTCACGCAGGACGGCGACATCCTTCGCGCCCAGTTCCAGCAGCGCCCGCAACGCCGATCCGGCGCGACGCTTGGCCCTGGCCTCGAAGTAGCGGCCGGCGAGGATGAACGTGGTCACGCCCGCCGCGACCTCTAGGTAGATGCTCGCTTCCCCGCCCATGCGGCGGATGGTGAGTTCGAACGGGTGGGTCATGCCGGGCACGCCCGCCGAGCCGAACAGCAGCGCGTACAGCGACCAGCCGAACGCGGCCAGGGTGCCCATCGAGATCAGGGTGTCCATGGTCGCGGCGCCGTGCCGCAGGTTCGCCCACGCCGCCTGGTGGAACGGCCACGCCGCCCACACGACGACGGGCGCGGCGAGCACCAGTGAGATCCACTGCCAGTAGGTGAACTGCAGCGCCGGGACCATCGCCATCGCGATGACCGGCACCGACAGCAGGACCGAGCCGATCAGCCGCTGCCGCAACGGGTCCACGGGCGGCGCCGAGTCGGGCTCGGGCGCTGCGCGGGGCACGGTCGCGGTGTATCCAGCGGCCTCGACCTGGGCGACGAGTTCGGCCGGGTCGACACCGTCGGTGTAGACGATTTTCGCCTTCTCGGTGGCGTAGTTGACAGTCGCGGTCACCCCGTCGAGCTTGTTGAGCCTGCGCTCGATCCGATTGGCGCACGAGGCACACGTCATGCCGCCGATGGCGAGTTCGATCTCAGCCGGGCGGGCCGTGACGATGTTCGTGGTCATCTCTTCTCCTCCTCGCGCGTCAGTTGTGGCCGTGGCCAGGTGCGTCCGAAATGGACGGAGCAGGCGGTTCGACAGCCGGGGACTTGTCCGCTGTGGACACGGTGAACTCGGCCGTGCGCACCACGCCCTCGTGCTGGAAGTCGAGGAACAGCCGGTATGTGGCGGTGGTCGGAACCTCGGCGAAGAACACGACTTCCGGGCCCGGCTGGGTCTTGCCGTCGCCGGGCACGCCTTCCGGGTGCACGTGCAGGTACGCGAGGTCGCCTTGCCGGAGCGCGACCAGGTGCCCGTACGACCCGAGATACGGCCGCAGGTCGGCGACCGGCTTGCCATCCTTGGTCACCGACAAGGTCACCTTCGAGGATGAGCCCGCCACCAGGTCACCGGTGAGACGCACCTCGTAGTCGTCCACTGCGGACACTCGCGACTCCGGGTGGGTGACCGGCTCGACCGCACCGGGCACCGCGAGGTCCACCCCGAGCGTCATCCCTTCACCGCCGGACGGCGCGAAATCGGCGAACGCCCGGTAGCTGCCCGGCTTGGCCAGGTTCAGTCGGACGGTCCACGTCCCATCGGGCGCCATCTCCGGGTGGACGTGCTGGAAGCCCGCGGTGTCGCGGCGCACCACGATGAGGTGCAGCCGCTTCTCGTGCTCGATGTCGAACGCGGTGACCGCTTGTCCCCCGGTTTTGGTGATCCGGAAGGAGAAGGGCTGGTCGGGGCCCGCGGGCAGCGTCGCGTGGGTGGGCGTGAAGGTGTGTCCGCCCCTGGACGACGACAGCCCCTCGGGCAGGTCGTTCGGCGTGCTCGCCGGGACAGTGTCGCCGTGGGTCGCCCCGTGCGCCTGGGCCCGCGCCGCGGGCTGGGCGGAGAAGGGACCGACAGCGGTGCCGACCGCCCAGGCGCCGGTGGCGACCAGGACGAGCGCCGCACCGTAGGCGGTGAGCTTCGCTGGAGTCTTCATGTCTCTGCTTTCTGACGTGCCGCCGGTCTAGGCGGTCAGTTCGTAACCGGCTTCCTCGACTGCCGCGCGAACCTCGGCTTCGGCGAGGTCGCGGGTGCTCTCCACGGTGACCGCGCCGGTCGGGAGGTCGACCTTGACCGACGTGACACCGTCGATGCGGCCGACTTCATCCCGGACGGACTGGACACAGTGGCCACAGGTCATCCCGGCGACGGCGTAGGTGGTGGACTCGGACATCGGGGCACTCTCCTTCGGTTGAACTGGACGCAACCATACCCCTAGGGGGTATCAAAGACAACCTTGCCACCTCCCCTTGACGGTGCTACGTTGCAAATACCCCCCACGGGTATACACGACAAGGTCGGAGGCTCCGATGTCCAGCGAAGAACATCAGCACATGGGTGCGCATGACCATCACCACGACGCCATGGGCCACAGCCCCGTGAGCTGGCGGATGGCCGCGTCGGCCACCCTGCACTGCCTCACCGGCTGCGCCATCGGCGAGGTGCTCGGCATGGTGATCGGCACCGCGCTGGGCTGGGGGAATGTGGCCACGATCGCGCTCGCCGTCACGCTCGCCTTCTTCTTCGGCTACGCGCTGACGATGCGCGGCGTGCTGCGGGCGGGAGTCAGCTTCAAGCAGGCCGTCAAGGTCGCGCTGGCCGCCGACACCCTGTCCATCGCGGTGATGGAGATCGTCGACAACGCCATCATGGTGGCCGTGCCGGGCGCCATGGAGGCAGGCGTGAGCAGCGTGCTGTTCTGGGGCGCCCTCGCGTTCGCCCTGGGTGTGGCCTTCGTCGTCACCTGGCCGATCAACCGGTGGATGATCGGCCGCGGCCTCGGCCACGCCGTGGTCCACGCCTACCACTGAGCGTGCTCAGGTGACGGTGATGACCCCGGTGTACATCCCCATCGAGCACGAGTACTCGAGGGTGCCGGGTTCGAGCACACCGAGGTCGATGCGGGTCTCGCCGCTCACCGGCAGCGTCTGCTCGATGCCGCGGGAGGGCACCACCAGCGCCCGCACGCAGCCCTTCGCGTTCTGCGAGCGCACCAGCAGGGTCGTCGGAACGCCCGCCCGCGCGGCGACGTTGGGCGGGCGGTACGCGCCCGTGACGGCGATGACCTCGACGACCTGCGTGCCGTCGGTGATGGTGGCCGCGGCCTGGTCGATCACCTCTTCGGAACTCATCAGCCTGCTCATAGCCAGCGGTGACCCGGCCAGCTCCAAGCCGCCGTTGACCGTGTAGAGGCCGGTCAGCAGCAGCACGACCCCGGTGGCGATAGCCAGCCTGCCGCGCCAGGCGGTGGCGGCCTTGCGGGCGGCGTAGCCGAGGACGGCGAACAGCGGGCCGGTGCCGAGCACGAAGACCGCCATGGTCGCCGCGCCCGCGAGGGCCGAACCGGACGCCAGGGCCAGTGCCTCGACCGAGAGCGTCACCCCGCACGGGATGACCACGGTGGCGAACCCGAGGACCGCGGGCGCGACCGCGGCCTGCGAGCGCGACTGGTTGCGGACCATGCGCATCCAGGGCAGCGGCGGCATGACGACGATCCGCCGGAACCCGGGCACCCCGAGCTGCGAGAGCCCGAAGACGATGATCAGCACCCCGGCGACGAACTGCAGTGTCGTGCGGGCGCCAAGGGAGAGCTGGACGGCGCCGCCGACCGCGCCGAGCAGGGCGCCGAGCAGGGTGTGGGAGAGCAGTTTGCCCGCCATGAAGCCACCGACGGGCGCGAGGTCGTCACCAAGGCGGGCGAGCGCGGTCTGACCGGCGGGCGCCGCGTCGTCGGGCCGCTGCCGGGCGACGAGCCCCGCGAGCAGGCCGCCCTGCACGGCGGCGCAGGAGATCCCGCCTGCCAGCAGGCCGGTGAGGAGAACAGCGAGAAGGTCCACGGAAGTGCCTTTCGGGGTTGCGTGTCGAGTCGAGGTCGGCGGTCCGGTTTCGGACAGACCTCTCCTACGTACGCAGCACACAGAGGCGAACCGGATCCGGGCTCGGCCAGACCAGATTCGCCATCGCGGCGGGAATCCTGCTCATCGCCGCACGAACCTCGACGGCGCGGGGCTGCCCGAGCCGCACCAGCGCCAGCAGGACGGCCACCGCCACGGAAACACAGAGGGCGACGAGCCCGGTCGAACCGGACTCGGCGGGTGAACCGGGGTGCGCGGCCTGACCGCCAACCGGCCGCAGCGCCACGGGAGCGGTCCCGCCACGGTAAGCGGCCTGATCGGCGTTTAGCCGGAGCGCAATCGAAGCGATGCCACCGCGGTGAGTGGTCTGCTCCGCTGCCGACCAGTGCGCCACCGGCGCGGTCGCGCCGCGGTGAGCGGTCTGATCGGCGATTGGCCGGTGTCCCATCCGAGCGAAGGCGCCGTGGTGCGCGCCATGACCGTCGGCGTCCGCCATCGCGATGGGGGTCGTGGTCTCGGCGGCGGCTGTGCAGTGCGAGCCCAGCGTGGCCACCGCGGCGAGCAGGAGGGTGACCATCAGCCCGGCGAGGGACACTCGCCGGGGTCGATTGATCTTCACCGCGGACACCCCGCCAGGGTACGGGCGCTCGGGGCTCGCGCGGAACCGCGCATCGTTCCCACCTTGCATCACCTTCCCCACTGACATGATCACCCACCACGCCCAGGCGATCGACATGGCCGAGGTGGAGGAGAAGGGCCACAGCGACGTCGCCAAGGCGCCGGCCCAACAGATCATCGACAGCCAACGGGCCGAGATGACACAGATACAGGAGCTACTCCGGGCGTGATCAAGCCGTCGAGACGTGGGTGGCTGTCACCGGCCACCGATCATGCCTCGACCTCCTGCGACCACGTTGACCCCTATTCTCGGTATAGCGGGAATTGATACCCATGTCGCTATAGGGGACGACCCCGATCCCTGCACCAGGATGGTCTTGGCTCGGCGCGCGCGGTGCCGACTCCTCGACCCGCATGGGAGACGATGTGATCAGCAAGGTGTTGGCCGGGGCCGTTGTGATCGCGGCACTGGTGGCGGGCGCGCCACTGGCGGCCGCCGAGGACCGGCGCGACTGCTACGACCCGACCGTCGCGCTGACCGTCGAGGAGAACCGGCTGACCCGGCCGATCCCCCAAGACATCTTGCGCCGCAGCGGTTTCGACCGGTATGCGACCACCTTCAGCGCCGCGCTGTGCGCGCTTCCTGGCACGCCGTCGGCGACCGCGCTGGCCTCGGCGACCGGTAAGACGCTGTGGACCGCGGCCGTGGCCCGCGCGCAGGCCCCCGTGCCGACAGACGGCCTCTCCGTCACCGACGACCGCCCGCTCTACTGGGCACGCCTGCGGTTCACCAGCCTGCTGCGCCAGTGGACACCGGCACGCGGACTGGACGCGCGGGAACGTGAAGCGCTGATCCTGACGTTCGACCGCGCCTCCCGCGGGCAGGACTCGATGCGGCTGCCGACCGGCGGCGGATTCCACCGGATCGTGGTCAGCGGCTTCGACCCGTTCATCCTCGACGCCGACATCCGGCGCAGCAACCCGTCCGGCGCCGCCGCGCTGGCGCTGGACGGCACCATCGTGCGCACGCCGAGCGGACCCGCGCGGATCGAGACGGCGATCTTCCCGGTGCTGTGGCGGCCGTTCGAGCAGGGCACGGTGGAGGACACGTTCCTGCCGCACCTGCGGGAAGGCCGCGCCCGCGCCGACATGTTCGTGACCGTGAGCCAGGGCAGGCCGGGCCGGTTCGACGTCGAGGGCCACAACGGCCGTTGGCGAGGCGGGTTCCCCGACAACGACAACATCTCCTACACCGGTGTCGCCCCGATCCCCGCCCACGTGCCGACCGTGACGCCCGCGCCCGAGTTCGTGCCGAGCACGCTGCCCGCCGCCGAGATGGCCGCGGCGCCGTCCGGGCGGTTCCCGGTGCACATCAACCCGAGCGTGACCGAGATCCCGGCGGGCGCGACCGCCCCGGTGTTCCAGCCGAACGGCCCGACACCGGGTTCGATCGCGCGAGCGGGCAGCGGCGGCAACTACCTGTCCAACGAGATCGCGTACCGCACGACGCTGCTGCGCGACGCCCTGGGTGCGCCGATGCCCGGCGGGCACCTGCACACGCCGGTGCTCGTGTTCGGCCCCGGGAACACCACGGAGATCAGCGACCCGGTGTTCGAGCGGAACCGCCTGGACATCATCGACCAGACCCGGACACTCGTGACCGCCGCGGCGGCGACCCTCGACTGAGGGGGACCATGGCGATAGCACCGGGATCGCGGTCCACAGAGGACATCACGACGCCCTCCGGGCTCCGACTGCCCGATCGGCCCGTTTGGCGGTGCCGTCCACGGTTTCCAGAGGCTCACCCATTGCGGTGTCTGACAAAACGGCCGCGCTATCCGACCGCCGCCTCAGGGGACCGTGACGACAACCGACCACGGCAACCAACAGCCGCACCCACCGGCCACATCTCGCGGTACGCCACGCGAACGCCGGTGCCCACCAGGGCAGGCGAACCCGAGCGGGCGCAGGCTTCGACAATCGGGCGCTCCCCTTCCCCGCCACCATCTCATGATCGCTTGATTCACCGACGGAAAACGGGATACTGCTGGACATGGGCGGACGCGCGGCACGACTCGTGGTGATCTCGGCTTTGCTCCTCGGGGGATGCTCGTCGCCCGCTTCTTCGACGCCGACGGTCATGTTCACCAAGGTCGACCTGCCCGCCGCGCCGGTTGCGCTCACCGTGGACGGCGACGCCCTGGTGATCGGCGTACGCCGGGACGGGCAGGCGACCACTCCCGGCCTGCTGCGCCGCGCCGGGGACGGCACGCTCACCGAGATCCCCGTGCGCGGGGTCAGCCCCTACGGCCTGCTCGCGACCTGGAAGTCGATCGACGTCGACGCGGGCCGGATCGTGGCGGTCGGCGGCGAGCGCGGCGGCGCGCACGGCAACGTGCGGTGGAGCGTGTGGGATGGGTCCGCGTCCGGGGTCGTCGAGAAGCCGCAGGGTTTCAGCACTTTCGGCGGCTACGGTGCGGGCGACCTGACCGCGGCCGTGATCACGCCGGTCGGACCGGCCCTCGTCGGCTCGTGGAACAGCGAACAGGTCGGGCTCGACGTCGCGACGTGGACGGCCGATGGCGACACGTGGACGCGGCGGAGTTCGGCCGGGACGGCCCTGGAAAGCACCGAGGCCGCGCTGGGCTTCCCGATGGCGGCTTCCGCGCTGGACCAAGGTGTTGTGGTCGCGGGCTGGCAGCTCGCCGACGACCGGCTGACGCCGGTGGCGTGGCGCTCGGCCTCGGGCGTCGCCGGGTGGACGAAGACCGCGCTGCCCGACACCGGATCCACGGGGAGCGCGATCTCCTTGGCGTGTCAGGGAAGCACCTGCGCGGCGGCGGGCCAGGTCGACGGAAAGCTCGCGGTCTGGCGGCTGATCGACGGGACGTGGACGCGGCTGCCGGGCGTTCTCCCGATCGCGGTCGGCGACAAAGACCCGCTGCCCGCGCCGGTGGAGATCGACCTGCGCGTGGTCCAGGTCGTGTCCGACGGCGGACAGGTCAAGATCGCCCGGGCGGACGGCGCGGACTGGACCGTGCTGGCCACCGAGGGCCCGACCGGCATGGTGACCGCCGCGACAATCATCGGCGACACCCTGTTCGTGCTGGCGGGCCCGGACGCCGAGCACCAGAGCCTGTGGCGGGTCGACGGCGGCAAGATCATCCGCTAGCCGTCCGAATACTCCGCCGTTTGCCGACGAATTCATTCCGACATTCGTCCTACGCTATTCGGCCTATCAGTGCGTGCTATAGCCGATTGATATGGCCGAAACGTCGGCATGTATTCAATTCGTGATAACCGACTCATGCGTTCTCGCCTACGTTGCGACTCTACCTATCGCCACCGGAAACCTATCTCCACCGAAGTCACCACAGGAGGACGCGTGCGTCGCAGAATGGTCGTCGCGATCGCGGCGGTCGCGGGTATCAGCTTCTTACCGGGGATGTCGGCGAACGCGGCGCCCGCGCCCGCCGCCGCGCCGCAAGGGGGCGTCGAGAACGCGCCCGACGAGCTGGTCTCGCCCGCCGAGAACAAGCGCAGGCAGATGCGCCAGGACGGACTCGCCAGGGTCCTAAAGGGCGAGGCCAAGGCCGAGAAGCGCGGCGCCAGCACCGTCGTGAAGCTCAGCGACGGCACCGGCTCGCGGACCGCCCAGGCCACGCCCGCACAGTACGTGGAGCTGGCCCGGGAGAAGACCGACAAGATCTTCGTCGTGCTCGCCGAATTCGGCGACGAGCGGCACCCCGATTTCCCCGACCGCGATACCGACCCAGCCACCCCGGGTCCCGCGCGGTTCGACGGTCCCCGGCACAACGAGATCGCGCAGCCCAACCGGGCCGTGGACAACAAGACGATCTGGCAGCCGAACTACGGCCGTGAGCACTACCAGGACCTGTACTTCTCCAACGCCCCCGGCGTCGAATCGGTGAAGACGTTCTACGAGCGGCAGTCCTCGGGCCGCTACTCGGTCGAGGGCACCGTCACCGACTGGGTCAAGGTCAAGTACAACGAGGCCCGCTACGGCCGGTCCAACGGATTCCCGTGCGGCGGCCGAATCTGCGGCAACAGCTGGAACCTGGTCTCCGACTCGGTGACCCAGTGGGTCGCCGACCGGCAGGCCGCCGGTGCGACCACCGAGCAGATCCGCACCGAGCTCGCCGAGTTCGACACGTGGGACCGCTACGACCACGACCACGACGGCGACTTCAACGAGCGCGACGGCTACATCGACCACTTCCAGATCGTGCACGCGGGCGGCGACCAGTCCGACGCGGACCCCGCCCAGGGCGAGGACGCGATCTGGGCGCACCGCTGGTACGCCTTCTTCAGCACCACCGCCGGTCCCGCGGGCAACCCCCTGGGCGGCGCGCAGATCGGTGACACCGGCCTGTGGGTCGGCGACTACACGATGCAGCCGGAGAACGGCGGCCTCGGCGTGTTCGCGCACGAGTACGGCCACGACCTGGGCCTACCGGACCACTACGACACGGTCGGCCCCGGCGGCGGCAAGGAGAACGGCGTCAACTGGTGGTCGCTGATGGGGCAGAGCCGCGTCTCGGCGGGCGACGAGCCCATCGGCTTGCGCGCCAACGACCTCTCGGCGTGGGACAAGATGCAGCTCGGCTGGCTGGACTACGAGACCGTCGTGGCGGGCCAGGACACCAAGCTCAAGCTCGGCCCGCACGCGTACAACACCGATGACGCGCAGGGTCTGGTCGTCGTGCTGCCGGACAAGGAGAAGACCACGCTGCTGGGCACCCCGACCGAGGGCACCCACATGTGGTGGAGCGAGCGCGGCGACAACCTGTCGAACACGCTGACCCGCACGGTCGACCTGACCGGCAAGTCAGCCGCGGAGCTCAAGCTCAAGGCGCTCTACGACATCGAGGACTGCGACTGCGACTTCCTCTACGTCGAGGGTTCGGTCGACGGCGGCGCCACCTGGACCGCGCTCGACGGTGTGGCCGACGGCAAGCCGTTCACCCGCAGCGCGGTCGGCCAGCCCGCCATCACCAACGTCACCGGCGGGCGCTGGGTCGACGTGTCGGTGCCGCTGGACTCCCTGGCGGGCAAGAACGCCCAGCTGCGGTTCCGCTACCAGACCGACGGCGGCCTGATCATGGACGGCTTCCGCGCCGACCAGATCTCCATCACCGCCGACGGCGCACCGATCTTCACCGACGGCGCGGAGGCAGGCGACAACGGCTGGACGGCTCAGGGTTTCCGGGTCACCACTGGCAAGGAGTCGAAGTTCTACGACAACTTCTACATCGCGACCTACCGGGCGTACACGTCGTACGACCGCTACCTGCAGGTCGGCCCGTACGACTACGGCCACCCCGACAAGCCCAACTGGGCGACCCGGTTCCCGTACCAGAACGGTCTGCTCGTGTCCTATTGGGACACTTCGCAGCTGGACAACAACACCAGCGCCCACCCCGGTGAGGGCCTGATGCTGATGGTCGACGCAAACCCGGACCCGATCTACAACCTGCAGGGCACCGCCTGGCGCCCCCGGGTCGCCGGGTACGACGCGCCGTTCTCGCTGCAGAAGTCGGACTCGTTCACCCTGTACGCGCAGGGCAAGCCGAGCTACGTGCGCGGCAAGGCGGCGCAGCCGCTGTTCGATGACCGACGCCCGTTCTGGTCGCCGCAGCAGCCGACCGCGGGCGTGAAGCTGCCCGCGGTGGGTGTGGGGATTCGGGTGCTGTCGCAGCAGGACAGCACGATGACCGTTCGGGTGTTCCCGACGAAGTAGGTTGCTTTCTCTCGAAACCGGGGTCCGCCTGTGTGGCGGGCCCCGGTTTCGTTTGCCGAGCTAGGGTCTGTTGACATCCGCTGTTGTCAGCCCAATCGACCCGCACGCCTCCAGCAACTTGCGATCACCGCTGGCCACCACTAGATCGCTGCCGTCAAGACGCTCGGCAGACGCGCAATGGAGGGCATCATAACCACGCAACGCGCACGACTGAGCGAGCTCAGCGGCCCGGCTCACGACATCTTCGTCGACCTCGACGAGGTCCATCTCCGCCCACAACCGCCGCAAGCCACGCAGCGCCGACTGATGGCTTCGAACGGTCAGCCGGTCGAGTCGCAACGCTTGGGCCAGAGCGGCAGCGGTCTCCACAAAAAGCAATCGACTGGTGACGACCGTGTCCGCCTCGTCCCACAGCCTGCCGCAGAATTCGCTGCTCGGCTCCGCGACCAACAACGGGACAAACGCTGACGTGTCGAAATAGACGATCAACGGCGCTGCTCTGCGACAAGGTCACTTACGAGACCGTCCGCGGGCACCGGATTCGGCGCCGCGCGCTTTGGACGCTTCGCGCGCTGCACCCTGCCTTCGGCGACGAGTCGCTCCAACGCCGTCGGAGCGCCCGCGGGCACGATTCGGGCGATCACCTGACCATGATCGGTCACAGTCACCGTGCCGCCGCCACGCACCACGGCCAGGTGTCGGCTCAACCCGTCGCGCAATGACCGCACGCCAACCTCCATGCCGACCTCCTGTAGCCACATCTACTGCCTCCAATGTAGCCACAAAGCGGGATTGGGTCCATTGCCGGGTCACCTCAATCGGGTAGTAGTGGCACCGAGATCCCCGGGTCCCGACCCAGCAGCACCGCCCTCGTCACCGCCACCGAGCCGAATCGGTCGCGTAAGCCGTCGATCGTCACGTCGAGTTCCGAGGTGTCCGAGGCTTCGAAGGAGAAGGCCAGTTGCACCGCGCTGTCCTTGCTCAAGTTGGCCAGCGTCAAGCCGACCAGGGTGATTCCCTGGTCGTCGATTATCGGCATCGCGGTGCGCAGCAGGGTTCTTGCCGCCGCCATGATCTGGGCGGTGTCGTCGGTCGCCTGGGCGAGAGTGTGTGAGCGGGTGGCTCGGGTGTAGTCGTCGAAACGCAGGCGCAGTGTCACTGTCCGGCAGACGCGTTTGCCGTCGCGGAGGCGTTTGGCCAGGCGGTCGGCTATGGCTACGACGGTGGCGTCGAGATCGGCGTGTGTCCTGGGTCTACGGCCGAGGGCGCGCTGGGAGCCGATCGACCGGCGGCGGACACCCACTCGGATGCGGCGGGGGTCGCGGTTGTGGGCCAAGGCATGCAGGTGTCGGCCGGAGGCGCGGCCGAGCATGGACATCAAAGCCGACTCCGACAAATCAGCCACCTCACCGACCGTGGTCAACCCCAGTTCGTGCAGTTTGCGGGCGGTCACCTTGCCCACGCCCCACAGCCGCTCGACCGGCAGCGGGTGCAGGAACGCCGGCTCACCCTCCGGCTCGACGACGAGCAGGCCGTCCGGCTTGGCCACCGCGCTCGCCACCTTGGCGAGGAACTTGGTGCGGGCGACGCCCACGGTGATCGGCAGGCCGACTCGGCGCAGGACCTCGGCGCGTAAGCGGGTAGCGATCTCGGTGGGGGTCCCGGCGATCCGCCAGAGGCCCGCGACATCGAGGAAGGCCTCGTCGATGGAGATGCCCTCGACCAGCGGCGTGGTGTCCCGGAAGACCTCGAACACCGCCTTGCTCGCCGCCGAGTACGCCGACATCCGCGGTGGGACCACGATCGCCCGCGGACAGAGCCGCCGCGCTTCGGCGCCGCCCATGGCGGTGCGGATGCCGAAGGCCTTCGCCTCGTAGCTGGCCGCCAGCACCACACCACCGCCGACGATCACCGGGCGGCCGCGCAGCCACGGCTTGTCACGCTGCTCGACCGACGCGTAGAACGCGTCCAGGTCGGCATGCAGGATCGTCGCGCGGCTCGACACGAACATATGTTCGCATGCCCGGCCGACAATCTCGAATAGATCACAGTCCACACACGCCTATTGCCGATAGGTTGGGGCGGTGTCATTCCCCGAATCCTCATCCGGGCGCCGGGCGACGCCGACGTTCCCGCCCCGGCCCCTCGATGACTCCCGCACCCCTTCGCTGATCCTGAGCGCACTGCCCGACGTGCTGCCGGAGTCGCTGCGCCGGGAGGAGCCGCCGCCCCCACCGCGTCGCACCGGTCCGAGCCGCGCCACGGCCGTCAAGATCGCCGCCGCCCTCGTCCTCGTCGCCGCCCTGGTCGGACTGGGTGTCTGGGCGCTGACCGACTCCGAGCCCGAGCCGCCCGCCCCGGTCGCCAAGCACGAGTTCACCTTCACCCGCGCGGCCCAGCCTGCCGCCGCCGTCCTCGACAGCGACTGCGCGGACCACGCCTACGGCCAGACCAAGCGCTTCCTGGCCACGACCGTCTGCCAGCAGCTGACCCGCGCCCTGTTCACCACGCCCCTGAGCGACGGCCGAGTCGCCTACAGTTCCGTCGCCGTCGTGCGCATGCGGTCCGACGCCGACGCCACGGCCCTGTTCGAGCTGGTGCGCAAGGACGAAACCGGCAGCGTCGCCGACATCGTGCGTGATCGCGCCGCCACGGCCCCTGGGCTCGACCGGCTCAGCAAGGGCGGGTTCGCCGCCGACAAGTACGAGAAGGACGTCGTGATCGTCGAGAGCGACTCCGCCACGAAGGACCCGGATCCCGAGGCGCACCGCAACGAGATGAAGCGGGTCAGCAAAGACGCGCTCCGGTTGGGCCGCGATCTGAAGTAGACGGTCAGCTGACTTCCGCCAGGCGGGCGGTGAGGAAGGCGCGTTCGGCGTCGTTGTCGGCCAGGGCGATGGCGGCCTGGTAGGCCTCCGCCGCCTCCGCATCGCGGCCGAGCCTGCGCAGGAGGTCCGCCTTGGTGGCGGGTAGGTAGCGGTAGCCCGCCAGCCTGCCGTCGCTTTCCAGCGCTTCGATCTCGGACAGTCCCACGGCCGGGCCGAGCACCATCGTGAGGGCGATCGCGCGGTTGAGGGCGACCACCGGTGACGGCCACACCTCCATCAGGGCGTCGTAGAGGGTGATGATCTGCGGCCAGTCCGTGTCCTCGTACCGCTGGGCGGTCGCGTGCAGGGCGGCGATGGCCGCCTGCAGCGCGAAACGGCCGGGGTGGCCGCCGCGGAGGGCGTCCAAAACCAGGCGGTGGCCTTCTTCGATGGCGCCCTGGTCCCAGGCGGTGCGGTCCTGTTCCTCCAGGAGCAGGAGGCGGCCCTCGGCGTCGGCGCGGGTCGCCTTGCGGGCGTCGGTGACCAGCAACAAGGCGAGCAGACCCCAAACCTCACGTTCGTCGGGCATCAAATCGCGGAGCATCTTGGCGAGGTCCAGGGCGCGGTGGATCAGATCGGCGCGGACCAACTGGTCACCCGAAGGCGCGGTGTATCCGGTGGTGAAAAGCAGGTGGATGACGGTGAGGACGGCGTCGAGGCGGTCGGGGAGTTCCTCGGCCGCGGGGACCCGGTAGGCGATGCGGGCGGCGGAGATCTTCTTCTTCGCCCGGGTCACGCGTGCGGCCATGGTGGCCTCGGAGACCAGAAACGCCTGGGCGATGTCGGCCGTGCTCACACCGCACACCAGGCGCAGGGTCAGCGCGATCTGCGCCTCACCCGACAGCGCCGGGTGGCAGCAGGTGAAGATCAACCGGAGCCGGTCGTCGGGTATGACGTCTCCGGTCGACTCAGCGGAATCGTTCACGTCGGCCTCGTCCGGTTCCACGAGCAGGGGAAGCTTCGAGCGGAACACGTTCTGCCTGCGCAACGCATCCAGGGCTGTGCGCTTGGCGACGGTCGTCAGCCAGGCGCCAGGGTTATCGGGGATGCCGTCGCGCTCCCAGACCCGCAACGCGGTGGCGTACGCCTCCTGCACGCATTCCTCGGCCAGGTCCATGTCCCGGGCGACGCGCGTCGTCGCGGCGAGCACGAAGGCCCACTCACGACGATGCGCGTCCGCCACCGCGCGTTCGATCTGGGTCATGCGGCGGAGGCTACCGGCTTGATCGTCCCCGATGGGGCGCCAGTCATTCCGCGGGCGGCTCGAAGATCGGCCGCACCTCGACGCCGCCGCCGGGCGTGGTCGGGACCAGCTTGGCGATCTCCAGGGCCTCGTCCAAGTCCTTGGCCTCCAACAGGAAGAAGCCGGCCAGCACCTCCTTGGACTCGATGAACGGCCCGTCGGTGATGGCGCCCCCGCGGACCGTGGTGGCGGTGGTGCTCGGCTGCAGGGCCTGCGGGTAGAGGATCTGGGTGCCGCGCTTCTCGATCTCCTTGTTGAACACCTCGTGCGCCGCCAGCTCGGCCTCGGTGATGTCCATCGGGTCGGCGGGCGCGGGCGAGTAGAGCAGGATCGCGTACTGAGCCATGTCGGGCTCCCCTTCTAGTTCTCTTGTTCTCGTACGGACGACGAACGGGCGAGGCGAGAATCGACAACTTCCCCACCAAGATTCTTACCCGAACCGCATGTCGCTCCAGGTCGCTAGGCCACCAACGAGCGTGCTGCGTGATAGCGGATCCGCTGTCATCGGCGTCATGGCCGCCACCGGACAAGCAGGTCGACCTGGGACGCGGGCCACGGCAGCCCGACCGGTGTCGCCAGGAGACCGGAGCGGGCTGGGCAGTGGTCGACGGTGGCGGGCTGGTCGGCCAAATCAGCCTGCGGAAACTGAACTTCGTCGACGGACTGGTGGAGACCTCGTACTGGGTGCTGCCCGCCGCCCGCGGCCGTCAGGTGGCCGCACGCGCGCTGACCGCGTTGACCACCTGGGTCTTCGACGAGGCGGGGTTCCACCGCGTCGAGGTGCACCACTCCGCCGCCAACCCGCCGTCGTGTCGGGTGGCGGAGCGGGCGGGGTTTCCGCTGGAGGGCGTCATGCGCAGGCAGGCGCTGCACACCGACGGCTGGCACGACATGCACCTGCACGCCCGCGTCAAAGACGACTGAGTCCCGGATCGCGTTGAATGGACGGCATGAGCGATGCCGTCTACTCAATGAGCCGGGTGGCCACTGGACCGACGCTGTACGTCGCGGGCCAAGTCCCGTCCACCGCGGACGGATCGGTACCCGAGTCGGCGGCGGAGCAGACCGGGGTGGTCCTGGGCAAGATCCACGCCATCCTCGCCGAGCACGGCGTGGACTGGGGCGCGGTCGTGAAGCTCACGTATTTCCTGCGGGACCTCGGTGATCTCGCCGTGGTCCGCGAGGTCCTTCGTGAAGTCATCCCGCACCCGCGCCCGGCCGCGACGCTGGTCGAGGTCAGCGGGCTGATCGACCCCAGGTATCGGGTCGAGATCGACGCGGTGGCCGATCTGGGCGCCTGACCCTCGCCCCAGGAACCTTGCGGAGCAACCCGGTGTTGAGCCCGCGCTGGGTGGTCGGACGCCCGTCCGACCGCCTCACGGCGGGTGTCGCCAGTGCCTCAGCACCACTTGGGCGCGCGGTACGAGGCGATGCCCTTAACGCGGTTCCGCCTCCCCGAAATCAACTCCGGTGGTCGCCGTGGGTTGGTGCCGTTCAGTTCGCTGGGTACCGGTGGCTGGGTTGCGTTCCGGTCCCCTTAGGTGCGGTTGGGAGGCGGGCGGCCAGCCCCCCGCTAGCTCTCCAGGCTGGTGGTTAGGGCCTGCCAGTCCAGGACGGGGGCGGCGAGGTCGCGGATCGAGGCGAGCAGGCCTAGGCGGGCCGCGCGTACAGCCGGGTCCTCCGCCATCACCAGGATCTCATCGAAGAACGTGTTCACCGGAGCCGTGAGCACCGACGCCGACTCCGCGAATCCGGCCAGGTCCGACCCCGCCGAGCGCGCCTTGACGAAGGCCTCGTGCAGGGCCAGCTCGGCCGGTTCGACCAGCGCCGCCGGGTCGTAGGACGACGTGGTGTCGGCCGGAACGATCCGACGGACGCGCTGCAGAGCCGCTGCCAGCGCGGTGAAGTCCGGGTCGGTGACGCGGGCCGACAGTTCGGTCAGGGTCTCGTCGGCGGCGGCCGGGGCGTGGGCCAGTGGGAGGACCGCGGCCACCAGGTCGTGGGCGTTGCCAGCGTCGAGCAGGTGCTGCTCGTAGCGCTTCACCACGAACTCGGCGACGTCGGCGAGGACCGCGTCGGAGACCTCGATGCCCTGGGCGCGAACCCGGTCCGCGGCGGCGGCGAGGCCCGCGGGGATGGTGATCGGGCGCAGGACCGGGTGCGCCCGCAGGATCGCCACGACACCCGCGGCCGCGCGGCGCAGGCCGAACGGGTCGGAGCTGCCGGTGGGCTTGGCGCCGATGGCGAACAGGCCCGCCAGCAGGTCGAAGCGGTCGGCGAGGGCCAGCAGCGCACCCGGAACCGTGGACGGGACCGCCCCGCCACCGCCGCGCGGGAGTTCCATGTCGAACAGGGCCTGGGCGACGGCTTCAGTCTCGCCGGAGCGGCGGGCGTACTCGCGGGCCATGGTGCCCGCCAGGCTGGTCAGCTCGATGACCATCTGCGAGCCGAGGTCGAACTTCGCCAGGGCCGCCGCCCGGGCCAGCGTCTCAGTGTCCTTTTCGGACAGATCGACACCGCGGGCCAGTTCCTGGGCCACGGCACCGATTCGCGAAGCGCGCTCGGCGACCGAGCCGAGCTTCTCCTCGAAGGCAAGCTTGGTGATCCCGACCTTCATCTTGTCGAGCGGGGTCTCCAGGTCGGCACGCCAGAAGAAGCTCGCGTCCTCGTAGCGGGCCCGCAGGACCGCCTCGTTGCCCGCGCGCACCTTGTCGTGGTCGCAGGAACCGTTGGCCACGGCCACGAAGTGCGGCAGCAGCTCACCGGAGGCGGCGCGCACCGGGAGGTAGCGCTGGTGCTTGCGCATGACCGTCGTGAGGATCTCGGCGGGCAGGTCGAGGTAGCGCTCCTCGAACGAGCCGAGCAGCGCGTTGGGCTCCTCGACCAGGTTGGTGATCTCGTCCAGCAGCGCCGACTCGCCGTCGATGTCGACGGAGCCGCCGACCGTCGCGGCGAGTTCCTGCGCGGCGGCGATGATCCGGGCGCGGCGCTCCGCCTGGTCGACCACGATGCCATGGGAGGCAAGGAAAGCCGGGTAGTCCGCGGCGGACGCCACGGCGACCTCGGCCTGCGCGGCCGTGCGGTGCACCCGGGTGGTCGAGCCCGCGACGAGCGAGGACGCGACCACCGGGACCGGCGTGTCGCCGAGGAGCGCGAGCAGCCAGCGGACCGGGCGGGTGAACGACAGCTTCGGGTCGTTCCAGCGCATGTTCTTGTCCGAGCGCAGCTCGGAGACGACCTCGCCGAGGATCCCGCTGAGCACCTCGACCGCGCCGCGGCCGGTGTCGGTCTTGGTGATGCCCACGTAGGTCACACCGTCGACGTCGACGCGCTGCAGCGTGGCCGGGTCGACGCCCTGGCCGCGGGCGAACCCGGCGGCGGCCTTGGTCGGGTTGCCGTCGGCGTCGAACGCCGCGGACTCGCGCGGGCCGCGCACGGTGCGCTCGGCGTCCGGCTCACGGTCGGACACGCCGTCGACGATCGCGACGACGCGGCGCGGGGTGGCGTAGGTGGTGATGTCGCCGTGCACGAGTCGGGTCGCGGCCAGCTTCTCGGTCAGCGCGCGGCGCACGGACTCCGCGGTGCGGGTGACCTCGTGCGGGGGCAGTTCCTCGGTGCCGATCTCGAACAGCAGCGTGTTGTCGCCACTGACGTCGGCGAACTCGGTCGGCGCGGGCGCCGCGGCGGGCACCTCGGCGGTGCCGAGCGGGTGTCCCAGCTCGGTGCGGCGCTCGGCCCACAGGGCGGCGACCTCGCGGGCCAGGCCACGCATCCGGGCGAACGCCTTCGCGCGCTCGGTGGTGCTGACCGCGCCGCGCGAGTCGAGGATGTTGAAGGTGTGCGAGCACTTGAGGACGTGCACGTGCGCGGGCACCGGCAGGCGGGCGTCGAGCAGCCTGCGGGCCTCGGCGGCGTACTCCTCGAAGAGCCTGCGCTGGCTCTCGACGTCGGCGTCGTCGAGGTAGAACCGGCTCATCTCGTACTCGGCCTGGCCGAACGCCTCGCCGTAGGAGATGCCCGGCGCGTAGGCGATGTTCGCGAAGTGGTCGACGCCCTGCAGCGCCATCATGATCCGCTCGACGCCGTAGGTGATCTCCACCGACACCGGGTCCAGCGTCATGCCCCCGGCCTGCTGGAAGTACGTGAACTGGGTGATCTCCAGGCCGTCGAGCCACACCTCCCAGCCCAGGCCCCACGCGCCGAGGGCGGGCGAGGCCCAGTTGTCCTCGACGAAGCGGACGTCGTGCCCGGCCACGTCGATACCGAGCGCCGCGAGGCTGCCCAGGTAGAGCTCCTGGGGGTTGCCCGGGTCGGGCTTGAGGATGACCTGGAACTGGGTGTGCTGCTGCAGGCGGTTCGGGTTCTCCCCGTAGCGCGCGTCGTCGGGCCGGACACTGGGCTCGACGTAGGCCACCCGCCACGGCTCCGGACCCAGGACCCGCAGCACCGTCGCCGGGTTCAGCGTCCCCGCACCGACCTCGGTGTTGAATGGCTGCACCACCATGGCGCCGCGCTCGGTCCAGTACTTGGTCAAGGCGATCAACGCGTCCTGCATGGTCAGCACAGTGGTACCTCATCTACAAGCCTGGCGGGGATGCGGGCAGTCTAGTTGGTATGCCGTTACCGACTGACAACCTGTGGGTCCGCAGATTCCATCCAGCCCCCGCCGCGACCCACCAGCTGGTCTGCCTGCCGCACGCGGGCGGGTCCGCGAGCTACTACTTTCCGGTGTCCAAAGCCCTCTCCCCGGACGTCGACGTGCTGGCCGTGCAGTACCCGGGACGGCAGGACCGGGCCGCGGAACCCCTGGTCGACTCGGTGCACGAGCTGGCCGACCGGCTGGCCGACGTGATCGCGCCCTGGGCGGACCGGCCGCTGACGCTGTTCGGGCACAGCATGGGGGCGGCGGTGGCATTCGAGCTGGCGTCGCGGCTTCAGGAACGTGGGATCACCGCTCACCGGCTGTTCGCCTCCGGCAGGCGCGCTCCGTCGATCACGCGCGAAGACGAGCGGGTCCATCAGGCGGATGACGCTGGGGTGATTTTGGCGATGAAGCGGCTCGGCGGGGTCGATACCGCGCTGCTTGACGAGCCTGAGTTGGTGGAGCTGATTCTGCCTTCGGTTCGGAATGACTTTCGTGCGGTGGAGACTTATCTGGCCCGTCCCGTTCCCCCGCTCGATACGCTGATTGTGGCTTTGACTGGGGATGACGATCCGACTACGTCGGTCGAGGAGGCTCGGGGGTGGGCTTCACATACGACTGTGGGATTTTCTTTGGCGGTTTATTCTGGGGGACATTTCTTCCTTAATGAGCACATGGGGGCGGTGGTTTCTCGCATCCGGTCTGAGCTGGGCGTTTCGTAGCCTGCGACTTTGCCGGGTGATCCGCCGGCTTTGACTCGTGGTGCCTGTTTGGGTGGTTCGCCTTGATTTGGGGATCCCGGAAATGGACCTGCGCGGGTAAAGCGGGCAGGATAGGGAAACTGCACCGCGCCGCGAAAGTTCAGGTCCATTTCACCCAAATCAAGGCGAACCACCCAAACAGGCCGTCGGGATCGGCCCGTTGCTATTTGTGGGTGGCAGGGATCGAACTGAAGCTGGATTTAATTGGGGCCGGTGGGGTGGTGGGTGCGGGTGCGTTCCTAGCGGTCGTCCTGGGTTTGCAGCTGCCTTGGCAGGCCTGCCGGCAGATCTGTTCGGCGGGTGACCTTCAGCTTCTTGTAGACCCTGGTCAGGTGCTGTTCCACGGTGCTCACCGTGATGTACAGCTTTCCGCCGATCTCACGGTTGGTGTGTCCCAGCGCGGCCAGTACCGCGACCCGACGCTCGGCTTCGCTCAGGACGTCCAGGCTGGGGCGGTCCGGTTCCGGCATTCGGTGTGGTTCGTCGTTCGTGCGGCCCGGTAGCAGGGAGCGGCTCAAGGGTTCCGCCTGGCAACGCTTGGCCATCTGTAAGGCGCGGCGGGCGACCGCCCTGGCCTTCTCGGCCGCTCCGACCTCGCTGTGGGCGTGGCTCAGGTCGGTGAGGGCTCTGGCCAGCTCGAAGCGGTCGCCGCCGAGGTGGAGGGAGTCCACGGCTTCGGCCAAGACCGACACGCGGTGGGCGGGGTCGACGGTGGCGGCCAGCACCCGCAGGGCGATGCCCCTGGTGCGGGGGCCCCGGCAGCCTGGGAGGGCGAGGTGTTCGGTCATGAGACCGCGTGCCGCCTCCCGGTTGCCGAGGGCGACCAAAGCCTGGGCCGCGCCCGCGCGCCACGGGACGAGGGTGGGGAGGTCGATCGACCAGGCCCGCAGCAGCTCGCCTGCCCGTTGGAACTCGCCGAGTGCGGCATGGGGGCGGTCGGTGGCCAGATAGTGCAGACCCCGCGCGTAGAGGTAGTGGACGCCGAACTGGGTTTCGAAGACCGGGGCGGGGACCGGCTGCCGCAGGAGGTCGGCGGCGTGCTGGTGGTCGCCCATGGCGGTGGCGGCGCTGACGCGGGTCGCCAGGAGCGAGCCGATGGCGACGCCCCAGCTCTGTGCCGACAAGCCCTCCGTGGCGATCCGGCCGTACCTCGCGGCGGCGGGGAGATCGCCCTGGCGCAGGGCGATCTCGCCGCGCACGCCGTTAAGCACAGCCTGCCAGGTGACCGAACGGCGTCTGGTCGCCTCGGTCAGCAGGGACGCGCACCAGGTGGCGGCGCGGTCGACGCGGTCGGCGTGGATCAAGGCGGCGAGGGCCGACACCTGGGCGCCGAAGGCCTGCTCGCCGAGGCGGCAGCTGCGGAGGATGTGCTCGGCGTCGGTGGCCGTGCGCGCGTCGGACTCGCCTGCCCTGATCCGGTCGAGCAGGGTGCCCGCGCGGCTCCACGGGTCGTTGCGGCCGGACGGCTTCGGGAGCACCTTGATCCGGGCGCTCGCCACCGGGTTGACAAACGACAGCCAGCCGACGACGAGACCGATGTGGCCGGACTTGGGCTTCTCACCCGCCGCGACCGACGCGGCCAGACCCGCGAGCGTGCCCGCGAGGTCCTCGGTGTGGCCGGACCAGAACAGGTGCTTGGCCAGGTGCACGGCGTTGTGGTCGGCCAGCGTGCCCCGGGCCCGGGCGTCGAGCAGCGGGGTGAGGTGGCGCAGGGCGGCGGTCGGGTTGGACCGCCACTCGATGCGCAGCAGCTGGGTGACGATGTCGGCGTGCTCGGTCTCGTCGGCGCAGCAGCGGGCGGCGAGGTCGAGCCGGGCGACCGCCAGGTCCAGCCGGTCGGCGACGATGGCCTCGCGGGCCGCGTGGCGCAGGACGCTGACCGCCCAACTCCCGTCGGGTTGGTCGGCGGCGACGAGGTGGTCGGCCACCTGGGTCTCCGATGCGCCCTCTCGGTGCAGCAGCCGGGCCACCCGCAGGTGCCGGGCGGCGCGGTCGGCGGGGGCCAGCCCACGCAGGACAGCCCCGCGGGCCACCGGGTGGCGGAACCGGCCGCCGTCGAGCAGCCCGGCGGTCTCCAGCACGTCGAGGACGTGGGCGGCGGCGTCCGCGCCCATGTCCAGCAGCTTGCCGACCATGGCGGGTGTTCCGGCGTCCCCGAGCAGCGCGAGCCCGCGCGCGACTTCGAGCATCGCCGGTTCCCAGCGGTGCAGGCAGGCAATGACGGCCTGGTCGTAGGCCTGGCCGACGGCCATCTCCTTCTCCCGGCCCGCCCCGGACCGCACCTCCGCGCGGTAGTCCTCGATCAGGGCGTGCGCGAGCAGCGGGTTGCCGCCGCTCAGCGCGTGGTGCACGGGGGCCAGCGCCCGGGCGGTGACCGGGTCGAGCTCGGCGCGGATCAGTTCCTCGACACCGCGTTTCGACAGCGCCGCGAGCCGCAGGTGCGTGGTGTTGGGCTGGCGGGTCACCTCGGCGCGGAACACCGCGCGGGCGGGCCGGGGCAGCGCCCACTCGGTCAGGACGATCATGACGCGGGCGAAGCGCATCCGGCGCAGCACGTAGAGCAGGGCCTGCAGAGACGGGGCGTCGGCGAACTGGACGTCGTCGACGGCGACGACGACGGGCTGCCGCCTGCCCGCCTCCGTCAACGCGGCACAGAGGCCCTCCAGGACCACCGCGCGGGATCGGCCGATCGAGACCGGGTCGGACTTCACCGCGGAAGGGTCAGCCGTGGCCGCCGCGATGTCGTCGCCCGCGAGCAGGCAGGCGACGGTCGCGGCCACGGCCTCGGGTAAAGCGGGACCGTTGAATAACTGCTTCAGGACACCGAACGGCAGGCTGTGCTCGGCTCGCGAACCGGTGGCGGTCAGCACGGTCGCGCCCTTGCCCCTGGCGTGTTCGGCGAAGGTGTGGAGAAGTTCGGTCTTGCCGCTGGCAACCCCGCCGCTGATTAGCGCGACCTGCCCCCGGTCGCGTGCGCACTCGGCGAACAGCCGATTCAGCGTTTTCAGTTCCTCATTGCGTTCGACCAGCGCCATCCGTCGCCCTCCCCTGCGAGGGACGCGGCCGGGCGGCCCGCGCAAGAGCCCAGTCGCGTCACTCATCGTGACCATATTTTGCCGTTGCCCCACGGTCGACCCTGAATCTAACGGCATTTCCGTGCATTGTGGAAGGTTCGCCAAGTGAAGCCTGGAACAATGCGAGGTCCAGCGCCCGCGCCGGGTTCACGGTGACCCGTTCGGCCCATCGGACTGGACCCGAAGCGGGACAACACCCAGCCAGGTTCGCGGGTCGGCAAGGGCTTTCGCCGAGAGATCGACACCGCCGAAGGACCAGTGTCCGACTACTCCACATCGGAACGACCGTTGGCCAGTTTCCAACAGCAAACATCAAGACGAGATCAAGTCCGGTGTGGACACGGTTGCTGCATCCGGCTCAATGGGACACCGAGTGGCCTATCGGGCACCGCCGATGACCCTTCCGTGTCACCAAATCACTGACTGTGTGTGACCGGCGGCGGTGCACGATTCGTCAATTCGGGGGCACACCCGAGGGGCCATTGAGGTCACGCGACTGACTACGTTGACGACTAACGGTGCGGGAGGGTTCGTGATGCGGCAATCGGAGCGGCAGCAGCTGATCATCGCGCTGGCTACGCCGGGGCGGCACGCCGACGCGGTCGCATTGCTGCGTTCCCTGCCCAGGCCCGGCCTGCGAGTCGGGTGGCGGGCCAAACGGCTGCGCAAAGCCGTCGCCGACGCGCTGGCCCGGAATGTCCCGGCCTGGTCGGTCATGAGGATGCTCAACCGCCACGACACCGATGTGGTCGTGGCCGCGATGGCGCCGCTGGTCGCCGATGGCCCCGACCCTGACCGCGCCGCAGACCTCCTGTTCACGGCGCTGACAGGGAAGGAGAGCGCGGCCCTTCCCAACCAGCAGCGAGACCCCCACGGCGGTTTCTGGCAGGAAGATCCCCACGACCCGCTGACCGGGCGGCCACAGCCGGACATCCCGCCGTTTGGCACGGGGCAGCAGATCGGGGAAACCCCGGTCCAGGGACGGCCGAACCGAGATCTCACCCCGGGTGGCAATGGCGATGAGGGAACGGGCGCGTGGCGGCCACCGTGGCTCGAACAACCCGCGAAACCCCACCCCGGCGAAACCGTCACGCCCGGCAACCCGCCCGACGACTTCGAACCGTTCGAGGACTTCTCCCAGGGACCCCCGAGCGCCCGCGAGGTGTGGCCCACGCTGGAGTGTCCGGCGTCGGTCGACATCGACGAACAGTTCGACCTCACCGTCGGCATCGGCCCGAAACAGGACATGGCGCTGCTCGGCACCGGGCCGATCTCCCTGCCGGACAAGCTGGTGCGGCTGGAGATCGCGCTGATGTACGACCCGACCGCGTTCGCCCCGGTCGGCTGGTCGAACCCGGTCATCCTGACGGTCGGCGCCGAGAACCCGTATCCGGTGGTCACCCTGCGGATGACCGCGCTGCGCGGGGAGAGCCTGCGGTCCCGCCGCGATATCGGCGCGTCGTACTACGTCGACGGCGGTCTGCGCGGATACGCCTCACGCGCCATCGAGGTCACCGGGACGCCGTCGGGCACCGTCCCGCTCTTCGGCGGCGCGATGCTCGACATCGGCCCGCTGCTCAAGCACGAGGCGCCGGACCTGGTCGTCGTGGTGGAGCGCGGCGAGGACGTGCGCGGCCAGACCCTGTTGTGGAGCACCAGAAGCTCGGTTCCCGGGGTGGCCTCCGCGCCGGGTCCGTACCGCAGCGAGATCGGCGAGGACCCGGCGGCGTTCGCGCGCCGGGTGCGGCTCGACGTCGGCGCGTTCGGCGGCGACGCGCGCGGCAGCACCCTCAAGCTGATCGGCGTCGGCCGAGCCATCGCCGACCACATCCCCGACGAGGTCTGCGCGGCGCTGAACGCGGCGGGCGCGGCGCGCTACCCGGACCCCGCCACCGTGCTGCTGCTCAGCTCCGAGCCGCACGTGCCGTGGGAGCTGGCGGTGCTCGACCCGCCGCCCGCCGTCGGCAGCCCGTTCCTCGGGGCGCGCATGGCGATCGGACGCTGGGTGCTCGCCCGGAAGCGGCCGCGGCCGACCCCGCCGACGGAGGTCCGCGCCGACCGGCACATCGTGGTCACCGCCCGGTACGAGGGCGTGCCCGGGTGGGCACGGCTGCCGCACGCCGAAGCCGAGGCCGAGCGGCTGCGCCTGACCTACCCGCCCGCGGTGGAGGTCCAGCCGCTGCACTCGGCGGTGCTCGACTGCCTGGAAGCCGGGCCGGACGGCGGCGTCCTGCATTTCGCGCTGCACGGTAAGTACGACCCCGAGAACGCCCAGGACGGCCTGGTCCTGTTGGCACCATCGGAGGCTAATCCGGACCGGCTGGTTCCCCGGTTCCTGCAGCCGGACCAGGTCTCCGCGATGGCGTTCAGCTCCGCGCCCTTCGTCTTCCTCAACGCCTGCCAAGTCGGGGCCGCGGGTGAGGTGCTCGGCGACTATTCGGGGCTGGCGAAGGCTTTCCTGGCAGCGGGTGCGGCGGGCGTCGTCGCTCCACTGTGGAATGTCAACGACGAGGCGGCCAGCGCGCTGGCCGACGCATTCTACCGGGACGCCTATGGCCCGCAGGCGTTGGCACCCGCGGAGATCCTGCGCCGGTCCCGCGCCGAGGTCTCCCGTGACCACTACCCGACCTGGCCCGCGACCACGCTGGCCTACCAGTTCTTCGGACACCCGCGGCTGCGGCTGCGGCGCGATCAAGGGGCATGACCATGGCTGAACCGCTGCGGCCGGACGGAACCGAAGTGCGGGTGGGCGACGTCGTCGTCGTCTCGCCGGGACTCACCGGACAGGTCGAAGTGCTGCTGCCGGGCACCGACGGCATGCGCGGCGCGGAGGACGCGCGCCTCGCGCTGCTGCGCGCGTTGGCGCGCTGCGACTTCACCGAGCAGCTCTCGGTGCGGGTGATCGACCCGGTGGAGGTCCCGGAGCTCGCGTCCGGTGCGAGCCGGTCGACCAGCCTCGGCGAGCCTGCGATCAGCGTCGAGGTCCCCGGGCCCGGGTCCGGCCTCGGGCAGGTCGTGCTCGCCGCGGACGAGGAAGGCGCGCTGAGCTGGCACCTGCCCGATGACGTGCCGCCCGACGAGGTGCCCAGCCGCGGCGGCGACCGGCGCACGTACACCTTCCGCCGGGCCGTCGCGCCGCCCGCGGATCCCGGTGGTTCCCGCGGGCTGATCGGGGCGGTCGGGTCGAAGTTGTTGAAGGTCCTGGTGTTCCCGCTCATCGACCCCGTGCTGGGCAAGGTCGGCGATCACTTCGCCGGGCGGTGGGAGCAGAAGAACCGGGGCGTGCGGCTGCGGGACTTCGTCGACCACCGGGTCGCGGAAGCAGGTCAGGTCGACTGGCAGGCCCTCGGCGCCGGTCCCGCGCTGCTGTTCGTGCACGGGACCGCGAGCCAGAGCCACACCGGATTCCACGGTGTGGCACCGGAAACGCTGGGCGTGATCTCGGCCCGCTACGGCGGGCGCGTGTTCGCCTACGACCACCACACGCTTTCCGTCGACCCGGTCGCGAACGCGCGCTGGCTGGTCGAGCAGATCCCGGCCGGGGCCGGGCTGACCGTCGACATCGTGGCGCACTCCCGCGGCGGACTGGTCGCGCGCGCACTGTGCGAACTGGCCGACGAGGTCGGCCTGACCGCGGACCGGATGACGGTGCGCACCCTGGTCATGGTCGCCACGCCCAACGCGGGCACCCCGCTGTGCTCCCCGGCGAACATCATCGCCTGGCTCGACCGGATGACCAACCTGCTGCAATGGGTGCCGGACAACGGTCTCACCGACGCGCTGGACATTGTCCTGACGGTCGCCAAGCAGGTCGCGGTCGGCGCGTTCCGCGGTCTCGAAGGCCTGATGGCGATGGACCCGAAGGGGCAGTTCCTGGTGGAGCGCCTCAACAAGCAGGCCACGCACTCGGTGACCTACCGGGCGGTGGCGTCCAACTACGAGCCGATCAAGGGCTCCGGACTGCTGCGCAGCGCGCGCAACGCCTCGACCGACGTGGTGTTCGGGCGCGTGCCCAACGACCTGGTGGTGCCCACCGAAGGCGTGTACGCGGCCAACGGCGCGAGCGCGTTCCCGATCGCGGAGCCACAGGTGTTCGAGGCGGCCGACGGCATCGACCACAGCGGCTTCTGGCCGGACCAGCGGCTGGTCGCCGCGTTCGACCGCTGGCTCGTGGGTTAGCGGGGCTAGTCCCAAGGCCGCTCAGTTAGGCGGTTTGAGGTCTCGTCAAGGGGCCGCTGATCATGAGACAGCGGAGCCCCGGTAGACAGGTTTGTCCTCGCGAGACAACCACTACCAAGGGGCTCCGCTGCCTGCCCAGTCTGTCATCACCCGCACGATCACCGTGGCCCAGGGACCGTTCGCACCCGGTCATCTGGGCGAGTTGACCCAAATCGTGCCCTTCGACATGGTCGACGAGATCCTTGCCGAGACCCGCACCGTGCAGGCCAGGGTGCGGGATCTGCCCTCCCGTGTCGTGGTCTATCTCCTGCTGGCCGGGTGCCTGTTCGCGGATCTGGGCTACGGGCAGGTGTGGCACCGCCTCACCGCCGGCCTGGGTGGTCTGGATGTGGCCACACCGACCACGGGAGCGTTGTGCCAGGCCCGCCGTCGGATCGGGATCGCACCCCTGCGGGCACTGTTCGACCTGCTGCGCGGCCCCGCCGCGGCGGGCACCACGGGCGGGGTGCGGTGGCGCGGGCTGCTGGTCACCGCGATCGACGGCGCCACCATGACCGTCGCGGACAGCACGGCCAACCTGACCGTGTTCACCAAACCCGGCAGCCACAACGGCGGGTCCTCATATCCACTGCTGCGGATGCTGGTCCTGGTCTGCTGCGGCACCCGCACCGTCCTGGACACGGTCTTCGGCCCGGCCACCAGCGGTGAGACCACCTATGCCGCCCGGCTGGTCAGCGGCCTGCGGAAGGGCATGATCGTGCTGGCCGACCGGAACTTCGCCGCCGCGGACCTGGTTGCCGCGATCGCCGAAACCGGGGCGCACGTGCTGTTCCGGGTCAAGGCCGCCCGGAAGCTGCCGCCCTTGCGCCGCTACGACGACGGGTCCTACCTGTCGATGCTGGGTGTGCTCCCGGTCCGCGTCATCGACGCCGAGATCACCATCGCGACCAGTGCCGGGCTGCGAACCGGTGCCTACCGGCTGGTCACCACCCTGCTCGACCACCACCGCCATCCGGCGTTCGACATGGTCAGGCTCTACCACGAGCGGTGGGAGATCGAAACCGCGTTCCTGGAGATCAAGTCCACGATCCTGGGCGGGAAGGTCCTGCGCGCCCGCACCCCGACCGGCGTGGTCCAGGAGGTCTACGCCCTGCTGCTCACCTACCAGGTCCTACGCCTGGCGATGGCCGACGCCACCGACACCCGGCCCGGCATCGACCCGGACCGGGCCGGATTCACCGTCGCACTGCACGCCGCCCAAGACCAAGTCGTCCTGGCCGCAGGCGTCATCGCCGACACCGTGATCGACCTCGTCGGCGCGATCGGCAGGCTGGTCCTGGCCAACCTCCTACCCGACCGGCGCATCCGAACCAGCCCCCGCGTCGTCAAACGGGCCATCTCCAAATACAACGCCCGCGGCACCATCGACCGGACCAGCTACAAAGCCACCATCAACATCGACATCCCCGCCCTGCCCGATCCTTGACAACCAGAGCGAACCCCTTAACTACACGGCCTTGGGGCTAGTCCGCCTCCCCGGAATTTCATGTTTGGGTCACCTGCCGGGTGCTGGCGCGGAGTGTTGGGTGACCGTGGTCGGGTGCCGTCACGGTCCCCTTAGGCGGCGGTTGGACAGCGCGGCTGGTCTACCGGACCCTAGCGGGGCATCTTTCGCCACACGGCGCGCGGCAGCAGCCGCAGCACGGCGAAGATCGGTCGCAGGACGGCGGGGACCCACACCTCGCCGCGTTTGCCGCCGAGCGCGCGCACGGTGGCGGCGGCGACCTGGTCCGGGGTGCTGGAGAACGGTGCGGGCGACATGCCCTCCGTCATCCGGCCCACGACGAAACCGGGGCGGACCAGGAGCAGCCGCACACCGCTGCCGTGCAGCGCGTCCGCCAGCCCGGAGGCGAATCCGTCCAGGCCCGCTTTCGCCGAGCCATAGACATAATTGGCCCGCCGCACCCGCACGCCCGCCACCGAGGAGAACACCACGACGGTGCCACTTCCCTGTTGTCGCAAAAGGTTTGCGATATGGGTGAGGACGCTGACGTGCGCCACATAGTCGGTATGCACCACGCGGACCGCGTGCGCGGAATCCTGTTCGGCGACTTTCTGGTCGCCGAGGATTCCGAAAGCCACCACGATCGTGTCGATCGGGCCGTGCGCGCGGGTGATCTCCGCGAGCAGCGGCTCGTGCGAGGCGAGGTCGTCGGCGTCGAACTCCACCCGGTCCACGCTCGTCGCACCGGCGTCACGCAGGATCGCTTCCTCGACGTCGAGGTCGTCGCTGCGGCGCGCGGCCAGCACGACCGTGCGGGCGCCGCGCTCGACCAGCCGCCGGGCGACGGCGACGCCTATCTCACTGCGGCCACCCAAGATCACCAACGGTCCCATTCCGCCAGTCTGCCCGGGTGCCCGCGGGCGCGACACGCCGGGCGGACCGGACGCGCCGACATGATCGAGTGAAAGATCGACTCGCGACTACTCCAAGTCGAGGATAAATACCACATCGAGTGGACTTCATCGAGTTATCACCATCCCATTCGGGGACTGTCGGGTGACTGACCCCGGTGCTAACTTCGAAAATGTCGGCAGCCCAACAATTCGGACCGACATCCCTTCACACCTCACTTCATTTCCCATACTCCATTTCCCATGCCCTGAACAAGGATTGGCGGTACCAGCGGTGACCGAGACAGTGCATCCCCTCAACCCTGCCCGGCCGGAGGCCGCACAGCAGAGCTTGAGCACTGCGGCGGCGCGCAACCTCGCGACCACAACGAAATCCGCGCCGCAGATGCAGCAGATCACCTCGCGGTGGCTGCTGCGCAAACTGCCGTGGTTGCAGGTCACCGGTGGTACGTACCGCGTCAACCAGCGGCGCAGCTACACCGTGGGCGACGGCCGCGTCGCCGTCGACCGGTCGGGCGCCACGGCCCGCGTCGTCGCGGGCGACCTTCGGGAACTGGCCTGTCTGCGCGACTTCGAGGACGAGGACGTGCTCGGCGCGCTCGCGGGCCTGTTCACACAGGAGGAGTACGCCGCGGGCGACACGATCGTGGAGTGGGGCCACGCCGAAGACCGCTTCCTCGTCCTCGCGCACGGGCGCGCCGAACAGCGGGCCGCGGGCGAGTACGACGACGAGGCCGTGGTGGGTGTCCTCGCCGACGGCGAGTACTTCGACCAGTGGGGCCTGGTCGACGAGCGGATCTGGGACTACAGCGTCCGCGCGGTCACCACGTGCACCGTGCTGGCCCTGCGCCGGTCGGACTTTCAGGCGCTGGCCGACCGCGCGCCCGCCCTGCGCGCGCACCTCGACGCGTTCGCGGCCGACGACACGCAGGGCCGCGACGGCGAGGTGCCGATCAACCTCGCGGCGGGCCACACCGGCGAGGTCGAACTGCCCGGCACCTACGTCGACTACCAGGACGCCCCGCGCGAATACGACCTGAGCGTCGCGCAGACCGTCCTCAAGGTCCACACCCGCGTCGCCGATCTCTACAACCAGCCGATGGACCAGGTCGGCGAACAGCTCCGCCTGACCATCGAGGCGCTGCGCGAGCGCCAGGAACACGAGCTGATCAACAACTCCGAGTTCGGCCTGCTGCACAACGCCGACGCCAAGCAGCGCATCCACTCCCGCACCGGGGCGCCGACGCCCGACGACATGGACGAGCTGCTGGCCAAGGTGTGGAAGGACCCGGAGTTCATCCTCGCCCACCCGCGCGCGATCGCCGCCTTCGGCCGCGAGTGCAGCAAGCGCGGGATCTACCCGGCCAGTGTCGACATGAACGGCCACCAGGTGCCGTCCTGGCGCGGCATCCCGGTGCTGCCCTGCAACAAGATCCCGATCAGCGACACCCGCACCACGTCGATCCTGCTGATGCGCACGGGCGAGCAGAACCAGGGTGTCGTCGGCCTGCACCAGACCGGCATCCCTGACGAGTACGAGCCGAGCCTGTCGGTCCGGTTCATGGGCATCGACGAGAAGGCGATCATCTCCTACCTCGTCAGCGCCTACTACTCCGCCGCCGTCCTCGTCCCGGACGCGCTCGGCGTCCTCGACAACGTCCAAATCGGCCTCTGAACACTCTCTCGACCCGAACCACGATTGGCGGATCACACCGTGACCGGCGTACTCGACCCTGCGGCTACAGCACAGCAGAGCCTGAGCACCAACGCGGCCAGGCAACTGGCCACGACCACCAAGTCCGTCCCGCAGATGCAGGAGATCACCTCGCGGTGGCTGCTGCGGATGCTCCCCTGGGTGAACGCCGCGGGCGCCGCCTACCGGGTCAACCGGCGCCTGAGCTACACCGTGGGCGACGGGCGGCTCACCTTCACCAACGTCGGCGCCACGATCAGCGTCATCCCCGCCGAACTGCGGGAACTGCCGCTGCTGCGCGGCCTCGGCGACGACGCCACCCTCGACGCGCTCGCGAACCGGTTCGTCCAGCGGGAGTTCGCCGCCGGCGAGAACATCGTCACCCAGGGCACGCCCGCGGACGCGGTCCACCTGATCGCGCACGGCAAGGTGACCAAGAGCGGGACCGGCCACTACGGCGACCGGACCGTGCTGGCCGTGCTGGCCGACGGCGATCACTTCGGTGACGACGTGCTGCTCGAGTCGAATGCGGCCTGGGAGTTCACCGTCACGACGGACACCGCGTGCACGATGCTTTCCCTGCCCCGCCAGGAGTTCCTGGCGATGCTCGAACGCTCCGAGCCGCTGCGCGAACACATCGACGCGGTCCGTTCCAGCCCCACGGCCGCGCAGAACAAGCACGGCGAAGCCGAGATCGCGATGTCCTCGGGTCACATCGGTGAACCGGACCTGCCCGGCACGTTCGTCGACTACGACGGCGCACCCCGCGAATACGAACTCAGCGTCGCCCAGACCGTCCTGCGCGTGCACTCGCGCGTCGCGGATCTCTACAACGACCCGATGAACCAGGTCGAGCACCAGCTCCGACTGACCATCGAGGCGCTGCGCGAACGCCAGGAATACGAGCTCGTCAACAATCGCGACTTCGGCCTGCTCCACAACGCCGACCTGCGTCAGCGCATCCACACCCGCGCGGGTGCCCCGTGCCCCGACGACCTCGACGAGCTGCTGTCGCGCAGGCGCCGGTCCAACTTCTTCCTCGCCCACCCGCGCGCGATCGCCGCGTTCGGGCGGGAATGCACCAAGCTCGGGCTCTACCCGTCCACAGTGGAGGTTCAGGGCCGGCCGATGCAGGCATGGCGCGGAGTCCCGCTGCTGCCTTGCGACAAGATCCCGATCAGCCCCACCAACACGACGTCGATCCTGGTCATGCGCACCGGCGAGTCCGACCAGGGCGTCATCGGCCTGCACCAGACCGGCATCCCCGACGAATACCAGCCCGGCCTGTCGGTGCGATTCGCGGGCATCAACGAGAAGGCGATCATCTCCTACCTCGTCAGCGCCTACTACTCCGCCGCCGTCCTCGTCCCGGACGCCCTCGGCGTCCTCGAGAACGTCCAGATCGGCCTGGGCTGACCGGGCCCGACCCCATAGTGTCCACAGTGGACCATTAACGAGGAGATCCGCCACCACAATGTCCACCACCGAGGTGATCACCGGCTTTCGCTCCGCACGCGCGGTGCTCGCCCAAAGCCGAACCCTGTTAGACCCCGCTCTGCGCGCCGCCGTGGACACGCTCCCCCAGTCCATGCGGCGGATAGCCGGCTATCACTTCGGGTGGTGGGACGAGCACGGCTGGGCGACGACAGCGGACGCGGGCAAGGCGGTCCGCCCGGCACTGGTGCTGACCGCGGCGGAGGCGGTCGGCGGGTCGGCGGCCACGGCCGTCCCCGCCGCCGTCGCGGTCGAACTGGTGCACAACTTCACCCTCCTGCACGACGACGTCATGGACGGTGACCGCACCCGCCGCCACCGCCCCACCGCGTGGAGCGTCTTCGGCTTAGGCCCGGCCATCCTGGCCGGCGACGCCCTGCTGACGTTGGCGTACGACGTCTTGGCGGCCAGTGAGCACCCCCGGGCCCAGGAGGGCTCCCGCCTGATGTCGGCGGCCGTCCTCGCCGTCCAGGAGGGACAGGCCGCCGACCTGGCCTTCGAGAAGCGCGCCGACGTCGACCTGGTGGAGTGCGTCCGCATGGCCGAAGGCAAGACCGGCGCCCTACTCGGCTGCTCCACAGCGTTGGGGGCCTTGTTCGGCGGCGGCACCCCCACCCAGGTCGACCACCTGCGGACCTACGGCGAACGTCTGGGCCTGGCATTCCAACTGGTAGACGACCTACTCGGCATCTGGGGTGACCCGGCGGCCACCGGAAAGCCGGTCTACTCGGACCTCGACAACCGCAAGAAGTCCCTCCCAGTAGTGGCCGCCCTGGCCTCAGGCACCACAGCAGGCCGCGAACTGGCAGCCCTCTACCACCGCCGAACCCCCTTGACCGCCGCAGACTTGGTGCGAGCCGCAGAACTCATCGACCAGTCAGGCGCCCGAACCTGGGCCCAAACCCACGCCGACGAAGTCCTCACCGAAGCTTTGGACCACGTCCGAACCGCAGGTGTCACCCCCCGCTCCACCGCCGAACTCGACGCGATGGCCCACCTGATCGGCCGCCGAGACCACTGACCCGTGGGGGTGGGAGAGAGAGCCCGGAAGATCCAGGTGATCGGATCAGCGAGGGCTTGGCTCGCCGGGGGCGGGAGTGGGTTGTTGGGCAGGGGTGATTGAGGTTTGCCGGGTGAAAACTCGCGGTTGAGTGGGGCGCGGCGGTTGGACCAGCGAACGACACAGCCCGACTGAACACCCCACAACCCCACCCCAGACGAGGAACCCCCAAGGGAGCTTCGGGTTTCCTCGTCCGGTGCTAAGAGACGAAGAGCTCCCTGAAGGTTTGCTTGTCCGGGGTGGGCTGCGGGTGGTGCGGTCGTCCGAGGGTGCAGGAATAGAGCACTACCTAAAGGTTCGCGTGTTCGGGCCGGGGCCGCGGGTGGTGCGGTCGTGTCGGTGCCGGGGAGTGATTCCGCGGGTTCGGGTGCTCTGGGGTAGTCACGTCTTGGGATGTTGCTGTGTGGCAAGCGATGCAGCGGGCCGGTCATCTCTGCCGTTGTGGCTACTGCGGCTGGAGTTCTGCGGTCACGGCTAGTCGGTTGAAAGCGTTCACCACCGTGATCGTCCAGATCAGCTGTGCCAGCTGGTCCTTGTCGAACTCCTCCTCAGCCCGCTGATACACCTGCTCCGGCACCCGCCTCTCCGACAGCAACGTCACCGACTCCGCCAACGCCAGCGCGGCTCGTTCTCGGTCCGAGAAGAAGCTCGTGCCGGCCCAGACGCTCAACGAGTGCAACCGTCGAGGGGTTTCCCCGGCTTCCAAGGCGGCCGTTGAATGCATGTCTACGCAGAAGGCGCAGCCGTTGAGTTGGGAGGCACGGGTTCTGACCAGTTCCAGCAGCGATCGTTCCAAGCCTGCCTCGATCGCCTGCTTGTCGACCGCCGCGTGGAGGTCCACCAGCTTGCGGTACAGCTCGGGTGCGAGTGTTGTCGGTTGGATTCTCATGTCCAGCGGCCCGTTCCAAAAGTGTCGTTGCCTCGTCTGATCAGGGTGCGCAGTTCCATCCGGCGAACCTTGCCCGTGCCGGTGCGGGGAACTTCGTCCCACGCCATAACCACTGGGTCGGCCAGGGCTGGAAGGTCCCGTACCGCATGGGTCCAGTCGGCTTGGTTGATGCCATTGGTGACCAACACCGGCAACGGCAACTGCCCAGGCGTTCCGAGGATCACGCATTCGGTTACGGCGGGCAAGCGGTCCTCGATGACGTCTTCCAGTTCGACGCAGCTCTGGCCGGGGATGACGTCGACTTCCCTGTCCAGCAACAGATACGACCCCGTCCGGGTGCGGACGCCGATGTCGCCGGTGTTCCACCAACCGTCGTTTAGCTTGTCCTGCCAGCGTTCCTGCTCGCCCACGTACCCAAGGCACCGCACCGCCGTGCGCGCCAGGACCAGGCCCGGGCGGCCGGTGGGTACGGGTTGGAACGTTCGCGGATCGACCACGCGTAGGCGGACGCTGCCAGGGGCGGGCCTGCCGAGGTTTCGGGTGCCGGGGTGGCGGGCTTCTCGGGGAGTGACTGAGCGGCGGGTGAAAAAGCGGAAAGTGAGGGGGCCCGTCTCGGTCTGGCCCCAGACCTGCACCCACAGCGGTCTGCGCGCGGTCGCACCGAGAAAGGCGCGGACCGTGGGCGGGTGCATCGCGTCGAAGGTGCTGACGTAAAGGCGGACGTCGCGGAACGGGTTGTCGGGGCGTTGGGCGAGGGGTTGCCAGCGGACGAAAGTCGACGGCAGGGCTTCGAGTGTGGTCGGCGGATGCGCGCGCAGGGTGCGTTCGGCGTCGGCGGCATCGGGGATGATGACGACTTTTCGGGGTGCCAGCCACAGCACGCTCGCGGTCCACGGGATGGCCCGGCCGTGGCAGAAGGCGATGGACGAGCACACCGTGTCGGTCGGGCGGCTCGACACCACCGGCAGCCGGGTGGCCTCGGTGGCGGACAGCCCGTGGACGAGGGTGCGCGTGCTGTGGATGACCAGCTTCGGCGTGCCGGTCGTGCCCGAGGTGTGGTTGACCACCAGCGGCTCGTCCACGCCCCGCGGCACCGGCGGCGGGGGCTCCTTGCCGCGCAGCTTCTCCAAGTCCAGGGCACCTGGGTGCGGTCCGTCGAGCGTGAGGGTGCGCCGGGCGAAGCCCAGCAGGTCGGTCTCGTGGTCGCGGGCCCGGTCGAGGACAGCGTTCGTCGTGACCAGCAGCGTCGGGTCGAGTCGCTTCAGCAGCAGCTGCAACGTCGGCGGCGGCAAGTGGTCGGACAGCAGCGCGGGCACCGCGCCGATCCGCACGGCCGCGCAGGCGAGCAGCACGTAGTCCCAGTGGTTCTCCTTGACCACCGCCACCCTGTCCCCGGGACGCACCCCCGCCGCGTGCAGCCAGCCCGCCGCGCCGCGCACCAAGGCGGCAAGTTGCGGGACGGTGTACTGCGTTCCGTGGTTCGGCGCGATGTCCAGCGGCCTGCTCAGCTCCACGACCGTGCGGACGTCGCGGTCGACCAGGTCGTCGAACAGGGTGCCGAGGTCCGTGGGCTTCATCGGTCGTCCTTCCTGCCGGTGACCGTGACCATGACCTGGGACAGCCAGCGGTGCCGGGGGTCGGCGAGGTCGGACACCGCGAGGTCGATGTCCACATCGGACACCGTGCCGCGCGCGACCATGGCGGGCCGCAGGTGCTCCAGCCACAACGCGAACCACCGGGCGCCGTCGCTGCCGCCCCGCACCACCTCCGCGCGCCCGTCCGCGTGCACGCTCGACAACCCCGCGGCCTCCACGAGATCGACGTCGAGCAGCCCGCACCGGGGGTGGTAACCCGCGTCGATCATGACCTCATAAGCCGCTCGTTTGACCAGCGCGTGGAACTCGCCGTCGACGTGGCTGAACAGCGACGTCGTGTCGGTGTCCTCCAGGACCAGGTAACCGCCGGGCCGCAACGCCCGGCACATCCCGCGCACGGCCGCCGCGCGGTCGCCGACGTGCTGCATGACCAGCCGCGCGTGGATGAGGTCGTACGCGCCTTCGGGCAGCGGGTCGCGGCTGATGTCGAGTTCCCACAGGGCCACACCGAGCGCGCCGAGCCTGCCCAGCCGCGAGATGTCGAGGTCGACCGCGGTGACCTCGGCGCCCTGCGCCGCCAGCCACGCCGCGACGGACCCGCGGCCCGCGCCGACCTCCAGGCAGTGCCAGGTCTCGGCGACGCCCAGGTGGCTCAGCTTCTCGATCGTTCCCTTGTCCCACAACGCCTCACCGTGGGCGAGGCGTTCCTCCTCACGGTCGAACGCCGTGCCGAAGACGTACCGGATGGGAGCCGCCGCGTCAGCCACGGAGCACCGCCAACGGGCTCTCGGCCATGATCCGCTGCGACACCAGTTCGGCGGACCGCACGGCGCCCTCACTGCTGGGCCGCTGCACACACCAGTCGCCCGCGTATTCGATGGACGACAACGGCCTGCGCACGAACTCCTCGCGCGCGGCCAGCGAAGCGGCGGTCGGCATCGGCAGTCCATGCCGGAAGCGCACCACCACGGACACCCGGCACGCGGACGCGAGGTCGGGCAAGTACCGGGCAGCGTGCCGAAGGAGGGTGTCGACGACCTCGTCGTTGGACAAGTCAAGCAGCCGCTCCACGCCCGCCCCGGCGACCAGGGTGACCATGCCGCGGCCTGCGGGCACGCGGTCGGGATGCTTGCGGTCATCGAGAACGAAGCCCGCGAACGCCTGGTTCTCCACCGCGGGAACCGCGACAGCCCAGGATGAGCCGCCGGCGCCGATGGGCCGGTCGAGCAGGCACACCACCTTGACCATCGGCTGGAATTCGCACGCGCGCACAAAATCCGGTGCCCCCGCGTGCAGGTCGACGGCGACCGGCGCGGGCACGCACAGCACGACCTGCCGCGCGGTCAGGACCGCTCCGTCGACGGTGATCCGGGCCCCTCCAGGCGTCTGCGTGACTTCCTGGACCGCGACGCCCGTGCTCACCTCCACCCGCGAGGCGAGCATCCGAGCGAGGGTGTCCATCCCGTCGCGCCACGTGCGGAACGAACTGGTCGGGCCGACCGCGAGCAGGTGGCTCAGCAGCGGCCCGGCGGCGGCGCGATCGGTGTCCCAGCCGAAGAATCCGCCGCACAGCGGCTGCAGCAGGTAGTCGTGGACATCGGGATGGTGCCGCCGCGCGAACTCCCGAACCGTCGTCACGCCGAGCGGTGTGCGCTCCGGCCGGTCGACGTCGAACGAACGCTTGCGCACCGCCGCCGACGCCATCAGCTTGGCCAGACTCGCCCGGCCCGCCGCGGTCAGCCCGGCGCCGCTGACCATGCCGCGCGGGTCGCCGACGTGGGGATGCGGCCTGCCCTCGCGCCACATCGCGAGGTCGCCGCCGATCAGCGGTGTGTCCTCTTCGGACATCCCGAGGTCGCGCATCAGCCGCCAGATGGCCGGGTAGCCGTGGGTGCCGATCATCTCGGCGCCGGTGTCGATGAGGTAGCCCTCGCGGCGCACGCTGCGCATCCGGCCACCGACATGCGCGGCCGACTCGAACACATGCACCGAACGTCCGGCCTGGCGCAGCCGGAAAGCGAGGGACAGCCCGGCGATGCCCGCGCCGACGATGGCGACATCGAGGTCGGCGGTCACGACCAGGCTCCGACCAGGTTGACCGCGATGAGCAGCGCCGTGGTCAGCCGGTGCACGCGCAGGCCGAGCTTGCGCGCGCCGAGGAGGTCGCCCAATCCGATGCCGCGGTGCAGCTGGGCCACCCGCAGGATGATCGCGGGCAGCATCACCAGGGAGAACCACCACGGGGCCGCGCCGAGCCCGGCCGAGGCCACGATCAGCGCGGTCTCGGCGACCGTGAGGCCCGCGATGAACAGCCGGTTCCCGTTCTCCGTGGCCAAAGCGGCCACCGTGGGCCGACCCACCGCCGCGTCACCGGCCGCGTCGCGGGTGTTGGAGTAGACGCCGAACATGAGCGGCCCGAGTCCGAAGAGGACGGCCTGCACGATGCCGAAGCCACTGACCGTCCCAGTGGCGAACCCGACCGCGCAGAGCACCAAGCCGATGCCGAACCCGGCCAGGAACACCTCCTGCCAGCCGCGGTAGCTGATCTTCAGCCCCCACGAGTACTGGACCGCCGTCACCAGGCACAGCGTGGCCAGCCCGACCGTCCATATGAGACTGAATGGCGCGACGAGTGCCGCCAGGACCCAGAACCCCGCGCCCAAAGCCGCCGCGCACCACCCGAAGCGCACCGCTTCTATCACGGTGATCTCGCCGGTCAGCAGCGGCTTGCGCGCGAGCTTGCGGGCGGGCGCGTCCGGCCCGTAGTTGGCGCTGTCGCTGCCGTCGATGAACCCGGTCACGTCGTCGAACGTGACCGCCGAGGCCACCACGAACACCGTGCCGACGCCGAACAGGGCGAGCATCCCGAGCACGCTCGGCTGAAACCACGCCGCGGGCCCGATGATCGACCAGGCGAGCGGCAGGGCGAGGTAGTAGTCCCAGACGTCGAGCTTGGCCAGCCGGGCGTAGACCCCGGCCCGGCCCGGCAGGACGTCGGTGATCGTCGTCATGGTCGTCCTCCCGGGAAGGCACAGACCGCGTCGGCGATGTGTTCCACCTGGGCGTCGGTCAGGTGCGGGTAGATGGGCAGCGCCAGGATCCGGGAACTGGCCAGCTCGGCGTGCGGCCAGAACCGTCCGGGCGGCGCGTATTCGGCGAACGCGGGCTGCGCGGGCAGCGGCGACGGGTAGTAGACGTGCGTGCCGACGCCGTGCTCGGCGAGGTGCCGCTTGAGGTCGTCGCGGCGGTCGACGAGCAGCGAGTAGACGTAGAAGCAGCGACCCTCGCGGCCGGTGGGCGGCGGCTGGATCCCGCGCTCGACCAGACCGCTGAACCGCTCGGTGTAGTAGTCGGCGATCTGCGCGCGGCGTTCGAGCCGACCCGCCAGACCACCCAGCCGGTGCAGCTGGAACTCGGCCATGATCTCGTCGAACCGGCTGTTGAAGCCGACCATGTGGTGCACGAACCGCTGCTTGCCGTCCTGGCCGTGGTTGCGCAGCATCCGCACCCGCCGCCCGATCTCCTCGTCGTCAGTGACGACCGCGCCGCCCTCGCCGATCGAGCCGAACGTCTTGACCTGCACGAACGAGAACACGCCCGCCTCGCCCCAGCGCCCGGCGGGGATCCCGTCCAGGACACCGCCCTGGGCGACCGCCGAGTCCTCGATCAGCCGCAAGTCGTGCCGGTCGGCCAGCTCGCGCATGGTCGGCATGTCGGCCATCACCGAGAACATGTGCGCGGGCATGATCGCCGCGGTCCGGCCGGTGATGGCCTGCTCGACCTCGTAGGGCTCGACCACCATCGTCCACGGGTGCACGTCGGCGAAGACCGGCGTGGCGCCGACGTTGACCACCGACGCGGCCAGCGGCGCGCAGCCGAACGCGGGCACGACGACCTCGTCGCCGGGCCCGATGTCCATCGACCGCAGCACCAGCATCAGCGCGGTCGTGCCGCTGCCGCAGGCCACCACGTCGGCCGCGCCGAGCTGCTCGCGCAGCGCCCCCTCGAACCGGGCGGTGCGCTCGCCGAGGATGAACTTCTGCTCCTCGGCCAGGCCGATCCGGCGCACGGTGTCGAGCAGCAGCTCGCGGTCGTCGTCGAACAGGTCGGGCGGGAAGAACGGAAGGATCACGGCCTGCTCCCGGTGTAGAAGGCCCGGATCAGCTCGCACACCCGGTCGACGTGGCGCTCGGCCAGGTCCGGGTAGAGCGGCAGGGCGACGGCGTGCGCGCAGGCGGCTTCGGCGTTGGGGAACTCGCCCGCCCGGTGGCCCAGCTCGGCGAAGCACGGCTGGCGGTGCAGCGGGACGGGGTAGTACGTCTCGGTGGTGACACCGTTCGCGGCGAGGTGCGCGACCAGGTCGTCGCGGCGCTCGACCTCGATCAGGTACACGTAGAACACCGCGTCGGTCTTCACCTCGCGCTCGACCAACGTCGGCAGCCTGCGCACGCCGGGGCAGCCGGTGAGGCGCTCGGTGTAGGCCGCGGCGAGTTCGGCGCGGCGGGCGATGTCGGCGTCGAGCCGGGTGAGCTTGGCGAGCAGGATGGCGGCCTGGAAGTCGTCCATCTTGCTGTTGAGACCCGGCAGCGCGGTCTCGTTGCTGATGCCCGGGAAGTGGTCGATCGTGCGGCCGAACCGCCCGTGGTGGCGCAGCGCGGCGGCGGTCTCGGCGATCCGGTCGTCGTTGGTGATGACCGCGCCCGCGTCCCCCAGGGCACCGAGGGTCTTGGTCGGGAAGAACGACAGCACGCCGCCGATACCGATCAGCCCCGCGTGCACGCCGTCCCAGCGCATGCCGATCGCCTCGGCGCTGTCCTCGACGACGGTCAGCGCGTACTGCTCGGCGACCTCCGCGATCGCGGCCAGGTCGGCGAGCTGGCTGAACAGGTGCACCGGCATGATCATCCGGGTGCGGTCGGTGATGGCCTCGGCCGCCGAGGCCGGGTCGATGCTGTAGGTCACCGGGTCGATGTCGGCGAACGCGGGCCGCCCGTGGGCCAGCGCCACCGACGACGCCGAGGCGACGAAGCTGAACGCGGGGACGACGACCTCGTCGCCCGGCCCGAGGCCCGCGGCGCGCAGGAGCAGGACCAGGGCGTCGGTGCCGGAGTTGACACCGACGACGTGCGCGGCGCCGATGCGCTCGGCGAGCACGGTCTCGAACTCGGCGACGAGATGGCCGTGGGAGTACTTGCCCCGGTCGACGACGGCGTTGAGGTTGGCCTGGGTCAGCGGCCAGAGGTCCGCGAACGACGCGGCCTGGGTGAAGAAGGGGACAGTGACTTTTACGACTTCAATGTCACCGGTGGCGCCTGGGGCCTGCGCGGCGGCGGGATCCGCGAACGTCGCGGCGTGCTCCATGCGTGTCCTTTCCGGACTGCGTGTTCTTCCAGACGCGACTCAGTGGTGAAATTCCTCGGCTGCGGCGCGACCCCATTCCAACCTAGCCAGACGACATTCGTTGAACCGCAACGGAATCCAAAGATCACACGGACGTGTGGCGGTGCCGGGTCCGCGTTGACACCGCCCCGGGCCGCCACCAGTGTTGACGGGCGTCACCCGATCCCGCGCAGGAGGCAGCAACCGATGCTGGGCACGCTCGTCGTGGGACTCGGTCGAGCGGGGACGGAGCTGCACCTGCCGGTGCTGCGCCGGCTGCGCCCCGACGCTCCCGTGGTCGTCTTCGACCCCCACCGGACGGCGCGGACCGACGGTGTCACCGTCGCCGACTCGCTGCCGCACGCCGCCCGGCTCATCGACCCGGCGAACACCGTCGTGCACCTGTGCACCCCGCCGTCGGCCCGGATCGCCCCGCTGACCGCGCTGGCCGAGCTGGGCTTCCGCCGGGTGCTGGTCGAGAAGCCGCTCGCCGCCGACGACCACGACCTGCGCGAGGTGCTGGCGCTGCGCGAGACCGCGGGCCTGGACCTGCTGCCGGTCGGCCAGTGGCGGGCCAGCGAGCTGACCAGGCGGCTGGCCGCGATCCTGCGTCAGCGCGGGCTGGGCAGGCCCCGGTCGATCACCATCGTGCAGAGCAAGCCGCGGTTCGCCCGCACGGGACTCGGCGACGACCACCCCAGCGCGTTCGACGTCGAAGTGCCGCACTCCGTGCTGCTCGCCCTGCTGCTGGCGGGGCCCGCTGAGGTCCTCGGCGCGCACTGCTCGGACATGCTCCTCGGGGAGAATGTGTACGCCGCGCTCGGCGGCGCCGTGCTGCGGCTGAGCCACGCCAGTGGCGTGCGCACCGAGATCCGCACCGACCTCACGTCCCCGATCCGCGAGCGGCGGGTCACCATCGACCTCGACGGCGGCACCGTCGTCGGCCACTTCGCGGTGAGCGCCGCCGACGACCACGCGCAGCTGCGGGTCAGCACCCAGGGCCAGCAGCTGCGCTCGGTGTTCCGCGACGACTCGCTCGGCGCCTTCCTGGCCCACGCCTACCGGCATTTCGCCGGCGAGGACCGCATCGCCGACGAGCCCGATACCGGCGCCGCGGTCGTCGAGCTGATCAGCGCCGCCAAGCGGCTCTCCGGCATCTCCCCTGCCGCGGTGCCGGAAGGGGCGAGCCGGTGATGTCGCTGCCGGTCCTCGCGGGGATCGGCGACGAAGCCGGACCCGAACTCGCCGACCAGGTGGCCGCCATCGCCGCGCTGGAGTGGGACGCCATCGAACTGCGCACGGTCGGCGGAACCGCGATCGCCGACCTCGACGACCGCGCGTTCGACCTGGTGGCGGCCACGCTGGCCGAGCGCGGCCTGCACACCGTGTGCGTCGACTCCCGCATCGGCGACTGGTCGAGCACGATCACCGGCGACTTCGGCCGCGACCTGGAGGAGCTGCGCACACTCGGACCCCGCTGCGCCGCGCTGGGCACCCGGTACGTGCGGATCATGTCGTACCCGAACGGCGGCCTGGCCGACGCGGAGTGGGAGCGCCGGGTGCTGCGCCGCGTCCGCGAGCTGGCCGCGCGGGCCGAGCAGCACGGACTGGTCCTGCTGCACGAGAACTGCGCGGGCTGGGCGGGGGCGAACGCGAAGCACGCGCTGGACCTGCTGGCCGAGGCCGACAGCCCGGCGCTGCGGCTGCTGTTCGACACCGGCAACGGCGTGGCCTACGGGTACTCGGGTCTCGCGATGCTCACCGAGCTGGTCGAGCACGTCGCGCACGTCCACATCAAGGACGGCGCCGACGGGCTCTTCGGCCCGGCCTGGACGATTCCCGGCCAGGGCGACGCGAACGTGGCCGCCTGCCTGGACCTGTTGGCCGCCAACGGGTACCAGGGAGCGCTGTCGATCGAGCCGCACCTGAACCTGGTCCCGCACGAGGACGGCGGCGGCACGGGCTCGGCCGACGGGTTCATCGCGGCCGGGCTGGCGCTGGAGTCCCTCCTCTTCGATGCGGAGAGGTGACATGGCCGACCTGACCGACGCCGACCACAAGCTGTTGGTGCGGCTGCTCGAACTGCCCACGGCCGGTCCACTGGAGACCGCCGAGCCCGCCCGGCTGTGGGACGCCCAGTTCGCCTACGCCGAGTCCGCGCCCGAGTTCGAGGTCCTGCACCACGCCCCCGCCGACCTCGCGGAGCTGCGCAAGGCGGACGTCCCGGCCACCGTGCGCGAGGCCGCGCGGCACGCCGGGTTCCTCGACGGGCAGCCGAACCTGGTCCTGCGACTGGGCCGGGAGCGGCCACGCGCGCGCACGGTGATGTTCAACGTGCACCTCGACACCGTCTCCGGCATGGAGCCGGTGTCGTTCGACGGCGAGGTGTTCCGCGGCCGTGGCGCGATCGACGCGAAGGGGCCCGCGGTGGCGCTGCTCGCGGGCATCCGCGACGCCGTCGCGCGCGACCCGCGCATCGGCGGCGACGTGTCGGTGCTGGTCCAGGCCGTGTCGGGCGAGGAGGGCGGGGCGATGGGCACCTTCGGGACCCGGCCGCTCGTCGAACGCGGCTACTTCGGCGCGCTCAACGTGTTCTGCGAGCCGACCGGCCTGCGCTACCTGCCGCGCGCCACCGCGTCGGCCACCGCCCGGGTCCGGGTCAAGGGGTTCGGCGCGATCGACGACCGGCCGGGCGACGGGCACAACGCGACCGTCCTGCTCGGCTTCCTGGCCCAGCACCTCGCCGGTGAACTCCGGAGCGACGCGAACGGGCACGCCTGCATCGCGGGCCTGCACACCGGCACGGCGCACAACCGCGTCTACGGCTCGGGCGATCTGCTGGTGAACCTGGCCTACGCCACCGAGTCCGCGGGCGCCCGGCTCACCGGCACGCTCGACCGCGCGGTCGCGGGCGGGGTCGAGCGGTTCGGCGCCCTGTTCGCCGACCAGCCGGAGTTCGCCCGCACGGCCGCCGAAGCCCACTCGGTGACCACAGTGGACTGGATCAAGCGCGGGCTGCCGACGCTGTCCGGCGCCGCGCCCGGTCTCGACGAGATCATGGCCGCCGCCAATGTCCCGTGCTGGCCCGACGACGAGCCCGCGTTCACGTGTGACGCCATCTGGATGTCCGGGGTGCCCGGCACCGCCACCGCGGTGCTCGGCCCCGGCGACCTCGCCGCCAACAACGCGCACGCCGAAGGCGAATTCGCCGCGCTGGCCGACCTGTCGGCGTTCGCCGCACAGGTCTCGCGGGTGCTGCTCGCCTTCGCCGATGTCCCGACGAGAACGGAACACGATGACCGACCTTGACATCGCGGACATCGCGCATCCCACGACCCGGGTCCGGGTTCCGCGGGAAGACCTGCTCGCGTTCACCGCGGCGGTCTTCACCGCCAACGGCGTCCCCGCCGGACGCGCGAGAGCGGCAGCGGCGGCGCTGTGCCATGGCGACATCACGGGCGCGGCGTCGCACGGGCTGGACAACCTGACCCGGATCTACCTGCCGCTGCTGACCTCCGGTCGGTCCCGGCCCGACGCCGAACCGCGGGTGCTCACCGACCTCGGCGCCACGGTCCTGCTCGACGCCCAAGGCGCGCTTGGCCTGTGGCTCGCGGGCGAGGCGATGGACCTCGCGGCCGAGCGGGCGGCGCGGCACGGCATCGGGATGGTGTCCGTGCGCGGCGCGACGCACTTCGGCTGCGCGGGTCCGCACGCGCTGCGCGCGGTCGAACGCGGCATGATCGGCGTGGTCGCGGCCAACTGCGGCCACCAGCGCATCGCCCGCCCACCGGGTGGCCGGGTCCCGATGCTGGGCACCAATCCGCTCAGCGTCGCGGCGCCCGCGGGTGCGCACCCGCCATTCCTGCTGGACATGAGCACGACCACGGCACCGACCGGCAAGGTGCGGGCGGCGGCGCGCGCGGGCGAGCCGATCCCGGCGGGCTGGCTCGCCGACGACACCGGCGCTCCCGTCACCGACCCGGCCAGGTTCGACACCGGCGAGGCCCACCTGACGTGGCTGGGCGGGACGGGATCGGCCGAGTACAAGGGTTTCGGGCTCGGGCTGATGGTGGAGGTGCTCGCCGCGCTGGTGCCCGGCGCGGGTCTGGGGCCCGCACCGGCCGCGCTGGCCGCGGACCGCGCGCCCGACGACGACATCGGCCTGCTGCTGCTGGCCATCGCGCCCGGCGCGCTGCGCGAGCCCGACGGGTTCCAGCGCGACGCCGGTTCGCTGTTCGGGTCCATCCTGGGCTGCCCGCCGCTGCGCCCCGGCGACGCCATCTCCTACCCCGGCTGCCCCGAGGCGCGGCACGCCGCCGAGTCGGCCGAGTTGGGCGTCCCGCTCGACCGCGATGTCTACGTCGACCTGCGGTCGGTCGCCGACCGGTTCGGCCTGCGGCTGCCGGAGGAGTGCTGATGCGGATCGGTGTCGTGGGAGTCGGGGTGATCTCCCGGTTCTACCTGGCGGTGCTGCGCGAGAGCGGGCCGCTGAGGCTGGGCGCGGTGTGCGACGTGCGGCCGGAGGCGCTGGCGCCCTACCGCGACGAGGTGCCGTGCTGGTCCGACCACCGCGACATGATGGCCGCGGGCGGACTGGACGCGGTCGTCGTGACCGTGCCCAACGACCGGCACGCCCCGGTGTGCCGCGACCTGCTCGACGCGGGTCTGCCGGTGTGCGTGGAGAAACCCCTGGCCATCGCCCTCGACGACGGCCGCGAATTGGCCGAACTCGCCGCCGCCCGCGCGGCCGTGCTGTTCACGGCGTTCCACCGGCGCTACAACGCGCGGGTGCGGGCGTTGCTCGACGGACTCCCCGGCGACGTCCCGATCGAGTCGGTGCGGGTCCGGTACCTCGAACGCATCGAAGACCACGTCGGCGACGACCGCTGGTACCTCGACCCGGCGCGCTGCGGCGGCGGATGCGTGGCCGACAACGGCCCCAACGCCTTCGACCTCGCCCGCCTGTTCCTCGGCCCGCTCACCCTGTCCGACGCCGACGTCCGCCGCGACGAGGCCGGGGTGGACCGGCAGGCGGAGATCCGGCTCACCTCGGCCTCCGGCGCCGAGGCGGTGGTGGAACTCGACTGGAGCCACGAGGGCGAGACCAAGGACGTCGAGGTGCGCCTCGCCGACGGCACGGTGCGGCGGGCGGACATGCTCACCGGGTTCCCCGGGTTCAAGCAGTCGCTGTGGCACGAGTACTCCGGGGTGCTGCGGGACTTCGCCCGCGCGGTCCACGTCGGCGGCGAGGACGACGCGGGCCTGTCCGCCCTGGAACTGGTCGACGCCGTGTACCGCACCGAGCTGAGTGTGAGGGGCCGCTGATGATCGAGGATGGCGACAAGCGTTCCGTGGCGGGCGTGCTGGTCAAGGTGCTGGTGCACAGCCGCGACGACCGGGGCATGCGGCTCGAGGAGTTCGCCAGCCGGTGCGTGCGCCAAGGCGAGGTGCACGAGCTGGTCACCACCGACCACGGCGTCGACGACCCCAGCATCGACCGGGTCGGCTTCCTCGGGTTCACCGAGATCTCCCACGGCGGCGTCATCGACCGGGGCGACGAGGTGCGCATCGGCGGCAAGCTCGTCGGCACGGTCCTCGGGTTCGACGCCTGCCACTTCCCGAACCACTACAACATCCTGATCCACCGCGAGACGCCGGTGACCGGCCAGGAGATCGCGTTGCGGCCCGAGTCTGCTGTCCACTTCGTCCAGTCCGCCACCAGATGAGGCGCGTGGTCGTCGCGGGCGGCAGCCTCGCGGGTCTGCTCGCCGCGCGGGTCCTGCACGATGTGGCCGACGAGGTCGTGATCGTCGAGCCTGACGACCTGCCCGACGGCGCGGTCAACCGGGCGGGCACGCCGCACGGCGACCAGTTCCACGTGCTGCTCGGCATGGCGCAACAGCTGTTCGCGCACTGGTTCCCGACGCTGTTCGACCGGCTCGCGCTGGACGGCGCGGTGGGGTACACCCACGACGAGACCCGGATGTTCGTCGACGGCGGGATGCGGCTGCCGGTCCCGGGAGACCCGCTGATGCCGATCATGCGGCCACTGCTGGAATGGCATGTGCGCGGCGACGTGCTCAAGCTGCCGACCGTGCGGCTGGTCCGGGACCGGGTGGTGGGACTGACGGCCGGACTGGGCCGGGTGGACGGTGTCCGCCTCGCATCAGGCGCAAACGTCGGCACGGCCGACCTCGTCGTCGACGCCACCGGGCGGTCGTCCCGGCTGGGCGACTGGTTGCTGCGGCTGGACTTCGCCCCGCCGCCGAAGCGGCGGATGGCCCTCGACCTCGGCTACGCGACCACGCTGTACCGCCGCTTCCCGGAGCAGCGCCTCGACGATTTGGTGGCCGTCCACTCGCTTCGGTCGGCGGCCTCGGCTGAGCCTGGGGTGAGCGTCGTCGCCCCGGCGGGCCCCGACCGGTGGATCTGCACGGTGTCCGCCTACGGGGCGCAGCGGCCGGGCCGGTCGGCGGAGGAGTTCCGGGCGCGCTGCGAACGCGAGCCCGCGGCCGGGTTCGCCGCCCTGGCAAGGGAATGCGAACCCGCTGGGCCGGTGTCGGTCTACCGGTATCCGCACAGCTTCCGGCGGGACTTCCATGAGCTGCAACGGTTTCCCGCGGGTCTGGTCCCGGTGGGTGACGCGGTGGCGTCGTTCAACCCGGTGTACGGGCAGGGAATGCCGTCAGCGGCCCTGCACGCTTCGGCTTTGGGCGCGTGGCTGGCTTCCGGGGAGGACGTCCACGGCTACTTCCGCAGGCTACGGGTGTTGGTGGACGCCGCTTGGCAGACCTCCGTGGTCGCCGACCTAGCCCTCCCCCACCTCCGCGCGGAACGCCCGCGCGGCCACCGACTGATGCGGGCGGTGAGCGAAGCCATCGACCGCGCCACCATGAGCGACCCGATCGTGGCCCGCCGCTTCCTCGACGTGGTCAACATGCGCGCCCACCCCCGCGACCTCCTACACCCCACCCTCCTAACCCGCGCCTTCCTAGCCCCAACCCCGCGAGTCGCCCCGTCCAGCAAACGAGTCGCCCCTTCCGGCAAGTGAGTTCAACATTCAGGCAGCGGTGGTACCGCACCTTGGCACCGTCGACTCTGGACTCGCCTGCCTGAATGTTGAACTCACTTGCCGGAAGGGGCGACTCGTTTGCTGGACGGGGCGACTCGCGAAAGCCCCCGGGGAGGTTGTCCCCGGGGGCTTTGAGCGGTCTGTGTCAGCGGCCCAGCAGCGGGACGTCGTTCACGCCCTGGTGATAGTCGCGGACAGCGGTGACCAGTTCCTCGACGTTCAACTGACCGTTGCCATTGACGTCGATCTGCCGGAACGCCGAGTCGGCCTGGCGCTCGTCGACGCCGACCGCCTTCATCCAGCGCTTGAACTCGGCCGGGTTGACCTCGTTGTCGCCGTCGGTGTCGCACATCTTGACGATGGCCTCGATGGTCGGGCGCAGGTTCTTGTCGAAGCCGGCGTCGCCGCCCTCGACCAGTTCCTGATGCGACACATCGGCGAACTGCTGCAAGGTCACCTTGCCCTGGCTGCCGACCTTGGCCTTGGCGGCGAGCTTCTCCCACATGCCGAGGTAGGCGGTGAGCAAAGCGCGTCCCTTGGGTGAGGTCTCCTGCTCACCGAAGGCCTTGAGGATTCGACGCGCTTCGGTCTCATAGTCCGACCTGTCGATCGAGCCGTCTCCGTTGCTGTCCCACAGCTCGAAACGACGCTTCAGGCGGGTGTCCTGGACGCTAGCGGTCACGACCATGCTCCTTTGAATTCTTGACGGATTCCGCGGTGGGAGCCCCGGCGTTGTTCGCGCCCATTCGGCGGCTCCGTGATTCGACATTAGCAAGCCCGCCGACTCGGCGCCGGTTCACGCCGACCCTTTTCGGGTGTACTTATTCGTCAACCATTCGAGATCACCGTGACGGGCAGCGGAGGGGTATGCTTTCCCACCGCTTCGAATGTTCATATCAATACTTGTTCACGCAATTGTCAGGCGCTCGCCAGCTGCTGGTCGAGCGCGGCCGAGATGCCGTCCCACAGCCGAACCCGGGCGCGCAGCACCCCGACGAGCGTGCGCGCGCACTCGCTCCACTTCGCGCTGTCCGGGCCGCACAGGTCGGCGACCATCTGCATCGCCATCGGGGTGTGCTGCTCGCCGTCGACCTCGATGTGGCGCACCAGGTACTCGCCGAACAGCTCCAGCCGACCACCCCCGGCGGCGACCACCTGGTCGAACATCTCGGGGATCAAGTCCTCCCGGCCGAAGGCGAACGCCGCCGCCTGGCAGTGCACCGGCGCCTCGGAGATCAGCTCCCAGGTCGACCGGACGAAGTCGGCCGCGGGCACCGGGACATTGGCTTTGACCAGCGCCGTCGCGACGTCGACACCGGCCCGCAGCTGGTCGAGGAAGGAGTCGATCGGCTCGGTGTCGGCGCCCGCCTGCGCCATGGCGTGCCGGTAGAGCTCGAAGTGGCTGACGTAGCCCTCGCCGAACTCGTCACTCTCCTCGACCAGCACGATGTCGTTGATGAGCCGCCTGCTGATCGGCTGCGTCGTCGGCACCCACGGCACCTCGACGCACGTGAGTTCACGCTGCAGGCTCTTGAGCAGCGACATGAAGTCCCACACCGCGAACACGTGGTGAGCCATGAACACCGCCGCGTCCCCCGTCGTGGACATCCGACGGTAAATCGGGTGACGGGTCACTTCGCTGCGTATCGGCTCGATCGTCGTGCGAATACGATCGATGCCCGGATGCGACAGTGCCCAGTCGTAACGACTCATCTGCGGTCCACCTTTTCCAACAGGAAGATGATGACGCGGACGTTAAGGAGAATGGGGCGACACGCGCCACCTATCAATAGGGTGAAAATACGTACCCGAATCGGCGACTGCGGTGGCGGCGGAATAGGTCGAGCATGGAGTCATCGGACTCGAACCAAGGAGGAACCATGCGGCTCGTCCAGTCGACCTTGATCGCTTTGGCGGTCGGAGCGCCGCTCGCGTCGCTCACCCCGGTCGCCACTGCGTCGACGGCGGAGTCCGCGACCCAACCCGGCCAAGTCGTCGCGTTCACCCACGAGTTCACCGAACTCAGGGTCTGGGACGACCCCAAGGGCTGCCAACCGCTGCCCGCGGGCACCCACCTGATCTTCAACCAGACCGACAAGGCGATCACGATCTACGCCGACCCGCTGTGCGTCGTCCCGATCGAGCCGTTCGCCCGGGTGAAACCCGGCTACGGGACGCACGTCAGCGCAGTCGGCAGCTTCAAGGCCTGAGTGCGATCCACCGGAGAAAGGATTTCCTTGTTCTCAGTGGATCTCGTGGTCGTGGGTCTGGGCTACGTAGGGCTGCCGCTCGCCCGTCGGGCCTGTGCGGCGGGGCTTCGCGTCACCGGCGTGGACACCGACACCGGCGTCGTCGACGGGCTGATGGCGGGCCGGTCACACGTGCAGGACGCGGCCGCCGCCGACATCGCCACCATGCTGCGCCAGGGTTTCACCGCGACAACCGACTTCACCACAGTGTCCACAGCCGACACCGTGGTGATCTGCGTGCCGACCGGTCTCGTCGACGGCGAGCCGGACCTGCGCGCGGTCATGGCCGCGGGCCACGAGGTCGCGGCCCGGCTGCGGCCGGGCACGCTCGTGGTGTTGGAGTCCACCAGCTACCCGGGCACCACCGAGGAGGTGCTGCTGCCCATTCTCGAGTGCACCGGCCTGGTCGCGGGCGTCGACTTCAACCTGGCCTACTCCCCGGAGCGCATCGACCCCGGCAACGGCGAACACGCGCTGGAGAACACCCCGAAAGTGGTGAGCGGCCTGACCCCGCTGTGCGCCAAGCGGTGCGAGGCGTTCTACGAGGAACTGGTCGACTCGGTCGTGGTCGCGGCGGGCCTGCGCGAGGCGGAGACGGCGAAGCTGCTGGAGAACAGCTACCGCCTGGTCAACATCGCTCTGGTCAACGAACTCGCCGTCCTGTGCGCCCGGCTCGACGTCGACGTGTGGGACGTCCTGCGCTGCGCGGCCACGAAACCGTTCGGGTACCAGGCTTTCTCACCCGGCCCCGGCGTCGGCGGGCACTGCATCCCCGTCGACCCGCGCTACCTGGCCAACCGGGCGCGCGCCGAGGGGCTGCCGTGCTCGATGATCACCGCCGCGCAAGAGGTGAACGCCGGCATGCCCGGCTACGTGGTCCGCCGGGCGCGGGACATCCTGGCCCGCGACGGCGGCACGGTGTATGGATCTCGGGTGCTTCTCCTTGGGGTCACGTACAAACCGGATGTCGGCGACATCCGGCAGACCCCCGCGACCGGCGTGGTGCGTCAACTGCGCACCCTCGGTGTCCGGGTCGGCTTCCACGACCCGTATGTGTCGGGATTCCTGGTGGACGGCGAACCGGTGTGCGTCGAGTCCGATGTGGACGCGGCGGTGCGGGCGGCGGATCTGGTGGTGCTGCTGCAGGATCACCGGTCACTGGACCTGGCGAGGATCGGCCGCCAGGCGCGGGCCGTCCTCGACACCCGCGGCCGCATGCACGGAGAACACGTGGAACGTCTCTAGCTCAGCGCGCGAGGCGGTCACTGATTCCCCAGAGATGTTGCATCGCGTAGGCCCGCCAGGGTCGCCACGACTCCGCCCGGACCGCCAAGCTGTTGGTGTTGCTGGTCAACCCGAGTTCCCGGGCCGCCGCGCGCAACCCAGGATCGCTGGGGATGAACGCGTCCGGGTCGCCCAGGGCACGCATGGCGATGGTCTCGACCGTCCACGGCCCGAAGCCGGGCAGCGCCGCGAGCCGGGCCCGGGCCCGGTCGCGGTCGGCGCCGACACCGACGTCGATCGTGCCCGACGCCAGTGCGGTCACCAGCCCGATCAGGGTGTCGCGGCGGGTCCGGGGCAGGGCGATGACGTCCGGGTCGAGGGCGGCGATGGTCTGTGGTGACGGGAATAGGTGGGTCAATCCGCCGATCGGGTCACGCACCGACTCGCCGTGTGCGGCGATCAGCCGGGTCGCGTGGGCGCGGGCGGCGGCGGTCGTGAGCTGTTGGCCCAGCACGGCCCGCATGGCGAATTCGGCGCCGTCGACGGTGCGGGGGACGCGGCGGCCGGGGTTCTTCCGGACCGATGGCGCCAGGATCGGGTCGGCGGCGAGGGTGTCGTCGACGGTGATCGGGTCGGCGTCGAGGTCGAGCAGCCGCCTGCACCGGCTGATCGCCCGGGACAGGTCACGCAGGTCGGTCAGGGTGAGCTGGCACATCACGTGGCCCGCGGCGGGGCGCAGGCCTGCGATGCCGTGTCCGTGCGGCAGGCGCAGGGTGCGGCGGTAGGTCCCGTCCCGCCACTCCTCCACGCCGGGTACCACGGTGGCGGCGAGCTGGGCGAAGAGCTGGTCGGCGGAGAGCGGTTCCCGGTAGGGCAACCGCACCGTCAGCACACCCGAGCCCGCCGCGGGTCTGCCCGCGCGCTGCCGCAGGGCGGTGGGCGGCAGCGCGAACACCTCCCGCACGGTGTCGTTGAACGTGCGGATGCTGCCGAACCCGGCGGCGGTGGCCACCTCGCTCATCGGGAGCTCGGTGGTCTCGATCAGCAGCCGGGCGGTCTGGGCCCGTTGAGCGCGGGCGAGCGCGAGCGGGCCCGCGCCGAACTCGGCGAGCAGTTGTCGCTCCACTTGGCGGACGCTGTAGCCCAGATGGGCGGCGAGACCGGGGACGCCGGAGCGGTCCACCACCCCGTCGGCGATGAGCCGCATGGCGCGGGCGGCGAGGTCGGCGCGGGCGTTCCACTGTGGCGAACCAGGACTCGCGTCGGGACGACACCTCTTGCACGCGCGGAATCCGGCTTGGTGGGCCGCGGCGGCGCTGGGGAAGAACGCCATGTTCTCGGCTTTGGGCGGCATCCCGGGGCAGCTGGGTCGGCAGTAGACGCGTGTGGTGCGGACCGCGGTGTAGAACCATCCGTCGAACCTGGAATCTTTGGCGTTAACGGCGCGCATACAGCGGTCGAAGTCGTCATGCACCCGCACAGGATGGAGGTCCGGCAGGTGGCGGGGCTAGCCAAAAATCGACTTGACCTGCCACTTGCCAGTACTGTCGCATTCTCGCTACTCCATGTCGGTGGCTGCTGGTTGACTTGCCCGCATGAGGACATCCCAGCAAGATCGCGCGGCGCGGTTCCATGAGCTGCACGCATCGACACCCGTCCTGGCCTTGGCGAACGCCTGGGATGTGGGCAGCGCGTGTGTCTCCGTCGCGGCGGGCTGCTCCGCCGTGGCGACCACCAGCGCCGGTGTCGCGTGGAGTCTGGGTTCCCCCGACGGCGACGCGCTCGACCGTTCGCTCGCCGTCGACCTGATCGCCCGGGTGGTGGCGGCGGTCGACGTGCCGGTCACCGCCGACATCGAGTCCGGTTTCGGCACCACCGCCGCCGATGTCGCCGAGACGGTCCGCGGCGTGCTCGCGGCGGGCGCGGTCGGGGTGAACATCGAGGACTCGTTCCAGACGGACGCGGGCCCCCTTCGCGACACCGCGGCGCAGGCCGAGCGGCTCGCCGCCGCGCGCGCGGCGGCGGATGAGGCGGGTGTCGCGCTCTACATCAACGCGCGGACAGACGTGTACTTGCGCGGGGTCGGCGACGAGGACTCCCGTCTCGACGAGACAGTGCGCCGTGCCCTGGCCTATCTGGACGCAGGCGCCTCAGGCATCTTCGTGCCGGGCGTGCGGGACCTGGCCACGATCAAGGCGCTGGTGGCGGAGATCCCGGCGCCGGTCAACATCATGGTCGGGCCGGGCGCGCCGAGCATCGCCGAACTCGGCGGCGTCGGTGTGGCGCGGGCGAGCCTGGGCGCGGCCGTCGCGGAAGCGGCGTACGGGCTGGCGCGCCGGGCCACCGAGGAACTGCTCGGATCGGGGACCTACCAGTCGGTAGCGGGCGGCATGACGTGGTCGGAGCTCAACGCCCTGTTCCACTGAGGACGGCGAGCCGGGCGGCGACACCGTCGAGGATGCGGGCGATGGCGAAGGTGAAGAACTCGTCGTAGTACGCCTCGACGCCGCCCGGCCGCTGTGTCATCTCATAGACGAACCGGCCGGTCGCGGCCAGCCCCGGCATGTCCTCGCGGTCGCGGTAGGAGCTGAAGACCGCCGCGGCCTCGGCGCGCAGCCGGGGGCTGTGCTCGCGGTCGTCCTCCAGGGCCACGAACTGGCAGGCCTGGGTGAGCAGCACGTTGCACACGAGCACGCTCTCCTCGCCGAACCCGGCCGCGTCGAGCACCCGCACACCGCGGTCGATGACGCGCCGGGCCGAGGCCACGATCGGGCCGTACAGCGCCAGCCTCCTGGCCACTCCGGGAGCGGCCCGCAGCACGGGCCGCATACCTAGGAGCAGCTCCTCGAACCAGCTCCGCCACTGCTGCGGCTCGGGGAGCGCGAACTCGGCGACGACCCGCTCGATCACCCCGGCGACCACGGCCTCGCGGTCGCCGACGTGGTGGTAGACGACAGCCGGGTAGGCGCTGACCGCGCCGGCGAGCTGGCGCAGCGTCCAGTTCTCCAGGCCCTGCTCCCTGGTCAGTGCCAGCGCCTCCTCGACGATCCGCTCCGCGGTGACCGCGGGCAGCCCCGCCGCGTCCCGTGATCTGGGCCGCGGTTTGTCAACGGATGCGTAAGTCGGCATACATAGAACACTATCGGTGCTGGAACAAGCGCATGGAGCGGAACCTTCTTGGGTACTTGCAACGTTGAACGGCCGAGCCGAAAAGGAGTACCGATGCCGAAGCTACGCAAGCTCGCCGCCCTCGCCGGGGCGGCGGCGGCCGCGAGGAAGTACGCCAGCAAGCACCCGGAGAAGGTCGACCGGGCGGCGACGAAGGCAGGCCGGATCATCGACCAGCGCACCAAGGGCAAGTACCACACCCAGATCGACGGGGCGCTGCGCAAGCTGCGCGCCAAGCTGCCCGCGCACCCGACGACACCGGGGGCCTGACCGGCTGACCATGGACTCCCCCAGGTGCCGCCGAGGGAGTCCATGGTCAGTCTTTTTCTGAGACGGACCCGTCGCTCACCACGAACCGCCGGTTCACCGCGATCGCGTCGAGCATGCGGCGGTCGTGGGTGACCAGCAGCAATGTGCCGGGGTAGTCCGCCATGGCCGACTCGAGCTGCTCGATCGCGGGCAGGTCCAGGTGGTTCGTCGGCTCGTCGAGCACCAGCAGGTTGACCCCGCGGGCCTGCAACAGCGCCAGCGCGGCACGGGTGCGTTCACCCGGTGAGAGGGTCGCGGCCCGGCGCAGGACGTGGTGCGCCTTGAGGCCGAACTTCGCCAGCAGGGTCCGCACGTCCGCGGTCGGCCAGTCCGGGATCTCCCGGCTGAACGCGTCGAAGAGCTGCTCGTCGCCGAGGAACAGGCCGCGGGCCTGGTCGACCTCGCCCACGGAGACTCCCGGCCCGAGGTAGGTCTCACCCGAGGTGAGTTCGGTCCGGCCGAGCAGGGCCGCCAGCAGGGTCGACTTCCCGGCGCCGTTGGCCCCGGTGATCGCGACCCGGTCGGCCCAGCCGATTTCGAGCGACACCGGTCCGAGCGTGAAGTCGCCGCGCTGGACGACGGCGTCGCGAAGGGCGGCCACGACCGCGCCGGTGCGGGGCGCGGCGGCGATCTCCATCCGCAGCTCCCACTCCTTGCGCGGCTCCTCGACCACGTCCAGCCGCTCGATCATGCGCTGGGTCTGGCGCGCCTTGGCGGCCTGCTTCTCCGAGGACTCCGAGCGCAGCTTGCGGCCGATCTTGTCGTTGTCGCTCGCCTTTCGGCGGGCGTTGCGGGTGCCCTTGTCCATCCAGCCGCGCTGCATGCGGGCCCGGTCTTCCAGCGAGGACTTGGTGGAGGCGAAATCCTCGTACTCCTCGCGGGCGTGCCTGCGCGCGACCTCGCGCTCATCGAGGTAGGCCGCGTAGCCGCCGCCGTACTCGCGGATCTGCTGCTGGGCCAAGTCGAGTTCGAGGACGCCGGTGACCGTGCGGGTGAGGAACTCGCGGTCGTGGCTGACCACGACGGTGCCCGCGCGCAGCCCGGAGACGAAGTCCTCCAGCCGGGCCAGGCCGTCGAGGTCGAGGTCGTTGGTGGGCTCGTCGAGCAGGAAGATGTCGTAGCGGCTCAACAGCAGCGAGGCCATCCCGGCCCGCGCGGCCTGCCCCCCGGAGAGCGACACCATCTCCTGGTCGAGGCGCACCCCGAGCCCGAGGTCGGCCACCGCGGCCTCGGCCCGCTCGTCGAGATCGGCCCCGCCGAGCGCCAGCCAGCGCTCCAAGGCGTGGGAGTACTCGTCCTCCGCGCCCGCTGTGCCCGCGCCGAGCGCCTCGGCCGCGGCGTCCATCGCTTCCTGCGCGTCGGCGACACCGGTGCGCCGGGCGAGGAACGCGCGCACCGACTCGCCGGGACGGCGGTCGGGCTCCTGCGGCAGGTAGCCCACGATGGCGCTCGACGGGCTGAGCCGGACCTCGCCCTGCTCGGCGGGCAGCAGCCCGGCCAGCGTGCGCAGCAGCGTGGACTTGCCCGCGCCGTTGACGCCGACCAGGCCGATCACGTCACCGGGGGCGACGACCAGGTCGAGCCCGGAGAACAGGGCACGGTCACCGTGCCCGGCAGCCAGGGCCTTGGCCACCAGGGTCGCGCTCATCGACACACACTCCGTTTCGTGGCCCGCCGGTTCTAGCGCGGCACGACGTCAATGATGTCCGACTCGTTAATCCATTCGGGGACGGCCCTCTCATCACCCGGCCGAGCCATGATCGGGAACCGGTACAGGTCGAGGTGCGGGTGCTGCTGCGCGGGCCCGGCGACGACCCCGATCCCGATGAACCGCGCCTTTCCCGCGTCGAAGTCCCACTGCGAGAAGGTGACGGTCCGACCGCGTTCGGGCCAGTCCTGCCTGACGTCCATGTTCCCCCGAACGTTGTCGGATCAGCGCGCTTCATGATCACACAAGAATCACTCGAATGTCGTAACACTCTTGGGTACAACGGCGGTCACTCGTCACGTCCTGGATGTGGGTTGACCGCCAGATAGGCCGCGGCCACGCCTTTGGGCACGACCATGCACCAGGCGTCGATGACGAGTTCGCGCATGCGGTCGGGGGTCAGCTTCGAGAGGTGGGCGCGGACCCAGTTGAAGCGCTCGTCCGACGGGATCGGCATGAAGTACACGTCCGGCTCGGCTTCGATGAGCGCGGCCCGTTCGGCTTTCGGGTAGGCGAAGCCGAGTTCGGTCTCGTCGCGGGAGAGGGCAAGGTAAACCAGGCCGCGGACGCGGAACTTCACCCGGTCGTGGACCAGCGCCTCCTCGGTGCGCGGCAGCGACAGTGCCAGTGCCCGGATCTCCCCGACAGTCACCATTTTGTCACCGTAGAGTGAGGGTCATGGCTCGTGAGGGGAACATCCGCGTCGGCACCGCTGAGCGTGAGCGGGCGATCGACGAGCTCGGCGAGCACTTCTCCGAAGGGCGCATCGACGTCGCGGAGTACGAGCTGCGGTGTGGGGCGGCCACGGCGGCGCGCACCCAGGCTGAGCTCGCAGCGCTCTTTGACGACCTTCCCGTGCGGGAGTCCGCCAAGCCGCTGGTGCCCGCGCCGAAAGACCCGCTGGTCGACCGGTCCGGTCCCAAGGACCGGACGATCATCACCGTCTTCGCCATACTCGCCGCCCTGGGCACGGTCGTCGTGGTGGCCATCACCCAGTTCTGGCTGGCGCTGATCCCCGCGCTGATCATCGGCATCGTCATCTTCATGATGTCCTAGGCCCGATTGCCCAGCAGCGCGCGCAGCTGGGCGAGCAGGTCGCTGCGGCTGGTCGCGCCGAGCCGAGAGCGCATCCGGGCCATGTGGTGTTCGACGGTCTTGCCCGAGATGAACAGCCGGTCACCCACCTGCTTGTAGGTCAACCCGTCCAGCACCAGCCCGGCCACCTGCAGTTCCCGCTCGCTGAGCCGGGCCGCGCCGGACCGGTCCTCGATGACCGGGGCCGCCGCGCCCGGGCCCTGCAGGACGCGGGCGCAGTCGAGCAGGCCGACCATCGCCTTGCGGTCCGCGGTGCGGATCGCGGCCTGGCCCGCCAGTCGGGCGGCGTCCCAGCCGAGGCCCGCGGCGTGCAGGCCGCGGGCGGCGGACTCGACGTGCTCGGCGTCGACGGTGCCCTGCAGGACCAGACGCCAGCTCTGCGCGGCGTGCGACATCGTGGTGTGGAACGGGCTCGCGGCCGCGGTCTCGGCCAGCGCCGTCGCGTGCTCCTCGGCGGCGTCGGGCCGCTCGGCGATGATCTCCGCGTGCAGGCACGACCAGTGCAGCATGGCCGACCACAGCGGCGGGTTCCCCAAGCGGCGCAACAGGTCCCAGGCCTCGTCGAGCTGCGGGACGAGCCGGTCGCGGTCGCCGAGGCGGGCCGCGGCGATGGCGAACTCGCCCAGCGGCAGCAAGGTGAACAAGTCGACGGGGGTGCGCACGAGCGTCGCACAGGCGCGGTCCCACGACCGGCGCAGCGCGCCGAGATCGCTGCCCCGGCGGGCGATGCCGAGTTCCATGCCCAGCGCGAACTGCGCGTCACGCGGGGTCAGGTCGGTGAGGCCGGCCACGACCGCGGCCGCCGCGGGCCCGTCGCCGCGGGTCATCGCGATCCACGCGCGCAGCAGCTGATGCCGGTTGACCAACACCTTTGCGCCGGTCTCGGCGGCGATGGCGCGGTCGAGCAGCGGTTCGGCGAGCCCCGCGGCGCCGCTGTGCGAAGCCATGATCGCGGCCACCGCGGCCGGGCTGTCGGGCAGCAGCGTCGTGCCGCCCACCGGTTCCAGCATCTCCGCCGCACGGGCCACAGTGGACAGTGCGGTGGGCCACGACTCGTCGAGCGAGGACAGGATTCCCTGGGCCAGGGCGGTGATCGCGCCGGCCAGCAGGGTCGGCCGCTCGCCGCTGTCGGCCTGTTTGAGCGCGGTCCGCGCGTCGTCGACCCGCCCGGTTCCCGCCAGGCCGATGGCCGCGAGCGCCGAACCCGACCACTGGTACAGCTCCGCGCTGCGCGCGAGTTGGCCGCGGTGGGCGAGCGCGGCGGCGGCGATCCGTGCGGCTTCGAGGTTCCCGGTCGCGGAGACCACGGCGTCGGCGCGGCGCAGCGCCGAGTCGATGTCACCGGACATGGCCTCGGCCTCGGCGTGGCGGACCTCGTCGACCGGGTGGCCTGCCTCCGCGGCGGCGGCGTAGAGGCGCACGGCGACATCCGGGTCGGCCTGTGCGGCGGCGGCCTCGAAGACCGCGGCCACCGACGGTCCGCCCGCGCCCGCGCCGAGCAGCGCGAGCGCCGCGTCGCCGAGCGGGCCGCCGCGGGCGAGCCGCAGGTCGGCGAGCCCGCCGAAGACCGCGTCCCGCTGATCGGCCGGGACGAGTTCGCGCAAGACCTTGGCGCCCAACGGAAGCAGCTCGCCGGTGAGATCCAGTAGACCGGTGCCGCGCACCTCGTCGAGGACGTCGGCCACCTCAGCGGGAGTGCGGGCCAGCAGGCCGGCGAGCAGGTCGACCTCCCCCATCCCGACCTCGGCGGCGACCAGCACCCGCAGCGCGTCCGGGCTGAGCCGGTCGAGTTCGAACCGGAACTCCTCGACGGCGGCCCGGGGCACGGTCCCGGCGCCGACGTGCGGGGCCAGCCGGTGGACCAGGCCGGGCACGCCGCCGGTCTGCGCGGCCACAAGGTCGATCACCGCGGGCGACGGCGCCGCGCCCGTGATCGCGCGCAGGCACTCGGCCACCCGGTCGCGGTCGAACGGGCGCAGCACGATCTGGCCGCGCAGTCGGCCGAGCAGCGCGGTCAGCCCGTCGGGTCGGGGGCGCGGCCGGGCGGCGACGACCAGCCCGGTCGCGCTGTCCGCCGCATGCGCGGCCAGTTCAGTGAAATCCTGCTCCCCCAACAGATGCGCGTCATCGACGAGGAGCAGCGACGCGCCGTCGACGCCACGCCGCCAGCCCTTGGCGCCCTCGGCGGTGGCGAGCAGGTCGAGCAGGGCGGTCTTGCCGTAGCCGCCGGGGGCGATCACCGCGAGCCGGACGGGCGCGAGCCCGCCGGAGACGATCGCCGCGCACAGCCGCCGGGTCGGGTCGTCGAGGACGAGTTCACTCGGGAGCGGGTAGCCGGGGATCAACGGTCGTCCTCACCGCGCCGGGACCGCTTGGGGATGGCGAACCGCCGTGCGGGCGGCTCCAGCGGGATGATTTCGACCGGGGGCCGTGGTGGCGGCGGCTCGTCACGTCCGCGCTTGCGTAGTACGGGCTCGGTAAGGCGCACCCCCGCACGCTCCTTCACGTCTGCGGGATCCACCGACTGCGCCCTGGCCGGTGGAAACCCTGGATCGCTGGCTTGTCCTGTCACCGGCCGGAAGCTCGGATGGCTCCCGTCGACGGCGAGGGGTGACGAATCACCTGGGGGCACTATCCCACCCGCCGGGCCGGTCGGGCGAAACCCGGGGTGGCTCGCGTCAGCGGTGAGATGACCGCCGCCGCCCGCGAACCGCGCGGGACCCAGCCGCGGGCGGGCGGCCAGCGCGGCGCCCCGGCTCGCGGCGGTCGCCGGATCCTCCTCGACCGCGACCGGGCAGTCCAGCCGCGCGGTGGCCAGCGACGCGAGCAGCGGGACCCGGGCGGTGCCGCCCGCCAGGACCACGCCGGTGAGCTGGTCGGCGGGGACGCCCGCGGTGATCAGGCTGAGGTCGTCGACCACCGAGGTGAGCGCGGGCCGGGCGAGTTCGTCAAAGAACGCCCTGGTCACCGTCAGGTCCCCGGGGGCGTACGGCAGCGGCACCCGGACCTCGGCGGCGACCGAGAGCCGTTCCTTCGCCGCGACACAGGCGAGCCGGAACTCGATCATCGCGGCCGGGTCGGCGGCGTGCTCCGGACTCGCCGCGAGCACGTGACTGGCCAGCAGGTCGTCGAGGTGGTCTCCGGCGTCGGGCTCGACCATCGGCACGTGGGTGACCAGGTCGAACGCGGCTTGGCCGCGGTAGAGGACGGCGTGCTCGCAGTGCCTGCCGCCGATGAGGGTCAGCGCGAGCGCCGTGCCCGCGGGGACCGGCTCGCGCAGGTGGGCGGCCTCGGCGGCGGCGACCACCGTGGGCAGCAGCAACGCCCCCGGCAGACCGGCGGCGGTCAGCGCCTCCCGCAGAAGTCCACGACGGTATGACCCCCAATCGGGTGGGTGCGTGACCGCGACCCGCTCCGGCTGGGCGCCCTCGGCCTGGGCGACGACGTCGGCGATCCAGGCGACCACGGCCGCGGCGAGCGTCTCCGCCGGGTAGAGCTCGCCGCCGAGCAGGACCGGCACGCCGTCGCCGACCCTGGCCATGAAGTCGCGGGCGACACGGTCCGGCTCGATCGCCGCCCGATGCTCCGCGGCCTGTCCGACCAGCACTTCACCTGCGGTGGAGATGGCGATCAGGGATCGAGTCCAGCGGTTGCCGCCGTCGATCGGGACCACTTCGGGAGGCCCGAACGCGCCGCCCACGCGCCGACAGACCGCCGCCGTGCCGCGGGTGCGACCGACGTCGATGCCGAGCACATAGGGCATTGGCATTCCTCCGGATGGCGGCGACTCAGGCCTCAGTTCGTACCAGGCGCGCGATCCCGCACGGCAACCCAGGGTGTTCGTTTCGTGACCCCCTAATCCCCTAACGGAGATCCCCGTATCACCCGTTCGAGTGAGCCCCCGAGACTCGGAGTGATCCCCGATGTAGTGGCAGTCCTTGATCCATAAGTTGATCGTCGACAGCCCAGGTCGATGCCCCCGGCCTCGGGCGACAAGCCTCCCCCGCACGTCAGCAAGTCCCCCGAAATGGAGAAGTCGTTGAGCGTCACCCCTGAGCCCGCCACCGCCCCCGCCGAGGCGTCCGCCTCCGGCAGCGCGACCGCCACGGCCACCACGCAGGTCGAGCCGCAGGAGCAGACCCTGCACGAGTTCGTGCTGACCCTCCTCACCGACGAGTCCGCGCGCACCGACTTCGCGCAGGACCCGGCCGCCGCCCTCGCGGGTGCCGGCCTCGGCGACATCACCGCCCAGGACGTCCAGGACGTCATCCCGCTGGTTGTCGACACCCCGGGCCTCGGTGGCCTGGACCTGCCGACCTGCGACAGCGCGATCGAGCAGCTCACCGCCGTCGCCGACGTCGCGGGCAGCATGTCCGAGACCGGCGGCCACTGCGAGCCCGAGGGCTCCCTGACCAGCGGCCTGACCGGGCTCGCCGACCTCGGCGGCCTCACCGGCGCCGGTGACGTCGCGGGCTCGCTCGACGGCCTCACCGGCGTCGTCTCCGCAGGCTCGGCGCAGTTCGCGGGCGAAGGCGTGGTCGACGCCACCCTCGACGGCGTGACCGGCAGCCTGGGTCTCGACACCGACTTCTTCAGCAGCTCCAATGTCGTCACCGCGACGACCGATGGCGTCGAGTCCGCGTTCGGCGGCACCTCGGCCCTGGGCGCCGTGACCGGCAGCTCGGCCCTCGGCCTCGACGGCGGCGCGGGCAACCTGGGCATCGAGAGCGACCAGTTCGCGCTGGGCGGCCTCGTCGAGGCCTCGACCCAGGGCGTGGAGACCGCCGCGGCGTTCGACTCGGCCGTGGCCGCCGTCTCCGGCGGGTCGTCGGTCGGTGTCGACGGTGCCAGCGGCGCCTTCGGTGTCGAGACCGAGCAGCTCGCGGTCTCGGGTGGCGCCACCGGCTCCACCGACGGCGTCGAGACCGTGTTCGGCGGCGACGTCGCGGGCCTCGGCAACCTCGGTGGCGGCCTGACCGCGGGCACCGACGGTGTCGGCGTCGCGTTCGGCAGCGAGTCGGCCCTCGGCGCCAACGGTGGCGCCCTGACCCTGGGCACCGACGGTGCCGCGGGTGGCGTCGACCTCGGTGTCGTCTCCGCCGACCTGGCGCTGAGCGCCTCGGGCGAGCTCGCCGCGAGCGGTTCGCTCGCCGGCCAGGAGCTGTCCCTGCCGGAGCTGTCGGCTCCGTCGCTGGGCGGCATCCCGTCGCTCGACGGCCTGCCGGTCGACATCCCCTCGCTGGACGGCCTGCCGGTCGAGATCCCGTCCCTCGACGCCCTCCCGGGCCTGCCGGGTCTCCCGGCCCTCGAGGTCCCGTCGCTCGACGGCCTGCCCGTCGAGGTCCCGTCGCTCGACGCCCTCCCGGCCCTCCCGGCCCTTGAGGTCCCGTCGCTGGGCGACCTGCCCTCGGCCGGTCTGCCCGAGTTGGGCACCGACCCGTCGGACCTGCTCGACTCCGACCTGCTGCGCGCAGACGACACCGCGGGCACCACCGTCGCGAACTACGTCTCCGCAGGCGGCAGCCTGCTCGCGGGCACGGTCGCGTCCGGCACGGCCAACCTGGGTGGCTTCCTGACCACCACGGGCGCCGAGGCGGCCGACCAGATCGAGTCCGGCTCGGCGACCGTCGCCGACCAGATCGCCAACCTGCCCGCGGCGCCGGTCGCCATCCCGACGGACCTGCCGACCGACCTCCCGGTCGACCTGCCGACGGACCTGCCGACCGAGCTCCCCGTCGACCTGCCGACCGACCTGCCGACCGACCTGCCGGGTCTGCCGGACCTGCCGGTCGCCAACCCGCTGCCCGACCTCGGCGCGGCGCTGCCGGACGTGGGCGGCCTCGTCAACGACAGCCCGCTGGGCGCCGTGACCGGCAACGCCGGCCTGCCTGACGTGGGCGGACTGGTCGACGACTTCAACCTCGGTCTCTAAGCGCCGAGTGCGGTGAAGGCGGGGTCCTGGTCACAACCGGACCCCGCCTTCTTCACCTTGATGGCCGAACACGGCACACTCGACCGGGTGATGGCACCGCCCTGGCTCGGAACCCTGGACGACACCATCCGTGCCTGCGCGGCGCACGATCGCTCGGATCTCGCCGAGAGACTCCTGCTGCGCCGGGCCCGGCTGCTGGAACCCGGTAGACGCGTGGTCATGTTCGGCCGCGCGGGCCAGGGCAAAAGCCAGCTGGTCAACGCCCTGATCAACGCCCCGGTGTGCGCGGTCGGCGACGACGTCACGACCGTGGTCCCCGCCGTGGTGCGCCATGCCGAGACCCCGACCGCCTCGGTCGTGACCGGAGCGGTCCGGCCCGCGCTCGGCGGCTCCATCGAACGCTCCGGCGCCCCCGTCGAATCGGTGAGCGCCCGGGCCAACAAGCTCGCGAAGGTCCGTGACGACGTCCTTCGCTCCGAGATCGGCTTGCCCCGCACGCTGCTCAGCGCGGGCCTGGTCCTGGTCGACTCCCCCGCGGTCGGCGACGCGCGGTGCCCCCGGACCGTGCGGGCGATGGGCGCGCTGGCCGAAGCCGACGCCGCAGTGCTGGTCACCGACGCCACCGGCGAGCTGACCGCGCTGGAACTGGACGTGCTGAGCCAGATCGTGCGGCTGTGCCCGACCGTCGTGGTCGTTCTCACCAAGATCGACATCGTGCCGGACTGGCGGGACGTCGCCGAGGCCGACCGGCGCGCGCTGGAAGAGGCCGGTCTGCCCTCGACGGTGATCCCCGTGTCCTCGGCGCTGCGGCTGGCCGCGGTGCGGGCCGACGACCGCAAGCTCAACACCGAGTCCGGCTTCGGCGACCTGATCACCCACTTTCAGAAGTCGATCCTCGCCGACCCGGGCGCCGTGGTCGCCAAGGCGGCCGCCGCGACGAGCAGGCTGGCGCTCGACCAGCTCATCGCGCCGCTGCGCGAGGAGTACGAGGCCGCCACCCCGACCACCGACGCCGCCGCGCTCGCCGACTGGCACGCCGCGGGCCGCCGGGTGGAGGAGCTGCAGCGTGAGGCGAGCCGCTGGCAGACCCAGCTCAGCGACGACGTCGCCGACCTGATGTCGGACGTGGAGTACGACCTGCGCGACCGCACCCGGAAGATCCTGCGCGAGGTCGACGACTACTTCGAGGTCGCCGACCCGGTGAAGGTGTGGGACGAGTTCGAGGAGTGGATGACCGAGAACCTCACCGCACTCGCCGAGGTCAACTCGGACTGGCTGCTGGAGCGGTTCGAGTGGATCGCCAACCGGATCGCCCGCGAGGTCATCCCCGACGCCGACCGGCTGCCCGCGTCGGTGCTGCGTGAGCTTTCCGGCGAGCGCACCGACGGGCTCCGCAAGCCGCACATCGAGAAGTTCACGCCCGTGCAGAAGCTGTTCGTCGGCCTGCGCGGGTCCTACAGCGGCCTGCTCATGTCCGGTCTCGCCACCACGCTCGCCGGTATGCCGCTGATCAACCCGATCTCGATCGGCGCGGGCGCGGCGTTCGGCGCGCGCAGCGTGTTCGAGGAGCGCGGCGCGCGGCTCAAGCGCAGGCAGTCGATCGCGAAGACCACCGCGCAGCGCCATGTCGACGACTTCTTCCTGTCCTACGGCAAGGAGACGAAGGACGCGATGCGGGTGATCCACCGGGCGCTGCGGGATCGGTTCGCCGAGGTCGCCCAGCGGCTGCGGGAGGAGGCCACCGCGTCCGCCCGCGAGATCAAACGCGACTTGGAGGCGACGGCGGCCCTGCGCAGCGGCCGCGCCGCCGAGGTCCGCCGGGGTCTGGAGACCCTGACCGCGCTGCGCGGGCGGGTCGACGCCGGGCAGGCGCTGCCCGCACCGCGCGGACTCACCGCATGACCCTGGACGAGGCGGCTTGGGGCCTGCTCGACCGCGCACTCGCTGTGTATCGGGACAGCCCACGCGCCGACGGTTTCCTGCGGGCGCACCAGGCGCGGCTGCGCGGACCGCTGCGGCTGGCGATTGTCGGGCCCACCGACTCCGGCCGCACCACGATGCTCAGCGCGATCGTCGGCGACGTCATCGGCACCGACCGGCTCGTCGTCGACTGGCCCGGCGAGGTCGAGCTCATCGACCCGAGCGCCGACCACCACGTCGACGCCGACGCGACCGTGTATCTGTTGCCACAGCCCGGATCCGACCTGGCCAAACTGCGTCCCGACCATCCGATCGCCCGGGCGACCCCGATCTCGACCATCGTGGTCCTCTCCCGGGCCGACGAACTCGGCGCGGGCCGGATCGACGCGCTGGTCTCCGCGCGGCAGGTCGCCCGCCGCAACGCCAAGTCGCCGGAGCTGACCGGGCTGTGCCAGGACGTCGTCGCCGTCGCGGGTCTGCTCGCGGTGGGCGGGTCGACACTGTCGGTCGACGAGTTCGCGGTCCTGGATCACATCGGCCAACTGCCCCGCCCGGAGGCGGACGCGGCCCTGCTGTCGGTGGACCGGTTCATCGCGATGGACCCGATGATCCACACCGCCCTGCTGCGGCGGCTGGGACTGTTCGGCGTCCGCATCGGAGTCAGCCTGGTGCGCCGAGGAATCCGCGACCGCGACGGCGTGGCGACCGGCCTGATCCGGGCCAGCGGGATCACCGACCTGCGCGAGTCGATCGGCGCCTGCTTCGTCGACCGGGCCCCCGCCCTACGCGCCCGCTCGGCGATGATGGCGCTGGACATGGTGCTCCGCATGGAACCCCGCCCCGACGCGGCGACGATCGCGGCGGATTTGGAGCGGGTCCTGGCGGGCGCGCACGACTTCCGCGAACTGCGCCTGCTCGCGGCCCTGCGCACCGGCCGGGTGTCCTTCGGCGAAGCGGCGGACGAAGCCACCGCGCTCCTGGGCGGACGCGGATCCGACCCGTCAAGCAGGCTGTCGATGTCCGGCGACGCCTATGACGCCCTACTGCGCTGGCGCGGCCACGCCGAGGACCCACGGCTGGCGGACCGGGAACGGCGGGCGGCGGCGGTGATCGCCCGCAGCTGCGAGGCCCTCGTCAGCGCATACGCACACTGACCAACTCGAAATGCCGGATCGCCGCGGGAACCCTGGCCCGGCAGGTCAACGGAGTGTCGCTGCGCTCGAACACCGCGCGCACCCGAACCAGCCAGCCGCCCGCCAATTCGACATCCCACTCCTCGTGCGCCACCCGCTCGACCGACACCGGGGCATACGCGTCGACGTCGCGCACACCGGTCCGCTCCCGCACGAACTGCTGCGCCGCCTGCGCCGCGGGCGGGAAGGTCGACCGGCCGCGCAACCGTGGCAGGTCAAGCTTTCCCGCCTCGAACTCGTCGGCGATTCCCGCCGCGGCGCGGGCTTCCACCTGCCCGAAGTAGAACCCGTGCGGCAACACCAACAGGTTCGCGGCGTACCGGTCGCCACCCACGTGTGAGCACTCCCAGACCCGACTCGGCCGCTCGACCGCCAGCGCCGCCGCGACCGGCCTTCCCCGCACCGCGCAGCAGGTGTCGTGCCTGCCGTGGGTGCATACGAGGTAGACCGGCTCCACCGAAGGTTCCCCGCGCGGGTCGGTGAGACCGAGGTCCATCAGCTCATCGTGATCGCTGAACTCGCTCCACCACAACGCTTCCCGCCGCGCGTCGACCAGTGCCCACTGCCGCGGGCCCGGACTCGATCTGCCCGGGCGTCGGATCAACAGCACCCGGGCTCCGATCTCGGCGGCCTGCTCCGTCACGGCCCTGGCGACCTTCGGCGTCAGCGCCGACTCCCACAGCGCGTCCGGACCCCACGGCCCGGGTTGTTCGATCAGCACCCAGTGGTGGACCGGCGGCGCGCTCGCGCCGATCAGGTCGCCGCGGCGCAGGCAGCCGTCCGAGCACCGCTCCCGCGTCACCCCGGACCACCCATGGCGACCAGCATTCCCTCCCGGAGCAACTTGCGCACCAGGACGATCTGGTCGGCCACGGGCAATCCGGGGATTTCCCCCACCACACAAGGCTCTCCGCCAAGCAGCACGGCCAGCGCGGGGGCCGTGGAGACCGGCAGTGAAAGCTGATCACCGGGTAGGTCGAGCCGCACCCGGTCGCCCTCGGTCTCGATCCGGAACCGTAGGCCCGGACGAACGCGAACCCGCATGCCCTCGGCGACCGACTGCGCGGCGGCGACTTGGGCCAGCGGGCTGATCGGGGCGGGCCGGTTGCCCTGCCACACCCGGCCGCGCACGCGCCGGGCCACGTCGGCCGGGTCCGCCTTGGCGAGCACGTCGGCCAAGGCGGCGACGGTCTCGGCGAGGTGGGGGGCGAGGTGGGCGGGGTCCGCCGCGTCGATGCCGAGTGGCAGGGACGACCGCAGTTCGACGTCGTCGCCCGCGAGCGCGAGCAGGGCCTCGACCAGCGCGTACCTGGTCAGGACGTGGACGCCGACGGTCAGGTGCGCGGAGACACCGCCGAGCGCGGTCGCCGAGTGCAGGTAGCCGCGCGGGAGGTACAAGGCGTCGCCCGGGGAAAGCACCGTGTCGATCAGCGGCGGCTGCTCGGCCCGCGCCGCCACCGCGTCGGCGCGGCGGTCCCATGGCTGGTCGCGCAGTGGGTCGCGGTGGACGGGTTCGTGGATGTGCCAGCGCTTGGTGCCGTCGAGTTGCAGGACGAACACGTCGTGGACGTCGTAGTGGGCGGCGAAGCCGCGCGACGACGCGGGCGTGATGTAGGCGTTGACCTGCACGGGATGGCCGAGGTCGACGCCGAGCTGCCCGGCGAAGTCGATCAGCGGCGGCCAGAGCCGGTGCAGACCTTGCAGGACCAGGGTGTGGCCGTCGGCGAAGAGCCGGGTCACCTGGTCGTCGGCGACCTGGTCGGCGATCTCCGCGCCGACCCCGCCGCCGCGGGTGAACTGGTTCGACCCGACGACGGCGCCGTTCTTCGCGACCCGCAGGAAAGGGGCGCGCAGGCCGCGCCGGGACAGCAGTTCGTCGACATCGGCGAGGGTCAGCAGGTCGTCGAAGCCCTTCGGCAGTTCGGCCGCGGGACTGAGCAGTGGGGACCGGCCCCAGTGGACCGAGGCGAAGTGCTCGGGATCGGCCGCCACGCAGCGGCGTAGGGCCGGGCGGTCAGCTGACCGCCCGGCCCGGCCGCCGGCGACAGTGGTCACCTGGAGCCGAAACCGCCGGAGTCTTCCTCACCGCGGCGGCGGCCGGACTCGTCGTCGAGTCCGCTGCCTGCCCGGCCGCCCGATTCGCTGTCGCCGTAGGAGCCGCCACCGGAGCCACCGGTCGGCGCACCACCGGCACCACCGTCAGCGCCACCATCCGCGCCGCCGTCGGAACCGCCGAAGCCACCGCCGCCGGCACCGCCATCCGCGCCGCCCGCGCCGCCATCGGCACCGCCATCAGCACCGCCGTCCGAGCCGCCGCCGCCGAACCCGCCGCCGGCGCCACCGTCCGCGCCGCCGTCGGCGCCACCGTCGTGTCCGCCGGGCCTGCCTTCAGCTCCGCCGTCGGCCACACCGTGGCTGCCCCCACCGCCGCTCGCGCCACCGTCCGCGCCGCCATCGGCGCCACCGTCATGACCGCCGGGCGAGCCCTGCGCGCCCCCGTCCGCTACCCCGTGGTTGCCCGCCTCGCCGCTGCGGATGTCGTTGTCGTCCAGGGACATGGTGTCCTCCGTGTTCTCGGCGTTGAGCTCCTACGCGGAACTGGTACCCCCATTCGGGCGTTTCCATGCCATTTTTCACCAGGCTCACCCGTTCCGGACCAGCGTTTATGCGGCGCCCACTGCGGGTAATTCTCCAGTCGGCTGGGACGATCGAGCGGAGGGTGGGCCATGCGACCGGGCGACTTGCTCGACGGGCGCTACCGACTCGGCCGACTGGTCGGCACCGGCGGCATGGCCGACGTGCATGAGGCCACCGATGTCCGCCTCGGCCGCGAGGTCGCCGTGAAGCTGTTCCGGCGCCGCGCCGAGGGCGAAACCGCCGCACGACTGGATTCCGAGGCCCGACTGCTCGGCGGCCTGTCACACCCTGGCCTGCTGCGCGTCTTCGATGTCGCCCCCGACAGCGACCGCCCGTATCTGGTCATGCAGCTGGTGCGTGGTCGCACGCTGCGCCGGGAGATCGACGGCGGTCCGCTCGACCCGCAACGGGCGGCCTGGCTGGGTGCGCGGCTCGCCGACACCCTCGCCTACGTGCATTCCCAGGGCATCATGCACCGCGACGTGAAGCCGTCCAACGTGCTGCTCTGCGAGACGGTGGGCTGCTACCTCGCGGATTTCGGCATCGCCCGCGCCGAGGGTGACGAGCGGGTCACGCTGACCGGGCACTGCGTCGGGACCGCCGCCTACCTTGCGCCCGAACAAGTCCAGGGCGAGCCGTGCGGCCCGCCCGCCGACATCTACTCACTCGGCCTGATGCTGATCGAGTGCCTCACCGGCAGGCCGGAGTACGACGGCACCGACGTCGAGGCGGCCGTCGCCCGGCTGCGCCGCGACCCCAGGATTCCCGACGGGCTGCCCGACCCGTGGTCGGAGACGCTGGCGGCCATGACCGCCAGAAACCCGGCCGACCGGCCGGACGCCGCGGACTGCGCCCAGCGGCTCGCCGCGGCGGCGCTGACGGGCGGGCGCCCGTTGCCCCCGGTGCGCCCGTCCACCCCGCCGGTGTCGCGTCAGGCGACCGCCGAACTCCCACCGCTCGCCAAGCCCCGGACGCGCGCGACGGCGGTGCGCCTGGCCGCCGCGAGCGCCGCGATCCTGCTCGGCGGGACCGCGGTCGCGATGTCCACACAGGACCCGGGGCGGACCGCCGTCAGTCCGCCGCCCGCGACCTCGCAGGTGCCGAACCCGACGCCGACGCCTGTGCCGGTGGTCGCGGTCCCGCCGCCCCCGACGACGACGGCTGAGCCTGCGCCGGCGGCGGAACCGCCCGAAGAACCGTCAAAATCGGGAAAGGGCAAGAAGAAAGGCAAACCCGACCGCTGATCACTCGACCGAACGGCGGTAGCGGACCTCGCGGCGCGGTCCCGGTGCGGCGAACCGGCGGATGAGGTAGGTGAGCGCGGCGCCGATCAACAGCCACACGATCGCGGCCATGCCGTAGTTGAGCAGCACGCCGATCTTCTCCGACGCCGGGGTGAAGAGGCCATCGAAACCAAGCGACACGGCTCCGGAGAACTTGTCCACAAAGGACGCGAAGCCGTTCGACGGGTTGGCGTCGGCCAGGGTCAGGATGATCTTGGCCACCAGCACCACGGCGAACAGTCCACAAAGGAACGTGATGAGACTGCACACCATGCCGACGGCACGGTTGCGGCTCGCGTCGGTGTCGGCGACGCGCTCATGGACGACTTCTTCCTCGGCAGGCATCCCCGGCACGACGGGCTCGCGCCGGGGGTCGGAATAGCGAGGGTCATTTTCGGGATACGTCATAGATCCATGGTCGCACCGGCGACGACCCCCCGCTGGACGAATCAGCCTGCGAAGCGCCGCTGGAGCCGGTCGAGCGTGACCCGGATGCCCTTGAGGTTCTTGCCGGGGAACTTCACCAGCTCCAGCAGGAAGCCCAGGCGCGTGGTGGACCAGTCGAAGGTCTCGGTGACCTCGGTGCGGCCGTCGCCGAGGTCGCGCAGCTGCCAGCGCCACCGGTGGCCGTAGAAGTGCCGCCACGCGATCAGCCGGTCCTCTTCGAACTCGACGACCGTGTTGAGGATCTTGTACGGCAGCCCCATCTTCATGTCCATGCCGAACTTCTCGCCCAGCTTGAGCCTGCGCGGCCCGGTGCTGCGCGCGGCCAGCACGGTGCCGGACCCGTCGATCAGGGGGTGCTTCGCGGGATCCACCAGCAGCTCGAAGATCTCGGCCGCGGGCGCGTCGACGATGCGGGTGTCGGAAACCTGACGTGGTGCCATCCCAGCACTTTAGGTCAGTCCGACGGTCCTTCCGTGGTCCAAGTGAGCTGTGTCATTGAATCGGCGGACGTGCCAGACCGGGCCGTCGACCACGAGCTGGGAGATCGACCCGTTGTCCGACCCGAGGAACGCGAACGGCGCGGACCCGCTGGCCAGGGCGATTGCCTGCCCGATGACGCCGCCATGGGTGAACACCGCGACCCGCTGGTCGGGGTGGCGCGCGGCCAGCCGCTCGACCGCCCCGCGGACCCGCTTCGCGAACGCCTCGTTCGACTCGCCGCCGGGAATCGCGTCCCACCGCTGCTCCTCGCGCATCCGCAGCGCGATCGGGTCGTTCTGGGCCACCTTCTGCCGGAAGAGGCCGCCCTCCCACTCGCCGAGGAACACCTCGCGCAGGTCGGCCTCCACCTGCGGCGCCAGGTCCAGCGCGCGGGCCAGCGGCGCGGCGGTCATGGCGGTGCGCTGGAGAGTGGTCACGTAGATGGCGTCGATCCCCAGGCTCGACAGCCGGGCCGCGACCCGCTCGGCCTGGTGCTCGCCCTCGGGGGCGAGCGGTGGGTCGCCCTGGCCGCCGACAAGATCGAACTTGCGCTCCGGATCGGCGGCGGCGGACTCGCCGTGCCGGATCAGGAGGAACTCGGTGGAGCCCGCGGGGGCGACGAAGCGGAGCTGGCGGTACGAGGCGGTGGACACAGGGACAGCAGACCGTGTCCTCGGGTTGCCGTCAACCAAGCGGCTTCACCAGGAGCTCGAAGGCGAGGTCGTCGCGCAGCGGGACGCCGAACCGCTCGTCGCCGTAGGGGAACGGGGTCATCTCGCCGGTCCGCGTGTACCCGCGCCGCACATACCAGGCGATCAGGTCCTCGCGGGCGTTGATGACCTTCATCCGCATCTCGCCCAGGCCCCACTCGACCCGGGCGAAGCGCTCGGCCTCGGCCAGGGTGTCGCGGCCGATGCCGCCGCCCTGCAGGCCCGGGACCACGGCGAACATGCCGAAGTACCCGGCGCCGTCCTCCTCGGCGACGTGACAGCAGGCCACCAGGTCGTCGTCGCACCATGCCATGAGCAGCGCGCTCTTGGGCGCGGTGATCACCTCGGCGACGCCGCCGGGGTCGGTGCGCTGGCCTTCGAGCAGGTCCGCCTCGGTCGTCCAGCCGGTCCGACTCGAATCGCCCCGATAGGCGGACTCGATCAGCGGGACGAGGACGGGCACGTCAGCGAGGGTCGCTTCGCGGAAAATCAGCACGTCCCGAGCCTATGCGAGGATCTGCCACCACGGGTCGACGGTCGGCGGGGCGTCGACGTCGACCCGTTCGCCCGGGCGCGGGATGGCCAGGGCGACGTCACGGGCCTTCGCCTCGGCCCACACCCGGTCCGCGGGCTCGGTCCAGGCGTGCAGCGCGAGCTTGAACGTCGCCCAGTGCACGGGGATCATCAGCCCGCCCTGGAGGTCGACATGGGCGGCGACGCCGTGTTCCGGGGTCATGTGGATGTCGGGCCAACCGTCGGCGTAGGCGCCGACCTGGATGAGTGTGGCGTCGAACGGGCCGTGCGCCGCACCGATCTCGCGGTAGCCGTCGAAGTAGCCGGAATCGCCGGTGTAGAAGACTTTGCGGGTCGGTCCTGCGACGACCCAGGACGTCCACAGCGTCTCGTCGCGGGTGAAGCCGCGGCCGGAGAAGTGCTGCGCGGCGGTCGCGATGAGCCGGACGCCCGCGACCTCGGCGCTCTCCTCCCAGTCGAGCTCGATGATCCGGTCGGCGGGCACCTTCCACCGCTCCAGGTGCGCGCCGACGCCGAGCGGCACCACGAACGGCGCGGTCTGGGTGCGGACGAGTTCCCGCACGGTCGGCAGGTCGAGGTGGTCGTAGTGGTCGTGCGAGATCACGATGGCGTCGACGTCGGGCACGTCGGAGAGCGGCTGCGGCATCGGGTGCAGCCTGCGCGGGCCGACCAGCTGCGACGGCGAGACGCGCTCACTCCACACCGGGTCGAACAGCACGCGGGCACCGTCGATCTCGACGAGCGTGGTCGCGTGGCCGTACCAGGTGAGGTACAGCCCGTCGTCGGTCGGCGGCTCGGGCGTGACCAGGGGGATCTCGCCCACCGGGGTCCGCTGCTGCTTGCCGAACAGCAGCTCGCGGACGAGGCCGCCGCCTGCTTCCTGGTCGAACTGGATCGTGCGCGCGCGGTTGTGGAACCGGCCGTCGCGGAACTGGGGCGATCGGCTCACGCGGTCGGCGCGCTCGCCTCGGGCCTTGGCACCCATGGCGACGGGCACGTCGCGCACGGCCCAAGCCGCGGCGGCCAGCCCGCTCAGGCCGAGAAGAAGGCGTCTCATGCCCCCGATGGTGCCACCACGCGGCTGTGAGCACCCTCAGCCGATGCGGCAGCCGTAGGTCGCGGTGCGCAGCCGCATCGCCCGCCGGGCCACGAGACCCGGCCGCGGCGACCGGACCGACACCTTGCGCAGGTAGGACTCGTCGACCTGCAGGCTGGCGGGCGCCGGGTATTCGTCGTCCGGGGCCTGCGGGTGGTCCGGGGGCAGCAGGTCGAGGATCGCGCGCAGCGCCCAGCGGGCATGGCCGTGGTAGGACCAGACGACCGACTCGGCGGTGAACACGTCCCAGTCGTGGACCTGCCGGGATCTGGCGGCCGTCACGTCGTGCGCGTCCTTGATCACCACGTAGTCGATGTGGTTCTCCCAGGCGTAGGTGGCCACGATGGCTTCCGGGCTGTCGCTGCCGCCGCAGAGGTACACGGTGAACCCATCGGCCACGACAGCGCGCAGAAGGTCATCGACCTCGCCCAGGTCGCCGGGCGGTAACTCTTCGCAAGATTGGCTCATCGTCATCACCCGACTGGCCGAGTGTCACCGCCGCTAAGAGCCGCGATCTGGTGACACGGTGTATTCGACCTCGCCTGTTTACCGCACCTGACCAGCGGTTGGCTACCCAATCGCGCCATCGACACCAATGCGTCATTCACAGTTGGCATATCACCCATGTGAGTGACAGCTATGACCCGATCGGCCCTTGCACCGGTTGGCCTATCGCTTCGAACACCAGCATCGTGTTCACCGAGACCACCTCGGGCCTGCTGAGCAGCCGATTGATCAGCAGCTGCTGCAGGTGGGCGGTGTCGGGCACGGCGACCTGGATCAGGTAGTCGTCGGGCCCGGCGACGTGCAGGAGCGAGACGGTCTCGGGCTGCTCCAGGACGAACGCCTTGAACGCGGCCACGATCTGCTGCCGATGCGGCCGGACCCGCACCGACAGCAGCGCGCTGACCGGCCTCCCCAGCGCGGCCAGGTTCACCGTGGCGTGGAACCCGGTGAACACCCCACGTCTGCGCAGCGACCGCACCCGCTCCAGCGCGGTCGACGGGGCGACCCCGACGATGGCGGCGAGTTCCTTGTTCTGCAGCCGGGCGTCCTTCTGCAGCTCGCGCAGAATCGCGACATCCACCGCGTCCAGGTCACTCGGTTGGCCCATTGGCCGAATGTACCGGCCGGTCAGCGGTGCGCCTCCTTGATCGCGTACGCGAGGTCGTCGCGCAGGTCCTCCAGGTGCTCCAGGCCGACCGACATCCGCACCACGGCCGCGTCCGGCTTGGCGTGGCACTCCACCGGCCGGTGCGTCAGCGACGCCGGGTGCTGGATCAGCGAGTCGACGCCGCCGAGCGACACGGCGTGGGTGATCAGCCGCACCGCCTCGACCAGGCGTGCCGCGCTGTCGTAGCCGCCGGTGACGGAGAACGCGACCATCGCGCCCGGTCCCGCCATCTGCCTGCCCACCAGCGGGCCGGACGGGAAGTACACGCGTTCGACATGCTGCTGCTCGCCCAGCCACCCGGCGAGTTCCACTGCGGTCGCCTGCTGCGCGTTCACCCGCACCGGCAGCGTCTGCAGCCCCCGGTGCAGCAGGTACGCGGCCAGCGGGTGCATCAGCCCGCCGGTGACGGCGCGGACCCGGCGCAGCTTCGCCGCCCAGTCCGCCGATGTCGCCACGACACCGCCGATGACATCGCCGTGCCCGCCCAGGTACTTGGTCGCCGAGTGCAGCACGAGCGCCGCGCCGTGCTCGACCGGCCGCTGCAGCACCGGCGTGGCGAAGGTGTTGTCGACGATGACCGGAACGTCTCCGGCGGCCTCGCGGACGGCGGTCAGGTCGAGCAGTTCCAGCGTCGGGTTGGCCGGGGTCTCCACCAGGACCAGCCCGGTGTCGGGCCGCAGCGCCGCGGCGATCCCGTCCGGCTCGACCCAGGTGACCTCGGTGCCGAGCAGCCCGGTCGCGAGCAGGTGGTCGGACCCGCCGTAGATCGGCCGCACCGCCACGACGTGCGGCTTGCCCTCTCCGACTGTCGCGATGAGACAGGCGGTCAGCGCGGCCATGCCCGAGCCGAACGCCACCCCCTGCTCGGCCGTCTCCAGGGAGGCGAGGGCGTCCTCGAACCGCGCGACCGTCGGGTTCCACAGGCGCTGGTAGACCAGACCGCCCTCGGCCGGAGGAAGACCGCCGGTGGCGAGGGCCTCGTAGGCCGCGCCACCGGACGCCACGCTGGGCACCGGGTTGGTGGTCGAAAGGTCGATGGGCGGCACGTGCACACCAAGACCGGCGAGATCCTCGCGGCCGGCGTGCACGGCGAGCGTGGCGAGACGGCTCATCGGCACTCCAATTTTCGGGGGTGCGCACAGGATGACCATCCCGAGAGGACTATCGCGGGGTCACGAAACCGGGCGGCCGTTTTGGTCTCGGACGGCGACCGGGATTCGACGGCGAGATCTCCGGGCCGGCCGCCGCCGAACAAAATTCGGCGCTCAATTCGGTGCGTGGGCGCCGATGAGATCGCGGACGATGCGGCGGCCCTGCCGCAGGGTCTCCGGGTGTCCCGCGCCGCGCAGCCGGAACGCCAGCCGGGCCATGACTTCGCCGACCGTCACCGCCTGCAGCATCGACACGCGCAACGCCGCGGTGGAGGCGAAGCCGAAGCGGGCGACGAGGACGGTGGCGAGGGCATCGGCCAGGGGGACGTCGAGTTCGCCGGACTCCTGCAGGTCGCCGAGCGCGAGCCCGGCTCCCCCGATCGCGCGGAACCCCTCGTCGGCGCGGCACATGTCGATGTAGATGTCATAGGCGTGCTCGACCGCGGCGGCCCAGTGCGCGTGCTGGTCGGACTCGGCCCGCACGCGGTGCAGGTAGCGCAGGATGTTGCGTTCGACGACGGCCTTGATGACCGCGGGCTTGTCCGGGAAGTACCGGTACACCGAGCCGATCGACACCTTCGCCGACCGCGCGATGTCCGCCGTCGTGGCCGCGGAGTAGCCCTTGTCCAGTACCACCCGGGACGCGGCGTCGAGGATGCGTTCGATCTGCCTGCCCGCGCGGTACTGGGTCGGGGCTCGGCGGACCTGATAGGGCGTGTCGGGCGCGGTCACGCGAATATTGTGCCCAGCAAACCCCCGAAAACCCGGAGGTCAGGTGTCGAAGCCGTGCACGTTCTGTCGGATTGTCGCCGGTGAACTGCCCGCCACGGTGGTCCACGAAGACGACGACACCATCGCGTTCCTGGACCACCGTCCACTTTTCCACGGTCACACCCTCCTCGTGCCCAAGGTCCACATGGGCATCCTCAGCGACCTGCCGGGCGACCAGGTTCCGGCTTTCTTCACGCTCGCGCAGCGGCTGGAGCGGGCGGTCGAGGACGGGCTGGGGGCCGACGGGTCGATGATCCTGATCAACAACGTCATCAGCCAGTCGGTGCCGCACCTGCACCTGCATGTCATCCCGCGCCGGGTCAAGGACGGGCTGCGGTTCTGGCTGGGGCCCCGCCACCCGTACGACGACGAGCATCGGGCCGAGGACTTCGCCGAGCGGATTCGCGCCGCGTTGCGGTGACGCAGGATTGATTCAGCCGCTTGGCCCAGAGACGTTCGTATGTTCGAGCGAATCCCGTGCGATGGCCTGTCGCGTGGGCGCCCGCACACGGTACGTAGTCCGTGTGGAGATTTCCGCGCGATGGCGGGCGCCCATCCTCGTGATGGGCGCCGCCCTGTTGCTGCCGCTGATGCTGACCTTCGCGTTCGACCTGCCGCGCTGGCTGACGGTGATCTTGCTGGTGCTGTCCCTCGCGGCGGGCGCGATGGGGGCCCGGCAGGTTATGTTCCACCGCGAGCAGGCCGCGATGCTGGCCGACGTCGCCCGGTCGCGGCCCAAGCCCGTCGTCGAGCCCGTGCCGGACGAGCACCACGTCCCCGCCATCCCGATCGACAGCGCGGAGCCGTATTACCGCTTCATCCTGTCCTGCAAGGTCTGCTGGACCGGCGGTGAGGGCAGCGAGCACGGCAACCCGCGCGGCCTGGCGGTGCACGCGATCCTGGAGCGGGCCCGGCAGATCACGGTCACCTGCTCCCCCGCCGACGCCGAGGCCGCGCTGCCCCGCCTCGCTGCCGAGCTGGGCGCCAAACTGCCCGACCGGTCCGGCCGGATAGTCGCCTGGGCGCACGAGGTGGGCCTGACCGTGCCGGAGACGGACGCCGCCCGGATCACCCGGCTGGCGGAGCTGCGCAAGGAGAAGCAGGTCCTGCACCAGGAGCGCGAACTGGAGCAGAGCACCCGGGCCTACCTGGCGGAGAACGTGTTCACCGATCCCGGCAGCGCCGCGGTCTGGTGGCTGGCGCGACACCCCGAGCAGGTTCGGGAAGCCGCCGCCCTGCTGCCGACGTTCGCCGAACTGACCGACGCCCTACGCGACCCGCCGACGCACTACGCCCAAGCCGAGCGGGACAACGGCGCCCGCCTGACCGGCCAGGACGACGACCGCAGGCTGCTGCCACGCACCAGCGAGTCCACTCCGGACGACTAGATCGACTGAAGGTGGAGGCCCGGCGCCGACGAGGTGCCGACAGCGCCGGGCCTCCGGCCTCGCCGTGCGAGGGCGTGCCACCCGGTGTCCCGGCCGAGTGGAACGTTGGCGGCGAGGCAGGACGGCCGACCGCAGTCGACCCTGCACGACTGCGGCACGCCATCCAGCAACATGGTGGCGGTTTCACGTCCGCAAGGCAATGGTGTGGCGGACTTTGACCGGCGAGCTGTGTTTCAGTGCGGAAATAGCGACTAGAAAACCGACCAGCCGGTCACGGTCGAAAACGCTTCGAGCGCGGCGACCCCGGCAACCGAATTGCCGCAGGCGTCGAGTCCCGGGCTCCACACGCACACCACGCACCGGTTGGGCACCACGGCGATGATGCCGCCGCCGGACCCGCTCTTGGCCGGGAGGCCGACGCGGTAGGCGAACTCGCCCGCGCCGTCGTACATGCCGCAGACCAGCATGATCGCGTTGAGCCGCCGGGTCGCCTCGCGGGCCAGCAGCCGGGTGCCGTCCGCGCCGACGCCGCCGCGGGCGAGGAACAACGCGGCGGTCGCGAGGTCCGCGCAGGACATGGCGATCGCACCCTGGCGGTTGAAGTGGTCGACGACCGTCGAGACCGGGTTGTCGAGAGCGTCGGAGCCGGCGATGATCTGGGCCAGCGCGGAGGACTCGGTGGGCTCGGGTTCTTCGGCGAGGGAACGGTTGCCGGACTGGGTGGAGAGGAAGGCGCGCAGCGCGCCCGCGGCGTCGCCGGTGCGGCTCAGCAGGCGGTCGGTGGTGACCAGGGCGCCCAACGCGTCGAACGGGTTCTGCGGGCCGGGCCTGCTGTCCACGGCGTGGGCGAGGGCGAAGCCGAAGACCTTCGCGAGGCTGCGCAGCGGGAACGGGACCTGGTAGTCGCCGACACCGCAGAGCTCACCATCCACTGTGGCCACGGCCATACCGAAACCCTGATGCTCCATTGTGGACTGACCGAGGCCGACGAGCGGCCGGACCTGGTCGCGCACCTCGTCGAGCGCGGTGCGCAGAAACGGGCGCGGCGCGGGTTCGAGCACCGCCGTCGCTTCGCCTCCGGGATAACCCACGACGCCAGAATGACCCACAACTTCCACCCGCACAACGCATTCGGCGACTTAACAGTTAACTGCGCCATTCAGCCGACGAAGTTGAGCGCCGAAAACAAATGTCGTGGGCCGGATACTACGAAATGAGGACACCGTGTTCGGCCCACCACTTGGTGTAGCTCGAGTTGCGGTCGATCAGCCCGGCGTAGGTCGCCGCGACGGCCCCGCGCATCATCTCCGGGTCGACCGGGCACGGGTCCTTCCAGGCCAGCTCGACGCGGCCGACTATGGGGTCGCCCACCAGCGGGCGGACCACCAGGCCCATGCCCTCGTTCGAGGTGGGCTGGGCCAGGCTCACGCACTGGCCGCTGGTGACGAACTCGCGGGCCGACACCGCGTCGCTCGCCTCGTGGGTGATCCGCGGGTCGAACCCCGCCTTGCGGCACGCCCAGCGGAGGGCGGCGATCCCGCCGTGGTCCTCCTGCGGGTCGACGACCCAGCTCTCCCCGGCCAGCGCCGAGAGTTCGACGGTGCCCTGTGCCGCCAGCGGGTGCCACTCGGCCAGCGCGACGAACTGCGGCTCGACCGGCACGATCACCTCCCGGCGCACACCGTCGCCGCCGCTGCCCTCGAACCCGATGCCTTCCCACAGCAGCGCCGCGTGGACCCGCCCGGCCCGCACCTTCGCGAGCAGGGCCGCCACCGACGGATCGGTGTGCACCGCCACCTTGAGCGGCGGAGCCTCGGGAGTCGCCTTGGCCTGCAAAGCGATCAGCCGCGGGACCAGCAGGGCGAGCAGCGCCCCCGGGATACCGCCGATCCGCAGCTCCACCTGCTGATTCGGCGCCGCCGCCCGCTTGGGCGCGTCGCCGCGCAGGTCGGCCATCTCGTTGACCACCGACCGCGCCTTGGCCAACACGGACCGCCCGAACGACGTGGGAACGACACCGGTCCGAACCCGCTCGAACAGCGGCGCCCCCAACGCCCGCTCGATCCGCTGCAACTGCGACGTCAGCGACGGCTGGGACAACCCCAGCGCCGCGGCCGCCTTGGTGATACTGCCTTCGTCGGCCACCACGATCACGATTCGCAGGTGGCGGAACTCCAGTTCCATGCCACCCATGTTATGGGTAGCGATTATGGTCGAGATAGCGCATCCGAATTGGCGATCACCAGCTATCCACACCCCCACCGGTTATCCACAGCGGCCCCCAAACCAAGATCATCTGTCACCCCCTCGCGATAGACTGGGCAAGGGCCGTCCCCCAGGGAAGGGCGGGGGCTGCTCGGGGGCCGGTTGGACGCCGATCTGGTCGGGAAGCGGCCGCCACCGCCGATAGGGTTTGGTGATGCGCTTCCGTGAACTGCCGGTCGGCCGGTCGCTGCCCGGTCGCCGAGGTGCCGGCGGCGGAAACTGGCCTGCTCGTCGAGCGCTGATCTATTTCTTGCGATCTTCACCGCAACGGCTTGATGCTCCCGTGTCAGCCGGACGCGAGACCGAGCAGCGACGCCAATGACGGGGGTTTGTCCATGCCCGGCAACCCGAGCGTTCCCGGTAGCGGCAATGCCGGCACCGGTTGCCCGGGCGCGGCAGCGGGGGCGGCGGGGACCTCGCGGGGCTTTCCGCCGTAAGGGGCGTTCTGCGATCCGCGAACGCCGACCGGGCTGCCTAACGGCTCGGCGCAGTAGGCCTGAGTGTTCGCGGGGATGTCGGTGACCTGGTTGGCGGGCCGCTGCTTGGTCGTCTCGTATCCCTTGGTGCACGACAGCGGGTCGGCGAAGGTCAGGACCAGGCCCAGGTGTCCGGTGCCGTCGGGGTTGGCGCTAGGGGCGGCGGCGACCATGATCGGGTAGGCGACGAGGAGTTCCTCGATGCCGTCGACGCGAGTCGAGGTGATCTGGGTGGTCGTGAGCAGGTTCGCGAGCACCATGCCGAGGCTTGGGCCGGAGTCCCGCAACACCTCGTAGACCTGCATCGATACCGCCGGCCCGGTCTTGAGCAGCGACCTCAGGTCCGGGTCGGAGGCCTTGAGTTGGGCCGCGATGGTCCGCAGATCCGCGCTGTAGGAGCGGATCAGGTCCGACTGGGCCGCTTGGGTCCGCAGGACCACCCGCCCGTCCGACAGCAGGGCGGCGGTCTGCGGGAAGTGTTCGGTCGCCGTGGCGGTCAGGGCGCCGGTGTCGTCGAGCAGGGTGCGCAGGGCGGGACCGGTGTCGCGGAAGGCCTGGTCCAGTTCGTCGACGACGGTGCGCAGCGAGTCGACGGGCACACTGCTCACCAAACGGTCCACTGTGGACAGGAGTTCGTCCGGACCGGTGGGGATCTCGGTGCGGTCGCGGGCGATCACCGAACCGTCGGCGAGGAAGGGGGCGCCGTCGCGGGCGGGGACCAAGTCGACGAACTGCTCGCCCACCGCCGACCGGTTGGCCACCACAGCCTGGGTGTCCGCCGGGATCGGCGGAGCGTCGTCGCTGATGGTCAGGTCGACGTCGACGCCGCCCGCGCCCTGGCGCAGCGCCCCGACCCGGCCCACCGGCACGCCCCGGTAGGTGACCTCGGCGTTGGTGAAGATCCCGCCGGAGTCGGCGAACTGGGCCGTCACGACATAGCCCCGCAGCCCGAAGAGCCGGTCCAACCCGGCGTAGGTGCCGCCGACGTAGGCGATTCCGAGCACGGCGATCAGCGAGAACAGGAACAGCCGGACCTTGACGGGCAACGCGAGCATCAGCCACCCCCGCCGATCAGGCCGCCGAGCAGCGGGCCGAGCCCACCGGCCGAAGCGGGCGCCTGCGGCACCGGAAGAGCGGGAAGCGCCGGAAGGGAGGGCAGCGTGGGCGGCACCGCACCCACGCCGGGAAGGGTGAGGAACGGCGAACTGGAGCTGTTGATGTTGTCCAGCAACACACTGAGGTCAAGGTCGAACACGACATCGACGTTGGTGAAGTCGCCCTTGATCGCGTTGACCGTGTAGTCGGTGAATGGATACGTCAGCAGCAGTTGCAGCGCATTGGGCAGGTTCGCCCCGGAGTCGGCGAGCTTCTGCAGGGTCGGCGCGAGGAGCTTCAGATCCTCGACGAGGTCGGCGCGGCTGCGGTTGACCGTGTCGACCGCGGTGGCGGACAGCCGATCAAGCGCCCCGAGCATCGTCACGAGCTGATCGCGCTGCTCGGTCACGACCTTCAAGCCAGGTGTCAGGTGGTCCAGGGCGGTGGTGATCTGCGAGGTCTGCGTGGACAGCGTGCCGGACAGGCGGTTGAGCGAGTCGATGGCCCGCGTGATGTCGCCCTTCTGCCCGTCCAGAGCACGGACCACCGCGTCCACATTGGACAGGAAGGATCGGATCTCGGCCTCGTTGCCCGACATGGCCGCGTTGACTTCGCGCACGATGTTCTGCAACTGGCCGACACCGCCGCCGTTGAGCAGCAAGGACAGCGCGCCGAGGACCTCTTCGATCTCCGGGTTGCGGTTGGTCCGATCGATCGGGATCACCGCGCCGTCGTCGAGCGTCCCCTGCCCATCGGCGGGCGCCCGCAGCGAGATGTACTTCTCCCCCAACAGGCTCGACTGGCGCAGGTCGGCAGCCGCGTTGGCGGGCAGCCGGATATCGCCGTTGACCAGCAGTTCCACGACCGCCGTCGTGTTGTCGCCCGCCAGCGAGACGCGGTCCACCCGGCCGACGGCGACGTCGTTGACCTTCACCGACGCCTGCGGCACCAGGTCGAGCACGTCACCGAAGTGCGCCGTGACCCGGTAGGGATGGTCGCCCAGGTCAGCGCCGCCGGGCAGCGGCACGTCATAGAGTCCGCCCGACCCACAGCCGCACACCGCGAACATGATCGCGCCGAAGACAGCAACGAAGACCAAGGACTGCCTGATCATCGGCCACCCCCGGGCGCGTTCTGGCCGGGCAGGTCGAGCATCGGCAGCGCGATGGGCGGGATCTGGCCGCTCTGCAGCGCGGCCAAGGCCTCGATCGGCGACGGCAGCTTCACCACGCCGTCGAGGACCGGCGCCAGCTTCGCGCACGCGTCGCCGAGAGCGGGCGGAAGCTGGGTCGGCGTGCCCGACTGGATGGTCCGACACAGCAAGGCCATCGGCGGGTAGGTCAACTCGTTGAGGTTGCCGCGGATGGAGAACGACGCCGATGCCGCGTCGTAGGTGTTGAGGAAGTTCGTCGCGCCCAGCGGGCCGACGTCGAGCAGTTCGGCGAGGGCACCTCTCTCGTCGACGAGGGCCTGGGTGATGCCGACCAGCCGGTCCACATTGGACTTGAGCAGGTCCTTGTTCTCCGCGATGAAGCCCCGCACCTCACCGAGCGAGCTGGCCAGCGAGGTGAGCGCGACGCCGAGGTCGTCGCTGTCGGCGGCCAGGTAGTCGGTCACCCCGGCGAGCTTCGTGTTGAAACCCCGGACCTGCGCGTCGCTCTCGGCCAGGGTGCGGGTGAACTTCTGCAGGTTGTCCACTGTGGAGAACAGATCACCGCGGGACTCGCTGAGGGTGTGCGCCGCGGCGGACAGCTGCTTGATGGTGTCGTTGAGCAGTCGGCCGTTCCCGTCAAGACTGGCGGCGGCCGAGTCGAGCACAGCGGACAGCGCGCCATCCGCGTTCGCACCGTCCGGCCCCAACGCGGTCGCGAGTTCCCGAACGCTCGCGGTCAGGTCGTCGATCTCGACCGGGGTCGCGGTGCGTGCCAACGGGATCAGCGCGCGGTCCGCGAGCCGTGGGCCGGTCTCGTAGGCCGGAGTGAGCTGCACGAAGCGGTCGCTGACCAGGCTCGGTGCGACCGACACCGCGGAGACCTCGGCGGGCAGGTCCACGCCTTCGTCCACGGTCATGGTGACCTCGACGAAGTCGCCGCGCGGGACCACCGTGTCGACCTGTCCGACGGCGACGCCCAGCACGCGCACCTCGGAGCCCGGATAGATGCCGATCGACTTGGCGAAGTGCGCGGTGAGTCTGGTGCCCGCCATCGGAATCGCGATCCACCACAGCGCGACCGCGACGATCAGGCCGAGCACCGCCAGCAGCGTCACGGTCACCGTGGCGTCGCGTTGGAACCGGGAACGCAGGATCACTTGCCGCCTCCCGGGGTCAGAGGCGTGTAGCAGCCCTCCGGGTTGATGTCGATCAGCGCGGTCTTCGTGGAAGGCGGGAACAGGCCGCAGATGTAGCCCTCGAACCAGCGGCCGTTGCCGACGGTGTTGTTGAAGACCCGCACGAACGGCGCCAGCGCGGCCACCCCCTTGCTGAGGTTGTCCTGGTTGCGGGCCAGCACTGTCGTCACCTTGTCGAGCTGGGTGAGCATCGGCTTGAGCTGCGCGGTGTTGTCGGCCACCAGCCCGTGCAGCTCGTCGGCGAGCGCCTTGGTGCCGCTCAAGAGCTTGCTCACCGCTGAGCGGCGCAGCTGGAGTTCTTCGAGCAGCAGGCCCGCGTCGGCGAACAGCTTCTGCAGCTGCTTGTCCCGGTCGGCCACGGTTTTGCTCAGCAACGCGGTGTTCGACAGCAGCCGAGACAGCTCCTCGTCGCGGGTGGACAGTGTGGCGGAGAGGCGGGACATGCCGGTGAGCGCGTCGCGCAGGTGCGCGGGACTGCCGGACATGGCCTCGGAGACCACCCAGAAGCTCTCGGCGAGCTGATCGGTGTCGATCTTCTGGACGGTCTTCGTGAGCTGGTCGAACACCGGGACGATGTCGAACGGGGTCAGCGTCCTTGTCTTCGGGATGACCTCGTTCGGGTCCTGGGCCTGACCGCCGTCGGAGGCGATGGCGAGGAACTTGTCGCCGAGCAGCGTGCGGATCTGGATCGACAGCGTGCTCCGGTCCCCGACCCGGGCGTCGCGGACGGTGAAGTCCACCCGAACCTTGTTGCCCGCCAACGCGACCGCGTCGACCGCGCCCACCTTGACCCCGGCGACGCGGACCTCGTTGCCCGGCCGCAGCCCGGCGGACTCGGTGAACTCGGCGGAGTACGTCGTGCCGCCCCCGATGATCGGCAGGTCGTCGGAGAAGAACGTCGCCAGGACCACCAAGACAATGAGAACCAGGGTGACCGCGCCGACCCCTGCCTGGTTGCGTTCACGCAGCGACTTCATGACCCACACCTCTCCGGTCGCTGCGTGCCCGGCAGCGGCAGGGCCGGGATGTCCACGACGATGCCGAGTTCCGACACGCCGATGCGACCCGAGGCGCTGCAGAGGAAGTAGTTGAACCAGCCGCCGTAGCTGGCGGAGCGGGTGATGGCGTTGACCTTGCCCGGCAGGTTCTTGAGGAAGTGGTCCACAGTGTCCTCATGCGCGGCCAGGGTGGTGGAGAGCTGCCCGAGGCCGGCGATGTCCTGCTTGAGTGACGGGCGGATGTCGGCGAGCAACCCCGAGGTGACCGTGGTCAGGTCGCCCAGCGCGGTGATCGCGTCGCCGATCGGCTCGCGCTGCTCGGCCAGGCCGGTGCTCAGCCGCTGCATCTGGTCGATGAGCCCGGACACCTCCGCGCTTCGTCCGTTCACTGTGTCCAGCACGGTGTTGAGGTTGGTGATCACCTCGCCGATCACTTTGTCCTTGTCGGCGATGGCGGTGGTGAGCGACGCGGTGTGGCTCAGGATGCTGTCGATCGTGCCGCCTTCGCCCTGCAGCACCTGGATGAGGTGCGCGGTGAGTTCGTTGACCTGCGCGGGGTCCAGCGCCTGGAACAACGGGCGGAAACCGTTGAACAGCACCGTGAGGTTCAGCGCGGGTTTCGTCCGGTCGACCGGAATCGTGTCACCTGGCTGGAAGACGTCATTCGGGTCGCGGATATCCCCCGTGCCGAGCGCGATATAGCGCTGGCCGATCAGGTTGCGGTACTTGATGGTCGCGGTGATCGAGGCGGGCAGCTTGCGCGCGGACTCGACGTCGAAGGCGACTTCGGCGAGCCGGTCGTCCACCACCCGCACGTCGGTGACCTGGCCGATGCGCACACCCGACATGCGGATGTCGTCGCCGACGACGATGCCGGTGGCGTCGGTGAACCGGGCCGCGTAGCCCATCGTGTGACCTAGGGACTTGTTGGCGATCGTGAGGCCCAGCATGACGGTCAGCGTCACGGTGACCACCGCGAACACGGCGATCTTCAGCAGCGGCGCCAGCACTGTCCTCATCGGAGTGTCACCTCCGTGCCGCGGAACGCCGGACCGAGCAGCAGACCCGCCCAGCGCGGCACGTCCTCGGGCATGACGCCGAGTCCCGGCGCGAGCAGGGCGTTGACCAGGTCGCGCTCCTGCGGGCTGTTGGCCAGCGCTGGCGCGTCCACCGCCTGCGGGACGGTCGGGCGGAACTGCTCGGGCCGGTCCGACTTGGGCGCGGGCGGCTTGGACGTGCCGTCTTTGACCGGCCCGTCCGTGGTGTACTGCGGGAACTTCTCGCCGGGCTGGGCCATCCGGTAGCAGCGCGGGCCGCGCTTGTCGTTGTAGCGCGGCGTGTCGACCCCGGGCAGGTACTTGCCCCGGTTCGACGCGATCTCGATGGTGACCCTGGAGACGTTCGGGTGGTCGGTTCCCTTGCCGAACGCGCGCTCCGACGCGGGGATGGCCTTGACCAGGTTCTCCAGCAGGCACGGGTATTCCGGCGCGTACTTCGCCAGCACGGCCAGCGTGGACTGGGCGGTGTCGGCCAGTTCGATGAGATTTCCCTTGTTCACCGCCAGGAACCGGTCGAGGTCGACCGCCGCCGTGGTGGCGGTGCTGAAGAGCAGGTCGAGGTTCACCCGCTGCTCGGCGATCGTCCTGGTGGTCGTGGTCAGGTCGCTCATCGCTTGCAGCAGGTCCGGCGCGGCGTCGGCGTAGGTGTCGGCGACAGTGGCCAGGGCGGCCAGGTCCGCCTTGAGGTCGGGCATGCTGGGCAGCAGCTTCTCCAGGTACGCGTCGAGGTCGGCGATGGTCCGGCCGAACTGCGCACCGCGGCCGTCCAACGCGGTCGACATCGCGTTGAGCGTGGTCGCGAGCTTGGCCGGTTCCACGGCTTGGAGAACGGGCATCAGGCGGTCGAGAACCTTCTCCAACTCGATCGCCGACGATGTCCGGTCCTGGGGGATCACTGAGCCACCGCGCAACGCCTGCGGCGCGGGATCAGTGGGAATCAACAGGGCCACATAGCGTTCGCCGAACAGGGTCTTCGGCAGCAGGCGCGCGGAGACGTTGGCGGGGATGAGGTCGACGGAGTCGGGGTCCAGTGCGAGGTCGAGCACCGCGCGGTCGCCGGTGGGCCGGATTCCCCGGACCTCGCCGACGATCATCCCGCGCAGCTTGACGTCGGAGCCGACGCGCAGCTGGTTGCCGACCCGGTCGGTCTCCAGGCTCACCGGCACGACCGTGGTGAAAGCCTTGTTGTAGAAGCCGATCGACAGCCACACCAGGGTCGCCACGACGACCAGGAACACCAGCCCGTAGAGCTGGTACCGGAATTTCTCGCCGCGCTTCATCCGGCGATCCGCACTGTGGTCGAAGCGCCCCAGATGGCCAGGCTGAGGAAGAAGTCCAGCAGGGTCTGCAGCACGATCGCCGTGCGCACGGCCCGGCCGACGGCCACACCGACACCCGCGGGACCGCCGCTCGCTGTGTAGCCGTAGTAGCAGTGCACCAGGATCACCACGACGCTGAACACCATCACCTTGAGGAACGACCAGAGGACGTCCTCGGGCGGCAGGAACAGGTGGAAATAGTGGTCGTAGGTTCCCGACGACTGCCCGTAGAACCACACGGTCACCTGGCGTGAAGCCAGGTAGGAGCAGAGCAGACCGACCACGTAGAGCGGAATCACCGCCGCGACGCCCGCGATCACCCTGGTGGTGACCAGGTACGGCACGCTCGGGACGGCCATGACCTCCAGGGCGTCGATCTCCTCGGAGATCCGCATCGCGCCGAGCTGCGCGGTGAAGCCGCACCCCACGGTGGCCGAGAGCGCGAGCCCGGCCGCCAGCGGCGCGACCTCGCGGGTGTCGAAGTAGGCGGCGATGAACCCGGTCAGCGCGGACGTGCCCAGCTGGTTGAGCGCCGAATAGCCCTGCAAGCCCACGATCAGTCCGGTGAACACGGTCATGCCGATCATCACGCCGAGCGTGCCGCCGATGACCGCGAGGGCCCCGCTGCCGAAGAACACCTCGGACAGCAGCCGCATGGTCTCGCGCGGATACCGGACGATCGTGCGGGGCACCGAGCGCAGCACCATCATGTAGAACGCGAGCTGCTGTCCCAGCACGGCCAGGCCGTCGAACGGCTGGTTCGCCACCGCGAGGACGCGCGTGGCGACCTGGCGGGGTGCCCGCTCCCGGATCGCCATGGTCACAAACCCTTGGGTGGGACGATTTGCAGGTACAGGCCGGTCAGCACGACGTTGATCGCGAACAGCAGCAGGAAGGTGATGACGACGGTTTGGTTCACCGCGTCGCCCACGCCTTTCGGCCCGCCGGAGGGATTGAGGCCGCGGTAGGCCGCGATGATACCCGCGACGAAGCCGTAGAGGATCGCCTTGATCGTGCTGATCCACAGGTCGGGCAGCTGGGCGAGTGCGTTGAAGCTGGACAGGTAGGCGCCAGGCGTGCCGCCCTGCATGACCACGTTGAAGAAATAGCCGCCCGCGACGCCGACCACACTGACAAGTCCGTTGAGGAGGGTGGCGACCACGATGCAGGCCAGCACCCGCGGCACGATGAGCCGCTGGATCGGCGAGACACCCAGCACTTCCATCGCGTCGATCTCCTCGCGGATGGTGCGCGACCCGATGTCGGCGCACACCGCCGACCCGCCCGCGCCCGCGACCAGCAGCGCGGTGATCAGCGGGGCGGCCTGCTGCACGATGGCCAGCGCGCTCGCCGCGCCGATGAACGACTGCGCGCCGATCTGCTGGGTCAGCGAGCCGAGCTGCAGCGCGATGACCGCGCCGAACGGGATCGCCACCAGCGCGGTCGGCAGAATCGTGACGCTGGCGAAGAACCAGCACTGCTGGATGAACTCGCGGCCCTGGAACGGCCTGCGGGGGATGAAGCGCAACACATCCCACGCCAGTGTGGTGACCCGGCCGACCTGACGGAGGCCGCGCACGACCACCGCGTCGGACTCGAATCGCAGGCTCAACGGCTGATCCACTTCGGCGGGGACTTCAGGCGTTCGTGCTGGTCACCCAACGACGGTGCGACCGAACAGATACGCGAAAAATCCACATGTACTAGAAGGACAGGGCGTGCGTAGTCGTGGCGCCACCGTCCGCGACGAACTCGGCGCCGGTGCAGTAGGAACTCTCGTCACTGGCCAGGAACAGCACGAGGTTCGCGATCTCCTCGGCCTGGCCGTTGCGCTGGAGGGCGACCCGCTTGCCGATCCGGCTGGTGTCGACCTCGATCCCGCCCAGCGCGGTCGGCAGCATCTGGGTGTCGATCACGCCGGGGTGCACGGAGTTGACCCGGATGCCGTGCTCGCCGAGTTCCATGGCGGCCACCTTCGTCATCCCACGAACGGCGAACTTGCTCGCCGTGTAGGCGATCACCATCTTCGCCGCCGCCAGACCTTCGATGGAGGACAGGTTGACGATCGAGCCTTCCTTGGCCGCGATCATCCCCGGCGCCACCGCGCGCATGCCGAGGAAGCAGCCGAACTGGTTGACCCGGATGATCCGCTCGTAGTCGGCGAGCTTGGTGTCCACGAGCGGGCTGAAGTGCAGAATGCCCGCGTTGTTCACCAGCACCGTGATCGGGCCGAACCGCCCGGTCGCGTCGGCCACCGCGTCCGCCCACTCGTCCTCTTCGGACACATCGAGATGACGGAAGTACGCGTTGTCACCGAGATCGTCGGCGAGCGTCTTGCCCTCGTCGTCGAGCACATCGGCGAGGATCACCTTGGCGCCCTCGGCGACGAACCGCCGCGCCGCCGCCGCGCCCTGCCCGCGAGCCGCACCCGTGATGAGCGCGACCTTCCCGTCCAACCGTCCCATATGGACTACTCCTACATCAGTTCGTCGGTCAGGGGCATGAGAACCGTCTTCAGCTCCGTGTACGCCTCGTACGCGGAGCGGCCGCCCTCGCGGCCGAGGCCGGACTGTTTGAAGCCGCCGAAGGGCAGGTGCGGCTCGACCTGGAACCCGTTGATGCCCACGGTTCCCGCCCGCAACGCGCGGGCCACCCGGAAGGCTCGACGGTTGTCGGTCGTGTAGATCCCAGCGCCAAGGCCGTACGCCGTGGCGTTGGCCAGCCGGATGGCTTCGTCCTCGTCGGTGAACGGCACGACCGCGAGGACCGGGCCGAAGATCTCCTCCTGCGCGAGTTCGGCGGTGTTGTCCACGTCGGCGAAGATCGTGGGCTGCACGAAGTTGCCCCCAGCCAGGTCCCCATCCACCCGGGATCCGCCCGCGACGAGCCGGGCGCCGCTGTCCTTGCCGCGCTCGATGTAGCCCAGGACGCGGTCGAGCTGCTTCGAATTGATCAGCGGCGCGGAAAGAACGGCCGGGTCGAACGGGTCGCCGTAGGTGATCATTCCGGCGAGAAGTTGGGCGGCGTTGAGGAAGTCGTCATAGACATCGCGGTGCACCAACGCCCGGGTGTGCGCGACGCAGGCCTGGCCGGACAGACCCATGGTGACGGTGCCCATCGTGGTCATCGCGGCGAGGCCGACATCCGGCGCGTCCGGGAACACCAGGGTCGGGCTCTTGCCGCCGAGTTCCAGCGAGACCCGCTTGAGCGTGCCCGCCGACGCCTCGATGATGTGCCTGCCCACCACGCGGCTGCCGGTGAAGCTGACCTTGTCCACCAACCGATGCGTGACGAGGGCTTCGCCGGTCGGGTTGCCCGGGCCGGTGACGACGTTGAGCACGCCGTCCGGCAAGCCCGCCTCGACCAGCAGCTCCACCATACGCAGCACGGTGAACGTGGCGAACTCCGACGGCTTGAGCACCACGGTGCAGCCCGCCGCCAGCGCGGGCGCGACTTTCTGGGCGTAGAGCAGGAAAGGAGCGTTCCACGGCAGGATCGCCGCGACCACGCCGATCGGCTCGCGGAAGGTCATCGCGAGGTGGTCGCCACCCTGATACGGCGGCAGGGTCTCGCCGCCCACCTTGTCGATCCAGCCCGCGTGGTGCTCGAACACGTCCGCGGCGGCCTCGACCGACGTCGCGTAGATCCCCGCGAAGGACAGCGGGACACCGTTGTCGAGCGCCTGCAACCTGCGCAACTCGTCGGCGTTGGCGCGCAGCAGATCCGCGTAGCGGTGCAGCAGCTTGATCCGCTGACCCGCCCGCGAACGCGGCCAGGGGCCCTCGTCGAAGGCGATGCGGGCGGCGTGCACCGCCTTGTCCACATCGGACTCGGTGGCGATCGGGAAGCTGCCGATCGTCTCCCCGGTCGCCGGGTGGGTGTGGGTCCACGACGCACCGTCGGCGGCGGGCCGCCACTGGCCGTCGATGAGGATGCCCTGGTCGGGCAGCCGTCCCACATGGGAGAGCAAGGAGAGGGTCACTGCGCCTCCTGGCCGAGCTTGAGGATGTCGTTGGCGGCGAAGGAAAGCCTGGGATCCCGGTCGGCGAAGTAGCCGCCGACTTCGGCGGCCAGCGCGGCGGGGGTCCAGCGGTCGGAGTCGAACCGGCGCTCGACGACCGGTGCGGCCAGCAGCGCCACCATGCCGCCGTGCACGACGAACACCTGACCGCTCACCGCCTGCGCGGCAGGCGAGGCGAGGTAGACGACCAGCGGCGCGACATGCTCGGGCGAGAGCGGGTCAAGACCGTCCGCGGGGGCCTCGCCGAACACCTGCGCGGTCATCGCCGTGCGGGCGCGCGGGCAGATCGCGTTGACCCGGACGCCGTAGCGCTCCAGGCCGCGCGCGGTGGCCAGGGTCAGCGCGACGATCCCGGCCTTGGCGGCGGCGTAGTTCGCCTGACCGGCCGACCCGACGAGGAACGCCTCCGACGCGGTGTTGACGATCCGCGCGTAGACGGGTCCGCCTTTGGCTTTGGACTCGGCACGCCAGTGCGCGGAAGCGTTGCGGGAGAGCAGGAAATGGCCGCGCAGGTGGACCTTGAGCACGAGGTCCCAGTCGTCGTCGGACATCGAGAACAGCATCTTGTCGCGCAACAGGCCGGCGTTGTTGACCACGATGTCGAGCCCGCCACGGTCGAGCGCGGCCAGGGTCAACGCGTCGGCGGTCGCCCGCTCGGAGACGTCACCCTCGACCAGCACCGCCTTGCCGCCCAGCGCTTCGATCTCGTCGACAACGCCGCCGCCTGGACCGCCCGGGATGTCGTTGACCACCACGTCGGCGCCCGCGGCCGCGAGGGCCAGCGCCTCCGCCCGGCCGAGTCCGGCGCCCGCGCCGGTGACCACGGCGACCTTGCCGTCGAGGCTCACGGCGTCCACAGGCATCTCCCTCGGCACCGGGGGTGAATGGAACGCCAGACTAGAATCTGTTCTCGTTTTAGGCAACCCCCGTCAGTCGCGCAAAGTCAGAGCCACCTTCGGGCACGACGCCACGGCCTGAACGAGCCGTGGGCGGTCCGCCTCGGCGTCTTCAGGCTGTTTGACCAGCAATTCGTCGTCATCGTCGAGCTCGAAGTAGTCCGGCGCGACGTTCACGCACAGCCCGTTGGCCTCACACTGGTCACGATCGACATCGATACGCACGACAGCCTCCAGAACGAATAGAGAACGTGTTCCATGTTAGCTGCTATCTTCGATTGGAACGCGTTCCAGCCAGAGGGGAGAACGCATGCGGATCACCTACACTCCCGAACAGGTTCGGCTGCGCGCCGAACTGCGGGCCTACTTCGCCGAGCTGATGACCCCGGAGCGGCGCCAGGCGCTGACGAACTCCGGCGGCGAGTACGGCAGCGGCGACGTCTACAAGGCGGTCGTGCGCCAGATGGGCGCGGACGGCTGGCTCGCGCTCGGCTGGCCCAGTGAGCACGGCGGCCGCGACGGCTCGATGCTCGACCAGCTCATCTTCACCGACGAAGCCGCCATCGCCGGTGCGCCCGTGCCGTTCCTGACCATCAACACCATCGGGCCGACGATCATGAAATACGGCACGCCCGAGCAGAAGGCGTTCTTCCTCCCCCGGATCGCGCGCGGGGAGCTGCACTTCTCGATCGGCTACTCCGAACCTGAAGCGGGCACCGACCTCGCCGCGCTGCGCACCCGAGCGGTGCGCGACGGGGACGAGTACGTCATCAACGGCCAGAAGATGTGGACCAGCCTTATCCAGTACGCCGATTACCTGTGGCTGGCCTGCCGCACGGACCCGGAGGCGGCCAAGCACAAGGGGTTGTCGATCCTGATCGTCCCGGTCGACACCCCGGGCTTCTCGTGGACGCCGGTGCGCACCATGGCGGGACCGGGCACCAGCGCGACGTACTACTCCGATGTGCGGGTGCCCGCGTCCTCGCTGGTCGGCACCGAGCACGAGGGCTGGAAGCTGATCACCAACCAGCTCAACCACGAGCGGGTCGCGCTCACCTCGGCCGCCCCGGTCCAGAACGCCCTGCGCGAGGTGCTCGAGTGGGCGCGGGAGACGAAGCTGCCGACCGGCGACCGGGTGATCGACCAGGAGTGGGTCCAGGTCCACCTCGCCCGGGTGCACGCGAAGGCGGAGTTCCTCAAGCTGGTCAACTGGAAGATCGCCTGGGGCGTCGGCAAAGCGATCAGCCCGGCGGACGCCTCGGCGACGAAGGTGTTCGGCACCGAGTTCGCCACCGAGGCCTACCGGCTGCTCATGGAGGTGCTCGGCCCGGCGGGGCCGGTCCGCGCGGGTTCCCCCGGCGCGGTGCTGCGCGGCCGGATCGAGCGGATGCACCGGTCGTCGCTGATCCTGACCTTCGGCGGCGGCACCAACGAGGTGCAGCGCGACATCGTGGCGACCGTCGGCCTGGGCCTGCCGCCCGCGCGCCGCTGAACTGGAAGGACTTCGATGGACTTCGCCTTCTCCGAGGCCCAGGACGACCTGTCCGGCCTCGTGCGCACCCTGGCCGCCAGTGATCGTCCACTGTGGACGTTGTTGGACGAGTCCGGGGTGCTGATGGCCGCGCTGCCGGAGTCGGTGGGCGGCGGCGGTTTCGGCCTGCTCGAACAGTGCTCGGTCGCCATCGAACTCGGCCGCGCGGCCGCCCAGGTCCCGTACGCGGCTTTCTCGGTGGCCGCGTCGGCGATCGCCGAGTTCGGCGACCAGCGCCGGGTGGACACGGCGTTGACGTGCGCGGTGACCGACGACCCGCTCGACCCGGTGACCTTCTCGAACGGGCGGCTCAACGGGACCAAGACGCTCGTGCCGACCGGGGAGACGTTCGTGGTGACCGCCGGCGCGGACGCGTTCGTGGTGCGGGCTACGGAAGCCGGGGCTCGCACCGCGATGCAGGATCTGGTCGACGGCACCGCGCTGGTGGTGACGCTGGCCGACGTGACACCGGAGCAGATTCTGCCGGACGCGGCGGACTGGGTGACCGATCGGCTGACCGTCCTGACCTGCGCGGAAGCGGTCGGAGTACTGGCCGAGGCGCTGCGACTCACGGCGGCGTACGCGGGCGAGCGAGTCCAGTTCGGGCGGCCTATCGGCACGTTCCAGGCCGTCACCCAGCGACTGGCGGACGCTTATATCGACGTGGAGGCGGTGCGGCTCACCCTGTGGCAGGCGGCTTGGCGGCTGAGCGAAGGACTGGGCGCTTCGGCGGAGGTGGCCACCGCGAAGTTCTGGACCGCCGACGCCGGCCACCGTGTCGCGCACACGGCTGTGCATGTTCATGGCGGGGTCGGGATCGATATGGATCACCGGCTGCATCGGTACTTCACGGCGGCGAAGCGGCTGGAGTTCACACTGGGCGGCGCTACCGACCACCTGCGCAAACTCGGCGCTGTCTTGGCTACGCCTTAGCTTGCGGGTGCCTGTTCGGGTGCGGGCGTGATCTGCCCGGCGGCATTCCCTTACCTCAGTGCCTGCGCAGCGGTGGGAGGGTGGCGGCGTCGCGGGGGCGGGCGGGGCGGGGGATCCGGGTCATCGCCCGCACGCGCCTGGTCCGACCGTGTTCGGCCAGCAGCATGAGCAGTTCGCCGTCGACCACCGCCGCGAGCTTGCGCTGCGCCCAGTCCGAGGCCGAGAGCACGACGTCCGGGTTCACCGGCCTGCCCTCGAACACCTCACGGACCAATCGCCACTCGGCCAAGCGGTCGCGGAGGAAACTGTTGTGCGCCAACGCGGGCGCGACTTTCTCGGCCCAGGCGCAGAAGTCGCCGGCGGCGGTCGCCATGGCCCCGATCCGGACCGCGACCGCGGACACCGCCATCGCCTTGTCCGGATCCCGAAGCACGGCTTCCAGGAACGCGCGCTCATCCTGTGGCCGGGCGTCGCGGTACCAATCGAACCGCAGGTGCTCGTCGGCGGCCAGCGCCGCCGGATCATGATCAACGCAGCCGGTCAGCGCCGCTACGCATGCGATGTGGTCGACCAGTTTCACCCGTTCCCTCCGGCGACATAGGGTAACGCTTCGCCTCCCGGAACGATCACGCAGGCCACGCCTCCGAAATCGGTTCGGACGCTTCGGGTGTGGCTACTGTCGATGCCATGCTGTTCCGAACCTCGATCATCATCGACGCCCCACCGGAACGGGTCTGGGCGGTCTACACCGACCTCGCCCGCTGGCCGGAGTGGACCGCGTCGGTCACCGCCGTCACCCTCCTCGACCCCGGGCCGCCGCACCTGGCCCAGCGGGTCCGGATCAAGCAGCCGAAGCTGCCGACCGCCGTCTGGACCGTCACCGCCCTCGACGAGGGCCGCTCGTGGACGTGGACGTCGACGGCCCCGTTGGTCAAGACGGTCGCCACCCACACGGTGCAACCGCACGAACACGGAACGCTGATGAGCGCGACCGTCGAGCAGAGCGGGCCGCTCGGCAAGCTGATCGGCAAGGTGGCCGCCGGGCTGACCGACCGCTACCTGGTGATGGAGGCAGAAGGAGTGAAGGCGGCGTCGGAAGGGCCGTGACCGGCCGTTAGAGTGGGGACATGGGTGTGGGGACCCCGCCAAATCGAGTCGACCCGACGCGGTGACCGTGCGAGGCTGACCCCACCAACACCGCGAAACGTGGAGGTCCGTATGTCCGAGCAACCGGAGCAGCCTGAATCCGAGGACGGCGCGGAGCCGAAGGACCTCAAGAGCAAGTTCCGTGAGGCGCTGGAGCGCAAGCAGGCCAAGTCGCAAAGCGGCGAAGGCCACGCCAACGCCGGCTCCAAGGTCGGCGACGCGCACGGCAAGCAGGGTGGCAAGCGCACCTTCCGCCGCAAGAGCGGCGGCTGAGCGGGTGCTGGCGGTAACGACGCGATAGACCGAGGCGGGTCCGGGGGTTCCCGGACCGCCTCGGTTCGGTCAGTGGGTGCCGCGCGCCCACAGCCGCTCAGTGGTGAAGATTCACCGACTGAGTGCAGCTTCCGGTTTTTGAGCTAACCCGAGCTGTGATGGGGAACAATCGGCCGAACGGGCGAACCCGAGGACCGTCCTGCACTGAAAGGGCTAGTTAAGTCGCAGCTCACTGAGGTGGGAGAGGGTGGCGTCCAGGTCGTCCACCAGTTCGGTCATCACGTCGGCCACCGCGCGGATCTCGTTCATCGAGCCGACGATCTGGCCGACCGGCATGGCCAGCACCGACGGGTCGCCCGCGCGCATCATCCGCTGGTGCGCCTCGCTGACCAGCAGGTTCTGCAGCGGCATCGGCAGCGGCGCCGGGGCGTCGGCCTCGGCCCACGCCTGGGTCCACTGGTTCTTGAGCAGCCGCGCGGGTTTGCCGGTGTAGACGCGCGAGCGCACGGTGTCGCTCGACGTCGCGCGGACGAGCGCCTGTTGCAGCGTGCCCGCGGAGCTGAGCTCCTGATATTCCTTGGTCGCCAGCCAGTACGAGCCCATCCACGCGCCCACCGCGCCGAGGGCCAGGGCCGCGGCGATCTGCCTGCCGGACCCGATCCCGCCCGCCGCGAGCACGGGCACGCGGTCGCCGACGGCGGCGACGATCTCCGGAATCAGCACCATGGACGCGATCTCGCCGGTGTGCCCGCCCGCCTCGTATCCCTGCGCCACCACCAAGTCCACGCCGTTGTCGACGTGCCGCACGGCGTGTTCGGCCTTGCCCGCGAGGGCCGCGACGGGCACGCCGCCGCGGTGCGCCTGCTCGATCACGTCGGGCGGGGGCGAGCCGAGCGCGTTGGCGATGAGGGCGATCGGGTGTTTCATCGCGACGTCCACATGCGACCGGGCGACCGAGTGCAGCCAGCCGAGGACGCCCGCGCCGGAAGCCTCGTCCTCGGGCAGCGGCGGCACGCCCAGCTTGCGCAGGGTGTTGTCGACGAACTCGCGGTGCGCTTGCGGGATAAGGGAATCCAGGTCGATCTGGGTGCCCTCGGTCGGCACCTTCGCGGGCATGACGATGTCGACACCGTAGGGCTTGCCGTCGCAGTTGGCGTCCATCCAGTCGAGGACGGCGTCAAGCTCCTCCGGGTCGTTGAAGCGCACGCAGCCCAGGACGCCGAGTCCGCCCGCACGGCTGATCGCGGCGGCGACGTGTTCGGACGGGGTGAACCCGACGATCGGGTGCTCGATGCCGAGGGTGTCGCAGAGGACCGTTCGCATCAGGCGCCTCCTCAGGTGCGGGCGGGCGCGGCGGCCCAGGTCGGGTCGTGCTCGGCCGCGTGCGCCTTGGCCCACCGGTAGTCCGGTTTGCCGCTGGCCAGTCGACCGACCTCATCGACGATCCACATACTCCGCGGGGCCTTGTAGCCTGCCAGCTCGTGGTGCATGTGGGCGCTGATCGCCTCGAAGTCGGGTTCGGCGCCCGGCCGGACCTGCACGACGGCGGCGACCCGCTGCCCCAGCCGGTCGTCGGAGACGCCGATGACCAGCGCGTCGAAGACGTCCGGGTACGCCTTGAGCGCGCCCTCGACCTCCTCGGGGAAGACCTTCTCGCCGCCGGTGTTGACGCACATGTTGCCGCGGCCGAGGAGGGTGACGGTGTCGTCGTCCTCGAGCCGGGCGTAGTCGCCGGGCACGACGTAGCGCTTGCCGTCGATCTCGACGAAGATCGTCGCGCTCTTCTCGGGGTCCTTGTAGTAGCCAAGCGGGACGTGTCCGCCGCGGGCGAGGCGGCCGGTCTCCCCCGGCTTGACCGGCTGGTTGTCCTCGTCGATGACCAGCACGTTCGGACCTCGGCGCACCCGGGGGCCGCCGGTGGAGGGCTCGGCGCCCTTGACGACCATGCCGATCCCGTTGAAGCCGGATTCCGAGGAGCCGATGGCGTCGGTGATCACCACGTTGGGCAGCGTCTCGATGTACTGCTGCTTGACCGATGCGGAGAACAGCGCGGCGTGGCTGGAGATCGCGAGCAGCGAGGAGGCGTCGTAGTCGCCCTCGTGGAAGGCCTCGATGACCGGGCGGGCCATGGCGTCGCCGACCAGAGTCACGACCCGGACCTGGTGGCGCGTGATCGCCTTCCACACTTCGTGCGCGTCGAAGGTCGGAAGCAGCACCACGGTGTCGCCCGCGAACATCGCCGCGAGCGCGGCCCATTGCGCGGCGCCGTGGATCAGGGGTGCGCACGCGAGCCTGGTCAGCCCGCCGGTCACCTGCCCTTGGCGGGACTGGGCGAACTCGTCGGGCAGCGGTTCACCGGAGAGGAAGTCGATGCCGCCGCCGAGGACCCGCCAGACGTCCTCCTGGCGCCACATGACGCCCTTGGGGCTGCCGGTGGTGCCGCCGGTGTAGAGGATGTACAGGTCGTCGGGGCTGCGCTCCTCGAAGTCCCGCTCGGTCTTGCGACCGTCCATAGCGGACTCCAGGGCGACACCCGCGAAGTCGAGGTCGGTGTCGTCGTCGATCACGACCACCGTCTTGAGCTTGGGCATGTCGGGCAGCACGGCCGCCACCCGCTCGGCGTAGCGGCGCTCATGGACGAGGGCGACGAGGTCGGCGTTGTCGAACAAATATCGCAACTCGTTCTCGACGTACCGGTAGTTGACGTTCACCGGCACGGCCCGGAGCTTGTAGACCGCCACCATGGTCTCGATCGCCTCGATCGAGTTGCGTGCGTAGAGCCCGACGTGCGAGCCCTTGCCGACACCTTGTTCGGCCAGGTAATGGGCCAGTTGATTGGCCCGTGCGTCGAGCTCGGCGAAGGTCCTGGAGTGCTCGCCGCAGGCAACCGCGACCCGCTCCGGGAAGAGGTCCACCGCGTGCTCGAAAAGATCCGCGATTGTGAGCGCCATGGGCTTAAAGTAGAACGTGTTATCGTTCATGACAATCCCCTGTCGCCAGGAGGTTTCGGATGGACTCAGCGCAGCCGCACTGTCTGGTCGAACAACGAGGCCCGGTTCTGGTGGTGACGATGAACCGCCCAGAGGCCAGAAACGCCTTGTCCGGGCCCATGATGGCGATCATGCGGGAGGCGTGGGACCAGGTCGACAAGGACGATTCCGTCCGGGCCTGCATCCTGACCGGCGCGGGCGGTTCTTTCTGCGCAGGCGCCGACCTCAAGGCCATGACCAGCACCCACCCCGGCGACTCATTCTCCTCGGGCGGCTGGGACCTGTCGGTCATAGAGCCGCTACTGAAGGGCCGACGACTCACCAAACCCCTGATCGCGGCGGTCGAGGGACCGGCGATCGCGGGCGGGACTGAGATCCTTCAAGCCACAGACATCCGCATCGCAGGGGAAAGCGCCCGCTTCGGGGTCTCGGAGGCCCGGTGGGGTTTGTTCCCCCTGGGCGGCTCAGCGGTGCGGCTACCTCGCCAAATCCCGTACACGGTGGCGGCGGACCTGCTCCTCACCGGCAGGCACATCACGGCGACCGAGGCGCGTGACATCGGGCTCATCGGGCACGTGGTCCCGGACGGCCAGGCGTTGGACAAGGCCCTGGAGATCGCGGGACTGATCGCGGCGAACGGGCCTTTGGCGGTTCAGGCGATCTTGCGGACGATGCGGGAGACCGAGGGAATGCCGGAGAACGAGGCGTTCAAAGTGGACGCACGGCTGGGGGTGGAGGTATTCCTCAGCCAGGACGCAAAGGAAGGGCCCGGGGCTTTCGCCGAGAAACGCGTCCCCAACTTCCAGGGTCGCTAACTCAGTCCTTTCCAAGAGGGTGACTGCCCACCAACTGTCCGACGAACAACTCACACGGCCTGCTGAGCCCACGCCTGTGGGCAGTCGCCGCACTGCCACAACCATCACCGCCGTCGCGCTCACCACCGACGCGAACTGGGCCCGAATCAGCATTGCTCATCCATGCGCCCAGTTGTTCGGCCTGCCCAGCGGCTCGACCGTCGCGTCGGCCTGATGGCGAATCCCGCCATCAGCTCATCGGTGCTCGATGGCCGCGCTCCTGTCGCCGACGAGTGTTACGCGGATGCCGGATTCCCGCGAATTGAGGTGAACCGCGAGGTTGAGGCCGCGTGGACTGCCCGGAACTTCCCTGGTCGGTGGCCCCCGGTCGTAGCCGTCTGCTCCCACCCATCGGTGCCGATGTGCAGCCAGAACGACAGCTGTGCGGTCGTGCGCCCGGCCGGACTCAGACAACGGCATTCATCGTCACTGAACGTCGTCATGCGTTGCGCAGCGCCAGAGCACCCATCGAGACGATTGGGCGTGCCGCCCGGGCGGCCGCATGTGTGGCAGCCGGTCAAGGTTGACATGGGGTTTTGCAGGTGCCGTTCAGTCACCCACCCGGGGTTACCGGGTGGGTGACTGAACGGTCAGTTGCTTAGAACTGGACGCTCCAAGCGTCGATGTAGCCGGTGTCGTACGAGGCGACGTCCTGAACCTTGAGTTTCCAAGTTCCGTTCGCGACCTCCGTCGAAGCGTTCACCGTGTAGGTGGTGATCACGTTGTCCGCAGAGTCGTTGCTGGACGAGTTCTTCAGGCGGTACAGGGAACCGTCCGGGGCCACCAGGTCGATGACCAGGTCGCCGCGCCAGGTGTGCTTGATGTCGACGTTCACCTTCAGCGTCGACGGGGCGTTGCCCGCCTGGCCGGTCACGGTGACGTCGCTGGTGACCGCGGCACCGTTGTCCGGAATGTTGACGTTGTTGGTGTTCTCGAACTTGCCACCCGTGGGCGGGGGTTCGGTGCCGCCGCCGTTGTCGATGAGGTCCTTGACCTCCGGGTAGATCAGCTCGATCCGGGTGCCCTCGTTGAGGCAGCCGCCCAGGTGGTGCAGGGCGATCACCTTGTGCGAGGACGCCGCGAGCACCGGGGAACCGGACGATCCTCCGGTGGTGTCGCAGTAGTAGCCCATGTTGATCGAGTCACTGCGGGGGTTGTCGACGTCGCAGGTGGCGCCGCCCTGAGTGTCCTCGTAGACGGACAGCTCGTTCGGGTCGCCGCTGCCGTGGCCGGTGATGTAGATGCGCTCGTTCTGCACGGGCGCGCGGACATCCAGCAGCAGGTATCCGAAGGACTCGATGCTCGCGAAGTTGTTCACCGAGAACAGCGTGTAGTCCAGGCTTGCGCTGGTCTTCAGGAATTGCGCGCCCGTCACCTTGACCGCGGGCTTCGGGTTGTTCCCACCGCAGGTCGCGCACGCGTAGTCGAACCAGATCTCCATGGACGCCATTTCGGTGGCGCTGGCGATGCAGTGGTTGTTGGTGAACAACCGGTTGGTCGCGCCGACACGCCACGCAGTGCAGTGGGAGGCGCCGTTCTTCAAGATCTTCGCGACCGAGCGGGACTTCGCGTACTCGGTGGGGTGGCTCTGCTGGTAGCAGACGGCGTCCTTGCGGGCGTCTGTGCCGCACACCGACAGGATGCCGGAGTCACGCTGCAGCTGCTCCTCATCGGTGAAGCCGCGGGTGTACTTGTCGACGACCAGCCCGGTGTCCGAAGTGGACGGCTTGCCGCCCGCCCGGTGCAGCGTCACCACAGCGGTGTCGCCGGTGATCGACAACGCCCAGAAACCGTCGCCCTGTTTGGTGTGAAGCGAGTCGGTGGCGGCGGACTCGGCCCTCGTCGGGTCGCCGCTGTAGGTGTGGACCTCGGTGCCCGCCGGGTTGGCCACGGTGACCCGGTCGCCATCGGCCAACGCGAGTGACGCGAAGTGCACCTTGATGTAGGCCGAACCCGGCCTGCTGATCACCTGCCGCGCGGAGCGCGCGGCATAACCGATGCGGATATCGGCCGCGTGTTCCTCGCCGACCTGCTGAACCTGCTGGACGCCCTCAGTCACAGCGGGTCGCACGTCGTCCGGTGCGGCCACGGCCGAACCACTGGTTCCCAGGACGGAACCGGCGGCCAGCGCCACGGCCAAGGTGAGGAACAGACGCTTGCGCCTGTCGGATTTTGGTTGGAGTGTCATCGCAGGGGAAACTCCTCTCGTGTCGCGATCGCGACACGAGAAGGATTACTGCCAGGGAACCGGGACGACACCCCCATTCCGCCGTTGCCATTCCCAGTTGCTCAGATCATGGTTTCATTACCGGTCCAGTAGGGGTCGCGAAGTCGCCGCTTGTAGAGCTTTCCGTTGGGGTCGCGCGGAAGTTCGGCGAGATAGTCGATCGTGCGCGGCAATTTGAACTTCGCAAGTCGACCCGCGGCGAAGGCGAGGATGTCCTCGGTGAGCTCGTCGGATCCGGTCACACCGTCGACCGGCTGAACCACCGCCTTGATCTCCTCACCCCAGTCCGGGTGCGGGATGCCGAAGACCGCGACGTCGGCGACCTTGGGGTGACACGAGATCTCGCCCTCGATCTCGGCCGGATACACATTGACGCCGCCGGTGATGATCATGTCGCTCTTGCGGTCGCACAAGAACAAGTAGCCGTCATCATCGAGATAACCGATGTCCCCAAGGGTGAACATCTCCCCGATCCGCGCCGCCCGCGTCTTGGCCGCGTCGCCGTGGTACTCGAAAGTCGAGGTGCCCATTCGCATGTAGACGAGCCCGGGCGTGCCGGTCAGCGCCTCGGCACCGTCGTCATCGAAGATCTTCACCGTCGAGCCGGGCCACGGGAGGCCGACGGATCCGGGTTTGCGCAGCCATTCCTCAGCCATGATGGTGGTGCCGCCGCCCTCGGTCGCGGCGTAGTACTCGACCACGACCGGCCCCCACCAGTCGAGCATCCGCCGTTTGACCTCGACCGGACACGGCGCGGCGCCATGGATCATCACGCGCAGCGAGGAGAGGTCGTATTTCGACCGAATGTCGTCCGGGAGCGCGAGCAACCGGTGGAACTGGGTGGGAACCATGTGGCTGTGCGTGACCCGGTACCGCTCGATCAGCCGCAGCATCTCCTCTGGCACCCAGCGGTCCATCAGCACCACCGAGTGTCCCAATTGGAGGGACGTGACCACGAAGTTGATGACCGCTGTGTGATACAGCGGCGACCCGCAGAGGTGCACGTGGTGGTGGAAGGCCTTGAGCCCGAAGATGCCGAAGAACCACGACGCCGCCGGTGGCACGTCGTCCGGGTCGGTCCCGGAGAGCGGGCGGCGCACGCCCTTCGGCCTGCCGGTCGTGCCCGAGGTGTAGAGCATGGGCGAGCCCTGGGTGCGGACATCCGGGCGGCCGGGGGGTTCATCGGCGCCAAGCCGGTCCAGCGGTCGGAACCCGGCGACCTCGCCCACCGCGAACCGCGCCTGCGCGGGAAGTCCGCTGCGCGCGGCGGCATCCGCGGCGGTCTCGCCGAACCGGGCGTCGGCGATGAACGCCTTCGCGCCGCTGTCGTCGATCAGGTACGCGACCTCGGCGCCCACCAGGTGCCAGTTCGCCATGACGACGTAGAGCCCGGTCTGCATGGCGGCGAAGTACACCGCGAGCAGGTCGGCGCCGTTGGGCAGCATCAGGACCACACTGTCACCCGGGCGCAGGCCCATGGCCCGCAGACCTCTGCCGTAGCGGTCGGCCGCGGCGGTCAGCTCGCCGTAGGTGATCTCACGGCCGTCCGGGCAGACGACCGCGAGACCGTCGGGGGTGTCTCCGGCGATGTTCCACAGACCGATCGAGCGCATCCACCCAATCTAGAACGTGTTTCAACCGTCGACAAGGCCGGCGAGCGTCTCAATCTCGGCTGTCGACCCGCAGCCGACGACGAGCATCGTCACGCCCGCCTTCGCCCACTGGCCGATCCGGGTGCGCACCTCCTCGGCGGTCCCGATGATCGCGATGTCGTCGACCAGCTCATCCGGGATGGCGTCGGCGGCCTCGTCGCGGCGACCCGCCCGGAACCGCTCGCCGACCTCGTCGACCACGGCGTCGTACCCCATGCGCCGGAACAGCGTGGCGTGGAAGTTGAGCTCGGGCGCGCCCATGCCGCCGACGTAGAGGGCGAGGATCGGCTTGATCCCCGCGTAGGCGGCGGGCGGGTCGTCGGTGACTATCACCTGCGCGCCCGCCGCCACCTCGAAGTCCGCCCTGGAACGCCGTGCGCCGGGGGTCGCGAACCCCTCGTCGAGCCAGGAGTTGTACTGGTCGGCCATGCGCAGCGAGAAGTACACCGCGAGCCAGCCGTCGGCGATCTCGGCGGCGAGTGCGACGTTCTTCGGGCCTTCGGCGCCGAGCCAAATGGGCAGATCAGCCCTTAGAGGATGAGTAATGGGACGCAGCGGCTTGCCGAGGCCGGTGGCGCCCGCGCCGGTGTAGGGCAGCGGGTAGTGCGGCCCGCCGCTGACGACCGGCGCTTCCCGGGCCAAGACGCGGCGGATGATGTCGACGTACTCGCGGGTGCGGGCCAGCGGGCGGGCGAACGGCTGCCCGTACCAGCCCTCGACCACCTGCGGCCCGGAGACGCCGAGGCCGAGGATGGCCCGGCCGCCGCTGAGGTGGTCCAGGGTCAGGGCGTGCATGGCGCACGACGTGGGTGTACGCGCCGAGAGCTGGGCGACCGATGTGCCCAGCCGGACGCGACTGGTCGACGAGCCCCACCACGCCAGCGGGGTGAACGCGTCCGACCCCCACGATTCGGCGGCGAACACCGCGTCGAACCCGTGTCGGTCCGCGGCGGCCACGAGCTCACCCGCGTTGCCGGGCGGCTGCGCGCCCCAGTAGCCGAGCTGAAGTCCGAGCTTCATCCTGGCACCTCCTTGCGCGCAATCTTAGAACGTGTTCCACTCGAATGGTGACGGTGCCACTGAGCGCCCCGCTGCGTGTGGGGTTCGACTACACCCGGTCTCTCGGGCCGGTGCTGGGCCACTTCATGACCGAACTCCGCTCCCGACGGGTCGTGGGTGTCCGCGGGTCCGACGGTCGGGTGCACGTTCCCCCGGTCGAGTACGACCCGGTCACGGCCGCCCCACTGAGCGAGTTCGTCGAGGTGGCGGCCGAGGGAACGGTCGTGACGTGGTCCTGGATGCCGAAACCACTTGCGGGACAACCGTTCGACCGCCCATTCGCCTGGGCCATGGTCCGCCTCGACGGCGCGGACACACCCCTGCTGCACGCCGTCGACGTGCCCCAGCCTTCGGCGATGTCGACCGGCATGCGCGTCCGCATCCGCTGGGCGGCGGACCCGGTCGGCGGAATCGCGGATATAGCATGCTTCGAGCCCGCCGACCACCCGCACCCCACGACTTATCCACATATCGCCGAACCATCCACAACACCAGCGCACCCCTCCCCCCAGCCCGTCAGCACCGATAGACTGGCCAGGGGCCGTCCCCCCGGAGAGGGTGGGGGCCGCGCTGGGGACGTGACGATGGTGACGACGCCCATCCACCTCGATGTGGTGCACTCGGTCTCCCCTCAGGAAAGCAAGTACCTGCGTGCGCTCGCCCACGGGAAGCTCCTGGGCCAGCGGTGCCCCAAGTGCCACAAGGTCTACATCCCCCCACGCGGCGCCTGCCCGGTCGACGGAGTGCCCACGACCGACGAGGTCGAGCTGCCCGATATCGGGACCGTGACAACATTCTGCGTAGTCAACGTGCCGTTCCTGGGCCAGCGGATCAAACCTCCCTACGTCGCCGCTTACGTGCTGCTCGACGGCGCCGACATCGCGTTCCTGCACCTCGTCCTCGGCTGCGCGGCCGACGAGGTGCGGATGGGTATGCGGGTGCGCGCGGTGTGGAAACCGGCTGAGGACTGGGGAACGACGTTGGAGAACATCGACCACTTCGCGCCGACCGGCGAGCCGGACGCGCCCTACGAGACCTACGAGGGCCACCTATGAGCACCGAGGTGGCCGTCGTCGGCTTCGCCCAAGCCCCCCATGTCCGCGCCACCGAGGGCACGACCAACGGTGTCGAGATGCTCGTGCCGGTGTTCGCCGACCTGTTCGCCGAGACCGGTCTGACCAAGGAGGACATCGGCTTCTGGTGTTCCGGGTCGTCGGATTACCTTGCCGCGCGGGCGTTTTCCTTCATCGCCGCGGTCGACGCGATCGGGGCGTTCCCGCCGATCAACGAGTCGCACGTCGAGATGGACGGCGCCTGGGCGCTGTATGAGGCGTGGCTGAAGATCCGGACCGGCGAGGTGGACACAGCACTGGTGTACGGGTTCGGCAAGTCGTCGGCGGGAAACCTTCGCCGCACCTTGGCTTTACAGCTCGACCCGTACACGGTCGCTCCACTGTGGCCGGACTCGGTCAGCATCGCCGCCATGCAGGCCCGGCTCGGCATCGACGCCGGGCTGTGGTCCGAGCTGGCCATGGCTGAGGTCGCCGCACGGTCCAACGGCGGTGACGCGGTCGACCTGCTGGGCCAGCCGTACATCGCCGACCCGTTGCGCCGCCACGACTGCGCGCCGATCACCGACGGCGCGTCCGCGGTGATCCTCGCCTCCGGTGAGCGGGCCCGCGAGCTGCGGGAACAACCGGCCTGGATCACCGGCATCGAGCACCGGATCGACTCCGGCAGCCTCGGTGCGCGTGACCTCACCACCTCACCGTCCACTGTGGCCTCCGCGAAAGCCGCGGGTGTCGACGGTGTCGAGGCGGCGGAGCTGCACGCGCCCTTCACCCATCAGGAAATCCTGCTGCGCCAGGCCATCGGGCTCGGTGGCGACGTGTCGGTCAACCCGTCCGGCGGGCCGCTGGCGGGCAACCCGATGTTCGCCGCGGGCCTGTCCCGGATCGGTGAGGCGGCCCGGCTGGTGTTCGACGGACTGTACGGCCGGGTCCTCGCTCACGCGACCAGCGGCCCAGCCCTGCAACAGAACCTTGTCTGCGTCATGGAGGCCCGATGAAGCAGCCCGCGGCCGTGCTCGGCGTCGGCCAGACCCACCACCGGGCCAAGCGGCTCGACGTGTCGATGGCCGGGATGTGCCGGGAGGCGATCGACCGCGCGATGGCCGACGCCGGGGTCGACTGGGACGGGATCGACGCGGTGGTCGTCGGCAAGGCGCCCGACCTGTTCGAGGGCGTGATGATGCCCGAGCTATTCCTCGCCGACGCCCTCGGCGCAGTGGGAAAGCCGTTGCTGCGCGTGCACACCGCGGGCTCGGTCGGCGGCTCGACCGCGAACGTCGCCGCGAGCCTGATCCACTCCGGCGTGCACCGCCGGGTGCTGGCCGTCGCGTTCGAGAAGCAGTCGGAGTCGAACGCCATGTGGGCGCTGTCGATCGCGCCGCCGTTCTCGATGCCGGTGGGCGCCGGGGCGGGCGGCTACTTCGCCCCGCACGTCCGCTCCTACATCCGCCGATCCGGTGCCCCCGAGCACATCGGCTCGCTGGTCGCGGTGAAGGACCGGCACAACGGCGCCCGCAACCCCTACGCGCACCTGCGCCAGCCGGACATCACCCTGGAGTCGGTGCGGGCGTCGACGATGCTGTGGGACCCGATCCGCTACGACGAGACGTGCCCGTCGTCCGACGGCGCCTGCGCCATCGTGCTGGGCGACAGTTCCGCGGCACACAAGGATTCCGCCTGGATCCAGGCCACCGCCATGCGCACCGAGCCCACCACCTTCGCGGGCCGCGACCAGGTCAACCCGCGGGCGGGCCGCGACGCCGCGCACGCGCTGTGGCGTGAGGCCGGGATCACCGACCCGCTCCAGGAGATCGACGCCGCCGAGATCTACGTGCCGTTCTCCTGGTTCGAGCCGATGTGGCTGGAGAACCTCGGCTTCGCCGCACAAGGCCAGGGGTGGAAGCTCACCGAGTCGGGTGCGACCGCGATGGACGGGCAGCTCCCGGTGAACGCCTCGGGCGGCGTGCTGTCGTCCAACCCGATCGGTGCCTCCGGCATGCTGCGCTTCGCCGAGGCCGCGCTGCAGGTCATGGGCCGCGCGGGCGACCACCAGGTCGACGGGGTCCGCCGCGCCCTGGGCCACGCCTACGGCGGCGGGTCACAGTACTTCTCGATGTGGGTCGTGGGCAACGAAAAGCCGTGACCGCGGGAGATGCGGTCACGGCTTCGTCGGGATCACTTGTATGCGACCTGGAATTCCTTGATGCCGTTGAGCCAGCCCGACCGCAGCCTGCGCGGCTCCCCCACCTTGCGGATGTCGGGCATGTGGTCGGCGATCGCGTTGAACATCAGGTCGATCTCCATGCGCGCCAGATTCGCGCCGACGCAGAAGTGCGCTCCCGTGCCGCCGAAACCCAAGTGCGGGTTGGGATCGCGGGTGATGTCGAACTTCTCCGGTGCGTCGAACACCTCGGAGTCGTAGTTTGCCGAGCTGTAGAACAGGCCGACCCGCTGGCCCTTCTTGATCTCCACACCGCCCAGCTCGGTGTCCTGCGTCGCCGTGCGCTGGAAGGACACCACCGGGGTGGACCAGCGGACGATCTCATCGGCGGTGGTCGAAGGGCGCTCCGCCTTGTAGAGCTCCCACTGCTCCGGGTTCTCCAGGAACGCGTGCATGCCGTGGGTGATGGCGTTGCGGGTGGTCTCGTTGCCCGCGACCGCGAGCAGCAGGACGAAGAAGCCGAACTCGTCGGACCCCAGGTTGCCGCCGTCGACGTTGGCGTTGACCAGTTTGGTGACGATGTCGTCTGCCGGGCAGCGCTTGCGCTCCTCGGCCAGGTTCCAGGAGTAGCCGAGCAGCTCCATCGAGGCGGCCTCGGGCTCCACCGAGTACTCGGGGTCGTCGTAGGCGATCATCTGGTTGGACCAGTCGAACACCTTGTGCCGGTCGTCCTGCGGGATGCCCAACAGCTCCGCGATCGCCTGCAAGGGCAGCTCGCACGCGACATCGGTGACGAAGTCGCCGGTTCCGGTCTCCTTGGCGGCGTGCACGATCCGCGCGGCGCGGCACGCGAGGGCGTCCTTGAGGCTGTTGACCGCCTTCGGCGTGAACCCGCGGGAGACGATGCCGCGCAGCTTGGTGTGGTGCGGCGGGTCGATGTTGATCAGGATGTTGCGCTGCAGGTCGATCTTCTCGCGCTCCATGTCCGGCCCGAACCGGATGATCGCGGTGTTCTCCCAGGTCGAGTAGAGCTCGCTGTTGCGCGAGACCTCCTTGACGTCGGCGTGCCTGCTGACCACCCAGTAGCCGTCGTCGCCGAACCCGGCCGCGTTGTGCGGCTGGGCGTTCCACCACACCCCCGAGGTGCGCCTCAGCTCTGCGAACTCCTCGACCGGCACGCGCTGGGCGTAGAGGTCGGGGTCGGTGAAGTCGAAGCCCTCGGGAATCTCAGCCACGGCTACCTCCATGCTGGAACAGGTTCTATATTCGATTTGAGCATACGGTGTTAACTTTTGGAACCCCAGCAGCAAGATTGATCTTCGGTCGATCTTGCCTCGTTCGATAACGTGTTCTAGTTTATCGGCGGAAGCCGAGTGGATGGAGTGCGGTCGTGGGCAATCCCGTCATCGTCGAGGCCGTGCGAACCCCCATCGGCAAGCGCAACGGCGCCCTGTCCCACCTCCACGCCGCGGAAATACTGGGTGCCGCCCAGCGTGGCCTGGTCGACCGCGCGGGCATCGACCCGGCGCTCGTCGAGCAGGTCATCGGCGGCTGCGTGACCCAGGCGGGCGAGCAGTCGAACAACGTCACCCGAACGGCCTGGCTGCACGCGGGCCTGCCGCACACCACCGGCTGCATGACGGTCGACTGCCAGTGCGGCTCGGCGCAGCAGTCGACCCACCTCGTAGCCGGCCTCATCGCCATCGGCGCGATCGACACGGGAATCGCTTGCGGCATCGAAGCGATGAGCCGCGTCCCCTTGCGCGCGAACGTCGGTGACTCGTCCCCACGGCCGGAATCGTGGTCGATCGACCTGCCCAACCAGTACGTCGCGGCGGACCGGATCGCCGCCAACCGGGGAATCACCCGGTCCGATGTGGACAATTTCGGTGTCCGCTCACAAGCGCTGGCCAAGCGCGCCTGGGACGAGGGTCGCTATGACCGCGAGATCATCCCGGTCGGCGACGTCACCCGAGACGGTGGGCTGCGGGACACGACGATTGAAGGTCTGGCCGGGCTGAAGCCGGTGCTGGAAGGCGGTTTGCACACCGCTGGAACGTCGTCGCAGATATCGGACGGCGCCTCCGCGGTCCTGGTGATGGACCTCGAACGGGCCCGGTCGCTGGGTTTGCGACCGCGGGCCCGGATCGTCGCCCAATGCCTGGTGGGAGCGGAGCCGTACTACCACCTCGACGGCCCGGTCCAGGCCACCGAGCGGGTGCTGGAGCGCAGCGGGATGAAGATGGGCGACCTGGACTTGTTCGAGGTCAACGAGGCTTTCGCGTCGGTCGTGCTGTCGTGGGCGCGGGTGCACAACCCGGACATGGACAAGGTCAACGTCAACGGCGGCGCCATCGCCCTGGGCCACCCGGTCGGCAGCACCGGCACCCGCCTGATCACCACAGCCCTGCACGAACTCGAACGCCGTGACGGTTCCACCGCCCTGATCTCAATGTGTGCGGGCGGCGCCCTTGCCACCGGCACCATCATCGAACGCCTCTAAACCCGCGAGTCGCCCCTCCCGGCGAATGAGTCGCCCCTTCCGGCGAATGAGTTCACCGTCCAGGTTGCGATGTCAACGGATTCGAGGTTCGCGAAGGGTGAACTCGGTTGCCGGAAGGGGCGACTCGTTCGCCTGGAGGGGCGACTCGCGGGTCAGGCGCCGTAGACGGGGGTGGGTGGGGCCGACTTGTCGAGCAAGTCCGCGATCACCGGGCCCAGTTCCGCGGGGGTCCAGCGAGCGCCCTTGTCCACCGAAGGACCGTGGCGCCAGCCGTCGGCGAGGGAGACCTTGCCGCCCTCCACCTCGAAGACCTTGCCGGTCACACCGGCGGATTCGGTGCTGCCCAGCCACACCACCAGCGGCGAGATGTTCTCCGGCGCCATGGCGTCGAATCCCGATTCCGGTGCGGCCATGGACTCGGCGAAGGCCGTCTCCGTCATCCTCGTGCGGGCGGCTGGGGCGATCGCGTTGACCGTGACCCCATAACGGCCGAACTCCGCCGCGGCCACCAACGTCAGCCCCGCGATTCCAGCTTTGGCCGCCGAGTAGTTCCCCTGCCCGACACTGCCGAGCAAACCAGCACCCGAACTCGTGTTGATGATCCGCGCGTCCACCGGCGAGCCTGCTTTGCTCTGGCCGCGCCAGTACTCAGCCGCGTGGCGCATCGGGGCGAAGTGGCCCTTGAGGTGCACGCGAATCACCGCGTCCCACTCGGCTTCGCTCAGGTTGACCAGCATGCGGTCACGCAGGAACCCCGCGTTGTTCACCAGGACATCCAGCCTGCCGAAAGCGTTCAACGCCGTGTTGATCAAATCGCCCGCGCCGGTCCAGTCGGCGACATCTGACGTGTCAGCAACGGCCTGGCCACCAAGCGCCTCGATCTCCGCGACCACCTGGGCCGCCGGGCCCGCCGACGCGGACGATCCGTCGAGAGCCGCGCCGAGGTCGTTGACGACCACCTTCGCGCCCTCAGCGGCGAAGGCCAGGGCGTGGGCGCGGCCGATCCCCCGCCCGGCGCCCGTGACCACGACGACCCGGTCCTGGCACAGCCCCATCAGTTCTCCCTGGTATCGCTCGCGGACAGGAAAGCGGGGACCTCGCCCCCGCCGTGCACCAGCAGCGTCGCCCCCGTGACGTAGGACGCCATCGGCGAGGCCAGGAACACCGCGCACGCGCCGATCTCGTCCGGCTCGGCGAGCCGTCCAATCGGGACGGTCGCGCCGACCGCGGCCACTCCGGCGTCGGTGCCGTAGTGCAGTTCGGCCATCTCGGTGCGCACCATGCCGACGGCCAAGGCGTTGACCCGCACGTCCGGCGCCCACTCGATCGCCAGGCTCGCGGTGAGATTGTTGAGGCCCGCCTTGGCCGCGCCGTAGGCGGCGGTGCCGGGCGAGGGGCGGGTTCCGCTGATGCTGCTCACCATGACGACCGATCCCGACCGCTCGGCCAGCAGCGGGTACGCGCGCTGGGCGACGATCAGCGGGGCCAGCAGGTTCAGTTCGACGACCTTCGAGTGGAACCGCGGGGACGCCTCGGCGGCTTTGGCGAACGGCGCGCCGCCCGCGTTGTTGACCACCGTGTCGAGCCGGCCATAGCGGCCGCGGACGGTCTCGATCAGGGCCTCGACCTGTTCGGCGTCGCGCACATCGCACTGGACGAACTCGCCGAGCGGGACGTCTGGGCGCGTTCGTCCGCAGGTCACGACGGTCGCGCCTGCCCTTTGGAACGACCGGGTGATGCCCGCGCCGACGCCGCGCTCGCCGCCGGTCACCAGCACCACCGAGTCCGGCAGGGACAAGCTCACGGGCGCCTCCTAGCCGTCGTCGTGATCCGCTGCTAACGTACCAAGCAATCGCTAGGTTTGGAAGGAGGCGGGCCCGCCATGGGCATCACGACCAGCCGCGGCGAAACAGGTGGCACAGGCATCACAGTGGTCACCGTCGACTTCCCGCCGGTCAACGCGATCCCCGTGCGGGGGTGGTTCGATCTGGCCGACGCGGTGACCGCCGCGGGCCGGGACGAGTCGACGCACGTGGTGGTGTTGCGGGCCGAGGGGCGCGGATTCAACGCGGGCGTGGACATCAAGGAGATCCAGCGCGCGAACGGGTACGACGCGTTGGTCGGCGCGAACCGTGGCTGCTACGCGGCTTTCGCCGCGGTGTACGACTGCGCGGTGCCGGTGATCGCGGCGGTGCAGGGGTTCTGCCTCGGTGGCGGGATCGGTCTCGTCGGCAACGCCGATGTCGTCATCGCCAGCGAGGACGCGACTTTCGGACTGCCCGAAGTGGACCGAGGGGCGTTGGGTGCGGCGACCCACCTGGCGCGGCTCGTCCCGCAGCACCTGATGCGCACGTTGTATTTCACCGGCCGGTCGGTCGACGCGGCGACGTTGCTCCACTATGGATCAGTGTACGAGGTGGTTCCGCGCGCTTCGCTCGATTCGGCCGCTTTGACTCTGGCGAAGGAGATCGCGGCGAAAGACACCCGGGTCATCAGGCGGGCCAAGGAAGCGATCAACGGCATCGACCCGCAGCCGGTGCACCGAAGCTACCGCTTCGAGCAGGGCTTCACCTATGAGCTCAACCTGATCGGCGCGTCCGACCACGCCCGCCAGTCCTTTCTGGACGGCACGAGCTAGAGAGGAACATGGTGCGCGACAAGCGGATGACGGCCGACGAGGTGGTGGCCTGCCTGTCCGACGGCATGACCGTCGGGATCGGCGGCTGGGGCTCGCGGCGCAAGCCGATGGCGCTGGTGCGGGCCATCCTGCGGTCGAAGTTGAAGGACCTGACCGTCGTGTCCTACGGCGGGCCGGATGTCGGTCTGCTGTGCGCGTCGGGGCAGGTGCGCAAGGTCGTGTTCGGGTTCGTCTCGCTGGACACGATCGCCTATGACCCGTGGTTCAAGCACGCCAGGGAGAACGCGCGTGTCGAGGTCCGCGAACTGGATGAGGGAATGCTCCAGTGTGGACTCCGGGCGGCCGCGCACCGGTTGCCTTTCCTGCCGATCCGAGCGGGGCTTGGCTCCGATGTGCTGCGACTCGACCCGACGCTGCGCACCATCCGGTCGCCGTATGACGACGGCGAGGAACTGGTCGCGATTCCCGCGCTGCGGCTCGACGCGGCCTTGGTCCACCTCAACAGAGCTGATACCCACGGCAACGCGCAGTACCTCGGCCCCGACCCGTATTTCGACGACCTGTTCTGCCTGGCCGCAGAACGCCGGTATGTCTCGTGCGAACAGATCGTGGAGACAGCCGAGCTGACGGCCACGGCCCCAGTGCAAACGTTGCTGCTCAACCGAATGATGGTCGACGGCGTGGTGGAAACCCCACGTGGCGCGCATTTCACCAGCTGCGCCCCCGACTACGGACGCGACGAAGCCTTCCAGCGCTCCTACGCCCGGGCAGCGGCCGACCCGACGCTGTGGGCCGAGTTCGCCGACCGCTACTTGTCCGGCGACGAGGACGCCTACCAGGCCGAGGTCGGGGTGCCCGCATGAGGGCCGATATCTGCGCTGTCGCCTGCGCCGACCTGTTCCGCGGGGACGGCGAGATCCTGGCCAGCCCCATGGGAACCATGCCCACCCTGGGCGCCCGACTGGCCCGCTTGACCATCGCCGGTGACCTGCTCATCTCCGACGGCGAAGCCATGCTGTTCGCCGACACACCGGCGCTGGGCACACCCGGCCAGGTCGAGGGCTGGCTGCCGTACCGGGCGGTGTTCGACGTCTTGGCCTGGGGCCGCAGGCACGTCGTCATGGGCGCCAACCAGATCGACCGGTTCGGCAACCAGAACATCTCCTGCATCGGCGACCACGCCCAACCCCAACGCCAGCTGCTCGGCGTGCGCGGGGCCCCGGGCAACACGGCCAACCACCGAACCAGCTACTGGGTCCCGAAACACAGCCCACGGGTCTTCGTCGAACGAGTCGACATGGTTTCGGGAGTCGGCTATGACAAGGCGGCGGGCCCATTCCACGACATCCACCGGGTCGTGACGGACTTGGCCGTCCTCGACTTCGACACCCCGAATCGCACTATGCGGCTGGTGTCGGTACATCCGGGAGTGACGGTCGCCGAGGTGGAAGCGGCGACGGGGTTTGCTCTGTCCGTTGAGGATGTGATGGAGACCCGAATGCCCACGACCGAGGAACTGGCTCTGCTGCACACCCTCGACCCCAACAACTTGCGCGAGCGCGAGGTCCCCTCTCGCGAGCCCAATCCAACAGCGCAAAACCTCGCCCGAAGTTCTTGACCGAAAGCCCACGATCGCAGCCCCCACCCGTCCCGGGGGGACGTCCCTTGTCCAGTGTATCGGGGGCAGGGGCGGGGTGGGGGTTTGTGGATCTTCCTGTGGATAGCCGGAGGTAGGTGTGGATAACTCGATGGAGACGGCGTTCACGAGGTTGGTCGGGGTTCGGTATCCGGTGGTGCAGACCGGGATGGGGTGGGTGGCGGGCCCTCGGCTGGTCGGGGCCGTGGCGCAAGCCGGCGGGCTTGGGATTCTCGCCTCGGCGACCATGACCTTCGACGAGTTGGGCAAGGCGATCGCGGAAACCAAGGCCCGCACGGATAGGCCGTTCGGGGTCAATCTGCGGGCCGACGCGGTGGACGCCCCCGAGCGCGTGGATTTGCTGATCCGCGAAGGGGTCAAGGTCGCCTCGTTCGCGTTGGCGCCCAAGAAGGAGTTCATCGGCAAGCTCAAGGACCACGGGGTCGTCGTGATCCCCTCCGTCGGTGCCGCGCGGCATGCCGAGAAGGTGGCGGCCTGGGGTGCTGACGCCGTCATCGTGCAAGGCGGGGAAGGCGGTGGGCACACCGGTTCGGTGGCCACGACACTGCTCCTGCCGTCCGTTGTGGACAGTGTGGACATCCCGGTGGTCGCCGCCGGCGGGTTCTTCGACGGTCGCGGGCTGATGGCCGCCTTGTCCTACGGCGCGTCTGGGATCGCTATGGGGACGAGGTTCCTGCTCACGCGGGAGAGCACCGTGCCCGACGACGTGAAGCGCGCCTATCTTGAGCGCGGGCTCGACGGCACGGTCGTCAGCACCCGCGTGGACGGTATGCCGCATCGCGTGTTGCGCACCGAACTGGTGGACAAGCTCGAGAAGTCCGGCCGGATCCGGGGCCTGGCCGCCGCCGTCCGAAACGCCTTCCGGTTCCGCGCGCTGACGAACCTGAGCTGGTCGGCGATGGTCCGCGAGGGCCTGGCCATGCGCCACGGCAAGGAGTTGAGCTGGTCGCAGGTGATCATGGCCGCGAACACGCCGATGCTGCTCCGCTCGGGCCTGGTCGAGGGCAACACCGACGCGGGTGTGCTGGCCAGCGGCCAGGTCGTCGGCCTGCTCGACGATCTCCCCACCTGCGCGGACCTGATCGACGCGATCATGGCCCAGGCCCAGGAGACCGCCCAGCGACTGGCGAGACTCGTCCCCTAGGCAGGCGGGAGTCAGACGAGTTGCTTCTCCATCGCAGCCAAGCTCGTTTCCAGGTGCGTGAGCAGCCGCTGCAAATGCGGGACCGTCCGCCTGCACCCGGTCAGGCCGAACTCCAGGCTGCCGTCGTAGCTGGTCACCGTGATGTTGAGAGCTTGGCCCTCGTACGGGATCGACACCGGGTACACGCCCTCCATCCGCGCGCCGTTCCAGTACAGCGGGCGCTTCGGGCCCGGAACGTTCGAGATCAGGAGGTTGAACGCGGGCGGGGTGAGCTTCTGCACGCCCGGCAACAGGGCCACCGCGAGCGGGGCGAACGGGATGGCGCTGAGCGCGGTGATCTGGAGTTGGCTCATGCCGCTGTAGAACTGCTTGCCGCGCCGCATGGACTCCGAGATGGCGGCGAGGCGGTCCACCGGGTCCTCGACGTCGGTGGCCAGCGTGCAGAGGATCAAGCCGACGGCGTTGCCGCCCGCGTCCCCGTCGCTGTCCGAGCGCAGGGAGATCGGGACGGCCGCGACCAGCGGCTTGTCCGGCAGCGCGCCCAGTTCGATCATGTACTCGCGCAGCGCGCCCGCGCACATGGCCAGCATGACGTCGTTGACGGTGGCGCCCGAGGCGACGCCGACGGCCCGGACGCGGTCCATCGGCCAGCTCTGCGCGGCGAACCGGCGGGCGCCGGTGATCGGGACGTTGAACATCGACTTCGGGGCCTCGAAAGGCAGCGTGGCCGACTGCTCCTGAAACACCTGATTGGCGTAGCGCACGACCGCCGGAGCCAGGCTGATCACGTCGCGGACCGCCCCGAAGGCGTTGGCGATGCCACTCAAAGGCTTACTGTCGCCGCCCCGCGGAGCCGCCGCCGCGTCGGTGCGCATCCTCGGGGACCACGGGGGACGCATGTCGCGCTCGTCCGGGTCCTCCGACAGCGACTTCTGCAGCAGCCGCAGCGCGGACACACCGTCGACGAGCGCGTGATGGACCTTGGTGTAAACGGCGAAGCGGTTCTCCGACAGCCCGTCGATCAGGTGCGCCTCCCACAGCGGCCGGTGCCGGTCGAGCAGCGAGCCGTGCAGCCGCGACACCAGCTCCAGCAGCTGGCGGACCTGGCCCGGCGCGGGCAGCGCGGAGAGCCGGACGTGGTACTCAAGATCGATGTCGTCGTCGTTGGCCCAGGCGAACGGCCCGACCGTGCCGATCCCGCGCGGCCTGCGCCGGAACAGCGGCCGGATGTCGACTTCGGACAGCAGCTCGCGGTGCAGGTTGCCCACGAAATCCGGCCCGGCGCCGTCCGGACGCTGGAACAGCTGCAGCCCGCCGACGTGCAGGGGATGCTCCCGCGACTCGCCGAGCAGGAACATCGAATCCGTCACGGGCATCATCGCCATCGCGTTCCTCCTGGTTCGGGGTTGTCCCGAAGGGTCAACGCTGCCACTCGAAAGTGGTTACCGCAATCAACCGAGACGTTCGACAATGGTGACGTTGGCTTGGCCGCCACCTTCGCACATCGTCTGCAGGCCGAACCGGCCGCCGGTGCGTTCGAGTTCGTGCAGCAACGTGGTGAAGAGCTTGGTTCCGGTCGCGCCGATCGGGTGTCCCAACGCGATCCCGCCGCCGTTGACGTTGACCTTCGCCGGGTCGGCACCGGTCTCCTTGATCCACGCGAGCGGCACGCTGGCGAACGCCTCGTTCACCTCGAACAAGTCGATATCCGCAATGGACATTCCGGCCTTGTCCAGCGCGAACCGGGTCGCCCGGATGGGGGCGGTGAGCATGTAGACCGGGTCGTCGCCGCGCGCGGACAAGTGGTGGATACGCGCGCGCGGGGTGAGGCCGTGGTCTTTGACCGCGCGTTCGGAGGCGACGAGGACCGCGCCGGCGGCGTCGGAGATCTGGCTGGCCATGGCCGCGGTGGAGATCCCGCCCTCGCGCAGCGGCTTGAGCCCGGCCATCTTCTCCAGTGACGTGTCCCGGCGCGGGCCCTCGTCGACCCGCGCGTCGCCGAGCGGGACGATCTCCCGGTCGAACCGGCCCTCGTCGATCGCGGTCACCGCGCGCTGGTGGCTGGTCAGCGCGAACCGCTCCATCTCCGCGCGCCCGATCTCCCATCGTTCGGCGATCATGTCGGCGGAGCGGAACTGGTCGACCTCCTCGGCGCCGTAGCGCGCGGCCCAGCCGGTGGAGCCGGACATCGGGGTCGGGAACCCGAACTGCTGCCCGACGGTCATCGCCGAGCCGATCGGGATCTGGCTCATGCTCTGCACGCCACCCGCGACGACCAGGTCGGCGGTGCCGCTGAGCACGGCCTGCGCGGCGAAGTGCAGGGCCTGCTGGCTCGACCCGCACTGCCGGTCGACGGTCACCCCGGGGACCTCGTCGCTGAACCCCGCGGCCAGCCAGGACAGCCGCGCCACGTCGCCCGCCTGCGGGCCGATCGTGTCGACACAGCCGAAGACCACGTCGTCGACCGCCGCCGGGTCCACGTCCGTCCGACCCATGAGCGCGCGCAGCACGTGCGCGCCGAGGTCGAGCGGGTGCACACCGCTGAGCGCGCCGCCGCGCCTGCCGGTGGGTGTGCGCAGTGCGTCGACGATGTAGGCCTCGGCCACGATCACCACGACCTTCCGAGAATGTTCCGGTGGTCACGCTGAATCGGGAGCGAAAGGGCCGATGCCCGGGTGTGCACTGGCGTGTCGAGTTTCACCGCTGTCTCCGGGTTCTGTCGGTGGTGGTCGTCAGGTTGATCGCATGTCCCGATTTCGTCTGCGGCCGACAGTCGCACAGGAGCAGGTGTTGCTGGAGCACTGCGGGCATGCCCGGTTCTTGTGGAACCTCGCCGTCGAACAACACGCCCACTGGACGCCGGAGCGCAAGGCCGCGCCGGCGTACACCGAGCAGTGCCGTCAGTTGACCGAGGCGCGAGCGGCAAACCCGTGGCTGGCCGCCGGGTCGGTGATCGTGCGGCAGCAGGCGTTGAAGGACTTCGCTCAGGCCATGTCGAACTTCTTCGGCCGCACCCACCGGCGACCGACCTGGCGCGGACGGGGGCGGGGTGAGGGTTTCCGGATCGTGGCGGTCGATCCTGACGACGTGCGCCGGGTGTCTCGCAAGGTGGGTGAGGTCAAAGTGCCCAAGGTGGGGTGGGTGCGGTTCCGCTGGTCGCGTGCTGTTGCCGACGGTGTGAAGTCCTACCGCATCACCCGCGACCGGGCTGGCCGCTGGCACGTCGCGTTCGCCGTGGTGCCCAAGCCCATCGCAGCACCGGGCACGGGTGCGGTGGTGGGTGTGGATCGAGGTGTCGTGGTGTCGGCTGCGTTGTCCACCGGGGAACTGCTGAACGCGCCCGCTCTGCGAGACACGGAGAAGGCGCGGCTGCTGCGGCTGCAACGCAAACTCGCCCGGGCGCAACGCGGCTCCAACCGGCGCGGCAAGGTCAAGACGGCGATCGCGAAACTCAAGGCCCGCGAAACCGACCGGCGCAAGGACTGGGTCGAGAAGACCAGTACCCGCCTGGCCCGGGACTTCGACGTGATCGCGGTCGAGGACCTCAAAGTCATCAAAATGACCCGGTCGGCGAGGGGGACGGTCGATGCCCCTGGCCGGGGCGTGCGACAGAAGGCGGGCCTGAACCGGGGGATCCTGGCCGGCGGGTGGGGTCAGTTGGCAACCCGGCTGGAGCACAAGGCCCCGGGCCGGGTGGTGAAGGTCGACCCGCGGTTCACGAGTCAGCGTTGCTCGGCGTGCGGGGTCGTGGATCGGGAGGCGCGCGAGAGCCAAGCCGCCTTCCGGTGCCGATCCTGCGGTTTCGCCTGCAACGCTGACGTGAACGCGGCACTGAACATTCGATTCGCGGCAGGGCATGCCGTGACCGCACGGGGAGGCCCGCCGTTGGGTGAGCCTGCGAACCGTGAACCTCAACGCGACCTCCTCATCGTGCGGTAGCCGCTGTTGGAATCCCCAGCTTCAAGCCGGGGAGGACGTCAATCCTTGGTTTTGGTGGCGATCCCGTCCAGGAGGATGCCCAGGTACTGCCTGGCGATGTCGTCGTGGGTGAGCGGGCCGCCGGGGCTGTACCAGCGGACGGCGACCCAGACGGTGTCGCGCAGGAATCGGTAGGCGACCTCGACGTCGAGGTCGGGGCGGAACACGCCGCGGGCGATGCCGTCGGTGAGGATGGCCGACCACATCTTGCGGAACTGGACGTTGCGTTCCTCGATGTAGCCGAACCGCTCGAACCCGGCCAGGTACCCGGCTTCGTTCTGGTAGATCGCGACCTCGGCGTGCCGCTCGTCGATCGCGGCGAAGGAGGCGGCGACGATGGCCTCAAGGGTCTCGCGGGGGCCGAGGCCGCGGGCGAGGATCTCGTCGTAGCGGCCGAAGAGCGCGTCGAGGAAGCCGGTCAGGATCTCGTCCACCATCGACTCTTTCGAGTCGAAGTGGTGGTAGAGGCTGCCGGACAGGATGCCCGCGCGGTCGGCGATGTCGCGGACCGTGGTGGCCCGGAACCCGCGCTCGGCGAACATGTCGGCGGCGAGCGCGAGCAGCTCGGCGCGTCTGCCGGTGCCCTCGGACGGCTTCCGTTCTCGCATTTTCTGGGTGTTCCTTCGCTCAGGGGTGCTGGCTGCTGACCGAGATGACCTCGCCGGTGAGGTAGGAGGCGTAGTCGCCGGCCAGGAACACCATGACATTGGCGACTTCCCACGGCTCGGCGGCCCTGCCGAACGCCTCCCGGCCGGCGAGTTCGGTGAGCAGTTCGTCGCTGGTCACCTTGGCCAGGAAGGGATGCATGGCCAGGCTGGGCGCGACGGCGTTCACCCGGATGCCGTGTTCGGCGACGTCGAGGGCGGTGCACCTGGTCAGCGCCATCACCCCGGCCTTGGCCGCGGCGTAGTGCGCCTGGCCCTGCTGCGCGCGCCAGCCGATGACCGAGGCGTTGTTGACGATCGACCCGCCGCCGCCTTGGGCGATGAACCGCCGGACCGCGGCCCGGGTGCAGCGGAAGGTGCCGTTGAGGGTGACGTCGAGGACCCGCGACCACTCGTCGTCCGTCATGTCCACAATGGACTTGGTGCCGCCGAGGCCTGCGTTGTTGACCAGGACATCGATGCGCCCGAAGTGCTCCGCGGCGCCGTCGATGAGGGCTTGAACGTGGGTCTCGTCGGTGACGTCGCAGACCAGTGAGTGCACCTTGCCGGGGTGGTCCGCGGCCAGTTTCGCGGCGGTCTCGGCCAGGCGGCGCTCGTGCCAGTCGCTGACGACGACCTTGGCGCCCTCCTCCAGCGCGCGGCGGGCGACCGCGGAGCCGATGCCGGTGCCCGCGGCGGCGGTGACGACGACAACCTTGCCGTCGAGCAGGGCGTGGCCTGCCGGATAGGGCGGAACCTTCATGTGCGGGCCTCTCGCGGCAGGCCGAGCACGCGCTCGGCGATGATGTTGCGCTGGATCTCGTCGGACCCGCCGTAGATCGTGTCGGCCCGGCTGAACAGGAACAGCCGCTGCCACTCGTCGAGGCCGTCCGGGGTCAGCATCGACGCCGCGCCGATGACGTCCATGGCGAGTTCGCCGAGGCCGCGGTGCCACCGGGACCAGACGAGCTTCGCGACGGAGGCGTCGGTGCCGCGCACGGCGTAGGCGTGCATGACTTCCAGGCCGACGCGGGCGCGGGCGAGCCGTTCGGCGATCGCCGGGTCGTCGGCGGCGCCGGTCCTGACGGCCAGGGTGACGAGGGCGTCGAGTTCGCGGCGGAAGCCGACCTGCTGGCCGAGGGTGGCGACGCCGCGCTCGAAGGACAGCGTGCCCATGGCGACTTTCCAGCCGCCACCCGGTTCGCCGACGACCAGGTCGGCGGCGGTGCGGGCGCCGTCGAAGAAGACCTCATTGAACTCGGAGGTTCCGGTGAGCTGGACGATCGGGCGGACCTCGACGCCGGGCTGGTCCATGGGGACGAGCAGGTAGGACAAGCCGTGGTGGCGCCGCGACCCGGGTTCGGTGCGGGCGATCATGAAGCACCAGTCCGCCAGGTGGGCCAGCGAGGTCCACACCTTCTGGCCGGTGATCACCCAGTCGTCGCCGTCGCGGCGGGCCGAGGTGCGCACCGACGCCAGGTCGGAGCCCGCGTTCGGCTCGGAATAGCCCTGGCACCACAGCTCACGGACGTGCCGAATCCCTGGAAGAAAACGTTTGCGCTGCTCTTCGGTGCCGAACGCGAGCAGGGTCGGGCCGAGCAGTTCCTCGCCGATGTGGCTGACCCGGGCGGGCGCGTCGGCGCGGGCGTACTCCTCGTGGAAGGCGATCTGGTCGGCGAGGCTCGCGGCCCGGCCGCCGTGTTCGACGGGCCAGCCAAGGCAGGTCCAGCCCGCGGCGGCGAGGTGGCGGTCCCAGGCGAGGCGCTCGTCGAAGGCCTCGTGCTCGCGGCCCGGTCCGCCGAGTCCGCGCAGGTGCCGGTACTCGCCGAAGAGGTTGTCGGCCAGCCACTCCCGCGCCGATGCCCGAAAATCGTCCACGCGCACCTCCGCTCTTGCTCCCGTCGGTACAGTAGCCTACCAAGCACTTGCTTTGGAGGAGGTTTGGTGACGACCACCACCCCGGCGGCGTTGCGCGCGGCGGCCGAGCGGTTCGGCGACGCCGAGGCCATCGCGGACGGCTCGGTCCGGCTGACCTGGCGCGACCTGCTCGCCGCGGCCGAGACGGTCGCCCGGGCGCTGATCGCGGAAGGCCTTGAGCCCGGGGACCGGGTGGCGTTGTGCGCGCCGAACACCCATCACTGGGTGGCCGCGGCGTTGGGCGCGCAGTACGCGGGATGCGTTGCCGTGCCGGTGAACACCCGGTTCACCGGGCCGGAGATGGCCGAGATCCTGACCCGCAGCCGCGCGCGGGCGCTGTTCGTCGTGGGGACTTTCCTTGGGGTGGACCGACTCGCCCGGTTGCGGGGTGCTCTTGACGGGGTGACCGTCATCCGGATTCCCGGTGAGGGCGACCGGCAGGCGCCGGACGTGATCGAATGGGACGCGCTGGGCGCGGTCGCGGAGCGGGTGCCGGTCGAGGTGGCGCGGGCGCGGGCCGACGCGGTCACGCCGGACCAGGTCTCCGACATCCTCTTCACCTCTGGCACCACGGGCCGCGGCAAAGGGGCGATGACCGCGCACCGGCAAGCGCTGGGCGTTGCCGCCGCATGGGTGGAGTGCGGGGAGGTGACGCCGGCGGACCGGTACCTGATCGTCAACCCGTTCTTCCACAGCTTCGGCTACAAGGCGGGCATCCTGGCCGCGCTGCTCAGCGGGGCGACAATGGTTCCGCAGGCCGTTTTCGACCTCGACCGGACGCTGGAGCTGGTGGAGCGCGAGCGGATCACCGTGCTTCCCGGGCCGCCGACGATCTACCAGACGATGCTCGACCGCCAGGGCAAGCGGCCGTCGACGCTGCGGCTGGCGGTGACCGGCGCCGCGCCCGTGCCGGTCGTGCTGGTGGAGCGGATGCGGTCGGAGTTGAGCTTCCAGACCGTGTTGACCGCGTACGGGCTGACCGAGGCGGTCGTGGTGACGATGTGCCGACCCGGTGACGCGCCGGAGATCGTGTCCCGCACGTCCGGCCGGGCGGTCGCCGGGTTCGAGGTGCGCATCGCCGAGGACACAAGGGAAATCCTCGTGCGTGGGCCCAACGTCATGCTGGGCTACCTCGACGATCCCGAGGCCACCGCGCAGGCCGTCGACGCCGACGGCTGGCTGCACACCGGGGATGTGGGCGTGCTCGACGCGGACGGGTACCTGACGATCACCGACCGGCTCAAGGACATGTACGTGTGCGGCGGGTTCAACGTGTACCCGGTGGAGGTCGAGCAGGTGCTCGCCCGGCTGCCGGGAGTGTCCGAGTGCGCGGTGGTCGGAGTGCCGCACGAGCGGCTCGGCGAGGTCGGCCGGGCGCACATCATCCTGACCCCAGGCACCAAACTGTCCACAGAGGACATCCTGGCGCACTGCGCGGAACGGCTGGCCAACTACAAGATCCCGCGCTCGGTCGAGTTTCGGACGGATCTGCCGCGCAACGCCACCGGGAAGATTCTCAAGAGAATGCTGAGGGACGGATGAGCGAGGTCCTCTACGAGCGTCGTGGCGCGACGGCCGTGGTCACGATGAACCGCCCGGAGTTCCGCAACGCGCAGAACTCCGCGATGACCTACGCGCTGGACGCGGCGTTCGCCCGGGCGGTGGATGACCCCGAGGTCAAGGTGATCGTGCTGGCCGGTGCGGGGAAGCACTTCTCGGCCGGGCACGACATCGGCACCCCGGGTCGGGACGTGGACGTCTCGTTCGAGCGCAAGGCGGTGCTGTGGTGGGACCACGTCGGCCGCGAGGGCGGTGACCAGCGGTTCGCCCGGGAGAGCGAGGTCTACCTCGGGATGTGCAGGCGGTGGCGGGAGATCCCGAAGCCGGTGATCGCGATGGTGCAGGGGGCGTGTATCGCGGGCGGGCTGATGCTGGCCTGGGTATGCGACCTGATCGTCTGCTCGGACGACGCGTTCTTCTCGGATCCGGTCGTGCGCATGGGGATTCCCGGGGTCGAGTACTTCGCGCACCCGTGGGTGCTGGGTCCGCGCGCGGCGAAGGAGTTCCTGTTCACCGGCGACCGGTTCGACGCGGCTTGGGCGCTGCGGCACGGGATGGTGAACCGGGTGGTGCCGCGGGACTCGCTGGAGTCCGAAGTGGAGGCACTCGCGGCGCGGATCGCGGAGATGCCTCAGTTCGGGCTGGCTCTGACGAAGAAGGCCGTCAACCAGGCGGAGGACCAGATGGGGATGCGAGCCGGGATGGACTCGGTTTTCGGTCTGCACCACTTCGCCCACGCGCACAACGCGGAAGTGTCGAAGGATTCCCTCGGCGGCCTCGACGCCCGCTCGATGAAGCAGGCCGCTGATGGATCTTGACCTGTCGCCCGCCGTGGCGGCGTTTCGGGACGAGGTCCGCGCGTGGCTGGCGGCTCACGTGCCCGCGGGTCTGCCTTCGATGGACACCGCCGAGGGCTTCGCCGCGCACCGCGAGTGGGAGCGGACCCTGGCCGAGGCGCGGCTGGCGGTGGTGTCGTGGCCCGCCGAGTACACCGGGCGGGACGCGTCACTGCTGGAGTGGATCCTGTTCGAAGAGGAGTACTACGCGGCGGGGGCACCCGGGCGGGTCAGCCAGAACGGGATCTTCCTGCTGGCTCCCACCTTGTTCGCCCACGGCACGCAGGAGCAGCGCGACCGGCTGCTTCCCCGGATGGCGCGGGCTCTTGATGTCTGGGCCCAGGCGTGGTCCGAGCCGGAGGCGGGCAGCGATCTGGCCGCGCTGCGCAGCCGTGCGGTGCGCACGGACGGCGGCTGGCTGCTGTCGGGTCAGAAGACGTGGAGTTCGCGGGCGTCGTTCGCCGACCGCGGGTTCGGCCTGTTCCGCACCAATCCTGAGGCGGTGCGGCACAAGGGGTTGACATACTTCCTGTTCGACCTGCGGGCCGAGGGTGTGACTGTCCGTCCGATCGACCAACTCGACGGTGAACCGGGCTTCGCGGAGATCTTCCTCGACGAAGTCTTCGTCCCCGACCAGGATGTCCTGGGCGCGGTCGACGACGGCTGGCGGGTCGCGATGAGCACGGCCAGCAACGAACGCGGCCTGTCTTTGCGCAGCCCAGGCCGCTTCCTCGCGGCCGCGGACCGGCTGGTCGACCTGTGGGCTTCGCGGGGCGACCTGTCGTCGCGCGACCGGGTGGTCGACGCGTGGATCGGGGCGCAGGCCTACCGGCTGCACACCTTCGGCACCGTCAGCCGGTTGGCCGATGGCGGTGAGCTGGGCGCGGAATCGAGTGTCACCAAGCTGTTCTGGTCGGAGCTGGACGTCGCCCTGCACGAGACGGCACTCGACCTTCTTGGGTCTGACGGCGAGTTGGCGGGGCCTTGGCAGGACGGCTACCTGTTCTCGCTGGCGGGCCCGATCTACGCGGGCACGAATGAGATCCAGCGCAACGTCGTGGCCGAACGCCTGCTGGGGCTGCCGCGATGAGGTTCACCCTGACCGCCGAACAGCGCCAGTTCGCCGCATCTCTCGACGACCTCTTGTCCGCCGCCTCAGTCCCAACCGCGGCCAGGGCATGGGCGGCGGGCGACCACGCTCCCGGCCTCGCGATCTGGCGGGAACTCGCCGACCTGGGCGTCATGGCGTTGGCCGTCCCCGAACGCTTCGGCGGCCTCGACGCGACCGCGGTCGACCTGGTGGTCGCCTTCGAACAGCTCGGCAGGCACGCCGTCCCGGGCCCCTTGGTGGAATCCGTCGCGGTCGCACCATCCCTGGCCGACGCGTCCCTGCTTCCGGACTTGGCCGGCGGCAAGGCGATCGCCACCGTAGCCCTCCCACCCCACGTCCCCCACGCCTTGGACGCCGACATCGCCGACCTCATCCTGACGCCCACGGGACGAGCGGTCGCAGCTGCCCGGGTGACCTCGGTCGACGCCGCACGGCGGCTGTTCCGGGTCGAGGCGCTCGCTGTGGAACATCCCGTGTTCGAGGCCGGGGTGTTGGCCGTATCCGCGCAGTTGGTGGGGTTGGGGCAGGGGCTGCTGGAGCGAACCGTCTCCTACGCCAAGACCCGCACTCAGTTCGGCGGTCCCATCGGCGGGTTTCAGGCCGTCAAGCACCACCTCGCCGACGTGCTCGTCGGGCTCGAACTGGCCCGGCCCTTGGTGTTCGGCGCGGCGGTGACCATGAGCCCGCGCGACATCTCAGCGGCCAAGGTGGCCGCAGGCGAAGCGGCGGACCGGGCCGCACGGGTGGCGCTGCAAGTGCATGGCGCAGTCGGCTACACGCGGGAGTGTGATCTTGGGCTGTGGCTCACGAAGGTCCGTGCCCTGCGATCGGCGTGGGGCACCCCGTCGGCGCACCGGGCGCGGGTGCTGGACTCGCTTATCGTGAGTCGGAGTCGATGAGGTACTTGCCGCCGACCAGGATGACCTTCACCGTCCGCTTGCCGGTCTCCTCGCCTGCCCCGGTCTTCACCGTCACGTCGAGGGGGACGTTCACCGAGCCGTCGGAGTTGGCTGTCACGCCATTGGCATTGCGGGAGCTGACCCAGCGGAATTGCGACCAGTACTGGTCGAACGCCGCGCGGTCGCCGAAGGCCGCCTTGCCGTTGGGGCCGAGCATGGCCCAGCGCGCGTCGAGCGAGGCGTCGCTGCTGAAGTAGTTGACCACCGCGAGTCCCGCAGCCGAGTAGTTCGAGATTTTCTCCGCGTCCGGCACCTTGGTCGGGGCCACGGTGCTCGGCCGCTCCGACGACGAGGACGGCGGAGGTGACGCGGCGGCGGTGTCGCCCTTCGCGGCGTTCATCGCGATGACCGTGATGGTGCCGCCGATCAGCAGCAACACACCCACGACCGCCGCGATCAGCTTGGTGCGCACCGGGTCGGGCTGCCTGCGGGCGGGCGCGGGCCGCTTGGGCTTGGGCTCGGGGACGTAAGCGGTCGCCGGCGGCTCGTGCCGGACCGGGCGCGTGTCGTCCTGCTCGGCCGGGCGGGCCGTGCGCCAGTCGTCCTGCTCGGTTGGGCGGGCCGTGCGCCAGTCGTGCTGCTCAGCCGGGCGGGCGGGCAGCTGGGCCTGCTGGCGCATCACCGGACGCACCGGTCTGGTCTGCGGCTCCGCCGCCATCGCCATCTGCGCCAGCTGGGCGGTCGGCATCGACAGCGTGGCCGCCGCCTCCGCCATCGTCGGGCGGTTCTCGGGTTCCGTGCGCAGCAACGACATCAACGTCGATGTGAGCGGACCGGCGTTCTGCGGGCGGTCGATGCGGCCCGAGGCCACCGCGTGCAGCAGCGCCAGCGGGTTGGGGTTCAAACCGAACGGCGGCGTGCCCTCGACCGCGTGATACAGCGTGGCGCCGAGGGAAAAGACGTCGGAAGCGTGACCCGGGTCCTTGCCGCGCGCGATCTCCGGCGCCAGGTAGGCGGGGGTGCCCGCAAGCATGCCGGTCTCGGTGATCGTGGCGTCGCCGAGCGCGCGGGAGATGCCGAAGTCGGTGATCTTCACCCGGCCCTCGTCGGCGAGCAAGATGTTGCCGGGCTTGACATCGCGGTGGACGATCCCGGCCGCGTGCGCGGCGGCGAGGGCCGCGGCGACCTGGTGGCCGATGGAGGCGACCTGCTCCGGCGGGAGCGTGCCGCGCTCGGCCAGGACCGCCGAGAGGCTCTGCGACTCGAGGTACTCCATCACCAGGCACGGGTCGCCGTCGTGTTCGGCGACGTCGAGCATGGTGATCGCGTTGCGGTGATGCAGCCGCGCGGCGAGCCGCGCCTCGCGCATCGCGCGCCTGCGCGCCTCGTCGGTCTGGGCGGCGCTCAGGCCCGGCCGGGCGTGCAGGTGCTTGATCGCGATGACCCGCCCCAGCCGTTCGTCCTTGGCACGCCACACGACTCCCATGGCTCCGCTGGCCGATGGTCTCCAGCAGCCGGTAGCGATCGGCGACAAGCTGACCCTCTTCGATGACCCGGCACTCCTTGCGTTCGACGTTGACATGTGACAGTAGCGAACCCGGTCGGACCAACCGCATTGGTCCGGGTAGTCAACCAAGCGATTGTTTGGTTAAATCGTGCCGTGACTCAAGAGCGGATCGCGCTGCGTGACACCGTGCGGTTGCTGTTGTCCCGCGCCTCGGCCGTCCGTACGGCGATGGAGTCCAATCTCGGGTATGACCCGGCGCTCTGGAAACGCCTGTGCGCGGACATCGGCGTCGCCGCGCTGGCGGTCCCCGAGCGCTTCGGCGGGCTCGGGGCGGGCATCGCGGAAACCGCCGTGGTCCTGGGTGAACTCGGCCGAACCCTGACACCCGCGCCGCTACTGGGAACCACCCTCGCCGCGCACGCGCTGCTGGCCTCCGGCGACGACGACGCGTGCGCCCGACTGCTGCCGGAAATCGCCGCGGGCCGGATCGCGACGCTGGTGTGGTCCGACGCACAGGGAACGTGGGGTGACCCACCCTGCGTAGCGCACGGACAGCGGGTAACCGGGCAGGCGCATTATGTGCTTGATGGTGACATTGCCGACACGGTGCTGGTTTTCGCCTTGGCAGGCCCCGAAATCGGCCTGTTCGAAGTGAAGGCGGACGCACCCGGCTTGGTCCGGACGAGCACGCCGACCCTCGATCCGACGCGCAGGCTGACGAGCGTCACCGTCGACTCCCCGGCTGTTCGCCTCGGCGGCGATCTGACCTCCGCGCTGCCCCGCATCCGCGACCTCGCTTGCGTCGCACTGAGCGCCGAACAGGCCGGTGCGGCGGCGCACTGTCTCAATGAGACGGTCTCGTACAGCAAGGAACGGGTCCAGTTCGGCAGGCCGATCGGCTCGTTCCAAGCGCTGAAACACCGCATGGCCGACCTGCACGTCCTCGTCGAGACCGCCCGGGCCACTGCGGAAGCCGCCGCCGAGGCGGACGAGAGCGCCCTGCCGGTGCTCGCGGCCGCGGCGAGAGTCCACTGCACGGAGGCGTTCCAGACGGTGGCGGCGGAGATGATCCAGCTACACGGCGGCATCGCCATCACCTGGGAACACGACGCCCACCTGTACTTCAAGCGCGCACACGGCAGCGCCCAACTGTTCGCCCCGGTACGCGACCACCTAACCCAACTACATCCAGTCGTCGTGACGTGACCAGGTGATCAGGTTCTCAAGGATGCCCGGGGTCGCTTCTGAGGCTTCTGTGGCGGCGTATCGACCGCGGTAGAACAACAGTGGCCGCTCGTCCTTCGGCTCGCTCAAGGTGGTGACGCGGCCGACCACGACGTGATGGTCGCCCGCGTCGTGCACGGCTTCGATCGCGCAGTCGATCCATACCAGCACACCGTCGAGCGCGGGCGCACCCGACGGCGCCGGATGCCAGGGCACGCCCGCGAACTTGTTGGCACCCTTGGTGCCGAACACGGTGCTGACGTCGCGCTGGTCGTGGGTGAGGACGTTGACGCAGAAGTGGCCCGCCCGTTCGATCGCGGGCCAGGCGCGAGACTGCTTGCCGGGGCAGAACAACACCAGCGGCGGGTCCAGCGACAGCGCGGCGAACGACTGGCAGGCGAAGCCGACCGGCTCACCGCCGTCGATCGCCGCCACCACGGTGACGCCGGTGCAGAAGTGCCCGAGTGCCGCGCGGAATGTCCGGGAGTCGACGGTGGTAGCCACGGTCATCGCATGCCCACGCCGAAGTCGTGGCCCCACAAGGAAACCGCGGTGCTCTCGCGGGCGATCCAGTCCTCGTCGTCGACCTGCCTGCCCTCGCAGCCGAACTCGACATCGAACCCGCCGGGTGTCTTCATGTAGAACGACAGCATCAGGTCGTTGACGTGCCTGCCGAGCGTCGCCGACATCGGCACCTTGCGCCGCTGAGCGCGATCCAGACACAGCCCGACATCGTCGGAGTTCTCCACCTCGACCATCAGGTGCACGATCCCGCTCGGGGTCGGCATCGGAAGGAACGCGAGGCTGTGGTGGCGCGGGTTGCACCCGAAGAACCGCAGCCACGCGGGCGGCCCATCGGCCGGGCGACCGACGAGCTGCGGGGGAAGCCGCATGGAATCGCGCAGCCGGAAACCGAGCACGTCGCGGTAGAACCGCAGCGCCGCTTCATCATCCTTTGTGGACAACACCACGTGCCCGAGCCCCTGTTCACCGGTGACGAACCGGTGTCCATACGGGCTGACCACGCGACGGTGCTCCAAAGCCGCGCCGTGGAAGACTTCCAGGGTGTTGCCGGACGGATCGTCGAATCGGATCAGCTCCGCGACCCGGCGGTCGGCGAGTTCCTCGGCGGTGCCCTCTTTGAACGCCACCTCGGCGGCGGACAGATTGGCCCGCACCTCGTCCAACTCGGCCGCGTTCGCCGCCTCCCAGCCGGACGCGGAGAGCTGGTCGGCGGTGCCCGGGACGATCACCAGCCGGGCCGGGAAGTCGTCCATCCGCAGGTAAAGCGCATTCGGGTCGCTTCCCTTGCCTTCGACCATCCCGAGGACCTTGAGCCCGTACTCGCGCCACGCGGGCATGTCGGTGGCCTCGATGCGCAGGTACGCCAGGGACCGGATACCCATCACTTGCCCCCATCGGTGAGGAAGTCCAGCACCAGCCGGTTGAACTCGGCGAACTTCTCCAGCTGCGCCCAGTGTCCACACCGGCCGAAGACATGCAGCTGCGCGCGGGAGATGAGCTTGAGCGCGACCAGCGCGCCGTCGAGCGGATTGACCCGGTCCTCGCGCCCCCACACCAGAAGCACCCGCTGCCGCAGCCGGTGCGCCTCACGCCAGAGCATGCCTTCCTCGAAGGTGTCGGGCCGCATGAAGGACGCCCCCATGGATGCCATGGCGCGCAATGAATCCGGGTCCGCCGCGGCCTCGAACCGTTCGTCCACCAGCTCGTCAGTGACGAGCGAGCGGTCGAAGACCAGGGTCCGCAGGAACTCCGCGAGCTTCTCTTTGGACGGTCCGGGCCGCGCGCCGAACCGGGCGAGCTTCTGCACGCCCTCAGTCGGGTCCGGGGAGAACACGTTGAGGCTCAGCCCGCCGGGTGCCATCAGCACTAGCCTGCCCGCGCGATCCGGGTGCCGCAGGGCGAACCGGACCGCGGTGCCGCCGCCCAGGGAATTGCCGACCAAGTCAGCCTTCTCGACGCCAAGAGCGTCCAGTGTGGACAGCAGGGCGTCGGCGCTGAAGGTGAAGTACTGCCCTTTCACCTCAGGGCGGTCGGACTTCCCATACCCGGGCTGGTCGATGAGGATCGTGCGGAACCGCTCGGCGAACACCGGGAAGTTCGGTCCGAAGTTGCTCCAGCCGGACGCGCCTGGCCCGCCGCCGTGCAGCAGCACCACCGGCGCACCGGATCCCGATTCCTGGTAGTGCACTTGATACCCGCCGGCGTCCACGAACCCAGAACGAATCTCCACAGTGGAAGTCATCAGACCCACGCGTCCCGCACCGGCAGGCCGAGCTCGGACTGCCCAAACATCGCCAGCGCCTTCTCCGGGTCGTTGATGGCGTGGACCCGGCCCGCGTGCGCGTCGCGCCAGAAGCGCTGGATGGGCGTGCCCGCCTTCAGCGCCCGCCCGCCCGCGCTCTCGAACAGCCGGTCCACCGCGCCGATCGCGGCCCCGGTGGCGTTGACCTGGTCGCGGCGCACCCGCATCCGCAGCGTCATCGGGATCTTCTCCCCCGCCTCGGCGTAGGTGAGTTCCTCGTCGATGTCGCGCTCGATCGCGCTGATGGCGCCGTCGATGCGGCTCGCGGCGTCGGCGATGCGCAGCTGAGTGAAGGAGTCGTCGGCGGCCTTGCCGCCGGTGGACGCGCGGACCCGCTCGCGGGTGTAGCCGATGTACGCGTCGTAGGCGCCCATGGCCATGCCGATGACCGGAACCGAGATGGAGCACGAGAAGACCGAGGCGAACGGCAGCTTGTAGATGGGCGCGGTGTTGACCGCGTGGCCAGGGCAGACGCACTTGCCGGTGGCCATGAAGCTCAGGGTGCGGTGCTCGGGGACGAACACGTCCTCGACGAGGATGTCGTTGCTTCCGGTGCCGCGCAGGCCGATGGTGTCCCACACGTCGTCGATGGCGTAGTCCGCGCGCGGCAGCAGGAACGTGCGGAAGTCGACCGGCGTGCCGTCCTCGCCGAGGACCAGCCCGCCGAGGAACACCCAGCCCGCGTGGTCGCAGCCGGAGGAGAAGCTCCACCGGCCGCTGAACCGGAATCCGCCGTCGACGGGCGTGGCCCGGCCCATCGGCGCATACGACGAGGACACCAGGGTGTCGGTGTCCTCGCCCCACACCTCCCGCTGTGCCCGGTCGTCGAACAGGGCCAGCTGCCAGGGGTGCACGCCGAGCACGGAGGACACCCAGCCGGTCGAGCCGCAGGCGGCCGCGATCATCCGCACCGCCCGATAGAACGTGTTCGGCGAGGCTTCGTGCCCGTCGAAGCGGGCGGGCTGCAGCAGCTTGAAGAAGCCCGCCTCGCGCAGCGCCTTGATCGACTCCACCGGAACCCGCCTGGCGTCTTCGGTCTCCTGAGCCCGCTCACGCAGGCCAGGAAGCAGTTCGCCCACCGCGGCTAGGACGTCGTCACTCATCGACCGCACCCCAAACTGAAACGTGTTCTGCTGATGCCACTCAGACTAGAACACGTTCTCGTTTGTGTCGACAGGTCGCGGATCAGACCGGCGACCCACCACCCCGGGCCCGGTCCCAGTGGCCGCCGCGAACCCACGACAACAGCCGGGTCCAGGTATCAGCACGCAACGCCAGCGCCCGACGTCCGCGATCGCGCAACGATGACCCGTTCCAGGTGACCGCGACCTCGACACACGATCCGGACGTGCAGAAACTGCTTCTGCGGTAGACGACAGCCATGGTGAGGACTCCTCGCTCGGTGAACGTGCCGAACGGGGTCGCGCCAGACAAACCTGTGACTGAGGGTGACACGACCCTCGAATATCCAGGTTAGCGGTCGATAACTAGCGCGGACTATCGACCAATTGGGGCATCGCCGAGAGGCCGTTCGCCACTGCGGGATAGTCGAATTCGCCGTGTTTCACGCCTTCGGTGAAGGCGATCCACTCCTCCGGTGTGAACACGTGCGGCGGCAGCGACGAATCCTTGGAGTCGCGCAGGGCGACGGCACCGTCCGCGAGCACGGCGATCTCGACGCAGTTGCCAGTAGAGCAGAAGCTGCTCTTCCGATAGGTGATCATTGAGCTGGTTGATCCTTGCTGGTGTAGGTGCCGATCAGAGACCGGATTTTGTCCTTGCTGTCCTCCACGCTGAGACACTTGCGGCCAAGATCGTCGAAGAGCCGCGCGTAACGCAGCACGTCGGCCTCTTGTTCGAGCCACCGGTCTCCCGCGCCAAGTTCGATGTGGACCGAGTTCCGGTCGTATTCGCTCTCGAACGTGAACACCACGAAGGTGCACTGGATGCCCAGGTCAGGCCCCGAGGAGAAGGGGTAGATCCGCAACGTGACATCCGGGCGCTCACTGATTTCGAGCAGCGCGCGCAACTGGCCGTCCATGACCTCAGGGCCACCGACGAACCGGTGCAGCGTGGCTTCGTCGAGGACCGCGCTGATCCGCGGCTTGTCCTCACGCTCGGCGAGCAGGGCCTGCCTGCCCATGCGCAGGTCGACGCGCTGCCGCAGCGCCGAGTCGCTGTCGCGCGGGTAGAGCGCCCGGAACACTCCGCGCGCGTAGTCCGAGGTCTGGAACATGCCGGGGACAACGGATTGGACGTAGTAGCGCAGGTTTGACGCCTCGGATTCGAGCGCGATGAACGTGTCCAGGTTGGTGTTGACGATGTCGGAGAGGTCCTGCCACCAGGCCTGGCGGCGGCCGTCGCCCGCCAGCCGCACGAGGCGGTCGACCACTTTCTGGTCATCCACCTGATAGAGGGCGAGCAGGTCGCGGACGTCGCGCTGCTTGGGGATGCCGCGGCCGGTCTCGAGCCTGCTGACCTTCGAGACACTGCATTCGAGCCGCTCCGCCGCGTCCTCGAGGTGCATCCCGGCGGCTTCCCGGAGCTCGCGCAGGCGCTGCCCAAGTCGCCGCCTGGGGATCAGCGGACCTTGGGACGGCATCGCCCCTCCTTGACGTCAGCGGTCACCGTGCAATTGCGGCACGCCATTGCCGCGTGACCGTACACCACGATCCTCGGAGATCCGCACGTCGGACTGCACCGATCGGGTGGAATTGACCTGGTTGTGCCATGCAATTGCATGAGGGCATTGCTTCGTTCCCTCTCATGACGCAACCTGAGAGTGGACACGCGTCACATCCAAGCCGGGAATCGGGTCCCGGCCGGTGGAGGGGAGGACGCGCGATGACCACCAGAAGGATCACCACACTCACGCTCGCCACCGCGCTCATGGCCGGATGCGCGGGCACCGAGGCGGGCGAAGCGGGAACGACGCTGCTGATCGCGATGACCGCCGTGGCCAACGAGCCCCGGCCCGCGCTCACCACCCTGGCCCGCCAGGAGCTTTCCGCGGCCATCCACAGCGACCGCGCCGCATTGCGGATCGTGCGCAGCGGGACCGAGCGGCCGGTGGTCGTGGACGAGCGCGACCTGCGGCTGCGGCGCGGCACCCAGATCGAGCACGACCCGGGCAGGCGGGCCGACCTCACGGGCCGCGAACTGGAGCGGGTCGCGGGCGTGCTTTCCAACGGTGCCAGCAATTCCGGGCACCTGGACCTGCTCGCCCTGCTCGACCACATCGCCCGCACGCCCGGCCGGGTCACCGCGGTGGTGATCTCGTCGGGCCTGCAGACCACCGGGCCGCTCGCGGTGGACCGGCTCGACTGGGACCACGTCGGCGCCGACTCGGTGACCGATCTGGCCCGATCCTTGGGCCTGGTCCCGGATCTGCGCGGCAAGCGCGTGGTGTTCGCCGGGCTCGGGGAGGTGGCCCGCCCGCAGGACACGCTGTCCCCGCCGCTGCGGAACCGGCTGGTCGACATGTGGTTGAAGCTCTGCCGCGCCGGCGGCGGGGAGTGCGTCAGCGACAGCGACCCGGCTGTCGGCGGGCCGCCGCTGTCGACGACGCCGGTGCCGACGGTCCCGGTGCCGCAGCCGCCGCCGATCCCGGCCGAGCCGAAGGCGGTCAACCTGCCCAGCGACATCCTGTTCGGCCCGGACTCGGCGGTTCTGCTGCCCACCGCTGAGCCGCTACTGGCCCGGCTCGCGGCGGCGACACCGCCGGGGGCGCGGGTGAGTCTCGTGGGCCACACCGCGTCGGTCGGGCCCGCGGAGTCTGCTCGGGAGCTGAGCAGGCAGCGGGCCGCGGCGGTGCGCGACGGGCTTGTCCGGCTCGGCGTGCCCACGGCGGCGATCACGGTCGAGGGGGTCGGCTACGACCAGCCGCTGGTCGCCGACCGCGATGCGGCGGGGGCGCTGATTCCCGCCGCGGCGCAACAGAACCGAACTGTCACGGTCAGTCTGCGGTAGAGGGGAGTGAGCCATGGCACGACGAATCCGCCACCTGCCACTGTCGATGTGGCTGCGGCACCCGGTGCACTCGGGTGCGGTCGCGTTCCTGGCCCGTCGGGGGCCGCAAGACCACGCCGAGATCGAACACGAAGCGCACGGGCAGGCCGCGGCGAGCCGGGTGGTCGGCAGGCGCGGCAGGCGAATCGGCCGATTGTGTGAGCGTTCGATGACCGCCGCGATCCGCGCGACCCGCCACCTGGAGAACGCGCTGGTCGCCGACGACCGGCCGCATGTCCTCGGTGGCAGGCGATCCGCCAGGCACGCCAATGCGGAGAAGGGCTGGGCGGCGACCGGTCGCACGGCGCGGAAGGACTTGGCTGGGACCTTGCGGACGATCCAGCGCGACCAGGACGCGGGGGTCACAGTCCACCAGCATTCGCGTAGTTCGGTGATGACGGTGTTCGCCTACGTGCTCTTAGCCGTGGACGCGGTGGCGCTGTTCGCCGTGTTCAGCCTGCTGCTCAACATCGACTGGGCCGCGCCCGCCACCGCGCCACTGGTCACCGCCGCCGCGTTCTCGGTGTTCGGCGCCGGGGTGCAGGCGAAACTGGCTGTGGAGCTGGGAAAGCGGATCTGGTCTTGGCGGGTGGCGAGCGCGCACCGGGTGCCTGACGGGCTCGATCCGCATGACCCGGCGGAGGAATTTCCGCCGCGCGGGTTCGTGGTTGCGATGTCGGCGACGGTGTTGGGGCTGGTCAGTGTGTTCGCGGCATTGTCGATCCTGCTGCGGGTTCGGCATGAGGGCGAGCTTGTCGGACAAGTCGGGGTGGCCACGGTGGTGGGGCTTGTACTGGCTGGGTGTGCGATCGCGGCGCCGTGGATTTTGGTGCAGCAGGAGGCTTTTGACGGGTCGCCGCTTACTCGGCGGGCTGGTGCGTTGACTCGTGTTGTTCAGGCGGCCGATGGGTCTCGGTTCCGGGCGCTTCGGCTTGGGGATCGGGACATCGCCATGGCGCGGCGGTTGGATGCTCGGGCTCGCCGGCAGTATGGGCGGGTGGAACTGCGGGTCGGGCAGTGTTACGCGCGTCGGCATCGGGCGATTTTGTTGGCGCGGGAATTGGGGTCGGTGGATATTCCGAGTCCTCGGCCGGACAGCACGCCGCCCCGGGCCGCTCTGCCTATTCGGGTGCCCGTCGACCTTGGCTACTTGACGACCGCACTGGATCAGTCGGACAGCGCGATCGAAGAGGCCCGGACGGCAAGGGCGGCTCTCACCGCCCGGCTGTCGCCGCCCGCCGAACGGTTCGACCCGGAGCTCTACATGTCGTGAGGTGCCTGGTTCGGAGCTACTTGGCCTCCTGCCGCAACTCCAGGGCGATGTCGATGAGCTGATCCTCCTGCCCACCGACCAACTTGCGTTCTCCGGCGCGCACCAGAATTCGCGCGCCGGAGACCCCATATCGCTCAGCCTGCCGATACGCGTGGCGTAGGAAGCTGGAGTAGACGCCCGCATAGCCCATCATCAGGGCCATTCGGTCGAGTAGGCATTCCTGGGGCATGGCCGGGCGCACGACGTCCTCGGCCGCGTCGACGATGGCGAAGAAGTCGACGTCTGTACGGATGCCGAGTTTGTCGCACACTCCGACGAACGCTTCCACTGGTGTGTTTCCCGCTCCCGCACCGAATCTGCGGGTGCTGCCGTCGATCTGGACCGCACCCGCACGGGCGGCGGCGATGGAGTTGGCGACACCAAGACCAAGGTTTTCGTGGCCGTGGAAGCCGACCTGCGCGTCCGAGCCCAGTTCGGCCACCAACGCGGCAACTCGGTCAGCGACTTGTTCAAGAACCAGGGCACCCGCCGAATCAACCACGTAGACGCACTGACAGCCTGCGTCGGCCATGATCCTCGCCTGCTGTGCCAACGCTTCCGGTGGCTGGGAGTGGGCCATCATCAGGAAGCCCACCGTCTCCAGGCCCCGGTCACGCGCCAAGCCGAAGTGCTGCACCGAGATATCCGCCTCCGTGCAGTGGGTGGCGATACGGCAGATCGACGCGCCGTTGTCTTGGGCGGTGCGGATGTCGTCCTTTACACCGACGCCCGGCAGCATCAAGAAGGCGATCTTGGCACGCTGGGCCGTCTCCACCGCGACTTTGATGAGGTCTTGTTCGGGGGTGGTCGAGAAGCCGTAGTTGAACGACGACCCACCCAGCCCATCGCCGTGGGCGACTTCGATGACCGGCACACCGGCGCCGTCGATGGCCGCCACCATGGCGCGGGCTTCGTCGAGGGTGAACTTGTGCCGCTTGTGGTGCGAGCCGTCGCGTAGGGAGGTGTCGGTGACGCGGAGGTCGAGGGTGTCGGAGAAAGTGATGGGCGCGGTGCTTTTCCTCGAAGAACTCATTGCGTCAAATCCCCTCGGGTAGCAAGCAACTCGCCGACCCGGGTGGCGGCGGCGGTCATGATGTCGAGGTTCCCCGCGTAGGGCGGGAGGAAGTCCCCGGCGCCCTCGACTTCGACGAAGACGGTCACCCGGGCGGGTCCGCCGTCGTCGGTCGGGTCGAACTGGGGGTCGGAGAGCAGCCGGTAGCCGGGCACGTAATTGGCGACTTCGGCGACCATCTCGTGCACCGAGTGGGCGATCTTGTCGGTGTCGGCGTCCTCCGGGATGGCGCAGAAGATGGTGTCGCGCATGACCATCGGCGGGTCGGACGGGTTGAGCACGATGATCGCCTTGCCGCGGTCGGCGCCGCCGACGACCTCGATGCCCCGGCTGGTGGTGCGGGTGAACTCGTCGATGTTGGCCCGGGTCCCCGGGCCGACCGACGCGGACGAGACGGTGGCGACGATTTCCGCGTACGACACCGGAACCACGCGGGACACGGCGGCCACGATCGGGATCGTTGCCTGTCCGCCGCAGGTGATGAGGTTGACGTTGCCCGCGTCCCGGTGCTCCCCCAGGTTCACCGGCGGCACGACATACGGGCCGATGGCGGCGGGGGTCAGGTCGATCACCGGGATGCCCGCCTCGGCGAAGCGCGGCGCGTTCGCCCGGTGGACGTAAGCCGAAGTGGCCTCGAAGATGAGGTCCGGCAGGGTGTCCTCGGCGAGCAGCCAGTCGACGCCCTCGGCGCTGGCCTCGACGCCGAGGTCGCGGGCGCGGGCCAGGCCCTCGCTCGCCGGGTCGACGCCGATCATCCAGCGGGGCTCGATCACCGGCGAGCGCAGGAGTTTGTAGAGCAGGTCGGTGCCGATGTTGCCGGACCCGACGATCGCGGCGGTCGTCTTGCTCACTGGGCACTCCGTCCGAAGTGGAGGGACACGTCGCCGAGACCGGCGAAGGAGGCGACGAACGTGTCGCCGGGTCGCGCGTCGATCGCGCGGGTGCAGGAGCCGGGCAGGACCACGTGTCCGGCCTTGAGCCGGACGCCGAAGGACGCGACCTTGCGGGCCAGCCACGCGACGGCGACGACCGGGTCGCCGAGGACCGCGTCGGACCGGCCTGCCGCGACCTCCCCGCCGTTTCGGGTCAACACGGCGTCGATCCCTTTGGTGTCCACCGCACTGGGCCGGACCCGGGCGTCGCCGAGGACGAAGCCGGCGGAGGACGCGTTGTCGGCGATGGTGTCCGCGATGCTGATCTTCCAGTCGAGGATCCGGCTGTCGATCAGCTCGATGCTGGGGACCAGCGCCTCGGTGCGCTCCAGCACGTCGGCCTCGGTGCAGTCCTCGCCGGGCAGGTCGTCGCCGAGGATGAAGCCGACCTCGACCTCGACCCGGGGATAGCAGTAGCGAGCGGCGTCGACCGGGGTTCGCTGGTCGAGGCGCATGTCCGCGAGCAGGTGACCGTAGTCGGGTTCGTCGACGCCCATCATCTGCTGCATCGCCGCCGACGACAGACCGACCTTGTGGCCGACCACCGCCGCGTGTCGCCGCCGGATGTTGGTGAGCTGGATCTCGTAGGCGTCGGCCGGGTCGAGATCGGGGTAGGCCAGGACCAGCGGGTCGATCGGCGCCCGCCCGGTCTCGGCGGCCAGCAGCAGGTCCGCCAGCTGGGTGCGTTCGTCAGCCGTGAGCAAGGGAATCTCCCATCGGGACAGCGAGGGACTGGCCGGCGCGGCGGCCGGAGAACACGCAGTCGGCGAGCGAGAGCCCGCTGACGTAGGACTCGGAGCAGAGGCCGACAGCCGACCGGCCCGCCGCGTACAGGCCTTCAACGGCCCCGCCGCTCTCGCGCAGGACTTGGCCGGTGGTCTCGTCGACGCGCAGGCCGCCGAGGGTGAGCATCGGGCAGGGGTAGCCGACCGAGGGGCGGATCGAGACGTCGATCAGCGAGAACGGTCCGGTGGTGAGTGGCCGGACCAGGTCGGCGGGCTTGCCGAGCGGGTCGGTCTCGGCGGCGTTGTAGGCGGCGAGGGTGCGGGCGAGTCCGTCGGCGTCGACACCGGCCTTGGCCGCGGCCTCAGCGAGGGTCTTTCCGCTCACCCGCGCGACTTTCAGCAGGTAGCGGACCTGCAGGTACTGGAACCACAGCGACTGCGAGCGGGCTTGGGCGCGGGCGGCGCGCACTCCCTGCTCGTCGATCAGCAACCAGCCTTTGCCGCTGTGCCGGGTGATCAGCTCGTGGCCGATGGCCGCGCCATACCGCGATTCATCGCAGATCCGGTCGCCGCGCTCGTTCACCAGGATGCCTTCGAGGAGCGCTGAGGGCGGGGTGATGAACCGCCATGCCGACACCTTGTCCATCGCCCCGGCCGCGCCGCCGACGGACTGGCCGAGCCGGATGCCGGAGCCGTCGTCGCCTGAGGTGCCGAGCGGGAGGCCGCCGCGGTAGGCGGGTGCGTGTTCGCGCAGCATCTCCCGGTTGGCGACGAAGCCGCCTGCCGCGATGACCACGCCCCGGCGAGCGGTGATGGTGACGGTCTTGCCGTGTCTGCGCTCGATCCGCTCGGCCCGCTTGGTCAGCGCCCGGCGCAGGGCGGGAACGTAGAGGCCGGGCTTTGCCGCGTACTTGCCGAGCAGCCGATACCTGGCCCTGACCCAGGCGGGCGCGTCGGTGAGGGTTCGACATTCGACCCCGGTGACTCGACCGTCCTCGCTGGTCAGTGCGGTCACCCGGGTCTGCGGCAGGACCCTCGCCCCGGCCCGCACAGCTGACTCCGCGAGGCGCGCGTAAAGGATCTTTCCCGAGGTGCCGGAGCCCTTCGCGCGGTGGCCGCGGGGTGCGGGGTCGGCGCTGAGGGAGCGCTCGCTGCCGGAGTGGTAGAGGTAGTAGTCGTTCGTCGGGTAGGAGGTCTTCGTCGGGCACACGCTGCCCTCGAACGGCACGCCTTGCTCCTTGAGCCACTCGATGGACTCGGCCGAGCCGTCGACGAACGCGCGCAGGGTGGCCGGGCTGACCGCGTCGCCGACTTCGAGCCGCAGGTACGCCGCCATCGCATCCGGGGTGTCGGTGACGCCCGCCTCCCGCTGGACGGAGGTCCCGCCTCCCGCGTAGACCACGCCGCCACTCGCCGCGGTCGCGCCCCCGCCACCGAAGCGGTCGAGCACGAGCACGTCAGCGCCCCCGGAGGCAGCTTCGATGGCCGCGCAGGCCCCGGCCGCACCGAACCCGATGATCACGACATCAGCCGACTCTTGCAACTCGTTCCTCCTGCGAATCCGCAGTTCCCGTAGCGCTCGACGGAACAGAACTATAACCTGTTCTAGTATTGTGCGGAACGCCGAGACGACCGGAGGTGGACATGCCCGACGCGACCGACCTTGCTGCCGACCACGACAGCGACTACGACGTGGTGGTGGTCGGCAGCGGGGCCGCGGGCATGACCGCGGCACTCGCCGCGGCCCGGCGCGGGCTGCGGACAGTGCTGGTGGAGAAGGCCGCGACCTACGGCGGGTCGACGGCCCGGTCCGGTGGCGGGGTGTGGGTGCCGAACAACCCGGCCCTGCTCGCCGCGGGTGTGCCCGACAGCCCGGAGCAGGCGCGTGACTACCTGGCGCACATCGTGGGCGATGTGGTCCCCGAGGACCGGCGGCAGGCGTTCCTGGACAACGGACCGGCCGCGGTGTCCTTCGTGCTGGCGAACACGCCGCTGGAACTGGCCTGGGTGCCGGGCTATTCCGACTACTACCCCGAGGCGCCCGGCGGGCTGCCCGGTGGGCGGTCGGTGGAGCCGAAGCCGATGAGCGCCAAGCTGCTCGGCGCCGAACGCGCGCGGCTCAACCCGCCGTACCTCAAGGCCCCCACCGGGATGGCGATCACCCAGGCCGACTACAAGTGGATGAACCTGATGGCCCGGCACCCGCGCGGACTGCTGCGGACGATGCGGGTCGCGGGCAGGCGGATGCTGTCGCTGCTGCGCCGGCGCGAGATGCTGACCATGGGGCAAGCGCTTTCGGGCGGTCTGCGGGTCGGGCTGAGCCGGGCAGGCGTGCCGCTGCTGCTGGACACACCGCTGGTCGACCTTCGGGTCGAGGACGGCCGGGTCACAGGCGTCGAAGTCGCGCGCGGCGACGAGAAGGTCATGCTGCGGGCCCGGCACGGCGTCGTGCTGACTTCGGGTGGGTTCGAGCGCAACGAGCGGATGCGCAAGGAGTACCAGCGCGAGCCGATCACGGCCGACTGGACGGTCGGCGCGGTGGAGAACACCGGCGACGGCATCGAAGCGGGCCTGCGCGCGGGCGCGGCGGTCGACCTGATGGACGACGCGTGGTGGGGTCCGTCGATCGAACTGCCGCGCGGGCCGTACTTCTGCCTCGCCGAGCGGACACTGCCGGGCTGTGTCCTGGTGAACCAGGCCGGGGAGCGGTTCGTCAACGAGGCCTCGCCCTACGTCGACGCCGTGCACGCGATGTATGACGGCCACACCGAGGACAAGCCGCACATCCCGGCGTGGCTGATCCTGGACCAGCGCTACCGCAACCGGTACGTCTTCGCCGGACTCGGCCCCCGCCAGCCGCTCCCGGGCAAGTGGTTCAAGTCAGGCGCCCTGCACAAGGCAGCCACCCTGGCCGAGTTGGCCAAGCGGATCGACGTCCCGGCGGACGCCCTGATGTCCACTGTGGAGCGGTTCAACGGCTTCGCCAGGACCGGGCGGGACGAGGACTTTCAGCGCGGCGAGAGCGCGTATGACCGCTACTACGGCGATCCGCGCAACAAGCCGAACCCGTGCCTGGGCCCGGTCGACAAGGCGCCGTTCTACGCCGTGCGCATCGTTCCCGGCGACCTGGGAACCAAGGGCGGGCTGCGCACCGACACCCACGCCCGGGTCTTGCGTGGGGACGGCACGGCGATCGCCGGGTTGTACGCGGCGGGCAACGCGAGCGCGGCCGTCATGGGGCACACGTACGCCGGGCCGGGCGCGACGCTCGGGCCTGCCATGGTTTTCGGCTACCTGGCGGCGCAGGACATCGCCGACCGGGCAGGTACCACTGGAGGAACGCGATGACGCAGGCCGAACAGCCCGTCCGGACCATCGACGTGGGCGCCCCGCCCACGCGCTTCGCCCGCGGCTGGCACTGCCTCGGCCTGGCCGAGCCGTTCCGCGACGGCAAGCCGCACGCCGTCGAGGCGTTCGGCACCAAGCTCGTGGTGTTCGCCGCGGAGGACGGCACGCTCAACGTGCTCGACGGCTACTGCAGGCACATGGGCGGCGACCTCACCCGGGGCACGGTCAAGGGCGACAACATCGCCTGCCCGTTCCACGACTGGCGCTGGGCGGGGAACGGCAAGTGCGCGGCGATCCCTTATGCCAAGCGGATTCCGCTGCGCGCGCGGACCCGGTCGTGGCTGACCCAGGAGCAGAACGGGCAGCTGTTCGTCTGGAACGACCCGGAAGGCAACCCGCCGCCGGAGAACGTCGTCATCCCCCGGGTCGACGGCGCGTTCTCCGAGGAGTGGAGCAACTGGACCTGGGACAGCGTGCGGATCGACGGCGCCAACTGCCGGGAGATCATCGACAACATGGTCGACATGGCGCACTTCTTCTACATCCACTTCGCCTTCCCGACTTTCTTCAAGAACATCTTCGAAGGCCACATCGCCACCCAGTACCTGAACTCGCGCGGCAGGCCGGACGTGCACTCGAAGTCCAACTACGCCTCAGAGGATCTCGCGCTGCGCTCGGAGGCGTCGTACTACGGGCCGTCATACATGATCAATTACCTGTGGAACGACTACAAGGGCACGGTGATCGAGACCGTGCTGATCAACTGCCACTACCCGGTCAGCGAGAACTCGTTCGTGCTGCAGTGGGGCGTGATCGTCAAGCGGTTGCCGGGTGTCTCGCCGGAGGACGCCGACCGGATCGCGGGCAAGTTCGCGAAGAGCTTCAGCGTCGGGTTCCTGCAGGACGTGGAGATCTGGCGCAACAAGACCCGCATCGACAACCCGCTGCTGTGCGAGGAGGACGGCCCGGTCTACCAGCTTCGCCGCTGGTACGAGCAGTTCTACGTCGACGCCGCCGAGGTCATGCAGGACATGACCCGGCGCTTCGAGTTCGAAGTGGACACCACCAGGGCGAACGAGGTGTGGGCCAAGGAGGTCGCCGAGAACCTGGCGGCCCGCGAGACAACGGAGTAACGGTGTCCGAGCGGCGGGAATTTCTCGAGGGCGGTTTGGCGCCGCTGGACTGCGACCGGTGTGGGACGCGGGTGCTGGTCAAGAAGAACAGCGCCCGGCACACCAGCGTCCAGTGGACGACCGACCCCGCCGCGACGTGCCCGGAGTTCGCCGAGGCCGTGGCGCGCGGCACGGTCAGCGCGTTGGTCGACACCTGTTGGACCCTGCACGCGACAATCGAGCGCGCGGCCCACGACGGAGAGCTGGAGGTGCCAGGTGAGTGAGCTGACCTCCCACCTGCTCACGGTGGCGGCGGTGGTCGAGGAGACCGCTGACGCCCGGTCGATCGTCTTCGACGCCGACTTCCCCTATGCCCCAGGCCAATTCCTCACGCTGCGGGTCCCCAGCGACCAGTGCGGCTCGGTCGCCCGCTGCTACTCGCTGTCGAGTTCCCCGTATGAGGGCGGCAAACCGCAGGTCACCGTGAAGCGCACCGCGGATGGATACGCCTCGAACTGGGTGTGCGACAACGTCTCGGCGGGCTCGACGATCGAGGTGCTCCCACCGTCGGGCATCTTCACCCCGAAGTCCCTGGACGCGGACCTGCTGCTGTTCGCCGGTGGCAGCGGAATCACCCCGGTCATGTCGATCCTCAAGTCCGCCCTGGCAGCGGGTTCTGGCCGGATCGTCCTGGTCTACGCCAACCGCGACGAGTCCTCGGTGATCTTCGCCGCCGAACTGCGGGCGCTGACAGACAAACACCCGGAACGGCTGACGGTGATCCACTGGCTGGAGAGCGTGCAAGGGCTGCCCAGCGTGGCCCAACTCCGCACTCTGGCCCGCCTGTTCGCCGGCTACGACGCCTTCACCTGTGGCCCCGCGCCGTTCATGAAGGCCGTCACCGAAGCCCTTAAGACACTGGGCTTCCCCCGCGAACGCCGCCACCTCGAACGGTTCGCCTCCCTGGGCGCGAACCCGTTCGACCAGGCCGTCGCCGCCGCCCCCGACCCGGACGGCGAGAAGGCGGTCGTCGAACTGGAATTGGACGGCAGACGCCACACCGTCGACTGGCCGGTCACCAGCACACTGCTGGATGTCCTGCTCGACAAGGGCCTGCCCGCTCCGTACTCCTGCCGGGAAGGCGCGTGCAGCGCTTGCGCGTACCGGCTGGTGTCGGGTGAGGTGAAGCTGCTGAACAACGAGGTGCTGGACCAGGAAGACCTCGACGAGGGAATCCGCCTGGCCTGCCAGTCGGTGCCGGTGACCTCGAAAGTCGAGATCAGCTACGAATGAGGGTGTCGCATGCCAATTGACCCCAAGGTCGCGATCGGGGCGGAACTGCCCGGGACGTCCTTCACCTGGACCGCCTCGGATGTCCTGCTGTACCACCTGGCCGTCGGCGCGGGCGGCGACCCGACGTCACCCCGGGAACTCCGGTACGCGCTTGAGGACGACCTCCGTGTCCTCCCCACGTTCGGTGTCGTGGCGCCGAGCCTGCGGGTGTTCGAGCCGCCGTCCGTGTCGTTCCCAGGCATCTCGGTCGACTTGGCGAAGGTGCTGCACGGCAGCCAGGGAATCACCGTGCACGGCCCGATCCCGGTGGAGGGCAAGGCGCGGATCGACTCGCGGATCGTCGAGGTGTGGGACAAGGGCAAGGCGGCCGTGATCGTCCAGGAGGCGACCGCGACCAGCCCGGACGGTGTGCTGCTGTGGACGACCCGCTCCAGCATCTTCGCCCGGGGTGAGGGTGGATTCGGCGGCGAACGCGGGCCTGCCGCCGTCCCCTTCGAGCCTTCTCGGGAACCCGACTTGGTGATCGACACGCCTACCCTTCCGCAGCAGGCGCTGTTGTACCGGCTGTGCGGGGACCGCAATCCTTTGCACGCCAGTCCGGAGTTCGCCTCAGCGGCGGGTTTTCCCGCGCCGATCCTGCATGGACTGTGCACGTACGGGATCGTCGCCAAGGCACTGACCGACGCCTGCCTGGACGGGGATCCGTGGCTGGTGAAGTCGTTCGACGCCCGGTTCGCCGGAGTCGTCTACCCGGGCGAGTCGCTGCGGACTTCCGTGTGGCCGGACGGCGAGAAGATCCACGCTGTGACGACGGTGCCTGCCCGCGACACGGAGGTCTTGACCGGGATCACGCTGACCCGCACCAGCGGGTGAACTCGCAAGTCCGAACGGGTGAGTCCCAGGTGGACACCTCACGCGGTCGACAACCTCGGCGACAGAGTCAGAAGGCCCGCGGGTTCGCGGGCCAAGGGCGCTGGAGGTGTGACCAGGATGGCGAAGGAGATCAGGGTCGAGATCGAACCGGCTGGTTTCGGCCAGGAGGTGACCGACCGGCTGCGGGACGAGGTGACGCGGCATCCCAGGATGCGCGAGCTGCTCGACGGGACCGAGTTCAGGCTGCTGAACCTGCAGCCGGTGGATGACGAGCGCGGCAAGGACGGCGAGGAGGGCGAAGAGCGGCGATTCCGGGCCACGGTCTACGACTACACCAACGACCGCGCGATCGAGGCTGTCGGCTATCTGGACCGGCCCGATGAACTCGACGTCGCCGACTACGCCCGCCAGCCGCTGCCCAGCGCCGAGGAGTTCGACCTGGCGGTACAACTGCTCGGCGAGGACCGGCAGTGGCGCGACGGCTTGGGCGAGGCGGTCATCGCGATGCCGCACGTCCCGCCGGTGATCGAGGTCGAGCAGCCGGACGGACGGATGCGGCGCACCATCGGCGTCGTGCTGGCCCCGCGCGAGCGTGGCGGCCCGTTCCGGGTCGCGTCGGTGGACATCCACCGCCGGGAGATCCGCGAGATCGCGCCCCGAGGCGACACCGACGGGCAGTGCGGGTTCACCCCGGGTGGACAGCAGACGGTCACCAACACGCCGGGCCAGGCCTGGGTGACGGTGTGGCAGGGCCAGACCCGGCTGTGGCGGATGCTCGTCAAGCGACCGGCGGGCTCTTCGGGGACGAACGGCTCAGGCATCGAGCTGCGCTACGTGGACTACCGCGACAAGCGCGTCCTGTGGCAGGCGCACGTGCCGGTTCTCAACGTCCGCTACGACCGGGACGCGTGCGGTCCCTACCTGGACTGGCAGAACGAGGAGTCACCGTTCGAGGCCGACGGATCCGACCCCGTACCAGGGTTCCGGCTCTGCACCAGCCCGGCCAAGTCGATCCTCGAATCCGGCAGCGACACGGGCAACTTCACCGGGGTCGCGGTGTACGTCGACGGCCCGGAAGTCGTCCTGCTCAGCGAGATGCAGGCAGGTTGGTACCGCTACATCAGCTCGTGGCGCTTCCATGTCGACGGCACCATCAAACCCCGCTTCGGGTTCTCCGCGGTCACCTTCCCGTGCGTGTGCAACCGCCACCACCACCATTGCTACTGGCGGCTGGACTTCGACATCCGCACACCGGGCAACAACGTGGTGGCCGAGTACAACGACCCGCCGCTGGCACCCGGGTGGGACAACTGGCACGACAAGGCCTACGAGATCCAGCGAGCGCGCGACTACGGGCGCTCCCGCAAGTGGCGGGTGACCGACGCCCGGTCCGGCGCGGCCTACGAGATCGTGCCGGGGCACGACGACGGGGTCGCGACCGACATGCCCGACTGGCCGTTCCCGCAAGGCGACCTGTGGATCACCCGGTACAAGCCGTCCGCCGAGATCGACAACGGTGTGCCTGCCACCGGCCCACCGTACGAGGCGAACATCGGCAACTTCGTCAACGGGGAGAACATCCACGGCCAGGACGTCGTGGTCTGGTACGGCGCGCACTTCACCCACGACGTCGCCGCGCACGCCGGCCATGTCGTCGGGCCGGATCTGGTTCCGGTGAAGTGGTAGCGCTTACCGGGAGAGAACGAGCGCGCTGGTCGGGACCCCGGTTCCGGCCGTGACCACGACGTTGCGCACGGCGGCGACCTGGTTCGCCGCCGTGCCGCGAACCTGGCGGACTCCCTCGGCGATCCCGTTCATACCGTGGATGTAGGCCTCGCCCAGCTGTCCGCCGTGCGGGTTGAGCGGCAGCCTGCCGTCGAGTTCCAGGGTCCCGTCCGCGATGAAGTCCTTTGCCTCGCCGGGCTTGCAGAAGCCGAGCTCTTCGAGCTGGACCAGCACAAACGGGGTGAAGTGGTCATAGAGCACCGCCACCGACATGTCTTCCGGTGACAGGCCCGACTGGGCCCACAGCCGCCTGCCGACCAGTCCCATCTCAGGCAGACCGGTGATGTCCGGCCGGTAGTAGCTGTTCATCACATACTGGTCGGTCCCACTCCCCTGCGCGGCGGCCCGCACGATCGCCGGCCGGTGCGGCAGGTCCCGGGCCCGCTCAGCGGTGGTGACGACCAACGCCACGCCGCCATCGCTCTCCTGACAGCAATCCAGCAGCCGCAGCGGTTCGGCGATCCAGCGTGACGACTGGTGGTCTTCGAGGGTGATCGGCCTGCCGTGGAACCAGGCGTATGGGTTCGTGGCCGCGTGTTTGCGGTCGACCACCGCGATCCGGCCGAAGTCCGCGCTGGTGGCGCCGTACTCGTGCATGTAGCGGCGGGCGAACATCGCGACCGTGGCCGCCGGCGTGCCCAGGCCCATCGGGTAGTGCCAGCCGTTGTCCACGCCGGTCGAGGTCGGCTGCTGGGCGGCGGCGGCCTGGACCCGGCCGAAGCGCTGACCTGACCGCTCGTTGAAAGCCCGGTAGCACACGACAACCGACGCGACTCCCGTCGCGACGGCCATCGCGGCCTGTTGGACAGTCGCACACGCGGCGCCGCCGCCGTAGTTGATCCGGCTGAAGAACGACAGCTCCGGGATTCCGACCTCGCGGGCGACCGCGATCTCGGAGTTGGTGTCCATGGTGAACGTGACCAGACCGTCCACATCGGACGGTGACAGTCCCGCGTCCGCGATGGCCGAGCGCACGCACTCCGCGGCGAGGCGGAGTTCGGTGCGGCCCGAGGCCTTGGAGAATTCCGTGGCGCCGATGCCGACGATCGCGGCCGCGCCGGACAGCGTGCTCATGGCAGCTCCACCCGGACCGTCCCGGTGACGTGATCGCCGATGCTGTTGCGCCCCACCACACTCACCACGACCAGCTTCCCCTCACGTTCGCTGACGTGGCCGGTGAAGGTGAGCGTCTCGTAGGCGTAGCACGGCACTCCCAGCCGGATCGCGATGCCGCGGACCATGGCGTTCGGGCCCGCCCAGTCGGTCACGAACCGCTGCACCAGGCCGGTGTCGGTGAGGATGTTGAGGAAGATGTCCTTCGACCCGCGCTCGACGGCGGCGTCGCGGTCGTGGTGGACGTCCTGGTAGTCGCGGGTGGCGATGGCCGTGCTGACCACGAACGTCGGCGTCACCTCGATGACCAGCTCGGGCAGGGTGTCCCCGACGGCGACCGTCATGACCGCACCCGCCAGACGGGCAGGGTGAGGTCGTCGTCGATCCGCTGGAAGTCCACCCGCACCGGCAGTCCGACCCGCACCTCCGCCGGGTCCGCGTCGATCAGCTCGGCCAGCAACCGCACTCCTTCGGCCAGTTCCACCAGCGCCACCACGAACGGCAGCCGCTTGCCGGGCATCGGCGGGTGGTGGTGCACGACGTAGCTGTAGACCTCGCCGACACCCTCCGCCACGACATAGGTCAACTCCGTCGACCCGCAGCCCGGGCACATCGGGCCGGGTGGGTGCCGGACCTCGCCGCACGCCACGCACTTCTGGATCCGCAGCTCGCCTTGCCGCGTGCCCGACCAGAAGAACTCCGTGTCCAGGCTGACCACCGGCCGCAGCACGTCGCCGACCGGCTCCACGGCGGGCGGACGGAACTTGAGCACCCGGAACAGCATCTCCGCCACCGGCTCATCGCCGACGTACCAGGTGCTGACCGTGGTGACGAACCAGCCTTCGCCCAGCGCGGTCCGCTTGGGGCCCACCACATCGGTCAGCCGCGCGCCGACCGTGACCTCTTCGCCCGGACGCAGGTAGCGGTGGTAAGTCTGCTCGCAGTTCGTCGCGACGACCGACGTGAAGCCCGCCTCGTCGAGGACCGACACCATGGCGCCCAAGGGATCGTCGGCCGGTCGGGTTCCGCGCAGGCCGAACATCGTCCACACCTGGGCCATCGCCGGCGGCGCGACAAGTCCGCCGTGGACGGACTCGGCGGCGGCCACCGGGTCGGTGTAGACCGGGTTTCGGTCACCAAGTGCCTCGACCCAGTGCCGGACCATGGGCACGTTCACCGGATCCGGGGCGGCCCGCCTCGATGACTCGCCGCGCGCGATGACCTGGTCGGCCACGTCCCGGATCATCGCGGCACCCGAGGCAGCTTAAGACCGACGGTGGCGATCAGCTCACGTTGGATCTCGTTCACGCCACCGCCGAAGGTCAGCACCAGGTTGCGCTTGGCCTGCGCGTCGAGCCAGCGCACCAGGTCCGCGGTGTCCGGGTCGGCGGGGTCACCGTGCCTGCCGACGATTTCCTCCAGCATCCGGCACGCGCGCTGGGTGCGTTCGGAGGCGAACACCTTCGTCGCCGAGGCGTCGGCCACGTCGACCGGCCCGTCGACGGCGGCGACCTGCCAGTTGAGCAGCTCGTTGACCCGCACCCACGCCGACACCTGGGCCAGCGTCGTGCGGACGTCGTGGAACGACAGGATCGGCGTGCCGTCCGGGCCTTTGGTCGAGCCTGCCCAGTCACGCACCCGGTCGCACAGCCCGGCGAGCCTGCCCGCCGGTCCGAGCATGACCCGCTCGTGGTTGAGCTGGGTCGTGATCAGCCGCCAGCCCTCGTTCTCCTTGCCCACCAACATGTCCGCGGGCACCCGGGCATCGCTGTAATAGGTGGCGTTGACGTGGTGCGCGCCGTCGCAGGTGATGATCGGCGTCCAGCTGAACCCGGGGTCGGTGGTGTCGAGGATGAGGATCGAGATCCCCTTGTGCCGTGGGGCATCCGGGTCGGTGCGGACGGCGAGCCAGATGAAGTCGGCGTCGTGCGCGCCCGTGGTGAAGATCTTCTGTCCATTGACCACATAGGACTCACCATCGCGGACCGCGGTGGTGCGCAGCGACGCCAGGTCGGTGCCCGCCTCCGGTTCGGTGTAGCCGATGGCGAAGTGCACCTCACCGGCGAGGATGGCCGGGAGGAAGCGCGCCTTCTGTTCCGGCGTGCCATACCGCTGCAGCGTCGGCCCCACGGTCTGCAGCGTGACGTAGGGCAGCGGGATGTCGGCCCGCGCCGCCTCGTTGACGAAGATCTGCTGCTCCACACCACCGAACCCGCGTCCGCCGAACTCCGTCGGCCAGCCGACGCCGAGCCACCCGTCGCGGCCCATCCGCCGCACGACGTCGCGGTAGACGGCACCGTGCCGCTCGGTCAGCATCAGGTCGCGTTCGGCCTGGGTGAGCAGCCCGGCGAAGTAGGCCCGCAACTCGTCGCGCAGCGCACGCTGGGCGTCGGTGAGGTCGAGGAGCATGGTCACCCGCCCACCGCGGCCAGACGGTCGAGCCGCTGGCCCGCGCCGCCGACGAAGCGGGCGAGATCCTTGCCCGTCGAATAGTACCGGTGCATGGGGTAGGCGGCGTCGACACCGAGCCCGCCGTGCAGGTGGTGACAGACCTGCAGCGCGGCGGGCAGTTCCTCGGCCAGCCAGTAGGCGGCGACGTCGAGGTCGTACCCGGCGTCACGGCCGGAGTCGAGCCGCCAGCAGGCCGACCGCGCGGCCAGGTGCAGGGTCCGGGCACAGGTGTAGACGTCGGCGATCTGCTGCGCCACGGCCTGGAAGGTGGCCAGTGGCTTGCCGAACTGCTCGCGCCGCCGCACGTGCTCGGTGGTCAGCTCCAGCGCCCCCGCGGCCAGCCCGTCACCAACCGCGCACGCCCCTGCCAGTGCGAACCGGTTCAACTCCCGGGCGGCTTGCCCACTCGGGTCGCGACCCAGAAGATCACCCGCCGAGACCACGACATCCGTCAGGTCCACTGTGTACTCCGGCATCCCCGATGAGGTCGACGTCGGCGTGACCCGCACCCCGGCGGCATCCGGCGCGATGAGCAGGACACCCGCCACACCGCCGCCACGGATGGTGGCCGGGACGAGGATCCGGGAAGCTTCGGCCGCGTAGGGGACGCCGATCTTGGTGCCGGACACCAGGAACCGGTCCCCGTCACGGCGGGCGACGGTGGCGGGAGCCGCGGGCAGCGACACCGACGGTTCCCGGGTCGCGGCGGTGAGCAGCGCGTCGCCGGTCGCGACCGCACACAGGTGCGTGTCCTGCTGGGCGCGGGTGCCCAGGCGGGCCAGTGGCAGCACACCGAGGGCCAACGTGGCGAGGGCAGGCAGCGCCGCCGCGCGGCGACCCACCTCGGTCAGCACGAGCGAGGTCTCCAGGACCCCAAGTCCGTCCCCACCGAGCCGAACCGGCATGGCCAGGGCGACCAGCCCCGCCCGGACCAGGTCCGACCAGGCCGCGCCGTCGCGGGCCAACACTTCCGCCGCGAGCGCGGCCACCGCCGACCGCGTTTCGTCGAGTCCGAAGTCCACACCGCCTCCGAAATTGGAACCTGTTCTAGTTTTAGCCGACAAACCCGCCCACCGCAAGACCTTCGCCCCGGGAACCCCGTTGTGCGGCCACCGAAACGCAAGGACCCCACCAAACAGGCCCCAACAGCATGAGCAGAGCTAACGCGGCAGCCCCAACACCCGCTCCCCAGCAGCACTGAGCAAAACCTGCTCAGTCCCCCCAGCGATCGTCAAACACCGCGACAACAAAAACTCATACACCTCCGACGAACCCCCCACAGCCCCGCCAACACCGAGTAAGTCCACAGCAGCTTCAGCAACAGCCTGCCGATGCCGCACCCCGATCAACTTCCGCACCCCAGACTCCGCCCCACCCCCCTGCCCCTCAAGCGTCCGCAAAGTCGCCCGCAAGTCCACAAGCGACACTGAAGTGCCATCCGCGATGAGACCACCGAGCCGATCCAGCACCAAAGGATCCGTCACAGAACCAAGCGCGGACACCAACTTCTCCACAGACTCACCCACCGCCGACGAGCCACCCATCGCCACCCGCTCGTCAGCCAACGTCGACCGAGCAAGTGCCCAACCGTCATCCACCGACCCCACAACACAGTCGTCAGGCACGAAGACACCATCGAGGAACACCTCGTTGAACATCAATTCCCCGGTGATCTCCCGCAGCGGTCGCAGCGTGATTCCCGGCGCGGTCATGTCGACCAAGAAGTACGTGATCCCCTTGTGCTTGGCCACATCCGGGTTCGTCCGAGCCAGGCAGATCCCCCAGTCCGCCTCTTGCGCCCGCGACGTCCACACCTTCTGCCCGCTCAGCGACCACCCGCCGTCGACCTTCGTCGCCCGCGTCCGCAGCGCGGCCAAGTCCGAGCCCGCTTCGGGTTCGCTGAACAGCTGGCACCACGCGATCTCGCCACGCAAGGTCGGCCACGCGAAGCGTTCCCGCTGCTCGTCGGTGCCGTGCCGCAGGATCGTCGGCACCGCCCAGGCCCCGATCACCAGGTCCGGCCCGCGCACCCCGGCGGCGGCCAGTTCGGCGTCGATCACCAGCTGGGTGCGTGCCGACGCGCCAAGGCCGAATGGCTTGGGCCAGTGCGGAACGAGGTAACCGGTGTCGACGAGGGCGGTCCGCTGCTCCGCGACCGGCAGCGCCGCGATCCGGCGAACCTGGTCGCGAACGTCATCATCGACGCCCACGTCGATTCCCAGCCGCCGCCGCGCGCCGCCGACAACCAGCGTGGCCGCCCGCTGCCGCCACCGCGCGGAGCCGCCGAGCAGACTCCGCAGCGCCGACGCGCGCCGCAGATAGAGGTGGGCGTCGTGCTCCCAAGTGAAGCCGATGCCGCCGAGGACCTGGACGCAGTCCTTCGCGTTGTCCACCGCGGCGTCCAAAGCGATCGCGCCCGCGACGGCCGCGGCCACTGGGTCGTCAGCCCTGGCCGCGTCCCACGCGACAGCGGCGGCCCGCTCGGACCGGCACAGCATCTGCGCGCACAGGTGTTTCACCGCCTGGAACGCGCCGATCGGCTTGCCGAACTGCTCCCGCACCTTGGCGTAGGCGACCGCGGTGTCCAGGCACCACCGCGCGATCCCCGCCGCCTCGGCCGTGCCGAGGGTGACCGCCAAGTCCGCGACCCGCGCCGCCGTGAGGCCCGGAAGGGCCGCCTCCGGTCGGAGCCCGTCGAGTCGGACCCGGACCAGCGGCCGGGAGAAGTCGAGCGCCTCGACCGGCTCCACGCGGCCCGCGGTCGGCACCAGCCACCACAGGTCGTCCGCACCGACCACGAGCTGCTCCGCCGCCGCGACCAGGACCTCGCCGCCCAGGGTCCCGTCGGGCCGCACGGCCACACCGTCAGGACACAGCGCGACCGCGACCGACACCGTGCCGTCGAGCAGTCCGGGCAGCAGTCCCTTCGCCTCGGGCGTGCCCGCCTCCGCGAGCAGCAACCCGGCGAGCGCCGAGCTCAGCAGCGGCCCGCCGAACAGCTCGTACGCGCTCTGCTCAAGGGCCGCCGCCAGGTCGGACACGGACCCGCCCGCGCCGCCGAACTCAGTGGACACGGCCATCCCGAGTACCCCGAGGTCGATCAACTCGCGGGTACAGTGTGGAACGTGTTCACGGACCGAGCGATGGGGAGCGACCCGGGCGGCGACCGCCCGAACCGCGTCCTGGATCGCGCGCTGTTCTTCGGTGACCGCGATCGGCACGGGCTGACCTCCTCGTGTCGGAACCACGAGCTACTATAGAACGTGTTTCAGTTTTCGACGGACAGGAATGTTGGATGACCGCCACGAACCGACCCCGCGCGGCGAACGGTCTGCTCACCGAGGACGAGCCCGGCTCGGCCGCGCAGCGCGACCGCCGCAAGCGGATCCTCGACGCCACCATCGCGCTGGCCTCCAAGGGCGGCTTCGAGGCGGTCCAGATGCGCGCGGTGGCCGAGAAGGCCGACGTGGCGCTCGGCACGCTCTACCGCTACTTCCCCTCGAAGATCCACCTGCTGGTCACCGGCCTGGCGCGGGAACTCGAACGCGGCCTGGAGCGGCTCGACCGCGCGACCATCCCCGGTGAGACGCCGTACGACCGTGTCCTGCAGGTCCTCGGCCGGGTCACCCGCGCCATGCAGCGCGACCCACACCTGACCGAGGCGATGACCCGCGCGTTCATGTTCGCCGACGCCTCCGCCGCCGCCGAGGTCGACGCGGTGGGCAGGCTGATGGACCGGATGTTCGCCTACGCCATGCACGACGAGCCGACCGAAGAGGACATGGCGGTGGCCAGGGTCATCGCCGACGTGTGGCTGTCCAACCTGGTCGCCTGGGTGACCAGACGGGCCACCGCGAACGACGTCGCCGACCGCCTCGAACTGACGGTTCGCCTGTTGCTGCGCAAGGATTCCCGCACTTGACCCATTCGGAAGCTGGCCCACGGACGCGGGTAGCGGCATGCTGTGCGGCGTGCCTACCGAGAACCCCACTCCCGCGTTCGACCTGATCGGCAAGCGCTACGACGAGTCGTTCGTCGAGCGCGACGCGCAGATCGCCGAGACGAACTGGCTGATCGAGCAGCTGCCCCCCGGGGCCCGCGTGCTCGACCTCGGCTGCGGCAGCGGCCTGCCCACGGCCAAGCAGCTGGTCGACGCCGGTTTCACGGTCGTCGGCGTGGACGAGTCGCAGACGATGCTCGACCTTGCTGAGGAGCAGGCGCCCGGCGGCACCTACCTGCGCGGCGACCTGCGGGAGACGGCGGGACTGGGCGAGTTCGACGCCGTCGTCGCCTTCTTCGCGCTGCTGATGCTGCCCAAAGCCGACATCGCCAAGACCCTGGCGAACATCCGCGAGCAGCTGCGCGGCCCGAAACTGCTGCTGATCAGCATGGTGCAGGGCGATTTCGACGCGTTCCCGGTGAACTTCCTCGGCGCGCCGACATCGGTCTCGGCCTACCCACCCGACCAACTGCGCGAGGTGGTCACAAACGCCGGCTTCGACGTGTCTCGACTGCACGAGGTCGAGGCCATGGCCGAACCCGGCCGAATCGAAGTCCAGCTCTACCTACGCTCGTCCGCGTCCCCGGAATCCTAGGTTCGGACACCGACAACTGCTCGCGCACGCAACCGAACCTAAGGGGACCGTGACGAAGGTCAACCACGGTCACCCACCAATCCGCACCATCACCCGCCAGGTGACCCCAACATAAAATTCCGGGGAGGCGGACTAGAGCCAGTCCGTGGCGGTGAGCGCGCCGCGCAGCCGGGTGAGCGCGCGGTGCTGGGCGACCCGCACGGCCGTCGCGGTCAGACCGATCGCGGTGGCCGTCTCCTGCGCGGAGAGGCCGACGACCAGCCGCAGCACCAGGATCTCGCGCTGGCGCGGGGCGAGGGTGTCGAGCAGGGAGACCAGCCGGGTGCGCATCTCGCCGCGCAAGGTGATCTGCTCCGGGCCGAGGCCCACATCCATGGTCTCGGGCAGCTCGGCCACCGGCTCGGAGCGGTCACGCCCGGAGCGGCGGTAGAAGTCGGCGACCTTGTGCGAGGCGATGCCGTAGACGAACGGCAGGAACGACTCGCAGTTGTCGTGGTAGCGCGGAAGGGCGCCGAGCACGGCCAGCAGGATTTCCTGGGCCACGTCGTCGGCGGAGGAGTACGCGGACCCCGTGCGGCCGATGCGGGCCCGGCAGTAGCGGATGATCGCCGGGTTGATCCAGGCGAACAGCGTGCCGATGGCTTCGCGGTCGTCCTGCAGCGAGGCGGCGACCAACTCGTGGAACGCGGAGCTCTTGAGTCGGGTGAAGATCGCGTCGGTCCCTTGAGACCGCGCGGCGGGAGCGGGAACCGGCGCGTCGACGTCCGACTCAGCCGGCTTGATTGCAGAACTCACATGAGCCCCCAGAGTGTGCGGCGCACCTTGCGGCGGTGCGCCGGTGAGATCCGGCGTGGCGCGGGCTCCCCGACTCGCGTCCCCTGGTCCGTCTCGGATCGTCGGATTCGATGGTGACCCTTGACGGAGAGTGATGCTAGCCGGGGAAATCCTTCTGCACCAGGGTTTCCCCTAGTACTTCTTTGGAGATGTTTTCTCATTCAACCTTCGCCCGGTAAGGGTCCAAGGTCCCGAGACGCAACATTACGTGGGTCAACCTGGGGAATCAGTCACGAACTGTGGACGTCCGATCCACTCTCCGAAGTTGCCGTTCCACCGACAGGGGATTCTGCGTGAAACCGGCGAATCGCATCGACGTTGGTCACTATGTCAGCACGGAGGGTAGCGTCGACTCCGGTGACCAAGGTTTGTCACCGCGTTGACAGTGCCGCCTCCAGGTTTCTAGCGTTGCCTGGGTTGTCCAGTTGGCCAGCGAACCACCCGAAATGGGGATGCACCCGCTATGGACGCCACCCGGCGGCCGATCGTCGTCGTCCTGCACGGCGCCGAACGACCGCCCCGGATGACCACGATCGAGCAGAACGCGACGGTCCGCTACACCACGTCGCACCACCTCGTCGACGCCCTGCCCGGTGCGGACGTGCTGTTGGTCTGGGACCTTCGCAGCACCGCGCTGACCCAGGTCTGGCCCGCGGCGAACAAGCTGCGCTGGGTCCACGCGGCCGCCGCGGGCGTCGGCCACCTCGCGATACCCGAACTGATCGAGTCCGACGTCGTGCTGACCAACGCGCGCGGGATCTTCGACGAGCCGGTCGCGGAGTACGTGCTGACCGTCATGCTGGCCTTCGCCAAGGACCTGCCCACGACGATGCGGCTGCAGCAGCGCCGCACCTGGCAGAAGCGGGAGACCGAACGCCTCGCCGGGTCGAGCGCGCTGATCATCGGAACCGGCCCGATCGGGCGGGCGATCGGGCGCAAACTGCGGGCCGTCGGGGTAGCGGTGTCCGGCGCGGGCCAAGCCGCCCGGGACTCCGATCCGGACTTCGAGTCGGTCGTCGCGCTCACGGACCTGCGCTCCGCGCTGCCCAAGCACGACCATGTGATCGTCGCCCTGCCGCTCTCGCCCGCAACGACCGGGTTGATCGACGCGCACGCCCTGCGGGCCATGCGGCCGACCGCCAGACTGGTCACCATCGGCCGCCGCGGCCTGATCGTCACCGCGGACCTGCTTGACGCCTTGGATTCCGGGACGATCGCGGGCGCGGCGATCGAGGTGTTCGCCGACGAGCCGCTCTCGCCGTCCTCGCCGCTGTGGGACATGCCCAACGTCCTCATCTCGCCGCACATGTCCGGCGACGTGAAGGGCTGGCGGGACGAATTGGTCCGACTCTTCGCCGACAACCTCAACCGCTACACCAAGGAAGAACCGCTGCTCAACGTGGTCGATAAGCGCCTCTACCGTCGGTGACCCGGGCCACAGGGGTCGACTGGAGCCACTTGCTACTCTAGAGTAGGTAAGAGGTCCGAACCGATTAGGGAGCAGCATGGCCGGGAAAGAGGGAGTCGGCGCGAAGCCGGCGCGGCGCGATGCCATGGGGACGGCGCTGGCGGTGCTGAACCGTTTGGCGAGCACCGAGGTGCTCGACCGGTTCGGGTTGCGCAAGCCGGTGCAGAACACCGTCTACCAGGCCACGAAGACCGGGTTCACCGCCATCGGCGCCGCGAGCCGCACGTTCGTCGCCGCGCAGAAGTCGGGCAAGCCCAAGCGGCTGCCGTCCGCGTCGGCCAAGGGTCTGTTCGACCTGACGCCGACCGAAGAGCAGCAGATGATCCGCGACACCGTCGCCGAGTTCGCCGCCGAGCGGCTGCGCCCGGTCGCCGCGGACGCCGACGCCAAGTGCGAGACCCCGCAGGAGCTGCTGACCCAGACCGCCGAGCTCGGCGTGACCCTGGTCGGCGTGCCCGAGGACCTCGGCGGCGTGGGCAGTGAGCGCTCCGCGGTCACCAACGTGCTGATCGCCGAGGCCATGGCGCACGGCGACATGGGTCTCGCGGTGGCCTGCCTCGCGCCGTCCGCGGTGAGCAACGCGCTGGTGCTGTGGGGCGACGCCGACCAGCAGGCCACCTACCTGCCCGCGTTCGTCGGCGACAACGTGCCCGCCGCCGCGCTGGCCATCCAGGAGCCGCGCGCGCTGTTCGACCCGTTCGCCCTGAACACCAAGGCGCACCGCACGCCCGGCGGTTTCACCATCACCGGCGTGAAGTCCCTGGTCCCGCGGGCCGCCCAGGCCGAGCTGTTCATCGTCGCCGCCGACCTCGACGGCCGCGGTCCGGCGCTGTTCCTGGTCGAGTCCGCAAACTTGGGCGTCAGCGTCGAGTCCGAGCCCGCCATGGGCCTGCGGGCCGCGTCGCTCGGCAAGCTGCACCTGGACCAGGTGTCGCTGCCCGCCACCGCGCTGATCGCCGAGGGCAAAAGCGACGTCTACGCCGAGTGCGTTCGCCTGGCCCGCATCGGCTGGTGCGCGCTCGCCGTCGGCACCTCGCAGGCCGTGCTCGACTACGTGATCCCGTACGTCAACGACCGCGTCGCCTTCGGTGAGCCGATCAGCCACCGGCAGGGCGTGGCGTTCAAGGTCGCCGACATCGGCATCGAGCTGGAGAGCATGCGCCTGCTCACCTACCGCGCCGCCAGCCGCGCGGAGCAGGGCAAGACCTACGCCCGCGAGGCGGCGCTGGCCCGGAAACTGTGTTCGGACAAGGGAATGATGATCGGCAACGACGGCGTGCAGTTGCTCGGCGGACACGGCTTCGTCAAGGAGCACCCGGTGGAACGGTGGTACCGGGATCTGCGGGTTATCGGTCTGGCCGAGGGCGTCGTCCTCGTCTGAGGGCTCAGGACAACGGGAGAAATTCAGATGATCAACCTTGAGGTTCCCAAGAAGTTCGAGCAGCTCGTCGACCAGGCACACCAGGCCGCCGCTGAGTTCTTCCGCCCCAACTCACGCAAGTACGACCACGCCGAGCACACCTACCCCAAGGAACTCGACATGCTCGCCGCGCTCCTCGACGGCCTGTCGGCCTCGGGCGGCGGCGCGGGCGCGAGCGGCGTCCGGGCGGACACGAGCAAGGAGAAGGGCAATCGCAACGGGTCCAACCTGTCGCTGCTGCTCGGCACCATCGAGATGTGCTGGGGTGACGTGGGTCTGCTGCTGACCATGCCGCGGCAGGGCCTGGGCAACGCCGCCATCGCCTCGGTCGCCAACGACGAGCAGTTGGAGCGCTACAAGGGCAAGTGGGCCGCCATGGCCATCACCGAGCCCGACACCGGCTCCGACTCCGGCGCGATCCGGACGACCGCGGTGAAGGACGGCGACTACTACGTCCTCAACGGCGAGAAGATCTTCGTGACCTCCGGCGAACGCGCGGACTGCGTCGTCGTGTGGGCCACTTTGGACCGCTCGCTCGGCAAGGCCGCCATCAAGTCCTTCGTGGTCGACCGCGGCACGCCCGGCTTCGAGCTGGTCCGGTTGGAACACAAGCTCGGCATCCGCGCCTCGGACACCGCGCACTTCCGCCTGGAGAACGTCCGGGTCCACCAAGACAACCTGCTGGGCAGCCCGGAAATCAGCGCGGAGCTGGGTTTCGCGGGGGTCATGCAGACCTTCGACAACACCCGCCCCCTGGTCGCCGCCATGGCCGTGGGCGTCGCCCGCGCCGCCCTGGAGGAGACCCGCCGCATCCTTTCCGAAGCGGGCGTGGAGATCGACTACGACCGTCCCGCCAACACCCAGTCCGCCGCGGCGGCGACCTTCCTGCAGCTGGAAGCCGACTGGGAAGCCGCCTACCTGCTGTCGCTGGAAGCGGCGTGGATGGCCGACAACCGCAAGCCGAACTCGCTGCAGGCCAGCATGGCCAAGGCGAAGGCTGGCCGCTCCGGTTCGGACGTCACCCTGCGGTGCGTGGAGCTGGCCGGTTCCGTTGGCTACAGCGAGAACTCGCTTCTGGAGAAGTGGGCCCGCGACTCGAAGATCCTCGACATCTTCGAGGGCACCCAGCAGATCCAGCAGCTGATCGTCGCCCGCCGCCTGCTGAACAAGTCGTCGGCCGACCTGAAATGATTTAGCGCCAACGAAAAGCGGCGCCCCTCGATGTCGTGGGGCGCCGCTTTTCGCTGTAGGGACTACAAGTGCGCCGCGCGCATCGCCTGGTCCATCTGATCGTGTGTCGCCGCCGCGCAGGGCAGCGGGTCCGACCCGCCGGTGCGGATCCCGTCGAGCAGCATGGCCAGGTACCGCCGCCACAGGTCGGGGTTGATCGCCCGGGTCAACTCCGCCGACGCGGCGACCATGATCAGGAAAGCGCCGATGTCGGAGGCCTCGAAGTCCGGGCGGACCGAGCCCTGCGCCTTCGCGCGGGCGACCAGGGCGTCCACCGCCGGGATGAAGTGTTCGGAGATGCGCTCCACCTGACCGAAGTCGGCCCGGGTGCAGATCTCGAACAGGCCGCGGTCAGCCGACTGGCGCTCGGCGATGTCGGTGATCAGACCACACAGGCCTTCCCACGCGTCCGGTGTGGACGCGGCGGCGGCGATCACCACGGCCAGTTCCTCGACGACGTGGTCGAACACGGCGGTGACCAGCGCTTCCTTGTTCGGGAATCGCCGGTAGACGGTGCCGACGCCGACACCCGCGTGCCGGGCCACATCGTCCAAAGTGACGTCCAGACCGTGCTCCGCGAAGACCTCGCGAGCGGCCCTGACGACGCGGACGCGGTTGCGTTCGGCGTCGGCGCGCAGGGGCTTGGTGGCGATCGTCACGCTCCTATCATAACAAATACGGAGGACGGCCCTCCGCTTCCTTGGTACCGTCGAAACCATAACCGGAGACCGGGTCTCAACTTTCTCCCCAGGGGCATTCATGACTCTCTCGGACACGCGCGCGCCCGAGCCACCGCTGCAGGCCGCGTCCAACAAGCGCTGGCTCATCCTCGCCGTCATCGCGATCGCCCAGGTCATGGTGGTGCTCGACGCCACCATCGTGAACATCGCACTGCCGTCGGCGCAGGTCGACCTGGCCTTCACCAACGACCAGCGCCAATGGCTGATCACCGGCTACGCGCTGAGCTTCGGCAGCCTGCTGCTGATCGGCGGCCGGGTGGCCGACCTGTTCGGCCGCAGGCTGACCTTCCTCGCGGGCGTCGCGGGCTTCGCACTCGCCTCCGCGGTCGGCGGCGCGGCGAGCAGCTTCGAGCTCCTCGTCGCCGCGCGCGTCGGCCAGGGTGTGTTCGCCGCACTCCTCGCGCCAGCCGCCCTGTCCCTGCTGACGACCACCTTCACCGACCCGAAGGAACGCGCCAAGGCGTTCGGCATCTTCGGCGCCATCGCAGGCGGCGGCGGCGCGATCGGCCTGCTGCTCGGCGGCGTGCTCACCGAGTACCTCGACTGGCGCTGGTGCATGTTCGTCAACCTGATCTTCGCCGGCGCGGCGTTCCTCGGGGGCGTGGCCCTGCTCGACCGCAGCACCGTCGACCACCGGCCCAAGCTCGACCTGTTCGGCATCGCGACCGCGACCGCGGGCATGTTCGCGCTGGTCTACGGCCTGGCCAACGCCGAGACCGAGTCGTGGAGCCACGGCCTGACGTGGGGCGGCATCACCGCGGGCGTCGTGCTGCTCGCGGTCTTCGCCTGGTGGCAGACGAAGGCGTCGCACCCGCTGCTGCCGCTGCGGATCCTGCTGCACCGCAACCGCGGCGGGGCGTTCCTGGCGATCTTCACCCTGTGCGCCGGGATGTTCGTGATCTTCCTGTTCCTGACCTACTTCCTGCAGGTCAACCTCCAGTTCGGCCCGGTGAAGTCCGGGGTGTCGTTCCTGCCGATGATCGGCACGCTGATGGTCTCGGCGACCCTGGCGACCACGGTGTTCCTGCCGCGCGTCGGGCCGCGGCCGCTGATCGCCGGCGGCATGCTGATCGCGGGCGCGGGCACCGGGCTGCTGGCCCTGCTCGACGAGACCAGCACATACGCGAGCGGCGTGCTGCCCGGTCTGCTGATCGCGGGCGCGGGCATCGGCCTGACCATGGCCGCGGGCATGAACATCGGCATCCTGGGCGTCGACCCCGACGACTCGGGTGCGGCGTCCGCGGCGATCAACGCCGTGCAGCAGGTGGGTGGCTCGATCGGCACCGCGCTGTTCAGCTCGGTCGCCGCCGGCGCGGTGACCACGGCCATGATGGAGGGCAAGGCCCCGGCGTCGGCCGCCATCGCGGGCTACAGCGCGGCGTTCCTCGGCAGCGCGATCCTCTTCGCGGTCGGTGCCGTCGTGGCCGGTCTGGTGCTGCGCCCCGGCGTGCCCGAGGAGCTCAGCACCGCCGGTCCCGTCGTCCACATGTGACATCTCCGGTGGCGTGGGCGAACCGGCTCACGCCATCGGGTTGTGGACCGCCAGGAAGTCGTCGATGTGCTTCCACGTCGTGTCGCGCGCGCCTCGGCCCGCGAGCACGCCGAGGTGGCCGCCTGGGCAGGCGTGGAACTCGACCTCGGCCGCGTTGTCGAGCACGTCGACCAGATGCCTGACCGCCCGCTCGGGTGCGATGCTGTCGCCCTTGCCCGCGATGATCAGCACCGGGATCTTCACCTCGGCCAGGGTGATCCGTCGCCCGCCCAGGTCGAACGTGCCCTCCGCGAGGTCGTTCGCGCGGAAGAACCGGTGGTAGAGCTGCCCGAACGTCCGTCCCGGGTAGGCGATCATGTTGTCGGTGAACCGGTCGACGGCCTCGATCTGCGCCAGGAAATCGGCGTCGTCGAGGTGCGACAGGATCGCGTACGGCTTGGTGATGACCTTGTCGATCGCCGAGAGTTGGAACGCGCGCTTCACCAGGGCCCGCGGCGCTCCGCCGAGCAGGCGGTAGGCCGGGGTGAGGATCCAGCCCTGAGTGAAGTCGACCAGGGGCTTCATCGGCGCGATCAGCGGGATGGCCGTCACGTCGAAGGGCGCGGCCACGGTCGAGATCGACGCGATCGGCAGGCCGGGCTGGTCGGCGGCGGTGAGCAGCGACATGATGCCGCCGAGGCACCAGGCGACCACGTGCACCGGCCGGTCGCCCGCGTCCCGGCTGACCGCCCGGATCGTGTGCGGCAGCACGTCGTCGATCCAGTGCTCCAGGCCGAGCGTGCGGTCGGCGAAGCTCACGGTGCCGAAGTCGACCATGTAGGTCGAGCGCCCCTGCTCGACCATGTGCTCGGCAAGGCTGCAGCCCCGGCGCAGGTCGAAGCACAGCGACGGCGCGGCGAGCGGCGGCACGAACAGCACCGGATCCCCACTGGCAGGAATGTTCCCCTCAGCGAACCGGTAAACCGACCGCATGCGGCCCTTGTCGATCAGCGTCCGCGGCATCGGCCGAAGATCGGCGATACCCCCGCGCGCGACCTTCGCCCCCACATTCTCAACCGCCGCCGCCACCCACTCGGTCACACCCACCGCACCCACCTCCACCCCAAGTCTGCCCGCCCCGCGAGTCGCCCGCCCAGGCAAACGAGTCGCCCCTCCAGGCAAGTGAATTCAACATCGGGACAACGAATCCCAACTTCGCCTGGTTACGAAGGTGAGACCCATGTCCCAGCCAGTGTCGAACTCGGTTGCCGGAAGGGGCGACTCGTTTGCCTGACGGGGCGACTCGCGCTATTTGAGGCCTAGTTCGCGGGCGATGAGCATGCGCTGGACCTCGCTGGTGCCCTCACCGATCTCCAGGATCTTCGCGTCGCGGTAGAAGCGGCCGACGGGGAACTCGTTCATGAAGCCGTAGCCGCCGAAGATCTGGGTGGCGTCGCGGGCGTTGTCCATCGCGGCGTTGGAGGCGTGCAGCTTGGCGATGGCCGCCTCCTTCTTGAACGGCTCGCCGCGCAGCATCTTCGCCGCCGCCGCGTAGTAGGCCAGCCGGGCGGTGTGCGCGCGCAGCTCCATGTCGGCGATCTTGAACTGGATCGCCTGGTACTCGCCGATCTTGCGCCCGAACGCCTCGCGCTCGCCGACGTACCGCAGCGACTCGTCGATGCACCCCTGCGCCAGACCGACCGACAGCGCGGCGATCGCGACCCGGCCCTCGTCCAGTGTGGACAGGAACTGCGCGTACCCGCGGCCCTGCTCACCGAGGAGGTTCTCCTTCGGCACCCGGACGTCGGCGAAGGACAGCTCGCGGGTGTCGGAGGCGTTCCAGCCGACCTTCGAGTACTTCTTCGACACGGTGAACCCGGGCGTGCCCGACGGCACGATGATCGCCGAGATCTCCTTGCGGCCGTTGTCCTTCACGCCGGTGACGGCGGTGACGGTGACCAGGCCGGTGATGTCGGTGCCGGAGTTGGTGATGAACGCCTTGGAGCCGTTGATGACCCACTCGTCGCCGTCGAGGCGGGCGGTCGTTCGGGTCGCGCCCGCGTCGGAGCCGCCGCCGGGCTCGGTGAGGCCGAACGCGCCGAGCTGCTCGGCGTTGGTGAGCTTGGGCAGCCACGTCTGCTTCTGCTCTTCGGTGCCGTACCGGTAGAGCGGCATCGCGCCGAGGGAGACACCCGCCTCCAGCGTGATCGCGACCGACGAGTCGACCCGGGCCAGCTCTTCGAGCGTCAGACAGAGGGCGAAGTAGTCGCCGCCCATGCCGCCGTACTCCTCGGAGATCGGCAGGCCGAACAGGCCCATCTGGCCCATCTTGGCGACGATCTCGTAGGGGAACTCCTCGCGCTCGTAGAAGTCCCCGATGACCGGGGCGACCTCCTCACGGGCGAACTCCTGGACGGTCTTGCGGAGCGCCTCGTGCTCCTCGCCCAACCTGAAGTCGATCATGACTGGTCCTCCGATGGGGTTACCACGGCCAATACCTGGTTCAGCGCGACCTGTTGGCCCGCGTGCACGTTCAGTTCGGAGACGACACCGTCGACCTTGGCCGTGATGGTGTGCTCCATCTTCATCGCCTCGACGACGAGCAGCGGCTGCCCCGCGGTCACGTGGTCGCCCGCGGCGACCTTGACCACCAGCACCGTGCCCGGCATCGGGCTGGTCACCGGCCCGCCCGCGGCGGCGGACGATCCCGCGCCTTCGAGCATCGAGTGCTCGGCCACCGCCCACGCCTGGCCACCGGCCGCAAGCCACAGCACGTCGCCGTCCTGGGCTCGGGTGTAGCGCAGGTTGCGACCGCCGTAGGTGACCCGCAGTTCACCGTCCACACGCGACACGGACGCCTTGACGGGGTCGCCGTCGTCGATCGTCACGGTCGCGGCCGACGGGCCGCCCGAGAGCCGGACCCGCACGTCGCGGTCGCCGCAGGTCAGGCGCAGCGGGACCACCGCGGCCCGGCCGAGGCGCCAGCCGTTGGGGACCGACCAGGGGTCGATCACGTCGCCGGTGGGCTGCATGGTGAGCAGCTCGTCGAGCGCGGCGGCGGCGAAGACCTCGTCGGGCACCGGCTCCGCGCGGGTCAGCTCGTCGAGCTTGCGTTCGACGAGCTGGGTGTCGAGCCTGCCCGCGCGCACGTCCTCATCGGCAAGCAGCGCGCGCAGGAAGGCGATGTTCGTGCCGACGCCAAGCACGACCGTGTCGGCCAGGGCGTCGGACAACCGGGTCAGCGCCCGCGCGCGGTCCTCGCCCCAGGTGATCACCTTGGCGAGCATCGGGTCGTAGTCCGAGCCGACGACAGAACCGGCCAGCAGCCCGGAGTCCATCCGCGCCCAGTCCTCAGTGGACTGGGACAGGCCGAGCACGCGGCCGCCGGTCGGCAGGAAGCCGGTCGACGGGTCCTCGGCGTACACCCGGGCCTCGACCGAATGCCCGCGAAGCTCCACATCGGACTGCTTGAGCGACAGCGGCTCCCCCGCCGCCACCCGCACCTGCAGCTCGACCAGGTCGAGGCCGGTGACCTGCTCGGTGACCGGGTGCTCGACCTGCAGCCGGGTGTTCATCTCCATGAAGAAGAACTCGTCGGGCCGGTCGGCGGAGACGATGAACTCCACCGTGCCCGCGCCGGTGTAGCCGACGGACTTGGCCGCGTCGACCGCCGCCGTGCCCATCCGGTCGCGCATCACCGCGTCAAGCAGCGGCGAGGGCGCCTCCTCGATGATCTTCTGGTGGCGCCGCTGGAGGCTGCATTCGCGCTCGCCGAGGTGGATCACGTTGCCGTGGGCGTCGGCGAGGACCTGGATCTCGATGTGCCGGGGCCGCTGGACGAACCGCTCGATCAGCAGCGTCTCGTCGCCGAACGAACCACGGGCCTCGCGCCGCGCCGACTCGATCGCCGAGCGCAGCGCGTCCGGCTCGGTGACCAGCCGCATTCCCTTGCCGCCACCACCCGCGGACGGCTTGAGCAGCACCGGGTAACCGATCTCCGTCGCGGCGGACACCAAGTCGTCGTCGGACATCCCGGGCTCCGTGCGACCGGGGACGACCGGCACGCCGGCGGCGATGACCGTCAGCTTGGCGCGGATCTTGTCGCCCATGGCGTCGATCGCCGAGGCGGGCGGGCCGATGAAGACCAGCCCCGCGTCCGCGCAGGCCCGGGCGAACTCGACGTTCTCGGCGAGGAACCCGTAGCCCGGGTGCACCGCCTCGGCGCCGGTCGCGCGAGCCGCCGCGATGATGTTCGGGATGGACAGGTAGCTCTCGCGCGCGGCGGCCGGCCCGATGCGGACGGCCACGTCGGCCTCCCGGACATGCCGGGCGCCCGCGTCGGCGTCGCTGTAGACCGCGACCGACCGGATGCGCATCCGGCGGAGCGTGTCGATGACGCGGCAGGCGATCTCGCCGCGGTTGGCGATCAGAACGCTGGTGAACATCACACTCACATCCGGAAGACGCCGTAGCCGACAGGGTTCAACGGTGCGTTGGCCGCCGCGGAGAGCGCGAGGCCGAGCACCTGGCGGGTGTCCGCCGGGTCGATCACACCGTCGTCCCACAGCCGGGCCGTGGAGTAATAGGGGTTGCCCTGCTCCTCGTACTGCTGCCGGATCGGCTCCTTGAACGCGTCCTCGTCCTCGGCGGACCACTCCTCGCCGCGCGCCTCGATCTGGTCGCGGCGGACGGTGGACAGCACGGACGCGGCCTGCTCGCCGCCCATGACCGAGATGCGCGCGTTGGGCCACATCCAGAGGAACCGCGGTGAATAAGCGCGGCCGCACATCGAGTAGTTGCCCGCGCCGAACGAGCCGCCGACGACGACCGTGAACTTCGGTACGCGCGCGCACGCGGTCGCCATGACCATCTTCGCGCCGTGCTTGGCGATGCCACCAGCCTCGTAGTCGCGCCCGACCATGAAGCCGGTGATGTTCTGCAGGTACAGCAGCGGGATGCTGCGCTTGTCGCACAGCTCGATGAAGTGCGCGCCCTTCATGGCCGACTCGCTGAACAGCACGCCGTTGTTGGCCACGATGCCGACCGGGTGGCCGTGGATCCGGGCGAACCCGGTGACCAGGGTCGAGCCGTACTCCTTCTTGAACTCGCGGAACCGGCTGCCGTCCACGATGCGGGCGATCACCTCGCGCACGTCATACGGGGTGCGTGAGTCGGTCGGGACGACGCCGTACAGCGTGGCCGGGTCGATCGCGGGCTCCTCGACCGGCGCGACATCCCACGGGCGCGGGGCGCGCGGGCCGAGTGTGCTGACGATCGAGCGGACGATGCGCAGCGCGTGGGCGTCGTCGTCGGCGAGGTGGTCGGTGACGCCGGAGGTGCGCGAGTGCACGTCGCCGCCGCCGAGGTCCTCCGCGGAGACGACCTCACCGGTCGCGGCCTTCACCAGCGGCGGGCCGCCGAGGAAGATCGTGCCCTGGTTGCGCACGATCACGGCCTCGTCGCTCATCGCGGGGACGTACGCGCCGCCCGCGGTGCACGAGCCGAGGACCGCGGCGATCTGCGGGATGCCCTGGGCGGACATGGTGGCCTGGTTGAAGAAGATCCGGCCGAAGTGGTCGCGGTCGGGGAAGACGTCGTCCTGCTTGGGCAGGAACGCGCCGCCCGAGTCGACCAGGTAGACGCACGGCAGGTTGTTCTGCAGCGCGACTTCCTGCGCGCGCAGGTGCTTCTTGACCGTCATCGGGTAGTAGGTGCCGCCCTTGACGGTGGCGTCGTTGGTGACGATCACGCACTCGCGGCCGGACACCCGCCCGACGCCGGTGATGACGCCCGCGGCGGGGGCGTCGTCGCCATACATCCCGGTGGCGGCGAGCGGCGAGAGTTCCAAAAACGGGGACCCTGGGTCGACCAGCGAGTCGACCCGGTCGCGCGGGAGGAGCTTGCCCCGCTCGACGTGGCGCGTGCGGGCCTTCTCGGGTCCGCCGAGCGCCGCCGTGCCGAGGCGTTCCCGCAGGTCGTCGACGAGCACCCGGTGCTCTTTGACGTTGCGCTGGAAAGCCTCGTCGGCGGGATCGGCGGCGCTGCGCAGGACGGGCGCGTCCATCTCAGATCCTCGCGATCGCATGTTAGTCACCGTTAACTATGCGACCAATGTTAGCGCTCGCTAACGTCCGCGTCCACCCATGGCGAAGGCCACCCCCTACCGGGGGTGGCCTTCGCGGAGTTCAAGCCGGGAATCAGCCGGTCACGGCCCGCACGGCGGCGTAGTAGCCACCGCTCTGACCAGCCACGTTCGGGTGATAGGACTCTTCGACCGGCCAGGCCCAGCTGTTGATCCAGCGGGTCCCGGAGGCACAGATCTCATGCCCGGCGAAGGCGGTGCGACCGTCGACGAAGGTGAAGCCTATGGCGGCCGCGCGACCCCGGGTGACGTCGGCCAGCACGTCGGCCGACTGGTTGATGGCGGAGCGCTTGGTCTCGCTCAGACCCGCGTAGCAGTAACCGGGGACCTTGTACATGCGCGGATAGCCGACCACGAGCACCCGGGCGTTGGGCGCCCGGGTGCGGATCTGGGAGTACACCGAGTCCAGCTTCGCGGGCAGCTGCGTACGCGCGTAGTCCTGCGCCTCCTGGTTGCGCTGCACGCAGGTGGAGTCGGAACCGAAGTTGCAGTCGGTCATGACACTGGCGAAGCCAGCGTCGTTGCCGCCGACGGAGATGGTGACCAGGGCGGTGTCGGAGGTGACCGCGCCGATCTGGTTGGCCAGCACGTCGCCGGTGCGGGCGCCGGAGCAGGCGACGAAGGAGAAGGAGGACGGGGCGTGGGAGTTGGCCCAGAGCTGGGGGTACGCGTTCGAACTGCGCTTGCACGAACCGCTCGTGCCGTAGCTGCCCGCGCCCAACCCCGAGGAGTAGGAGTCGCCGAGCGCCACGTACTTGCCGGTCGCGGCCGATGCGGGCACCGCGAGACCGGCCATGGATAACAGGGTGAGCAGAGTGATCACTAGGGACTTGGGGACACGCATGCCTAACCTCCGCCGTTGGAGGGGGATTCCCGACAAGTCATGACTACCAGCGACCAACCGCATACGGAACTGCTCGGTAACTTATTAAGGGTTGCCACTTTCACCAGCAGACTGCGAACGCCAGGCGTTAGCGGTCGCTAACCGCCCTGCAATACGATGAGTCCGTGTCCCCAGCAGCCGAACCAGCGAAAACCGGCCCCAGCCGCCGTGAGCAGATCTTGGCCGCCGCGGCGGAACTGTTCGCCCGGCACGGTTTTCACGGCGTCGGCATCGACGACATCGGCTCCGCCGTCGGCATCTCCGGGCCCGCGCTCTACCGGCACTTCCGGTCGAAGGACGCGATGCTCGGCGAGATGCTGACCTCGATCTCCGAAGTGCTGCTCGAAGGCGGGCTCGCCCGGGTCAGCTCGGCGGCGGGTGCGCAGGAGGCACTGGGCGACCTGGTGCGGTTCCACGTCGACTTCGCGCTGGACAACCCGGCGCTGATCACGGTGCAGGAGCGCAACCTCGGCAACCTGACCGACCCCGATCGGCGCAAGGTCCGCGCCTTGCAGCGCCGCTATGTCGAGGCCTGGGTCGAAGTCATCCGCGACGCCGTCCCCGCCATCCCCGAACCCACCGCCCGCGCCGCCGCGCACGCGGTGTTCGGGCTGATCAACTCCACCCCGCACAGCAGGCACCTCGACCGCGACCAGATGGCCGACTTGCTGACCGCGATGGCCCTCACCGCCCTGATCCACACGCCGACCGCGTGACCAACCCCTAGTGCGAAGCGTCCCGGGATAGGTCCCGGATCTCGGGGAGTTGCTGGAAGCCCGCTGACTTGTAGGTGGCGACGGCGCCGCCATTGGAGCTCGGGGTGCTGACGATCGCGCTCGACGAGCCCAACTCCTGGAGTGCGGCCGCCGCGCCGACGGTGATCGCCTTGCCGTAGCCGTGACCCCGGTGGTCCCGGTGCACACCCATCGGCTCGAGCAACCCGGGCTTCCCCGGACCGGCAGACCACACCGTCACCGCCGCCACCGCGTCGCCATGGTCGTCGTACGCGACCAGACACCGGGCGTCGGCGTACGGCGGTCCCGCCGCCATCGCGTGCCAGCGCTCGTCGGTGAACGTCGACCCGTCGAACGATGCCCGCTGCAGGGCGGTCCGCACATGCGCCCGCTTCGGTCCGATCACCTCGATCCGCACGCCTGGGTCCTTCACCGGCTCCGTGAGATCGCGGCGCAGCGGCGTCCACGGTTCGTCGGCGTTCCAGCCGTCCTCGAACAGCAGGTCTTGGACCAGTGCGCCCCTTGGTGCCTCGATATACACCTTCCCCGCTATCAGCACGCCACGCTCCGGCTCGGTCACGTCCTCGACCAGCTGCCGCGCCAGCTCCTCGTCCCGCAGGGCGTCTGGCGCGATCGTCAGCCGCAACAGCTCGGGACCGTCCAGCAGCCCGACGGCGAGAATCCGTCCGTCCCGGCTCCAGGTCCGGACCGCCGAGGCCGTCGCCTCCGCACCGAACCGCCAGAACCAGCCCAGGTCCCCCGGATGCGGCTGCATCGGCGCCCCGTCGTGCTGCCACTCCCGCAGCACGCCCACAGCCTCGATCAGCCCGTCGACGCCCGGCCTGCCCAGCACAATCGCCATGCACCCGATCACACACCACCGCACCGACAGCCTGCACCCGGTTTTCGACAGACCGACCAGGCCGAGAAATTGGTAAGACCACTTGACCTCTGACCGATTCGTCTTCTACCGTCCTCGACATGGAATTCCAGCCCGTGGCCCGGAGGTCGGTTCCGGACGAGGTGTTCGCACAGATGCTGCACGCGGTGATCGACGGCAGCGTCGCGGCGGGCGAGTCCCTGCCCAGCGAGCGCGCGCTGGCCGAGGTGCTCGGGGTGTCGCGGCCCGCGGTTCGCGAAGCACTGCAACGGATGTCGCAAGCCGGACTGGTCGACGTCCGCCAGGGCGACGGCACGGTCGTGCGCGACTTCCGGCGCAGCGCGGGCCTGGACCTGCTGCCGCGCCTGCTGCTGCGCGGTGAGACGGTCGACCTCGCCGTGGTGCGCGACATCCTCGACGCCCGGCTGCTCATCGGCCCCGAGGTGGCCGCCCTGGCCGCCGCGCGCGCGGGCGACCGCCTGGCCCGACCGCTGTCGGACGTGATCGCCGCGCTCGCCACGACCGAGGACCCGGTGGCGTCGCAGCGGCACGCGCTCGCGTTCTGGGACCACCTGGTCGACGGCGCCGACTCGATCGTCTTCCGGCTGGTGTTCAACAGCCTCCGCGCCGCCTACGAACCCGCGCTCGACCTCCTCGGCCCGCTGATGGCCGCCGAGGTGTCACGCACCGACGCGTACCGCGCTCTCGCCGACGCGGTCACCGAAGCCGATCCCGAGCGCGCGCGCTCGGCCGCGCTCGACCTCCTGAGCCCGGCCACCGAGGCGTTCCTGACCGTCATCAAGGAGCTGACATGAGCCGAAGGCAGGTGTCCCTGGCGGACTGCGCGCGGGAGTTCGCACGCCACCCTTCACCGTGGTTGATCGGCGGCACGCTCCTCGCCGCCATTGTCGCCCGTGTCGCGGTCGGCGACTGGTGGCTTAGCGACACCCTGCTGCCGTTCATCATGCTCGCCGTGTTCCCGTTCTTCGAGTGGACGGTGCACGTCTGCGTCCTGCACTGGCGCCCCCGCAAGATCGCCGCGGTGACCATCGATCCGCTGCTCGCGCGTAGGCACCGCGAACACCACGCCGATCCGCGCGATGTCCCGTTGGTCTTCATCCCGTGGCCGGTCCTCATGTGGCTGCTGCCGGTGATCACCGTGATCGCCCTCACCGCGTTCGGCCGGGTCGCGTTGGGCCTCACGTTCCTGTGTTTCGTGGCGGCCCTCGGGCTCGTCTACGAGTGGGCCCACTACCTGATCCACAGCGACTACCTGCCGAAATCCCGGCTGTACCGCGCGGTGTGGCGCAACCACCGACTCCACCACTTCAAGAACGAGCACTACTGGTTCACCGTCACCACCTCGGGTACAGCCGATCGGGTCATGCGCACCTACCCCGATCCGCGTACCGTCACGAACTCGCCCTCCGTCAAGGATTTGCACAACACCTCGCGCGATCCACTGTCGGATCCCCTGGTCGGGTGAGTAATCTCTACGGGTCACCAAGCGATCGCGGAGAGTGGGTGTCGTGGCCGAATCGACGACGACGTGGGTGCCCGAGGGCATCGACCTGGACAGACCAAGCGCAGCACGGCTCTATGACTACCTCCTAGGCGGCGGTCACAACTTCGCCCATGACCGGGAACTGGCTCACCGGTTCCTGCAGGCGCAGCCGCACGCCAGGGAGATCGCCCGGCACAACCGGTCCTTCCTCCGCCGGAGCGTGCTGTTCATGATCGAGAACGGCATCCGGCAGTTCCTCGACCTCGGCTCCGGCATCCCGACAGTCGGCAACGTGCACGAGATCGCGCACAACGCCGACCCCGCGTGCCGGGTCGTCTACGTCGACTACGAGGAAGTCGCCTGCGCGCACAGCAACCTGATGCTGGCAAGCAACCCCAACGCGACGATCGTGCAGGCCGACCTGACCGTCCCGGAGGACGTGCTGGCCGCGACGCGAGGCACTGGGCTGCTCGACTTCGACCAGCCGATCGGCGTGATCATGGCCGGGGTGTTCCACTTCGTGCCCGCCGCGAAGGACCCGAAGCGGATCATCGGGCGCTACCGCGATGCCACGGCCGACGGCAGCATGCTGGCGTTCTCGCAGTTCACCCGCGATCTGATGCCGGAGGAGATGGACCGCGTCGTCGAGGTCATGAAGTCCAGCCGCGACCCGATGTTCCCCCGCACCCGCGAAGAGATCATCGACCTGTTCGACGGCTACGAGATCGTCGAGCCGGGCATCGTCCCCACCGCGCTGTGGCGCCCGGACGTGGGCCTGGACGACGGCCAGGACCCGAACATGGCGGGCATCCTCGCAGGCGTGGGACGCAAGCACTGAGACGGATGTGATGGCCGAGCCCACCGCGCGCGTCCGAACGGACCAGGACACCCTGGTCCGTTCGTGGCTGCGCGCGGTGGCGGCCACGGCCTACGTGCCGCGGACGTCGCAGGAGATCACCGCCGACCTCGCCGAGATGGTCGACACGCTCGTCGCCGCGATGGCGGCCGAGCCGTTCGACACCACGCCGGGAACCGACGTCGGCGAGCGGATGGTGGCCGACGGCCTGATCGGCGAGACCACGCTGCAGCGGTCGGTCGCCGCGCTAGCCGAAGGCCTGCACGGGCCCGCGGACCGGAAGGTGTCGCTCCTCGTCGCGGTGTCCTCCGGCTACGCGAACGCCTTGCGGAACCGGACGCTGGCGCAGCAGGAGAACATGAAGATCGCGCTGCACAGCGCGATGCGGCAGGCCGAACGCGACCGGCGGGCCACCGAGAGCCGGTTCCGCGAGGTGTTCGCCAGTTCCGCCGTCGGTATCGCGATCACCGAGCTGGACGGCCGGTTCGTGGAGACCAACCCGGCCCTGGCCACGATCCTGGCCTGCGAGACCGGCGACTTGGCGGGCCGCTCACTGGCCGAGTTCATCACCAACGAGCCCGACGTCTCGGGCAGCCCGCTCGCGCACCTGCCCGACCGGCAGCGGCTGCGCAGGCTCAACGGCGAGACGGCGTGGGTCTACGCGAAGTCCTCGCTGCTGCCCGACGAGTCCGGCGGGCCCGCCTACCGGGTGACGATGGTCCAGGACCTCAGCGAGCTGCACCTGCTGGGCGACCGGCTCAGCCACCAGCTGCTGCACGACGCGCTCACCGGGGTGGCGAACCGGATCAGCTTCGAGTCGCGGCTGGAGACGATGCACGGGAACGCGGCGCCGACCAGCGCGCTCACCCTGTGCTGCCTCGACCTCGACGCCTTCTCCATGGTCAACACCACCTACGGCCACGAGGTCGGCAACCGGGTGCTGCGCACGGTCGCGCAGCGGCTCGAAGCGGTGGCGGGCGACAAGGCGGTGGTCGCGCGGATCGGCAGCGACGAGTTCGCCGTCCTCGTCTTGGACGCGCCGCCGGTGTCCGAGCTCGTCGACGCGATCAACGCCGAACTCTCCGAGCCGGACTACACCGACGGCGTTGGTCTCGCGATCAGCGCGAGCATCGGGGTCGTGCGGGCCGGTCCGTCGGCGATGTCGAGCGCCGAGCTGTTCCGCGCGGGCGAATCGGCGCTGCGACAGGCGCGTGCGGCGGGCAGGCGGCAGTGGGTCGAGTTCGACCACGACGCCGACAAGCGCGACCGCGCCATCGGGTCCGCGGCGACCGCGCTGCCCGCGGCGTGGGAGAACGGCGAACTGGACCTGCGCTACGACGTCGTCGCCCGGCTGGCCGACCACAAGCCGGTGCGGGTCACGGCGGTGCCCGGCGTCGAGCGACCCGCCGCGGGCATGCCGTCTCCGGCGGACCTGGCGGAGACGACAGGCCTCTCGGTGGCGCTGGGCCCGTGGCTGCTGTCCCGGTCGACCGAGCAGGTCCCGGTGTGGCAGGCGCTGTTCGGATCAGGACCGGTGCACCGGGTGCTGCTCTCCCCGCTGCAGTCGGCCGACGCGGAGCTGTCGGGGGTGATCAACCGGGCCATCGCGGCCACCGGGATCCAGCCGGGGCTGCTGGAGGTCGGGCTGCACACGGGGACGGTCACCTTCAACGGCGACGCCAAGGACAACCTGCGCACCCTCGGCGACATCGGCGTGGTCACCGGCCTGCACGGGTTCGCGGGCGGGCCGCGCGAGATCACCATGGCCGAGCGGTTCAAGGTCGGCGCGGTGCTGCTTGCCGACCCGTTCGAGGGATGGCGGCCGGACTGGCTGCCGCACGACTGCGTCCAGGTCGAGACCGCCCGCGGGTTGATCGACACGATGCACTCGATCGGCGTGTCCGTGGGCGTGCGCGGGGTGCGTGACCTGGCCGAAGCCCGGTGGTGGGCGGAGTTGGGCGCCGACACCGGGGAGGGCCCGGCGTTCGGCCTGGGTTTGTCCGTTGAGGACGTGCTGAGCCGCGTCCGGTCCGCCAAGTGAACGAATCGCCCGGCGTCGATCTCCCCGCGCGCACGCCGGCTGTTGCAGGATGAGGAACGTGGAACCCGACAGCGAGCCGGACCCGAACCGCCGCGAACGTCTCATCGACACCGCGGGCGCGGCTCTGGCCGCCATGCGCGCGGGTGAGGACGACGGCGCGCTCGACCATGTCGCGTCGGCCGTCCAGTCCGCCCCCAACAGCCACGCCGACGCGCGTGAGCTGATGCTGCTGCTGTTCCACGAGTGCAGCGCGATGGTGGCCGAACTCGGCGACGGCGGCTCGGCCCCGGTGAAGATGCAGGTCTATGACGACGACGGCCAGGAAGTCCCGATCGATGAGGCCGACCCCCCGGTCCGCACGGCGGTCCGGACCCTGCTCGCGGAGGTCCACGGCGACCAGGCCGGGGCGAAGGCCCAGATCGAGATCGCTTTGGCCAACGCGGACCCCGACGAGATGGCGGCCCTGATGGTCCAGGCACTGCGGTGGACCCTGCGTCTGTCCGACGAGTGCCTGAGCCGCGACCTGCCGGTGCCCGCCTGGATTCGCGGCTGAGGTCCACAGTGGACTGTCAGGTTGTCCACAGGCCGCGGCGGACCCGTTGACGTGCCCGGATCCGAGGACGACGATTCAAGGCATGCGCCCAGCAGCCTTGGTCCTCATCTTGACGGTGCTCGCCACCTTCACGGTCCCCGCGTCCGCGGCACCGCCCACCAAGGACTACGTGGCCTTGGGCGATTCGTACGCGGCGGGCCCCGGCATCCCGATCCAGAACTCGACCCCTCCGGGCTGCGCCCGCTCCGACCAGAACTACCCCGCGCAACTGGCCCGCTGGCTCAACGTCGACAATTTCCGGGACGTCTCCTGCAGCGGCGCCACCACCGTGCACATGGCCGCTCCCCAACAGGTCTCCGGCGGCCCCAACCCACCCCAATTCGACGCGTTGAGCCCCAAGATCGACCTGGTCACCCTGACCATCGGCGGCAACGACATCGGCTTCGGCGAGATCCTGGCCCGCTGCGGCCAAGAGGGCGCCAAAGACCCCACGGGCAACCCCTGCCAGCGGTACTACACCCAGTCCGGCCGCGACATCCTCGCCGACCGGGTCGCCGCGGTGGCCCCGAAGATCGCCCAGACGCTCGACGGCATCAAGAAGCGGTCGCCCCACGCCAAGATCCTGGTGGTCGGCTACCTGAGAATCCTGCCCCCACACACCGGCTGCTGGCCCGCGGTCCCCTTCGCCGAAGGCGACACCGCCTATTTCGACGGGGTGGAACGCGCCCTCAACGCCACCATCGCCACCACCACCCAGGCGGCAGGCGCCCTCTTCGTCGACCCGTACTACTTCTCCCTCAACCACGACGCCTGCCAACCCCGCGACCGCCGCTGGGTGGAGCCATTACAGCCCGCCAACCCCGCCGCCCCCATCCACCCCAACGCCGCGGGCATGCGCGTGGTGGCAGGCCTCACCTGGGCAACCCACTTATTGACCCGGTGAAAGCCGCAGTGCGCGAACCCACGAAAAGCGCCGCTCGGCGCCCGGACAACTGGCCGCCCTATCCCACCGCCACCCAAGGGGACCGTGACGACACTCGACCACGGCTACCACCAACCGCACCAATCACATGCGAGGGTGACCCAACCTTTGAATTCCGGGGAGGCGGACCAGGCATGATCACCGTGCAAGGAGTCGTGGACCGAGTAGGCCCCACCCTCCTGCGCATAGTCGCCCCACAAGACCCCACGCCCCAAGTAAGCGACGTGATCATCGCCGAAGCGGGCAAACGCACCCAGATAGCCACCGGCGACCTCGTCCTCGGCATCGCGGTCTCCTCAACCGCCGAAGCTGTCGAACTGGTCCGCCACAGCGGCGCCCACGCGGCCGCCGCCGTCCTGCTCAAGCCTCCACACGCCTCCCGCAGCGCCGTCAAGACCGCCGCCCAGCGCGGCGGCACAGCCGTCGTGGAGGTCCATTCCGGCGCCGCATGGGCCCAGCTCGTCTGGCTCCTGCGGTCGGTTCTCGACGCCGCCGCCGACGAGTCCGACTCCTCCGGCACGGTCACCGACGCGGGCCCTTTCGGCGACCTCTTCCGGCTCGCCGACGCGGCCGCCGCCGTCATCGACGCGCCGGTCACGATCGAGGACGCCAACTCCAGGGTCCTCGCGTATTCCGCCAGGCAGGACCGGACCGACCCAGCCCGGGTCTCGACGATCATGGGCAGGCGGGTCCCGGACGATGTCCTGGCCCGGTTCCGCTCCCGCGGTGTGTTCCGCGAACTGAGCCGCGGCCGGACCACGATCTTCGTGCCCGCGCAGCGCGACGGCACGCTTCCCCGGCTGATCGTCCCGATCCGCATGGGCGGGGAACTGCTCGGCTCGATGTGGGCGGTCGTCCCCGGTCCCGTCCCGGACGCGCGGGCCGCCGCGTTCGCCGACACCGCGCCCGTCGTGGCCCTGCACCTGCTGCGGCGGCGGGCGCGCGAAGACAGCGAGCGCAGACGGACCGCGGAACTGGTCCGCTCGGCACTGCAGGGCACCGGCAGCGCGCGTCTCGTCGCCGCGGAGCTGGATCTCGCCCCCGGCACCGCCCACCGGGTCGTGGCGATCGACGTGCAGACCGACGACGCCTTGGGCGGCGAAGGTGTGCGCCTCGCCCTGGTCCAGCGCCTGACCGACGGCATCGGCCGCCGGCCTGCCGTGGCCGACATGCACGGTGTCCTCTACGCCGTCGTCCCCGACCAACCGGGAAACACCGGGTGGACCGAGGTCCGCGCCGCCTTGGCGGCGTCCAGTGGCGCCCTGGTCGCGGCGGGCTCCCCGGTGGACGTGGCCGACCTCGCCCGGTCGCGCACCGAGGCCGACGAAGCACTGAGCCTCCTGCGCGCGGGCCTGGTCGAGGGCCCGGTGGCCGTCCATGACGACGTGTGGGCGGTGCTCGTCCTGCATCGGGCCGCCGTGGCCGCGGCCGGGGTGACCGCGTTCGGGCCGCTGGCCGCGCTCCGCGCCGCCGACGAGGAGTCCGACGGCTGGTACGTCGACACCCTCTACGAGTGGCTCCGCCACCCTGGTGACCCCCGCTCCGCCGCCGCGGCCCTGCGGATCCACCCGAACACCCTGCGGTACCGGATGTCCCGGGTGACCGCCGCGCTCGACGCCGATCTGACGGAGCCCGATGTCCGGCTCGCGCTGCTCACACAGCTAGTAGCCATTCGCTGGGCGTGATGTGCTCGTAGCACAACCGACTCGGGCCGATCTCGTGCTCCCGACACGATGACACCGCTGCACGCGTGTCCGACCGTGGTACGGCACACCCCGAATGGCCAGAGAGGACATCCCGTTGAAGATCGCCGTCCCCCGCGAGATCAAGAACCACGAGTACCGGGTGGCGCTCACGCCAGCGGGTGCCCATGAGCTGACCAGCCGCGGCCACGATGTCTTCGTCGAGACCGGCGCGGGCCTGGGCTCGGCCATCACCGATGAGGAGTACCTGGGCGCGGGGGCGAAGATCCTCGCGACCGCCGACGAGGTGTGGGCCGAGGGCGACCTGGTCCTGAAGGTCAAGGAGCCCATCGCGGTCGAGTACCCGCGGCTGCGCAAGGGCCAGACCCTCTTCACCTACCTGCACCTCGCCGCCGACGAGGCGTTGACGAAGGCCCTGTTGGAGTCGGGCGTCACCGCCATCGCGTACGAGACCGTGCAGACGAGCAACGGCGCGCTGCCGCTGCTGGCGCCGATGTCCGAGGTCGCGGGCAGGCTGGCCCCGCAGGTCGGCGCGTTCGCCCTGATGAAGCCGTCCGGTGGGCGCGGTGTGCTGCCCGGTGGTGTTCCGGGTGTGACCCCGGCGAAGGTCGTCGTCATCGGCGGCGGCGTCGCGGGCGTGAACGCGGCCACCATCGCTCTCGGCATGGGCGCTGAGGTGCAGGTCCTGGATACGAATGTGGACCGGCTGCGCCAGATCGACAACCAGTTCGGTGGCCGGGTCCGCACCGTCGCGTCGAACCGTTACGCCGTCGAGCAGGCCGCCCGCGAGGCGGACTTGGTCATCGGCGCCGTCCTGGTGCCGGGCGCCAAGGCCCCGAAGCTGATCAGCAACGCGCTGGTGGCGGAGATGCAGCCGGGTTCGGTGCTCGTCGACATCGCCATCGACCAGGGCGGCTGCTTCGAGGACTCGCGTCCCACGACACACGCGGACCCGACGTACCCGGTCCACAACTCGATCTTCTACTGCGTCGCGAACATGCCGGGCGCTGTCCCGAGGACGTCGACCTACGCCCTGACCAACGTCACCCTGCCGTACGCGGTGGCATTGGCCGACAAGGGCTGGAAGTCCGCCCTGCGCGACGACGCCGCCCTGGCTTTGGGCCTGAACACCCACGACGGCTTGCTGACCAACGCTCCCGTCGCGACCGCCCACTCCCTCCCCGCCACCTCGCTCGACTCCGTCCTCGCCTGAGCTCTCCCTTGTCCTGGCCGCCTTTAGCTCTCGATCGGCGGCCAGGACGAGGGAGCAGGGGAACCGCAGGGATGGAAGCATCCCCAGGGGTGAACTCGTCCGGCGTTAACACGCAGGCCGCTAGGGCGGCGGGCGCGGCACTACCGACCCCAGCCACCAGCCCACCTCGACCCCCATCCCAGGGGGATCACAGCAATCCCCACGAGCGCGACAAAAGCGCCACCCGCTAGTGGTTTCAGCCGCCCACCGAGCACAGCGATGCAAGATCCCCGACAGGGCTGCCTAGCCGAGCGCACCCGCGAACGCGGCTCCGCAGCGCATCGCCGGCGCAGCGAAGCAAGAACTCCGCACCGACGCACCGTCCGTCAGCGGCAGCGAGTCGAGCAACCGCACCACCTCCGCGCCGAGATGACAGCGCTGTACCGCCCCACCGCAGCTCTCGACGGAGTACGACTCCCCCTGCTTCCTCCTGGTATTCGGTCGAGCTGCGACAACCGTGGCGCATAGTCTGAAGGCATGGCTGGGATCTGTCTGATCTGTGCCAAGCATCGCGGGGAAGGCCCACTGGTCGGTCACCGTGTCTGGGCTGACGAACACGTGATCGTGTCGCACCGGCCGGTGAGAGACGACGGAACGACCGCCCTGGGGTACCTGTTCGTGGAAAGCCGTCGCCACGCCCCGTCGCTGGATGCGCTGACCGAAGTCGAGGCTGGGGCCATCGCCAGAGCAGCCTGGAGGGCGGCCCGTGGGCTCCGGGCTGAGCTCGACCCCGAGTTCGTCTTCTCCGCGATCGTCGGCCGCAGTGTCGCTCACTTCCACCAGCACCTGTTTGTCCGCTACCAAGGCACCCCAGAGCAGTACTCGTGGATGGAAAGCACGGCATGGCCAGGCGCGAAGCGCGGAGGCTTCGACGAGGTTGCCGACCTGTCCGCGCGGTTGGCGCTCCACATGGTTTGAACATGTTCCTTCGCCGAGTAAACGCCCTAGGCGACCGGCTAGTCACCGACAGCACCGTCGTCGGGGCCTCGGCCCCGGTCGTGTTCATTCGCGGCATTCACGCGACGCCTACCCACGCGATCGAGGATCACCGCAACCCGCTCAACGGAGTCAACTCGGATCGCGCCGGCGCGACATCGCCGTAAAGGACGAGAATCCCCGGCGAGCGCTCTGCGCGAGCATGTGGGCGCGGATTTAAGGGCGGCCCGCTCAACCAGCCTGGGGGTCACTGGGAGCGGGCCGCCATCTATAGCTTAGGCATATTCGGTCTTGGGCGCCGCATCGGGGGGCAGGCGAGTTGTGAATATTTGTCCACGGACAGTGGATGCGTTCTGGTGAACTGTTCACCACCAGCGCACATTCGGGTGAATACCCCCGGTAGGGGTAGTGAGTTCGCCCTGTGAGACCGATGTTCCCTCTGTGACTGAGCCCCGGTGGTACGTCGGTTGCCATGACCCGTTCGGCAGGGATCGGGCGTTGACGGTGTTGGTCGAGGATGACCGTGTCGTGTTGGTGCCGCCGCCTGGTGCTTCGGCTGTGTTGTCGGCGCAGCAGACGCGGTCGTTGGGTCTTGTGTTGGATCAGGCCGCCGGTCGCGCGGATGAAGTTCGGGCCTGATGGCGGGCGATCCGTTGCGTGAGGCCGTGATGCGGCGTTTGGCGCTGCTGGACGAGGCCGCGGGCAATGCTGATGCGGATACGTTGCTTCCGTTGGCACGCAGCGAGATCACCAGGTTGGCCGATGGGTGGCGGTTGCTGCTCACGGTGCACCAGCAGGGTCCTGATCAGCGGTGTCAGGCTTGTCCGCCGGGGTGGGGTGGGTTTCGGGGCAGGCGTTGGCCGTGTCAGGTGTGGAAGATGGCTCATGAGCATTTGATCGGTGAGGGTGTTCCGCACCGTGAGCGCACGACGCCGTTGCGCAATCCCTTCGGGAAGCCGGGTTGGGTGGTTCCGCCCGAGTCTTCCGTCGAGGTCACCACGGAGATCCCGGTGATTCGCCACCGCTGATCGCCGGTCACGCTGGGTGAACAAGGGCGCCAGTCTTCCAGTGTCGCCACGCCGTGCAGTCGTCATGGGGCAAGATGGCCGCCACGTAAGCCTGGCGAGCAGGAGGGGCCCTGTGCAGGACGGTAGCGGTCGCATCGTGGTGCAGAACTTGACCAAGAACTTCGGTCAGGTCGCCGCGGTGCAGAACCTGAGTTTCCATGTGGAGCCGGGGTCGGTCACCGGCTTCCTCGGGCCGAACGGCGCGGGCAAGACGACGACTCTTCGGATGTTGCTCGGCCTTGTGCGGCCGACGGCGGGCCACTCGACGATCAACGGGCAGCCGTTCGAGCGGTTGGGCAACCCCGGTCGGGTTGTCGGCGCGGTGCTCGAGGCGCAGGGGTTTCACCCCACGCGGTCGGCGCTCAACCATCTGCGGGTTTACGCCGCGGCGATGGGGCTGCCTGATCAGCGCGCGCATGAGGTGGTGCAGCTCGTCGGGCTGGGTGGTGCGGCGCACCGGGCGGCGGGCGGGTTCTCGCTCGGCATGAAGCAGCGGCTGGCGTTGGCCACCGCGCTTCTGGGCGACCCGCAGGTGTTGGTCCTCGACGAGCCCGCGAACGGGCTCGACCCGGAGGGCATCGCCTGGTTGCGCACGTTCCTGCGCGCGTTCGCGGCGTCCGGCCGGACTGTGCTGATCTCCAGCCACCTGTTGGCCGAGGTCGAGCAGACCATCGACCAGGTGGTGATCATCAGCCGCGGGCAGACCGTGTTCTACGGCATGCTCGACGACCTGCGCCGGTCGCAGCAGTCGCGGGTGCTTGTGCAGCCCGCGGACGCGACCGCGTTCGTCACCGCGTTGCAGGCGGCCGGGATCACCGGCATCCAGCCGACGCCGGACGGCAGGGTCGCGGTCACCGACGCCACGATCCAGCAGATCGGCGACGTGGCGGCCAAGGCGGGCGTCGCGACGTACGGCATGCAGGAGGAGAAGGTCGACCTGGAGCAGCTGTTCTTCCGGCTGACCAGCGGCCAGTACGCGGCACCGGGTTACGCTCCGCCGCCTCAGCACGGCGGCTACGCGCTGCCTGTGGAGGCCTACCAGCAGCAGCCGAACCCGTACCAGCAGCAGCAGCAGCAGCAGCAATACCAGCAGCCGCCTCAGCAGGATTATCAGCACCAGCCGTACCAGCAGCAGGATTATCAGCAGCCGCCGCAGAGCTATGAGCAGCAGTACCAGCCGCCGGTCCAGGAGTCCTCGCCGTATCAGCCGCCCGCGCCGGATCCGACGCCCGCGCCGCAGCAGGACTCGACCGGACAGGGAGGCAACGCCTGATGGGCAACATGATCAAGGCGGAGTTCCGCAAGATCCTGACCACCAAGTTGTGGTGGGCGATGATGATTCCCGCGTTCCTGGTGGCGGGCGGCTGGGCGCTCGGCGGCGCCGCGCTGACCACGGAGATCGCCAACGACCTGTCCCAGGAAGACGTCATCCAGCAGTTCGACATCCCGATCAACGACGTGTCCTGGTCGGTGATCGCGCTGGCCCGCGCGATGAACATCGCGTCGATCTTCCCGATGCTCTTCGGCGCGCTCGGCCTGGCCAGCGAGTTGCACCGCCGCACGATCACGACCACGTTCCTGACCGCGTCCACCCGTCCCGGCGTGCTCACCGCCAAGGCGATCGTCTACACGGGGTGGGGTGCGATCTACGGACTCGTCATCGCCATCGCGGTCTCCTTCGGCGCGCTGCTCGGGTCGGACAGCAACCACCTGCCCGACGGCAAGCAGTGGTTCCTGGTGCTGCTCGCCGGCGTGATCATGTGCACCCTGTGGACGCTGTTCGGTCTCGGGGTCGGCGCGCTCATCGGGTCGCCGGTGGGTGCGATCGTGATCCTGCTGATCTACGCGCTAGTCATCGGCCCGTTCGGCGAGTTCGTGCTCTTCTCCGCCACCGACGGCTCGAACCTGCCCGGCTTCCTGCCGAACGGCTCCGCCAACGGCATGACCGGCTCGACCGCGAGCGCGCTGTTGTTCGACCAGATCCAGGCCCTGGTCCTCAATCTGGGCGGCGAAATGGTCACCGAGGACCGCCGCGAGACCTTCGACCAGGCCGTCCGCGCGGTGGCGGGCGCCCCTGGCGCGCTGTCGCTGTGGCTGAGCACCCTGGTGTTCCTGGCCTGGACCGCCTTGTTCTTCGGCACGGGGATGTGGCGCAACCAGACGCGCGACATCACCTGAGCTAGTCCGCCACCCCGGAATTTTAAGTTTGGGTCGCCTTGGCGAGCAGCCGCGGCGGAGAGTGGGTAACCGTGGTCGGGTTTCGTCACGGTCCCCTTGGCGGCGGTCGGTTTGTCGGACAGGACCTAATCTGGCGGGGTGCCTGATAACCCTGGCTGGATCCGCAGACTGACCGCCGCGTGCTGGCGACACCGCCGCCTGGTGGTGTTGTCGGTCGTCGCGTCGGTGATCGGTGTCGGTTTCCAGGCGGCTGGTCCGCTCTTGGTCAAGTTCGTCGTCGACGACGCCATCGCCGGCACGACCGAACGCCTCGCCGGGCTTGTGGTGGCGTTGGTCGCGATGGAGTTGTTGACCTTCGGCAGCGCGTTCCTGCGCCGGTATCTGGGCGGGCGCCTGGCTTTGGACGTCCAGCATGACCTGCGCCAGGCGGTGTTCGGCGCGGTGCAGCGGCTCGACGGCGGCAAGCAGGACGCGATGCGCACCGGGCAGGTGGTGTCGCGGTCGATCACCGACCTGCAGCTCGTTCAGGGCCTGCTGATGATGGTGCCGCTCTCGATTGGCACGGTCGTGTTCGCGTTCATGGCGTTGGCCGCCATGCTGTGGCTCTCACCGCTGCTCACCGTCGTCGCCCTGGTGGTCACGCCGGCGGTCGCGTTCGTGGCGATGCGCAGCAGGCTCACGCTGTTCCCGGCGACATGGTCGGCCCAGCAGCGCGCCGCCGACCTCGCGCAGCACGTCGAGGAGACGGTCACCGGCGTCCGCGTGGTCAAGGGGTTCGGCCAGGAGGCCCGCGAGATCTCCCGGCTGGAGAAGTCCGCCCGGTCCCTGTTCGCCGAGCGGATGCGGGCGGCGGCGCTGACATCGAAACCGGCCGCGACCTTGGTCGCGATGCCGTCGGCGGGTCAGGTGGCGGTGCTCGCGCTCGGCGGCTGGATGGCGCTCGACGGCCAGGTCACGCTGGGCACCTTTCTCGCGTTCACCACCTATGTGGCCAATCTGGTCGGCCCGACCAGGTTGCTGTCCGGCCTGCTGATCAACGCGCAGCTGGCGCGGGCGGGCGTGGAGCGGGTGTACGAGCTGATCGACTCCCAGCCCGACGTCACCGACAAGCCCGACGCGGCCGATGTGCCGGACGGGCCGGTCGACGTCCGACTCGACGATGTCACCTTCGGCTACACGCGAAGCGATCCCGTGCTGGACGGGGTGTCGCTGCGGGTCTCCCCCGGTGAGACGCTCGCCCTGGTCGGCACGGCGGGCTCGGGCAAGTCCACGGTGTCGCTGCTGCTGCCCAGGTTCTACGACGTGCACGCGGGGTCGATCAAGGTCGGCGGGGTCGACGTCCGCGACCTCCGGCTGGCGTCGCTGCGCGGCACGGTCGGCGTGGTGTTCGAAGAGGCGTTCCTGTTCTCCGACTCCGTGCGCGCGAACATCGCCTACGGGCGGGCGGACGCGACCGAGGACGACATCCGAGCGGCGGCGAAGGCCGCGCAGGCGCACGAGTTCATCGAGGCGCTGCCCCACGGCTACGACACGGTGGTCGGCGAACGCGGGCTGACGCTGTCGGGCGGTCAGCGGCAGCGGGTCGCCCTCGCCCGCGCTCTGCTCTCCGACCCGCGGGTGCTGGTGCTCGACGACGCGACATCGGCGGTGGACGCGGCGACGGAGTCGGCCATCCACGACACGCTGCGCGAGGTCACCGCCGAGCGCACGACCCTGCTCATCGCCCACCGCCGCTCGACGCTGAGCCTGGCCGACCGCATCGCCGTCCTCGACCGGGGCCGGGTGGTCGACGTCGGCACGCACGCGGAACTGTCCGGGCGCTGCGAGCTGTACCGGTCGCTGCTGGCCGGCCCTGGCGACGTGATCGAAGACCCGACCCGCGGCCTCGACGAAGACCTGGTTCCCGGTCCCGACGGGATCACCGAGTCGCTCTGGCCCGCCCCGACCGAGCCGGACCGGGCGACGGCGGCGCCCGCCGCGCGGGTCAGCGGACGCATGGGCGGGGGTTCCGGCGACGCGGCGGCCGCGCTTGCGCCGACGCCCGAGCTCATCGCCCGGGTCGAGGCGCTCCCGCCCGCGCACGAACAGCCCGACCTGCCCGGTGAGGACCCGACGGCGCCGGATCCGGGCTTCCGGCTGCGCCGCCTGCTGACGCCGGTCCGGTGGTCCCTCGCGGTCGTGGCGGCCCTGGTGATCGCCGACGCGTTGACCGGCATGGCCATGCCCGCGCTGGTCCGCCACGGCATCGACTCCGGCATCCTGACCGGCACCTCGGGCGCGCTTTGGGTGGCGACCGGCATCTCCGCCGTCCTGGTCGGCGTCATGTGGATCAACACCGCGGTGACGACCATCCTCACCGCGCGCGTGGGCGAACGCCTCCTCTACCTGCTGCGCGTGCGCAGCTACGCCCACCTGCAGCGGCTCGGCCTCGATTACTACGAACGTGAACTGGCCGGCCGGATCATGACCAGGATGACCACCGACGTCGACGCGCTGTCGACGTTCCTGCAGACCGGGGTCACCACGGCGGCCGCGAGCGTGCTGACCGTCGCGGCCATCACCGTCGCGCTGCTCGTCACCGACTTCTCGCTGGCCCTGGTCGCGTTGGCGATCCTGCCGGCGCTGGCGGTCGCGACGATCATCTTCCAGCGGCTGTCCTCCGCGGCCTACGCCGAGGCGCGCGAGCGGGTCAGCGCGGTCAACGCGGACATGCAGGAGAACGTCACCGGCCTGCGGGTGTCCCAGGCGTACACGCGGGAGGGCCAGGCCGCCGAGCGGTTCGCCGAGCGCAGCGACGCCTACCGGCGCAGCAGGCTGCGTGCCCAGCGCTACATCGCGACGTACTTCCCTTTCGTCGCCATGCTGTCCGGCTTCGCGCAGGCGGCGGTGCTGGTCGCGGGCGCCCACCGGGTCGCCGCGGGCGACCTCACTCCCGGTGTGCTGCTGGCGTTCCTGCTGTACCTGGGCCTGTTCTTCGCCCCGGTCCAACAGCTTTCCGGCATCTTCGACGGCTACCAGCAGGCCCGGGTCGGCCTGCGCCGGATCTCCGACCTGCTGCGCACGCCGAGCAGCGTCGAGCCGCCCGCCGAGCCGGTTCCCGTCCCGGCCCACCTGAGCGGCGCCGTCGAGCTGCGCGGGGTGACGTTCCGCTACCCGGGCACCGAGACACCGGCCGTCGAAGACGTGTCGCTGCGCGTCGAGCCCGGGCAGACCGTCGCGCTGGTCGGCGCGACCGGCGCGGGCAAGTCGACCGTCGTCAAGCTGATCGCCCGCTTCTACGACCCGACCGAGGGCGCGGTCCTCGCCGACGGGACCGACCTGCGCGCGTACGACCTCGCCGGCTACCGGCAGCGGCTGGGCGTGGTCCCCCAGGAGGCCCACCTGTTCAGCGGCGACATCGCGCGCAACGTCGCTTATGGCGACCCGGACGCGTCGCCCGCCAAGGTCGAGGCCGCCGTCCGCGCGGTCGGCGCGCTGCCGATGGTCGCCGGTCTCGCCGACGGTTTCCGCCAGCAGGTCGGCGAGCGGGGCCAAGGTCTGTCCGCGGGCCAGCGCCAGCTCATCGCCCTCGCGCGGGCCGACCTCACCGATCCCGACATCCTGCTGCTCGACGAGGCGACCGCCGCCCTCGACCCGGCCACCGAGGCCGCGGTGATCGCCGCGAGCGACCGGGTCACGAGCAGCCGCACCACGTTCGTCGTGGCACACCGATTAGCCACCGCGGCCCGGGCCGACGCCATCGTCGTGATGGAGGCGGGCCGGGTGGTCGAGCAGGGCACCCACGACGAGCTGCTGGCGGCGGACGGTCACTACGCGCGCCTCTGGCGTTACGGATCACCGGAGCACGCCGAACAGCGCTCCGAGCTGCCCGAAACGGCCCCCCGGTGAGGGCCGAAACCTCACCAGCCCGGGCCGCGAGCAGTGAGAACATCCGGGCTCAATCGATACAGTGCCGAACGCTACGCATGAGGTGGCTCACCCGGGTCCACTTGATTAACACACGCCCTGACCGGGGGACTAGCCTGACGGGGAATGGCCATTACTAAGAGATCGAGATGGATAGAGGCGAGAGCCAGCCGTGTCCAGCAGTAGTCCCGCGTCACAGTTCGGTGCGAACGAGTGGCTCGTCGAAGAGATGTATGAGCAGTTCCTCGCGGACCCGTCTTCCGTAGACCCCGCGTGGCACGACTTCTTCGCCGACTACAAGCCCACACCGCGAGCCGCAAGCCAAGGCGCCGCGACGGCGAAGAGCGCGGGGAGTGACACCGGGACGGCGACCGCCACGGCCACCGCTCCCGCCGCCACCCCGCCCGCCGAGCAGCCACCCGCCAAGACCGCGCCCCCGGCGTCGGGCAACGGGCAGGCGGCCGCCGCGCCGAAGAAGCCCGCGCCCGCCCCAGCGCCCGCCAAGCCCCAGGTGGCCGCGGTCGAGGGTGAGGAACGCAAGCCGCTGCGCGGAGCCGCCGCCGCGATCGCGAAGAACATGAACGCCTCGCTGTCGCTGCCGACCGCGACCAGCGTGCGCGCGGTGCCCGCGAAGCTGCTCGCGGACAACCGCATCGTGATCAACAACCACCTCAAGCGGACCCGCGGTGGGAAGGTCTCCTTCACCCACCTCATCGGCTACGCGATGGTTCGCGCGCTTGAGGCGTACCCGAACATGAACCGGCACTACGCCGAGGCCGACAACAAGGCCTACGCGGTCACGCCGGAGCACGTGAACCTCGGCCTGGCGATCGACCTGCCGGGCAAGGACGGTTCGCGCAACCTCGTCGTCGCCGCCATCAAGGGCTGCGAGGGCATGACCTTCCAGCAGTTCTGGCAGGCCTACGAGGACCTGATCCGCAAGGCGCGCAACGGCGCGCTGACCGCGGACGACTTCGCGGGCACCACGATCTCGCTGACCAACCCCGGCGGCATCGGCACCAACCACTCGGTGCCGCGCCTGTCGGTCGGCCAGGGCGCGATCCTGGGCGTCGGCGCGATGGAGTACCCGGCCACGTTCCAGGGCGCCAGCGAGACCACGCTGGTCGAGATGGGCATCAGCAAGATCATCACGCTGACCTCCACCTACGACCACCGCATCATCCAGGGCGCGGAGTCCGGCGAGTTCCTCGGCCGGATCCACAAGCTGCTCCTCGGTGAGGACGGCTTCTACGACGACATCTTCACGTCGCTGCGGATCCCGTACGAGCCGATCCGATGGACCTCCGACCTCTCCGAGGGCCCGGTCGACAAGACCGCCCGGGTCATCGGCCTGATCGACGCCTACCGCACCCGCGGCCACCTGATGGCCGACACGGACCCGCTGAACTACCGCCAGCGCAAGCACGAGGACCTCGACGTCCGCTCGCACGGGCTGACGTTGTGGGACCTCGACCGCGAGTTCCCGGTCGGCGGCTTCGCGGGCAAGGAGCGGATGAAGCTGCGCGACGTCCTCGGCGTGCTGCGCGACTCCTACTGCCGCACCGTCGGCGTCGAGTACACCTACATCCTCGACCCGACCGAGCGCCGCTGGATCCAGGACCGCGTCGAGGGCGCGCACGAGAAGCCCGCCGCGGCGGTGCAGAAGTACGTGCTGTCGAAGCTGAACGCGGCCGAGGCGTTCGAGACGTTCCTGCAGACCAAGTACGTCGGGCAGAAGCGGTTCTCGCTCGAAGGCGGCGAGTCGGTCATCCCGCTGCTCGACACCGTGCTCGACAAGGCCGCCGAGTTCGAGCTCGACGAGGTCGTCATCGGCATGCCGCACCGCGGCCGCCTCAACGTGCTGGCCAACATCGTCGGCAAGCCGATCTCGCAGATCTTCCAGGAGTTCGAGGGCAACCTCGACCCGGGCCAGGCGCACGGCTCCGGCGACGTGAAGTACCACCTCGGCGCCGAGGGCAAGTACTTCCGGATGTTCGGCGACGGCGAGACCAAGGTGTCGCTGACCGCCAACCCGTCGCACCTGGAGACCGTCGACCCCGTCCTCGAGGGCATCGTCCGCGCCAAGCAGGACCTGCTCGACAAGGGCGACAAGGGCGACGGCTTCTCCGTGCTGCCGATCGCGCTGCACGGCGACGCCGCGTTCGCCGGTCAGGGTGTGGTGGCCGAGACGCTGAACCTGGCGCTGCTGCGCGGCTACCGCACCGGCGGCACCGTGCACGTGATCATCAACAACCAGGTCGGCTTCACCACCGCCCCGGAGCACTCGCGGTCGAGCCAGTACGCGACCGACGTGGCGAAGATGATCCAGGCGCCGGTGTTCCACGTGAACGGCGACGACCCGGAGGCCTGCTACTGGGTCGCCCGGCTGGCGATGGACTACCGCCAGACGTTCAACAAGGACGTCGTCATCGACCTGGTCTGCTACCGCCGCCGCGGGCACAACGAGGGCGACGACCCCTCGATGACCCAGCCCGGCATGTACGACATCATCGACACCAAGCGCAGTGTGCGTAAGGGCTACACCGAGGCGCTCATCGGCCGCGGCGACATCTCCGTCGAGGAGGCGGAGAAGGCGCTGCGCGACTTCTCCAGCCAGTTGGAGCACGTCTTCAACGAGGTCCGCGAGCTGGAGAAGCACCCGATCGTGGCCAGCCCGTCGGTGGAGTCCGAGCAGCAGGTCCCGGCCAAGCTGGCGACCGGTGTGCCCGCCTCGGTGCTCGAACGCATCGCCGACGCGCACGTCGATTTGCCCGAGGGCTTCAGCCCGCACCCGCGGGTCAAGCCGGTGCTCGACCGCCGCGCCAAGATGGCCCGCGAGGGTGGCGTCGACTGGGCGTTCGGCGAGCTGCTGGCGTTCGGCTCGCTCAACCTGGAGGGCCGCACGGTCCGCCTGGCGGGCCAGGACTCGCGTCGAGGCACGTTCACCCAGCGGCACGCGGCGATCATCGACCGCAAGACCGGACGCGAGTACCTGCCGCTGCAGAACCTGTCCGAGGACCAGGGCAAGTTCATGGTCTACGACTCGGCGTTGTCCGAGTACGCGGCGCTGGGCTTCGAATACGGCTACTCGGTGGCCAACCCCGAAGCCCTGGTGCTGTGGGAGGCGCAGTTCGGCGACTTCGTCAACGGCGCGCAGTCGGTCATCGACGAGTACATCGCCTCCAGCGAGGCGAAGTGGGGCCAGCGCTCCGACGTGATCATGCTGCTCCCGCACGGGCATGAGGGTCAGGGCCCCGACCACACCTCGGGCCGCATCGAGCGCTGGCTGCAGCTGTGCGCCGAGGGCTCGATGACCGTGTCGGTGCCGTCGACCCCGGCGAACTACTTCCACCTGCTGCGCCGCCACGCCCTCGACGGTGTGCAGCGTCCGCTGGTGGTGTTCACGCCGAAGTCCATGCTGCGCAACAAGGCCGCCGTCAGCTCCGTCGAGGACTTCCTCGAGGGCACCCGGTTCGAGACGGTCATCGACGACCCGACCCAGCCGGACCCGGCGGGCGTCACGAAGCTGCTGTTCGTCTCCGGCAAGCTCTACTACGAGCTGGCCGCCGAGAAGGAGAAGCTGAGCGCCACGGACACCGCCATCGTCCGCGTCGAGCAGCTCTACCCGATGCCGCTCAAGCACCTCAAGGCGATCTTCGAGCGCTACCCCAACGCGAAGCACGTGCGTTGGGTGCAGGAGGAGCCCGCCAACCAGGGTTCGTGGCCGTTCTACGGCCTCAACCTGCCGGAGGAGCTGCCTGAGCACATCACCAAGCTCACCCGCGTCTCGCGTCGGCCGATGTCGGCGCCGTCGGCGGGGTCGAGCAAGGTGCACGAGCTTGAGCAGCGGGCGCTGATCGAGAAGGCGTTCGCGTAGGAGTCAGACCCTCGCGGAGCCGCCGGACCTCACGGACCGGCGGCTCCGCCATTTCCACAGGAGTAGCACGTGTACTTCACCGACCGCGGTATCGAAGAACTGGAACAGCGGCGCGGCGACGAGGAAGTCAGCTTCGCGTGGCTGGCCGACCGGCTGCGCGCGTTCGTCGACGCCAACCCCGAGTTCGAGACCCCCATCGAGCGCCTGGCCACCTTCCTGGCCCGCGACAACGAGGACATTGACGACTGACCTCACCTGAGCAGGTCGGCTATCCTCACCTCAAGCTCCCGCAGGAGGTTGACGATGACTGCTCTACCCGACTGGATGGTCTTACGACCGCAGGGGTTGAGTGCGGCGGATTACGAGGCGCTGCCCGAGGAAGTCTGCCGCCGCATTGAGGTCATCGATGGAGCCATAGTCGTGAACGCAGCACCCCGTCGCACACATCAACGAGTGGTGCGCATGCTGGCTCAGTCGCTGGCGGCCGCCTGCGGAGACCGATACGCCGTCGACTTCGACATCGACCTCAGGTTGCGAGACGTCCCCCTGCTGAATCGTCGACCGGACATCGCCATCTACGACCGGGATCTCCCCGACGAAGCCGTCCTGCGTGGCCACCACTGTCAACTTGTCGTCGAAGTCATGTCACCAGGGTCAGTGACTACCGACCAGACCGACAAGCCCGCCGAGTACGCGGCGGCGGGTATCCCACACTTCTGGCGGGTGGAACGTGTCGACGACCACGACGAACTGATCCTCTTCCGATATCTGCTCGATCCCACGACCAGGGTCTACGTTTCAGCAGGCGTAGACACCCGCAAGGTCGTCGTCACTGATCCGGTGGACATAGCTCTGGATCTCTCCGACCTCACCTGAGCTCACCAGGCGTAGGCCTCCGGCGCGGGCTTCGCGCCGTTCGGCCCGGGTGCGGGGAACAGTTCATCGAGCCGGGTCAGCGTGTCGGCGTCGAGCTTGAGGTCGAGCGCGGTCAGGCTGCCGTCGAGCTGCTCCAGCGTGCGCGGCCCGATGATGGGCGCGGTGACGCCCTCCTGGTGCAGCAACCAGGCCAGCCCGACGTGCGCCGGGTCGGCACCGATCTCGGCGCAGAGCTTCTCGTAGCCCTCGATCGCCTCGCGGTGCTTCTCCAGCGAATCCCCGGACCGCCCGGACAGACCGCGCGACGCCGTCCCGTCGGCCTGCTTGCGCAGGACGCCGCCGAGCAGGCCGCCGTGCAGCGGGGACCACGGGATGACACCGAGTCCGTAGTGCTTGGCGGCGGGAAGGACTTCGAGCTCGACCCAGCGGGTCAGCAGGTTGTAGATCGACTGCTCGCTGACCAGCCCGAGGAAGTGCCGCTCCCGCGCGGCCTCCTGCGCCTGGGCGAGGTGCCAGCCAGCGAAGTTGGAGGAGCCGAAGTAGAGGACCTTGCCCTGCTGCCGGAGAACCGAGAACGCCTCCCAGATCTCCTCCCACGGCGTGCGCCGGTCGACGTGGTGCATCTGGTAGAGGTCGATGTAGTCGGTCCGCAGCCGCCGCAGCGACGCGTCCGCCGCCCGCCGAATGTTGTGCGCGGACAGGAACGTGTCGTTGGGCCAGTCGCTCATGCTGCCGTAGAGCTTGGTGGCGAGCACGGTCTTCTCCCGCCTGCCACCGCCTTGGGCGAACCACCGGCCGATGATCTGCTCGGTGACGCCTTCGCCCTTCTTCCAGCCGTAGACGTTGGCGGTGTCGAAGAAGTTGATGCCGTGCTCGTGCGCGCGGTCCATGATCGTGTGGCTGCCAGGTTCGGTCGTCTCGGGACCGAAGTTCATCGTCCCCAGGACGAGCCGGGACACGGACAGGCCGCTGCGGCCGAGGTGGGTGTACTCCATACCAGCCAACCTACGCCCGGTCGGCGCTGTCCTCAGGTCGTCCGTTTCCCTGCCCGCCAGACGGCCCAGGTGAGGGGGACGCCGGGGCGGTAGGCGAGGTGGGTGGCCGATGGCGCGTTCAGGACGTGGAGGTCGGCGCGGGCGCCGGGCCGGATGATGCCGACTTCGTGTTCGCGGCGCAGGGCGCGGGCGCCGCCCCAGGTGGCGGCGCGGACGGCTTCGGCGACGGACATGCGCATCTGCAGGACGGCGGTGGTGACGCAGTAGGCCATCGACGAGGTGTAGGAGGAGCCGGGGTTGCAGTTGGAGGCGAGGGCGACGGTGGCGCCGGCGTCGAGTAGTGCGCGGGCGTCGGGGAGGGGCTGGCGGGTGGAGAGGTCGCAGGCGGGCAGCAGCGTGGCCACGGTGTCGCTGTTCGCGAGTGCGTCCACATCGGACTCGGTCAGGTGCGTGCAGTGGTCGACGCTGGCGGCGTTCAGCTCGACTGCCAGGCGGACGCCGGGGCCCGGCCCGAGTTGGTTTCCGTGCACACGCAGGCCCAATCCCTTGGCGGCGGCGGCCGTGAGCACCGCGCGTGACTGCGACTCATCGAAGGCGCCGGTTTCGCAGAAGACGTCAGCCCAGCGCACGTACGGTGCGACGGCGTCGAGCATCTCGCCGGTGACGAGGTCTATATAGGACTGTGGATCGGTGCCCGGCGGGACGAGGTGGGCGCCGAGGAAGGTGACCTCGTCGGCGTGCTCGGCGGCCAGGCGGGCGGAGCGGACCTCGTCTTCGACCGTGAGGCCGTAGCCCGTCTTGGTTTCCAGGTACGTCGTGCCCTGGGCGACCGCCTCGGCGACGTGGCGGCGCAGGCCCGCGCTGAGCTCAGCGTCCGTGGCCGCGCGGGTCGCCTCAACCGTGACCGCGATTCCGCCTGCGGTGTAAGGCTTCCCAGCCATCCGGGCGGCGAACTCGGCGGTGCGGTCGCCGGCGAAGACGAGATGGGTGTGGCTGTCGACCCAGCCGGGCAGGGCTGCCCGCCCGTCGACGTCGACCCGTTCGTCAGCCGCGGGGGCGTCGGCGGCGGTGCCGACCCAGGCGACGCGGTCGCCGTCGAGCACCACCGCGGCGTCGGTGAGGGTGCCGAGTTCGTCGTCGTTGGTGGTCAGTTCGGCGATGCCGGTCACCAGGATGCTCACGCCCACAGCCCTTCGATCGCGTTGGCCAGCAATGATCCGACGTCACCGAGCATATGCCTGCCGTCGCGGACGACCATGCGGCCGCCGACCACCACTGTGTCCACATCGGACGCGGTGGCGGCGAACATGGCTTGTCCCGGCAGGCATCCGGCTGTGCGCGGCGTGTCGAGTCGGACGGCGACGAAATCGGCCGGGGCGCCCACTTTGAGCTGTCCGACCTCCGGCCAGCCGAGGGCGGCGTGACCGGCGGTGGTCATCGCGGTGAGGAGTTCGTCCGGGCTCAGCCTGCCGCGCTCACCGGTGCGGAACCGTTCGCCATGTTCGAGGGCGCGCGCTTCGACCAGCGGGTCGACAACCGCGTGCTGGTCGCTGCCGAGGGACAGCGGCGATCCCGCCGACAGCAGTTCGCAGGCGGGGCCGAGCCCGTCGGCGAGGTCACCTTCGGTGGTGGGACAGAAGCAGGCGCCGGTGCCGGACCCGCCGAGGAGGGCGATGTCGCCTGCCGTGAGGTGGGTGGCGTGCACGGCCGTGGTGCGGGGGCCGAGGACACCAGCGTCGGCCAGGAGTTCGGTGGGAGTGCGGCCATATGCGGCGAGACACGCCTCATTCTCAGCGGGCTGCTCAGAGAGGTGGACGTGGAGCGGCCCTTGGCAGGCACCGACCTCGGACAGCGCCGCACGGGGAACCGCGCGCACAGAGTGGATCGCGCCACCGATCCGAGTGTTGGCATCGGCTTTGAGGTCGGCGACCCGACTCGCCCACGCCTGCGCGGTGCCGTCACTGAACCGGACCTGCTCGGCCGACACGGGGGCGCCGATTCCGCCTGCGAGGTAACAGGTGTCGAGCAGGGTGAGCCGAATCCCGGCGTCCTTCGCGGCCTGGATCAGCGCGGCGCCCATGGCGTTGGGGTCGGCGTAGCGACGGCCACCGGAGGCGTGGTGCAGATAGTGGAACTCGCCGACGCAGGTGACCCCCGCGAGGGCCATCTCGGCATACGCGGCGCGGGCCAACGCCAGGTAGGTATCGGGATCCAACTTGGCGGCCAGCGCGTACATCCGCTCACGCCACGTCCAGAACGTTCCACCATCACCGTGGGTCCGCCCCCGCAGCGCCCGATGAAACGCATGCGAATGCGCATTGGCGAAACCGGGAAAAACCAGCCCCCGCAACGAAACCACGTTCTCAGGCAGCCCGCGCGACGCGACCGCCCGCAGCTCCCCCGGCACTTCCCGCGACGAAATCCCGCCCCCGGGCAGCCCCCGCCCTTCCCCGGGGGGACGGCCCTTGGCCAGTCTATCGGTGGGGGGTGACGAAAGGGAGGGGTCGGCTTGGGGCTGTGGACAAGCCTGTGGATGGACCGGGCTTGGGGCCACGGCGGCGTTGTGGGCAGGGGTGGTCACAGCGGTGCCGTGGCCAGGGGTGCTCGCGGCGATGCCGCCGGCAGGGGCGGGGTCGGCAACGGCGCCGTGGGCAGGGGTAACGGCGGTGATCGTGCCATCGACGACGGTGATCAGGACGTCGGTGGCTATGCCGTCGGGGAGCCAGGCCCGTTCGCAACGATAGGTGGTCATCGGGCCAGGTGGGCCAGGACGTCGGCGAGGGCCACCGCTCCGGCCGTGCAGTCGTCGGCTTCTGCGAACTCCGCGGGGGCGTGGCTGATGCCGGTTGGGTTGCGAACGAACAGCATTGCCGTGGGGCGGTGGGCGGCGAGGATGCCCGCGTCGTGTCCTGCGCCCGTGGGCAGGGCGGGGACGCCGCCCAGGGTTGCCGCGAGGTCGTCGCGCAGCGCAGGGTCGAAGATCACGGTGTCACCGTAGGACTCCTCCGTCACGGTGACCGTGCAGCCCTCCTCCTCAGCGGCCACGCGCGCGGCGTCCCTGATGTCGGCTACCACCGCCCGAGTGCGGAAGTCGTCCTCGGCTCGGGCGTCGAGCCAGACGTCCACTGTGGACGCGATGACGTTGGTGCCGCCCGGGTTGGGCACGACCTTGCCGACCGTGGCCCGGGCGCCCTCGATGCCGGACGCGGCGCGGCGGGCGGCGAGGACTACCTGGGCGGCGGGGAGCATGGGGTCGCGGCGGTCGGTCAGCAGCGTGGCGCCCGCGTGGTTTCCCTCGCCCGCGAAGCTGAACCGCCAGCGGCCGTGCGCCAGGATCGAGCTGGCCATTCCCACCGGCGCACCCAGGTCCACCAGTCCCTTGCCCTGCTCGACATGCAGCTCGACGAACACACCGATCCGGGCCATGGCAACAGGATCCGGGCCCAGTCCGGCCGGGTCGAGCCCGGCTGCGCGCACCGCGTCGGCCAACGTCACGCCGTCGGGGTCGGTGAGCCTGCGGGCCGCGTCAGGGTCGAGGGCGCCGGTCATCAGGCGGGAACCGAGGCAGGCGACGCCGAACCGGCCGCCCTCCTCCTCGGCGAACACGGCGATGGCGAACGGCTTGCCAGGGATGAAACCCTTGGCGCGCAACAGGTCCACCGCGACCAGCGCGGATGTCACACCGAGCGGGCCGTCGTAGGCGCCGCCGCCGGGAACCGAGTCGAGGTGGCTGCCGGTGACGACCGCGCCATCTCCAGGCGTGCCCCACCAGGCCCACATCGTGCCGTTGCGATCGGTCTCCACGTCGAGCCCGCGCGCGGCGGCCTCGGCGCGGAACCACTCGCGCAGCTCCAGTTCCGACCGGTCGAACCCGTGCCGGGAGAAGCCGCCGCGCCGGGGGTCCGCGCCGACGCCGCCGATGTCCCCCAGCAGACCGGCGGCCGTCACGACCGCGCCATGGGAACGGTCACGCCGCGCTCCGCCGCGACCTCGTCCGCCCGGTCGTACCCGGCGTCGACGTGCCGGATGACGCCCATCGCCGGGTCGTTGGTGAGCACGCGTTCGATCTTCTGCGCGGCCAGCGGTGTCCCGTCGGCGACGGTGACCTGGCCGGCGTGGATCGAGCGGCCGATGCCGACGCCGCCGCCGTGGTGGATCGACACCCAGGTGGCGCCGGACGCGGTGTTGATCAGCGCGTTGAGCAACGGCCAGTCGGCGATCGCGTCGGAGCCGTCGGCCATCGCCTCGGTCTCCCGGTACGGGGAGGCGACGGAGCCGCAGTCGAGGTGGTCGCGGCCGATCACGATCGGCGCGGACACCTCGCCGTTGGCCACCATCTCGTTGAACCGCAGCCCCGCCAGGTGCCGTTCGCCGTAGCCGAGCCAGCAGATGCGCGCCGGGAGTCCTTGGAACTCAACCCTTTCCCCCGCCATCTTGATCCAGCGGGCAAGGGATTCGTTCTCCGGGAACAGTTCCAGAATCGCCCGGTCGGTGGCCGCGATGTCGGCCGGGTCGCCGGAGAGCGCGGCCCAGCGGAACGGGCCCATGCCCTCGCAGAACAGCGGCCGGATGTAGGCGGGCACGAACCCGGGGAAGTCGAACGCGCGCTCACACCCGCCGAGCTTGGCCTCGCCGCGAATCGAGTTGCCGTAGTCGAAGACCTCGGCGCCCTTGTCCATGAACCCGACCATCGCGCCGACGTGCTCGGCCATCGACTCGCGGGCGCGGTCGGTGAACTCGTCGGGCTTCTTGGCCGCGTAGTCGTGCCAGTCGGCCACGTCGACACCGCGCGGCAGGTACGCCAGCGGGTCGTGCGCGGAGGTCTGGTCGGTGACGATGTCGATGTCGACGCCCCGGCGCAGCAGCTCGGGGAACACCTCGGCGGCGTTGCCGATCACGCCGACCGACAGCGGTCGCTTCTCCCGCTTGGCCTGCTCGACACGGGCGACGGCGTCGTCGAGGGAGTCGGCCAGCTCGTCGAGGTAGCGGGTCTCGACCCGGCGGCGGGCGCGTTCGGGGTCGACCTCGACGCACAGCGCTACACCGTCGTTCATCGTGACCGCAAGCGGTTGCGCGCCACCCATGCCGCCCAGACCGGCGGTCAGCGTCAGCGTTCCGCGCAGGGTGCCGCCGAAGCGCTTGTTGGCGATGGCGGAGAAGGTCTCGTAGGTGCCCTGCAGGATGCCCTGGGTGCCGATGTAGATCCACGAGCCCGCGGTCATCTGGCCGTACATCATCAGGCCCTCGGCCTCTAGCTTGCGGAACTCCGGCCAGGTGGCCCAGTCGCCGACCAGGTTCGAGTTCGCGATCAGCACCCGCGGCGCCCACTCGTGGGTGCGCATGACGCCGACCGGTTTCCCGGACTGCACAAGGAGAGTCTCGTCCGCGGCCAAGTTGGTCAGCTCGCGCGTGATCGCGTCGAAGCTGGCCCAGTTGCGCGCCGCCTTGCCGGTGCCGCCGTAGACGACGAGGTCGTCGGGCCGCTCGGCGACCTCGGGGTCGAGGTTGTTGTGGAACATCCGCAGCGCGGCCTCGGTCTGCCAGTTGCGGGCGGTCAGCGTGGTGCCTCGGGCAGCGCGCACGGGTCGGGCGGTGCTCATGCGGTCCTCCGGGTGACGGCGTTCATCAGGTCGCCGGAACGGATCAGGTCCTCGGCGGCGGCGATTTCGGGAGCGAGGTGGCGGTCGGCGCCGGGTCCATCGACATGCTCGCGCAGCGCGGCGACGGCGGCGCCGGTCAGCGGACCGGGCAGCAGCGGCTTGCGCATGTCCAGCGCTCGGGCTGCGGTCAGCAACTCGACGGCCAGGACCGTGGTCAGCCCGTCGACGGCCTTGCGCAGCTTGCGCGCGGCCGACCAGCCCATCGAGACGTGGTCCTCCTGCATCGCGCTGCTCGGGATCGAGTCGACCGACGCCGGGACGGCGAGACGCTTGAGCTCGGAGACGATCGCGGCCTGCGTGTACTGGGCGATCATGTGGCCGGAGTCGACGCCGGGGTCGTCGGCGAGGAACGGCGGCAGGCCGTGCGAGCGGGCAACGTCGAGCATCCGGTCGGTGCGCCGCTCGGCCATGCTGGCCACGTCGGCGACCGGTATGGCCAGGAAGTCGAGCACGTAGGCAACGGGCGCGCCATGGAAGTTGCCGTTGGACTCGACGCGGCCGTCGGGCAGCACCACCGGGTTATCGATGGCGGAGGCCAGTTCGCGGTCGGCGACGGTCTCGGCGTAGCCGACGGTGTCGCGGGCGGCACCGTGGACCTGCGGCGAGCAGCGCAGCGAGTAGGCGTCCTGCACGCGGTTGCACTCGGGGCCGCGGTGGCTCTCCACGATCGGCGACCCGGCGAGGAAGCGGGACATGTTGGCCGCGGACACGCTCTGGCCGGGGTGCGGGCGCAGCGCGTGCAGGTCGGGGGCGAAGACGCGGTCGGTGCCCAGCAGCGCCTCGACGCTCATCGCGGCGGTCAGGTCGGCGACGTCGAGCAGGGCGTGCAGGTCGGCCAGGGCCAGGCACAGCATGCCGAGCATGCCGTCGGTGCCGTTGATGAGCGCGAGGCCCTCCTTCTCGGCCAGCTCGACCGGGCGCACGTTCCGCTCGGCCATCACCTCGGCGGCGGGGCGGAGCGCGCCCGTGCGGTCGTGGACCATGCCCTCACCCATCAGCGCGAGCGCCACGGCCGAGAGCGGCGCGAGGTCGCCGGAGCAGCCCAGCGAGCCGTACTCGTGCACGACGGGGTGAATGCGCTGGTTGAGCAGCTCCAGCATCGTCTCGACGGTGGACTGCCGGACGCCGGTGCGGCCGGTGGCGAGGGTGCGCAGGCGCAGCAGCATCAGGGCGCGAACGACCTCGTCCTCGACGTGCGGGCCCGCGCCCGCGGCGTGCGAGCGGATCAGCGAACGCTGCAGGGCGGCGCGCTTGTCGAGCGGGATGTGGCGGGTGGCGAGGGCGCCGAACCCGGTCGAGACGCCGTAGGTCGGCTGCGCGGCGTTGGCCAGTTCCTCGATGTGCGCGCGTGACTTGGCGACCGAAGCCAGTGCGTCCTCGGTGATGCGCACCCGGGCGGCGCTCCGGGCGACCTTCACAACGTCCGCGCGGGTCAGCGGGCCGCCGTCGATCTCAACCAGTTCCAGCATGCGCCCATCTCAACGCGTGGCCTGCCCGCGCACGAGGGGGAATCGGGTGAGAGTGTCTGAAATACCAGACTGAGCTACCGTGGGCTGGTGGGTGTGAGCAGCGACGTGCCCGCGCTGCGGCGCGGCCTGGCGGTGTTGCGCCTGCTCGCGGGCAAGGCGGGCCCGGTGACGGCGGCGGCGGTCGCCCGGGAGTTGGGCCTGCCCCGGTCGACGACGTATCACCTGCTCGGCGAGCTGGCCGACGCTGGTTTCGTGACCCACCTGCCCGAGGAGCGGCGCTACGGGCTGGGGTTGGCGGCGTTCGAACTGGGCTCGGCGTACCTGCGCCACGACCCACTGGAACGCCTCGCCCGACCGGTGCTGCGGCGGCTGATCGAGCGCACCGGGCACACCGCCCACCTTGGTGTCCTACACGGCGGCGAAACCCTGTACCTGCTGCGGGAACAGCCCGCGCACCCGCACACCGTGGTGACCGATGTGGGTGTCCGGCTGCCCGCGCACCTGCCCGCGTCCGGCCGGGCGATGCTGGCGCACCTGCCCGCCGCGCAGGTGCGTGCCCTGTTCCCGGGCCGTGGGGCTTTCGTCGACCGGACCGGTCGGGGACCCGCGCACCTGCCCGCGCTGCGGGGGTTGCTGAGCGCCGAGCGGCGGCAGGGGTGGGCCGTCGAGGACGGTTACGTGACGGTCGGCTTCGCGTCGGTGGCCGCGCCTGTTTTCGACCACGGCGGCCATCCGGTCGCGGCGATCAGCACCACGTTCCGGCATTCGTGTGCGACCGAGACGGAATGCGGGGAACATTGGCCGGACTTGGCGGCGGAGACCAGGCGGGCGGCGGCTGAGCTGAGTGGCCGCATCGGCGGACACGACCCGGCGAACGAGCGGTGACGCCCTTGCCCGGTTGGGCATGCCCTGGCAGGTGGTGCCGGTTCGGCCCCTGCGGATCGAGGTCGTGGGCATGGATCGGTCGGGGCCGCTGAGGTCGGGCCGTTGGGGTCGGCACGTCGCGTTCAGGTGCGGGGTGTCGCGCATTCATGGCCGAACCGGGCAGACGCCAGTGCGACGCCTGCCCGGTCGACAGCTCAGATTCCGGCCGAGGCCAACCAGTCCTTGGCCACCTTCGACGCGTCCGGCTTGTCCGGGGCGTTCAGTTTGGTGTTGAGCTCGATCAGGGTCTCGGTGGTCAGCTTCGCCGAGATGGCGTCGAGGACCTGCTTGACCGTGTCGGTCGCCTTGGACTTATTGATCAGCGGGACGACGTTCTGGGCGGCGAAGTTGGACTTCGGGTCATCCAGGACGACGAAGTTGTTGCTGGTGATCGCGGGATCGGTGGTGAACAGGTCGGCCGCCTGCACCACGCCGCTCTTCAGGGCGTCCACGGTCAGCGGGCCGCCCACGTCGAGCGACTTGTACTCCGAGACCTGCAGGCCATAGCTGGACTGCAGCCCGGGGATGCCGTCGGCGCGCTTCTGGAATTCCGGGGGGCCGCCGAAGACGACCGGGCCCTTGGCGGCGAGGTCGGCGATGGACTTGACGACCAGCTTGTCCGCGGTCTCCTTGGTGACGACGACCGCGTCCTTGTTCTCGGCCGCCGACTTGGCCAGCACGGTCAAATTCTCCGGCAGCGCCTTCTGCAGCGCCGCGTAGACCTCGTCGGACGTGGATTCCTTGGCTGCCTTGTTCACGTGCAGCAGGAGCACTCCGGTGTACTCCGGGATCAGGTCGATCGACCCGTCCTGCAGGCCGGCGTAGTAGGTCTCGCGGCTGCCGATGTTGAGCTTCTTGGTGACCTTGACACCCTTGGCCTCCAGCGCGCTCGCGTAGATCTCGGCGAGCAGGGTGCTCTCCGGGAAGTTCGCCGAGCCGATGGCGATGGTGTCCGTCGCCGCGGGCGGGGCGGCGGTTGTCGAGGTGCCGAGCGGGTCGGACCCGCCGCCGCACGCGCTCAGGGCGAGCGCCGTGGCCAGCGTGGTCGCCGCGCCGGCGAGTACGCGCTTCATCGAGGATCTCCTCACGTCGTTGCTTTCCGTTTCCTGGTGCGGGTCGGCCGCAGTCCCGGCGAGACCACCAGCCATTGCACACCCGCGAGAACAAGCTCCACGGTGATCGCGAGCGCCGCGATGAGCACCGCGCCCCCGGCCATCTGGTCGAACTCGCGGAACGAGTTGCCGTCGATGACGAACCGGCCGAGTCCGCCCAGCGCCACGAAAGCCGCGATGCTGGCCGTCGCGATCACCTGCAGCGTCGCCGCCCGCAGCGCCCCGAGCATCAGCGGCAGGGCGTTCGGGAGTTCGACTTTGAGCAGCACTTCCCGCTCACTCATCCCCATCCCACGCGCGGCGTCCACAATGGACGGCTCGACGTTGCGGACGCCCGCGTACGTCCCGGCCAGCAGCGGCGGGACCGCGATCAGCACGAGCACGATCGTGAGCGCTTCGAAGGCGAGCAGCAAACCCATGGCGGGCACCAGCAGGACCAGCATGCCCAGCTCGGGCAACGCTCGAACCGAGTTCAAGAGGCCGACGACCAGGGTGCCGCCGCGTCGGGTGTGGCCGATGTAGGCGCCCAGCGGAACGGCGATCAGGGCCGCGATCGGGATCGCGGTGGCGGTGTACCGCAGGTGCTGCAGCAGGCGCAGCGGGATGGCGTTGGCAGCCCAGTTGTCCGGGTTCGTGAGCCAAGCCCAGACCTGCAGGAACACGCTCATCGTGCGCCTCCCGCCCGCACCCACGGCGTCAGCAGCCTGCCGGTGATCACGAGGACGATCTCCACCAGCAGAGCCAACACCAGGATCGCGGCGATCGCGGCGATGATCTCGGCCGGATTGCCGCGCTGGTAGCCGTCGGTGAAGAACTTGCCGAGCCCGCCGACGCCGATGAGCGCGCCGACGCTGACGAGGCTGATGTTCGACACCGCGGCGACGCGCACACCGGCCAGCAGGACCGGCACCGCCAGCGGGAGTTCCACGGCGAAGAACCGGCCCAGCGGTCGGTATCCCATCGCGGTGGCGGCGGCGGTGACGGCGGGCGGGACCGCCGCCAGGGCGTCGGCGACCGACCGGACCAGCAGCGCGACCGTGTAGATGGTCAGGGCGGCTATGACGTTGACCGGGTCGAGGATCTGGGTGCCGAGGATGAGCGGCATCAGCACGAACAGCGCCAGCGACGGGATCGTGTAGAGCATCCCCGCAGTGGGCACAAGGATCGACTTGGCCAGTCGCGAGCGGCTCGCAATCCAGCCCAGCGGCAGCGAGATCAGCAGACCTACGACCACGGGGATCAGCGCCAGCCACAGGTGGTCCAGGCTGACGGTGAACAGCTCGTCGAGGTGGTCGAGGATCCAGGTCATGTGGGCACCTCGCCGGAGCGGCGGGCGTCGCCCAGCGCCTTGACGACAGTGTCCGCCACGACCCCGCCGACCACCGTGCCCTGGGCGTCGATCGCGATGCCAAGGGCGGCAGGGGAACTGAGCGCCGAGTCGAGAGCGGTGCGCAGCGTCCCACTGTCCACTTCGAACAGGGAGCCGCCGGAGACGAGGTCCTCGGCGCGAACTTGGTCCACTGTAGACAAAGAGGCGTCGGACACCCAGCCGAGGGGACGCTTCGCGTCGTCGACCACGACGGCCCAGCCGTTGTCGAGGCTCGCCCGCGCCTGCTCGGCGGACGCGCCCAACGCGACCGTCGCCACCGGTCCGACCGGAACACCTTGACCGGAAAGGAAACCGAGAGCGCGGTAGCCACGGTCGCGGCCGACGAAGGAGGCGACGAAGTCGTCGGCGGGTTTGGCCAGCAGCTCGGCCGGGGTGGCGTACTGGGCGAGCTTGCCGCCGACGCGCAGCACCGCGACCTTGTCGCCGAGCTTGATGGCCTCGTCGATGTCGTGGGTGACGAAGACGATGGTCTTGCCGAGGTCGGCCTGCAGGCGCAGCAGCTCCTCCTGCAGGCCGTCGCGCACGACCGGGTCGACCGCGCTGAACGGCTCGTCCATCAGCAGCACGGGCGGGTTCGCGGCGAGCGCCCTGGCCACGCCGACCCGCTGCTGCTGCCCGCCGGAAAGCTGCGACGGATAGCGTTTGCCCAGCTCAGCGGGCAGGCCGACGCGTTCGAGTAGCTCCGCGGCCTGCTTGCGCGCGGCGGACTTGCGGGTGCCGAGCAGCACCGGGACCGTGGCGACGTTGTCGAGGACGGTGCGGTGCGGGAACAGGCCTGCGTGCTGGATGACGTACCCGATGCCGCGCCGCAGCTTCGCCGGCGACTGCGCGCGGATGTCGGCGCCGTCGAGCAGGATCGTGCCGGAGGTGGCGTCGATCATCCGGTTGATCATCCGCAGGGAGGTCGTCTTGCCGCAACCGGACGGGCCGACGAGGACGGTGATGCCGCCGTCCTCGATCGCCAGGTCCAGGCTGTCCACCGCGACCGTGCCGTCGTCGTACCGCTTCGTCACGGCCTGGAACTCGATCACTCGAAGCTCCTCGGGTCGCACGGCTCCTTGCCGGCCGTTGATCGCTCGACCTTAGCTCGCAGGACCGACAGTGGCAGGTCGTTCCACGATCTAGGCCCCCTTGCGGCCATGGTGTCCACAGTCCTCATAGGCTCTCTTGACTGTGGCCGACTCCCTCGCGAACTTCCTCGCCGATCGCGGCGTGCACTCCCGCCCGCTGCGCCTGCTGGCCGCCGCGCTCACCGAGGGCCCGCGGACCCTGGACTGGCTGATCCGCACCAGCGCCGCCCCCCGCCGCACGGTCGAAGACCTCCTGGCCGCGGCGGGCGCCCAGCGCGACGGAGACCAGTGGCGACTCGACAAGGTCGACCCGGCCCTGGTCACCCCGCCGCCCACGGCGACCGATGACGAGTTGCGGCCGGTCTTCGAGCGCTACCTCGACGGTGTGCCCAAGCCCCGGCGCGCGCTCGACCACGTCCAGGCCGACCTCGACACGATGCTGCGCCGGGCCCGGTGGCTCGACGAGACCTACCACCTGCCGGGCGCGCGGCTGCTGTGCGTCGGCGACCACGACCTGACCGCCCTGGCCGCCTGCACCCTGCGGCCGGAGCTGTCGGCCACCGTCGTGGACCTCGACGAGGACCTGCTGGCCTACATCGACGCGACGGCCCGGGAGCGCGGGCTCGACATCCGCTGCCTGCACGCCGACCTGCGGTTCGGCGTGCCCGAGGTGGAAGCGGACCTGGTCTTCACCGACCCGCCGTACACGCCGGAGGGGATGCGGCTGTTCCTGGCGCGGGGCGTGGAGTCGCTGCGACCGGAGGGGCGGGTCGTGGTCGCCTATGGGTACAGCGAGCGGAACCCGGCGCTGGGGTTGAAGGTGCAGCAGGAGGTGCTGCGGCTGGGGCTGGTGTTCGAGGCGGTGCTGCCGGGGTTCAACCGGTACCTGGGCGCGCAGGCGGTGGGCAGCGCGAGCGATCTGTACGTGCTGCAGCCGACGGGCAAGTCGGCGAAGCTGGCCGAGGCGGCGGTCCGCGGCGGCGAGACCGGGATCTACACGCACGGCCCGCAGTCGATCGAGTCCACGGGCTCCGACCCGGCGGCCGTGGCAGCGCTCCTGCGGTTGACGCGCGGGGAGGACGCGGCCCAGCCGACGCTTCTCGGGCCGGGCTGGTCCGCACCGGTCCAGGCGGCCGGTTCGGTGGCATTCGACCTGAGCGCCGACCCCGGGCCGTGGCTGGCGCGGACGCTGCTGGCGGGGCCTTCGCGGCGGGTGGGGGCGTTGGTGGGCAACAACCATCCCGATATCGCCGACCAGCGCGGTCAGGTGGCGTTGCGGGAGTTGGTGGGGGCGAAGTACCGGCTCACGTTCCACCGCAGCACCCCGGACGGCAAACACGCGGTCGTCGTCGCCGAACCCGCGCAAACCGAAAGCGTCGCGGCAGCGTTGCTGGACCGGGTGCACGGCAAGCTCGGGAACCTCTGGCGGGAAGCGCTGATCAAGGCGAGCGGCGGGACGCTGACGAAGCGGGAGGCTCGGGAGCGGATCGCCGAGTTGGTGCCGGATGAAGCGGACCTGGGTGAGCGGCTGATCGATCTGCCCCGGCACCGCGTGGCGGCGATCCTCACGGCTGCGCAGAGCGGCTAGAGATCAGCCAACCGCTCCGGTGACCGCGACGATAGCGAGAACGCAGCGACCACCCATCGGGGTTTGAAGTCCCCCGCATGCGGATTTCGAGCGCGAAGGCGACCTCCACGCAGCCGGCCTCGGCATCCATCCTGTTTCAGCTTCGTTCGTAGTCGGCCACCATTCTCTTCAGGAAATTCACCGTATCGGCGGGTCCCAAGGCATGCCTGGCCAGATCAGCGGTACGTCCCTCGAACCTGTCGACGTCGGACGGGGCATGGAGGAAGCCGGACGCGCCATCATTCTCGATGTAGACGAGCGGCGCGTCTGACCTGAATTCCATCAACTTGTAGCTACCTGGTTTCCGATATCCGCCGTGCTTGAACGGGATCACCTGGATTGTGATTTCCGGCAGGTGCGCACGACTGATCAGCCAATGAAGCTGCTGAACCATCACCTCCGGACCGCCGAAGGAGCTGCGCAATACCGCTTCATCGATGATGGCCACGAACTTCGGGCTTACCGTCTTGGCCAGTACTTGCTGTCGTGCCAGTCGCGTGGCGACCCGTTCCGCACGTCCCTGGTCGTCGGTCGTCGCGAACGCCATGATCGCCCGGATATAGGCGGGTGTCTGGAGCAGGCCAGGGATGTATGCGGGCGCGAACTCGACCATCGACCCCGCCTGCGCTTCGAAACCCACCAGGGGAGCCAACAGCCGCGGCAGGCTGTCACCCGGTTCCAGCCATTCCCGACCGTCAAGGTTCTCCGCCAATTCGAGAATGCGCTGCCGATCGGCCCCGACGACCCCGTACAACGCCAAGAGTCCCGCTATGTCGGCGATCGATGAGACCCGCTTGGCCTTCTCAGTGCGATTCAGTGTCGCCACGGACAGCCCGATGGCCTTGGCCACTTCCCGGGTGGTCTTCCCGGTGAGGGCGCGGGCCGCCTTCAACTCCATCGCCAACGCCCGCAAGCGGGCGGGCTGCCGGTCTCTGATCATTGCCCAATCAGACCGGGGTGTCTCCGTACCCGCAACAGCCACGATCGGCGGAACGTTCTCACCCGTGGAAACAGCGGTCAGGCTCCGCTTGGGATGTGGACCGGGCCCATGCGGAGGATTTCGCGGAAGTCCTTGGCGGGCAGGGGGCGCGACAAGAGCCAGCCCTGGTAGGCGTCGACGCCGACACCCCGCAGCACATGGAACTGGGTGGCGTTCTCGACGCCTTCTGCGACGCAGCTTCGGCCCATCGCGCGGGCCATGTCGACCAAGGCGCGGGCGACGGCGAAGTCGGAGGCGTCCGTTGCCACGCCGGAGACGAAGCGGCGGTCGATCTTGATGATCTGCGCGGGCAGTTCCTTGAGCCTGGCCAGCGACGAGTAGCCGGTGCCGAAGTCGTCCACGGCGAAGCGCACGCCGCGTTCGACCAGTTCGGCCATGGCCTCGCGGCTGCGCGACGGCAGGTCGATCAGGCTGGTCTCGACGAGTTCGAGCACCACGCGGTCCCAGGAGACGCCGGTGGCCGCGACCGTGGCGCACACGACCTCGACGAACTCCGGGTCGCCGGGCACCAGGCCCGCCAGGTTGACGGCGATGCCGACTCCCCCGTCGAGGGTGCTTCCGTTGATCTGCGGCCACTCCGCCGCCTCGGTCAGCGCCGCGCGCAGGACCCAGCGGTCGAGTTCGCCCAGCAGGTCGCCCTGTTCGGCGACGGGGAGGAACTCGCCGGGCAGCAGCAACCCGCGTTCCGGGTGCGGCCAGCGGACCAGGGCCTCGGCGGAGAGCACCGTGCCGTCCGGGCCCACCACCGGCTGGTAATGCAGGATGAGCTGGTCGTTGGCGATGGCCTCACGCAACTGGCCTTCGAGGAGCATCTGGCTGTTGGCCGAGGCGATGAGGGCGTCGCTGGCCAGCGACACCCGCCCGGTGCCCCGCGCCTTCGCGGCGAACATGGCCGCGTCGGCGAAGCGCAGCAGGTCGGCGCCGCTGGTGTCCGGCCCGGACGGGACGGCCGCGCCGATGCAGGCCGACACGCGAAGCAGCTGGCCACGGACGGGGACCGCGGTGCGGAGCAGGCTCGCGGCGAGGTTGGCGAGCGCGTCGACACCGCCGACTTCCTCCACGTCGGAGCAGATGACCACGTACTCGTCGCCGGACATCCGGGCGACCGTGCAGCTCGGCGGCAGTCCCCGCTCCAGCCGCCGGGCCAGCGCGGTGATCAGCTCGTCGCCGACGTCGTGACCCAGGGAGTCGTTGACCCGCTTGAAGTTGTCGACGTCGCAGAACAGCAGCGCGATGCGTTCGAAGTCGCGTCCACCTAGCAGCTTCGCGAGGAGTTCCTTGACCGCCGCGCGGCCCGGCAGACCGGTCAGCTCGTCGTGGGTGGCCTGGTAGCGCAACCGTTCCGCGGCACGCCTGCGGTCGGTGACGTCGGCGAAGACCACCAACCAGAACCGCTGGCCGTCGTCGGCGACCGAGACCGTGGCGTTGAGCTCGCAGTACACCGGCTTGCCTGCCGCGGTGGCCAGCACTCGCTGTCCACTCTGGAACGAGTGGGAGCCGCCGCGGGGCGTGGCCCGGTCGTCGGGGTGGGTGAGCTGCTCGGCGGTCATCCCGCGCAGCTGGTCGAGGTCCATGCCCAGCAGCGAGCAGAGGGCGTCGTTGGCGTCGACGAGCCGCTCGGCGTCGTCGAACAGGGCGATGCCGACTGGTGTGATCGCGACCAGGTCGGTGAACCGCTTGCTGGAGCGCTGCATCCGCGTTTCCGTGGAGCGCTGCTCGGTGACGTCCTGGGCGGTGCCGATCATCACGGCGTCGCCGCTGTCGGGCCCGGCCGCCTCACCGCGGATGCGGAACACCCGGCGGGTGCCGTCGGGCCGGATGACCCGGTGCTCGCACTCCACTGGCCGCTTCATGCCGGCAAGTTCCTGCCACCGCTGGTCGACCCAGCCGCGGTCGTCGGGGTGGCAGAGCTCCAGATAATCCGCGTATGTGATCTTCGTCCCTGGCTCCACGCCCGCCAGTTCGTAGAGCATCGATGACCACAGGCAGTCACCGGTTTCGGTGTTCCACTCCCAGGTGCCGAGCCGGGCGACCCGCTGCGCCTCGCGGAAGAGCCTGCCGTCCTGGGTGAGCTGGCGCTCCATCGCGCGGAACTTCGTGAAGTCCTGCACGGTGCCGTGCACCTTCGACGGCTTGCCGTCGGCGTCGCACTCCGTGCGCGCCCGCACCAGGTAGGTGCGCTCACCAGCGAGGTCGCGCACTTCCAGCTCGATGGGCTGGGCCGATCGGTATCGGCACAGCCGCGAGCGGAAGCGCGCGACCGCGGGCTGGTCATCGGGGTGGACGAGGGTGAGCAGCTCATCGAGCGTGGCGCGCGGGGACAACCCGCACAACCTGCACAAACCGTCGGAGAGGTAGCCCAGACCTGAGGCCAGGTCGAACGTCCAACTGCCCAGTCGGGCTATCCGCTGGGCCTCCAGTAACAGGGCGCGTTCCGCGGCCACGTCCGCGAGTACATCCGCGGCGCTCGATTCGCCCCGGTCAGGCGCGAGAATGCGACCGGTGTCGACGTCGAGTGCTCCCGCGGGCCTCCCGGCTCCGGGAAGCCCGACGCGCACGACATGCTCGGCCACGGAGCGATCCCCTCCACCCTCGAGTAGGCGGGTGGGGCACCGCTGCCGAGCATCCCGCCGGCCTCAGGCTACCCCGTCCTCCTTCGCGGCCCGTGCCACCGCCGCCGCGACCTCGGGTGCGACCCGGGGGTCGAGGGCGCTCGGCACGATCTTGTCAACTGCCAAGTCCTCCTCGGCGACGGCCGCGATCGCGTCGGCGGCGGCCAGCTTCATCCGCTCGGTGATCCGGCGCGCGCCGGAGTCCAGTGCGCCGCGGAAGATGCCGGGGAAGGCGAGGACGTTGTTGATCTGGTTCGGGAAGTCGCTGCGCCCGGTGGCCACGATCGCCGCGTACTTGCGGGCGATGTCGGGGTGGATCTCCGGGTCGGGGTTCGACAGCGCGAACACTATGGATTCCTTGGCCATGGTGGCCACCACGTCCTCGGGCACGGTGCCCGCCGAGAGCCCGACGAAGACGTCGGCGCCCGCGAGCGCCTCGGCCTGGCCGCCGCGCAGCCCGTTGACGTTGGTGACCTTGGCCATCTGTTCCTTGATCGGGTTCAGATTGTCGCGGCCCTCGTGGATGATGCCGCGCGAGTCGAGCAGCGTCACGTCGCCCGCGCCCGCGGCCAGCAGGATCTTCGCGCAGGCGATGCCCGCGGCGCCCGCGCCCGCGATGACGACCCGCTGGTTCGCGATGTCCTTGCTCAGGACCGTGTTCGCCCCGCGCAGCGCGGCGAGGAGCACGATCGCGGTGCCGTGCTGGTCGTCGTGCATGACCGGGCAGTCCAGGGCCTCGATGAGCCGCTCTTCGAGCTCGAAGCAGCGCGGCGCGGAGATGTCCTCAAGGTTGACCGCGCCGAACGACGGGCGCAGCCGGACCAGGGTCTCGACGATCTCGTCGACGTTGGTCGTGTCGAGCACCAGCGGGATCGAGTCGAGTCCGCCGAAGATCTTGAACAGGGCGGCCTTGCCCTCCATGACCGGCAGCGACGCGCTGGCGCCGATGTCGCCGAGGCCGAGCACCGCCGTGCCGTCGGAGACGACCACCACGAGGCGCGAGGCCCACGTGTAGCGGGCCGCGAGCGAGGCGTCCTCGGCGATCGCGCGGCTCACCTTGGCCACCCCGGGGGTGTAGGCGATCGACAGCGACCTCGGGTCGGCCAGCGGCTTGGTGACCTCTACACCGAGCTTCCCGCCCTCGTGGGCGCGGAAGATCTCCTCATCGGTGATCGGGGCGGAATCGCTCACTGGGTCTTCTCGCAGAGTCTCTCGGTAGTCATTCAGTGCGGTCATGAGTGGCGTCCTCCAGGATCTCGCAGTGCGCTCACGGGCACACGCGAGCGGATTGCCGGACGGGGCTCCGAGTCCGGACACGGGCTTGTCTTCCAGTCGCACAGGCGCGGGGGTTGCGTCGTGGTTGACGGGACATCGGAGCTGGTCGACGGCGGGGGTTCCGGTCGCTTGCCCGGGGTGTTGGGCGGGCGACCGATGGACGCTGCGGTGCGCACAGTGTGACAGCACAAGTGTGACCTGTCTGCGGCCGGGATCACATCGAAGGCCGCCAAAGCCGCACGTCAGAAGCAGTTTCACCAAGACGTCCGTCCGGTTTGGTTTGTGACGGAGCCCTGTTCGGAGCGTTACACGTGGATGGTGCTCATTTCCGGAGAGGTCGATCACTAGGCTCGGGGCCATGCAGGCACGTGAACTGAAGGTCACCGGCGCGACCGAGTTCTCCCCTCGGACCTTCCCGGACAGTCGGGGCCTTTTCGTGTCGCCGTTCCAAGGGGAGGCGTTCGCCGAAGCGGTCGGACACCGGCTGACCGTCGCGCAGACGAACCACAGTCGCTCCCACCGCGGCACGATCCGCGGGCTGCACTTCTCCGACGTGCCGCCGGGTCAGGCCAAGTACGTCTACTGCCCGCAAGGCGCCCTGCTCGACTTCGTCGTCGACGTGCGGGTCGGCTCGCCGACGTACGGCGTCTGGGACGCCGTCCGGCTCGACACCGTCGATTTTCGCGCCGTGTACGTGCCGGAAGGGGTGGCGCACGGGTTCGTGGCGCTGGAGGACGACACGGTGCTGTCGTACCTGTGCTCCACCGGCTACAACCCGGGCTCCGAGCACGGCCTCAACCCGCTGGACCCGGACTTGGCGCTGCCCTGGTCCGTCGACGAGCCGATCCTGTCGGAGAAGGACGCCGCCGCCCCGTCCCTCGCCGAAGCGGCTGCCGCTGGGCTGCTGCCGACGTACGAGGCCTGCCTCGCGCGCTACGCGGACCTGCGGGGCTGAATCCGGCCCGGATTGGGCCACAGCCGCCAGCGGATCACGCCGTGCACTCGGGCAGGCCCGAGGTAGCGGGAGTCGGTTGAGGCCTCGGAGAAGTCGCCTTCGACATGCCAAAGGTGGCCGGCGGGCCGGACGGCGCGCTTGACGGAGAGCTGACCCGGCCTGCTCGGCCAGGTCACCAGCACCACGTCCCCGGGTTTGGGCGTTCCCCGGATCGCCAGAACGACGTCGCCGCCAGACAACGCGGGCGCCATGGACGCACCGCGCACCGTCACCCGTCTGAGCGGCATTCGACTTTCGAGAGTCAACGATCACCTCCACCTGCCCGCTCATCGTGCCCGGAGTAGGGTCGAATCGTCGGAGCACCCCCCGTTCGCCCATGGAGGAACAATGCGACTGTTGTCGCGCTTTCTCGCGCCTCGACTGGAGGCCACAGCCCACTGTGACCTTCCGTGTGGCGTGTACGACCCGGCCCAGGCCCGCATCGAAGCCGAGTCGGTGAAGGCGGTCCAGCAGAAGTACCAGGACAACGAGGACCCCGAGTTCCGCACGCGCGCGGTCCTGATCGCCGAGCAGCGCAGCGAGCTCGTCAAGCACCACCTGTGGGTCCTGTGGACGGACTACTTCAAGCCGCCGCACTTCGAGAAGTACCCGGAACTGCACGACCTGTTCAACCGCGCCACCAAGGCCGCGGGCGCGGGCGGCACCAAGGGTTCGATGGACCCGGCCACCGGCCAGGCCCTGCTCGACCTGATCGGCGAGATCGACAAGATCTTCTGGGAGACCAAGAAGGCCTGACGCCGTAGCGCGTCGAAACGGCGCTGACCAGCGAGAACATCTCGCTGGTCGGCGCCGTTTCGCATTGTCCCGCTACGCCGGTAGCGCGCTCATCCGACGCTGCTCGACCATCGCGGCGGCGAACACGTCCTGCAATATCCGCACGGTGTCGGCGGAGGGCAGACGGGCGGTTTCGCCGGGCGGGACGGAGATCCCGATGTTCCCCTCCGCGTCGAGATAGACGGACATCTCACGATGCCGTCCAGCCGCGTCGATACACGGCACGGTTCGTATCCACTGGTGCGAGCTGATCGCGACCACCTCCTGGTGCAAGTGCGAAGGTTCGCACACGGTGTTCCTCGCGTGGGCGGGGCCCGCGTTAGCCGTCCCGGTCAGGGTCCGCTCCGGGTCGTGGCCAGGGTCTTACCTGATGATCTTGCCGCAGTCACCGGACAGGCTTGGCCGCATGAAGAGTTCACGCCTGGCCGCCACGTTCGCCGCCGCCGCCGCGCTGGTCGGCCTCGCCGCCGCCCCGGCCGCCGCCGTCACACCTGAGTTCACCTTCGCCGACTGCCCCACCGTCCTGCCGACCGGCGCAGACCCGGCCAAATGGCGCTGTGAGGAGATGGCGGCCACCGGAACCGTCAAGTTCGGCACGCTGCCCACCCTCGACTTGCCGATGCTGCGGATGACCTTCGCCGAGGGCACCCTCGACGGCCGCTTCGCCCAAACCTTCGGCGCGCTGCGAGCGGAGCCGGTGCGGGTGCCGCGCAGCCACCTGTCGTTGGAGTTCCAGTACGGCGGGTTCTCGGACTTCCAGTCGAACGACCAGCGCATGGGCGAGGTGCACCTGAAGCTGGCGGTCAAGGGGTTCGGGGTGCCTTCGACCTGCGCGATCGGAACCGACGCGGAGCCGATCCGGTTCGTGGTGAAGCGGCGGACACCGACCGAGGTGGTCTCGACGAACCCGCTGGTGGTGCGGTTCAGCATCGCCGACACGGCGTTCACGGTGCCTCGATCGAGTGGGTGTGGGCCGTTCAGCCGGATGATCGACACGCGGCTCGGGCTGCCGTCGGCTGAGGGGAACTCCCTGGTGCTGCACAACAGGGTGGGGATCCGCGGGTACTAGCCGGCGTCTATGCGATTTGACACTGGCGCGTCTAGTGGGCTAGACGTACGATGTGGTCAACAAACGGTTGCGACCTAGCGCCATGCTGAGCTTGGTACGCAAACGAGCCCGAGGTCACAACCTCCGGGTCAGGGAAATGCCGGGCCGAGGAAAGGGGTCACACACGCTGTACGTGATTTTGGATGAACACGACGGGGAAGTCGGCCGATTCGCAATGACCGGCCATTCGCGCGAGATGTCGCGGACCGTCATGAACACCATCGAACAAGCCCTGACGCCGATCTTCGGCGACAAATGGACGGAGGATCGATGAGCGATCTCCCGGTCTACCCGGTGACCGTCACCCGGGAGGACGGCCTGTGGGTGGCAGTTGTCGACGGGCTTGCGGGTGGCGCGACCGACGTCGACCGTTTCGACGAACTGCAGGACACCGTCGTGGACCTGATCTCAACGCTGACGGACCTTGAATTCGGTGAATTCTGGATCCAGTGGCAGTTCCTCCAGGGCAGCCACCAATCGTTCGAGATGCTCCGAGACCTGCGCCAATGGGAGAAGCAAGCCGACTTCGCGAACTTGTGTCGTGACGCGGCCCGCTGGCAACTTGCCAACGAGCTGCGCGACGCAGGACTGAGCCTGCGCGAAATCGCCGAGGTCATCGGCACCTCACATCAGCGGATCGCGCAGATCCTGGACAAGGAGCCCCCCAAGGACATCCTTGACCCCAGATTGTCGGACTTGGTCGCCCAGGCGGGCGATCCGGCACCCACCCGGCTGGCAGGCACGGTCGCGCAGCTCACGAGATTGGCGGACAAATCGGAACCGCCAGTCGAAGTGACTTATCCGCGGCCACTGTTGGGCGTGCTCGTCTTCTACCTCGACGCGGCACTGCATATCGCGCCTGGGCCGCGGCACGACCTGTTCACCACGACGGCGTCCTTTATGGATGACGTCGCCGAGGATCCGGCGTTGCGACACGTTCCCCACTCGGCCTGACCCGGACGAGTCGGGAGCCATGAACACTGGACGAGATCTGCCAGACAGCGCCGTGCGCATCGGACAACTGCCGCTCGTTGAGCAACTGGCGGCCCTGCGCGCGGCGTTGTCGCGCGACGAGGTGCTGATGGAGGTGCTGGGCCGGGCGACCCGACTTGCACTGTCGGGTCGGTATGCCGCCGCCGGCGCGGTGTTCCAGACGGTGTGGAACAACGCGCCGCACCCGTGTTCGACGGAGTCCCGCGCCCGTCGGCACCGAAGACGCGATCGACCCTTCGCGGCCACCACTTGCCGCCTCGGGATCAGGCTCGACGGCGACCGGTGGCGGGTGTACGCGCCGCACGGCTCGCGGACGTGTTTCAACGTGGTCGCGCGGCCCACCCCGTCCTCGCGCGGCGAGAAGTCTACGAAGCCAAGACCCGCCGCTGGCAGCGGGAGTGGGCGCAGCTCACGGTCCTGCCGTGGCCTACTTCGGCGACACCCTGATCGTGATGGTCGCCGCGACGACCTCCTTGCCATCGGTGTCGAGGATGGACACCGGCACCGGCAGGTCGAACGGCTCCGCGCCGAACGTCGGGATCTCGGGGAGTTCGGCGACCGCGCGCAGGCTGGTGTTGGCCTTCGCCGTGTACGCCACCGTCATGCCCTTGGGGATCCACCGGTGGCTCGTCGGCACGGTGGCCTCGGCCAGCATGCCCATCGCGCATTCCGCCAGGTTGCACGCGGCGATGGCGTGGAACGTGTGGATGTGGTTGTGGACACCCCACCACTTCGGCGAGCGGACCTCGCAGCGGCCGGGGCGCATGTCGACGACCGTCGGCAGGATGGTGCCGAAGTAGGGCACGCGCACGGACATCGCCACGGAGAACAGGCGGTTGCCCAGGGGACGCTCGGCGAGCTTGCGCCACATCGCGTAGGTCTTGGTCGACGTCATGAGAATTAAGCTACTTCCCAGTAGGTTTTGTGGCAAGCGTGAGCATTTAGGATTCGGGTCATGCATGAGCCGGCGGTCTACCTGCTGCGCCACGGCGCCACCGAGTGGTCGGAGAACGGGCGGCACACCGGCCGCACGGACATCGACCTGACCAGCGACGGCGAGGCGGGCGCCCGGCGCGCGGGCGCGCTGCTGGCCGCCCTTCGCGGCGACCGACCCGCGCTCGTGCTCTCGAGTCCGCGCATCCGGGCGACCAGGACCGCCGAGCTGGCGGGCCTCACCGTCGATGAGACGACCGAGGACCTCGCCGAGTGGGACTACGGCGACTACGAGGGCCTCACCACGCCCCAGATCCGCGAGACCGTGCCCGGCTGGACCGTCTGGACCCACCCCTGCCCGAACGGCGAGACCGCCGCGGCCGTGGGCGAACGCGCCGCGAAGGTCGTACACCGGATCCGCGAAGCCGACGGTGACGTCGTCCTGATCGGGCACGGGCACTTCAGCCGCGTCCTGGTCTCCACCTGGATCGGACAGCCCGCCGCCTTCGGCGTCCACTTCGGACTCGAAGCGGCCGGGCTCAGCATTCTCGGCGACGAACGCGGCGTGCCGCAGGTCCGCAGGCTCAACGTCCCCGCCCGGTAAGGAGAAACCCTTGTCAGACCCCAGGATCCGCCGCGTCACCGAGTCCGATGTGGACGCTGTGGTGGGCCTCGTGCACGAGCTGGCCGACTACGAGCGCGCACCCGACGAGTGCCACTTGACCGCCGAGCAACTCCACACCGCACTGTTCGGCGAGGCGCCCGCGCTGTTCGGGCACGTGGCCGAAGTGAACGGCGAGGTCGTCGGCTGCGCGCTGTGGTTCCTGAACTTCTCAACCTGGCGCGGGGTGCACGGCATCTACCTCGAAGACCTCTACGTCAGCCCGTCGCAGCGCGGGTCCGGTCTGGGCAAGGCGCTGCTGGTCGAACTGGCCGCGGAGTGCGCCAAGCGCGGCCTGGAGCGGCTGGAGTGGTCGGTGCTCGACTGGAACGAGCCCGCGATCGGCTTCTACAAGTCGATCGGCGCCGTGCCGATGGACGAGTGGACCGTCTACCGGCTCACCGACGACGCCCTCAAAGACCTCGCCGAGCAAGGCTGAATTCGCTGTATATACCCACTTTACCTACCACGGTCAGGCCCGTTCGGTGTTTCAGGCCACAAGCCGGCGGTACATGATGTGGATGTCGGCGAAGCCCTGTGTGGGGTGACGGAACGCGCCGGGGACCGTGCCGACGATCTTGAAGCCGAGCGACTCCCACAGCGCGATCGCGCCGGTGTTGGTCGAGACGACGGCGTTGAACTGCATCGCCTGGTAGCGCTGCGCGCGGGCCGCGGAGAGCACGTGGTGGGCCAGCGTCCGGCCGATTCCCTCGCCCGCCCGGTCCGGGTCCACCATGAATCCCGCGTTGGCCACGTGGTCGCCCAGGCCGGGCTGGTTGGGCTTGAGCAGTGCCGTGCCGACGATCCGGTCGCCGTCCTCGGCGACGAAGACCGCCGCGGGCGCGGGCAGCATCCACACCGCCCGCGCGCTGTCCTCATCGGTCGCGGGGTCCCACAGGTACGTCTCGCCCGTGGCCACCACGCGGTGCCAGAGCGGCCAGATTCGCTCCCAGTCGGCCGAAGCGGCCTCGCGCACGCGCATGGTCAGCTCTGCGCCTCGTCGTCGCCCTGGGCCCACACTGAGGACTGGTTGTGGAACAGCAGCACCAGGGTCCCGATCACCAGCAGCCCGAACGGCACGCCGAACTCCGGGCGGCCGGACGGGCCGAAGACGTACCAGGCGACGCCGAGCAGCAGCAGCTGCGCGACGATCGCGGGCCCGCGCGCCCAGTGCTTGCCCAGCAGCAGCCCGACGCCGACGGCCACGACACCGCCCGCGAGCACGGTGAAGTACGCGGCCTCGCCGTAGACGTTGTTGCCTGGTGTGGAGCCGCCGCCCGCCGCGTGGACCAGCAGGATGACGGCGAAGACGAGGCCCGTGAGCCCCTGCAGGGCGACGAGCAGGCCCGCGCCGAGGATGGTCCGAGGGGCGTCGGAAACGATTCGCACGGCGGCCTTTCAGGGACGTCATTTAGCGCACGATGACAGTGCGTGCACACCCCCGATCGTATGCCACCCGGACGGCCGTCGTGCTTTGTCGTACCCAGGGTGGATGATCACGGGTGTCAGTTCCTCGCGGATCGACGAGCAGACGGTCGTCTGGGTGCACTCGTTGAGACCGAGGCCGAGCGGGAGTCGTGTGGAAGGGGCTCGAACTCGATCACGGGAGACCCGAAGGGATGACGCCGAGCCCACCCGATTGGGGTGGGCGATGGCGGAGCGGATGCGCATGCTGCCTTACGCTGCGGTAATGCGTGCAGTCCTTGTGGTGAACCCGCAGGCCACGGCGACCACGCCGGCAGGCCGCGACGTGCTCGCGCACGCGTTGGCCAGCCAGGTGAAGCTCGACGTCGTGGAGACCGACTACCGCGGCCACGCGATGGCCGCGGCCGCGCAGGCGGCGGTCGACAATGTCGACCTGGTCGTGGCGCACGGCGGCGACGGCACGGTCAACGAGGTCGTCAACGGGCTGCTCGCGGCCGGTCCGACGGCGAGCACGCCGATGCTCGGGGTCGTGCCGGGTGGCTCGGCGAACGTCTTCGCGCGGGCCCTGGGGCTGCCGCGCAATCCCGTCGAGGCCACGCACATGCTGCTGCGCGCCCTCGAGGACGGCCGCAGCCGCCGCGTCGGGCTCGGGTCCGTCGACATCGGGGCCGGACAGAGCCGCTGGTTCACCTTCAGCGCGGGCATGGGCTGGGACGCCGACGTCGTCGCCGACGTCGACCGCAAGCGCGGGAAGAAGGCCAGCCCGGCGCTCTACGCGCGCGTGGCGGCCGCCCGGTACGTCCGCCCGGGCCACAGCAGGCCCGACCTGACCATCGAGATCCCCGGCGAGGACCCCATCGAGGGCCTGCGGCTGGCGTTCGTGTCCAACACCGATCCGTGGACCTATATGGGCACGCGGGCGATCCACCTCAACCACGGCTGCTCGTTCGAGACCGGCCTGGGGCTCTTCGCGCTGCGGACCCTGCGGATGCCCACCGTGCTGCGGCACGTGAGCCAGGCGTTCAGCGCGAACGGCGAGACCAAGGGCAAGAATCTGGTCCGCCGCGACGACGTCGCGAAGATCGTCGTGAGCGCCGCCGAACCAGTGCGGCTGCAGTGTGACGGAGACCTCATCGGAGCCCGCACCAGAGTCGAATTCACCTCTGTCCCCGGGGCGCTCGCGGTCGCGATCTGATCTATCGGTCCAGACCAGCAGCGCGTGAGACCAAATCGTTGCTCTCTGGAGCGATAGTGCGCTGACGTCGATCTTTCGGGTGAGTTCACTCACCGGCTGTCGATGAACCCTTGACATACGGCTGGTTCGTGAAACCATTCACAAGCACCCCGACGACCGGATGACGACTAGTGGCGCGCTATCTGCGCGCCCGAGCGAGGAGCAAGTAGAAATGGACTGGCGCCACCGCGCGGCCTGCCGTGACGAGGACCCCGAGCTGTTCTTCCCCGTGGGAACAAGCGGCCCGGCGATCCTGCAGGTCTCCGAGGCGAAGGCCGTTTGCCACCGCTGCCCCGTCGCTTCCAACTGCCTGTCCTGGGCACTCGAGAGCGGCCAGGATGCTGGCGTTTGGGGCGGAATGAGCGAGGACGAGCGTCGCGCGCTGAAGCGCCGCAACGCTCGGACCCGGGCACGTAGCAACGCCTGAGCTTCCCGCAACACCGAAAGGCCCCCAACCCCCATTGCGCAGGGTTGGGGGCCTTTCGTATGCAATTGCGCGTTATCGCACAAGGCAATTCACGCGAATAAGGATGCGGCTCGCCGCATAAGACCCCGGTGACGCCTCGACGATGACCATGCGCCAATGGTCAAGACCCGCGGTGCGGTTATGACGCGAAACCGCTAGCGGCGCTGGGAGAGCGGGACGCGCAGGACCGCTTCGGTGCCCTTGGGGTCACGGCGGCGCAGCGACAGGGTGCCACGGAGTTCGGACTCGACCAGGGTGCGGACAATCTGCAGGCCCAGGCCGTTCTGCCGTTCCAGGGAGAACCCGCTCGGCAGGCCCCGGCCGTCGTCGGCGACCACCACGTCGAGCCAGCGCGAGGAGCGTTCCGCGGCGACGACGACCTCACCGGAGTGCCCGGCCGGGTAGGCGTGTTCGACGGCGTTCTGGACCAGTTCGGTCAGGACCATCACCAGCGGCGTGGCGACCTCCGCGGCGACGACCCCGAACTGCCCGGTCTTGCGGACCTTCACGTGGCTCTCGGCCACCGCGACGTCGCCGACGACCGGGATCACCTTGTCCACCAACGCATCCAGGTCGACGCGCTCGTCGACCGAAGTCGACAGGGTCTCGTGCACCATGGCGATCGCGGCGACCCGGCGGACCGACTCGGCGAGGGCTTCCTTCGCCTCCGGGCTGTTGGTCCGGCGTGACTGCAGGCGCAGCAGCGCGGCCACGGTCTGCAGGTTGTTCTTCACCCGGTGGTGGATCTCGCGGATCGTCGCGTCCTTCGACAGGAGCGCGCGGTCGCGGCGGCGGACCTCGGTGACGTCGCGGCACAGGACCAGCGCGCCCGCCGAGGTGCCGCGCGGGCGCAAGGGCAGCGCGCGGAACAGCACCGCGGCGCCGCGGCGGGACTCCGCCTCGGCCCGCATGCTGGTCTGGCCGTCGAGGGCGAGCAGGATGCGCTGGGCGATCTCGGTGGCGTCGAACGGGTCGGCGATCAGCGACCTGGTCAGCGGCGCGAGGCGGACGCCGACGAGGTCGGCGGCGTGGCCCATGCGGTGGTACGCCGAGAGCGCGTTGGGGCTGGCGAAGACCACCGCGCCCGCCGGGTCGAGCCGGATGAGGCCGTCGCCGACGCGTGGGCTGGTGTGCACGTCCGGGGACGGCTCGGCGGTCGGGAACGAGCCGTCGGTGACCATCTGGCACAGGTCGCCCGCGATCCCGAGGTAGGCGATCTCCAGGGCGCTGGGAACCCGGGGCACGGCCAGGTTGGTCTCGCGGGACAGCACGGCCACGATCTCGCCGCCGAACGACACCGGGATGACCTCGCGGCGGACCGGGACACCGAGGTGCCAGCGCGGGTCCTCCTCGCGGCAGATCCGGCGCTCGGCGATGGCCCGGCGCAGCTGCGGGTGTTCGAGCACCGTGGTGTGGCTGCCGACAACGTCGTCGGGGTGCGCGGTCGGCGCGGTCGTCGGCCGCGCCTGCGCCACGCAGAGGAAGCGCTCCTCGGCGTCGGGTGGGAGCGGCTTGCCGTCGTCGCCCTCGGTCTGGGCGACCCACAGCAGGAAGTCGGCGAAAGACAGGTCCGAGAGCAGCTGCCACTCCGCGACGACGGTCTGCAGGTGGTCGATCGCGCCGACGGACAGGCCCGTGTGGTCGGCGAGAAGGTCGGCCAGAGTGGACACTTGTGCTCCGGACTACTCGCGAAAGCGCTGGTCAGAGCCAGTGCCGGGGGTTATTCGACGACGGCGATCAGGTCGTGTTCCTGGACGACGTCGCCCTCCTTGACGGCGAGCTTGGTCAGCGTGCCGTCTTCCTCGGTCAGTACCGGGATCTCCATCTTCATGGACTCCAGGATCACCACGGTGTCACCCGCGACCAGGGTCTGCCCCTCGTGGGCGACAACCTTCAGCACGTTGGCGACGATCTCGGCCTCGATCTGCTGGCCCATCGACCGTTCCTCCTCAAGCGAGTTCTGCTCGGCACAATCCAACCACGTATCGGCCCTGGCGAACGCGACAACGAGCACGTGGCAAAATTGTCAGCGAAGGTGTGCCGTCCGAGTGCCATCGGTGTGCTAGACGGCCCATGCTCATGCTCAGCCCTACGTAGGAGGAACTCCGATGTCGAAGCGCGCCCGCAAGCGTCGTGACCGTAAGAAGGGTGGCGCGAACCACGGTAAGCGCCCCAACGCCTGAGCATCCGCTCACGTACGACAGAGGCCCCGGCAACTGCCGGGGCCTCTGTCGTGCACAAGACTATTCCTTGATGTTCACTCCACCGTGTTTGATCACGGTCTGCCGGATGGACGCGCGCAGGCGCTCCTTGAACTCGTCCGGGGCGTGGTCGCCGCCGCACTTGCGGGCCAGCAGGATCTTCAGGTGCTCCTCGATGCCGTACTGCTCCAGGCATGGGCTGCACTCGTTGAGGTGGCGCTCCAGGACGGCGCGGCGGGTGACGTCGCACTCCTGGTCGAGGAACAGCCAGACCTCGTTGAGGACGTCGGAGCAGTCGGTCTCGTGGTGGTTCCCGCAGCTCACTTCCCCGTCACCTCCCGCGACGCCGAGCGCATGAACCCACGTTCCCTGGCCACGTCGGCCAACAGGTCGCGCAGCAGCCGCCTGCCGCGGTGCAGCCGCGACATGACGGTGCCGATGGGGGTGCCCATGATCTCGGCGATCTCCTTGTACGCGAAGCCTTCCACGTCCGCCAGGTATACCGCGAGGCGGAACTCCTCGGGAAGTTCCTGCAGGGCCTTCTTGACGTCGTCGTCGGGCAGCAGGTCCATCGCCTCGACCTCGGCGGAGCGCAGCCCGCTGGAGGTGTGGTTCTCGGCCTTGGCGAGCTGCCAGTCGGTGATCTCGTCGGTAGGCGACTGCAGCGGCTGCCGCTGACGCTTGCGGTAGCCGTTGATGTAGGTGTTGGTCAGGATGCGGTACAGCCAGGCCTTGAGGTTGGTGCCCGCGGAGAAGGACTCGAACGCGGAGAAGGCCTTGAGGTACGTCTCCTGGACCAGGTCCTCGGCGTCGGCGGGGTTGCGCGTCATGCGCAGGGCGGCCGAGTAGAGCTGGTCGATCATGGGCATGGCGTCGCGCTCGAACCGCTCGGCCCGCTGGGCGGAGGTCTCGATCGCAGTGGTCGCGTCGGTGCGCGGCACCGTGCTCCCTTCGATCGTCGGATGCGCATACGGCTTCGATGAGCTTACGCGGCCGACGCCCGGGCGGCTGTGGCCCGAGACACGCGCGGGGCGTGAGCTCGGACGCTTCGATTCATGGATCAGCTCGGTCAGCACATCCCGGACAACACACGTGCGTGGCCGTGCATTCCCGGATCTAAGGTGTTCTCGTGGCTGGACGAGGGACACCTGCGACTTCACTGTTGGTGAAGCGATCGATCACACATCGTTTGCACTCCTACGAGCACGATCCGCGGGAGTCGTATGGCCTCGAAGCCGCTTCCGCCCTCGGTGTTTCGCCGGAGCGCGTGTTCAAGACGCTGTTGGCTGAGGTCGACGGGGTGTTGACGGTGGGGGTGGTGCCGGTGGTGCACCAGCTCGACCTCAAGGCTTTGGCCGCGGCAGTCGGTGGCAAGCGGGCGAAGATGGCGGATGTGGCGCTGGCGGAGCGGACCACGGGGTATGTGGCGGGCGGGATCTCGCCTCTTGGGCAGCGCAAGCGGCTGGCTACGGTGCTCGATGAGAGTGCTTTGGGGTTCGAGACGATGTTTTGTTCGGGTGGGCGGCGTGGGTTGGAGATCGAGGTCGCGCCCGCTGATCTGGTGGCCTTGTTGTCGGCTCGGGTGGCGCCGATCTCGGCTCGGACCTGAACTGGTCTCGTTGCTGGTGCCTGTTGAGTCGTTCGCGGGCCGGCTGCGCGGGTGGGCCGGTTTGGGCGCTCGCGTACAGGGGGGTGGGGGCGCATCCCCAACAGCGCCGAGCCGGGCTCAGTCCAGGGGGCGGAGGATGCGGTCGAGCCATTCCTCGACCGTGCGCGAGATCCTCGGCAGTTCCTTCTTCAGGCTGTGGTCGCCCGGCATGAGCACGACGTCGCGGTGGTGGGCTTCGCCTGGTCTGCCGAACGGGTCGGACTCACCCTGGACTACCAGCGTGGGGACGGGGACGGCGTCGAGTTCGGGTTCGCGGGACTTGTCCGGCTTGCCCGGGGGGTGGACTGGAAACGCCAGGCAGACGACGGCCACGGCCTGGCCCTCCTGAGCCGTTCGGCAGGCGACCCGGGCGCCGGAGGAGCGGCCGCCGAAGACCAAGGGCAAGTCGTCGAACCAGAGGGCGGACAGGTGGTCGACTACGGCCAGCCAGGCTGTGTCCAGTTGCCCGGCTGGGGCGGGAGCACGACGACCGGCCACCCGGTAGGGCTGTTCGACCAAGGCGACGTGAACGCCCGCGGCGGTGGCGCCTCGGGTCGCGGCCACCAGGTCCGGGGCGCCGATTCCGCCGCCCGCTCCATGTCCCAGCAGCAGGCCGGCGCGGCCGCCTTCCGGTGCGCAGTGCAGTTCGGCCCTGGCCAGGCCGTGTGGGGTCTCGATCTCGGCGCGGGTCATCGGGGGTTCTCAGTGGTGCTGAAGAGGTCGAGTTCGTCCAGTTCCTGGGCTTCCTCGTACGGCGCCAGCACCTCGGGGCCCTTGTTGCGGACGCTGTTGACCGCCGTCGACACCGGGCGCATCTCCAAGGTGGCGATGAAGTCCTCCGACGGGGGTGCCAGCAACGCGGACACGTCCGCGGAGTCCGGGTCCAGCCACTGCTCCCAGGCATCTCGTTGGAGCACCAGGGGCATTCGGTCGTGGACCTCGGCGGGCTTGCCGACCGCGTCCGTGGTCAGGACCGAGCAGGTGATGAGCAGCGGCGCGTCCGGTTTGGACTCGTCTCGCCACGTCGTCCACAGGCCGGCCATCGCCAGGCTCGATCCATCAGCTCGTGCTGTGTAGAAGGGCTGTTTGATCTTGCCCTCGCGACGCCACTCGTACCAGCCGCCCGCGGGGATGATGCAGCGGCGCTCGGCCAGCGACTTCTTGAACGCGGGCTTCGTGGCCGCGCTCTCCGAGCGGGCGTTGATCATGCGCGCGGCCCCGGAGGCGTCCTTGGACCACGGCGGGACCAGACCCCACCGCATGACCCGCAGGGTGCGTTCGGTCCGGCTCGGGTCGACCGTGCCCTTGTCGTCGCGCGGGTGGCGCTGGACCACCGTGATGACCGGGTCGGTCGGGGCGACGTTGTAGTCCAAGTCGGGGGCGTCAGCCCCCAGGACGTCCAACGCGTCGAACTCGGCCGCCAGGGTCGCCGGGTCCTTAGTCGCCGCGTACCTGCCACACAAAGTGCCCACCTCCAGCATGGAATGTCCGAATCGTGGCACGCCCGACCGACAGTGGCGAGCCGGTATCCACAGCCCGGTCCAGGTGCGGGAGGATTGCCGCATGCCGCAGCCCTGGTCAGCCCCGGTCGCGACCGGCCCCGTCCGCTCCACCCTGGCGGTGCCCGGCTCCAAGTCGATCACCAACCGCGCCCTCGTCCTGGCCGCCCTCAGCGGCGGCGCGAGCACCCTCACGGGCGCCCTGCAGGGCCGTGACGCGGACCTGATGATCGACGCCCTGCGCGCGCTCGGCGTCCCGATAGACATCGACGCCACCGACGGCACGACGATCACCGTGGGCGCGCACAGCGGCTTCCGCGGCCCCGCGGCCATCGACTGCGGGCTGGCGGGCACGGTCATGCGCTTCGTCCCGCCCGCCGCCGTGCTGGCCGACGGCGAGATCCGGTTCGACGGCGACCCGCGTGCCCGCGAGCGGCCGATGGGCACGGTGCTCGATGCCCTGCGGGCCGTCGGCGCGACCGTGGACGGCGACGCCCTCCCCTTCACCCTGGCCGGGACCGGCGCCATCGCGGGCGGCACGGTCACCATCGACGCCTCGGCGTCCTCGCAGTTCGTCTCCGGTCTGCTGCTGTCGGGCGCGCGATACGACAAGGGACTCACCGTCCACCACGACGGCAAACCGGTCCCGTCGATGCCGCACATCGAGATGACGATCGACATGCTGCGCGAGGCGGGCGTGACCGTCGACGACTCCGAGCCGAACACCTGGCGCGTCGAGCCAGGCCCGATCGCAGCGCGCGACTGGGTGATCGAGCCCGACCTCTCCAACGCGACCCCCTTCCTCGCGGCCGCCGCCGTCACGGGGGGCGAGGTCACGATCACCGGTTGGCCCGCGCGCACGACCCAGCCCGGCGACGAGATCCGGGGCATCCTCGAAGCGATGGGCGCCGAGGTGACCCTGGCCGACGGCGCGCTGACCGTGCGCGGTCCGGCCACACTCTCGGGGGTGGACATCGACCTGCGGGACGTCGGCGAGCTGACGCCGACCGTCGCCGCGCTGGCGGCGCTGGCTGACGGCCCCTCACGACTGCGCGGCATCGCGCACCTGCGCGGCCACGAGACCGACCGGCTCGCCGCGCTGACCGCCGAGATCACCGGCCTGGGCGGCGACGCCGAGGAAACCGAGGACGGCCTGGTCATCCGCCCTGTCCCCCTGCACGGTGGACCGTGGCGCGCTTATGCCGACCACCGGATGGCGACCGCGGGCGCGATCATCGGCCTGGTCGTCGACGGTGTGTCCGTCGACGACATCGGCACCACCGCGAAGACCATGCCCGACTTCCCCGAGCGATGGACCCTGATGCTCGCGGGAGCCAACTGACGTGGGCGGCAGGCGCGGCGACTGGAGCAAGCTCGACGAGACCGACGTGCGCGTGCGCCCGGGCAAGAGCACCCGGCCGCGCAGCAAGCGGCGCCCGGAGCACGCCGACGCGGTGACCGCGATGGTCGTCGGCAAGGACCGGGGCCGCTGGACCTGCGCGGTGGACCGGGACCCCAACCACCTCGTGATCGCGATGCGCGCGCGCGAGATGGGCCGCACCTCGGTCGTGGTCGGCGACGCGGTCGACCTGGTCGGCGACACTTCCGGCAAGCCGGACACCCTGGCGCGGATCGTGCGCGTGTCCGAGCGGGCCAGTGTGCTGCGACGTACCGCCGACGACACCGACCCGTTCGAGCGGGTGGTCGTCGCCAACGCGGAGCAACTGCTGATCGTGTGCGCGCTCGCCGACCCGCCCCCGCGTACCGGTTTCATCGACCGCTGCCTGGTCGCGGCGTTCTCCGGCGGCCTCAAGCCGGTCCTGTGCCTGACCAAGGCCGACCTGGCCGACCCGGCGGAGCTGTTGGCCGCCTACGCCGAGCTCGACCTGCCGGTGGTCATCAGCAGGCACGACGAAGACCCGCTCGACATCCACGACCGGCTCCACAACCGGGTCTCCGCGCTGGTCGGGCATTCCGGCGTGGGCAAGTCGACGCTGGTCAACCGGCTGGTCCCGAGCGCGTTCCGGGCGATCGGCGTGGTCAGCGCGGTCGGCAAGGGCAGGCACACGTCGACGACGGCCGTGGCGCTGCCGCTGCCCGACGGCGGCTGGGTGGTCGACACCCCCGGCATCCGTTCGTTCGGGCTGGCCCACGTCGAGCCCAACGACATCGTGGCGGCCTTCGAGGAGTTCGTCGCGCCCGCCGAGGAGTGCCCGTCAGGCTGCGGACACCTGGGCGGCGCGGAGGACCCGGACTGCGTCCTGGACTCGGTCGTGGAATCGGGCGAGGCCAGTGTCGGCAGGCTCACCAGCCTGCGCAGGCTGCTCGCGTCCAAAGCGGGCGCGGACGAGCACCCCGCCTGACAAAATCCGGGCCATGCAGATCCAGCGGTACACCGCGTTCAGCGCCGATCCCCATGGCGGCAACCCGGCAGGCGTCGTGCTCGACGCGACAGGCGTCGACGACGCGGCGATGCTGGCCGCCGCGGCCGAGGTCGGCTACTCGGAAACCGCGTTCCTGATCCCGCGCGGACCGGGCGAGCTGGACGTGCGCTACTTCAGCCCGCTCGCCGAGGTCGCCTTCTGCGGGCACGCCACGATCGCCGCCGCCGTGGCGTACGCGAACGCCAACGGCCCCGGCACGTTCCGGCTCAGCACCAAGGCCGGGCCGGTGGAGGTGTCGACCGAGGTCCGCGACGGGCAGGTGACCGCGACGCTGGTCAGCGTCGAGCCCCGCTCGGTGCAGATCAGCGACGACGACTTCACCGCGCTGCTCGCGGCGCTGCGCTGGGACGCCGCGGACCTCGACCCGGCGATGCCTGTCCGGGTGGCCTTCGGCGGCAACTGGCATCCGGTCGTGGCGGTGTCCACCCGTGAGCGGCTGGCTGGTCTGGATTACGACTTCGACCTCCTCGCGGGGCTCATGGCGGCCCGCGACTGGACGACGATCGAGCTGGTCTGGCGGGAGTCGGAAACCGTCTTCCACGCACGTGACCCGTTCCCGCCCGGAGGCGTGGTGGAGGACCCGGTGACCGGCGCCGCGGCGGCCGCGTTCGGCGGATACCTGCGTGAACTCGGTCTCATCGAGCCGCCCGCGACTCTCACCGTGCACCAGGGCGAGGACATGGGCAGGCCCGGGGTGATCACCCTGGGTATCCCGCGAAACGGCGGCATCTCGGTGTCCGGCACCGCCGTGCCGATTCCCGACCCGGCCTGACCGGCGAGCCGACGGCCGCTACCGTTTAACCACCGAGGTCGCAACCGATGGGACGAGCCGAACGTCCTAGGTGACGACCGAGTCGATCTCTGAGGGGACACCCACGTTATGCGCAAGACGACCCTTTTGGTGTGCGGCGCGGCCCTTGCCGCCCTCACCCTGACCGCGTGCAACTCCGCCACGCCGACGCCGGGCGCCTCGGGCTCGAGCACGACCACCGAGACCAAGCCGACCAAGTCGGGCTTCGACAGCCTCAAGGCGCTCAGCGACGCCGTGACCGAGAAGAGCGACGGCGCCAAGAGCGCCCACGTCACCTTCAAGGGCGAGGCCGGTGGTCAGAAGCTCGACGGTGAAGGTGACTTCAACTTCGCCGGCGAGAAGACCGCGATGCAGATGACCATGAGCACACCCGAGGGCGAGATGACGATCCGCTTCCTCGACAACGTGATCTACATGAAGATGCCGCAGCCGCTGCAGCCGGGCAAGGCGTGGCTGAAGGTCGACCTCGCCGATAAGAAGAACCCGATGGCCAAGGCCATGGGCGGCTCGCTCGACTCGATGAAGAACACCGACCCGCGCCAGACACTCAAGCAGCTCGCCGAAGCCGGCGAGATCAAGTCAGCGGAGGAAGTGGAGCTCGACGGCAAGAAGGCCACCCACTACAAGATCCTCGTCGACACCAGCAAGCTCAAGGGCAGCGGTCTGGGCATGGACGAGGCGTCCATCGCCGCGATGGAGAAGGCGGGCATCAAGGAGATGCCGATGGAGGTCTGGATCGACGAGGAGAACCTCCCGGTCCGCTTCGTCACCGAGATCCCGGGCGCCTCGGGCACCAGTGGCAAGGTCCAGGCCGACTACAGCGACTGGGGCAAGGCCGTCACGGTCGAGGCTCCCCCGGCCGCCGAGGTCGCGGAGATGCCCGGTAGCTGACCGGACAACGCAGAGGAGCGGCCCCACGGGATGGCGATTCCGTGGGGCCGCTCTTCTTTGTGTCTTAACCCATGTGCGGGTACTCGTGGCCGGTCGGAGGCACGAAGGTCTCCTTGATCGACCGCGGGCTCACCCAGCGCTGCAGGTTGTAGATCGAGCCCGCCTTGTCGTTGGTGCCGGACGCGCGGCTGCCGCCGAAGGGCTGCTGGCCGACGACGGCGCCGGTGGGCTTGTCGTTGACGTAAAAATTACCGGCCGCAAATCGCAGGGCCTTCTGGGCCTGCTCGACGGCGGAGCGGTCGGTGGCGAAGATGGCGCCGGTCAGCGCGTACGGCGACGAGCTGTCGACCAGTTCCAGGACCTTCTCGAACTCGGCGTCGTCGTAGACGTGCACGGCGAGGATCGGGCCGAAGTACTCGGTGGTGAACACGTCCTGCAGCGGGTCGCTGCCGACGAGCACCGTGGGCTGCACGAAGTAGCCGACCGAGTCGTCGCAGGTGCCGCCTGCGAGGACCTCGATGGACGAGTTCGCCGCCGCGCCCGCAAGGGCGTCCTTGTGCTTCGCGAACGCGCGCGCGTCGATGACGGCGCCGCCGAAGTGGCTGAAGTCGGTGACGTCGCCGTAGCTCAGGGACTTGACCTTGTCGGCGAGCTGCTCGCGCACACCGCCGTCCCAGAGGGAGCGGGCGATGTAGGCGCGCGAGGCAGCCGAGCACTTCTGGCCCTGGTACTCGAACGCGCCGCGGACCATGCCGTTGACGACGGCGGCCGGGTCGGCCGACGGGTGGGCGACGATGAAGTCCTTGCCGCCGGTCTCGCCCACGATGCGCGGGTAGGAGCGGTAGGTGTCGAGGTTGTCCCCGATGAGCCGCCACAGCGCCTTGAAGGTCTTGGTGGACCCGGTGAAGTGCAGGCCGGCGAACTCCGGGTCGGTCATCGCGACCTCGGAGACAGCGTGGCCGTCGCCGGTGACCAGGTTGATCACGCCCGGGGGCATGCCCGCGGCTTCGAGCAGGCGCATGGTGTGGTGCGCGGCGAGCTGCTGGGTCGGCGAGGGCTTCCAGACGACCGTGTTGCCCATCAGCGCGGGCGCCGTGGGCAGGTTGCCCGCGATCGCGGTGAAGTTGAACGGCGTGATCGCGGTGACGAACCCGTCGAGCGGGCGGTGGTCGAAGCGGTTCCACATGCCAGGCGAGGACGCGGGCTGCTCCTGCAGCAGCCGCTTCGCGAAGGACACGTTGTAACGCCAGAAGTCGATCAGCTCGCAGGCGCTGTCGATCTCCGCCTGCTGGGCGGACTTTGACTGGCCGAGGATCGTGGCGGCGTTGAGGGTGTCGCGCCAGGGGCCCGCGAGCAGGTCGGCGGCGCGCAGCAGCACGGCGGCGCGCTCGTCGAAGGGCAGCTCGCGCCAGGCGGGGGCGGCCTTCTTGGCCGCGGCGACGGCGTCGGCGACGTCGGCGGCGGTGGCCTGGGCGGTCGTGCCGAGGACGTGGCGGTGGTCGTGCGGCTGGACCACGTCGACGCGGTCGCCGCCCGCCATGCGCTGCTCACCGTCGATCGTCATGGTGAGTTCGAGCCGCTCGCCCTCCAGCTCCGCGATCCGCCGCCGCAGCGACTCACGCTGCGGCGTTCCGGGCGCGTAGGAGTTGATCGGCTCGTTCGACGGCTCGGGAACCGACGATATTGCGTCCATCGTGTGGCTCGCCTCCCTGTGACTGGCTCACGGCAGTTGGGTCGGCGAGTCCCGCTTGTGGCCACTCGCCCTTGAGCGCCATCCTGTCATGGGATGTTTCAGTGTTCTACAGCAACTCCAGCAAAAACGGCAGCTCCTGCGGCGCGTACCAGGCCAACTCGTGGTCCTCGGCGTCGCCCAGGGTGAATTCGGCGTCCGGGTCGCCCATGTCGGCGGCGTCGATGACCGCGGCGGCGGCCCGCACGGCGTCCTGCGCGTCCTCGGTGTCGAGGTGGATCGCGGCGATCACCTTCAGCGGGATCGGACCGGCCAGCTTGACCACCGCGTAGTCCAGGTCGGGCCGCAGCAGCGCGCCGTCGACATCAGCGGAGACGACCGCGCGGCGCATGACGGTCTTCGGGTCTTTGGCCAACTCGGCGTTGAGCAGACGCAGTGAGGCCCGGGCTGCGTCGAGCATGGCGGCGTACTCCAGTTCCTCGTCACCGCCGGTCGCGTACGACTCGCGCAGGGCGGGGGTCAGCGAGAACGCGGTGTTGCCCACCGCGACCAGCTCCCCGCCGGAGTTGAGCTCGCCCAGCATGGCCACCGTCGCCGGTACGTACACCCTCACAGCACCCTCACAGTCATCCTCATGCGCACGCTCACGGTCACACTCGGACGGTCGTCATCAACTCTTCCACGGACTCTTCCACCATTCTGGCCAACGCGGCGACATCGGACATCGCCGACCGGTCGCCGGTGAGCCCGAAATAGACGCCGCCGTCGTAGGACGTGACCCCGATCGCGAGGGCCTGGTTCTTGTTCAGCGGCATCACGGGGAACATCTCGGTCATCCGCGCCTGCCCCGCGTAGAGCGGGACCTGCGAGCCCGGCACGTTGGTGATCACCAAGTTGAACACGCGCTGGGAGAACGACGCCGCGGCGCGCGCGCCGAGCGAGTGCAGCGTCGGCGGGGCGAACCCGCCGACCCCGAGCAGCGCCGAGGCCGCGACCAGGCCCGCGTCGCCGTGGGCGCGCATGGCGTGGCTGACGTGCTGCAGCCGCACGAACGGGTTCGGCTCGCCGACCGGCAGGTCCACGAGGTGCGCGCTGACCTTGTTGCCCAGCATCCCTGGAACGGTGCCATCCGCGTCGCCGTCGCGCACGGCGAGCGGGACCAGGGCACGCACCCTGGTCGACGACGTGACCTGCTCCCCGCGCGAAAGCAGCCATGAGCGCAGCGCGCCGGAGATGACGGCGAGGACGACGTCGTGCACGGTGCCGCCGTGGCCTTGGCGGACGCTGCGCAGGTCGTCGAGGCGGGCGCGGGCCACCGCGAACAGCCGCGCCTTGCTCACCGGGGCGTTGAGCGGGCCGCCCGTCGGCGGGTGGGTGGCGATGCCGATGGCCGACACGATCGCCGCGGCGACCTTCTGGCTGGTGCTGACCACGTCGGAGACGGCCGAGCGCACGTTCTCGACGACCTCGCGGGGGCTGCGGACCGTGTCGGACACGGCGTCCATGACGAGCTTGGTCGGCCCGGGCATCCGGCGCGGCAGCCACGGCTCGTCCGGCTCGGGCTCGGGGGCCTGGGGCGAGGATTCGAGGATGATCTGGCCGAAGTCGATCGTGCGGACGCCGTCGACCATGGCCTGGTGGGTCTTGGTGACCAGGGCGACGTGCCCCTGGGCGAGGCCCTCGATCAGGTAGGCCTCCCACAGCGGGCGGTTCTGGTCGAGCGGGCGGGCCATCAGCCGGGCGACCAGGTCGAAGAGCTGCTCGTCACTGCCCGGTTTGGGCAGGGCGGAGCGGCGCACGTGGTAGGCGACGTCGAAGTCCGGGTCGTCCACCCAGACCGGGCGGGCCAGGTAGCCGGGGACGGTGGCGACCTTCTGCCGGTAGCGCGGGACCAGCGAGAGCCGCTGCTCGATCAGCGAGACCAGCTGGGAGTACGCGAAACCCGACCGCGGTCGGCGGAACACCGCGACTCCCGCGACGTGCATGGGCGTCGCCTGGTCCTCGAGGTAGAGGAACGAGGCGTCGAGGGCGGAGAGGCGCTCGGGCATGAACCCGATCCTGACACATCGCTGGGGCAAAACCCTGTGTCCCGGAGGTGACGTGCGATGCTGGTCGCTGTGTCCCGCGATTTCTCTGGCCCGTCCCCCAAAGACCGGTTCGTCACCGTGTACGGCCGCAAGCCCGTACTCGAGGCGCTTGCCGACGACCGGCTCTCGGTCGACAAGGTGGTGCTCGCCGACAACGCGCACGGCGCCGCCGCCCGGGAGATCCTCGACGCGGCCCGACACCGCGGCGTGCCGGTCCAGCGGGCCACCGCGCAGCGGGTGAAAGTGTTGGCGGGCAACGGAAAGCAGGACCAGGGCGTGCTCGCCGACGTCGTCGCGCCGCGGATGCGCCTGCTCGCCGACGCCCTCGCGGGCCGCTCGGCGCCGCGCTCGGTGCTGCTCCTCGACGGCATCACGACGCCCGCGAACGTCGGGATGATCTTGCGCACCGCGACCGCCGCGGGCCTCGGCGGGATCGTCGTCCCCCGGCGCGGGGTGGCCACGATCGACCCGATGGTCGTGAAGGCGTCCGCCGGTGTGGCGTTCACCGCACCCGTCCTGCGCTGCGCCACCGCGGCCGAGGCGGCGGCGGACCTGCGGGCGGCGGGCTACACCCTCTACGGCATGGACGCGGGCGCACGGCGCACCGTTTTCGACGCGGAACTGCCGCAGCGGGTGGCATTCGTGCTGGGCAGCGAGACGTCCGGGGTGACCGACGACGTGCGGCCGCACATCAACCGGTGGGTGTCGATCCCGATGGCGGGCGGGGTGGAGTCCCTCAACGTGGCCAGCGCGGCGGCGGTGCTGTGCTTCGAGCTGGTGCGGCGGTCACAGGTCCAGCAGGACCGCTAGCTCGTCCATTGTGGACTCGACGGTCCGGTGGTGGATGCCGGTCATCCCGGCTTCGGCGGCGCCGCGCACATAGCGGGCCACGTCGTCGATGAACACACAGCGGTCCGGCGTGGTGTTCAGGGACCTGGCCGTCAATTCGAAGATGGCCCGGTTCGGTTTGGCGACACCGACTTCCCCGGAGACGATCACGGCGTCGAAGAGGTCGGGTAGGCCGTAGGGCCTGCGGTCGGCGTTGGACAGGAGAGCCGTGCGCAACCCCTTGGCCCGCGCGGACCGGACGACGTCGACGATCGCGGGGTCGGTGAAGACTCCCGCGTAGTCCACGACCAGCGCCTCGTACATCACGGTTGTCGATCCTGCCTTGCTTTCCCCGCGATTCACCACAAGTGGTGACGCGTGTCCTGTTTCGCCTGCCGAGACGCTCTGTATCGCATGCGGATCAGTGCGTTGGCGGAATACGAACCGCCGTTGTGCGGCGAAGCCGAGGAGCACCGGTGGATCACCCCGGCACCCCGGCTGGTGTCAGTCGTTCCCGTGCCTTCACCGGCCCCGGGACTCGGTCGGGAGGCGCTCGGGCGGATGTTCGGGCTGGTGCTGGAGGCCCTGGACGCGCGGCGGCCGGTCGCCCAGCTTCGGGCGGCGATGTCGGCCGGGGTGTACGAGGCGATGCTGACCCGGGTGCGGTCGGCTTCGGGGTGGAACCATCGGCTGGCTTCGCTGCGGTCGTGTGCGGTGTCTGGGGAGGTCGTTGAGGTGTCGGCGACCGTGCGGGTATTTCGGCGGGGATCGCCGTGGCGGGCGGTGGCTGTCGTGGGGCGGGTGGAGTTGTGGAAGCAGGGGTGGGTTTTCACGTACCTGCGGGTGATCACTCCGGCTTCGTCGGCTGGTGCTCGACGGCCGGGCTGACTCGCGTGCTTGATGGGTGACTGGCTCTGGAGGCGGGGTGCATGGGTAGCCGGTGTGCGGCGGGGTGCCTGCTTGGGCGGGGCGGGGTGAGCCAAATCTGCCCGAACTGCAAGGAGCCCCACCTGATCAGGTGGGGCTCCTGCGGATCTTGACTATCAGCGGCGCGGGGGCTTCTTCTTCTTGGCCTCAAGCCGCGCTGCCTCGCGGCGTTCGCGGCGGGTGGGGCCGCCTGCCGCCTCACCTGTGCCATCGCTGTGGGACTCGACGCCGCCGTCTTCGGCGGGGCCGCTGTAGCTCAGGCGCTGCTGCTGCGGTGCGTCCAGGCCCTTGCCGCGCAGCGCGACCGGGACCTGTTCGGTCTTGGTCGCCGCCGCGGCGCGTTCGGCCTGGGCTCGTTCCTGGGCGGCGATGGCCCTGGCCTGGCGCTGCTCCAGTTCGGCCTGGCGGGCGGCGGCGGCCGGGTCGAGCGGCTGCTGTGCCACCGACGGCAGGGCCGTGGGGGCGACGTTGAGCTGCACCTGGGGGGCCGGTTCGACCTCCACCGGCAAGTTGAAGAGGAAGCCGACCGACTCCTCCTTCAACGCGTCGAGCATGACGGTGAACATCTCGAAGCCCTCGCGCTGGTACTCGATCAGCGGGTCGCGCTGGGCCATCGCGCGCAGGCCGATGCCCTCCTTGAGGTAGTCCATCTCGTAGAGGTGTTCGCGCCACTTGCGGTCGAGAACCGAGAGCATGACCCGACGCTCGAGTTCGCGCATGGAGCCCTCGCCCGCGCGGGTGTCGATGTCGGCTTCGCGGTCCTTGTACGCCTGGAGGGCGTCAGCCACGATCTCCTCCTGGAGGAAGTCGTGGTCCATGTCGCGGCCGGTGTTCTCCGCCCTGTCGACCAGTTCGTCCCAGGTGACCGTGATCGGGTAGAGCGTCTTGAGGGCGGTCCACAGCTTCTCGTGGTCCCAGTCCTCGGCGTAGCCGTCGGCGGTGGCGCCGTCGACGTAGGCCGTCACCACGTCGGTGATCATGTGCTCGATCTGCTCGCGCAGGTCTTCGCCCTTGAGGACGCGCAGGCGCTCGGCGTAGATCACCTTGCGCTGCTTGTTCATGACCTCGTCGTACTTGAGGACGTTCTTGCGGATCTCGAAGTTCTGCTGCTCGACCTGGGTCTGCGCGCTGCGGATCGCGCGGGTGACCATCTTGGCCTCGATCGGCTGGTCCTCGGGCACCTTGAGGGTGTCCATGACCCGCTCGACCATGCCCGCGTTGAACCGGCGCATGAGCTCGTCGCCCAGCGACAGGTAGAAGCGGGACTCGCCCGGGTCGCCCTGGCGGCCGGAGCGGCCACGCAGCTGGTTGTCGATGCGGCGGGACTCGTGGCGCTCGGTGCCGAGCACGTACAGACCGCCCGCGGCCTGGACCTCGATCTTCTCCGCCTTGACTTCCAGTTCGGCCTTCTCCAGCGCCGCGGGCAGCGCGGCACGCCACTCGTCGGGGGTTTCCACCGGGTCGAGGCCGCGGGCGCGCAGCACCTCCTCGGCGATGTGCTCCGGGTTGCCGCCGAGCACGATGTCGGTACCGCGACCCGCCATGTTGGTCGCGACGGTGACCGCGCCCCTATGCCCCGCCTGGGCGACGATCTGCGATTCCTTCTCGTGGTGCTTGGCGTTGAGGACGTTGTGCGGGATCCCCATCTTGACCAGCAGCTTCGACAGGTACTCCGAGCGCTCGACGCTCGTGGTGCCGACGAGAACCGGCTGACCCTTCTCGTGCCGCTCGGCGATGTCCTCCGCGACCGCGAGGAACTTCGCCTCCTCGGTCTTGTAGATCAGGTCCGCCTGGTCCTTGCGGACCATGTTCCGGTTGGTCGGGATGGGGACCACACCGAGCTTGTACGTGGTGTGGAACTCGGCGGCCTCGGTCTCGGCGGTACCGGTCATGCCGCCGAGCTTCTCGTAGAGCCGGAAGTAGTTCTGCAGCGTGATCGTGGCCAGCGTCTGGTTCTCGGCCTTGATCTCGACGTTTTCCTTCGCCTCGATCGCCTGGTGCATGCCCTCGTTGTAGCGGCGCCCGGCCAGGATGCGGCCGGTGAACTCGTCGACGATCAGGACCTCGCCGTTGCGGACGATGTAGTCCTTGTCCTTCTTGTAGAGCTCCTTGACCTTCAGCGCGTTGTTCAGGTAGCCCACCAGCGGGGTGTTCGCGGCCTCGTAGAGGTTCTCGATGCCGAGCTGGTCCTCGACCAGCGACACGCCCTTCTCGGTGATGCCGACGGTGCGCTTGCGCTCGTCGACCTCGTAGTGGGTGTCCTTCTTCAGCATCGGCGAGAGCCGCGCGAACTCCTGGTACCAGCGCGAGGACTGGTCGGCCGGGCCCGAGATGATCAGCGGCGTGCGGGCCTCGTCGATCAGGATGGAGTCGACCTCGTCGACCACGGCGAAGTGGTGGCCGCGCTGGACCATGTCGTCGAGGCTCCACGCCATGTTGTCGCGAAGGTAGTCGAAGCCGAACTCGTTGTTCGTGCCGTAGGTGATGTCGCAGTTGTAGGCCTCGCGGCGCTCCGCCGGGGTCATTTCCGACAGGATCGCGCCGACGGTGAGGCCGAGGAAGCGGTGCACCCGGCCCATCCACTCCGCGTCCCGCTTGACCAGGTAGTCGTTGACGGTGATGACGTGGACGCCCTCGCCCGCCAGTGCGTTGAGGTAGGACGGCAGCACGCAGGTCAGGGTCTTGCCCTCACCGGTGCGCATCTCGGCGACCTGGCCGAGGTGCAGGGCGGCGCCACCCATGAGCTGGACATCGAAGTGCCGCTGGCCCAGGACCCGCTTCGCACCCTCCCGCGCCACGGCGAACGCCTCGGGCAGCAGGTCGTCGAGGGTCTCGCCCTCGGCGTAGCGCTTGCGGAACTCCTCGGTCTTGCCGCGCAGCTCGTCGTCGGTCAGACCGGCGACGTCGTCCTCGAGCGAGTTGATGTGCGCTGCGATGTTGCGCAGTCGCTTGAGCATCTTGCCCTCGCCCGCGCGCAGAATTCGGGACAGCACCATCCGGTCGACCTCGCTAGCTGATAGTCGTGCGCCCGCTACGGACGCTCCTGTACGTCATCGTAGGCAACCGACGCCGCAGCGTGCACCGACGCTTGTCGGCAGCGCGCAGGGTACCCGGGTCGGCTCCACCTCCCGACAAACGCCTCAGCACCCTCGAAGGTTCCTCGGCCGGACCTCGAAGGTTCCACAGACACGCCGGTGCCCCGGAGCCGACACGCTCCGGGGCACCGATCGGTCGTTGGCGGGCCGGATCAGACCAGCTTGATCACGCCATAGTCGAATCCCCTGCGGCGGTACACGACGCTGGGCGTCCCGGAATCCGCGTCGGCGAAGAGGTAGAAGTCGTGTCCGACCAGTTCCATCTCGTAGAGGGCCTGGTCGACGGTCATGGGCTTGGCCGGGTGCTCCTTTTCCCGGACTACGCGCCCTGGCAGATTGTCGGCAGCCTGGTCATCCCAGCGCTGCTGCTCGGGGAGTTCGGACATCCCCTCGAATTCGGGCGCGTCCAGCACCGCGAGCTGCGCCGCTCGCCTGCCGTTGGTCTCGCGCGAGCCGTTCACGACAGCGGAAGTCGCCTCCGCGACCGAGGCCGGGCTGCGTCGCCCGTGGTGAACACGCCTTCGGTCGTGCGATCGGCGAAGCCGGTTTTCGAGTTTTGCCACGGCTTGGTCCAGTGCGGCGTAGAAGTCGCCCGCACATGCCTCGGCGCGAACCGCCGGGCCCTTGCCCATGCCGGTGATCTCGACCCGCTGGCAGTTCTTCGACTGCCTGCGGTTGGGCTCATGGAACAGCTCCACGTCGAAGCGGATGACCTTGCGGTCGTACCGCTGCATTCGGGTCAGCTTGTCCTCGACGTGCACTCGGTAATGCTCCGGCACCTCGACGTTACGGCCCTTAACCACGATGTCCATACACGACCTCCCTCGCTGCTTGCGAGCTTTGGATCCGCCGAAACTTGGGCGCCGGTATGTCTGGATTCGACGTCCAGAACGGGAGTCTGACCTGGGGAGAGACGTCTCCGGGAGGTTCAGTGCTCCACCGGCGCCAGGGTCATGGGCTAATCGCCTCCTCCCTGCGAACGGGAACGCTGATAGCGCTGAACGCTAGCTCGGGTTTCGGTTCTGCAACAGCCCCCGAGGCGGGGGACCTCCCTGAGCAACCGAGAATCACGGCGCGCGACGACCCCGCAGGTAGCCAAGGCCCTTGATTCCGACACGCCGCCGGATGGGTGGCATAACGTTCACCCACCTGGCGCAAAGTGGCCCACTGAGCGGCGTAGAAGGTTGCTGCGAACGCTTGAAGCACGCGTACCTCCGATGGAGTCTCGGCTCGGTTCGCGTAACGCCTCATACATCGCCAACGGCTGTCGGCGCGGCTTGGTTCCCGACCCCAGGTTCACCCGTGTGGGTGTATTACTCGGCTCAGACCGTGGCGGTGAAAGCGAGGATCGCGACCACCGGAATGTCCGCTTTGTCGAGAGCACGCACGCAGGCGGCGGCTGTCGCACCGGTCGTGACGACGTCGTCGACGAGGATCACGGGGGTGCCGGGCGGGGGCGCGTTTCTTCTCTTGACCGAGACGGCGCCGTGGATGTTCGCGGCTCGCTGCCAACTTGTCAGGCCCACTGAATCCCTGGTTCCCGTTACTCGGAGCGCGGGGGCGACGTGCGCTGTCGTGCCTTGTCTCGCCAGTTCCCTGGCGGTGTGGGAGGCGGCTCGGAGCATGTGGTTGCCGCCTCTTCTCGCGGCTGCCGCTGATCTTGAGGGGGCGGGGATCAGCCAGATGTCGTCGGCCCATTCCGGCCCATCCTCCGCAAGTCGAATGACGGCTCGCGCCAGGCTTTTGCCGAGGATGGGGGCTAGTTCGCGCCTGTTGTCCTTGTACTGGAGGACGAGTCTTCTTGCTGGGCCCGCGTACGGGGCCAGGGCGTAGGTGGGGGTGGTCAGGGTGCTTCGTTCCACTGATCTGAGGGTCGTGGTGCGGGCGCATTGGGTGCACCAGGTGGTGTTGGGGGAATCGCAGCCCGCGCAGTGTTTGGGGAGGATCAGGTCCAGGAAGGTCATGGTTTGACTGTTCCTGGTGAGACCGTCAGGACTTGGGGTCGCCTGGGGACCCTGTCCACAGGCTCCCGCCGGCTGGATTGTTCGACTCGCGGGCACGCGGGCCCGCGGATCAATGGGGATGAGCGGCGGTAGGGGTCTGTTCAGCCCGGGAAAAAGGGCTGGGAGCCGGGGCCCTGGCTGTGTTGGTGGGCCTGCCAGACCTTCCCGGCCTCCTGGGTCGACCACATGCCGGAGCCGTCGGTGACGACAGCCGGTCTGCTCGGTGCGGCCGTGATGGCGGTGACGGGGAGGGTCAGGGTGGAGCTGTTGTACGGATTCACCGTCAGGCCGTCGATGGGCAGGCTCGCCACGGGCATGGTGTTCACTTCCGTGGCGACGATCAGCGCGACCTTGTTGAGCCAGTCGACGCTGATGACCTCTCTGACCTTGCCGCCCTGCAGCGTGCGCGGGAGACGGATGGCCACGGCGTCGTTGGTGCGGACTACTGAGGCGACCTTGACCTCGCCGTTGACCACCGCCGCCACTCGGACGCCGTCTCGGGACAGGCGGAGCTGGGTGATGGTGCCGCCGTCGGCCGTCAGTTCCGAGGCGTCCACGGGGAGGTCTTCCCAGATGCCCTCGGAGGTTCGCACGGCCCGCACCACGACGGTCCCGTCCAGGACGGTCCAGACTTCGCCGCCGCCGTTGGCGTCGCCCAGGAGCCAGGTGGGGCGGGTCAGGGTGGCGGCAGGCGGGAGGCCGATCTCCGGGAGGTCGGCGTTGATCTTGCCGATGCGCAGGCCCATGCCTTTGGGAGTCCGCTGCACGACCGCGAGTTGGCTGCCGTCGAGGGACTGGGCGGCGCTGACGATGTCGTAGGTGCCCGCGCCCGCCGGGCCTTCGATGGGTTTCCCGTCGCGCATCGAGCGGATGGTTCTGCCCGCGACCACGAGCCCCAGCAAGTCCGGTTTCGGGTTCGCCAAGACGTCGTAGGACCCGACGTCGGCTTGGCGCCAATCGCCGTGTTGGGGGACGAGTTCGCGGCCCTCGGTGTTGAGGCGCAGGGGGCTGGTGGTGACCTCGGAGACCGACTTGACGATCTGGGCGGCCATCCGCTGCCGGTCCTCGATCAATTTGTCGACCTGGGTGAGGTTGATCAGGACGGCACCGTCGTTCTCGCGGACGACGTTGGTGCGCAGGTCCACGCCCTCCAACTGACTTCGGACCGCGCCCTTGAGGGAGTCCGACGGACCCGCCAGCAACAGGCGCATCACCCGGCCCTCGATGCCCTCGCTCGGCTCGATCTCCACGTAGCGGGGGTCGGAGACCATGACCCGCTGCTCCGGGTCGAAGAACTGCAGGTTGACCCGACGGTAGGCGGCGTCGAACTTGGTCTGCTCGATGAGGAGCACGTCCGGCGGCGTCGAGATGCGCCACTGGCCGTCGGGCTGGCGGCGCACGACGATGCGGTACTCGACGGGCTGGACGCCCGGATAGAACGCGCGGTCGGCCTTGAGCCTGCCGATCTGGGTCGCCGTCAGCATGACGACTTTTTCCTCGGGGTCGGATCCCTGGACCGGCCGGGTGTCCTGGACCGGCGCAGGCGGGGTCTTGAACCCGTCCTGCAGGATCGTCGGCTCCGGGAAGCGCGGCCAGTGCTGCTTGGCCTCGTCGGTGAGGTAGGTCCGGGCCGCGTCCGGGGTGCCCGCGCGGAAGACGAACTCCTGCACCAGCGACAGCGGGTCGAGGTCCGGTGTCGGCTTGCGGACCGGCCGCTCCTGCGGACCGGGGGCGTCGAGCACCACCTTCGGCGGGGTCCGGTCGGGAATGTTGGCACAGCCGGTGAGCAGGCTCACGAACACCATGATGACCACGAGCAAACGGTTCACGGCGACACCTCCTCCGGCACGCTCCGCGGCTGCGGCGCGGCGGTCGACGGCTTGACCGGGCGCAGCGGCAGCGGATTGTCCGAATACTCCTCGTCTTGGCGTCGGGGCAGCGTGAGCCGGAAACAGGCCCCATCCCCCGGCTCGCCCCAGGCGTCGAGGCCGCCACCGTGCAGGCGCGCGTCCTCCAGGCTGATCGCCAGGCCCAGGCCGGTCCCGCCGGTGTGCCGGTTGCGCGAGGGGTCGGCCCGCCAGAAGCGGTTGAAGACCAGTTCGGCCTCACCGGTGCGCAGCCCGACACCGTGGTCGCGGACGGTGATGGCGACGGCGTCGTCGTTGGCGGCCAGGCACAGTTCGACCGGCCTGCCCTCGCCGTGGTCGATCGCGTTGGCGAGCAGGTTGCGCACGATGCGCTCGACCCGGCGGGGCTCGACTTCGGCGATGACTTCCTCGTCGGGCAGGTCGAGGACCACCTCGGAGCCGGAGCGCCGCGCGATGACCCGGACGGACTCGACCGCGCGGCGGGCGATGGCCCGCATGTCGGCGTACTCGGACACGAGTTCCTCGACGCCCGCGTCGAGCCGGGAGATCTCGAGGAGGTCGGCGAGCAGCGTCTCGAACCGGTCCAGCTCGTCGACGAGCAGCTCGGTCGAGCGGGCCAGGCCCGCCGGGAACTGCTTGCGCGAAGCGTGCAGGACGTCGGCAGCCATCCGGACGGTGGTCAGCGGCGTGCGCAGCTCGTGGGAGACGTCGGAGGTGAAGCGGCGCTGCAGCTGGCCGAACTCCTCGAGCTGGCGGATCTGCCGCTCGATGCTCTCGGCCATCTCGTTGTACGACTGGGCCAGCCGGGCGACGTCGTCCTCCCCGGCCACGACCATGCGCTCGTCCAGCTCGCCGTCGGCGAACCGCTCGGCGGCGCGCGCGGCGCGGCGGACCGGGAGCACGACCTGGCGGGTGACCAGGTTGGTGATGCCCGCGAGCAGCAGCATCAGGACCATGCCGCCGACCAGCAGGGTGCTCTGCACGACGCCGATCGTGCGCTGCTCGGCAGTCAGCGGGTAGAGCATGTAGAGCTGGACCGCCGGTGAGGCGGTGGTGACCGGGGCGCCGACCATCAGGAATGTGACCCGCTCACCGCCGCGGTCGACGGTGTAGACCTGCGAGACGGTGTTGTTGTTGCTCGACAGCACGAACTCGCGCAGCGACTTCGGCACGTCCTCGTACGGCCCGGCGACGTCGATGCTGGCCGCGGTGGACCCCGCCCAGTCGCTCACCAGCACCGGCTCGAACGCGCCCGCCGAACCCGAGGCGGACTGCTGGTCGGGCGAGATCGTGGTCAGCTTGTTGAGCGCGCCCTTGAGCCGGTTGGTGACGTCGGACGTGGCGCTGATGCCGACGAGTTCCCGCTCGGCGATCTGCACGGCGGCACGGGTCTGCTCGACCGCGGCCGTCTCCTTGGCACCGACGAGCCGCTCGGTGATCTGGCTCTGCAGCACCATGCCCAGCACGAACACGACGGCCGAGCCGAGTGCGAGCGTGCTGACCACGACGCGCAGCTGCAGCGAGCGGCGCCACAGGTCGCTGAACGCGGCGGAGCGGCGCCTGCCCGTCGCGACGAGCCTGGTCGCCGCGACGACGAGCGCGCGCAGATGCCGGGTGAGGAACTCGCTCAACTCAGCTCTCTCACGGAGGGCCCGCCTTGTAGCCCACACCTCGGACCGTCAGCACGACCTCGGGGTGCTCCGGGTCGCGCTCGACCTTGGAGCGCAGGCGCTGGACGTGCACGTTGACCAGGCGCGTGTCGGCGGCGTGGCGGTAGCCCCACACCTGCTCGAGCAGCACCTCGCGGGTGAAAACCTGCCGCGGCTTGCGGGCCAGGGCGACGAGCAGGTCGAACTCCAGCGGGGTGAGCTGGATGGCCTTGCCGTCGCGCAGGACCTCGTGGCCGGGCACGTCGATGGTCAGGTCGCCGATGCCGAGGGTCTCGGCGGGCTCGGACTCGGTGCGGCGCAGCCGGGCGCGCACCCGGGCGACGAGCTCCTTGGGCTTGAACGGCTTGACGACGTAGTCGTCGGCGCCGGACTCCAGCCCGAGGACGATGTCGACGGTGTCGCTCTTGGCGGTCAGCATGACGATCGGCACGCCGGACTCGCCGCGGATCGCCTTGCACACGTCGATCCCGTTCATGCCCGGGAGCATCAGGTCGAGCAGCACCAGGTCGGGTTTGAGCTCACGCAGGGCGGGCAGCGCCCGGGAACCGTCGGCCACCACGGCGGTGTCGAAGCCCTCGCCGCGCAACACGATGGTGAGCATCTCGGCCAGAGCCGGGTCGTCGTCCACTACCAGCACACGTGCCTTCATGTGCACATCGTCGCATTGCGCGCGGTCAGCGCGCGGATCAGGGCTCAAGCAGTGTCGCGGCGAGGTCCGCGAAGTCGGTGTCGGCGGTCCCGTCGAGGACGTGCCACGGGGAGAGCCAGCCGTTCGCGGCCAGTCCGTCGTAGACCGCCGCGCAGCGCGCTTGGAGGCCCCCGTCGGCCTCCCATTTGTCCCGCGCGCGGTCCTCGGTCTTCTCACGGTGCTCGGCGCGGGCGACCGCGAGCTCGGCCGGGACCCGCAGCAGCAGTTGCGCGTGCGGGACGGGCAGGGCGAACCGGTCGACCTCCAGCGCGCGGACCCACTCGACGAACTCACCGTCGGCGTCCTCGCGCAGGCGGGCGGCGCCGTAGGCGGCGTTGGAGGCGATGTAGCGGTCGAGGAGGAGGACGTCGGAGGTGTCGAGGGCGAACCGCAGGTCGGCGGCGGCGCCCTGACGGTCGAGCGCGTAGAGGACGGCGGTGCCGTAGACGGACTCGCCGAGCTTGCCGAGCCTGCCGTGGAGGCCGTCGTGGACGAGGTCCGCGGTCACGGACTTGCCGTAGCGGGGGAACGCCTTGGTGATGACCTTGGCCCCGCGCTCGGTGAGAGCGGCGGTCAGCTTCTCGGCCAACGTGCGCTTGCCCGCGCCGTCCAGCCCCTCGATGACGATCAGTCGACCCACGCGGGAAACCCTACGTGGGCCGGTGGGCGCGGACCCGAGGGGTGTCCGTCCGGACACCTCGCTCGGGCCCACTTCTCCAGCTCAACAGCCTTCGCTCATGGAACTTTACGTGATCACATGGTTACTCGATCGTGTCAGGTCAGGCGTTGCCATCATGAGGCGCACCATGACCGTTCACGCCTTCGTCGACGAGTCCCGCCGTGGATCGCGGTACTTCGTCGCAGTCGCCACCGCGGAGCCTCAACATCTACGCACTCTCCGCCAAGACCTGAGAAGCCTGCTCCTCCGAGGTCAGCGGGAGATCCACTTCAAGTTGGAGAAGGACCGCCGCCGACGCGCGCTCGCCGATGCCATCGCACGACTTCCCGTCGAAGTCGCCATATACAGCCGCGCATGTGATCGACATGACGAACCGGCTCGGCAGACCTGCCTTGAGGCCGCGACTCTCGATCTCTTCCGGCAACGGGCCACCCGCATGGTGATCGAGAGCAGGTCCCACCGCGACAAGCTCGACGAAGCCACCCTGAGGCGGCTGATGGCCCGCCACGTGAGCACGGGCCTCAGGCTTGAGTACGAGCATCTATCGTCCGGTGAGGCGATGCTGTGGATCGCGGACGTGGCCGCGTGGTGCTTCGGCGCAGGTGGAGAATGGCGCAAACGCATCGCGTCGATCATCACCCAGGAAATTGACCTGGACTACCCCTGAACAGCGCGAAGCCCGAAGGGTGACCGTCCGGACACGCTTCGGGCTCACTTCTTCGGCTCTCTAAGCCTCCGCAAGAACGACTTTAGCACGCTGAACCTGGACGCCGGTGGACGAGACGTTCCCCGTACCCCATTCGTGGAATGTCCCCTCCACCGGCGTCATCCGCCCGCGGGCGGCAGGTGCTCTGGCCCACCCCTCGCTCAGGCCAGAACTTTGCATGATCGCTACGGCGGCTCGCCGCGTTACACCTCGGTCGAAACTTTCTGCCGAATAGACGCCGGCCCCGGCACGCGGGTTGCGTGTCGGGGCCGGAAAGCGCCGGGACTCAGTAGCGGTAGTGCTCCGACTTGAACGGGCCTTCGACGTCGACGTCGATGTACTCGGCCTGGTCCTTGGTCAGCTTGGTGAGCGAGCCGCCGAGTGCGTCCAGGTGGATGCGGGCGACCTTCTCGTCCAGCTTCTTCGGGAGGCGGTAGACCTCGTTGTCGTATTCCTCGCGCTTGGTGTAGAGCTCGATCTGCGCGATGACCTGGTTCGAGAAGCTGTTCGACATGACGAACGAGGGGTGGCCGGTGGCGTTGCCCAGGTTCATCAGGCGGCCCTCGGACAGCACGATGATCGAGCGGCCGGTCGGGAACACCCACTCGTCGACCTGCGGCTTGATGTTGATCCGCTGGACACCCGGGTAGCGGGCCAGGCCCGCCATATCGAGTTCGTTGTCGAAGTGGCCGACGTTGCCCAGGATCGCCTGGTGCTTCATCCGCGCCATGTGGTCGACGAGGACGACGTCCTTGTTGCCGGTCGTGGTGATCACGATGTCGGCCTTCTCGATGACCTCGTCGAGGGTGCGCACCTCGTACCCGTCCATCGCCGCCTGCAGCGCGCAGATCGGGTCGATCTCGGTGACGATCACCCGAGCGCCCTGGGCGCGCAGCGACTCCGCGGAGCCCTTGCCGACGTCGCCGTAGCCGCAGACGACCGCGACCTTGCCGCCGATCAGCACGTCCGTGCCGCGGTTGATGCCGTCGACCAGCGAGTGGCGGATGCCGTAGCGGTTGTCGAACTTCGACTTCGTCACCGAGTCGTTGACGTTGATCGCCGGGAACAGGAGGGTTCCCTGGGCGGCCATCTGCGTGAGCCGCAGGACGCCGGTGGTGGTCTCCTCGGTGACACCCATGATCTGGGAGCCGATCTTCGTCCACTTGCCCGCGTCGGCGGCGAGCGAGGCCCGCAGCAGTTCGAGGAAGACATTCCATTCCTCGGGGTTCGCCTCGTCCGTGCCGGGCACGACACCGGACTTCTCGAACTCCACGCCCTTGTGCACGAGCATGGTGGCGTCGCCACCGTCGTCCAGGATCATGTTCGGGCCCGGGCCGTCGGGCCAGGTCATCATCTTCTCGGTCGCCCACCAGTACTCCGGCAGCGTCTCGCCCTTCCAGGCGTAGACCGGAACACCCTTGGGCTCCTCCTCGGTCCCGTGCGGGCCCACCACAACCGCCGCCGCGGCGTGGTCCTGGGTGGAGAAGATGTTGCACGAACACCAGCGCACCTCGGCGCCGAGGTCCACCAGCGTCTCGATCAGTACAGCGGTCTGCACGGTCATGTGCAGCGAGCCGGAGATGCGGGCGCCGCGGAGCGGGTACACCTCCGAGTACTCGCGGCGCAGCGCCATCAGGCCCGGCATCTCATGCTCGGCCAGGCGAATCTCCTTGCGGCCGAATTCGGCCAACGAAAGATCGGCTACCGCGAAATCAATGCCGTTTCGGGTCTGCGCGTAGCTCGCCCCGGTAGTGGTCCGCGTGTCTTCTGCGGTCATCGAGTGAATCCTCCAGACTCTGGTTCCTGTCGAACACTACCGTTGAGGGCAGTGGTGGGGATCGCCCAAAGGGCTGTTCGGCGTCTATAGGCAACCCTGGGAGAGAAGTGCTGCTGACTGGCACGGAAACGCGCGTTGTCGAATTGCGCGTGCACGGGAACATGGGCACGAGCGCTGAGTCGCTGGTGTCCGCCGTCGCCGCGGTCGATGTGGCCGGGGACGGGGTGGGCCGCATCGTGCGCCCGGCAGACCGGCTGCTGCGCCCCGCGCCTGGGCCGGTGCTGCGGGCCGAGGGCAGATCCGTGCCGCGCATAGTCGAAGGATACGTCTGGGGTGCGATGACCTCCGGCGGCTGGGCGAAGGCGACGTGGGCGCTGCTCTTCCCGTTCTCGCTGGCCAACGTCGCGCACTGGATGCTGCCGCCGATCCCGAGCGGGAGCCGGGCGGGCAGGCTGCTGGGCGTGCTGAACCGGTCGCTGCTGCGGTTGGCGGCCGTGCTGCTGACGATGCTGCTGGTCGGCCAGGCCGCGGTGGTGAGCCTCGACCTGCTGGCCGCGCAGTGCCTCGCACCGGGCGCGGCGTGTCTGCCGTCGGTGCCCGATTTCCTGCGGGAGACGTACCCGGTCCGGCAGGTCGCGGGGCTGCTGCCGGTGCTGCTGGCGGTCCTGGTGCTGCACCGCATCTCGGGTGTGGCCTGGGAGACCACCGACGCGCCGAACCCGCCCGCGGCGCGGCCGAACACCAAGGTGGTGCTGCCCGGGCGCAACCTGGTCGCCGACCCGGACACGCCCGCCCTGCGGACGCTGCACCTGGTGTCGGCGCTGGCCACGGTGGCGCTGCTGGCCCTGGGCGGGCCGTTCGCGATGCCCGCGCAGCAGTCCGACCGGGTGCTCTGGTTCGGCGTTCTCGGTGTGCTCGGCTTCTGCCTGCTGGCCGTGCTGGCCCTCGACGATCCGCGTGGCGCCGTGCCGGAGCGCGCGGGCAGGCTGCTGCGGACCGTGCTGGGCCCGGTGAGCCGGGCGGTGCTGCTGTCGGTCGGCATCATGCTGGTCCTCGGCGCGGGGACGCTCATCGAACTGCCCGCGACCGGCCTGCCGGGTGCGGGGGCGACCGTCGAGGCGGTGGCGGGGGCGCTCATCGGCGCCGTCGTGTTGCTCGGGGTGCTGTTGGTGCCCGCCGCGCTGATCGCCCGGCGCACGTGGTCGGGGCTGCCGCGCGACCTGCGGCCGTGGGCGGGTGGGTGGATGTCGGCGCCGGTGCTGGCCGTCGCGGGGTTGCTGGGCGGTGGCTTCGGCGCGGGGCTGGCGATCTCGGTGCGCAAGCTCGTCGGGACTGAGGGGATCCAGCTGCCGCCCGGGTACGAGCAGGTGACGCTGCTGTGGGGCGCGGGCGCGGCGATCGGTCTCGTCGTGGCGCTGCCGGTGGTGGCCTGGGTGGTCATCAAGTACCTGCGCAGGCGCGGGCAGCACGAGGTCGACCTGCTGCACCAAGGCAGGCCGCGAGACCGGGTCCGCGCCGACCGCGCGTGGCACACCGCCACGTGGCAGCGCCGCAACCTGCACCGGCTGTTGCTCACCGGAGCGACCGTCCTGACGCTCGGCGCGGGCATCGCCGTCACGACCCGGGTTCTCGGCGTCAAGCCGCCGGTGTGGTTGGAACCGTTCTCCGCGGTCGGGATCGTCGCGCTCGGCCTGCTCGCGGTGTCGCTGCTGCGCGCGGTCTACACCGCGGCGAAGGACCCGGCGCTGGGCAGGCGACTGGGCATCGTCGCCGACCTGGCCTGCTTCTGGCCGCGCGAGGCGCACCCGACGGTGCCGCCGTGCTACGCGCTCAAGGTCGCCCCGGAGCTGGCGGCGCGGGTGACCGACCACCTCCGGGACCCGAACACCCGGGTCGTGCTGACCGGCCACAGCCAGGGCGGGCTGCTGGTGGCGGTCACCGCCGCGCGGCTGCTGGAGTCGCTCAACGAGCCGGAGCGGCAGCGGGTCGGGATCGTGACCGTCGGCTCGCAGCTGCAGTGGGCGTACCCGCGCGCGTTCCCCGCCGTGGTCCCCCACGGTTCGCTGGGCACGCTCGCGGGCGAACTCGGCACCCGCTGGCGGGCCCTGTGCCGCGGCACCGATCCGGTGGGCGGCGCGGTGACGACGTGGGGCAGGCAGGTGTGCGGCGACCGGCTGCTCGGCACGGGTTTCCGCCCGGACGGCACGGTCGGACCGCTGCCCGCGGCCACGCGAAGCCCGACGGGCGCCCTGGTTCTCGGCGGCGACCACTGGCTGCCGGACCCGATGCGTGGCCCGTTCCCGGCGCGGCGGTGGGCGGCCGGGGTGCTCAAACACGGCAACTACACGGCGGACCCGGAGTGGGATCGCGCGGTCGCGATGGCGGCGGGGCTCGACCCGGAGGAACCGGAATCCTCCGGGCTGCCTTGGCCGAGCGCGGGCACACGGCACTAGGGCAGAACGTGGCCGATTCCTGAGGGGACCCGGGGGATCGCCTGGTTCGGCCTGGTGGGCGGCTCGGTGTGTTCCTCCTCAGCGGACGTGTGTGGTGGCGCGGTCGATGGAATAGCAACTGGTGCGGACGCGCAGCGCCCGGTGGCGACGGTGCCCGTCACGCGGCGGTGGCGACGATCGCGGGGGCAGGCAAGCGGCGGCGCAGCGCGGTGCTGCGGCGCGGTGCTGCGGCGCGGTGCTGCGGCGCGGTGCGCGGTGCGCGGTCACGGTGCGTGCCATGCGGAGGCGTCGGTGGGCAATGGGCGTGGGCGTGGGGCGGAGGCGCCGCGTGGGGCGGTGGTGACCGGTTAGGGAATCAGGACCGCCTTGCCGTTTACGGATTTGGCGACCACGTCCCGCATGGCGGTTTGGGCTTCGTGTAAGGGGTATTTGGTTATCTCGGCCGTGATGGTGTTCGACGCGGCTAGGGCTAAGACCTTGGTCAGGTCTTCGCGGAATTGGGCGTTCGGGGTGACGTTGAACAGGCGGGCGCGTTTGCCTTGGCCCAGGCCGAGTAGGCGGCGAGCCTCCCAATTCGCCACTCGGGCCGCCATGGCGAGGTACGGGAGGAAAGCGGGGCCGGACTGGTCCACTGTGGACGCCGCGCCGTAGCTGACCACGGTGCCGCCGCGGGCGAGTAGGCGGTACGACTCGCCCAGGTATCGGCCGCCCAAGTGGTCGAAGACGACGTCGACGCCGGTCGGAGCGTGGGTTCGGACCTGGCGGGGGACGTCGGTTCGATAGTCGATGGCGATCGCCCCTGAGGCCTCGACCTTGGCGAGGTTCGCCGCGGACGCGGTGCCGATGACCTTCGCACCGGCGAGGTGGGCGAACTGGGTGAGCAGTGAGCCGACGCTGCCGGACGCGCCGCCTACCAGGACTGTTTGGCCTGGTTGGACCTTCGCCACCCGGTGGGTGAGTTGCCAGGCGGTCACGCCGTTGGTGACCAGGGCGACCGCCATCGCCGGGTCCAAGCCGTCCGGCACGGGGACGAGAGTGGCGGGGTCCGCTTCGACGGCGGTCGTCCACGCGCCGATTCGGGGCATTGCCGCGACAAGTCCGGGGGGGCCGTCTGCCACGTGCCCGACGAAGTCGTAGCCGCTGACGAACGGGAACTTCGGTTGGGAGTAGAAGCGCCCGCGCATCATCTCGACGTCGGCGGAGCCGACCCCCGCCGCGACCACCCGGACCAACGCCTTGCGCGGATCTCGATCGAGGCGGGTCTGGCGTAGTTCCAAAGGTCCACCGCGCTTGGTGGTGACCACCTGGTCGACGATCATGATTGATATCCTCTCACTTTTGTTAGAAGCTCTAACTACAGATCTAGCCTGTTACGCTTCTGTTGTCAAGGAGAAGGTGGGGTCATGTCGAGGCGGGAGCAATACCGCGAGGGCACGCGCCGCGACGCCAAGCGCATCGCGATGGCGCAGCTCGCGCTCTTCGGCGCGGCGGGTGTGTCCGTCAATGCGATCGCCAAGGAAATGGGACTGACCGGCCCGGCGCTCTACCGCTACTTCGCGGGGCGCGACGCGCTGCTTGGCGAGCTGATCGCCGACGGATACGCCGACTTGGCTCAGACCCTCGAACAGACCGCCGAACTCGCCGCCCGCCGAGCCCCCAAGGCCCGCCTGCGCGAGATGGCCGATGCCTTCCGGACCTGGGCGCTCGACGAACCGCAGCGCTACCTGCTGCTCTTCGGCAGCCCGGTCCCTGGCTTCGAGGCGCCCGCCCACACGGTCGACCTGGCTCAACGCACCCTCACGGTGTTCGCGGAGGTCCTGGCCGAGATCCCCGAGACCTCGAGCCACCCGGCTTTGGAGCGCCAGTTCGGGATCTGGATCGGCAACCGCGGCACGAACCTGCCGCCCGCGGCCCTGAAACGCGCGGTGATCGGCTGGACCCGGATGCACGGCGTCCTCAGCCTCGAAGTGGAGGGCCACTTCGCGATGATGGGCATCGACCCGGCACTGCTCTTCAAGGCCGAGGTCGACGCGCTCACCGGAAACTAGACGAGAGACGACTCCAGCAGACGGTCAGCCGCCCCGCCGCGACCCACATCCGCGAGTAGGCCGGCAGGCGCGAGGACGTAATCCTGGTCGACCACCACCCGTGCGGTCCGCAGGACCGGGCGCAGGATCGGGTCGGCCCGCAGCATCTCCTCCACGCGCGCGAGACCTTCCGCGGACGCGTGACGGAAGACGCCGCCGGACAGGACAAGCAGGCCCGCGCCACGCGGACCGAGTTGTCCGTCGACCAACCGGAGGTGGCGGCGCACGGCCAGGATCGCCGCGAGCGACGCCAGCCGGATGTCCACTTCGGACTCTTCGGGAATGGACGGGATGAAGTCGACATCGGTCGCCCGGTGTTTCGCGGACGCCGCGAGCTCTTCCGATCCGGTGATCAGTCGCTCGGCGAGCGCCTCGGCGACGACACCGGGCGCCGACCACCGCATGCCGATGTCGCCCTCGACCGTGCGCCGATCCGCGGGCAGCGCCACCGTCGTGACCCGCTCACCCCCCACAGTGGACACAGCGGAGTACACGTCGGTCGTCGCGCCGCCCACGTCGACGACGAGGACCGCGCCCTGTTCCTCCTCGCGCGCCAGCACTCCCGCGAGCCGCGAGACCCCGGTGAGCACCGCGTCCGGTGTGACCGTCCGGACCAGCGAACGGAACCGCGGACCACGGGAGAGCCCTTTGCCGCCGATCACGTGACTCAGGAACGCCGCCCGGATCGCCTTCCGCGCGGGCCCGGGCGCCAGCTCGCCCACGTCGGGCAGGACGTTGTCGGTCGCCACGACACTGCGGCCCGCCAACAGTGCCAGCGCCTCATCGCGCGCGGAGGCGTTGCCCGCGAGGACGATCGGGACGGTGATCCGGTTGACCGCCAGCTTGCGCGCGTTGTGCAGCAGCACCCGCTGGTCGCCGCCGTCGGTCCCGCCGACCAGCAGCACGATGTCCGGGCGGTCCGCCCGCAGCGCCCGGATTCCGGCGCCGTCGAGGTCGCCGCTGGACACGTGGACGACCTTCGCGCCCGCCGAGAGGGCCACTCGGTAGCCGGCTTCGGCGCTCACCAGCCGCTCTTGGCCGACGACCGCGAGCCGCAGGCCGCCGCCCGCCGACGAACACGCCAGCACCTCTGCCTCGGCCGCGCCGAGGGCCGACGTCACCGCGCCGACGCCGTCGAGAACCTCGGGGGGCGTCGTCTCGTGTTGGGCGGTCCCCAGCAGGTCGCCGTCCGGCGACACCAGGGCGCCTTTGGTCCACGTCGAGCCGACGTCCAGGCAGAGCAGGGGCATGAGCGCGAATCCTACTTGTCGACGAGCTCACGCTTCCCGAGCACGGAATTGCGCCTGCTGTAGACGAAGTAGACGACCACGCCGAGCGCCATCCAGACGCCGAACCGCAGCCAGGTCAGCACCGTCAGGTTGAGCATCAGCCACAGGCACGCGCCGATCGCGAGCAGCGGGACGAGCGGCACCCACGGCACCCGGAATCCGCGCGGCAGGTCGGGCCGGGTGCGGCGCAGGACGATCACCCCGGCGGAGACCAGGATGAACGCGAACAGCGTGCCGACGTTCACCATCTCCTCGAGCTTGTCCGCCTCGAAGAACGTCGCCGCGATCGCCACCAGGACCGCGACCGCGATGGTCGCCCGCGCGGGCGTGCCACGGCTGCCGGTGTGCGCGAGGCCGCGCGGCATCAGGCCGTCGCGCGACATCGCGTAGATCACCCGGATCTGGCCGAGCATCAGCACCATGACCACCGTCGTCAGACCGGCGAGCGCGCCGATCGAGATCACTTGCGCCGCCCAGTCGACGTCGTTGAGGGCGAACGCCGTGGCGAGGGTCTTCTTGTCGGAGGTGCCGTCGGGCTTCACCGTGGTCGCCAGCTGCTGGTAGGACACCATTCCGACGAGCACCAGCGACACCGCCACGTAGAGCACGGTGACGATCGCGAGCGACCCGAGGATGCCGCGCGGCACCGAGCGCTGCGGGTTGACCGTCTCCTCGGCGGTGGTGGCCACGATGTCGAACCCGATGAACGCGAAGAACACCAGCGACGCCGCCGCCAGCAGCCCGAAACCACCGAACGCGCTGCCCTCGTGGCCCGCGATCAGCGAGAACAGCGACTGCTCCACACCCCCGCCGGACCCGTCGGTCGGCGGCCGCGCGTCCGGGATGAACGGCGTGTAGTTGGCCGCCTTGACGAAGAACAGTCCAAGCACGATCACGAACAGCACGATCACGACCTTGATCCCGGTGATCACCATGCTGACCCGCGAGGACAGCTTGGTGCCGATGCCGAGCAGCATGGCCAGGGTCACCACGAGCAGCAGCGCACCCCAGTCGACGGCGAAACCGGCGATCTTGACCACGGTCGCGGTGGTCGCCGAGGGATCGAAGCCGACGACGTAACCGAGGACGGTGTTGAGGTACACCGACCACCCCTTGGCGACCGCCGCCGAGCCGACCGCGAGTTCCAACACCAGGTCCCACCCGATGATCCACGCCATGAACTCGCCGAACGTGGCGTAGGAGAACGTGTACGCACTGCCCGCGACCGGCACCGTCGAGGCGAACTCGGCGTAGCAGAGGGCCGCGAGCGCACAGGCGATAGCGGCGAAGACGAACGCCAGCGAGGTCGACGGGCCCGCGAGGTCACCGGCCGTGCGGGCGGTGAGGGTGAAGATCCCGGCACCGATGACGACGGCCACACCGAAGACCGTGAGGTCCCAGGTGGAGAGGGTGCGGCGGAGTTTGGTGTCCGGATCATCGGTGTCCGCCATCGACTGCTCCACCGACTTCGTGCGCCACAAACCGTTCCCAGGCATGCCCACGAGGCTAAGCCGGCGCGAATGCGGGCGCAGGATGATGATCCGGTTTGTGATTCCCGACCCATATATGGGAACGCTCCGGGTGTGTTCCGAATGCGTGGGGCGCCGGTCGGGGGCCGACTCAGCACGCCTGCCCAACCACCCGACCGGCACCCCCACCAAAGCCGGCGGCGACCACGTCCCCGAACCGCGAACTCACTGTCGGGAACGGGGAACTCACTGTCGGGAACGGGGAACTCGGTGTCGGGAACGGGGAACTCGCGGTCAGACGGGGGCGCGGTAGAGGTCGGGCTCCAGGTAGATCAGGCGGGCGGAGGGCACGGCGGCGCGGACGCGGGCCTCGGCGTGGTCGATGGCCTGGGCGATCTCTTCGAGCGTCATGTCCGAGGCGAAACCGATCTTGGCGGCGATGAGCAGCTCGTCCGGCCCGACGTACTGGGTGCGGATGTGGATGATCCGTTCGATCTTGCCGCTCACCAGGCTGGCCTCGATCGTCTCCGACTCGGCCGCCGTGGCGCCCTCGCCGATCAGCAGCGACTTCATCTCGATGATCAGGATGATCGCGATGATCCCGAGAAGCACGCCGATGCAGATCGTGCCGATGGCGTCCCAGACCGGGTCTCCGGTCAGGACCGTCATGCCGACGCCGAAGAGGGCGAGGACCAGGCCGAACAGGGCGCCCGCGTCCTCAAGCAGCACCACCGGCAGCTCCGGGGTGCGCGACTGCCGGATGAAGCCCCACCAGGACACGTCGCCCTTGACCTTCTTGGACTCGACGATGGCCGTGTAGAACGAGTAGCACTCCAGGCCGATCGCGACCACCAGGATGATGACCGCGACGATCGCGGATTTGAGCGGCTCCGGGGCGCTGAGCTTGTGGATGCCCTCGTACAGCGCGAACGCCGAACCGAGGGTGAACAGCATCAGCGCGACGATGAACGAGTAGAAGTACCGGTCGCGGCCGTAGCCGAACGGGTGCGTCTTCGTGGCGGCGCGCAGCGAAGTCTTCTGGCCGAGCAGGAGCAGGCCCTGGTTGGACGTGTCGGCCACGGAGTGCACGGACTCCGCGAGCATCGACGACGACCCCGTCACCAGGAAGCCGACGAACTTCGCCACGGCGATCCCGGCGTTGGCGAACAGCGCGGCCAGAATCGCCTTGGTGCTACCCCCTGCGGACACGGGATCTCCTCAAACTAAGTCCGGTATGTCGGGATGAGACTAAAGCGTGTCGTGCGCCGGTGACTCGCCACCCACGGTCGCGATGAACATCTGCGCGCGTCCCGACCCATCGGGACGCACCTTCAGTTCCGGGTCGGCGGCGGGCACCCAGATCGAGTGACCCCGGGCCAGGGCGATCTCACCGCTGTCGCCCCGCACCGTGACAGCGCCCTCAGTGCAGACGACGATCTGCGGACGCCCGCTCGGCATCGCCACCTCCGCGCGGTCGTCGGCCTGCCATTCGATCCTGGACAGCTCGAACTCGGCCGCGTCCGTGCGGTACGTGCGCAGCTCGCCGTCGTGGTCGCCGGTCGTGACCGGCATGTCGCCGCAGCGGAAGTCGAGGACCCGCAGCAACTCCGGGACGTCGACGTGCTTGGGGGTGAGCCCGCCGCGCAGGATGTTGTCGGAGTTGGCCAGGATCTCCACGCCGGTGCCGTGCAGGTAGGCGTGCAGGTTGCCCGCCGGCAGGTAGATCGCCTCACCGGGCCCGAGGACCAGCCGGTTGAGCAGCAGCGCCGCCAGCACACCCGCGTCGCCGGGGTAGCGCTCGCCGAGTTCGAGCACGGTCTGGCATTCCAGGGTGAACTCGCCGTGCTCCTTCATGTGCCGCACGCACGCGTCGAACAAGTCCGGCAGCAGGTTCTCCAGCGAGGTCTGCGGCAGCGTGATCCACGTGGTGAACAGCGCGCGCAGGCCGTCGGAGTCGGGCTGGTCGCTCAGCAGGTCGATGTAGGGCGACATGCTGGGGGTGCGCACGGCGTCGAGGAGGGCGACCGTGCGGTGCGGGTCGCGGAAGCCCGCGAGCGCGTGGAACTCGGTCAGCGCGCACACCAGTTCCGGCTTCGCCGTCGGGTCCGGGTAGTTGCGTTCCCCCGCGTCGCGCGCGATTCCGAGAGTCTGTTCGCGCGCGTACCCGTCGGCGGCCTGTGCGGCCGACGGGTGGGCCTGCAGGCTCAGCGGCTCCTCGACGGCGAGGATCTTGAGTAGGAACGGCAGCCGGTTGCCCCACCGGGCGGCGTTGTCCGCGCCGAGATGGCGCTCCGGGTCGGCTTCGATGCAGTCGATCAGCGAGACGTCCGTGCGCGCCAGGCGCGACGGGTCGCCCGGGTGGGCGCCCATCCACAGTTCCGCCTCCGGATGCGGTGCGGGCACCGGGTTTCCGAGCAGCTCGGCAATGATCGTGCGCGACCCCCAGGCGTACGGGCGCACAGCATTGCGCAAAAGCTCCACTACGACTCCATCCTCAGTCCACCAGGAAACTCGCCTGAGCCGAATCAGGCGTTAGTGGGCGCGTACGGCCCCGATCCCCCCGCGGTACCCGCCGCCAAACCGAGATAGAGCGCGGCGAGTTCGAATCTGAGCGCGAGGACGGCGGCGTGCGTCGGCTCGTCACCGGTCACCTCTTCGGCGATGGAAAGCAGGTCGGCTCCGGGCAGCGTCGCCGCGGCGTGTGCGCGCGCCGGGTCGCCGGGGACCGAGCGGACCGCGAGGAGCAGCACGCGCAACGCGGTGGCGGGGGCGTCGAAGTCGTCCGGGTCGGCGAACACGTCACGGCCAGAGGTGGCAGCGACCGCCGCACGGTGCAGCGCGGTGCGGCTCATCGCCTGCGGGTAGCCCGCGACGTCGCACACCGCCTCGGTGTGGGTGGCCAGGACCTGCGCGGCGTGCCTGCCCACGGCGGACGCGACCGGGTCGAGTCCCCACAGCAGCGGCGTGTGGTCGGCCAGCCGCAGCGCGAGCGACTTCGCCGGGTTGACGAACGACTCGTGCTGCATGTGGTCGCGCTCGGCCTCTTTGTCGAGTTCGTCGGCGAGGGCGTCGATGTCGACCTTGAGCAGGCCCAGCGAACGCATCGCGAGCAGACCCGACGTGAGCGCCTTGGCGAACCCGAACCCCGGCGGCACGGTGATGCGCGGGGTGATCAGCACGGCTTGGCCCGCCGCGGCGGCGGCGACCGGCCCCTCCTCGGGGGCGGTGAGCACGATGCTCGCGCCGAAGCGGCCCGCGCGGGCCATCGACTCGGCGAGCACGGTCTCGCCCGCGTCGTCGGTGTGCGCGATCACGACGTCGAGCGGGCCGATCCAGTTCGGCACCTGGTCGGTGACGACGAGCGGGACCGGGCACGACGGCAGCAGCAGCGCGGCGATCAGGTGGGACACGGCAGGCCCCAGACCGGGCCGGGTGACCAGCACGATCGCGCGGGGCTTGAACCCCTCCAGCTGCTCGATCCTGGCCTCGGCCGCGGCGGCGGCGGTGGCGCGCACCTGGGCGCCCGCGAGCGCGGCGGCGCGAAGCAGCCCGTGGGTGTCGACCTCGGCCAGCCGGACCGCGTCGTCCAGCAGGCTGTCGTCGGGCAGCGCGGTCACTGGTCCGCCGGCTGCTCGCCCGGCTCGATGGCCTCGTCGAGCAGCAAGACGGGGACACCGTCGTCCACCCGGAACTGGCGACCGCACTCGGTGCAGGTCAAGGCGTCGGCATCGGGGTCGGCGGGCGTGCCGACGACCAGTTTGGCGTGGTCATCCGATGGGCACGCGAGGATGTCGAGCAGCTGTGGATCCAGGTCGACTGCCATGGTGGTCCTCCTGTGGTCTGAGTGTCCCAGGGCGGGGCGGCCCCCGCTCGGTCAAGATCAGCGCCGGTCAGGCCCGCACGATGGCCAGCACCTCGTCGCGCAGCGCGGCCACCGCGTCGTCGTCGGCGGCTTCGATATTCAAGCGCAGCAGCGGCTCGGTGTTGGACGCGCGCAGGTTGAACCACGCGCCGTCGGGCAACTGCACGGTCAGGCCGTCCAACTCGTCGAGCTCGACACCGTCGCGACCGCCGAACTCGGCCTTGATCGCGGCGAGCCGGTCGGCCTGGTCGGCCACGGTCGAGTTGACCTCACCGGAGGCGGCGTAGCGGTTGTACTCGCTGGTGAGCGCCGAGAGCGGGCCGTCCTGCTCGCCGAGCGCGGCCAGCACGTGCAGCGCGGCCAGCATGCCCGTGTCGGCCTTCCAGAAGTCGCGGAAGTAGTAGTGCGCGGAGTGCTCGCCGCCGAAGATCGCCCCAGTGCGCGCCATCTCCTCCTTGATGAAGGAGTGGCCGACGCGGGTGCGAACCGGCTTGCCGCCGTGCTCGGCGACGATCTCGGGGACGGCCTTCGAGGTGATCAGGTTGTGGATCACCGTGGCGCCAGGGTCCTTGGCCAGCTCGCGCACCGCGACCAGCGCGGTGACCGCGCTCGGGGACACCGGCTGTCCGAGCTCGTCGACGACGAAGCAGCGGTCGGCGTCGCCGTCGAAGGCCAATCCCGCGTCCGCGCCGACCTCGATGACCTTGGCCTGCAGGTCGACGATGTTCTTCGGGTCGAGCGGGTTCGCCTCGTGGTTGGGGAAGTTGCCGTCGAGTTCGAAATACATCGGGATGATCTCGATCGGCAGGCCCTCAAAGACCGTCGGGACGGTGTAGCCGCCCATGCCGTTGCCCGCGTCCACCACGATCTTGAGGGGGCGGCTGCCGGACAGGTCGACGAGCTTGCGCAGGTAGGCGGCGTAGTCGACGAGCAAGTCACGGGTCTCGACGGAGCCGGTCTTGCCGGACCCCGGAGTCCCCGCCTCGACATCGCGGCGGATGTCGTTCAGGCCAGTGTCCTGGCCGACCGGGGCGGCGCCCGCACGGCAGAGCTTGATCCCGTTGTACTTCGCCGGGTTGTGGCTCGCGGTGAACATCGCGCCGGGCAGGTTCAGGCTGCCGGAGGCGTAGTAGAGCATGTCGGTGCTGGCCAGACCGATGTTGATCACATCGACGCCCTCGCCCGCCGCGCCCTCGGCGAACGCCTCGGCCAAACCGGGGGACGAGTCGCGCATGTCGTGACCGACGACGATGGTCGGACCGCCGACAAGCCGGGCGAACCCGGCGCCGGTCGCCCGGACGAGGTCGGCGTCGATCTGCTCGCCGACGACGCCGCGGATGTCGTAGGCCTTGAAGACGCCGGACAGGTCACGCACTGATGCTCCCAGGGGTCGGATCGGCGGCGCTGCGCTGCCACCTGCGAAGCCTACTAGTCCGCCTCCCCGGAATTTTGAGTGTTGGTCCCGAGAGGCGACACGCGGCGGTTTGGGCGGTCACCGTGGTCAAGTGGCGTCACGGTCCCCTTAGGCGCCGGTAGGAAGGTGGGGACTGGTCCGGCTCCCCGGAAATTGGGTGCGGTCCTAAGACGCCCGTCGGATGGTGCGACTGGTCCTTGACTAGTCGTTGACTGGATCCGGGAGGACGCGGAGGTGGCCGCGGCGGAAGCCCATGCCTGGGTCGGGGGGCTCGATGGGCCGGTCCACGCGACCAGCCTCGCGGACGGCCTCCGCCAACGCCGTCAGGTCGTCCACCGTCGGCTCCGGCAGGGCGAACTCGCCGTCATGCCGGACCACCTCCCACCCGCGCGGCACGGTCAGCCGCAGGGCGTGTTCCTCGCACAGGTCGTAGCTGTGCGGTTCCGAGTAGGTGGCCAGTGGCCCGACGACAGCGGTGGACTCCGCATAGGCGTAGGTCAGCGTGGCGACGGCCGGGTTGAGACACCCGGTTCGCGAACACCGTCTCACGCTCCGCACGATCGGTGACCATAGCGCCTCCGGGGGTTCGCACGACGCAGACGCGCCCACGACACGCCCTCCTACCCGCCCTCGTTGCCGCGGGCACGCCCAATCGGCGCAGTGGGGCGACCGCGTAACCTGCTCCTCGTGGTGACAGCTCGCAGTTCCCGGCGGCGCGGACGACGCAACCGCGATCGACATGGCCGCGGTCTGCGCGGTCCGCTGTTCCCGTCGACCCTGCCCGCGGCCAGCACACGCGCGGAGAAGTTCGACGCACTCGTCCTCGACGCGCTGGAGCCGATCGAGGCCCGGTGGCGCACGGAACTGACCAAGCTCGACGTGGCCGTCGACGACGTGCCCGAGGTGCCGGACGGCACCGAGCCCGACGGCGTGCTCGCCGACAGCGGCGTACCGCTCGCGCGACTGGTGGCCGCGGGTGTCGACCGGCGCGGGCAGCCGACCCGCGCCCGCATCGTCCTGTACCGCAGGCCCTTGGAGGCCCGGGCGAAGGACGGCGCCGACCTGGCCGACCTGATCCACGACGTCCTGGTCGAGCAGGTGGCGAACTACCTCAACCTCGACCCCGGCGTCATCGACGGCGAAGCCTGACCCACCCGCGAGTCGCCCCGCCAGGCAAGCGAGTCGCCCGTTCCGGCAACTGAATTCGACATTCGCGAGTCGCGAATGTCGAACTCGTTCGCCTGGCGGGGCGACTCACTTGCCTGACGGGGCGACTCGCGGGTCAGTCTTCTTCTCGGCGGCCGGGGATGGCGGTCAGGAGGATGAAGAGGACGACGGCGCCTTGGGTTAGGAGCAGGACGCTGCGTAGGGCCGTTGGCTGCTCTATCCGGATCTCCGCTTCGCGGGTCGGGATCACGATGGCGACCAGGTGGCCCCAGGCCCGCACGACCGCGGCCTGCTTGCCGTCTACGGTCGCCTGCCAGCCCGGTTCCTCTTCGGCGGCCACCACCAAAAGCCTGCCCTGCGGACCGTCCGACACCCGCACCGCGACGTTGGGTGGCGCGGCGTCGACCGGGACCACGCCGCCCGCGTCGAGCCGGGTCGGGGGTTCGCCGCCGGTGACGGCCGCGCGGGCCAGCTCCGGTGAGAGCAGCGCGGCCGATCCAGCGGCGGGCTGCAGCCGCAGGACCGGACGCCCGTCGGAGGTCTCCGGTGCGTCGGCGACGAGTTCGCCCGCCAGCCTGCGCAGTTGCTCCCCCGCGACCCGGTCCGACGGGACGACGAACAGCACCCCGCCCGCGGCCGCGCGGACCACGGCGGACCGCACGGTCGGCGAGTCGGCGGCGCGCAGGTCCGCGTCGAGGCCGGCCAGCCGCAGCGGGGCGGCCGGGGTCGGGGCGTAGTCGTCGTCGGCGAAGCGCGGCGCGCGGGCGGCGATCTGCCGAACCGGACCGTCGGTGGCGCTGACCAGGATCGACCGGCGGGTCTCGGCGAGTTCGCGAACCAGAGTGCTCGGCAGCGCCATGCCACCGCCGTCGCGCAGGGGACCCTCCCGGCCGGGGATCATCGCGTTGGCGACGAGGGCGGCGAGGATCAGCACGCCCACCACCGCCGCGGGCCGGGCGAGCGGGCTGCGCGCGGCGGTCGGGTCGGTTCGGCACAGCCCGAGCATCGCCCACAGCAGGCCCCAGCCGACGATCAGCATCGGCGCGCCGGTCCAGCCGTGCGCGGGTTCGGTCGCGCCCAGCGGCGTGGCGGGCACGAACCGGACGAGCGCCACGGCCAGCACACCGAGCAGCGCGAAGCCGAGTCCGGGCAGCGCGCCGCGGTGCGGCCGGATCAGCAGACCCGCCAGGACGGCGAGGACGATCGCGCCGCCGACATAGGGCCACGCCCCGGGTCCACCCGCGTGCAGCGTGAGGAGATCGATCACCGACGCCGTCTGGTTCTCGATCAGCGTGCCGACGCCGTGCAGCACGACGGCGGGGTGCTGGATCACCACCGCGGGCCACGGGAGCAGCAGCGCCAGCGGCATCAGCACCAGCAGGAACAGCGCGGCGCCGCGGCGGGTCCCGTTGCCCGGCACCAGCACGAAACCGCCGAGCGCTACCACCACGATCACCACGTGCACCAGCGGCGTGAAGGCGCCGATCACCGCGATGCCCAGCGCCGTGCCCGCCGCGGTCGACAGCCAGGCCCGGCCGCCCGCGCTGGTGCGCCTGCGGACCAGCAGCGAGGCGATCCCGGAGACGACGAGCGGCAGCAGGACGTGCGCGATGACGACGTCGAGCCTGCCCTGCGCGACGGCGGCCGTGGCGGGCGGAAGCAGCGCGTAGCCGAGCGCCAGGAGCGCGCGCACCCAGCGGCGCACCGGCGCCCGGCGGGTCGCGACGTAGGCGGCGAGCCCGGCGAGCGGGAGGTCGGCGAGGAAGAGGAACGCGACGGCGGCGGGCGGCCCGCCCAGTGGCGCGAAGAGCGCCCCGAGGGTGCCGACGACGGCGAGGGCGGCGGGAGCGGGAGCGGCGGTGCCACCCGCGACGCCGTGCCAGGTCGCCACGTAGTCCGACCACGTCTGGCCGAGGTCGCCGACCGGCAGCAGCCTGCCGCCCGCGAGGTCGGTGCCCCAGCGCGCCGAGTTGACCACGACGGCGAGCGCGATCAGGCCGAGCACGAGCAGCAGCGGCGGAGAGAACGCGATCTGGCGCAGCACCGCGCCGCGGTTGACGTGGACGAGCATCAGGTCGCCCGCGGGCTGCGGGCCGCTGCCATCGCGCGGGACCGGGGACGGCCGCGGTCGGGGGCTCGGCCGGAGGCCACCGGGGACGTCGTCGGGGACGGCCACCGGCACCGCGATGGCGTCCGAGGGCCTGCGCAGACCGGCCCGCTTGGGCCTGCCCAGCGCGCCCGCCGGGAGCGCGTCCGGGCCGAGCGGGGTCCGGGGCGCCTGGTCGGCGTGCGGCGGGGTCCACGCGACACCGGGGTCGGGCAGCCTGCCGAGCGCGGCGTCGGCGGCGACCCGCCTGCGGACCATCGTGGACAGCACGCCGCGCACGGCGTTGCGGAATCTGGTCAGCCTGCTGGTGAACAGGCCGCGGACGCTGCCGCGGCCCGCGGTGGCCGATCGCGCCGCGCGGGCCGCACGCAGCCGGGCACCACCGCCGAGGAGATAGCCGGCGGCCCGGAGTTCGACCTGGCTCTCGGCGAGCCTGCGCTGCATCGCGAAGCCGAGCGCGCGCAACAGGCACAGCATGGCCAGCCGCGGCACACCGATCAAGAACGACAGGGTCGAGCAGTTCACCAGGAAGGTGCGCAGCCCGTGGGCGCGGTCGATCCCGCGCGGCGAGGGCCCCACGGCCGAGCGCGCGTCGACACCACGCAGGTCGCGGGCCACGGCGCGGACGTGTCGGATCCGGGCGGCGGGGACACAGAGGACGACCTGGCCCGCCCGGTTGACCCGCCAGCCGAAGTCGATGTCCTCACGCATCATGGGGATGGCGCGGTCGAAACCGCCGAGCCGCTCCCAGACTTCGCGGCGGATCAGCATTCCGGCCGAGGACACGGCGAGCACCTCGGTGCTCTGCTCGAACCGCCGACCGTCGTCGGCCGTCCGGCCCAGCGCGTTCCAGTCCACTTCGGACGGACCGATGCCGGTCTGCCGGTGGCCGGACGCATCCGTCGACAGGCCTGCCTCGATCACCAGTCGCGGGTCTTGCCACTCCACGGCGAGCGGGCCGAGCACCCCCGCGGAAGGCGACATCTCGGCGGCCAGCAGCAGCGTGGCGAGGCACTCCGGGTCGGGCGCGGAATCGTCGTGCAGCAACCAGATCCAGCCGCCAGGGTCGCCCCAGCGCGGCACGGCGTGGTCGACCGCGGCGTGCACGGCGTCGCTGAAGCCGGTGTCGCGGTCAAGGGTGATGACGCCGTCGAGGATGCGGTCGTCGCCGGTGGCCGCCGCGGCGAGCACGGTCGCCGTCTCGTCGGTGGAGCCGGTGTCGACGGCGATGATGTGCCGCGGCCTCGGCGTGGAATGGCGCAGCGCGGAAAGCGCCAGCCGCAGCCATTGCGCGCCGTCGTGACACACGAGAACGGCCAACACGGGTGCGGTGCGCAACACGGGGGCACCACGACTCAACACCTGCCGCGACCGAGGAGGCACGACTGTGGACACCTCCCGGGGCATCGCGTGTGGACGAGCCGGTGGTCATGATGTTCGGCCACCGGTCACACACCGTACGATGCCGCCGCGCGAAACCCGCGCAACCCAGCACAAATCGTTGCGCGTCCGGCGGAGACTCACCGCCGGTCAGGCGTGCGGGTGTAGATACCCGGGCGCCGAAACGCCCGGGTATCTACATCGCCTTTTTCAGACGCCTTCGCTCCCGTTCGGACAGACCGCCCCAGATGCCGAAGCGCTCATCATGTGCGAGGGCGTACTCGAGGCACTCAGAACGAACCTCACAGCCCAGGCAAATGCGCTTCGCCTCACGAGTCGATCCGCCCTTTTCAGGGAAGAACGCCTCTGGGTCGGTTTGCGCGCACAAGGCGCGCTCCTGCCACTCTTGTTCATCGGCCTCGTCGAAGAATCCGGCGAACACGTCCAGTTCCTCGGTCGGACGCTCGCCCCACTCCACGACGCGACCCCCGTCACTCAATCCCTGCATATCGCCCGCCTCCTCGCCTTCCGCACTCCCCGGCTGGCGGATGCCGTTACGCCGTCCCCCGGCGAATGACATCGATGTGATTACACCCGTGTCATGGCGGCGGGTCAAGCTGTGCCCCCAGGTGGGTGATGCGTTATGAGCAGCCTGTACCCGATCGGGTACCGGCCGAAACTGTGCGCGTTCGCGGGGTGGCGAACACGCAACCGGCGAACATTGCCACACTGGGTGTGTGCAGAGATCAGCGGTTCGCCCCTCGCCCATCTTCCTCGGCCTGATCGGCGTCACCATCGGTGGCGCTTTGCTCACCCTGGTGGAGAACCAGATCGCCATCAACGCGGGCATCGTGCTGCTGGTCTTGGGCGGCTGGGTGGTCTCGCTGTGCCTGCACGAGTTCGGCCACGCGCTCGTCGCGTTCCGCGGCGGGGACCGCGAGGTTTATTTCAAGGGCTATCTCACACTCGATCCGCGCCGGTACACCGATCCGGTCCTGAGCCTGCTCATGCCGGTGCTGTTCCTCGCGATCGGCGGTATCCCGCTGCCCGGCGGCGCGGTCTGGATCAACCACTACGCGTTGCGGTCCAAGGCAGTGGAGTCAACCGTCTCCCTGGCCGGACCGGCCGCGAACCTGATCGCCGGGATCCTGCTCGCGCTGTCCGTCGAGATCTTCGAACCCGCGCCGATGATGGCCGCGGGCCTGTCGTTCCTGGCGTTGCTGCAGCTCGCGGCCTTCGTGCTGAACATGCTTCCGGTGCCCGGCCTGGACGGCTGGGGCGCGATCGAACCGTTCCTGTCCTATGAGGCGCGCAAGTTCGGCGCGAAGGCCCGGCCGTGGGCGCCGCTGTTTCTGTTCGCCGCGCTGATCGGCATCCCGGGTGTCAGCCAGGCGTTCTGGGACGTGGTCAGCTCGCTGTACGCCGGCGTCGGCGGCAACGACCTGCTGGCCTACTACGGCCAGGACGCTTTCTTCTTCTGGCGCTGACCACTCCCGACCCCACTGGGGTCACCCGACCGTGCGAGGATCACTGACCGTGAAGGTTGCCGTAGTCGTGGGCGGAGTCGGCGGAGCCCGATTCCTGCTCGGCGTGAAGAAACTGCTCGGATTCGACCCGGTGGGGCCCGCCCCCGAGGGTTCCCCGCACGAGATCACCGCGGTGGTGAACACCGCCGACGACATCTGGCTGCACGGCCTGCGCGTCTGCCCGGACCTCGACACGTGCATGTACACCCTCGGCGGCGGCATCGACACCGAGCGTGGCTGGGGCCGCACGGACGAGACCTGGGCGGTCAAGGCGGAACTCGCCGCCTACGGCGCCGATCCCGACTGGTTCGGCCTGGGCGACAAGGACATCGCCACCCACCTGGTGCGCACCCGGATGATGCGCGCGGGCTATGAGCTTTCCGACATCACCACGGCGCTGTGCGACCGCTGGAAGCCGGGCGTGCGGCTGCTGCCGATGACCGACGACCGGGTCGAGACCCACGTCGTCATCGACGAGCCGGGCACGGGCGAGCGCAAGGCGGTGCACTTCCAGGAATGGTGGGTGCGCTACCACGCGGAGCCGCGGGCCCGGTCGATCGTGGCGGTCGGCGCCGACGAGGCCGCGCCGGGGCCGGGGGTGGTCGAGGCGATCAGCGAGGCGGACATCGTGCTCCTCGCGCCGTCGAACCCGGTGGTGAGCATCGGGAGCGTGCTGTCGGTGCCGGGTCTGCGCACGGCGCTGCGCAAGACCGAGGCTCCCGTGGTGGGGATCTCGCCGATCATCAACGACGCCCCGGTGCGCGGGATGGCCGACGCGTGCCTGAGCGCGATCGGCCTTGAGGTGTCGGCGGAGGCCGTGGGCAGGCACTACGGCTCGCGCGGGTGCTCCGACAACGGCATCCTCGACGGGTGGCTCGTGCACTCGGGCGACACCGCCGACGTGCCGGGCGTGCTGGTCCGCGCCGTGCCGCTGCTGATGTCCGATGTGGACGCCACAGCCGCGATGGCGCGCGCGGCGTTCGACCTCGGCGGAATCAGCACTGGGGAGTAGAAGATGGACAGCATCGAGCACGGCGCGCGCGGGTCGGTCGAGATCCTGCCGGTCCGGGGGCTGCCCGAGTTCCGGCCCGGCGACGACCTGACCGGGGCGATCGTGGCGGCGGCGCCGTGGCTGCGCTCCGGTGACATCGTGGTGGTCACCAGCAAGATCGTGTCCAAAGTAGAGGGTCAGCTGGTGTCGGTCCCGTCCGACCCGGAGGCCCGGGACGCGGTCCGGCGCAAGCTGGTGCTCGACGAGGCCGTGTCCGTGGTCGCGCAGAAGTTCCGGTCGCTGATCACGCAGAACCGGCTGGGCATCGTGCAGGCGGCGTCCGGGATCGACTCGTCCAATGTGGCGGGTGACGAGCTGGCGCTGCTGCCGGTCGACCCGGATGCCTCCGCCCGTGCCCTGCGTGGCGGGCTGCGCGAGCGGCTGGGGGTCGAGGTGGCCGTGGTGATCACGGACACGATGGGCCGGGCGTGGCGGCTCGGCCAGACCGACGCGGCGATCGGGTCGTCCGGGCTGCGGGTGCTGCACTCCTACGCGGGTCAGATCGACTCGCAGGGCAACGAGCTGTCGGTCACCCGGGTCGCGGTCGCCGACGAGGTCGCCGCGGCGGCCGACCTGGTGAAGGGCAAGCTCGGCGGCGTGCCGGTCGCGGTCGTGCGCGGCATGGAGATCGGCGACGAGACGTCCACCGCCCGCGACCTGCTGCGTCCGGTCGAGGAGGACCTGTTCCGGCTGGGCACCGAGGAGTCCATCGCCCAGGGCAGGCGGGAAGCGGTGCTGCTGCGCCGCTCGCTGCGGGAGTTCTCCGGCGAACCGGTCGACCCGGAGTCGCTGCGTCGCGCGGTGGCCGCGGGGCTGACCGCACCTGCGCCGCACCACACCAAGCCGGTGCGCTTCGTCCGGCTCGCCGAGCACCGCGAAGCCCTGCTGGAGGCGATGCACGAGGCATGGAAGCTCGACCTGCGCGCCGACGGCAAGTCCGAGGAGTGGATCGAGCGCCGGGTCACCCGCGGCGAACTCCTCTTCGAGGCGACGGAGATCCTGCTGCCCTTCCTCGTGCGCGAGGGCGCCCACACCTACCCGGACGCGCGTCGGGCCGAGGCCGAGCGGACGATGTTCACCATCGCGGGCGGCGCGGCCGTCCAGGGTGTGCTGGTCGCGCTGGCGGCGGAAGGCTTGGGCTCCTGCTGGGTGTCGTCCACCATCTTCTGCCCCGACGTCGTGCGTGAGGTGCTCGGTTTGCCCGCCGACTGGGAGCCCTTGGGCGCGGTCGCGGTGGGCCACCCTTTGACGGAGCTGACGCCGCGCGAGGTCCCCACCGACGAAGGCTGGCTGGAGAAGTGACCTTGCACGCGGACGCGGTCCGAACCATGACGGCGTGGAAACCCCTCGACCGCGGCCAGGAGTCCCTGCGCCAGGCGTACTTGGGTTTCCTCGCGGCGCGCCCGGACGCCTGTCAGCGCTCGTGCGAACCGGGTCACATCACCGCGTCGGCGCTGCTGTTGGACCACGCGGGCACCAACGTCCTGCTGACGTTGCATCCCCGCGTGGGCCGGTGGCTGCAACTGGGTGGCCACTGCGAACCGGGCGACACGACCCTGGCGGGCGCGGCGCTGCGGGAGGCGACCGAGGAGTCCGGCATCGAGGGCCTGGAGATCGACCCGGTGCCGCTGCACGTGGACGTCCACCCGATCACCTGCTCACTGGGCCTGCCCACCCGCCACTTCGACGTCCGCTTCGTCGTGCGGGCGCCTGCCGGGGCGGAAGCGGTGCGCAGCTCGGAGTCCCTGGACCTGCGCTGGTGGCCCATCGACGCGCTACCCGACGACCCGGACGGCAACGCGGGGATCGGGGAGATGCTGGCGGCGGTGCCGTCGTGATCACCATCGACCCGAATTCGCCGGTGCCGCCGTTCGAGCAGGTGCGGGGCGGACTGGCGCAGCAGATCAACGACCACACGCTGGCGGTGGGGACGAAACTGCCGACCGTGCGTCAGCTGGCCACGGACCTGGGCCTCGCGGCGAACACGGTCGCGCGCGCCTACCGGGAGCTTGAGGAAGCGGGCTTGGTCGAAACCCGAGGCCGCGCGGGCACCTTCGTCGGCGCCGCGGGGGATCGCACCATGGAACGCGCCCGCAAAGCCGCCGACACTTACGCGGACGCGATGCACAAACTCGGCCTCGACACCGCCACCGCCCTGTCGATCGCCGAAGCCGCCCTGACCAGCCGCCGCTGAGTCACTGTGGTCGGCCCGTTGGCCGGGAAAGGAACGCGGGGTCAGCAGCCCAGCCGGTCAGCGGTGCCGGTGGGCGAATCCCGCGACGAGCGGGACGATTTCGGGAAGCTTCTCCTCGAGGACGAACCTGCCGGTGTCGAACAGGTGAAGCTCGGCGTCCGGCAGATCCCACAGGTACGCGTGGGCGCCCTCGGCGAGGAGCAAGGGGTCGCGCCGGCCCCAGATGACGAGGACGGGCGGCCGGCGTTCGCGCAGCCATCGCTGCCACCGCGGGTACAGCTCGAGGTTGCTGTGCTCGTCCAGAGCCAGTTCGACCTGGGCCCGCGTGCGACCTGGGAGGCCCAGGAAGTGCTGGTCGAGAGTCCAGCTGTCCGGGGAGACGAGCTCGACGTCCATGGCGCCGCCCTCGTATCGGCCGCGGGTGACCGGCAATCGCAGGCTGCGCCGGATACTGCCCGCTGCCCCGGACAGCTGCGCCAGACCCGCCAACCCCTCGTCGTAGGCGTTGGCGTTCTGGATGATCAATCCGGCGAGCCATTCCGGATGCCGGGTGGCCAGCCGGAAACCGACCGCTCCACCGGTGCCGGAGAGATACATGACGAACCGGTCCAAGCCGAGCCGCTGGACGAAGCCTTCGATGACGTCGGCCAGCCGGTCGAAGGAGTAGGCGAAATTCCCGGGCGCCTCGGTATGCCCGGACCCCGGATAGTCTGGGGCGATCAGCCGGTGCTGGGAACCCAGGGCCTGCATCAACCGCCGGAACTGGTGCGAGGCCGAGGGAAAGCCATGCAGTAGCAACAAGGTCGGCGCACCCGACAGCCCCGCCTCCCGATAGAAGACCCGCACGTCGTCGACTTCGACGAACCGGTGTCTGATGTGCGGAACAGCGGTCACCGCCTGCCACCCCCTTTCAGCGATCGTCTGTGGCCCAACGACTTCAACGATCGGGCGTCGGCGGATCAAGAACAACGACAGATCACCCAAGGACCGTCAACCTGCGGTTCACGACAACGGAGACCTTCGTGGAGCGTTACGAAATCGAAGCGTTTCTCGCCCTCGCCGAGGAACTTCATTTCGGCCGGACGGCCGAACGGCTGAGGGTGTCCACGACGCACATCAGCAAGACGATCAAAAGGCTGGAGAGCCGCATCGGGGCCTCGCTCTTCGAACGGACCAGCCGCCGGGTCACCCTGACCCCGCTCGGCAGGCAACTCCACGACGACCTGGCCTCCGCTTACACCCAGATCCAGCAGGGCCTCAGGAACGCGATAGCGGCCGGACGCGGAATCTCCGGAGTCCTGCGGATCGGCTATTTCAGCTCAGCCGGCGGTCAGTTCCTGCTCAAAGTGATCGATCGGTTCACCGCCGCGCACTCCGATTGCGAGGTGCACATCAAAGAGCTGCAGCTGAGCGACGGCGTATCACTCCTGCGGGCCGCCGAGATCGAGATCATGCTGGGTGCCCTGCCCAACCGCGAGCCCGACCTGACCACCGGGCCGGTGCTCTACTCCGAGGCGAAGATGCTCGCGGTCTCGACCCGGCACCCCCTCGCCCGCCGGTCCTCGGTCTCGCTGGAAGACCTCACCCACGACAAGATGCTGCGCAATCCGCCCGGTATCCCCGACTACTGGAACGCGGTCCACCAGCCGAGCCACACCCCGTCCGGCCGTCCCATCCCCTGGGGCCCAAGCGCCGACACCTTCCCGGAGATCCTCGCCCTCGTCGGGGCGGGCAGGGGCGTCTATCCGTGCAGTGACCAGGTGACCCGGTTCTACCTCCGGCCCGATGTCACCTATATCCCCCTCACGGACGCACCACCCCTGGAGTTCGGTCTCACCTGGCGGACCGCCGGCCAGACCCGGCTCGTCGAAGCGTTCGTCCGAGCCGCCAGTGCCACCTCGACGAGTGCCGTCGCGAGTCAGTGAGCTATTTCGTTGACCGCACGTTCACGGTCCTTGGGTGATCTGTCGTTGTTCGTGAGCCATCGCCACCGGATCGTGGAGTGCAAACGCACAGGATCCTCGCCACAAGCTGTTTCCACCATGAAGGAGCAACCGTGTCCGTCACCCTCAACCCGCAGATCGTCGGTCAGGCCGAGAACGCGCACCTGCCGATCCTGAACCGCGTCCTGGCCCGCACCGCCACGACCAAAACCAGTGGGTGGCACTCAAGTTGACCGTGCTGGGCGGCGGGGCCATCGTCGGCGACCAGCTCGTCGGCCGGATCACCGGCGCGCTGAAGATCGATGAGGCGGCAGCGCGGGCGGCGATCGACGGGCTGACCGCCGAGGGACTGCTGGAGTCCTCGGGATCCGCCGTCGCTCTCACCGCCGGGGGCCAGGAGCGGTACCGCCAGATCAACGACGCCATCGCCGAGGTCATCGACCGGGTCTACGGCGAGATCCCGGCCGAGGACCTGGCCATCGCCGGTCGCGTGCTGACCCTCATCACCGAGCGGCTCAACACCGAGGCAGACGCTGGGACGGACCTCACCTGATCCCCGCGAAGGAGACCGCAGATGGCAAGCCTGCCACAACTACCACGGCCTGAACCGTTGGGACACAGGGATGACGGGCAGGTCGGAATGAAATGGCGGTGACGACCGTTCCGCGTGTCAGGCCGACCAGGTCGTCGGCGACGTCGATCGACATCCACACCGACCACCACTACCGCACACAGGAGCGGCACCATGTCCCGTCCCCCGTTTCCCCCCTTCACCGCCGAAACCGCCGTGACCAAAGTCCAGCTCGCCGAGGATGCCTGGAACAGCCGCGACCCCGAGCGGGTCGCCCTCGCCTACAGCCCCGACTCGGTCTGGCGCAACCGGGAAGAGTTCCTGACCGGTCGTGCGGAGATCAAGAAGTTCCTCACGCACAAGTGGGCCAAGGAGAACGGCTACGCGCTGCGAAAGCAGCTTTGGGCCTTCACCGACGACCGCATCGCCGTCCGCTTCCAGTACGAATGGCACGACGCAGGCGGCCAGTGGTGGCGCAGCCACGGCAACGAGCTGTGGGAGTTCACCCCCGATGGGCTCATGGCCCGCCGCGAGGCCAGCATCAACGACATCCCCATCGATGAGAACGACCGCACCATCTTCGGACCACGAGGGGATGACGAACGGTGACCAACAGGTTCGCGCGACTCGCCTTCACCCCCGGTGTCCAGGCCCACCAGCGTGCGCACGGCAGCTACCGCGCCTACCAGAGCATGCTCGACGGGTCGGTCAAGGCCGACCGACTGGGCGCCGACGAAAGGCTGTTCATCAGCCTGCGCGACAGCTTCTACCTGGCGACGGTGAGCGAGACCGGCTGGCCGTACATCCAACACCGCGGCGGACCGGCCGGGTTCCTCAAGGTGCTCGACGACCACACGCTGGGGTTCGCCGACTTCCGCGGCAATCGGCAGTACATCACCCGCGGCAATCTCGACCACGACGACCGGGTCTCGCTGTTCCTCATGGACTACGCCAACAAGACCCGGCTCAAGCTCCTCGGTCGCGCACGGGTGGTGGAAGGTGATCGGGAGCTGGCGGTCGCCGGTTACCCGGCCAAGGTCGAACGCGCCGTCATCATCGAGGTCGAGGGCTTCGACTGGAACTGCCCGCAGCACATCCCCCACCTGGTCCCCCGCGACGCTGTCGACCACGCCCTCGCCCACCTGCGAGTCCGGGTCGCCGAACTGGAACAGGAGAACACGCGGCTGCGCGAGATCCGGTCATAAGCGTGCGGCAGGTCGTCGACAGGTTCACCGGGCCGATCCCGGCGAACCTGTCGACGATCTACGGCGTCACAGGCGGCCCGCACACCGCGTCGTCACGGTCCACCGTGACCCGCCCACTCTCATCGACCACGCGTCGAGTGCGCAGGCCAACACCCCCGAGTGATCGGACGGTCAGCCACGCCGCGGCCGCCAGCGCGGCGGCGACCAGCGGGAGTGGTGCGGGGCCGTACCGCGCCAGGAGGTATCCGCCGAGCCCGGAACCTGCCGTGATGCCGAGGTTGAAGGTGATGATGAACAGCGCCGACGCGCTCGCCTGGGCATTCGGGGCCACTCTGAGGACCAGGGCTTGCAGCAGCGTGGGCAGCGCGGCGTAGGCGGCTCCCCACGCCGCGGTGACCGCGACCGCCCCGGTCGCGCGGGTGAGGGCGAGTGCCGCCATGGCGACGGCCATCACGCCGAGCGCCACCAGCAAGGCGGTGCGGGGCGCGCGGTCGGCGGATGCGCCCGCCGCCAGCACGCCCAGAATCCCGGCGAGCCCGAAGACGAACAGCGACGGCCCGACGGCGGCCCCCGCCTGGAGGAGGAAAGGGGCGATGTAGGTGTACAGCGCGAAGTGCCCCAGCATCACCAGACTCGTGACGAGCATGACGAGCCGCACACCGGGAAGGCGCACCGCCCCGATCACGCCGGGCGCCGCCGTGCCGTCGCCCGGCAGATCCGGCAGGACGACGGGAGCGACAAGCATCACCAGCGCGGCGAGGGCGGCGAGCACGGCGAACGGAGCCCGCCAGCCGGCGATCTCGCCGAGGGCGGTGCCGAGGGGCAAACCCAGGGTGAGAGCGAGGGAGTTGGCCGCGAACACCACCGCCACCGCACGCCCGGCGCGGTCGGGCGTGACCAGGCGGGCGGCGTAGGCGGCCATCGCCGACCACAGCACCCCGTGCCCGAGACCGGCGACGAGCCGCGCGGCCACGGCCACGGGATAGTTCACGGCGAGAATCGTGAGCAGGTTGCCGACCGCGAAGGCGGCCATGACGACCACCAGCAGCCTTCGCCGCGGCCAGCGGCGGGTGAGCGCGACCAACGGAAGCGTCACGACCATGATGAGGAGCGCGTAGACCCCGACCAACAGGCCGACCTGGGACTCGGAGACACCCAGGTCCCGGCTCATCGACGGCAGCAACCCCATGGGCAGCGTCTCGGTGGTGATGGTGGTGAAGGCGGCCGTGAACAACACCGCCAGGCCGAGCGGCGAGCGCACGCGTACCTCACTCCCCGAGGCGGTCGAGGAAACCGGCGATGAGCGGGGCGATCTGCGGCAGGTGAGTCTCCAGCGCGAAGTGGCCGGTGCCGAACAGGTGAAGCTCGGCCTCCGGCAGGTCGCGCAGGTAGGCGCGGGCGCCGGGCTCGGGGAAGAACGGGTCGTCGCTGCCCCAGGCGATGAGGGTGGGCGGGGTATGCGCACGCAGCCATTCCTGCCATCGGCCGTAGCGCTCGACGTTGGAGTGGTAGTCGTAGGCCAGCGCGACCTGGGCCTCCTTTCGTCCGGGCAGGTCGAGGAAGTGCTGGTCGAGCGTCCAGCCGTCGGGGGAGACCAGTTCGGGTTCGGCCACGCCGCTCTCGTACTGGCCGCGGGTGCCCTGCGGGGTGAGCAGGCCGCGGATGATCTCCTCCGAGCCGGGAGTCTCCGGGCGCAGGGCGATGAAGTCGCGGGCCCCGTCGGACAGGCCCTCGGTGTAGGCGTTGCCGTTCTGCACGACCAGCCCGGCGATCCACTCGGGGTGGCGTTCGGCCAGCCGGAAACCCACGGGCGCACCGAAGTCGAAGACGTACATCGCGAAGCGGTCCAGGCCCAGACACTGGACGAAGCCCTCGACGATGTCGGCCAGCCGGTCGAAGGAGTAGGTGAAGTCCTGCGGCGCCTCGGTATGGCCGAACCCTGGATAGTCTGGTGCGATCAGCCGGTAGCGGGAGCCCAGCGCGTCCATCAATCGCTGGAACTGGTGGGAGGCCGACGGGAAGCCGTGCAACAGCAACAGCGTCGGCGCGTGCGAGGGTCCGGTCTCCCGATAGAAGACCCGCACCCCCTCGACCTCCACGAACCGATGCCTGATGTGCGGGATATCCATGCCACGCCCTCTCGTTGATCGTGTGTTTCCACCCCCTCCACGATCGGGTGGCCACGGATCACGAACAACGACAGATCACCCAAGGACCATGAACCAGCGGTCAACGACAGGACGAGCTACGGGGAGGCGGGCTAGAAGCTCCGGTAGTCGCGCGGCGAGAACCGCGGCGCGAAGCGGGGTTTGCCGAGTCCGGCGGCGAGGACGTACAGCGCCGCACGATGCCGCTGGGGTTCGTAGACGGCCAGTTCCTCGAGCATCCGCTTGTCATCGATCCGACGCCCGAGCAACGCGTGCCCGATCAGGTTCGACAGGTGGTAGTCCCCCACGCTGAGCGCGTCGGGATCACCCCACGCCCGCTGTGCCACTTCGGCGGCCGTCCAGACCCCGATTCCCGGCACCTTGCAAAACAGATCACGGCCGGCGGCGCCCCGCAGTTCAGCGGCCCGCTCCAGCCGACCCGCCACCTGCGCGGCGGCGAGCACGGTCCGACGGCGAGCGCCGTCGAGTCCCGCCTTGTGCCACTCCCAGTCCTCGATGCCCAGGACAGCCTGAGGCGTCGGCGGTGTGAACAACCCCTCAGGAGCGGGCCCAGGCGCCCGGCTCCCGAATCGCCGGGCCAGGTCACGCCAGGTCCGATGGGCCTCGGTCCCCGTCACCTTCTGCTCGATGATCGCCGCGAGCAGCACGTCCCACACCCGCCCGGTCGCCCCGAGCCGCATTCCCGGCCGCCGACGCCGAACCTCGGCGACCAAGGGGTGATGAGCGACGAACCCGGAGTCGTCGTCCGAAGCGCCGAGTAGCGCGGGCAAACCGTCGAGCAGCAGGTCGGCGCCCGGACCCCAGGCTGAGGCGTGCACCTCGCCTGCGATGCGCAAGCGCAGTGTGCCGGGGCCTGCCAGTGTGTTGGCGGCGAGCCAGAGGCCGTCGGTGTCCTCGCGGAAGGCCGGGTCGTGCGGTCCGCGCCGCAGCGGCCGTAAAGCGCCCGCGACGTCGTGCGGGCCGTCGGGCACCCAGTGCCTGGTCCGTTCGGTTCCGGTCGGGATCGCGGTCATCACGACGACCGTACCGGCCGGTTGGCTAAGGTTGCCCCACCACTCACGCGCAGGGGACAAGGACTCAGGACTGTGACGCCACCCGAACTGCACATCGTCGTGCCCGCCGGTGGAAGCGGCACCCGCCTGTGGCCGCTTTCCCGCGCGGGCAACCCGAAGTTCCTGCACGCGCTGACCGGCACCGACCGGTCGCTGCTGCAGGCGACCTTCGACCGGCTCGCCCCGCTGTCCTCGCCGGAGCACCTGCTCGTGGTCACCGGCACCGCGCACGCCGCCGGGGTGGCCCGACAGCTGCCGGACCTGCCGGAACGCAACATCCTGGTCGAGCCCCTCGCCCGCGACTCGTGCGCGGCGATCGCGCTGGCCGCCGCGGTGATCGAGAAGCGGTCGCCCGGCGCGGTGATGGCGTCGTTCGCCGCCGACCACCTGATCACCGACGGAGATGAGTTCGCCCACACCGTCGGCCGGGCCGTCGACGGCGCCCGCGATGGGCTGCTGATGACCATCGGCATCACCCCGACCCGCCCGGAGACCGGCTACGGCTACCTGCGGTGCAGCGAGCCAGCGCAGCGGTCGGTCATCCAGAAGGTGTTGGAGTTCAAGGAGAAGCCGGCCAAGGACGTGGCCACCCGCTACGTCGACTCGGGCAGCTACCTGTGGAACGCCAGCATGTTCGTCTGGCGCACCGACGTGTTCCTGGCCGAACTCGCCGCGCGGCGCCCGGATGTGGCCAAGCCCATCCTCGCCATCGCCGCCGCGTGGGACACCCCCGAGCAGGAAGCGGTCCTGGCCGAGCTGTGGCCGACCGTGCCCAAGGTCGCCGTCGAGTACGCGGTGATGGAGCCGGCCGCCGCCGACGGCTTGGTCGCCACCGTCCCCGGCGACTTCGGCTGGAGCGACATCGGCGACTTCGAGACCCTCGGCGACCTGCTCGGCACCGACGTCGGCGACGGCGGCAGGCTGTACGTCACCGCGGGCGGCAAGGCGAACGTCGTGGTGGTCGACGGCGACGGCGTCATCGTGGTGCCCTCGCACCGGCTGGTCGCGACGCTCGGGGTCAGCGACCTCATCATCGTCGACACCGACGACGCGGTGCTGGTCTGCAGGCGGGACCGCGCCCAGGACATCAAGCGCCTGACCGAGATCCTGCGCGACCGGGGCGATCTCGACTACATCTGATGCCGTGTAACGATGACGCGGCGCGACTGGCGGGATACTCTGACCAGAGCACATCGAGCGACGCAGGAGAGGCCACCGTATGGACCCCCGTGAGCGCGCTGATGCCATCCTGGCCCGTGCCCGCGCACGCGGCTCCTACGTCGTCACCCCCGAGAGCGCCATCTCGCCGATGGACGCCTCCGCCACCCTGCAGATCCCCCGGGCTGTGGTGAACGCGCTCGATGAGGACCCGGAAGTCACCATGGTCTTCCCGGTCAGCCGCGCGCGTGCGGAACTTCCCGCGATCGCCCAGGAAGCCGCCACCACGTCGGTGGCTTCGCCGGGCAGGCCCACGGAGCGGCTGCCAGTGCGGCAACCCAGGCAACCGCAGGCACCGCAGCAGCCGCAGGCACCGGAGCAAGTGGCCGGTCTGGTGCCGACCATGAAGCCCCGACCGCACCCCGATCGGCCGACGTTCGGCCAGCGGCTCGACGGCTGAATACCGCCCTTTAACGGGTTTCCATCTTGAGGCGCAGAGCCAGCCCAGCCTTGATCACGGCCCGAACCGGCGCCCACAACGGGCCCTGGTGTCGATCAGCGATGAACCGGTAAGCACTCTCGTGGTGCGCGGCCAACATCTTCGAAGACGCCTTCGCCGTCGACACCCCCTGAACGTGCATCACCTTCGCCGAAGGCACATACACGTTCTGCCACCCGGCCCGGCCAAGCCGCTCGCCCAGGTCCACATCCTCGAAATACATGAAGTACCGAGAATCGAACCCGTCCACCGAGTCGAAAGCCTCGCGCCGGATGAGGAAGCACGAGCCCGAAAGCCATCCCGCGACCCGTTCCCGCACATCGGAAGCGGACTGCTTATAAGCACGGGTCCACGGGTTGCCCGGCCACACCTTCCCCAGCACCCCGTGCCCGATTCCCTTGCCCAGCGAAGGAACCTCGCGCGCCGACGGATACATCGCGCCCGACGGTTCGGTGATCAGCGGCCCGAAAGCGCCCCCGCGCGGCCACCGGTCCGCCGCGGCGATCAGCTCGTCTAGGGACCCCGGCTCCCACTCCACATCCGGGTTGGAGATCACGACCCAGCCGTAGCGGGAGTCGAGCGCCGCCACACCGCGGTTCGCGCCGCCGCCGTAGCCGAGGTTCCCCCCGGTGCGCACCAGTTCGACGTTCGCGCGGGCCTCGGCGGCGGCCTCAGGGGCGCCGTCGGTCGAGCCGTTGTCGGCCAGGATCACGTGGACCGGCCGGGTGGTGGCCTTCTCGAGCGTGTCGAGGAACCGGTCCATGGTCTCGCCGGGCGAGTAGGTCACGGTCACGACGGCGATCTCGGCACCGTAGGTTTCGGTCACGACAAGCATTCTGCACGCCAACCCGGCCGCGCCTCATCGACCCCTGCGGTGAAGCTGGTGGGCCCGCCCGTAGACCTCGCGGTGCCGTTCGGCGCTCAGGCCCCAGGAGAACTCCTTGGCCCGGCGCTGCGCCGCCGCGGAGAGCGCCGCGCGGCGGCCCGGGTCGTCGAGGAGGTCGCTGATGGTGGCGGCGATGTCGCCCGCGCCGACACCGCAGTAGGCGACCGCGTCGCCGCCGACCTCGGGCAGCGACAGCCGCCGGGTCGTCAGGACGCACGCGCCCGCGGCCATCGCCTCCAGCACGGGCAGCCCGAAACCCTCGCCGAGGCTCGGATACGCGACCAGCGCGGCGCCGCCGAGGAAGCCGGACAGGTGCTCGAACGGCAGGTAGCCCGCCCGGATGACCCGCAGCCGGTGCGGCGCGGCGTCGAGGGCGCGTTCGATCTGGTGGTCCCAGCCGGGCTGCCCGGCCAGCACCAGAGCGGGCGGGTCGGCCCGGCCGGCGCAGGCGGCGGCGAAGCCACGGATGAGCGCGGGCACGTTCTTGCGCGGTTCGAGCGCCCCCAGGAACGCCACGTACGGCTGTTCGCTCAGGCCGATCGCGGCCCGAGCGGCCTTGACCTCGGCTGGCGAGGGCGGGTGGAAGCGCTCGGTGTCCACGCCGTGCTGGATGACCTCGAGCAAGCGCGGGTCGGCACGCACGACCCTGGTCAGCTCGGCCGCGGTGGCCTCGCTCGGCACGACGCAGCGCGACGCGCGCACGAGGGCGGTCTTGGTCCAGGCGCGGAAGAAGCGGGCCTTGATCGAGTGGTGCAGGCCGGCGTCGGTGAAGAACGTCGCGTCGTGCAGCGTCACCACCGACGCGACCGGGTTGGCCAGCGGGATCGTGTAGTGCGGCGAGTGCAGGACGTCGATGCCGAGTCTTCGCACCAGCCGCGGCAGCGTGGTCTGCTCCCAGGCCAGCCGGGCCGTGCGGGTGGTGACCGACTCGGAGGTCGGCACGATCCGCGCGCTGGGCGCGAGCTCGCCGTAGAGCCTGCTGTCGCGGGGCTGGCAGACGACGCTGAGGGCGGCACCGTCGGCGGCCAGGGCCGCGACCAGCGAGTCGACGTAGCGGCCCACCCCACCGCGGTCCGCGGGCACCGCGGTCGCGTCGATAAGCACGGTGGGGTCGGACACGGCGATCAGCGTACGACGTGCGATTGCCGGAGATTTACCGAATGGATTAACTCGCGCCACCGCCCAGACTCACGTGCAGCCGCCACAGCGACTCGGCCGCCCCATCCCAGGTGAACTCCGCCGCCCGCGCGCGGCCACGCTCCACCATCGCGGCGGCCAGGTCCGGGGAGTCGAGCACCGTCCGCAAGGCGTCGGCGAGCGCTGCCGGGTCGTCGCGTTTCGCCTGCATTCCCGCGCCGCCCGCCACTTCGACGAGGGCGGGCGCGTCCGAGTGCACCACGGGCACGCCCGCCGCCATGGCCTCCAGCACGGGGAGCCCGAATCCCTCGGCCCGGCTGGGCGCGGCCAGCACCGTCGCGCCGTGCAGGGCGGCGGCGAGTTCCTCGTCACTGAGCCTGCCGAGCACCCGCACACGATCGGCGGGCAATCCGTGCCGCGCGGCGAGGGCGGGCAGGTCCACCTGGCCCCAGCCAGCGGGTCCGGCCACGACCAGCGGCACACCGGGCACCTCCACCATCGCCTCGATGAGCACGTCGAGTCCCTTGCGCGGCTCGACGGTCCCCACGGCGAGGACGTACGCGGCGGGAAGACCGAGCTCAACGGCGGAGGGGGCGCTGAGCACCGAGGACACCCCGTGGCCGACGACGTGGACCGGCGCGGGTCCAGGGGCGTGCCGGGCGAGGTCGTCCGCGACGGCCCGGGTCGGCACCACGATCGCGTCCGCGGAGCGGGTGGCGTGCCGGATCACCTTGCGGTGCCAGGCCGCGCCCCGGCTGGTCAGCGTCTCCGGGTGGGTGAACGGCACGGTGTCGTGCACGGTCACGACCAGTCGCCTGCCGCGGCGGGCGGGCGGGGCGAGCGGGGTCGGCGCGTGCACGACGTCACCGCCGGGCCACGGCGGCAGCCCGTGCTCCCAGGCGAGGGTCAGCGCGCGCCGGGGGAGCGCGAGGGCACTCGGCCCGGCCACGCCGTCGACCACGGCCGGGGCGAGGTCGCCGTGGCGGGCGGTGACGCCGCGGACGGACCAGCCCGCGGGCGCCGTCCGGGCCAGCGCGGCGGCCAGTTCCCGGGTGTAGCGGCCGGTGCCGCCCGGGACCGGCGCCAGCAGTTGCTCGGTGAGGACGACCAGCTCAGGCACGCGGCCAGAATCGCACGGCCCGCCGCGACCGGTAGCGTCGCGGCCGTGAACGCCCGCACGACGGTCGTCGTGGTCACCTGGCGTGGCCGTGCCCACCTCACCGCCTGCCTCGACGCCTTGGTCGCGCAGACCCGGCCGCACCGGACCCTGGTGGTCGACAATGCCTCCGACGACGGCACCGCCGAGGTGCTCGCCCGCCATCCGAGCAGGCCGGAGATCCGCAGGCTGCCGGTCAACGTGGGTTACGCGGGTGCGCTGGCGGCCGTCGAGCCCGAGACCGAGTTCGTGGCGTGGCTCAACGACGACGCCGCCCCCAGTCCCGACTGGCTGGCCCGCATGGAGGACGCCCTCGACGCCGATCAGGGCGCCGCCGCCGCGAGCGCCCGGCTGATCAGCCCCACCGGCGAGGTCCAGTCGGTCGGCGTCCGGCTGACCGCGGACGGGCATGGCAGCGACGCCGTCACCGGCCCGGTCTTCGGCTTCTGCGGCGGCGCCGCGCTGCTGCGCACGGAGGCGCTGGCCGCCGTGGGCGGAGTTCCCGGGGACTTCTTCTGCTATTACGAGGACACCGACACGTCGTGGCGGCTGCGGCTGGCGGGCTGGTCGATCGTGCCGGTCGAGACCGACGTCACCCACCTGCACGGCGCGAGCACCGCGCCGGGGTCGGCCCAGTTCCACCTGTGGAACGAGCGCAACCGGCTGCTCACTCTGCTGCGCTGCGCCCCGCTGGGCGTCGCGCTCACCGAGCTGGCCCGGTTCGCCCTGCTCACCGCGGTGCTCCAGACCAGGCGAAACGTGGGGCCGGAGCACAACTTCCGGGTGGGTCTGCGGCTGCGGGTGCTGGCCCAGGTGGCGGCCCGGCTGCCGCGGACGATCGTCGCCCGTAACAAGATCGACACCGACCGCGCCACCCGATCGCGGGTCTGGCGACACCAGTTCGCCAGTCGGGCGACATGACGGCACCCCGATAAGGCACCCTGTCCCCAGGAGCAACCCGGGAGGAGGCAGCGTGGCGGAGGGGGCCTTGCCCATACTGTCGGTCGTACTCGTCAATTACCGAGGAGTCGACGACACCCTGACCTGCCTGCGGTCGCTGAAGTCGGACCTCGACTACCCGGCCGACCGCCTGCAGATCATCTGCGTGGACAACGCCTCGGGGGACGGCAGCGCCGAGAAGATCCGTGCGGTCGACGGCGTCGAACTGGTCGAGGCCCCGGACAATCTCGGTTTCGCGGGCGGCTGCAACCTCGGCGTCAACCACGCCAAGGGCTCCGTCCTGGCCTTCCTGAACAACGACGCCCGGCCCGACCCGCAGTGGGCCCGCGCGGCCGTGCGGGTGCTCACCGAGCAGCCCGACGTCGCCGCCGTGGCCAGCAAGGTCCTCGACTGGGACGGCGCGAACATCGACTTCGTCGACGCGGGCCTCACCTGGTTCGGCATGGGCTACAAGCGCCACGCGGGCACCCCGGACGACGGCAGCCACGACGACCCGCGCGACGTCCTGTTCGCCACCGGCTCGGCGATGTTCGTCCGGGCGGGCGTGTACCGCGAGCTCGGCGGGTTCGACGAGAGCTTCTTCATGTTCTACGAGGACGTCGACCTCGGCTGGCGGCTGAACCTGCGCGGCTGGCGGGTGCGCTACGAGCCGACGTCGCTGGCCTACCACCGCCACCACGCCTCCATGTCCGAAGTGGACACCAAGGACCAGTCCCGCGAGCTGTATCTGCTGGAGCGCAACGCGTTGGCGGCGCTCTACAAGAACCTCTCCGACGCCACGCTGGCCAAGGCGCTGCCCGGCGCGCTGGCGCTGGCGGTGCGCCGGGCGACCGCGCGCGGCGAGATCGACCCGACCCAGCTGGAGATCACCCGCCGCGGCGAGGGCTCAGCCACGGCCGGTGACTCGGCGACCGTCCCGATCGCCCGGACGGCGCTCGCGGGCATGCTGGCGATCGACCAGTTCGTCGAGATGCTGCCCTCCCTCGCCGCCTCCCGCGCGGTCGAGCAGGCGGCCCGGGTTCGCTCGGACGCCGACCTGGTTCCGTTGATGCGCAAGGCGATGGAGCCCGCCTACCCGCTGCCGCGCTACCTCGCCGCGCACGAGGCGATCGTCGAGGCGTTCGGCCTGGAGCAGGCCTTCGGCGCGCGCAGGCGAATCCTGGTGATCACCGGCGACGCCGTGTCGGAGCGGATGGCCGGTCCGGCGATCCGCGCGTGGAACATGGCCGACGTGCTGTCCGCCGAGCACGAGGTCCGACTGGTGACGGTCAACCCGGTGTGCGCGCCGCCCCCGGCTGCTTTCCCCGTGGTGCGGTCGAAGCGGCGTGAACTCGACCAGCACGTGGCGTGGGCGGACTTGGTGATCTTGCAGGGCCACGCGCTGGAACTGGTGCCCTCGCTGAAGAAGCCCGACTCCAGCAAGATCGTCATCTGCGATGTTTACGATCCGATGCACCTGGAACTGCTGGAACAGGGCAAGGATGAGATCGCCGAGCAGCGCGAACTCGACCTCGTCGGCGTCACGAAGGTGATGAACAACCAGCTCGACCGCGGCGACTTCTTCATCTGCGCCTCCGATCGGCAGCGGCACTTCTGGCTGGGCCACCTGCTTTCGCTGGGCAGGCTCACCCCCGCGCTCTACGACAGCGACCCGACGCTGCGCTCGCTGCTCGACGTCGTCCCGTTCGGACTGTCCGGCAAGCCGCCGCAGCAGAGCCGCGCGCCGATGAAGGGCGCGATCCCGGGGATCGCCGACGGCGACAAGGTCGTGCTCTGGGCGGGCGGGGTCTACAGCTGGTTCGACCCGCTGACCCTGGTCAGCGCCATTGGCGTGCTGGCCCGAAGGCGCCCGGATGTGCGGCTGATGTTCCTGGGCATGAAGCATCCCAACCCCGAGGTGCCGGAGATGGACATCGGCGCCCGGGTGCGCGCGCTGTCGGGGCGGCTCGACCTGACCGGCAGGCACGTGTTCTTCAACGAGACCTGGGTGCCCTACGAGCAGCGGCAGGACTGGCTGCTCGACGCCGACTGCGGTGTCACCACGCACTACGAGCACGTCGAGACCACGTTCGCGTTCCGCACCCGGGTGCTCGACTACCTGTGGGCGGGCCTGCCGATCGTCACCACCGACGGCGACTCGTTCGCCGACCTGGTGCGGCAGGAGAAGCTGGGCGTGGTGGTCCCCGCCGAGGACACCGACGCGCTGGCCGACGCCCTGGAGCGGGTGCTCTACGACGCCGAGTTCGCCGCCGCGTGCCAGGACCGCATCGCCGCCGTGCGTGAGCGGTTCACTTGGGAGAACGTGCTGGCTCCGCTGACCGCGTTCTGCCGGAACCCGCGTCCGGCGACGGACCGCCTGCCGGGCTCGGAACCGCTGGTGCGCAAGCCCGCGTTGGGCGCGGCAGGCACCGTTCGCCGCGATTTGGCGCTGGTCCGCGAGTATCTCGACGGCGGCGGCGCGACCGAGTTGGCCCGTCGGGCGGCGGGCCGGGTCCGCCGGGTCGCCCGTCAGCGCATGGCCGGACGCGGGGGTCGCGGAGATGGCTGACCGACCGATTCGGGTCCTCATCGACGGCACGCCGCTGCTCGGCTCACGCACCGGCATCGGCCGCTACACCGCGGCACTGGCCGAGGAACTGGCGTCCTCACCCGACGTGAACATGCGCGCGGTGGCGTTCACCCTGCGCGGCTGGCGCAAGCTGCGCCACGTCCTGCCCCACGGCTCCCAGGCACGCGGGATACCCGTGCCCGCCCGCCTGCTGCGCAAAGCGTGGCTGCGCGGCTCGTTCCCGCCGGTCGAGCTGTTCGCCGGACTCACCGATGTCGTGCACGGCACCAACTTCGTGCTCCCGGCGGCGTTCCGCGCGGCGGGCGTGCTGACCATCCACGACCTGGCTTTCCTGGACTACCCGGGCGACCTGCCACCCAGCGACGCCGAACTCCCGGAGCTGGTCCAGCTTTCGGCGCGGCGGGCGCACGTCATCTGCACCCCGACGAAGGCCGTCGCCGAACGCGTAGTCGAGCGCCTTGGTGTCTCGGATTCGAAGGTGCGGGTCACCCCGCTGGGCGTCGACCCGCAGTGGTTCGCCGCCCGGCCGCCGAACGAGTCGCTGGTCGAGCGGGTCGGCCTGCCGTCGGAGTACCTGCTGTTCGTCGGCGCGGCCGGGCCGCGAAAGGCGTTGAGCTGGTTGCTTGACGCCCACGCGGCCACACCGTCACTGCCGCCGCTGGTGTTGGCGGGCCCCGGCCACACAGTCGGATCGGAGCGAGTCATCTCCACCGGCTATTTGTCCGAAGTGGATCTTCGCGGCGTGGTGGCGGGAGCGAGTGCGCTCGTACTGCCGTCGCGTGATGAGGGTTTCGGGTTGCCGGTATTGGAAGCCATGGCTTGCGACGTGCCGGTGGTGTGCTCCGACGTCCCCGCGCTGCGCGAGGTTTCGGGTGGCCACGCCACCTTGGTCCCCTTTGGGGACAAGGAAGCGATGGCCGTCGCCCTCACCGCCGCGCTGGAAAACCCGCCATCACCCGCCGTGATGTCCGCGCGCCGCACCCATGCTGCCGCACACACCTGGCGGCGGTGTGCCGAGCTGACGATCGCGGCCTACCAGTCTACTTAGGCTCGGTCCGCCAGATCCGGTCGACAGCGATGCTCGCGAGCCGCCAGTCTCCATCATGGCGGCGGGCGGTGAACCGGTAGATCCCGCCCATTTCCAGCACGACCCGAGCGTCCGAGTCGACGAATGTCCCAAGCAGGTTGGCCCGCACAGCGGCGTGGTCTCCGTCGAGGTCGACCAGCACGTTCGTGATCAGGTGCTGGATGCGGTGGTAGTCGCCGTGGTTGCGGGTCGCCTGTCCGATCACCGCGTCCCGGCCCTCCGCCACGCCACCCGGCGTCGCCGCCGTGACGTCGTCGGCGAACAGCTCCTTCAGGTCGTCGAACCGGTGGTCGTCCAGACACGCGCCGAGGCGTGAGACAAGGTCGGTGATGGCCGCGCGGTCTTCGATGACGCTCATGGTGTGCTCCCTGACGAGGTTCGTTGGTGTCACCAACGTTGGTGTTGCCAACGTTAGCGACTGGTCCCGACAGCCGTCAAGCGTTTACGGTGTGCGGCATGGACACTCGCTCGGCACCGGGCAGGCTGCGTTCGCTGACGAGCTGGCTGATCAACCAGAACGCCGTCACCGCACGCAACGTCGTCGCGGCGCGGATGGCGGACACCGCCACCCGCCGCTACCACTACTCGATGCTGGCCGCGCTCGAGGAGTTCGGGCCCGCCAGCCAGGCGGACCTGGGCAGACGGTGCGGGCTGGACCGCAGCGACGTCACCGCGAGCGTCACCGACCTCGCGGAGCGGGACTGGATCGAACGCGCGGCGGATCCGCTCGACAAGCGGCGCAACATCGTGCGGCTCACCAAGGCCGGCCTCAAGCACCTGCGCGTGCTGGACCGCCTGGTCGCCGAGGCGCAGGACGAGCTGCTGGAGCCGCTGTCGGCCGCCGAGCGCGCGCAGCTCAACGAGCTACTGACCCGCGTCGCGGACCATCACGCCGCTACTGCTTGAACGCCGCCGCGTTCTCCCGGAACGCCCGGGCCAAGGACTCGCGCCACGGCGGCATCGGGGTGAGCCCAGCCGCCGCCCAAGACTTGGCCGACAGCACCGAATACGCGGGCCGCTTGGCAGGCGTCGGATAGTCCGCGGTCGTACACGGCTGGACCCGGACCGGATCAGCGCCAAGTTCCTCGAAGATCGCCCGCGCGAACCCGCACCAAGTGGCGGTGTCCGCTCCGGCGCAGTGCAGCACCCGGCCGCCGGGCGCCTCCCCTGCGGCGATCTTGCCCGCCAGTTCGACAAGCCCCCGCGCCAGATCCCCGGTCCACGTCGGCGAACCGACCTGGTCGTCCACAACGGACAACGTCTCCCGCTGCCCTTCCAACCGGGCGATGGTCTTCACGAAGTTGTTGCCGTGCGCGCCATACACCCACGACGTGCGGACCACCCAAGCCCGCGCCCCCGAGGCCAGCACAGCGTCCTCGCCTGCCAGCTTCGTGATCCCATAGACCGACCGCGGCCGGGTCGGACTGTCCACTTCGTACGGTTCGGTGCCGTCGCCAGGGAAGACGTAGTCAGTCGACACGTGAATCAGCGGCACCCCGCGCGAAGTGCAGGCGGCGGCGAGGACCCGGGGGCCGTCGGCGTTGACCGCGACCGCCCGCGCGTGGTTGCTCTCCGCCTGGTCGACCGCGGTGTACGCGGCCGCGTTGATCACGACCGGTTTGCGCCCCTCGGCGCGGGCCCGGTCGGCCAGTTCGGCGACCGCCCGGATGACCCCGCCGGTGCTGGTGACGTCAAGCGTCGCCGAGCCGGGGGCGCTCACGAACACGGACTCGCTTGCCAGCGCGGCGATCTCGGCGCCGAGCTGCCCGGTCCCGCCGGGTACGAGGAGTTCCAGAGCCACGCTCAGCCTCCGGCCTTCAGCGGTTCCCACCAGCCGCGGTTCTCTGAATACCACCGCACGGTCGCGGCCAGGCCCTCGGCGAACGGAACCCGCGGCTGGTAGCCGAGCTCCTCGGTGATCTTGGTGATGTCGACCGAGTAGCGCCGGTCGTGGGCCTTGCGGTCGATCACCGGCTGCACGAACGAGTCATCCGCGCCGGTCGCGTCCAGCAGCAGCGCGGTCAGCTCGCGGTTGGTCAGCTCGGTGCCGCCGCCGATGTTGTAGATCTCGCCCGCCCGGCCGCGGTCGGCGACGAGCTGGATGCCGTGGCAGTGGTCGTCGACGTGCAGCCAGTCGCGCACGTTGAGGCCGTCGCCGTAGAGCGGGATCTTCTTGCCGTCCAGCAGGTTCGTGGTGAACAGCGGGATGACCTTCTCGGGGAACTGGTATGGCCCGTAGTTGTTGGAGCACCGGGTGACGCACACCGGCAGCCCGTGGGTGCGGAAGTAGGAGCGGGCCAGCAGGTCCGAGGACGCCTTCGACGCCGAGTACGGCGAATTGGGCTCCAGCGGGTGGGTCTCGGGCCAGGAGCCCTCGTCGATCGACCCGTACACCTCGTCGGTGGACACGTGGATGAACCGGCCGACCTGCGCCTCCAGCGCCGCCTGCAGCAGCGTCTGGGTGCCCAGCACGTTGGTGCGGACGAACTCCGCGGACCCGGCGATCGAGCGGTCGACGTGGGACTCGGCGGCGAAGTGGACGACCAGGTCCACCCCGGCCATCGTCTCGGCGACCAGCTCGCCGTCGCAGATGTCGCCATGGACGAAGCGCAGCCGGTCACTGTCGGCGACGGGGGCGAGGTTCTCCCGGTTGCCCGCGTAGGTCAGCTTGTCGAGGACGACGACCTCGGCGTCGGCCAGCCTCGGATAGGCCCCGGACAGCGCTTGCCGCACGTAGTGCGACCCGATGAACCCGGCACCACCCGTGACCAGCACCCGCATGTCGCTCCCCATCTCTCGTCGCCCTATCGGTGCCGAGTCTGTCATGAGAAACGGCATGGGCGTCCACTCGTGCGGGTATTCGACGCGAGGGCCAAGAGCCATCCGGGTGGCCCGTGGGTAATCTGAGGATGGACGGGATGGTTTGGGGAGGGCGGGCTCGTGACCGAGCGTGCGCAAGGGGGCGCGGAAACCGCGGTGGCGCCCGCCGCGGAGCCCGACGACGCCCAAGCCCCCAGCCCCTGGTTATGGTTCGGCACGATCGCCGGCCGGACCCTCGCGCTGCTGACCTCGATGGTCGTGCTGGCCGCGATGGGGTACGGCTGGTGGACCTTCGGCGACGTCGACGACAACACCGTCACCACCGACGTCATCGCCGAGAAGGTGGGCAACCAGCCCACGCCGCTCGACGGGGCCATCGACATGCTCCTGGTCGGCATGGACAGCCGCACCGACGCCTACGGCAACCCGCTGCCGAAGGAAGTCCTGCAGCTCCTCAACGGCGGCAAAGTCGACGGCGAGCGCAACACCGACACGATGATCCTGGTGCACATCCCGGTCGACGGCAGGCGCGCGATCGCGTTCTCCTTCCCGCGTGACTCCTGGGTGGACATCGGCGAGGGATTCGGCAAGCACAAGCTCAACTCCGCGTTCGTCTACGCGTACACCGACGCGCGCAAGACGCTGAGCGAGCAGGGTGTCACCGACCCGAGGGAAATCGAGACCAAGGCGACCGTCGTCGGCCGCAAGAACCTCATCTCCACGATCGAGCGGCTGGTCGGCAACGCGGTCACCATCGACCGGTACGCCGAGGTCAACCTGGCGAGCTTCTACGAGGTCACCAAGGCCATCGGCGGGGTCGAGGTGTGCCTGAACAACGCGGTCAGCGAACCCAAGTCGGGGGCCAATTTCGCCGCGGGCCGCCAGGTCATCTCCGGCAAGGAGGCGCTCTCGTTCGTGCGGCAGCGCTACGAGCTGCCCAATGGCGACCTCGACCGGATCGTGCGCCAGCAGGTCTTCCTCGCCGCCCTGGCCGACAAGGTGCTGTCGGCGGACATGCTCACCCACCCGTCGCGGGCGCGCGACCTCCTCGGCGCGGTGCAGCGTTCGGTTGTGCTGTCGAAGAACTGGAACCTGTCCCAGTTCGCCTCGCAGATGCAGGGCCTCAGCGGCGGCAACATCGAGTTCCACACGATCCCCAACGACGGTCCGGCCAAGATCGGCGGCGCGGACGTCATCAAGGTCGACCCGGCGAAGGTGCACGAGTTCGTCGAGCTGCGCACCGGCGGCCCGACGCGGCCGACCTCTGGCCGACCGACCACGACCCCGACCAGCGCCGACCCGTTCCCGGAGACCACGTCGGCGGCGCCGTCGTCGACCAACGGCGTCATCGTCGACGTGCGCAACGGGTCGAACACCAAGGGCCTGGCCACCGACGTGCTCGACGAGCTGGCCGAGCGCGGCTTCGGCCGCGGCCAGCTGGGCGACAGCCCGCAGCAGGTCGGCTCGGTCATCCGCTACCCGGCAGGCGAACTCGCGACGGCCAAGAGCGTCGCGGCCGTGCTGGCGGGCCCGTTCGTGTTCGAGGAGGACCGGACGCTGGGCACGCACCGCCTGCGGATCGTGCTCGGCACCAGCTACCAGGCCGGCGACGCGCCGCGGCCCGCGCCGATGCTGCGCTCGCAGCCCACGACGACCGGATCGTCGAGCCCGTCAAGCACCTCCTCGACCGCGCCGCCGCCGAAAATCGAGGCAGGCGGCCTCAACTGCGTGAATTAGGGGTCATCACGCTGCGTGTCCAACTAGGCTGTGACTACTAGGGCTGCGACCAGGCGCAGGGTTGGTCGACGGGGGACACAAAGTGACGGAACGGACGCGACGACGCCCGTGGCTGGTGGTCGGCCGGGTCTTGCTGGCGCTGGTGTCGACCGCGGCGCTGGTGGCCACCGGGTTCGTGTGGTCCCGGGTCGACGCGCTGCAGGAGAGCGTCAACACGACCGACGTGATCGCGGCCGCCGCGGCCGGGCCGGACGCCCCCTCGGCCGACGACGGCGCGAACGACATCCTGGTCGTCGGCAACGACACCCGGACCGACCTCAAGGGCCGTCCGCTGTCGGCGCGGGTGCTGCGCGAGTTGCGCACCGAGGCGACGGACACGATCAACACCGACACCCTGATCCTGCTGCGCCTGCCGCGCAACGGCGGCAAGAGCTTCGCCATCTCGATCCCGCGCGACACCTACGTGAAGGTCCCGGACCACCGCGAGGAGAAGATCAACGGTGCGTACGGGGTCATCAAGGCCCGGCACGCACAGCGGATGGTCGACGGCGGCGAGAGCGACCGGGAGAAGATCGAACGCGAGTCGGACAACGCGGGTCGCACCGCGCTGGTGCAGACCGTGCAGGGCCTCACCGGGGTGCGCGTCGACCACTACGTCGAAGTCACCCTCTACGGGTTCTACCTGCTCACCGAGGCCATCGACGGTGTCGACGTCTGCCTGAACCACTCGACGAGCGACCCGGACTCGGGCGCGAACTTCCGCAAGGGCCCGCAGACCGTGCGCGGCGGTGACGCGGTGGCGTTCGTCCGTCAGCGCAAGGGCCTGCCGCGCGGCGACCTCGACCGGATCGTGCGCCAGCAGACGTTCCTGGCCTCGGCGATGAGCAAGGTGCTCAGCGGCGGCACCCTCGGCGACCCGGGCAAGCTCACCGCGCTGGAGGGCGCGGTGGCCAAGACCGTGGTCATGGACCCGGGTCTGCACTTCCTCGACCTGGTGAACCAGGCGCAGGCGCTGGCGTCGGGCGCGGTGGAGTTCGTGACGATCCCGGTGACCGGTGTGGGCGCGCGCAACGACCGCGGGCAGAGCATCATCACCGTCGACCTCGCCGCCGTGCACGCCTACATCGGGGGCCTGGCCACGGCCAACCCGCCGCCCGCCCCCGCGCAGCCGTCGGCCGTCGGTGAGAACCTTGGTGGGGGCCGCCTGCTCGACTTCGGCGCACCCGCACCGCGGCGCACCGCGCTGGTGGCGCCGAACTGCATCGACTGACCGGAGACGTTTCCTGTGAGCCTGACCGAACTCCTGCTGCGCCCGCTGCGGGCCGCCTCGGCGAAGCCGCTGATCACCCACTACGACGACGCGGTGGGCGGCCGGGTCGAGTTGTCGGTGGCGACGGTGACGAACTGGGCGGCGAAGACGGCGAACTGGCTGGTCGAGGAGCATGACGTCGAGCCGGGCACGCCGGTGTCGGTGCGGCTGCCCGCGCACTGGCAGACCGCGGGCATCCTGCTGGGCGCCTGGTGGTGCGGAGCGCACATCACCGACGAGGACCCCGTGCTCACTTTCGTGGCGCCTGGCAAGTCCGCGTCCGGTGACCCGGTTTCAGGCACCGTCGCGGCGGTGTCGCTGGACCCGATGGGGCGCGACCTGGGCGGGTCGACCGACGGGATGACTGACTTCGTCGGTGAGGCCCGAATGTTCGGCGACGACTATTTCGGGTCCATTGTGGATGGCTCGACGCCCGCGCTGATGGGGTCCACTGTGGACGAGGTGCTGGCAGCGGCGCGGCGGATCGGCGCCGAATACGGTGCGGGGGCGCGGGTTCTGTGCACGCGGGAGTGGGCGCTACCCGATGGGCTGCTCGCGGCACTGGTCGCACCGCTGGCGGTGGGCGGCTCGATCGTCCAGGTCAGCAACGCCGACCCGGCCCGTCTCGACGCCCACCGCGCGGCGGAGCGAACCACCATCGACCTGTTCGCCTGACACACCCCTCGCGGGTCAGGCGGGAACCGGCTCGTCGGCCAGTTCGCGCAGGTGACGAACCTTGCTGAACCACAGCAACGCCGGGTCCACCAAAGTCATTCCGCAGAACACGACCAGCGCGGTGCGCGTGTCCGTCAGACCGACAAGCACCGGTGAGGCGAACAGGTCCCGGACCAGGAACACCGGGATGAGCGCCATCAGCGCACCGTTGGCGAAGTTGCTCGGGGTCGCGGCGAACATGCACGGCCGCATGACCGGGTGGCCGACCACGAACCGCCAGCCTTCGCGGATCATCGCGGCCATGCCCGGCCGGTCCTCGACCCGCGGAGCGCTCGCCTTGGGCAGCCCCCGCAGGAGGACCGCGGAGGTCAGGAAGCTGACCGCGTCGATGAGCAGGGTGGGCACGGCGCCGATGAGTTGGACGACAACGCCGGCAAGGCTGGGCCCGCCGAGGCTGGTGACCGAGTGCGTGCCGGAGACCAGGCTGTTGCGGGCGGTCAGCTCGTCGCGGCCGACGATCGAGGGCTCGTCGTCGACCCGGCCCGGACCGTGCGCGCGGTCCAGTTTCCGGTGGTCGACCCGGCGTCGTCGGTCGACGAGGCCCTTGCCCAGCTAACTTACTTCCAGTAGGTTACTCGAAAGTTAACAACTCAGGAGGCATCGGTGAGGTCGTTCACGGGCAAGGTCGCAGTGGTCACCGGGGCGGGCTCCGGCATCGGCCGCGCGCTCGTCGTCGCCCTGGTCGCCGAAGGCGCGAAGGTCGCCGCCTCCGACATCGACGTGGCCGGGCTGGCGGAGACGGCGACCCTGGCGGGCGGCGAGGTCCGCACGTACAAGCTCGATGTCGCCGACCGGGACGCCATCTACGCCCACGCCGAGCAGGTCGCGGCCGACTTCGGCAAGGTCGACCTGGTCGTCAACAACGCGGGTGTCGCACTGCAGGGCACGGTCGCGCAGATGTCCGATGAGGACATGCGCTGGATCATGGACGTCGACTTCTGGGGCGTCGCCCATGGTTCGCGTGCGTTCCTGCCGCACCTGGTCGCCTCGCGCGGGCACCTGGTGAACATCTCCAGTGTGTTCGGGCTGATCGGTGTGCCGACGCAGAGCGCGTACAACGCGGCTAAGTTCGCGGTCCGCGGCTTCACCGAGGCGCTGCGGCAGGAGATGCAGATCGAGGGGACCAAGGTCGGGGTGTCGTGCGTGCACCCGGGCGGCATCAAGACCAACATCGCCCGCAACGGCCGCGTGTCCAACCCGGACGACGCCGCCGCTTTCGTGAAGGCGCTGGACAAGGTCGCGATGACGTCCCCGGAGAGCGCGGCCCGCACGATCCTCAACGGCGTCAAGCGCGACCGGGCCCGCATCCTCATCGGCGCGGACGCCTACGCGATCGACGCGCTGCCGCGGATCTTCGGCTCCTTCTACCAGCCGCTCGTGCGGATCGCGTCGAGCCGGATGAACTCAGGCCGCTGACACGGTGACGGGAACGCCGTTGAGCACGGCGTTCCCGCTCACGTCGAGCACGGCCGGGTCGGTCAGGTCGTTGGCGCTGGCCTCCGCGTAGCCGTGCGGCAGGCTGACGACTCCGGGCATGATGTCCTCGGTGGCGGTGACCGTGACGGTGACTTCGCCCGCGGCGGACCGGACTTTGACTGAGTCGCCGTCGCTGAGACCGTGCTCCTTCAGGTCTTCGAGGTGCATGAGCAGGTGGTTGCGCGCTTTGCCTTTGGTCAGGCGGGGAATGTCGTTCATCCACGAGTTGTTGGCCCGCAGGTGCCTGCGTCCGATCAGCAGAAGACCTTGCGGCACAGGCATTTCCGTGACTTCACGGGCGGCGTCGGCGAGGACCTTCGGCGCGATCTCGATCTTCTCCTGCCCACGCGGGGTAAGTGGTCCCAGATCCAAGCCGTGTGGGTGCTTCTTGAGCTTGTTGATGGATAGATGGCGTGATCCCGTTCGCAGCAACAGGTCCACGATCCGCGTCGGCGAGAGCCGCAGCAGCTGCGCCTTGATCCACTTGTCCCGGAACCGCTTCGCGTAGCGCAGGCCGAGTTCGCGGAAGATCTCCCAGTCGTGCCGACTGGTCGCAGGCTTGGGGAACAGCGCCGGGGAGAACTTCGTGGTGTTGCGGACCGCGAGGGCGTGGAAGACCAGGTCGTAGTGGTCACGTTCGAGCGCGGTCGTCGGCGGCAGGATCACGTCGGCGTGCTTGGTCGTCTCGTTGATTTTCGGGTCGATGGCGACCATGAAATCGAGCGTTGCCAAGGCTTTGTCGAGCTTCTTGCCGTCCGGAGTGGACAGAACCGGGTTGCCCGCGGACACGACCATCGCCCGTATCCCACCGATCTCCTCGGCGAGGGCGGCCACCGGCAGCTCACCCGCGAACTCCGGGAGCCCCCGGACCGAGCTGCGCCACCGGTCCCGCCCACCGGGCGAGGTGAGCCGCAGCAAGTCCACCGCAGGTTTGGTGAACATCGCGCCACCGGGCCGGTCGAGGTTGCCGGTGATGATGTTGAGGACCTGGATCGCCCACTGACACACCGCGCCATGGGCCTGCGTCGACACACCCGTGCGGCCGTAGGCGACCGCGGTGTCCGCGGCCTGGAAGTCCTGCGCCAGCTCGCGGATTCCTTGCACGCCCGTGACGGATTCGGCCCACTCCACGGTGACCGGCTCGACGATCTCCCGCACCTCGTCGTAGCCCTCCACCTTCTCAAGGACAACCTTCACCATCGCCAGCAGCAGCGCCGCGTCGGTACCCGGCCGAATGAAGTGGTGCTCGTCCGCGATCTTCGCGGTCTCGGTGCGCCTGGGGTCGACCACAACCATCCGCCCACCCCGCTCACGCAACTCCGCCCGACGGCGGGCGAAGTCGGGCACGGTCATGATGCTTCCGTTGGACACCATCGGATTCGCGCCGATGACCAGGAAGAAGTCGGTGCGGTCGATGTCCGGGATGGGAATCAGGAACTGATGCCCGAACATCAGCGACGCGACAAGCTGATGCGGCAACTGGTCGACCGAGGTCGCGGAGAACCGGTTGCGGGTGCGCAGCAGCGAGAGAAACGTCGTCCCATGCGTCAACGCCCCAAGGCTGTGGACCGTCGGGTTGCCCAGATACACCCCGACCGCGTTACGCCCGTGCTCGTTCCTGATGGCCGCCAGCCGCTCGACAACCAGATCGAAGGCGTCCTCCCAGGAGATCTCCTCCCACCCACCGTCGGTCTTCCTGACCGGCGTCCGCAGTCGCTCACCCTCATGAATATCTTGCAAAGCAACACCTTTAGGGCAAATGTGCCCCCGCGACAACGGGTCAAGCCGGTCACCCTTGATCGAGAGCACCCGCCCAGAGTCCACTTGGAACTCCAGACCACAGAGCGCCTCACACAGCGTGCAACTCCCAAACCTGGTCTCCGCCACGCCCCCAGTCTTACCCCCGAACCACCCCCCGTCCACCCCCGCGAGTCGCCCCTCCCAGCAAATGAGTCGCCCCTCCCGGCAACCGAGTTCAACATTCGCGCGTGCCGAACGTGCGACTCACTTGCCTGAGGGGGCGACTCACTTGCCTGAGGGGGCGACTCGCGGTGGGTCAGCCCATGCTCTTCTGCCCGTCCAGCGCTTCGCGAATGATGTCCGCGTGCCCGGCGTGCTGCGACGTCTCCGCAATGATGTGCAACAACACCCGCCGCGCCGACCACCTGGCACCCTTCTCGAACCACGGTGCCTCAGGCAGCGGGTGCGAGACGTCCAGATCCGGCAACGAGGCGACCAACTCGTCGGTCTTGCGGGCGACTTCCTGGTACCTGACCACCTGCTCGGCGAGGGTCTCTCCTTCGGCCAACCGGAGCGCGTTCGCCCAGTCCTCACCTCCGCCGGCCATCACAACTGGCCCGTCGACGATGAACCGCGCCCACTTCTCCTCCACCTCGGCGACGTGCTTGATCAGCCCACCCAGCGTCAGCTCACTGACCGTGGTGCGCAGCTTGGCCTGCTCTTCGGTGACGTTCTGGACGGTGAAGAGGAGGAAACCCCGGTGCTTGCCCAGGGTCTGCAGCAAGTCCGCGCGCTCTCCGGTCAGGGTGGGGGTGGGCTGGGAGGTGGTCATCTCGGTGGCCTCTCTCGTTTGCTGTTGCTGGAAACGATAGGACACCTTCCGGACAGCTTCGGTCCTAAACCTTGGGTGGATTCCAAGCCGGACTCGACCTCGTGCTCGACGCGGGAGAGCCGTCCATCCTGCTGTTCACTCGTCCGGGGTCGGGCGTCCTTTGTGGGATGCCGTCCTGGTTTGGATGCGCGTCAGCCCCGGCCGAAGATTCTCGGCCGGGGCTGACGAGGCCTGCTCTTTAGCCCTTGAGGAGCTGTCGGGCCATGACCATGCGCTGGATCTGGTTCGTTCCCTCATAGATCTGGGTGATCTTCGCGTCGCGCATCATGCGTTCGACGGGGAAGTCGCGGGTGTAGCCGGCGCCGCCGAACAACTGCACCGCATCCGTCGTGACCGACATGGCGGTGTCGGACGCGAACGTCTTGGCGGCGCTCGACGCGAAGCTCGCATCCGGTTCGCCGCGTTCGACCTTGGCGGCGGCCGCATAGACCAGGTGGCGGGCGGCCTCGATCTTCATGGCCATGTCGGCGATCATGAACTGGACGCCCTGGAACTCGGCGATGGCCTTGCCGAACTGCTTGCGGTCACGCACGTAGGTGATCGACGCGTCCAGTGCACCCTGGGCAATACCGAGGGCCTGGGCGCCGATGGAGTGGCGGGTGTGGTCCAGGGTCTTGAACGCCAGCTTGAGGCCCTGACCCGGGTCACCGATGATGCGGTTCTCCGGGATCGTGCAGTCCTCGAAGTAGATCTCGCGGGTGGGCGAGCCCTTGATGCCGAGCTTGCGCTCCTTCGGCCCCACGACGAAGCCCGGGTCGTCCTTGTGGACCATGAACGCGGAGATGCCGTTGGCCGGGCGGTCGGCATTCGGGTCCGTCACCGCCATGACCGTGTACCAGCTGGACTCGCCCGCGTTGGTGATCCAGCACTTCGTGCCGTTGAGGACCCAGTGGTCGCCATCCAGCCTGCCGCGAGTGCGCATCGACGCGGTGTCCGAGCCCGCCTCGCGCTCCGAGAGGGCGTAGGAGGCCATCTCGCCTGCGGCGATGGACGGGAGGACGATCTTCTTGAGCTCCTCGGACCCACCGAGGATCAGGTTCATCGTGCCGAGCTTGTTGACCGCGGGAATCAGCGACGAGGACGCGCACACGCGGGCGACTTCCTCGATGACGATGTTCGTCGCGACCGAGTCCGCACCCTGGCCGTCGTAGGCCTCGGGGATGTGCGGGGCCGCGAAGCCCGCCTTGGTCAGCGCCTTCTGCGCCTCGATCGGGTACCGCTCGTTCTCGTCGACGTCGGCCGCGTGCGGCGCGATCTCCTTCTCCGCCAGGTCGCGCACGGCCTCGCGCAGCGCGTTGTGCTCGTCGCCGAGCTGGTAGAGACCGAAGCCCGCGTCCACGTCTTACCTCCAGGAAATCGTTGAGTCCACGAACGATGTTAGTACGCGTTTACTTGGATGTCCTTGTGTCTTGCCGCACCGCTTCCCAACAAAGTTACCACCGGGTAACTTAACCCCCATGACAAGTCTGCTGTTCAACCCCTCGGACTATGACCCGCGACACTTCGACGCGGAGACCCGCAGGCTGCTGCGCGCGACTATCGACTGGTTCGAGCAGCGCGGCAAGCGGACGCTCGTCGAGAAGTTCCACGCGAAGGAGTTCCACGCGGACTTCCTTGAGTTCGCCGCCAAGGAGAACCTCTTCGCGACCCTCCTGACCCCGGCGGCTGACGCCAAGGGCGACCCGGACAAGCGCTGGGACACCGCCCGGGTGGCCGCGCTGTCGGAGATCCTCGGCTTCTATGGCCTGTCCTACTGGTACCCGTGGCAGGTGACCATCCTGGGCCTCGGCCCGGTTTGGCAGAGCGCGAACCCGGCCGCCCGCGAGCGCGCCGCGAAGCTGCTCGCCGACGGCGGGGTGTGCGCGTTCGGTCTGTCCGAGAAGGATCACGGCGCGGACATCTACGCCACCGACATGGTCCTCACCCCGGACGGCGCCGGCGGCTACCGCGCCACCGGCGGCAAGTACTACATCGGCAACGGCAACGTCGCGGGGGTCGTCTCGGTGTTCGGCCGGATCGAGGGCCCCGACGGCCCCGAGGGCCCCGACGCCTACGTCTTCTTCGTCGCCGACAGCAGGCACGAGAACTACCACCTGGTGAAGAACGTCGTGCCGTCGCAGATCTTCGTCTCCGAGTTCCGGCTCGAGGACTACCCGGTGACCGCCGACGACATCCTGCACACCGGCCCGGCCGCGTTCGACGCCGCGCTGAACACGGTCAACGTCGGCAAGTTCAACCTCTGCTTCGGCGGCATCGGCATCGCCGAGCACGCGTTCTACGAGGCCATCACGCACGCGCACAACCGGATCCTCTACGGCAACCCGGTGACCGACTTCCCGCACGTGCGGGCCCAGTTCGTCGACGCGTACGCGCGGCTGGTCGCGTCGAAGCTGTTCTGCGACCGCGCGGTCGACTACTTCCGCTCGGCGAACCCGGACGACCGCCGCTACCTGCTGTTCAACCCGGTCACGAAGATGAAGGCGACGACCGAGGCGGAGAAGATCATCGCGCTGCTGACCGAGGTGGTAGCGGCCAAGAGCTTCGAGGCCGACAGCTACCTGACGGTCGCCGCGACCGACATCCGCGGCCTGCCGAAGCTCGAGGGCACCGTCGCGGTGAACCTGGCGCTGATCTTGAAGTTCATGCCGAACTACCTGTTCGCGCCCACCGAGTACCCACCGGTCCCGACCCGCCACGACGCCGCGGACGACGAGTTCCTGTTCCGCCAGGGCCCGGCCCGCGGCCTGGGCAAGGTCCAGTTCCACGACTGGCGCGAGGCGTACCGCACGTTCGTGCACGTGCCCAACGTCGAGCGGTTCGCCCTGCAGGCCGAGGGCCTCGCGGAGCTGCTGATGACCGCGCCGCCGTCGGCCGAGCAGCAGAAGGACCTGGACTTCCTGCTGACCCTGGGCGAGCTGTTCACGCTGGTCGTCTATGGGCAGCTGATCCTGGAGCAGGCCGAGCTGACCGGGGTGGACCCGCTGGTGCTCGACCAGATCTTCGACACCTTCGTGCGGGACTTCTCCGGCTACGCCGTGGCCCTGCACGGCAAGCCGTCGACGACGCTGGCGCAGCAGCAGTGGGCGGTCAGCCAGATCCGCAAGCCGGTCGTCGACGCGGAGCGCTTCGCGCACGTGTGGTCGCAGGTGGAGAACCTGTCCGGCAGCTACGAGATGCGGCCGTAGCGGACGTGCCGACGCGGCCTTGCGCACCCCCAGGCGCGCAAGGCCGCGGTGGCCCCGTCGGTCAGCCCCGCTGACGTCGACGGTGGATTGATGCGGCTCCGGCCGCGACCAGCGCGCCCGCGCCAAGGGCGAGCAGCGCCAGCGGGAAGTCGGACTTGGCCGCCACTGGGACCGCCTGTGGGGCGGGTGTCAGGGCCTGCGCCGACACCACCCGCGCCGGCGTGGCGTCGACGGCCCGCACGGCCTGCACGGCCTTCGTCTGCTGGGCGGTCGTCGGGGGTGCGGCGGGCTTTGCGCCGAGGACGGTGAACTTCACCGAAGTGCGGCCGGTCTCCTGCTTCGTCACGCCGTCCACGCACCGAAGGTCCACTGCGTAGTGGCCTGGCCGCACGTCGCGAACCGTGCCCGCGTACTTGATGAAGATCTGGTCAGTGCTGTGGCCGACGATCTGGTCCTTGACGATGTCCACAGCGGCCGAGGCCACGTTGGTGCCGCCGGCGCACGCCGTTCTCAGGGTGATCTTGGAACCGGGTTTGCCCGTGGCCGTTTCCACCGACAGCTTCGGCTCGGACTGCGCGACGGCGGTCAGCGGGGTGAGCGTGATGGCGGCGCAGGCGAGCAGGATCGAGATGGCGGTGCGGAACATGGCTGTCTTCCAATCGGGGCGTGCGGGAACCGCCGCGGAGCCCGCGGCTTCGGTGGCTTGGTGACTTCGCCAAGGTCACGCGCACACCGGTTTCCCGGTTGCCCTCGATTTCGAAAGTTGCTCCGTGCGGGGCATTTCGCCGCCGCACGGACAACCTCCGCGCCACACGCGCGTCTTAGAACCTCCTAGAGCGACGCGCGCAGGGCGGCGTCCTTCTCCAGGACCAGCTTCTCCAGGTCCGCCTGGAACGTGGCGATCCGCTGCCGCAGCGCCGGGTCGGCCGCCGCCAGGATGCGCACGGCCAGCAGGCCGGCGTTGCGCGCACCGGCGACCGACACGGTCGCGACCGGGATGCCGGCGGGCATCTGCACGATGGAGAGCAGCGAGTCCATCCCGTCGAGGTACTTCAGCGGCACCGGCACGCCGATGACCGGCAGGACCGTCGCGGAGGCGACCATCCCCGGCAGGTGGGCGGCGCCGCCCGCGCCGGCGATGATGGTGCGCAGACCCCGGTCGGCGGCGGAGTGGGCGTAGTCGAGCATCCGCTGCGGGGTGCGGTGCGCGGAGATGACGCTCACCTCGTAGGGCACGTCGAACTCGGCGAGCGCTTCGGCGGCCAGCTTCATGACCGGCCAGTCCGAGTCGCTGCCCATGATCACGCCGACCAAGGGTGTGGAAGACACATTCACTCCTAGTGGATCTCGTACCCGTCAAGCCATTCGCCGTGCGAGAGCCAGTGGGCGGCCAGGTTGGCGCGCGTGCGCACGTCCTGCATGGACTCGCCGAGCATGGTCACGTGCCCGATCTTGCGACCCGGGCGCTCCTGCTTGCCGTAGTAGTGCACGTGCGCGTCGCGGTATCGCGCGAAGAGGTGGTGCAGGCGTTCGTCGGCGCCCATGGCGGGTGCTTCCGGCGCGCCGAGGACGTTGACCATGACGACAGCGGGCGCGAGCGGGTCGGTGTCGCCCAGCGGGTAGTCGAGGACCGCACGCAGGTGCTGCTCGAACTGCGATGTCCGGGCGCCCTCGATGGTCCAGTGGCCCGAGTTGTGCGGGCGCATGGCCAGCTCGTTGACCACGATCCCGGCCTCGGTCTCGAACAGCTCGACCGCCAGCACCCCGACCACGTCGAGTTCGTCGGCGACCCGCAGCGCGAGGTCCTGCGCGGCGATCGCGTCGGCCTCGGCCAGCTCGGGGGCGGGGGCGAGCACCTCGACGCAGATGCCGTCGACCTGGACGGTCTCGACCAGCGGCCAGCAGGCGCCCTGGCCGAACGGCGAGCGGGCGACCAGCGCGGCCAGCTCGCGACGCAGGACGACCCGCTCCTCGACCAGCAGCGGCGTGCCCGCGGCCAGCAGGTCCGGGACGAGCGCGGCGGCGTCGGCATCGGAGTCGAGCATCCACACGCCGCGGCCGTCGTAGCCGCCGCGGGCGGCCTTGAGGACGCAGGGGGTGCCGAACTTGACCACGTCCTCGACCGAGGTGACCTCGGCGAACGCGGGGATCGGCAGACCCAGCTCGGCGAGCTTGTGCCGCATGACGAGCTTGTCCTGGGCGTGCACGAGCGCGTCCGGGCCGGGCCGCACGGTGACGCCGTCGGCGATCAGCGCGCGCAGGTGCTCGGTCGGCACGTGCTCGTGGTCGAAGGTGAGCACGTCACAGCCCTGGGCGAAGGACCGCAAGGCGTCGAGGTCGGTGTGGTGGCCCAGCGTGACGTTGGGCGACACCAGGGGCGCGGGCTCGTCCGCGGAGACCGCCAGGATGTGCAGCGACTGGCCGAGCGCTACGGCCGCCTGATGGGTCATCCGGGCCAGCTGCCCGCCGCCCACCATCCCGACAACGGGGAAACCGGTACGTGAGTCCACGACCGAGAACCCTAACGCCGCACGGGTCTGATCAGGACAATCGCCCCCGCCACGAGCGGTACCAGCAGGTAGGCGCTGCCTGCGAGGTATTCCAGCGGGGTCCACTCGAACTCGACCGCCTTGCCGTTGCGCATGGCCAGCAGCACGCAGCTGGCGAAGACCAGCACGACCGAGCCCACCCCGGCGGCTTCCCGCCAGGTGGGTGTGCGGTCGGGCAGCCGCGAGAGCAGGAACACGACGAGCGGCACCACCCACACCCAGTGGTGCGACCACGACACGGGGCTCACGAGCAGCCCGAGGAACGCGGTCACCAGCAGCGCGGGCAGCGTCCGGTTCTGCGAGTGCAGCCTGCGGACCCACACCAGGCACGGGATCGCCAGCAGCGCGCCGATCGGCAGCGCGACCCGCAGCGTCCAGTCGGCGTTGTCGGTCAGCCGCAGCAGCAGGCCGTTGACCGACTGGTTGCCCGCCCAGTAGATCGGCCCGATCCGCTGCGGGTCGCGCACGGCGTTGCCCCAGAACTGGAAGACGTCGTGCGGGACGAGGACGAACATCAAGCCCTGCAACACGAAGAAGGTCACGACCGCGCGGACGGCGTCAGCTTTGCGGCCGATCGCGATCAGGTGCGGCACGAAGATCAGCGGGGTCAGCTTGATCGCCGCCGCGACTCCGATCAGGACTCCGCCGAACCGGTTACTCTTCGCGCCCACGACCAGGATGTCGACCACGACGAGCGCCATGAGGACGAGGTTGATCTGGCCGAGGAACACCGTGCGCCACACGGGTTCGATGCCCAGCAGCACGATCCCGAGCACGGCGGTGGTCCGGGCCGGGTCCATCCACTGTGGACGGTTGGGCAGCGCTTCGACGGAGAGCTTGATCACCCACGCCATCCCCATGATCGACAGCGCACCGAGCAGCCCCCACGCGATCTGGGTGGGCACCAGCGCCAACGGCACGAACATGAGCGTCGCGGTCGGCGGGTAGGTGAACGGCAACCGCGCCCAGGACGGCTCGTCGCTGAGGAAGGGCAGGTCGTAGAGCGGTTCGCCGTGCAGGAGGGCGACGGCGCCGGAGCGGTAGACCGCGTTGTCGACGCCGAGGTGCCAGCCGAGCATCCACCCGACGATGCCCGCGACCACACACACGATGGGGAAGATCGACACCGCTGCGGCTGATCGCGGCCGGACGTCCAAGGCAGAGGCGGTCACGCGCGACAGCAAATCATGGAGCCGATCAAGGCCCGCCAACCGCATGGATCAGTGGTCGCCCCGGTCACACCCACCCAACACATCCGTCAGCCCCGCGAGTCGCCCCCACAGGCAAGTGAGTCGCCCTCTCCGGCAAGTGAATTCAACATTCATGCCGTGGCCTCCATCGACGCACCGCGTTGTAGGTCGACTCAGCGCCGAGCGGCTCGCCGCGAATGTCGAACTCACTTGCCGGGAGGGGCGACTCGGTTGCCGGGAGGGGCGACTCGCGGGTCAGGCGCGGCGGACGGTGTGGACGAGGGTTTGGGCCGCCTCTTCGGCGCCCGGCAGGCGTTCAGCGCGGATTTCGGCGCTGCGGGCGCTGCGCAGGTCCGGGTCCACCGCCAGGCGGTCGGCGATCCGCATGCGGGCCTCGAAGGTCCGCTTGGGCAGTGCGGCGTCTCGTTCGGCGAGGACTACGGCGACCGACGGGCCGATCACGGCCAGGGTCTCGCCGCCGTCGAAGACCGACCGCAGGACGTCGCCGACCAGGATCATCGCCATCAGCCGGGGCCAGCCCATGACCTCCGCCAGGTCCAGGGTGACCACGAGCAGCACGTACCGGTCGGCCGGGTGGAAGCCCTTGCGCCTGCCCAGCCGGTACAGCTCGCCCAGCCGCACCCGCAGGTACTCCTCGGTGGCCAGCCCGGTCAGCGACTCGCCCGCCTCGACGCCGCGCAGGTCGCCGAGGGTGGCGTCGGCCCACGCGACCGCCACGGCACGCAGCAGCCTGCTGGGGGTCGCGTCCGGGTCGGGAACGACCAGGCCGCCCACCTCGGCCGGGTTGGTCACCACGGAGTGCAAGGCGGCCAGGTCGGTGAGGGTCTCCTCGAGACCCGCCCCGGAGCGGGCCCGGGCCCGGCCCAACTCGGCGAGGGCCCCCGCGATCTCCGCTTCGGTCACGACGCTCGCGCAGACCTCATCCACCTCGGGCACTCCCCAGTCGTTCGGGAACCGCCAGCCCGCGGCGAGACTGGCCATGCGCCAGCGCGCCCGCAGGACCTTGAGCAGGCGGTCCGTACCGTCCGCGTCGCCACGGTGCCACCGTGAACCCGCTTCTCGTACCGCCACGCTGAGAGTCCCTTCTTCGGTGGTCCACGGAAGAAACGCCACCGACAGCGTTCCGTGACGCCATTCCGGCGAATCGGGTGGCCCTCCCCCGGGTGAGTGAGAGGTGACGGTTTCCTACTCATCCGTCACACTTGGTGGCGATGCTGATTGCGCGCAGTGCGTTTTAGGGAGGACCGTGTCGACCGTCCCGGCTGAACTCGACGGCCCGAGCGATGCCGAACTGATCGATTCGGTCCGTACCGGGACCGTGTCGGCCTACGGATCGCTCTATGAGCGGCACGTCGGCGCCGCGCGCAACCTCGCCCGCCAGCTGGCCCGGTCCTCCGCCGAGGCCGACGACCTCGTCTCCGAGGCGTTCGCCAAGGTCCTCGACACGCTGCGCCAGGGCCGCGGGCCCGACTCGGCCTTCCGCGCCTACCTGCTGACCGCGCTGCGCCACACCGCCTACGACAAGACCCGCCGCGACAAGAGAGTCGAGCTGTCCGACGACGTCAGCCAGGTCAGCGGGGTCAACCCGGACGCGGTGAGCGTCCCGTTCACCGACACCGCGGTCGCGGGCCTCGAACGCAGCCTCGCCGCGCAGGCGTTCTCGATGCTGCCCGAGCGCTGGCAGGCCGTGCTGTGGCACACCGAGATCGAAGGCCAGTCACCCGCCCAGGTCGCCCCGCTGCTCGGGCTCAGCGCCAACAGCGTGTCCGCGCTCGCCTACCGCGCCCGCGAGGGCCTGCGCCAGGCCTACCTGCAGGTCCACTTGGCCGAGACCACCGCCGACCGCTGCCGCTCGACCGCCGGCCGGCTCGGCTCGTGGGTGCGCGGCGGGCTGTCCAAGCGGGAGACCGCGCAGGTCGAGGCCCACCTCGACGAGTGCGAGCGCTGCCGCACGCTGGCCGCCGAACTGTCCGACATCAACACCGGCCTACGCGTCAGCGTCGCCCCGCTCGTGCTGGGTCTGGGCGCCACGGCCGGCTATCTGGCCGCCGCGAAGGCCGCCGCCGGGACCGCCGTCCTCGCCACCGCCGGTGTCGCCACCGCGAGCGCCGGAGCGGCTGGGGCCGCTGGGGCCGCCGCGAGCGCGCCCCGGCAGTTCCTCGGCGTCGCCGCCTCCGGTGTGGCCCTCGCCGCCGCCGTCGCGGTCGGCCTGGCGTCCTCGCCGTCCGGTCAGCAGATCCCCGTGGCCGCGCCCACGCCCACCACCCAGGCCCCGGCGCCCGCTCCCCCTGCTCCCCCCGCACCGCCCGCCACCCAGGCGCCCGCCCCGCCCGCGCAGGTCCCGCCGCCCGCACCGGTCCCGGAGCGGGTGCCCGAACAGGCGGTGCCGCCGCCCGAGCCGACACCGACGGCGACCCCGGCCCCGGCCGGGCTGTCCGCCGAGGGACCCGCGCAAGCCCTCTCGCTCGTGCCCGGCGGCGACCCGGTCGACCTGCCGATCACCGTGCGCAACACCGGCGGCAGCCTCTCGCAGCCGATCAGCACGACCCTGAACCTGCCCTCCGGCGTCCGCGCGGTCGCCGGCCCGAACCGGCTGACCCACAACGCCCTGCTGCGCTTCGACGCGCCTCGGCAGGCCGGCCAGCGCAGCGATTCCGTGCGCTGCCCCGGCGGCACCGGGTCGGTCACCTGTGGGACCGCTGAGGGCCTCAACCCGGGCGACTCGGTCACGCTGCTGTTTCGCCTGGTCGCCGATGCAGGCGCCGTCGGCGGGCAGATCACCGGCACGGTGAGTGCCGGGCAGCAGCTCACCGTCACCATCACCGTCCTGGTCGTGGTCCAGCAACCCGCGACCACCGACGGCGTCGACGTGCGCGCCCTCGCGACGGCCGACGGCTGGTTCTCCCAGCTGTGGCCGTGGCAGCGGGACGTGCTGCTCAACGTCCGGGTGGTCAACACCGGCACGAGCACGAAAGCGGTCTCGCTCGGCGTGGACGAGGGCGGGCACCTGATCACCTCGACCCGGCCGGTCCAGTGCGCGGAGACGCCGTCGGAGCTGGACTGCGCGACCGAGCCGCTGGCGCCGAACCAGGGCGTCAACTTGGTGTTCCGGCTCGGCCGCGGCCACGACCACCCGCACGACGGCAAGGCGCGCAGGATCACCGTCACCGCTGTCCTGGGCACGGCGGCCGACCAGGACACCGTCCGGATCCCCTGGAGCCACGGCCCAGGTTGGCCCGGCCACAACTCGGCCACGGTGATCAACACCAAGCCGACGACCGACGCGGTCGAGCCGACGAAGCACCACGTGCCGACCAAGACGACGAGACCCACGCCGACGCCTCCCGCGGTGGTGGCCACGACACCCACGCCGGAGCCGCCGCCGTCGACCGAGCCCGGCACCATGCCGACCCCCAACTGCGTCGGCGGCGACCACCGGCCGAAGCGCTGGGACGTGCCCTGCCCGAGCTGACCTGGCCCGGACCGCCGCGAGTGCGGCGCGCGAGGCTCCGTAGACTGCTGGGGTGACCGTCGTCGAGTCCGTGCTGGCCCGCGTCCCGGGGCCGCTGCGCAAGGTGCTGATAAGGCACCGCGAGATGCTCAAGTTCGCGATTGTCGGCGGCACGACGTTCGTCATCGACAACGTGATCTGGTACGTGCTGAAGTTCACGGTGCTGGAGGACAAGCCGATCACCGCCAAGGCGATCGCGGTGATCGTGGCGACGATCGTGTCCTACATCCTCAACCGCGAGTGGTCCTTCCGCACCCGGGGCGGCCGGGACACCCACCACGAGGCCGCGCTGTTCTTCCTGATCAGCGGCGGCGGCGTGGCGATCAACCTGATCCCGCCCTACATCTCGCGCTATGTGCTCGACCTGGAGACCCCGCACGTCAGCCTGCTCGTGCAGGAGATCGCCGACTTCGCCAGCGGGTCGATCATCGGCATGCTGCTCGCGATGTTCTTCCGGTTCTGGGGCTTCAAGAAGTGGGTCTTCCCCGACGAACTCGGCCCGCGCAAGGGAACCCGGGTCTACGAAGACGACGATCCCGACACCGAACCAGAAGAAGCCCTAGGGCATTCCTGAGTCAGCGCGGAGCCCCGTCGGTCGACCAGCGGACACCCCGCACGTCGCCCGCCTTCGGGACGGGCAGGAACACCGTGAACGTCGCCGGGCGCGCGGTGGACAGCTCCAGCCGACCGCCGTCGGAGTCGATCAGCGCCCGGGCTAGTGCCAGCCCCAGGCCCGTGGAGCCCGCGCCGGACACACCCCGGTCGAAGATGTGCGGCGCCAGTTCCTGCGGCACCCCCGCGCCCGCGTCCGTCACCTCCACCACGACCGTGTCCGCGCGGGTGTGGTCGCCGTTGCGGGCCGACAGGGTCACCGTGCCGCCGCCATGGCGCAGCGCGTTGTCGAGCAGCACGCCGATCGCCTCGCGCAGCCGGGCGGGGGTGGCCTTGGCGAGCAGACCCGCGGGCAGGCGCAGCCGCAGCGACCGGCCCTCGGAGCGCAGCGGGCCGCGCCACTCGTCGGCGATGGCGGCGAGCTCGGTGGACAGGTCGATCGGCTCGGCGTCGACCGCGCGGGCCTCACGGGCGGCGGCGAGCAGCTCGTCGAGGACGTCGGCGAGGCGTTCGGCCTGTTCCAGGGCCGCCCCGGCCTCGGCGGCGGTGTCCGCGTCCGGGGCCGCGGCCAGGGCTTCGAGCCGCAGCTGCAGCGCGGTGAGCCTGCTGCGGAGCTGGTGGGACACATCGCTGACCAGGTCGCGCTCGCGCTGCACGAGCAGGGCGAGCGCGGTGGCCGAGGCGTCGAGGGCTTCCGCGACCAGGTCGAGTTCCTGCAGGTCGTAGCGGGTCTGGTCGAGCCGGAAGTCGCCCGCGCCGAGGCGGGTGGCGCGCTGCGCGACGTGCCGCAGCGGCCGGGCGAGCCTGCGGGCCGTCGCGGTCGCGACCACCGTGCCGATGGCCACGGTGAGCGCCACGACCAGGGCCACGAGGACGGCCACCTGGGTCTGCCTGGTCCGCATCGGCCCGGCGTCGACCGAGAGCCGGACCTGGCCCTGCCCGACGATCGGAACGACCTCGGAGACGGTGTCCGCCGGCATCGTCGGCCCCAGGGTCCACTCCCCCTCACCAGGCAGCACCACCGTCAGCCTGCCGTTGGCGGGCACGGCGAGCTGGACCGCGGCCAGGTCGATCCCGCGGCCGTGGGCGATCTCGTCGTCCAGCGTGGCCGCGATCTGCTGGGCGCGGCCCGCGAGATCCTCCCTGGTCAGCGACTCGACGATCTGCAGTGCCGTGTAGCCGAGCGGGATGCCCAGGACGAACGCCGTGACCAGGACGGCGATGAGAATGGCGCGGAGGATGCGGCGGCGCATGGTTACTCGGCGTTGAACCGGAAGCCGACGCCGCGCACGGTCGCGATTCGCCGCTCCGCCGGGCCGGGGCCACCCTCGCCGAGCTTGCGGCGCAGCCAGGACATGTGCATGTCGAGCGTCTTGCTGCTCTTCAGCTCGGGATCGCTCCACACCTCGGTGAGGATCTCGTCGCGGGTGACGACCTTGCCCGCGCGCTGGATCAGCACCCGCAGCAACTCGAACTCCTTGTTGGCCAGGGTGATCTCCACCCCGTCCACGGTGACCACCCGGGCGGCGAGGTCCATCCGCACCCCGTTGACGTCGATCGCGCCCGGTGCCTGGCGGCGCAGCAGCGCCCGGATCCGGGCGAGCAGCTCGGCCAGCCGGAACGGTTTGGCGACGTAGTCGTCGGCGCCGGCGTCGAGCCCGACGACGAAGTCGACCTCGTCGGCGCGGGCGGTCAGCATCAGCACGGGGATGTTCCGCCCGGCCGCGCGGAGCCTGCGGCACACCTCCAGGCCGTCGATGCCGGGCAGCCCCAAGTCGAGAACGAGCAGGTCGGGGTGCCTGGTGGAGGCCACCTCAAGCGCCCGGTGTCCGTCGCCCACCACCTCGACCTCGTAGCCCTCCCGGCGCAGTGCCCGGGAAAGCGGGTCGGCGATGGCGGCATCGTCCTCGGCCAGCAGCACCACGCTCACGGGGCTCAGCGTAGGCGTGACACGATCGCGCCTGTGTCAAGCGACCTCACCTTTGCCCTGCGCCTGGCCGACGCGGCCGACGAGATCACCCGTTCGCGCTTCCGGGCGACCGATCTGGTGGTCGAGCGCAAGCCCGACCGGACGCCGGTGACCGACGCCGACACCGCCGTCGAGGACGCGGTGCGCGCGCTGCTCGCGGAGAAGTTCCCGACCGACACGGTCGCGGGCGAGGAACGCGGCGGCACCGTCGGCGCGGGCCGGGCGTGGGTGCTCGACCCGATCGACGGCACCAAGAACTTCCTGCGCGGCGTGCCCGTGTGGGCGACCCTGATCGCGCTGGTGGAGGACGGTTCGCCGACCGTCGGCGTGGTCAGCGCGCCCGCCATGGGCAGGCGCTGGTGGGCGGCGCGCGGCGAGGGCGCATGGATGTCGACCGACGGGGTGCGGCGGCGCATCGGCGTGTCCGGCGTACGCGATCTGGAAGACGCCTACCTGTCGACCACGGACCTGGGTTCTTGGGTGCGCTACCACTCGCGGGAGCGCTACCTCGCGCTCGTCGACGCCTGCTGGGAGAGCCGCGCGTTCGGCGACTTCTACCAGCACTGCCTGGTCGCCGAGGGCGCTCTCGACATCGCCGTCGAGGCCATCGTCAACCCCTGGGACGTCGCGCCGCTGCAGGTGCTCATCGAGGAGGCGGGTGGGCGGTTCACCGACCTCAACGGCGTCCCCACCTTCGACGGCGGGTCAGCCCTGTCGACGAACGGCTTCGTCCACGACGCCGCGCTCGCCCTGCTCAAGCACGCCGACGACACCGCGCACGACCTGTGACCAGGTCAGCCTGCCGAACAGGTAGTGGCAGGCGACGGTCTCGCTGGTGAAGCGGGCCCAGTCGTAGCGGTTGCCCTGCTCGCGCCAGAACACCTCCCACCCGTCGCCGTCGCTGTCGCGCAGCAGGCACCAGGTGTTGTCGGCTTCGACGCCGATCGAGACGATCCCGTTCGGGATGCCGACAGCGCGCAGCAGTTCGTTGATCGACTCGGCGTTCACTGATCGTCTCCGGGGGTCGTGTCGGCCAGGTAGCCGAGGGCGAGCAGGTCCGCGGCCGACTGGGTCGCGCGATACCGCTCCCCGCCTCCCGGCTGCCCGAACCAGGGTGCCGAGACCGAGCGCCAGACCGGGATCGGGCGCAGGACGCGGTAGCGGTGGTAGCCGGCTTCGAGGTGCGCGGGCGGGAGCGAGCGGGCGCCGAACCTGGTGGTGGCGGCGGAGAAGACCCGGCCTTCGGGAGTGCCGAAACGGTCGATCTCCGTGCCCTCGGCGAGGACTTCGGGCTCACCCTCGGCGCTGCCACCTTCGGGGTAGAGCTCGCCGGGCGGCCACGCGTACTCGACGGGGTGGGTGTCGCGGACGAGGAAGCGCCGGTCCCAGTCCCGCTCATGCTCGCCGCTGAGCGGGTCGTACCCCTCGGTCAGCGCGGCGGGCGCGGGCGTGCCATCGGATGACGCCGCCCGCGCGCGGGTGGTGATGTCGATCAGGCCGGACTCGGGGTGGTCGTCGGCCTCGAACCGCAGGCCGGCCGCGTAGTCCAGTTCGGGGGGCGGCGCCGGGAGCTGGCGCGCGGGGTGGCTCGTGGCCTTGGGGAGGTGGCCGATGGGGAACATGTGGACCAGGAAGAGGGCGAGTACGCCGGTCGAGACCGGCGGCTCGTGATCATGCTGGTCGGGCGCGGGCAGCTCGACCGCGGCGACGAACCCGGCGGGCCGCGATGCGCCCGGCTGCTGGGTCGGGTGACCGGCGCCGAGCCGAGACTGGATGTCCTGCTGCTGGGCGGGATGGCCCGCCCCCAGCCGCGACCGCGCATCCTGGTGGTTGCCGGGTTGCTGCGCCGCGGCGTGGCCGCCGGGCAGCTGTCGGTTCGCCTGCTGAGCGCCCGGAGCATCCTCCACGGGCGGCCTGCCCGCGCCGTACTGGTTGGGCGCCAAGCCGAGCATCCCGCCGAAGCCTGCCGCTTCCTCCGCCTGCCTGCCCGATCCTTCCTGCCGGACAGGCAGTCCCGGCCCGGCACCCGGCCTGCCGCGCTGGTCGGGAACGGGCACGGCGGCGCTCTCCCGTCCCGGCCCGGGCTGCTGCTGGCGACCGCCACCCGCGGGACCACCGACAGCGCCACCACCGAGCACACCGCCGCCTACCGGCCCGCCACCAAGTCCGCCCGCGGGCGCGGCTCCTGGGAGCCCACCGCCACCGGGCACGCCTCCCACACCGGGCGCGTTCGGGGCCGCGGGTTGGCCGGGCAGTGGCTGCGCGGCGGGTGACTGGGCCGGGGCGTCGAGGACGGCGGCGGCGGCGGCGGCCGCTTGCACGGACTCATCGGCGACCGCGGGGAAACCGGTCGGCGGGGTGGGGGCGTCGGCGATCGCGTCCATCGGGAGGCGGATCGGTCCGGTACCCGCGTTGGCGTCGCCGCCGTAGAAGTCGATCACGTTCGCCGGGTCCGCGGTCTCGGCGACGGCACTGGTCGATCCATCCGCCGCCTGCATGAGGCCGGGGGGCACCCCCATGGCCGTCTCCGCGACTCCGTGGGTCGCGCGCGCGACGGTGTCGGTCACGCCGCCGACGGTCTGGTTCACGCCACCGACGGCCGTGTTCGCCACGCCGGCGACAGTGTCGGTCACACCACTGGTCACCGCACTGGTCACGCCGGTGGTCACGCCGAGCGCCGTCTGGGCCAACCCGTCAACCGCGCCACCGGCGGTGTCGACCAGGGTGCCGGTCGCGCCGAGGACCGTCTGGCCGAGCCCGGCCACGACCCCGCCGAGCAGGGACCCGCCATGTGCACCCGGGTTCGCGTTCACCACGTCCCGGACGGCCGACACGTCCTGTCCCGAGGTCGGCTGCACCGCGCTGATCAGGGTGTCCGTGATGGCGGCGACGTTGACCGCCGTCCCCCTGATCGCCGTATCCAAGCCGAGCATCGCGGTCGGGTTCCCGGCCGCGGCGGCCTGGTTCGCGGCGTCGCTGTTCTTGGCCAGCGCCACCAGGTCGCGGACGATCTCGACCTTCGCCGCGCCCACCTGCTCGGCGGCGTGGTCGAGCCGGTCGGCCGCGCCGACGCAGTCCCGCGAGGTGGCGGTCAGGTAGCCGGTGTCTGGTGCCACGAACCGGGTCCAGTGGTTCGCCGCGGCCGTGCCGGTCTCGCCTTCGACCGCCGACAGGGTCGTTCGGGCGACCGTGTCGGCGTCGCCGGTCAGGGTGGACATCTGGGTGCCCGCGTCGCGCCAGGCCTGGGCGGCCTCGCGCATGGCGTCCTCGTCGGCCTGCGGCCAGGTGACGCCCGCGGCCGTGGCGACGGCGGCGAGTTCGGGGGGCAGTTCGATTCCCACGTGTCCCCCTACAAGCCGAGTCTGCCGACGTTGTCCTGCTCGCCCTCGGCGTAGGCGGTCGCATTGCCGGTGAAGCGTTCGCCGACGTCACCCAGTTTCCCGGCGAGACCACCCAATGCGGTGAGTGTCTCGTCGGCGGGGGCGGCGTGGACGGCGCCGAAGCTCAGGCCGATCGCGTCGGCGCCCCAGCACTCGCCGAGCGCGCCCAGCCGGTCGGCGAGGTCGCGGTGGATGCCGTCGACCCGTTCGGCCAGACCGGCGAACTGGCCCGCGTTGGCGGCGAGTTCGTCGGCGGAGACGCGGAAACCCTCGGTCATGAGCGCCCCGATTCGAGCCAGTGGACGTCCTCGAAACTCTCGTCGTCGATGACGGGGTCCGGTGTGGTCTCCGCCGGGGTGAGGTCGGCGGTGCCCTTGATCAGCGCCTCCGGGTCGGTGCCCGCGGGCAGGACCGGGGCCACGACCTCGCTCATCGCGCGACTCGCCTTGAGGGCGGCGTCGGCCGCGGCGCGGACGATCACGGTGGACAGCTCGTGCGGCCGGTAGGTGCGGTACGCGGTGTCGGCGATCTCCAGGCCGGTCAGCGCGCCCTGCGCCGACACCGTCGCCGTGACCAGCCCGCACGGGCTGGTCGCCGACTCGCTGATGCCGGCGAGCGCGCGGTGCACGCCGGCCAGTTGATCACGACTGCGGCGGTAGTCCGCTAGCAGGTCTTCGACCTGGGCTCGGTGGTCGGCCACCTAAGCCACCTCCGCGTGTAGTCGTCACATTCGCGCGTTTGGACGGTCGGGCGGCGAGCCCGGTTCCCATCCGTTCGGGTGAAACTAGTCCGCCACCCCGGAATTCCAAGTAGTGCGGTCGGATGCGACAGCGGTCCGGGCCGCGGACTAGCGCAGCGCGCGCACGACTCGTGAGGGGCTTGGCCTGCCCAGTCGCTCGGCCATCCACGCGCTGGTGTCGGCGAGCTTGTCCAGGTCGACACCGGTCTCGACGCCGAGGCCGTCGAGCATCCACACGAGGTCCTCGGTGGCGAGGTTGCCGGTCGCGGACTCGGCGTACGGGCAGCCACCGAGGCCGCCCGCGGACGAGTCGACGGTCGTGACGCCGAGGCGCAGCGCGGCCAGGGTGTTGGAGAGCGCCTGGCCGTAGGTGTCGTGGAAGTGCACGGCGACCGCGTCGATCGGGACGCCGTCGAGCGCGACGGCCGCGATCACGGCCTCGACCTGGCCGGGCGTGGCGACGCCGATGGTGTCGCCGAGGGAGAGCTGCGAGCAGCCCATGTCCATCAGCCGCTTGCCGACCGCGGCGACCTGCTTGGGCTCGACCGAGCCCTCCCACGGGTCGCCGAAGCACATCGAGACGTACGCGCGCACGTCCAGGCCCTCGGCGCGGGCGCGAGTGACCACCGGGTCGAACATCGAGAACTGTTCGTCGAGCGAGCGGTTGAGGTTCTTGTTGGCGAAGGTCTCCGTGGCGCTGCCGAAGATCGCGATGTCGCGAACGCCCGCGGCCAACGCGCGGTCGAGGCCGCGTTCGTTGGGCACGAGCACCGGGTAGCGGACACCGTCGACCCGCGACAATCCGGCCAACAGGTCCTCGGCGTCGGCCAGCTGCGGCACCCACTTGGGGTGCACGAAGCTGGTCGCCTCCAGGATCGACAGCCCCGCGGCGGCGAGCCGGTCGAGGAACTCGATCTTGACGTCGACCGGGACGACCGACTGCTCGTTCTGCAGGCCGTCGCGCGCGCCGACCTCCCAGATGGTGACCCTGGCGGGGAGGCCGTCAGCGGGAACGACCGTCGGCAGACCGACCTCGCGCGCGCCCATTACCGGCGTCCGCGGGCGTCGCCCGCGTCGGGGAACTGCTGGGTGGCCTCGAAGCCGGGCGCCCCGGGGCGGTGGAAGTCGTCGTTCGGGTTGTCGTTGACCTCGCGGTAGAGCAGGGTCTGGACCTTCTCGACGTTCGGGATGTCATCGAAGGTCAGCGGGTCCTGCGCGGAGGACTCCATGATCAGCGTGCCGCAGCCGACGATCCGGTCGATCAGGCCGTGCTCGAAGCGGACACTGCTGATCCGCGACAGCGGGATGTCGATGCCGGTGCGGTTGACCACGCCGACGCGGTACATGACGCGGTCGGTGGTGACCACGAAGTGGGTGGTGCGCCAGCGGATGAAGGGCGCGATGAACAGCCATGCGATCAGCAGGACCGCGACCGCGACGATGATGATCTGCGCGATCATCGCCCACGACAGGTCCTGGACCAGGATGGCGCCCCAGATGGCGAGGCCGATCACGACCGCCAGCACCAAGTAGGGAAGCAGCAGCATCTTCCAGTGCGGGTGCTTGTGCAGCACGACGCGCTCGCCGTCGCTGAGCAGGTCGTCCGGATATGCCACGGTGTCCTCCCGATCATCACTGATGACGCGGCTACCGTACCGGCGCGCGGCTCTCACGCGCGCGGAACGCACCAAACTGTCATCATGCGCCGCGAAGGTGCACCACGTCGCCTGCCGAGACCGTTTTCGCCGTGCCCGCCGCGTCCACCACGAGCCTGCCGTCGGCGTCGATGTCGATGGCGATGCCCTGCAGGTCATGACCCTCGGGCATCTCGACGCGGACCCGCTGTCCGAGCGTCGAGCAGTGGCTGCGGTACTCGGTGAGCAGCCCGGAGGCGGCCAGGTCGCCTTGGGCGCCGCGCCAGGAGCGTTCGGCCTCGTCGAAGGCCCGCAGCAGGGCGATGGCGACCTCGGCGCGGTCGGCCGACCCGCCTTCCTCGGCGAGGGAGGTCGCGGGCAGCCCGCCCGGGCCGGGCGGCACGTCGGTGCCCAGCGGTCCGACGTTGAGTCCGATGCCGAGGACCACGGCGGTGTGCTGCCCGCCGTCGACCTCGGCCAGCACGCCGGCGCACTTGCGCATGGACGTGCCCGCGAGCAGGTCGTTCGGCCATTTCAGCGCCGCCGTCACCCCCGCGTGCCGCGCGGCGCGCACCAGCGCGATCCCGGCCACGAGGGCGAGCGAGCCGAAGCGGGCCGGGGGCACACCGTCGGGGCGCAGGAGCACGCTCAGGTAGAGACCGGAGTCCGGCGGCGACACCCACTCGCGGCTGCGCCGACCGCGCCCCGCGGTCTGCGACTCGGCGATCAGGACCGTCCGGTCGGCCGCGTCGGCGGTGGCCAGCAGGTCGGCGTTGGTCGATCCGGTCGTGTCCACCACATCGAGTGCCGCGTACGCGCCCGCGGGCGCGACAAGAGCCGCGCGCAGAGCCTCCGCATCGAGAGCTGCCATGCCGATCAGCGTAGATCCGTTCCCCAGGTCCGGCCTCACGGACGCGCGGTCACACCAGGCCGTAGATGCGATCGAGACCGATGAGCAGGATGCTGTCGTCCGCCTTCGCCATGTCCCGCAACTCTGGGGTGAATCCGACCCCGCTGTAGCAAGCGAGCTTGGTCGACTCGGTGTCCCATCCGCTCGCGGCGAGCAAGTCGCGGGCCTTGGACAGCCGCGCGATGTGGCCGACCCCCATCGTCTCGCCCCACTTCGCCTCGCCGAGCGAGAGGATCCGTCGCGCACCCTGTTCCGGATCGGCCTTGACCACCACGTCTATTTCCAGCTGTGTCCGGTTGCCTGGATCGTTGACGACACCCGCGCCCACCTCCGACGGACGTCCGCCGAACAGGTCGTCGTCCGCCCGCCACGCGAACTCCCGACACAGACCCTCGAAATGCGGCCCCACCACGTTGGACAAGAACGTGGGCCGCACTTGCGACCAGACGCTCTCGCCTCTCATCATTTCCAGGTCGCGCCACCGGTCACGCATCACCGCCTCATGGAAAACGATCAAGGGTTCGGTGATCCGATAGATATTCCGATTCCCTCGAAACAGATCGGGCTCCCGGGAGATCAGGGCACAGTCGTCCAAGACGTTGAGCGGGTGCGTGATCTGATCGGACTTTCGCCCGACGTAGGTGGAGATCTTTCCGTTGGTCGTCTTCCCGGCGGCGATGGCGGCGAGAATCGTGTGGTAGAGCGCCGGGTCCCGGATGTCGGTCTCCTCGGCGAGCAGGTAGCGGGCTTCCCGGAACAAGGCCGTCCTGGGACTCAGCACGGTCCGCAAGACCCACGCGTCGAAGTCCTCGATGCTCGCGGGCACATCGCCACCGGTGAACTCGTCCCGATAGGCGGGGGTACCACCGACGATCGCGTGCACCATCACCGCGAGACGCGGATCGGTGATGCCCCAGAACTCGGCGGCACCGCGGTAGTCGAACGGTTTGACCACCATTTCGAGGCTCGCACGACCGCGCAGCGGCGCTTCGCCGGAGAGGAGCTTCCCCATCACCGACGTCGCCGAACCGCACAGCAGCAGTCGGACCGCGCTGCCGAAGCCGCTGCCGCCCGGACCTAGTTCCCGTTGGATGATCGACGGCAAGCTGGGCGAAGCCCGGACCAGGAAGGGGAACTCGTCGATCACGACTGTGGTCGGTTGGTCCCCGATGCCCGCAAAGAGCTGCCTGATCGCGTCGTTCCAGTCGTCGAAAGGGTCGAAGCGCCGCTCCACGTGCGGGTCGAGCGCCCTCGCGAAGCCACGCAGCGACTCGGCCTCTGTGGCCTCGGTCGCGGCGAAGTAGAGCCCGCCCGTAGCCTCCGCCAGCGATTGCAACAGGAAGCTCTTACCCTGCCGCCGCCTGCCGCTGACCACGCCCATGGTGGCCCGCGGCCGTGGTCCCACCGTCAGCCCACGCGACGCGAACAGGGACAGGCCTTCCCACTCCCAGTCCCGACCGAAGATCCATTCCGGCTTGTCAAGCATGCGGAGATCATACAGAAGTACACTTCCCGGAACTATACTTCTGTATATTTTGCGTTACTCGATGGTCTCGTGCCATCGCCCGGGCGGCGTGATGTCGAATACGCCGAGACCCTCCGACCTGCTCCGGATCGCTAGGCTGCCGCCTCATGAGCAGCGCGACCGAGCCGATCGGAAAAGCCCCGGTGGACGAGCCCGATATCCACACCACGGCGGGCAAGCTCGCGGACCTCTATCGCCGCAATGACGAAGCGGTGCACGCGGGGTCGGCGCGGGCGGTGGAGAAGCAGCACGCCAAGGGCAAGATGACCGCCCGCGAGCGCATCGACATGCTGCTCGACGCGGGTTCGTTCATCGAGCTCGACGAGCTGGCGCGGCACCGGTCGACGAACTTCGGCCTGGAGAAGAACCGCCCCTACGGCGACGGCGTGGTGACCGGCTACGGCACGGTCGACGGCCGCCCGGTGTGCGTGTTCTCCCAGGACGTGACCGTCTTCGGCGGCTCGCTCGGCCAGGTCTACGGCGAGAAGATCGTCAAGGTCATGGACCTGGCGATCAAGACCGGCCGCCCGATCATCGGCATCAACGAGGGCGGTGGCGCGCGCATCCAGGAGGGTGTGGTGTCGCTGGGCCTCTACGGCGAGATCTTCACCCGCAACGTCCGCGCGTCCGGTGTGGTCCCGCAGATCTCGCTGATCATGGGCGCGAACGCGGGCGGGCACGTGTACTCCCCGGCGCTGACAGACTTCATCGTGATGGTCGACCAGACCTCGCAGATGTTCATCACCGGCCCGGACGTGGTCAAGACCGTCACCGGTGAGGAAGTCACCCTCGAGGAGCTTGGCGGCGCGCGCACGCACAACACCAAGTCCGGTGTCGCGCACTACATGGGCGCCGACGAGGAGGACGCGATCTCCTACGTCAAGGAGCTGCTGTCCTTCCTGCCGTCGAACAACCTGTCCGAGGCGCCGCTGTTCCCCGGGTTCGCCGAGGACGGCTCGGTCAACGACAACCTGACCGACACCGACCGCGAGCTCGAGACGCTGATCCCGGACTCCGCGAACCAGCCGTACGACATGCACGAGGTGATCACCCGGGTCGTCGACGACGGCGAGTTCCTGGAGGTCCACCCGCTGTTCGCGCCGAACATCCTGGTCGGCTTCGGCCGGGTCGAGGGGCAGAGCGTCGGCATCGTGGCCAACCAGCCCACCCAGTTCGCCGGCTGCCTGGACATCGACGCCTCGGAGAAGGCCGCCCGGTTCGTCCGCACCTGCGACGCCTTCAACATCCCGGTCCTGACCTTCGTCGACGTGCCGGGCTTCCTCCCGGGCACCGACCAGGAGTGGACCGGCATCATCCGCCGCGGCGCGAAACTCATCTACGCCTACGCCGAGGCGACGGTCCCGAAGATCACGGTCATCACCCGCAAGGCCTACGGCGGCGCGTACGACGTCATGGGGTCCAAGCACCTCGGCGCCGACATGAACCTGGCGTGGCCCACCGCCCAGATCGCCGTCATGGGCGCCTCCGGCGCGTCCAACATCCTGCACCGCAAGACCCTCAAGAATGCTATGGACGCGGGCGAGGACGTCGACGCCCTGCGGGCGAAGCTGGACCGCGAGTACGAGGACACCCTGCTCAACCCGTATGTGGCGGCTGAGCGCGGCTATGTGGACTCGGTCATCCCGCCGTCCTACACCCGCGGCTACGTCGCCCGGTCATTGCGCATGCTGCGCGACAAGCGGGAGACTTTGCCCCCCAAGAAGCACGGCAACATCCCGCTGTAGAGCCATTGACACAGGAGCAGCCCGTGAGCGACCACCCCTTGCTGCGCGTCGTGCGCGGCACCCCGGACGACGTCGAACTGGCCGCCCTGACGGCGGTGGTCGCGGTCGCGGCCACCGCTTCGGGGGAGGAAGAGACCCAGGCGTCGTCGGCGTGGTCGGCCAGGACAACCTCGGTCCGCAGGCAGTTGGACCACGGCCCCGGCGCTTGGCGCGCATCGGGCCTGCCACGCTGATCTGCTTCACTTCCGGGTGAATCGGGCGGCGGGCACTGCGGGAGCGAGCATGGTGAGCACTGAGCGGCGGTCGTGGGTCGCGCTCATGGCGCTGTGTGCCTGTTTCTTCATGGTGATGCTGGATTCCACGATCGTCACCGTGGCCATCCCCGCCATCCTCACCAGCCTCGACGCCAGCCTCAACGAGGTCATCTGGGTCAACAGCGTCTACCTGCTGGCCAACACCGTTCCCCTGCTCCTCACCGGCCGCCTGGGCGACCGGTACGGGCCCAAGCGGGTCCTCATCGTCGGGCTGGTCATCTTCCTTGCCGCCTCCCTCTGGTGTGGGCTCGCGACCTCCGCTGGGTCGTTGATCGCCGCCCGGGCTGTCCAGGGACTTGGGGCAGCGGCGATGACGCCGCAGACGTTGACGTTCATCACCCGGTTGTTCCCGCCGGAGAAGCGGGGGACCCCCATCGCCGTCTGGGGTGCGGTCGCCGGGGTCGCGACGATCACCGGGCCGGTGGTCGGGGGACTGCTTGTCGAGCAGTTCGGGTGGCAGTGGATCTTCCTGCTGAACCTGCCGATCGGCGCCGTGGGGCTTGTCGTCGGGCTGGTGGTGCTTCCCGACTGGCTGCCGAACGGGCGGATCCGGTTCGACACCCTGGGTGCGGTGCTGGCCTCCGCCGGGCTTGGGGCGCTGGTGTTCGGCCTGCAGAACGGCCAGCACTACCACTGGGGCACGGTCATCGGGCCGCTCGGCGTGCTGCACGTGATCGGGATCGGCCTGCTCCTGCTCGGCGGCTTCATCATCTGGCAGCGGCGGATGACCGACGAGCCGCTGGTGCCGCTCGGCCTGTTCGCCAACCCCACCTTCGCCTTCGCCAACCTCACCCACGGCGCGCTCGGGTTCGCCGTCACCGGGATGTTCCTGCCGCTGGTGATCTACGTGCAGTCCGTCCTCGGCCTCGGGCCGGTCGAGTCGAGCCTGCTGTGCGCGCCGATGGCCGTGGCGGCGGGTGCGGCGGCGATCGTGGCGGGGCGCGTCGGTGGGAAGCGCATGATCATGAGTGGGCTGGGCGCGCTCGCGGGCGGGACGGTGCTGATCGCGGCGCTGGCCGAGCCGGACACCGCGCCGATGGTGCTGGTGCCGGGGCTGGTCATCGCGGGCGTCGGGATCGGACTGGTCTACTCGCCGCTGACCGCCGCGGCCACGTTCGGCCTGCCTGGGCCCCTGGTCGGTGCGGCTTCGGGGGTGTTCAACACGTCCCGGCAGGTCGGCGGGGTCCTGGGCAGCGCGACGACCGGGCTGCTGTTGCAGGTCGGGCTCAGCGTGTCCGTGCCGGAGGCGGCCCGGCAGACCGCGAGGTCCCTGCCGCCGCGCTACGTCGAGGAGTTCGTCCGGCGGGTCAGCGACGCGGCCAACACGGCCAGCCAGTTCCGCCAGACCGGCCCGCAGGTGCCCGCCGACTGGTCGCCGTCGATCGCCGCGCGGGTGCGTGACCTCGCGACGGACGCCTACGCCCTAGGGTTCACCAACGCCGCCAAGGCGACCCTCGTGCTGCCCGTCGTCGTGCTGGTCCTCGGCATCCTCTGCGCGGCGGGCATCCAACCCCCAAGTGGTAACGCGAAGAACCTGGACTATCGCCCGGAAGGCGCGACTCCGTAGCGTCGACCCATGACGATCAGGCGATCCCTGCTCACCGTCGCGGCCGCGGTCGGCTCCGTGCTCGTCCCGGTCAGCCCGGCCGTGGCCGAGCCGCTGGAGAGCACGCCGATCTACTCCTACGCCGACGCCGTACGCGAGACAGTCTGGGTCGACACCGGCCTGACCTCGCCGCAGGGCGCGCGGGTGCGGGTCGCCGCCGACATCATCCGGCCGCGCGAGGCGCAGACCGCGGGCGTCAAAGTGCCGGTGATCATGGACGCCAGCCCGTATTACACCTCGCTGGGCCGCGGCAACGAGAGCCAGAAGAAGACCTACGACTCAGCAGGTCGCCCGATCCAGTTCCCTCTCTTCTACGATAACTACTTCGTCCCACGCGGCTACGCGATCGTGTTGGTCGACCTGTCCGGCACCGCGCGCTCCAACGGCTGCGTCGACGTCGGCGGCCGCTCCGAGGTCGCCTCCGGCAAAGCCGTGGTCGACTGGCTCAACGGCCGCGCCACCGGCTACACCTCCGCCACCAGCTCGACGCAGGCGAGCGCGTCCTGGTCGAGCGGCGCCGTCGGCATGATCGGCAAGTCGTGGGACGGCACGATCGCCAACGGGGTCGCGGCGACCGGGGTCGACGGGCTCAAGACCATCGTGCCCATCGGCGCCATCAGCTCTTGGTACGACTACTACCGGGCACACGGCGCGACCCTGACCATGGGCACACCGTCCGCACTCGCCTCGCGCGTGGAGAACTCGGCCGCGGCGAACAACTGCGCCACCGTGAAGTCCACTTTGGACAACGGCTCGCCGTCGAGTGGTGACATGACGGCGATGTGGCGCGAGCGCGACTACGTGCCCAACGCGGCGAACGTCAAGGCGAGCGTGTTCGTCGTGCACGGCGTCAACGACCTGAACGTGAAGTCGATCAACTTCGGGCAGTGGTGGAACGCGCTGCCCGCGACCGTCGAGCGCAAGATCTGGCTGACCCAGGCGGGCCACGTCGACCCGTTCGACTTCCGCCGCTCGGTGTGGGTCGACACCCTGCACCGCTGGTTCGACCACTACCTGATGGGCATCGACAACGGCATCCAGAACGAGCCGCGCTCCACCGTCGAGCACCAGCCGGACGTGTGGAAGAACGACGTGAGCTGGCCCGTCGTCACCACCCCGAAGCACCTTTACGCGCACGCGTCGAGCACCGCGGGCGTCGGCGTGCTCAACTCCGCGCCGCCGCCGCCCACCGAGATCCCGGTGTGGGGGCGGTTCACCGACAACCGCACCAGCGAGTACACCTGGATCACCAACCCGACGACGACGTCCTCGGCCCGGCTTATCTACAGCTCGCCCGCGCTCACCGCCGACAACCGGATCTCGGGGACACCACGCATCACGGTCACCGCGACATCGTCGTCCAGCGCCGCGCGGCTGACCGCCGTCCTGGTCGACCTCGGCCCGTCGACGATCCGCAACTACCGGGGTTCCGGCGAGGGCATCACCACGCTGTCCACCCGGTCCTGCTGGGGCGAGAGCGCGACCGGTGACAGCGCCTGCTTCCTCGACACGGCCACCAACAAGACCAGCACCAGCGCCAACATCATCAGCCGCGGCTGGGCCGACCTCGGCCACTACGCGTCGCTGGACTCACGCAAGACACTCTCCCCGAACACGCCCTACAAGATCACCTTCAACCTGGCGAGCACCGACCAGGTCATCCCCGCGGGCCACAAGCTCGCGCTGGTGATCGGCAGCACGGACACCTCCTACATCGGCTCGGCGGGCAACTACCCGAAGATCGCCGTCGACCTGACCAAGACGGTCCTGCAGATCCCGATGACAGGGTCCTTCTAGGCTTACCGGCATGCGCTTCGTCCTGGCCTCCCAGTCCCCCGCCCGCCTCGGCGTGCTCCGCGACGCCGGAATCGAGCCGGTGGTCCGGGTGTCGGGTGTGGACGAGGAGGCGATCGAGGCGTCGCTGCCGGACGCGAAGCCCGACACGGTGGTCGTCGCGCTCGCCGAGGCCAAGGCGCGGGCGGTGCTGGCCGACGTCGTGGCCGAGCACCCGGACGCGCTGATCGTGGGCTGCGACTCGATGCTGCACTTCGACGGGCAGCTGATGGGCAAGCCCGCGACCGTCGACATCGCGCGCGAGCGGTGGGGCCGGATGGCGGGCAGCACCGGCGACCTGATGACCGGGCACGCCGTCCTGCGGGTCGAGGGCGGCGAGGTCACCGCGACCGCGACCGGCACCGAGAGCACCGTGGTGCGCTTCGGCAAGCCGACCGAACGCGAACTGGAGGCCTACCTCGCCTCCGGTGAGCCGCTGCGGGTCGCGGGCGCGTTCACCCTCGACGGGCGCGGCGGCTGGTTCGTCGACGGCATCGAGGGCGACTCGTCCGGGGTGATCGGGATCAGCCTGCCGCTGATGCGCCGACTGCTCAACGAGGTCGGCCTCAGTGTCGTCGACTTCTGGAGTGCTCCCACTGTGCCGCCTCCCCGGAATTTTTGAGCCTGGTCACCTGGGGAGCGAACGTCCGGGAATGTTGGTGACCGTGGTCGGCTTGCGTCACGGTGCCCCTTGGCAGCGGTTGGTCGTCGGTCAGGGCAGTCGCAGAGCAGGACGGACGGCGCGCTGATCCAGCCGTTTGCCCAGCCTGCCCTGTCTCTTCTTGGAGTTTCCGCATGTCCACGCCCAAGTCCCGGAGTTCACGCAACTTCGGCATCGCCGTCCTCGCCGGGCTCGTCCTCGGCGCGTTACTCGGGTTCGTCGCCAAGCAGACCGACACGGCCTGGCTGACCACCACGCTCAAGACCATCGGCGACGTCTTCACCAGCCTGCTGCAGTTCACCGTGATCCCGTTGGTGTTCACCGCGATCGTCGTGGGCGTCACCAGCCTTCGCGGCCTCGGCGGCGCGCGCACCGCCGCCCGCCTCGGCGGCAAGACGCTGCTCTGGTTCGGTGCGACCTCGCTGATCGCCGTGCTCATCGGCATCGCCGTCGGCCTGATCGGCGGCGCGGGCAAGGGCGTCGACGTCGAGCCGAGCGCCAGCGCGGTGGACAAACTCGCCACCCGCGACCACGGCGACTGGCTGACCGTCCTGAATGGACTTGTGCCGAGCAACCTGTTCTCCGCCTTCACCGAGGGCGAGGTGCTGCAGGTCGTGTTCGTCGCGGTCCTGGTCGGCATCGCCGCCTACAGCCTGGGTGAGCGCGCAGCGCCGTTCGTGGCGTTCAACAAGGCGATCTTCGACACGTCCGCCTCCCCGGAATTTTGAAGCCTGGTCACCGATGGAGCGAACGTCCGGGAAGTTGGTAACCGTGGCCGGCTTCCGTCACGGTGCCCCTTAGCACCGGTCGGTCGTCGTTCAAGTTCAAACCGCTGCTGTCGCTGATCGCCTCGGTCTATGTGGCCGCCCTCGCCGTGGGCGGCCAGTACATTGTGATTCGGCTCGCAAGGAACTCGCCCTGCTCTGACCGTCGATCGACTGGTGCTAAGGGGCACCGTGACGGAAGCCGGCCACGGTTACCAACTTCCCGGACGTTCGCTCCATCGGTGACCAGGCTTCAAAATTCCGGGGTGGCGGAACAGTGGCTGCGCCGCGCTGTACCCGGCGATCGCGACGATCTTCATCGCGAACCTGTTCGGGATCTCGCTCAGCGGATGGCAGTACGTCGGCATCGTGGCGGTGGCCGTGTTCGGCGCGTTCGCCACGGCGGGCACCACCGGCTGGTTCACCATGCTGACACTGACGCTGGGCACGATCGGCCTGCCGCCGGAGGTCATCGCGACCGGCGTCGCCATCGTCTACGGCATCGACCCCATCCTCGACATGATCCGCACGGCCACCAACGTAGCCGGCCAAATCACCGTCCCCGTCCTGGTAGCCCGCCACGAGGGCCTACTCGACGACGAGATCCTCGCCGCCCCGTCCGCCCCGCCCCTGCTCGACGCCCCAGAGCCGACCCCGGCAAAGGAACCCGCCCTCGTCTGACCGTCGAACTCACTCGCCCGAACGTCGAACTCACTTGCCGGAAGGGGCGACTCGCGATGATCCGCGAGTCGCCCCTTCCGGCGAACGAGTCGCCCGCTCAGGCAAGTGAGTTCGACATTCAGGGGCAGTCGCGGAGCTGGGCCGACGGGAAGGCGACCTGGGGGTAGCCGGGGAGTTGCTCCAGGCGGGTGTAGGTGCGGGTGCAGCCGATCTCCTGGCCGCTGAGGCCGAAGACCTGGGCGTACACCGGGCGTTTGTCGCAGACCTGGTTGCCCTTGCAGTCGTACTGGGCGGCGATGACCTCCGGCGAGGAGTCGCTGACCACGTTGTTGAGGACCAGCAGACCGGCCGACGACAGGTAGGCGCGCTCCTGGGCGTTCCACTTGTCCGAGCGGCCGACGACGACCTGCCCCGTCATGCCGTCCGGGCCCTCGCCGCGGATCAGGCACGCCGACGCGGAACCGGGCACGCACTGCAGCGAGGTCGGGGTGAGCGTCACACCCAGGTCGGTGACTGTCGTCTCGATCACCTGGCTGGCTGACGGTCCGCCGATGCGCAATCGCCCCGAAGTGGCACCGGCGTCGGCGATCAGCTCGACGAAAGTGCCCGCAACGGTGGTCGACGCGAGCACCTGGCAGGGCTCGCGCAGGCACCCGGACAGGCCCACGCCCGCGGTCGTCGGCGGGGCGGAAACACTGGTCGACAGGGGTGTCGCCACCCGCTGTGACCTGGCCTTGAGGACCGCGGCGCCGGCCAGGGCGGCGGCGGTCACCACACCGCAGAGCAGCGCCGTCACCACCACCGAGCGGGGCGTCCGTCGGGCCATGGCGCTGTCACCTCCTGGGGTGCGGTGGGAACTGGGCACAGTATCCACACACATGTGGGGTTGCTCTCGGTTCACTAATGGCTTTGGGTCCGTAAACTCCCCCCAAGCCCGCGAACTAGGAGGAACGGCGTGCCCGAGTCGGCAAAGACGCTGAGCAAGGTTCTCATTGCCAATCGCGGCGAGATCGCTGTCCGCGTTATTCGCGCCTGCCAGGACGCCGGTCTGGGCAGTGTGGCCGTCTACGCCGAGCCCGACCGGGACGCCCCGTTCGTGCGGCTGGCCGACGAGGCCTTCGCGCTGGGCGGCAACACTCCCGGTGAGAGCTACCTGTCCTTCGACAAGCTGCTCGACGTGGCGAAGCGCTCCGGCGCCGACTCCGTGCACCCCGGCTACGGCTTCCTTTCGGAGAACGCCGAGTTCGCCCAGGCGGTGCTCGACGCGGGTCTGATCTGGATCGGACCGACCCCGCAGGCCATCCGCGACCTCGGCGACAAGGTGACCGCGCGGCACATCGCGATGCGCGCGGGCGCGCCGCTGGTGCCCGGCACCAAGGAGCCGGTCGGCGGCGCCGAGGAGATCGTCGCGTTCGCCGAGGAGCACGGTCTCCCGGTCGCGATCAAGGCCGCGTTCGGCGGCGGGGGGCGTGGCCTGAAGGTGGCCCGCACGATCGAGGAGATCCCCGAGCTGTTCGACTCGGCGGTCCGCGAGGCCGTAACCGCCTTCGGCCGCGGCGAGTGCTTCGTCGAGCGCTACCTGGACAAGCCCCGGCACGTCGAGGCCCAGGTGCTCGCCGACGAGCACGGCAACGTGGTCGTCGTCGGCACCCGCGACTGCTCGCTGCAGCGCCGCCACCAGAAGCTGGTCGAGGAGGCCCCGGCCCCGTTCCTGACCGACAGCCAGCGCGCCGAGATCCACTCGTCGGCGAAGGCCATCTGCAAGGAAGCCGGTTACTCCGGCGCGGGCACGGTGGAGTACCTGGTCGGCACGGACGGCACCATCTCGTTCCTCGAGGTCAACACCCGACTGCAGGTCGAGCACCCGGTTTCCGAGGAGACCGCGGGCGTCGACCTGGTCCGCGAGCAGTTCCGCATCGCCGCCGGTGAGAAGCTCCGCTTCCAAGAAGATCCAGTCCCGCGCGGCCACTCGATCGAGTTCCGCATCAACGGTGAGGACGCGGGCCGCGGCTTCCTGCCCGCCCCGGGAACCGTCACCAAGTTCATCTCCCCCGAGGGCCCCGGCGTCCGCGTCGACGCGGGCGTGGAGTCCGGCACCGTCATCGGCGGCCAGTTCGACTCGCTGCTGGCGAAGATCATCGTCACTGGCGAAAACCGCGACGAGGCGATCGCCCGCGCCCGCCGCGCCCTGGACGAGCTGGTGGTCGAGGGCATGGCCACCGTGACCCCGTTCCACCGCGCGATCGTGCGCGACCCGGCGTTCATCGGTGACGGCAAGACCTTCTTCGTGCACACCCGCTGGATCGAGACCGAGTTCGACAACACCATCGAACCCTTCACCGGCGGCGCGGAAGCAGCCGAGGAAGAGCAGCCCCGGCAGAACGTCGTCGTCGAGGTCGGCGGCAGGCGGCTTGAGGTCTCCCTCCCCGGCACCTTCTCCCTCGGTTCCGGCGGCGGCGCCGGCGCGGCGGCGAAAGCCAAGCCCCGCAAGCGTTCCGGTGGCAAGGGCGGAGCAGCGGCGTCGGGCGACTCGGTCACCGCGCCGATGCAGGGCACCATCGTGAAGATCGCGGTCGAGGACGGCCAGACCGTCGAAGCGGGCGAGCTCCTGCTGGTGCTTGAGGCGATGAAGATGGAGAACCCGGTCACCGCCCACAAGTCGGGCACCATCACCGGCCTGGGCATCGCGGTCGGCGAGACCGTCACCACCGGCACCGTCATCTGCGAGATCAAGGACTGACACCCGCCGCACCCAGTCACGAAGGCGGGGACCTGCCATTCGGCAGGTCCCCGCTCTCGTTGACGCACCGCGACTGAGAGAGACCTCAGCTAAACACCCAAGCGTGTCCGTAGGATCGACACATGGCCCATGAACCGCAGCCCGAAATGCGCATCGGCGACGCCGAGCGTGAAAACGGCCTGCGCGCGTTGGGCGAGCACATGGCAGCAGGCAGGCTGACCGTCGACGAATACGGCGACCGAAGCGCGAAAGTGGCGACCGCCCGAACTCGCGGCGAGCTGCTATCGCTCTTCACCGATCTCCCCGACCCTCGCCCACGATTCCACGCTCCCCCACCGGCTTTCGCCGCCCCACCCCCGATGCCCATGCCCTACCTGCCCTCGCGCCCCCTAGGCCTGCGCGTCTCATCCGCCCTGGTCCCGATCGCGATCATCGTGGGTGTCGTGATGGCCTTCCGCTTCGGCTTCTTCCCCTTCATCGTGTTGCCCATCCTCGTCGCCGTCCTCGTCAACCGGTCCAACAACGACTGGCGGCGCAGGCATCTCGGTCGGGGCGGGCGCTGAGCGGCCCGGAGTTGCTGCTGCTCGACCTCGACGGGGTCCTGCGCGGATTTCACTCCTTCGACGACGCCGAGTTCGGGCTCGCGGCCGGGTCCGTCGCCGGGACCGCGTTCTCCCCGCAGCTGTTGACCCCAGCCATCACCGGGCTGGTCAGCCACGACCGCTGGCTGGCCACGATCGCGCGTGAGCTCGCGGGCGGTGAGGTGTCCATGTCGACGGCCGCGGCCGCGGTGACGGCCTGGTCGCGGCCGGGGTACGTGATCACGACCGCGTTGGCGCTGGTCCGGGCCGCGCGCGTGCGGTGTCGGGTCGCGTTGCTGACGAACGCCACCACCCGGCTCCCGCACGATATGGCGCTCCTCGGGCTCGACCGGGAGGTGGACGGGGTGATCTCGTCGGCCGAGATCGGTGCGCGCAAACCCGAACCCGAGGCCTACCTGGCCGCCTTGGCCCTGCTCGACGCCACGGCGAGCGCGACGTTGTTCTGCGATGACAGCGAGCCCAATGTGCTGGCGGCGCAGGAGCTCGGGCTCGCCGCGGCCCACGTGCCGGACACCGACTCGTTGCGCACCGCGCTGTCCGTGCATGGGCTGCTCGGCTGAACAGCTAGCTTGACATCCTCCGCGGCCTGAAGACCGGGGATTCCAACAGCAGCAACTACCGCACGAGGAGGAGGTCGCGTTGAGGTTCACGGTTCGTAAGCCCACCCAACGGCGGGCCTCCCCGTGCAGCCACGGCCTGCCCCGACGCGTGTCGAATATTCAATGCCGCGTTCACATCCGCGTTGGCGGCGAGACCGCAGGATCGGCAACGGAAGGCGGCGAGGATCCCTGCTCCAGCAACACCCGCTCCTGGACAGGCGTTGGCTGAAGGCGGAAGTGGGACATGCCGATCAACCTGACGACCACCACCGACAAACCAGGAGAGTGACTTTGAAATCAGACCGGCAGGGGCAGGCGCAGGCCGTCCCGAACTCGATTCCTCCCCGGCGTGAACGCCGAAGCATGCTCGAAACATCCTGGTGACGCGCGTGGAAATGGTGGAGATCAACGCCGGCAAGTACTACCTGAGGGCCTTGCGCGCGGACGACCGCATCGATGACCGGCAGGCCATCATCGAGGGTTTCAGCGACCCGGAAAGCAAGCGCTGGATGTCGCACATCGACATCTCCGACCCGGACCGGGCGCACGCCTACATCACCCGGCGCGCGCAGGGTTGGGCCGAGGAGACGCGGTTCTCGTGGGCCGTGGCCGAGCCGACGACCGGCGACCTGCTCGGCGAGGTGCTGCTCAAGAAGGTCGACTGGGACAACCACACAGCCGAAGCGGGCTGCTGGGCGCACCCGTCGGCCCGGGGCCGCGGCATGACCACCGAGGCGCTCGGCGCGGTCCTGCGCTTCGGCTTCGGCGCGCTCGGGCTGCGTGCGGTCTTCTACAAACACCACCCGGACAACGCGGCGTCGCGTCGGGTCGCCGAGAAGCTCGGCTTCTCCGTGCTCTCCGAAGACGCCGAAAGCTCGGTCCTGGTGCTGCGTAACGCCTGACCGCTCACCAACGGTACCTAGATCGGAACCCAACGGGGTTCCCGCGCGTCCACAACAGGGGTATCGAACAGTCGAATCCGAGTATCGACTCTCGATAAGGTGGACGCAGCACAGGTAGGGACGGGGAGGCGACGTGCCAGACAAGCACGGGCACAACCACAAGGACCTGCTCGATGTCGAACCGAACGCGGTCCCCGCCTTGCGCGGCGCGTTCGTCTCGGCACTGGACCAGGTCGACCGCCAACTCGAACTGGCGGCCACCGAGGTCAGGGTCGCCGCGTGGGCGAACGACCCGGTGAGCCAGGACGCCACCGAGGGGATCAACGCGCTGTCGGTCGACACCGAGACCGCCGCGCTGGAACAGCTGCGCTCGTTCCGCAGGCAGCTGGGGACGGCGGTCGACACGCTCGACAAGATCGCCGAGCAGTACCGCCTGCTGGAAGACGACAACCAGGCGAACGTCAGTCACACCGGCCAGGGCTGAGGGGGACGACATGACCGAGCAGACCAAACGCTGGCGGGGCTTCACCCACGAAGAGCTCTACCGCCTCTTACACGAAGGCCCGGGCGCGCAGGCGTCGGCCGACCCGGGTCGCCGGTGGGCGGAGTTGGCGAGCACGTTGTCCGACGTCGGCCAGGACCTCGCCACCGCGCTCGACAGCTCCGGCGCGAGTTGGACGGGTCGGGCGGCGGGCCGGGCCTCCGAGCGGCTCGCCCCACTGGCCGCCTGGGCGACCACCGCTGGTGAGTCCGCGACCGAGATGCGGGCCGCGGTGGAGAACCAGGGTGACTACGTCGCCAAGGCGCGGGCCGACATGCCCGTGCCCGAGAACATCCCCCAGCAGCAGCCGGACCCCACGATCGCCTCGGCGATCCAGGTCGTCGGCGCGCAGACCGACCCGGAGCCGATCGAGGCCGCCCAGTCGAGCGGCGAGCAGCGGGCGTTCGAGGTGATGGCCGCCTACGAGGAGGCCACCACCGCGAACCTGGCCGCCCTGTCCGTGTTCGAGCAGCCCACGGAGCTGCTTGACAGCGGCCGGGACCGGCACAGCAACCGCGGCCAAGGCATCGGCCTGTCCGCTGTCGCGTCGACCATCGCGTCGGCCGTCGCGGCCGCGCTGCCCTCGGTCGTCGAGAAGCCGCGCGGGCACCATTCCCCGCACGTCCGCGAGGTCCTGGGCGGCAACCAGGGCGTCGTCCTCTCGGGGGCGACGCTGCAAGCCGAACCTGCCCGACGAACTGTGACCCCGGGCATCTCGTCGGGAGCGGCGCCGATGGAGGCGCATCCGGCGATCGGGGCGGCTCCGAGTCCTGGTCACGGCCCTGGTTCGAAGTCCCGGGACGGCCGGAGCTCGGCCCGAGCCACGCCTGCTCTTCCCGCTGCCCCCACGGCGATCGGTGATCTTGCGGGGACACCCGCAGGCCCGATGGCGGGCACGGGTGGCGCGGGTGCCCCCGTCTCACCCACTGGGGCGGCGCCGACGACCGCCGACAAGATGGCGCTGCGGCGGTTCGGGACTGAGGCACTCGGGTCGAGCCAGTGGTTCGCCGACACGGAGTCGACGCCGAGCCGGGATGTCTCCGGCAGGCGGCGTGATCTTGGATCGGTGGAGCAGGTGACGGAGTCGGTTGTGGTGGACGGGGAGGATCACCAGCTGCCGCCCAACGTGATCGGCGGCTGACGCGCCGCCCTAGACCACCGGCTCCACCAGGTGCGGCCGAGCCTCCGGGGCCGCCGAGCGGGTCGCGTCGGCCGCTTGGTCGTCGGGTTGGGTTTGGGAGTCGCGTTCGGCCTCGACGCGGGACAGGTAGACGTCCACCTCGCGGGTCACGTCGTCCGGGGACCAGCCCAGGGTTTCGCCCATCAGCTCCGCGACCTGCCTGGCGCAGTCCACACCCCGGTGCGGGTACTCGATCGAGATGCGGGTGCGCCGGGCCAGCGCGTCCTCCACGTGCAGCGCGCCCTCGTGGCTGGCCGCGTAGACGATCTCCACCTTCAGGTAGTCCGGGGCCGAGTCCAGCGGCTTGAGCAGCTCCGGCCTGCCCGCGCCCAGGTTGAGCACCTCGTGCACCAGCGAGCCGTACCGGTCGAGCAGGTGCCGGACGCGGTAGGGGTGCAGCCCGTGTCGGGCGGCGAGCAGGTCCGCCTGGTTCACCAGCGCGTGGTAGCCGTCGGCACCCAGCAGGGGGACCCGGTCGGTGATGGACGGCTGGAGCCTGCCGGGCAGGTCCACCGAGGCCGCGTTGATCGCGTCAGCCGCCATCACCCGATAGGTCGTGTACTTGCCGCCCGCGATGGCAACCAAGCCCGGCGCCACGCGGGCGACGGCGTGTTCGCGGGAGAGCTTGGAGCTCTCCTCGCTCTCGCCTGCCAGCAGGGGGCGCAGACCGGCGTAGACGCCCTCGATGTCCGCGTGGGTGAGCGGGGTCGCGAGGACGGAGTTGACGTGGTCGAGGATGTAGTCGATGTCGCGCTTGGTCGCGGCCGGGTGGGCGAGGTCGAGGTTCCAGTCGGTGTCGGTGGTGCCGACGATCCAGTGGTTGCGCCACGGGATCACGAACAGCACCGACTTCTCCGTGCGCAGGATCAGCCCGGACTCCGAGACGATCCGGTCGCGCGGGACCACGATGTGCACGCCCTTGCTCGCGCGTACCCGGAAGCGGCCGCGACTGCCCGAGACCCGCTGCAACTCGTCGGTCCAGACGCCGGTGCAGTTGATCACCGCGTTGGCGCTGACGTCCACTTCGCGCCCGTTTTCCACGTCGCGGACGCGGACGCCGCGGACCCGGTCGGCCTCGTGCAGGAAGTCGACGACCTGGGTCGATGTCCTGATCACCGCGCCGTAGTGGGCGGCGGTGCGCGCGACCGTCATGGTGTGGCGGGCGTCGTCGGCTTGGGCGTCGAAGTAGCGGATGCCGCCGATCAGGGCGTTGCGCTTGAGCGCGGGCACCATGCGCAGCGCGCCGGCGCGGCTCAGGTGCTTCTGGCCGGGCACCGAGCGAGCGCCGCCCAGGCTGTCGTAGAGCAGCAATCCAGCCGCCGTGTACGGGCGTTCCCAGATCCGGCGGGTCAGCGGGTACAGGAAGCTGACCGGCTTCACCAGGTGCGGGGCGAGGAGGGTCAGCATCAGCTCGCGTTCGCGCAGGGCTTCGCGGACCAGGCCGAACTCCAGCTGTTCGAGGTAGCGCAGACCGCCGTGGAAGAGCTTGCTCGACCGGCTCGACGTCCCGGACGCCAGGTCGCGGGCCTCGACCAGCGCGACCGTGAGCCCCCGGGTGGCCGCGTCGAGCGCGGCCCCGGCGCCCACGACACCGCCGCCGATGATCACCACGTCGAACGGGTCCGAGCCCAGCCGCTCCCAGGCATGCTCGCGGGCGGCGGCGTCGAGTCTGCCGCCGAAGGGGTCCGAGTCGGCACGAATTTCGGCCGTCCTTGGCTTGCGAGTCGCCACGGTCCGCCTCCCTGATCACGCGGGCAAACACGACCACGATCACGCTACCGCGTCCGGCGCGCTGGGGCATTCGACCGATGGACAGCCACACCGCCCACGGGTAGCGTCCGAACCCCTCAGGGTAGGCATCGCCGCGCCCGTGCCAGGCAACTCGGCTGCCTGCCCCTTCGCTACTTGGAGCGAGAGGGAGATCAGCCATGGACCTCAATTTCGGCGAGATAGTCCTATGGGAATTGATGGGCACGGCAGCGCTGATACTGCTCGGCTGCGGTGTCGTCGCGAACGTGGTGCTCAAGAAGTCGCTCGGTTTCGCGGGCGGCTGGTTGTTGATCACGATCGGGTGGGGTTTCGCGGTGTTCGTCGGCGCGAGCATCGCCAACCCGTCGGGCGCGCACATCAACCCGGCGGTCACGCTCGGGCTGGCCGCGGCGGACAAGCTCGAATGGGACAAGGTTCCCGCCTACCTGATCGGCCAGTTCGTGGGCGCCTTCCTCGGCGCGGTGCTGGCCTGGGCGGCCTACAAACTGCAGTTCGACACCCACGACGAGCCCGCGAACACCCGCGGGATCTTCTCCACCGGCCCGACGGTGCCGAACTACGTGTGGAACCTGGTCACGGAGATCATCGGCACGTTCGTGCTGGTCATCTGGATCCTCACCAGCCCCACCGTGAACACCGAGGATGGCGTGCCGCAGTTCGGCAACTCCGCACTGGGCTACGCGGCCGTGGCGTTCGTCGTCATCGGCATCGGCGCCTCGCTCGGTGGCCCCACCGGCTACGCCATCAACCCGGCCCGCGACCTCGGCCCCCGCATCGCGTACGCGATCCTGCCGATCAAGGGCAAGGGCTCGGCGGACTGGAACTACTCGTGGGTCCCCGTCGTCGGCCCGCTCGTCGGCGCCGTCCTCGCGGGCCTGCTCTCGCAGATCCTGCCTTCCTGATCGATCAGCTACGAAGGGCGAATCACAGATGACCAAGTACGTGGCCGCGATCGACCAGGGCACCACGTCCACCCGCTGCATGATCTTCAGCCACGCGGGTGAGGTGGTCGCGGTCGACCAACGCGAGCACAAGCAGATCTTCCCCAAGGCGGGCTGGGTCGAACACGACCCGAAGGAGGTCTGGGAGAACACCAGGGCGGTCGCGGCGGGCGCGCTCGCCAAAGCCGACCTGCACGCCCCCGACATCGCCGCGGTGGGCATCACCAACCAGCGTGAGACCGCGGTCGTGTGGGACCGCAAAACCGGCGAGCCGGTCTACAACGCGATCGTGTGGCAGGACACCCGGACCGACCGGATCGCCACCGAACTGGGCAACCTCGGCGGCGGCCAGGAGCGCTACCGGGCGAAGACCGGCCTCCCACTGGCGACGTACTTCTCCGGCCCCAAGATCCGCTGGATCCTCGACAACGTCGACGGCGCCCGCGCCAGGGCCGAGGCGGGCGAGCTGATGTTCGGCAACATGGACACCTGGGTGCTGTGGAACATGACCGGCGGCGTCGACGGCGGCGTGCACGTCACCGACCCGACCAACGCCTCCCGGACCCTGCTGATGGACCTGTCGACCCTGCAGTGGGACGCCGACATCGCTTCGGAGATGGGCGTTCCGCTGTCGATGCTGCCGGAGATCCGGTCGTCCTCGGAGGAGTACGGCAAGGTCCGCGAACGCGGCGCGCTCGCGGGTGTCCCCATCGCCGGAATCCTCGGCGACCAGCAGGCGGCCACCTTCGGGCAGGCGTGCCTGTCCCCCGGGGAGGCCAAGAACACTTACGGCACCGGCAACTTCGTCCTCCTCAACACCGGAACCGACCAGGTGATGAGCGAGAACGGTTTGCTCACAACGGTTTGCTACAAGATCGGCACCCAGGCTCCGGTCTACGCGCTCGAAGGGTCGATCGCGGTCACCGGGTCGCTGGTCCAGTGGATCAGGGACAACCTGGGGATGATCAGCTCGGCGGAGGAGATCGAGGAACACGCGCGTACGGTCGAGGACAACGGCGGCTGCTACTTCGTGCCCGCGTTCTCCGGTCTGTTCGCCCCCTACTGGCGCTCCGACGCCCGCGGCGCGATCGTGGGCCTGACCCGGTTCGTCAACAAGGGCCACCTCGCGCGCGCGGTCCTGGAGGCCACGGCGTTCCAGACCCGCGAGGTCATCGACGCCATGAACGCCGACTCCGGGGTGCCGCTGACGGCGCTCAAGGTCGACGGCGGCATGGTCGGCAACGAACTGCTGATGCAGTTCCAGGCCGACATCCTCGGCGTCCCCGTGATCCGCCCGGTCGTCGCGGAGACGACCGCACTGGGCGCGGCGTACGCGGCCGGACTCGCGGTCGGGTTCTGGGAAAGCGAGGACGACATCCGCAAGAACTGGGCCAAGGACAAGGAATGGGCCCCGGCGATGGCGGACGACGCGCGGGAGAAGACGTTCGGGCAGTGGAAGAAAGCGGTGACTCGCACCTTCGACTGGGTCGAGCAGGACGACTGAGTGCCACGGCCCAGGTCGGGGTGATCCCGACCTGGGCCCTCATTTCAAGGCGTGCCAGTTCAGCAGGATCAGGACCGTCCGGACGAGCGCGAACACCGGTGGGATCGGTAGCGCGAAACCCCACCAGCACAACGCCCCCGCCGGGAGCAGCGCGAGCGCCAGCACGGCCCCGGCGGTGTGGCCGCCCCACAGCAGCCAGCCCGCTACCCCTTCCAGCACGCAGACCAGCATGAACACGAAGAGCATCACGCCCGAGGCCCGTGGGCCCCAGCGGTCGAACGGGCCGCCGCCGTAGGCCGGGAAGCCCAGCAGGATCGGCACTTCGCGCCCGGTGAGCAGGTTCCTGATCGCCCAGACGCACGGCAGGCCGAAGCCGATGGCGTTGATCCACAACAGGACCGACGCCACCCGGATCGCCACTGACACGCTCACCGCGTCAGTCTCCCGGGATGCGGTGGCGGCACAGTAGGGCCACTCGTCAGCATCGCCGCGCCCGGCGGCTCATGGTTCCGCGGAGGCGCTATCTGCCGATCGCGACCCCAGCCAATCCAGCGATGTTCACCCGTTCTTGCAACCCGGTCGGCGTCGCGATGACGGACGGTGTCAATCTGCGGGCTCAGCTGGGTTCACACCAAAGGCCATGTCGGTAAATCACATTCTGGTTTACTCGGATCATGAACGTCACACGAAGGTCCGCTCTGGGCCTCGGCGCCGTAGTCGGCGCCACCGCACTGGGGGTCGGCGCCACCACACAGGCGTCGGCGAGCACTCCTGCCACGGCGGCGCAGGCCTGCTCCAAGATCAAATCTGCTTATGGCCGCGAGACGACCAAGGCCGCGGGCACCTGGTCGTCCTTCATCACCGTGACCGGGGAGGCCACTCCCGCCGTCGAGGCACGGGCCGACCAGGTCGTCGAGGCGTACAGCGTCAACAAGATCGCTGTCGCCACGGCCGTGCTCGACAAGGTCGACCGGGGTCTGCTGACCCTGGACCAGCGCGTCGATGTCACCGCCGCCATCGTCAGCTACGACGGCGACGGGATCTTCGGCTACGACGGCGCGTACCCCAGCTCGGTCACCCTGGGCCACGTGCTGGCCAACCTGCTGACCGTCTCGGACAACACCGCCGTGCGCCTGTGCGGGCTGGTCGTCCCGGCCGCCGAGCTCAACGAGATCCTGCGCGCCAAGGGTTTTGTGCACACGCAGGTCAAGCCGGTCGCCAACCCCAACCGGTTCTACCTCGGCACCACGACCGCGCGTGAGACCCACACGATGCTGCAGCGGCTCGTCGACGGGACGCTGCTCTCGGCAACGTCGAGCGCCTACGTGCTGAAGCTGCTGCGCTCGCTGACCTCGTTCACCGACGGCATCCGGCTCAACATGAGCTCCGCCGAGCGGGTGCGCGTGGCGACCAAGGCGGGCTGGTTCGCCGACGGCCGCAACGAGGCGGGCATCGTCTTCGACACCGCGGGCAAGGCGGCCATCACGTTCGCCCTGTTCGCCTCCGGGCAGTTCACCGGGGACGCAACGGCGAACAAGGACAACTACAGCGCCACCCACCCGGCGCTGCGGGCCCGTCAGGTCATCGGTCGCACCCTGCTCGACTCGGTGCCCCCGGTCAGCACCCCGAGCGCGCGCACGTTCAGCGTCCCGGAGTACCGGCCGTCCAACGGCGGCTGACGGCGCCTGACCTCGGAATTGACGGTCCGGGCGCCCGCCCGGACCGTCAGTCCAGGTCGTCGTGGCGCATGAGCTGGCGGCCGGCTTCGGTGATGGAACCCGAGAGCGACGGGTACACCGAGAAGGTCAGCGCCAGGTCGTCCACAGTCAGCTGGTTCTGAACCGCGAGCGCGATAGGCAGGATCAGCTCGCTCGCACTCGGCGCCACGATCACGCCGCCGATGACCACACCGGTCGCCGGACGGCAGAACAGCTTCACGAACCCGCGTCGCAGGCCCTCCATCTTGGCCCGGGCGTTGGTGGCCAGCGGCAGCATGACGGTGCGCGCGGGCACCTCGCCGGAGTCGATGGCGTGCTGGCTGATGCCGACGGTCGCGATCTCCGGGTGGGTGAAGACGTTGGCGGCCACGGTCTTGAGCTTGATCGGCGCGACGCCCTCGCCCAGCGCGTGCCACATCGCGATGCGGCCCTGCATGGCCGCGACGGAGGCCAGCATCAGCACGCCGGTGCAGTCACCCGCCGCGTAGACGCCGGGGACGCTGGTGCGCGAGACCCTGTCGACGTTGATGAAGCCGCCGGGACCCAGGTCGATGCCGATCTTGTCCAGGCCGATGTCGCCGGTGTTGGGCACCGAGCCGACGGTCATCAGCGCGTGCGACGCCTCGACGATCTCGCCGCCCTTGAGGTGGACCTTGACGCCGGTGTCGTCGCGCTCGATCTTCTCGGCGCGGGCGTGCTTGACCAGTGTGGTGCCGCGCTCGGAGAACACGTCCTCCAGCACGGCGGCGGCGTCGGCGTCCTCGTGCGGCAGGACGCGGTCGCGGCTGGAGATGACGGTGACCTTGACGCCCATCTCGATGAACGCCGACGCGAACTCGGCACCGGTCACCCCGGAGCCGACGACCACGAGGTGCTCGGGCAGCTCGGGGAGGTCGTAGATCTGCCGCCAGTCGAGGACCCGCTTGCCGTCCGGCTCGGCGCCCGCGATGACCCGCGGGTTCGCGCCGGTGGCGATGAGGACGACGTCGGCGTCGAGCACCTCTTCGGTGCCATCGTTGATGGTCACGGCGACGCGGTGGGCGGCCATGCCAGGGCGGTCGTTGCAGAAGCGGCCGTAGCCGGTCAGCAGGCGCACACCCTCGCGCTGGATGCGGTTGCGGATGTCGGCGGACTGGGCCAGCGCGAGCCCGCGCACCCGGCCGCGCACGACCGGCAGGTTGACCGAGGAGTCGACGTCCTCGACGCCGATCCCCAGCTCGTCGGCGTCGCGAAAGGCCGAGCGGGCGCCCGCGGAGGCGATGAAGGTCTTCGACGGCACGCAGTCGTAGAGGACGCAGGCCCCACCGAGGCCGTCCCGCTCGACCACGGTGACATCGGCGCCGTGCTGGGCCGCGACCAGGGCCGCCTCGTAACCCGCGGGACCTCCACCCATGATCACGATCCGGCTCACGTGCGTCCTCCTCATATGCGCGCTGACGTCCGCGAATACGGTACGCGCGGGACGCAGGTCACATCTGGTCGGATGGAAAAGGCCCGGCTTCGCTGCCGATGATCGGTTGTGTCGCTACGCTGTCGGAGTGCCGCTATACGCCGCTTATGGGTCGAACATGGACCCGGCCCAGATGATGCAGCGAGCCCCGCACTCGCCGATGGCGGGGACCGGTTGGCTGGTGGGATGGCGGCTGACCTTCGGAGGCGAAGACCTCGGTTGGGAAGGCGCCCTGGCCACCATCGTCGAGGACCCGGACTCGCAGGTGTTCGTCGTGCTCTACGACGTCACCGACGACGAGCCGCTGCTCGACCGGTGGGAGGGCTCTGAGCTGGGCCTTCACTCCAAGATCAGGCTGCGGGTGCAGACCCTGGAGGGCTCCGTGCTCGCCTGGCTCTACGTCCTCGACGCCTACGAGGGCGGCCTGCCCTCGGCCCGGTACCTGGGGGTGGTCGCCGACGCGGCCGAAGCCGCCGGCGCACCCGCGGATTACGTCGCCGACCTACGGGTCCGACCATGCGACGGCATCGGTCCGGCAAACGGCGGCTGACCGCAACCAGCGGGTCCGCCACACGTCTTCTCGGATATGACCGAAATCACGGTCAGACGCTCGCCGAACGATTCGGCCGGTGCGAGGAGAGATGGCGATGAAGGCTCGAAGATGGACCAAGCGACTGACCACTCTGGCGGTCACCCTCGGCGCGGCAGCAGCGGTCGCGGCAGTCGGCCCGTCGTCGGCGGCGGCGACTGAGGGCTACTGCGGGATCAGCTGGGGCTCCCTGGCGAAGACCGCGTCACCGACCGAGTCCGCCCCCATGGTGGGCGTGCGCGGCGGCAGGCACTACTGCTGGGACCGGCTGGTCATCGACATCCGCTCCGGCGGCGCCGACGGCTACCGCGTCGAGTACGTCAGCCAGGTCGTCGAAGACGGATCCGGCCACGTCGTGCCCCTGCGTGGCGGCGCCAAGCTGCAGATCATCGCGACCGCGCCGGCGTACGACGACTACGGCAACTCCACGTTCAACCCGGCCAACCGCAACGAACTCGTCAACGTCGCGGGCTGGCAGACCTTCCGCCAGGTCGCGTACGCGGGCAGCTTCGAAGGCCAAACCACCATCGGTCTCGGCGTCCGAGCCCGCCTCCCCTTCCGCGCCTACACCCTCAACAACCCCGACGGCGGCTCCCGCCTGGTAATCGACGTAGCCCACCTCTGGTAACCCGCGAGTCGCCCCTCCAGGCAATCGAGTCGCCCCTACCGGCAAGTGAGTTCAACATTCAGGCACAGAGTTAGGCACAGGCGAATCTCCGGGCCGCAAACGCCACCCGGAGTTCGCTCATGAACCGCGCAGGGACACGTAGATCCGCTGCGGTCACCCTGATCACCAACCAGCCTCGGCGCGCGAGGTCTAGATCGCGGGCCGCGTCCCGCTGCAGCCGACCCTCGTGTGACGCGTATCCGTCGTATTCCAGCGCGATCTTCGGGTCCGGCCAGCCGAAATCCAGTCGATAACGCTCTCGGCCATCGATGTCGAGAATCGGATGCTGTGCGACAGGGACCGGGAGCCCGCCGTCGACAACGGCCAAGAGGAGGGCGCTTTCCGCCGGCGATTCGGGCCTGCCGGTCGCGAGATCCAACAGGGCCCAAGCGCGCCGGCGACCGCGTGAGTCCGCGCGAGTGTCGAGGCGATACCCAATCGCGTCGTGGACACCCTTCCTGTCCTGATCCGACGCCTGCGCCAATGCCTGATCGACACATGCCAGGGCGGTCGCTCGCGGTGCGGAGCACAAGATTTCCGCGATAGCGAAAGGTAGGTCAACCACACGCAGTCCATGGATTCTGCCGACGTCGACGGTGTCGAGCGATCCATTGTGGAACGCGATCCCCGGTCGTTTCCGCGCCCGCCGGTCGTAGCTGGAGAGCACGTGGATCGTGCCTTGATCAGCGGCCGTGCACCCATGCAGCCAGGCTGAGGTATGGCTGGTCAGCACCGTCTCTTCGCCCGCCCACGATAGAGCGGCGGCAGCCCTGGTCGGAAAGTCCAGCGCCCGGCGCCGATCCACGAGGATCGTTCTCGAGAAGGCCGTGAGTTGTCCGGTAGTCAACAACGCCCGGACGGCCGTCAGGCCCATCTCGCGAACGAGGACATCTCGCCGGAACACGCCATGCAGGCCAAATGGGTGATCAATCATGTATCCACTGTGGCCACCCGGCGCGCCGCTGTCAGCACCCCTCGGCCCCGCTGTGGATAACTCCGCCGCGAATGTTGAACTCGCTTGCTGGACGGGGCGACTCGTTTGCCTGGAGGGGCGACTCGCGGTTAGGACAGGGCGGTTAGGGCGGTGTGGGTCATGGTGCGGATGCCGGTTAGGAGGGCGCGTTCGTCCAATTGGAACGTTGGCTGGTGTAGGTCGTGGATGGGGCCTTGGCCGGACCACACGCCTAGGCGCATGAAGGAGCCGGGGACCTTTTCCAGGTACCAGCCGAAGTCTTCGCCGCCGCTGGACTGTTTGGTGCCTGCGAGGGCGTCTTGGCCGAGGGCGGACTCGATGCCCGCGCGGAGGATTTGGGTGCTCTCGCGGTCGTTGATGACCGGGGGGACGCCACGGGTGTGGATCAGCTCGAAGCCGACGCCCGTGGGTGCCAGGAGGGACTCGACCAGGCTGGCCACAATGGGCTCCAGATCGGCCCAGACGTCGTGGTCGCCGGTGCGCAGGGTGCCGCGCAGGACGCCGTCCTGGGGGACCGCGTTGGCCGCCTCACCCGCGTGGACCGCGCCCCAGACCAGGACGGTGCCGGAGCGGGGGTCGATGCGCCGGGACAGCAGGGCAGGCAGGCCGGTGATGACCGTCCCGAGCGCGTGAACCAGGTCGGCCGTCAGGTGCGGGCGCGACGTGTGGCCGCCCGGGGAGGTGAGGCGCAGCTCCAGCAGGTCCGTCGCCGAGGTGATCGCGCCGACGCGGGTGCCGATGCGGCCGACCTCCAGGCGCGGGTCGCAGTGCAGACCGAAGATGCGGTCGACACCGTCGAGGCCGCCCGCCTCGATGACCTCCAGCGCGCCGCCCGGCATGACCTCCTCGGCGGGCTGGAAGATCAACCGGACCCGGCCGGGCAGCTCGGGCGCGGACGCCAGGGCGATGCCGGTGGCCAGCAGGATCGTGGTGTGGGCGTCGTGGCCGCAGGCGTGGCAGACGCCCTGGACCTTGGCCGCGTACGGCAGGCCGGTGGCCTCGGTCATCGGCAGCGCGTCCATGTCGGCGCGCAGCGCCACGCAGCGGTCGCCCTCGCCGACGTCGCAGATCAGGCCGTTGCCCGCCGGGAGCAGCTCGGGCTGCAGGCCGAATGACTTGAGCAGGCCCGCCACCAGCTCGGTGGTCGCGAACTCCTGCCGGGACAGCTCCGGGTGCTCGTGGAGGTGCCGGAACCACGCCAAGACGTCGGACGCGTTGGCGTCGAGCCACTGGTCGAGCCAGGCAGGTCCACGCCCGGCCGCGAGATCCTCCACAGTGGGCATAGTGACCCCACTGGACGTGATCAGCACGGCTGAATCCTCTCCGGAGACGGCGAGGTGTCCGTTTCGACCACCCTCCGACGGGAGTTCTGGTCGCGAGTCCAGCAGAGTCACGCGACCCCTCCGGCTGTCGTTTCGGTTTCCATCTCCTGTCCCATAGTGCATCATCTCCCGCCACGATCCGTTACGGCGACCACATCGCAAGACCGCCGGTAGTGACCATGCGACGAACGGCACACGGTGTTCTGCCGGGCAGTTCGATGATCAAGACGAAGGACCGCCCACCGGCGCTGAGCTGCGGTCATCCCTTCTTGCGCCGCTTGGCCCGCACCCGGTTGCCGTAGATCACGATTCCCAAGAGGACAGCCGCCGACAGCCCGATCACGAGCTTGTTCTTCGAACGTGCCGCATCTTCCTCGGTGGGCGCGGGCTCCAGGGTCGGGCCGGTCGGGGCGACGCTGTCGGTCGGCTGCGCCCAGGGTTCGGCGCCCGCCGTCGGGGCCGCGCCGAGCACGACGAGCGCGCTGAGCAGAAGTCCGAGCAACAGCCTGGTCACCGGCATCCGAGCCCTCCAAAGGTGGGAAGTCGTCACCAGATTAGTCGGACCGCTCACGCTCCGCGAAGGCCGCGAGGATGCGCTCGGCGGCCAGCGTGGCGGTCAGTTCGCCCTCGCGAACCTGTCGTTCCAGGTCCGGGGCCAGCGCGCGCACGGCGGGGTGGTCGTGAAGGCGGCCGAGAAGGGTGTCCTGGACCATCGACCAGGTCCAGTCGACCTGCTGGCGGCGGCGCTTGTCGGCCAGCTCGCCGGACTCCGACAGGGTGCGGTGGTGCAGCTCGATCTGCTGCCAGAGCGTGTCGAGCCCCAGGTTCTCCTGGCCGCTGCACGTCAGCACGGGCGGCGTCCACGCCCCTTCGGGCGCGCGCAGCAGTCGGAGCGCCCCAGCGAGCTCTCGGGCGGCCTTCTGGGCCTCTCGCGCGTGGTCGCCGTCGGCCTTGTTGACCGCGATCACGTCGGCCAGCTCCAGGACGCCCTTCTTGATCCCCTGCAGCTGGTCGCCGGTCCGCGCCAGGGTCAGGAACAGGAAGCAGTCGACCATGTTGGCCACGGTGACCTCGGACTGCCCGACACCGACGGTCTCGACGAGCACGGTGTCGTAGCCGGCCGCCTCCATCAGCACGATGGTCTCGCGGGTCGCCTTGGCCACGCCGCCGAGCGTGCCCGAGGTCGGCGACGGCCGGATGAACGCCGCCGGGTCGACCGCGAGCCGCGACATCCGGGTCTTGTCGCCCAGGATGCTGCCGCCCGTGCGGGTCGACGACGGGTCGACGGCGAGCACCGCGACCCGGTGGCCCGCGGCGGTCAGGTTCGACCCGAGCGCGTCGATGAACGTCGACTTGCCCACGCCGGGGACGCCGGTGATGCCGACCCGGTGCGCCCCGCCCGCGTGTGGCAGCAGCTCGACGAGCAGCTCCTGGGCCAGCGCGCGGTGGTCGGCCCGCTTGGACTCCACCAGCGTGATGGCCCGCGAGAGCAGCCCCCGGTTGCCTGCGAGCACACCCTTGGCGTACTCGCCGACGTCGATTCGTCTACCCAAGCGAGTGCCCGTGCTGCTCGGCGAGCTTGCGCAGCAGTTCGGCGGCCGCGTCGGCGATGACCGTGCCGGGCGGGAAGATCGCCGCCGCACCCGCGGCGCGCAGCTCGTCGAAGTCCTGCGGCGGGATGACGCCGCCGACCACGATCATGATGTCGTCGCGGCCCAGGGCCGCGAGTTCCTCGCGCAGCGCGGGCACCAGGGTGAGGTGACCGGCGGCGAGGGAGTTGACCCCGACGATGTGCACGTCGGCCTCGACGGCCTGGCGCGCGACCTCGTCCGGGGTGGAGAACAGCGGGCCCACGTCGACGTCGAAGCCGAGGTCGGCGAACGCGGTGGCGATCACCTTCTGGCCGCGGTCGTGCCCGTCCTGGCCCATCTTGGCGACCAGGATGCGCGGACGGCGGCCCTCGGCCTCGGCGAACGCGTCAATAACTTCCCGCGCGACGTCCACTCTGTTGTTCTCGGACGACTGGCCGACCTCATCGCGGTACACACCCGAGATCGTACGGATCTGCGCGGAGTGCCGTCCCCAGACCTTGCCCAGCGCCTCGGAGATCTCGCCGACCGTGGCCTTCTTGCGGGCCGCGTCGATGGCGAGTTCCAGCAGGTTGCCGCCACCGTCGGCGGCGTTGGTCAGCGCGTTCAGCGCGCTCTCGACGGCGTCGGAGTCGCGTTCCTCGCGGAGCCTGCGCAGCTTCTCGATCTGCTGCCCGCGCACGCCCTTGTTGTCGACCTTGAGGACGTCGATGTGATCCTCGGTCTCGACCCGGTACTTGTTGACCCCGATCACCGGCTGGCGACCGGAGTCGATGCGGGCCTGGGTGCGCGCCGCGGCTTCCTCGATGCGCAGCTTGGGAATGCCCGCGTCGATGGCCTGCGCCATGCCGCCCGCTGCCTCGACCTCGCTGATGTGGCCCCATGCCTTGCGGGCGAGGTCGTAGGTGAGCCGCTCGATGAACGCGCTGCCGCCCCACGGGTCGATGACCCGGGTGGTGCCGGATTCCTGCTGCAACAGCAGTTGCGTGTTGCGGGCGATGCGCGCGGAGAAGTCGGTGGGCAGCGCCAGCGCCTCGTCGAGGGCATTGGTGTGCAGCGACTGCGTGTGCCCCTGGGTCGCGGCCATCGCCTCGACACAGGTGCGGATCACGTTGTTGTAGACGTCCTGTGCGGTCAGCGACCAACCCGAGGTCTGACAGTGTGTGCGCAGCGAGAGCGACTTCGACAACTTCGGCTCGAAGCCTTTCACCAGTTTCGCCCAGAGCAGGCGGGCCGCCCGCATCTTGGCGACCTCCATGAAGAAGTTCATGCCGATGGCCCAGAAGAACGACAGCCGCGGCGCGAACCGGTCGACGTCCATGCCCGCGTCGCGACCGGCCCGGATGTACTCGACGCCGTCGGCGAGGGTGTAGGCCAGTTCCAGGTCGGCGGTCGCCCCGGCTTCCTGCATGTGGTAGCCGGAGATGGAGATCGAGTTGTACTTCGGCATGTGCTGCGAGGTGTAGCTGAAGATGTCGGAGATGATCCGCATCGACGGCCGCGGCGGGTAGATGTAGGTGTTGCGGACCATGAATTCTTTGAGGATGTCGTTCTGGATGGTCCCGGCGAGTGCTTCCGGCGCCACGCCCTGCTCTTCGGCCGCGACGACGTAGAGCGCGAGAACGGGCAGCACCGCGCCGTTCATCGTCATCGACACGCTCATCTTGTCCAGCGGGATGCCGTCGAAGAGCTGGCGCATGTCGTAGATGGAGTCGATGGCCACGCCCGCCATGCCGACGTCACCGGCCACGCGCGGGTGGTCGGAGTCGTAGCCGCGGTGGGTGGCGAGGTCGAAGGCGACCGACAGTCCTTTTTGGCCTGCCGCGAGGTTGCGGCGGTAGAAGGCGTTGGACTCCTCGGCGGTGGAGAATCCCGCGTACTGGCGGATGGTCCACGGTTGGTTGACGTACATCGTCGGGTACGGGCCGCGCAGGTACGGCGCGATGCCCGGGTACGTGTTGAGGAAGTCGAGGCCTTCGAGGTCCTCGGCCCCGTACACCGGCTTGATGCCGATGCCTTCCGGGGTGTCCCAGGACAGTGCGTCGGCGCCCTTGCCGGTGGCCTCGTGCAGCGCCGCCCGCCAGTCGGCCGCCGACCCCGCGGCGGGACCGCCCAGGTCGATTCCGGAGAAATCGGGGATGCTCATGCCTTGACTCCCAACGTCTCCATGGTAGCTCGCAGAACGGCAGGCGCGTCGCAGCCCGCGAACACAAATTCGTCCACAGTGGACAATTCGGCGTTCGGTTTGCCCGCCAGCAGGACCCGCTGGGCGCCCGCTGATTTCAGGGTCTCGATGACCGCGGCCGCGTCGGCGGCGTAGGCCTTGTCGGTGCCGGCGAGACACGCGATGGTCGCGCCGCTCGCCGCGAACTCCTCGGCCGGTCCGGCGACGGTCTCGATTCCGCCCGCCTGGAACAGGTTGGCGGCAAAGGAAGCCCGCGCGGTGTGCGCGGCCACCGGTCCGAGCGTGGCGAGGAAGATCTTGGGCCGGGCGCCGGTCTCGGCGAGTGTCCGATCGGAACGGTCACGCAGTTCCTCGTATGTCTCGGCATAGTGGATGACCGGCAGGCCGCCGGTCGGCGCGGCAGGCTCCGGGTCGCGCACGATCGGCTTCTCGGCGAGGTTCGGGAACTCGCTGACCCCGGTGATCGCGTCGGTCCGGTTCGCGATGTTGGCCGAGCGAGCCGCCCAGGTGGCGGCGAGCCGGTCGCCGATGACGCCGGTGTCGAGCGCGGCGACGATCCCGCCCGCGCGCTCGATCTCGGTGAAGAAGTCCCACGCGGCGCGGGCCAGGTCGTCGGTGAGCCGCTCCACGAACCAGGAACCGCCCGCCGGGTCGATCACACCGGCCAGTTTGGACTCGTCGAGCAGCACCGACTGGGTGTTGCGGGCGATGCGCCGGGCGAACCCGTCGGGCAGGCCGAGGGCGGCGTCGAACGGGAGCACGGTGACCGAGTCGGCGCCGCCGACGCCCGCGCCGAAGCAGGCGAGCGTGGTGCGCAGCATGTTCACCCACGGGTCGCGCCTGGTGATCATCGCCTGCGAGCTGACCGCGTGCTGGCGCTGCGGCGCTGCGAACCCGGTGACCTCGGCGACGCGCGCCCAGAGTCGGCGGGCGGCGCGGAACTTGGCGATGGTGAGGAACTGGTCGGCCGTGGCGGCGTAGCGGAACTCCAGCTGCGCGGCGGCGGCCTCGACGCCGAGCCCGGCGTCGGTCAGTGCGCGCAGGTAGGCGACACCGGCGGCGATGGACGCGCCCAGTTCCTCGGCGTCGGACCCGCCTGCGTGGTGGAAGGGAAGGCCGTCCACCACGATCGAGCGCAGGGCCGGGTACTCGGCGACGACCTTGACCGCGAGCGCGGCGGCTCCATCGAGGTCGGCGCCGTCCGCGGTGCGGGCGTGGTGGCCAATGGGGTCGGCGCCCAGGTTTCCCTTGACCTCACCGGCGGGGATGCCCTTGTCGGCGTGCACGCGCAGCAGCTCGTCAGCGGCGGCGCGGAAGTCGCCCCCCGCGTCGAGGGTGACCGGCGCGAGGTCGAGGTAGACCTCCCGCAGCACGTCGGCGAGCGCCGAGACGGGGAGCCCGCTGCCGCCGACGGTCAGCCAGAGCGAGGTGACGCCGTTCTCCAGGTCCGCCATCACCGCCTTGCGGGCGGACTCGGGGTCGGGATCGGTGTGGCGCTGGCGCACATCCCACCCGGTCGCGACGTTGCCCTGGGGCTTGCCGCCGCGCACGTATGGCGGCAGACCGGGGAATCCGGCGGGCGGCGGCGCGTCCTCGGCGGTGTAGAGCGGCTCAAGGACGATGCCGTCGTAGGTGGTGGTCGCGAGCAGCGACTCCACGGCGCCGTCGAACTCCTCGGGCAGGGCACCTGACTTGCGGAGCACGCCCGCGACGAGGTCCTGCCACTGCTCGCGGGCGGCGTCGGCGAACTCGCCCGCCAGAACCAAGTCGTCCGGCGCCATGCTCGCCCTCGCAGTGGGGGATGTCATGCCCGGAAATGCTACGGAAACCGAGCGTCAACACCAGGCGAGGACGTTGTGAGGCTAATCGCGATTCACAAACCGTCCGGGGTCTTGCCCGCTTTCGCCACCGCCGAACCGGCGGTTTCGGTGACAATGGCCCAGTGTCCATCCAGGATCCACCGCAGCGCCTGGTCGCAGGCCGATACCGGCTGCGCACGCTGCTCGGGCAAGGGTCCATGGGGACGGTGTGGGAGGCCTACGACGAGCACCTGCACCGCCCGGTCGCGGTGAAGGAGGTCCGTCTCGACCAGGGAATCCCCCAGGGCGAGGCCGATGAGCTGCGGGAACGCACGATGCGCGAGGCCAGGGCCATCGCCGTGGTGTCGCACCCGAACGTCATCACCCTGCACGACGTCGTCCGGGTCGACGGCGAGCCGTTCGTGATCATGGAGTACATGCCCGCGGCCAGCCTGGCGCAGATTTTGCGGGCCAACGGACCGCTCACCGAGACCCAGGCGGCCGTCGTCGGCGACGCGATCGCGGCGGGCCTGCAGGCCGCGCACGAGGCGGGAATCACACACCGAGACGTCAAGCCGGGCAACGTGCTGGTGGGTCTCGACGGCCGGGTCAAGCTCACCGATTTCGGAATCGCGCGCAATGTCTCGGAGAAAACACTCACCCGGACCGGGATCATGCTCGGCTCCCCGGCCTACATCGCCCCCGAGATCGCCTCCGGCGCGGCGGTCAGCCCCCGCGCCGACCTGTGGGGGCTGGGCGCCACGCTCTACGCGGCGGTCGAGGGTCGGGCGCCGTACGACCCCGAGGGCGAGGCGCTCGCCATCGTCTCGGAGGTCGTGCACGGCGAGGTCCCGACGCCGACGATCGACGGCCCGCTGCGGTCGGTGATCGAGGCGCTGATGGTGAAGGACCCGGCCGAGCGGATCTCGCTGAGCGAGGTCCGCGCCCGGCTGCACCCGCTGCAGCCGGTCCCGGGAACCCCGGTGTTCGCCGACCTGAAGACGACAACGCCCGCCCCGACGGAAGCCGCGGCCGTGCCGAGCGACCCGACGGTCGCGATCACGGCCGACCCGGTGTCCTCCCCCAGCGCGCCGCTGGCGTCCACACCTGGTCCGCTGCCCTTCACCGAGCCCGCGCCGACCCGGTCCCGGTGGGGCGCCGTCGCCGCGGGCGTCGCCGCTGTCGTGCTGTTCGCGGCCGCGGCGGGCGGCGGGTTCGCGCTGACCCGGTACGTCGGCGGCGAGCCCATCGGCCCGCGGACCCAGACCCAGACGTCGCAGGCCTCGGCTCCAGTTCGGGATGTCGAGGTGCGCACGGCGGACGCCGCCACCCTCGCGGGCGAGCAGGGCGGCAGCTTCTCCATCCCCGTCCCCTCCGACTGGGTCAAGTTCGTCGAACAGCGCACGGAGAAGACGCTGACCAACAGCACCCGGGTGCACTGGGTGGCCCCGGACGGCACGTCGGAGCTGGTGGTGGAGCGGTTCCCGAACTACTACCCCGACCACCGGATCGACAAGTACCTCAAGGCCCTGGCGACCCGCGCGCCCGGATACCGGCTGGTGGGCACCTCCGAGCTGGCGGCGGGTTCGCCCGAATCGTCGCTGCAGCTGACTTACCGGACGGTGGACGTGGCCGACGACGCGACCGGGCCGGTGACGGCGGACCTCAACCGGGCGACGTTCGCGAATCTGCTGCCCTCGGGGTCGGACCTGTGGGTGGTCAGTTTGACGGTGCCGATCGAGCAGGAGGACAGCGGCAAGCGTGGGCTGTTCACCCGCACTGTCGCGGAGTTTCGCGCGACCGGCTGATCACTCGGCCGGATCTTCGGGGCGGTAGCGGCTGTGGGACTCGGCGGTCTGGGCCAGTTTGCGCAATGCGGCCAACGCACTGTCGCCGAGGACGGTGCCGACGACGACGCTTTCCAAGACGCGGTCGATGCCGGTGAAGTTCTCCACGTAGTCCAGATCGACCCGCGCGATCACCTCGCACGCCTCGGCGTACTGACGCATCCCGGCGATGAGCTGTGGGTGGTCGATCTCGCGGGCCGCTGTGTAGACCATCGCGAGCGAGCGGGCGGCTGGGTGTTCCCGGGTGCAGGTCCACCCCATCTCCTCGATGAGCGCGACGACCTCGTCCAGCGCGCCTTCGTCGACCTCCTCGGGCGCCTGGGTCAGCCCCTTCGACACCGCCCCCATCAGCGCGTCGAGGTCGTCGGTCGGGGAGTCGACGGTGGCGAGGATGTCGCGGACCGCCGCCACGGACAGGCCGCCGAGGTCGACCATGGCCCGGACGAGCCGCAGCCTGCGGACGTGGCTGTCGTCGTACTGGGCCTGGTTGGGGCGGGTGCGCTCACCCGGCGGCAGCATGCCTTCGCGCAGGTAGAACTTGATTGTCGGCACGGCCACGCCGCTGCGCCTGCTCAGTTCCGCGATCCGCACCGCATCTCCTTCCGAGATTTTCCTTGCCATCGAGCCAGATAGATAGTGTACTTATCGATAGTAGGAAGTACCGCTATCCATTCAGGGGGATCCCGTGCGCAGCAGACTTGCCGAGGCCATCGACTGGCATCGCCCGCTCATGCTCTTCTCCGTCGCCATGGTCGGTGTGGCGGCCCTCTCCGTCGTCGGGCTCATCGTGGACGATCGCATGATCGTCGGGTCGCCCAACTGGCTCAAGTCGTTCAAGTTCGCCGTGTCGTTCATCGCCTACAGCGTGACCTGGGCCTGGCTGTTGTCTCTGCACTCACACCGCCCGCGCTGGCTGCACAACACCGGCACCCTGCTGGTCGGCGCCGGGATCATCGAGATGGTGGCCATCACCGGCCAGGCGTTGCGCGGCAAGCGCAGCCACTTCAACGCCGAGACCCCATTCGACGCCACGCTGTGGGTCGTCATGGGCATCACGGTGGCGATCATCTGGACCGCGACGCTGGTCGCCTCGATCTCGGTCGCGCGCAACGTGTCCCTGCCCCGCCCGTTGCGGCTGGCGGTCGTGATCGGCATGGCGACGTCCTTGGCCGGGATGCTCATCGGTCCGCTGATGTCGCAGCGCGACACCGGGGTCAAGGAGACCGCGGGGGCGCACTCCATCGGCGTGGTCGACGGCGGGCCGAGCATGCCGATCACCGGGTGGAACCTGGTCGGCGGCGACCTGCGGGTCGGGCACTTCATCGGCATCCACGCGCTGCAAGTTCTCCCGCTGGTCGCGATCGTGCTCGCGGCCCTGGTCACCCGGTACGCGATCCTGGCCCAGGAAGAGGTGCGCACCCGGCTGGTGTGGACCGCGAGCGGTGTCTACATCGGACTGTTCGTGCTGGTCACCTGGCAGGCGTTCCGCGGGCAGGCCCTGGTCGAGCCGGACGCGGTCACGCTGCTCGCGTTCGCCGGGATCGCCGCGGCGGGTGCCGCCGGGGTCGTCTGGGCCAAGTCGGCGGCGCGGGCGCTGGTGTCCGCGTGAACGACCTGCTGTTCGACCTCGCCTTCTACGTCACCGTCCCGTTCTGGGTGCTGATGGTCTTCGCGCCCACCTGGTCGTGGACCCACCGGATCATCTCGTCGCCGTGGATCGTGCTGCCGCCGCTGGGTGTCTGGGCGGTCCTGGGCGTGCCGCGGCTGCCCGAACTGTGGGCGCTGTTCACCACACCGACGGTGGAGAAGCTCACCGCGTTCGCCGCCGACGGCGCCGGGATCACCCTGATCTGGGCGCAGGTGATCGCGTGGGACCTGTTCATCGGCCGGTGGATGTACCTCGAGTCGCGCAGGCTCGGGATCCACCCGCTGATCATGGGACCCCTGCTCGTGTTGACCATCCTGCTCTCACCGATCGGGCTGCCGGTGTTCCTCGTGCTTCGGGCGCGCACGCGCGCGTAGGCTTCCCGGAGTGACCGCTATCAACATCGAAACAGAACCGAAGGCCTTCGCGGAGCAGGCGGCAAAAGCGCTTGCCGAACGGACCGGGATCGAGCAGCACGACCTCGCTTTCGTCCTCGGCTCCGGCTGGCGACCCGCCGCCGACGAACTCGGCGAGCCGATCGCCGAGGTGCCGATGGCCGAGCTGCCCGGCTTCCTCGCGCCGACCGTCCAGGGACACGGCGGCACGATCCAGTCGGTCGACGTCGACGGCAAGAAGGTGCTGCTCGTGCTCGGCCGCACCCACCTGTACGAGGGCCACCCGGTCGCGCGTGTGGTCCACGGAATCCGCACGGCGGCGGCCGCAGGTGTGCGCGCCGTGGTGCTGACCAACGCGGCGGGCTGCCTGATGGAAGGCGTGCAGGTCGGCCAACCGGTGCTGATCAGCGACCACCTGAACCTGACCGCGCGCTCCCCGCTGGTGGGCGCCGACTTCGTCGACCTGACCGACCTGTACTCGTCGCGGCTGCGCGGGGTCGCCCGGAGTATCGACCCGACGCTGGTCGAAGGCGTCTACGCGGGCCTGCCCGGGCCGCACTTCGAGACCCCGGCGGAGATCCACATGCTGCGGGTCATGGGCGCGGGCCTGGTCGGCATGTCCACGGTCCTCGAAGCCATCGCGGCCCGCGCGGCCGGTGTCGAGGTGCTGGGGCTGTCGCTGGTGACGAACCTGGCGGCGGGCATCACCGGCGAGCCGCTCGACCACCTCGAAGTCCTGGAAGCCGGTCGGGTGGCGGCGAGTTCGATGGGCACGCTGCTGCGCGAGCTGGCCCTGCGCTCGTGACCCGGCTGACCTCGGAGCTGCGTGACCGCGCGTTCCGCTGGATCGCCGACGACCCCGACCCGGACACCAAGCTGGAGCTGCAGAAGATCGTCGCGGCGGCCATGGGCGGCGACCCGGTGGCGGTCGACGAGGTGGCCGACCGGATGGCGGGCACCCTGGAGTTCGGCACCGCCGGGCTGCGCGGGCCGGTTCGCGCGGGCTCCAACGGGATGAACCGCGCGGTGGTCATCCGCACGACCGCCGGTCTCGCCGAGTGGCTCAAGGCGCAGGGCCGCGGGTCGGGGATCGTGATCGTCGGCCGGGACGCGCGGCGCGGGTCGGAGGCGTTCTACGCCGACGCCGCCGGGGTGCTCGCCGCGGCCGGGTTCGACGTGCGGGTGTTCCCCCGTCCGCTGCCGACACCGGTGCTGGCGTTCGCCGTGCGCAAGTTCGGCGCGGTGGCGGGGATCCAGATCACCGCGTCGCACAACCCGCCCGCGGACAACGGGTACAAGCTCTACCTCGACTCGGGCGCGCAGATCGTGCCGCCCGCCGACCGTGAGATCGAAGCCGCCGTCACGGTGAGCCCGCCCGCTGTGTCGGTGCCGCGCTCCGACAGCTGGACGACACTGGGCGACGATGTCCTGCAGGCCTATCTGGACCGGGTGTCGTCCCTTCCGCATGGCACCGCCCGCGAACTGCGCGTGGTGGCGACCGCCCTGCACGGCGTCGGCGCGGGGACTCTCGCGCTCGCGTTGAACCAGGCCGGGTTCGTCGACGTGCGGATGGTCGCGGAGCAGGCCCAGCCGGACCCGGACTTCCCGACCGTGCCGTTCCCGAACCCGGAAGAGCCGGGCGCCACGGATCTGTTGCTGGCCAAGGCAACTGAGGTCGAGGCGGATATCGCGATCGCCTTGGACCCGGACGCCGACCGGTGCGCCGTGGGCGTTCGCGGTGCTGACGGCGTCTGGCGGATGCTGCTCGGCGACGAGACCGGCGCCCTGCTCGGCGTGCACATTTTGTCCACTTTGGACAGGGTGCTGCATCCGGACGCATTGGTGGCCAACACCATCGTCTCGTCTTCGCTGCTCAAGTCGATCGCGTCGGCCGGGAATGTCCGGTACGACGCCACCCTGACCGGTTTCAAGTGGTTGATGCGGGCAGGCGGCGGGAACGGCACCGGACTCGTCTACGCCTACGAGGAAGCCCTCGGCCACTGCGTCGACCCGGACTCGGTGCGGGACAAGGACGGCATCTCGGCCGCGGTGCTCGTGTGCGACCTGGCGGCGACCCTGCGGACTGCCGGTCGGACGCTGCCGGACGCCTTGGACGATCTCGCCGTCACCCACGGGCTCCACCTGACGCGGCAGGTTTCGTTGCGGGTCACCGACTTGGCGCGGATCGGCAAGCTCATGTCGGATCTTCGGGTCGATCCGCCCGCCGAGTTGGCGGGGGTGCCGGTGACCAGCGAGGATCTGCTGCCGGCGGCGGATGTGCTGCGGTTCAGCGGGGAGGGCGTGCGGGTGATCGTGCGTCCATCCGGGACTGAGCCGAAAATCAAGGCATACCTGGAGATCGTGGAACCGGTGGCGGACCGTTCGGCGCTGGCCGACGTCCGGGCTCGGGCGACGGGATCGCTGGACGCGTTGGCCGACGAGGTGGCCGGACTCCTGCGCTAGCGCGATGGCCGTTACCCGCCAGCACCGGCGCGGCCGAGCCAGCAGGCTGGTGTCATGAACACACCACTTGAGGGCAAGGCCGCGCTGGTCACCGGCGGCAGCAGGGGAATCGGCGCGGCGACGGCGATCCGTCTCGCACAGGACGGCGCCGATGTCGCGTTCACCTTCCACAGCAACGAGACCGCGGCCTCGGCCGTCGTCGAGCAGATCAAGGCGGCGGGCGGCCGGGCGCTCGCGATCCAGGCGGACAGCGCCGACGCGGAAGCGGTCATGGCCGCCGTCGAGCAGACCGCCGCGGAGTTCGGCCGGTTCGACATCCTGGTCAACAACGCCGCCACTTACGTCGTGGAACCGTTGGAGGACCTCGACTTCGCCGCGTTCGACCGAAGCCTGGCAGTCAACATCCGGGCGCCGTTCGCCGCGGCCAAGGCGGCCTCGGCTCGGATGACCGAAGGCGGCCGGATCATCTCGATCGGCACCTTGGTCAACGATCGGGTCGCGTTTCCGAACTTCACGCACTACGCCACCACCAAGACCGCGCTGATCGGGCTCACCAAGGGATTGGGGCGCGAACTCGGGCCGCGGGGGATCACGGTGAACCTGGTCAACCCCGGTCCGACCGACACGGAGTTGAACCCGGCGGACGGGCCGTATGCCGACACGATCCGCGGGTTCACCGCGCTCGGCCGGTTCGCCGAGCCGTCGGAGGTCGCCGGGGCGGTGGCGTTCCTGGCGGGGCCGGACGGGCGGTACGTGACCGGCGCGACGCTCACCATCGACGGCGGGTTCACCATCTGATCTGGCAGACTCGGTGGCCGTGCCCAGACTGCTGATCGTCCACCACACGCCTTCACCCGCGTTGCAGGCGATGTTCGAGGCCGTGGTGTCCGGGGCCGGTGATCCCGAGTTGGCCGAGGTCGAGGTCGTCCGTGAGCCCGCCCTCTCGGCGACCGCGTCCGACGTTCTCGCCGCCGACGCCGTCGTGCTCGGGACCCCGGCCAACATCGGGTACATGTCCGGGGCGTTGAAGCACTTCTTCGACACCGTGTACTACCCATGCCTGGACGCCGGAAAGGGCACGCCCTTCGGGTTCTACGTCCACGGCAACCAAGGCACCGAGGGCGCCGTCAGCAGCATCCGCACCATCACCAAGGGAATGAGCTGGACCCAGGTGGCCGAGCCCGTGGTCATCCTCGGCCAACCCGAGAAGCCCGACCTCCAGCGCTGCTGGGACCTAGGCGCCACCGTCGCCGCCCACCTCCTCTAACCACGAGTCGCCCCTCCCGGCAAACGAGTCGCCCCTTCCGGCGAGTGAGATCACCACTCGGGCAAGCGAGTTCACCATTCGGCCGGCAAGCGCGCTGCCGCCATGGCGGCGGTCTGGTCTTGAATGTGGAACTCGCTTGCCCGAGTGGTGAATTCGGTTGCCGGGAGGGGCGACTCGTTGGCCTGGCGGGGCGACTCGCGTTAGCGGTTGGTGGTGCTCAAGGAGTCGGGGAAGTAGCGGGCGCCTGCTGGGGTGGGGACGGCTGCTTCCAGGGCCTTGATGTCCTCGGGGGTGAGGGTCAGGTCGGCGGCGGCCAGGTTCTCCGCCAGGTAGGTGCGGCGTTTGGTCCCCGGGATCGGGACGACGTCCTCACCGCGGCTGTGGACCCAGGCCAAGGCGAGCTGTCCCGCTGTGACCCCGCGCTCCGCGGCCATGGCGCGCAGGCGTTCGGCGATGGCCAGGTTCGCCTCGAAGTTGCCCTCGGTGAAGCGCGGCTGGAACTTGTCGCGCATGTCGCCTTCGGGGAGGTCGGCGCGCGAGGTGAAGCGGCCGGTGAGGAAGCCGCGGCCCAGTGGGGAGTACGCCACGATGCCGATGCCCAACTCGCGGGCGACCGGCAGGACCTCCTCCTCCAGGTCGCGGGACCACAGCGACCATTCGGTCTGCAGCGCGGTGATCGGGTGGACGGCATTGGCCCGGCGGATGGTTTCCGCGCCTGCCTCGGAGAGCCCAAGGTGGCGGACCTTGCCCTCGGCGACCAACTCGGCCATCGCGCCGACGGTCTCCTCGATCGGGGTGCCCGGGTCGACCCGGTGCTGGTAGTAGAGGTCGATGTGGTCGACGCCAAGCCGCTTGAGCGACGCTTCGCAGGCGGCGCGGATGTACTCGGCGTCGCCGCGAACCCCTCGAACCAGGGGGTTGTCCGGGTCGCGGACGATGCCGAACTTGGTGGCCAGCACGACCTGGTCGCGGCGGTCCGCGATGGCCTTGCCGACCAGCACCTCGTTGGTGTGCGGGCCATACATGTCCGCCGTGTCGAGCAGCGTGACGCCGCCGTCGAGGGCGGCGTGGATGGTGGCGACGGACTCCGTGTCGTCCGTCTTGCCGTAGAACTCGCTCATGCCCATGCAGCCGAGCCCCTGGGCGCCGACTCGCAGGTCGCGCAGCTTGCGGGTCTTCATGCGGAAGCCTCCTGGGACCGCGCGAGGCGGTCATAGTTGTCGATCTTGTAGTCGAGGACGTCGAGACAGGCCAACAGCTGCTGGATGCGCGCGGCGACGTCGTCGCGGTGCCGTTCCAGGATTTCCTTGCGCGGGGCCGCGGTGACCGCGCCCTCACGGCACAGCGCGGCGTACTCGCGCATCAGCTGGATGGGCATGCCGGTGGTGCGCAGCTTGGTCAGGAACTCCAGCCACGCGAGGTCGTCGTCGGAATAGGCGCGTCTGCCCGCGGAATCACGTGCCGGGGGCGAGATCAGCTCGATGCGCTCGTAGTACCGGAGGGTGTCGATCGACAGCCCACTGCGGTGGGCCGCCTCGGCGATCGCGTATGTCACGCCTCCGACCGTATGACCTGGAGTGCGCTCCAGGTCAACTACAAGTCACTCTCTTTCGGCAAAGCCCACGCTTCCAGGTGCTCCGCGAGCTTCGGCACCTCCAGCGCGCCCCGGCCGACTTCGCGGACCAAGTCGAGGGCGTCGTCGGTCTCGGCGTCGATCCACCAGCCGTTGAGGTCGCAGAAGGTGACCACCGCGACCCAGCCCAGGCGCCAGTTGCCCTCGGCCAGCGGGCGGCTGCGCACGATGGAGTCGAGCAGGGCGGCGGCCTTGAGCCACAGGCTGTCGTAGGCCTCGACACCGAGCACGGTCGCGCGCGGGCGGTGCGCGGCGGAGTCGAGCAGGCCGAGGTCGCGGACCACCAAGTCGCCCCCGGTCACGGCGGCGGCCAGGACGAGCAGGTCACTGGCGTCTAGATAAGTCGTCACACCGTGCCGATGCGGTCGAGCAGGCCCCGGTAGCGGGGCAGGACGCGGCCGAGGACCTCACCGAGCTGCTCCTCGCGGTGCAGCCGGGCCCAGCGGTCGGCCAGCGCCAACCGCAGGATCTCCTGCTTGGAGCGCCCTTCTGCGGCCGCGAGTTCGTCGAGGCGGGCGTTCTCCTCGTCGGTCAAGCGCAGTGTCATCGCCATAGGCCCATGATATCAGCCTTGGTACCACAGTGATACCAGCACCAAACCGCGCGCGCTAGGCTGGAGCGCGTGCCCCGACCGAAGACCCACGACGACGCGCTGCGGGTCCGACTGCTCGACCGGGCCGGTGAGCTGATCTCCACCCAGGGCGCGTCCGCGTTGAGCGTGCGCAAACTCGCCTCCGACGTCGACACCTCGACCACGGCGGTCTACTCCCTCTTCGGCGGCAAGCCCGCGCTGGTGCGCGAGCTGTACGTCGAGGCGTTCGACCGGCTCGGCCGCAGGCTGCGCACGGTGGCGCCGTCCGACGACCCGAAAGAGGACATGGTCCGGCTCGGCCTGGCCTACCGGGAGGCCGCCCTGGCCGACCCGCACCTCTACGGCGTGATGTTCGGCGACGTGATCCCCGGTTTCGAGCCCGACGAGGACGCGCACGCCGAGGCCCTGGCCGCGCTGGCGCCGCTGCAGGACATCATCCACGCGGGGGTCGACGCGGGCGTGTTCGCCGAGCCCGCCCGAGACATGGCGGTGGCGTGCTGGGGCATCGTGCACGGGCTGGTGTCGCTGGAACTGTCCGGGAACCTGCCGCCGGACTTCGAGGTCGAGCCCACCTACGAGCGCGCGCTGCGCAGCAACCTCGTCGGCTGGTTGATTTAGACCGCGCCGTACTGGCGGTCGCCCGCGTCGCCGAGTCCCGGGACGATGAAGCCGGAGTCGTTGAGCCGCTCGTCGATGCTGGCGGTGACGAGCCGGACCGGCAGACCGGACTGGCGCAGGTGCTCGACGCCCTCCGGCGCGGCCAGCGCGCAGATCGCGGTGACGTCGGTGGCGCCGCGGTCGACCAGCAGCTTGATCGTGTAGACCATCGAGCCGCCGGTGGCGAGCATCGGGTCGAGCACGAACACCGGCCGGTCGGACAGGTCGGCGGGCAGCGACTCCATGTACGGCGTCGGCTGCAGGGTCTCCTCGTCGCGGGCCAGTCCGACGAAGCCCATCTGAGCGTCGGGGATCAGCTTGTGCGCCTGGTCGGCCATGCCCAGCCCGGCCCGCAGGACCGGCACGAGCAGCGGCGGGTTCGCCAGCCAGTGCCCGTCGGTGCGCGCGACCGGTGTGTGGATCCGCTCGACCCGCAGCGGCGCGGCGCGCATCGCCTCGTAGGTGAGCATCACGGTCAGCTCGTGCAGCGCCGCCCGGAAAGTCGCGCTGTCGGTGCGGGCATCGCGCATGACCGTGAGACGGGCTTTGGCGAGCGGGTGATCCACGGTCAAGACGTCCATGGACGCACACGGTAGCGGTTGGACGACCACTATGCGTTCAGTCACAAGTTCGGCGTATCGCACATCGTCGTCGCCCGATAGGGTGACGCGGTCCGCCGAGCTGGAGTGAGCGATGCCCGACTTATCCACCGACGCCCCGGTGTTCGTCGACCCGACCGGCAAGCGCCGCAAGCACGTGCGGACCACCGCCGTCGTGAGCGTCGCCGCGCTTGTCGCCGTGGGCGGGCTCCTGGTCGCCGCCCTGTTCGGCGCACCGCTCGGCCCCACTGCGTCGCTGCCGATCCCGCCGCCGCCGTCAGCGCCGGCGCGGCCCGTGCCGGTCGAGACCACGACCGAGCCCGCGAGCCCCACCTCGCGCACGAAGACCTCCGCGGCGCCGACCAGCACGACGACCAAGGCCTCCCAGGCTCCGACGACGACAACGTCCAGCTCGTCGGCCGCGGTCACCACGACCATGTCCGGCAGCACGCCTCACGGCCGGCCCAGCGAGTTGCCCCGCCCGACCAAGCCGCCGCGCTAGTGGCCCGACATCTCCGGGCACGTAAACCGCGTGCGCACTGGGTCCTGCTCGTCGCCGTGCTCGTCGCGGTGGCCGGTTTGCTGACCGTGCAGGCGGTCATGAGCGGCGGACTCGGGGCGGAAGGCGCGTCACCGAACGGCAGCGCGAACAACGTCCCGGCCGCCGCGCGCGAAGGCGGCGCGGTCATCGACCCGCGCGGGGACACCCCGGTCACGGTCGGCCCCAAGGACAAGACACTCGCCCTGACCTTCGACGACGGCCCGGACCCGGAGTGGACGCCGAAGATCCTGGAGACACTCGCCCGGCATAACGTCCGAGCGACGTTCTTCATCACCGGCGCGAGCGCGGCGAAGCACCCCGGCCTGGTCGACGAGATCATCCTGCGCGGCCACGAGATCGGCCACCACACCACCACGCACACGGACCTCCGCACCGCGAGCGAATCACGCACGTGGATGGAGCTGCGGACCACCGACCTGGCGTTGGCATGGACCGCGAACCGCACCACCGCCCTGGTCCGCCCGCCCTACGCCGCGACACCGGAGTCGCTCGACGACCTGGCCTGGCAGGCCGCGCGCAGACTCGGGGCCGACGGCAGGCTCGTGGTGCTCTCCGACCTGGACTCGCAGGACTGGCGCAAGCCGGGCGTGGACGCCATCGTCGCCAACTCCACGCCGCGCGACGACCGGGGCGCGATCCTGCTCATGCACGACGCGGGCGGCGACCGGACCGAGACCGTGGCCGCGCTGGACCGGCTCATCCCGGACCTGCAGACGCGCGGCTGGACCATCGGGACGGTGTCGACGACGACCGGGCTGCAGGACTCCGGCGCCTTGCCGGGCATGCTGGCCCGGCTGGGCGGGCTGCTGCTGGTGGGCATCGTGCAGCTCGCCGAGTTCGTCGCCGGATCGCTGCAGGTGCTGCTGGTCGCGGCGACCGTGGTGGCCGCGCTGCGCACGCTGCTGGTGCTGCTGACCACGGGGATGCACGTGCGCCGGGTCCGGGGAAAACGTTTGCGGCCGGTGCGCTACCCGGTCACGGTCCTGGTGCCCGCGTACAACGAGGCGAAGGGCATCGAGGCGACCCTGCGGTCGATCCTGGAATCGCGGCACCCGCTGGAGATCATCGTCATCGACGACGGCTCCACCGACGGCACCGGGCGCATCGTCCGAGACCTCCAGCTGCCCAGGGTCCGGCTGATCCGGCAGGCCAACGCGGGCAAGGCGGCGGCGCTGAACACCGGCATCGCCGCGGCGCGCACGGAGCTGATCGTCATGGTCGACGGCGACACCGTGCTGGAACCGGAAGCGGTCGGCACGCTCGCCGCGCACTTCGCCGACCCGTCGATCGGCGCGGTGTCGGGCAACGCGAAGGTCGGCAACCGCGGCGGCGTCCTAGGCCGCTGGCAGCACATCGAGTACGTCATCGGCTTCAACCTCGACCGCCGCATGTACGACGTGCTGCAGTGCATGCCGACGGTGCCCGGCGCGATCGGCGCGTTCCGCCGTTCCGCGGTGCTGGAGGTGGGCGGCGTCGGCGAGGACACGCTCGCCGAGGACACCGACCTCACCATGGCTCTGGAACGCGACGGCTGGCGGGTGATCTACTCCGAGGGCGCGGTCGCCTGGACCGAGGCCCCGGCGACTCTCGGGCAGCTGTGGAAGCAGCGCTACCGCTGGTGTTACGGCACTTTGCAGGCGGTGTGGAAGCACCGGCGGGCGGCGATCGAGCCGGGGCAGGCGGGCAAGCTCGGCAGGCGCGGGCTGCCGTACCTGCTGATGTTCCAGGTGTTGCTGCCGGTGCTGGCGCCGATCGTCGACGTCGCCGCCGTGTTCGGCCTGCTCACCGGTGACGCGTTGACGACGGTGCTGACGTGGCTCGGTTTCCTGTTGATGCAGGTGATCCCGGCGATCATCGCGTTCCGGCTCGACCAGGAGCGGCTGGGCCCGCTGTGGGCGTTGCCGCTGCAGCAGTTCGTGTACCGGCAGCTGATGTACCTGGTGGTGATCCAGTCGCTGGCCACGGCCGTCTCGGGGGTTCGGCTGCCATGGCACAAACTGGAGCGGCGCGGGCAGCCCCTACTTGTGGGCCAGGACAGCGAACATCGTCACTGACATGTGGAAGTCGCCGGACGCCGCACCGGCGGCCAGGTCGGCGAGGAACTTGTCGGCCTGATCCTGGGTGATGGCGCCGCGATGGACGCCGGTGGCGGCCAGCATGCGCACGAGGGAGCCCTCGGCGGCGGAGTTGTCCTGGATCAAGGCCTGCGAGCCGATGTCGGTCGCCTTCAGCCCGGCGGCGGTGAGCTGCCCGGCGAGCCTGCGCCCGCTGTGGGGGTTGGGCGTAGTGGCGAGCATGGCCTCACTCAGGGCGTTGAGGACGGCGGGGTCGCCGGGGTGCAGGATCGCGGTCGCCCAGTCGGAGTCGATCACCACGGCCCGCCCGCCCGGCCGCAGCACCCGGGCGATCTCGGCGGCCGCCCGCTCGGGCTCGGTAAGGTGCTGGAAGACCCGCTCACAGCGGACGACGTCGAAAGTGTTGTCCGCAAAGGGAAGTCGATACGCGTCGCCGTCGACGAACCGGGCGGCGCCGCCCTCCGCGCGCTCCTCGGCGATCGACCGCATCCCGGCGTTCGGCTCGACCCCGACAGCGTCGCCCGCGGACCCGACCGCGGCGGCGAACGCCTGCACCTCCGAGCCGGTCCCGGCGCCGACGTCGAGGGCCTTCTCGCCGGGGTGCGGGTCGAGCGCGAGCATCGCCCACTGGCGCAGCCGCTGGATGCCGGGCAGGGCGGCCTGCAGGTCGAGGAGTTCGACCAGGCGGTCGAGGTCGGCCGGATTGATCCGCTCGGCGCGGAACGACGGTTCGCTTTCTGGCATGAGTCCACGGTAGCCGGGTCGGATCGGTTCGGTTGCGCCTCGCGACGTCACCCGATCGCGCTACGCTGCCTGGCGTGAGCGAGCAGCCGGCAATCCCAGGTCCGCACGAGATGCGCGCGTCCAACGCCGACCGGGAGCGCTTCTCCAAAATCCTCCACGACGCCATGTCGGAGGGCAGGCTCACCGTGGGGGAACTCGAGGAGCGCTTGGACCAGGTCTACGCCGCGAAGACCTACGGGGACCTGATCCCGGTGGTCCGCGACCTGCCCGGCCACCAGGTGGTCCCCCGACTCCAGCAGCCCCTCGCCACCCCCGCGCCGAACCGCGTCGGCGGCCGCGGCACGTCGTCCAGCGCCATCGCGATCATGTCGGGCTCGGACCGCAAGGGCCCGTGGGTGGTGCCGCCGACGTTCAACGCCATCGCGATCATGGGCGGGGTCGACATCGACCTGACCCAGGCCACGTTCGAGGCGGCGGAGACGGTGATCCAGGCGTACGCCCTGATGGGCGGGGTCGAGATCCGGGTGCCGGAGGGCATCACGGTGGTGGTGGATGGCATCGGCTTCATGGGCGGCTTCGCCAACTCGGTCCGCACCCAGGGACCTCCGGGCTCTCCCGTCGTCCGCATCACCGGCTTCGCCATGTGGGGCGGCGTGGATGTGAAGCCGCCGCGGCGTCGCAAGGGCAGGCACGGACACCACGAGATCGAGGACTGACGACGGCACCCGGACGGAGAGGGCGGACGGGCGCACGCGCGGCCTAGACTCGCGGGTATGGCCGCATCCATGACGACGACGTCCGGGTCACCCCCCGAGTTCGCCGACGCCACCCGCGACGAGACCTCGTTGCGCAGGTTCCTGCACGGGCTGCCCGGGGTCGACCAGGTGGGCGTCGAGCAGCGGGCCGCGGGGCTGGCGACGCGCAGTATCAAGAAGGCCAGCAAGATGTGGGCCATCGACATGGCGATCTCCATGGTCGACCTGACCACCCTGGAAGGGGCGGACACGGCGGGCAAGGTGCGGACGCTGTGCGCGAAGGCGCGCAGGCCCGAGCCGGAGCGGCCGGAGGTGCCGCACGTCGCCGCGGTCTGTGTGTATCCGGACATGGTGGAGACGGCTGTCGCCGAGGTCGAGGGCACTGGGGTTGGGGTCGCCAGCGTCGCGACGGCGTTCCCGTCCGGGCGGTCGAGCCTGCGGATCAAGATCGCCGACACCGAATACGCCGTCGAGGCGGGCGCGACCGAGATCGACATGGTGATCGACCGGGGCGCGTTCCTGTCCGGGAAGTACGGGCAGGTCTTCGACGAGATCCGCACGATCAAGCGCGCCTGCGGGGACGCGCACCTCAAGGTCATCCTGGAGACCGGCGAGCTCGCCACCTACGACAACGTGCGCCGCGCGTCCTGGCTGGCGCTGCTCGCGGGCGGCGACTTCATCAAGACCTCCACCGGCAAGGTCTCCCCCGCGGCCACGCTGCCGGTGACCCACGTGATGCTGCAGGCCGTGCACGACTGGCACGCCGTGACCGGTGAGCTGCGCGGGGTCAAACCCGCCGGCGGCATCCGCACCACGAAGGACGCCATCCGCTACCTCGTGGCGGTCCAGGAAGTCGCCGGGCCGCAGTGGCTCGACCCGCACCTGTTCCGCTTCGGCGCCTCCAGCCTGCTCAACGACCTGCTGATGCAGCGCCGGACGCAGCTCGACGGCTTCTACAGCGGCCCCGACTATGTGACGGTGGACTGAGATGACCTGGGACTACGCGCCCGCGCCGGAGTCGCGGGCGATCGCGAACCTCAAGCCGAGCTACCGGATGTTCCTCGACGGCGAGTTCGTCGAGGGTTCCGGCGAGCCGCTCAAGACGATCAACCCGGCGACCGAGGAAGTCCTGGCCGAAGTAAGCACAGCCAGCACCTCCGACGTCGACCGTGCGGTGAAGGCCGCGAAACGCGCGCAGGACAAGGTGTGGGGGCCGATGTCGGGCGCCGAGCGCGCCAAGTACATCTTCCGCATCGCGCGGATGATGGCCGAACGCTCGCGTGAGCTGGCCGTGCTGGAGAGCCTCGACAACGGCAAGCCGATCCGCGAGTCGCGCGATGTCGACGTGCCCACGGCCGCCGCGCACTTCTTCTACCACGCGGGTTGGGCCGACAAGCTGGACTACGCGGGCTACGGCCCGAACCCGCGCCCACTGGGTGTCGCGGGCCAGGTCATCCCGTGGAACTTCCCGCTGCTGATGGCCGCCTGGAAGATCGCACCGGCGCTGGCCTGCGGAAACACTGTGGTGCTCAAGCCGGCGGAGACGACGCCGCTGACCGCGCTGGTGCTCGCCGAGATCATCCAGCAGGCCGAGCTGCCGCCGGGCGTGGTGAACATCCTGCCCGGCGCGGGCGACGTCGGCGCGGAGCTGGTGAACCACCCGGGGGTCAACAAGATCGCCTTCACCGGGTCCACCGAGGTCGGCAAGATCATCCAGAAGTCGTTGGCGGGCACCGGGAAGAAGCTCACCCTCGAACTCGGCGGCAAGGCGGCCAACATCGTCTTCGACGACGCGCCGCTCGACCAGGCCGTCGAGGGGATCGTCAACGGGATCTTCTTCAACCAGGGCCACGTGTGCTGCGCGGGCTCGCGGCTGCTGGTGCAGGAGTCGATCGCCGAGGAACTGTTGGAGAAGCTGCACAAGCGCGTCTCCACGCTGCGCATCGGCGACCCGCTGGACAAGAACACCGACGTCGGCGCGATCAACTCGCGCGACCAGCTCACCAAGATCCAGGACCTGGTGGCGACCGGCGAGGCCGAGGGCGCGGTGCGCTGGACGTCGGCGTGTCCGTTGCCGGACAAGGGTTTCTTCTTCGCCCCCACCGTGTTCGCCGGGGTCAGCCAGGCCATGCGGATCGCCCGCGAGGAAATCTTCGGCCCGGTCCTGTCGGTCCTGACGTTCCGCACGCCGGATGAGGCCATCGCCAAGGCGAACAACACGCCGTACGGGCTGTCGGCCGGGATCTGGACCGAGAAGGGCTCCCGAATCCTGTGGGCGGCCAACCAGCTGCGCGCCGGTGTGGTGTGGGCCAACACGTTCAACCGCTTCGACCCGACCGCGCCGTTCGGCGGGTACCAGGAGTCGGGCTTCGGCCGCGAGGGCGGCCGCACGGGTCTGGAGGCGTACCTAGATGTCTGAGCGACTCAGCGTTGCCAAGACGTACAAGTTGTATCTCGGCGGCGCTTTCCCGCGCTCGGAGTCGGGCCGCACATACCCGGTGATGGACTCGCGCGGCAAGTTCCTGGCGAACGCGGCGCAGGCGTCCCGAAAGGACGTTCGCGAAGCAGTTCAGCACAGTCGCCTTGCTTTTGGAAAGTGGTCCGGCGCGACCGCCTACAACCGGGGTCAGGTGCTCTACCGGGTGGCGGAGCTGCTGGAAGGTCGGCGTGAGCAGTTCATCGCCGAGGTGTCTTCGAGCGAGGGCATTCAGGCGAAGAAGGCTGTGTCCATTGTGGACGCCGCCATCGACCGCTGGGTCTGGTATGCGGGCTGGACCGACAAGATCGCCACGGTGCTGGGCGCGTCGAACCCGGTCGCCGGGCCGTATTTCTCGTTCTCGGTGCCGGAGCCGACCGGCGTGGTCGGGGTGCTCGCGCCGCAGAAATCGTCGCTGCTGGGCCTGATCAGCGTGATCGCCCCGGTGATCGCGACCGGCTGCACCGCGGTCGTGGTGACGAGCCAGGACCGGCCGCTGCCCGCGATCACGCTCTCAGAGGTCTTGGCGACGTCGGACGTGCCGGGCGGCGTGGTGAACCTGCTGACCGGCCACACCGCCGAGTTGGCGCCCTGGCTGGCTTCACACGCCGACGTCAACGCCCTGGACCTGACCGGCGCACCGGACGAACTGCGCGCGGACCTTGAGGCTTCCGCGTCGGGGACGGTCAAGCGGGTGCTGCGGGCAGGCGATGAGGACTGGACGAAGCAGCCCGATATCCGACGGTTGCGCGCGGTCCTGGAGACCAAGACCGTGTGGCACCCCATGGGCGTCTAGGACAGCCCGGAGTCGAACAGGTCGGTGAGCGGACCCAGCTCACCGACCATCCCGGCCTTGCAGCCCTCGATGTAGTCCTGCCTGCAGAACTCGGCGAAGTCGACGCGCCAGCCCGCGTGGGCCGCCAAGTGGCGGAAGAACGCCCGCTGGGTCCGGCCATTGCCCTCGCGGAACGGGTGGACGACATTGACCTCGACGAAGAAGTACGTGAACCGGGCGAGAAACGCGGCTCGGTCGAGGCCCGCGAGCACCTTTTCCGTGCGCAGCCGGGAGAACAGCTCGCCCAGTGCGGGTTCGACGAACCGCCAGTGCGCGAACGGGGCATCGGCGCGCGCGATGTCCACGCGGCGGGGTTGACCGGCCCAGGCGTAGATGTCGCCGAAGAGGTGCCGGTGGTAGACGCTCAGGTGGGGCAGGTCGAAGTTGCCCGCGAGCGGTGCCAGCCGGGCCTGCTCGTCCCGGATGAACGTCACGTTGCGCTCGGCGGCTTGGAGAACGGAGTGATCGACGATATCGAGCAGGTTGTGCAGCACCCCGGTCGTCGGATCGGAGTACGGGTCCTCCTGGATCACCTACCGACGATTTCCCTGATCTGCCTGCGCACGGCCTCGTCGGCGGTCAGCTCCCCGGTCGCGACCGCGCGGGCGTCGGCGATGGCGGACTCGGAGATCTCCAGGCCCTCAAGCCGGGCGTTGGCCAGCGCACCGGCGATGGCGCTATCCGGGTCGCAGATCACCCTGCCGAAGTACTCGGCCATCACTTCCTGGGACATGGCCTCGGTGCTGGGCGCGTCGTCCGGCAGGCCGGCGCGGGCCACCCGCCATGGCTCCTCGTCGTGGGTCATGGCGCTGAGCTGGTGGCGGTCGAAGGCGGAGTAGCGCTCCACGACCAGGCGCACCGTCTCGCGGTAGCCCTCACCAAGGCGCCTCGGATCGCCTTCGTCCCACTTCGCGACCTCGCGCTTGCCCTCGTGGTGCTTGTAGACCTCGGGGACCACCGGTCCCGCCCGCCAGGCCTCGATCCGGTCTGGGAAAGCCGGTGCGCCGGTCATCGCCAGGTGCCAGCCCTGGACGTAGTAGAGGAGCTTCTGCAGGCGCATCGGAGAGTCCGGACCGGTCTCCGCCAGAATCGCGGCTGCGACGTCGTGCACGTCGGCCACACTGGCCTCCAGTCCGTTCGGCGCTGCTTCCTTGTCAAAGAATACCGGTTCCACCTGCGAATGTCCCCCGTTCAGGGTGCGCTGTGGACAACTTGCGCGCAATCACACATGCCAGTCAGCGCGTTGTCATAACCTGATTCGGGATCGATGGGAGCGAACTGGGCGGGACGTGCGTCCCACTGTCGATACAAGGGGGCGACATGACCGAGTCGGACGTCGGCGGCTACCGCGGCGAAGAAGACGCGTTCGCGAGTTACACCGCGGGGGTGAACCCGCTCGCCGAGCAGCTCAGGAGCGTCGCGGGCGACCTCACGCCACACGGGGAGTTCGGCGACGACGCGTTCTCCATCATCGGCGGCGAGGTGGGGCTCAGCCAGGCCATCCGCGACGCCACGCAGCGCCAGCTCAAGCGGGTGCACGGGCTCGCGGACAGCATGGGCGGCACCGCCGACGCCGTCCGCAACACGTGGACCAACCTGCAGGGCACCGAGGACGACGCGGCGACCGCGCTGCGCCGGGCGGCGGGTGAGATCGCGTGACCGCCCCCGTGCGCGACCTGCTGGAGCCGATGATCCAGCCCGCCGCGACCGCCCAGCGCCACCTGGCCACCAACGACGCCGCGATCGACCAGATCGGCGGCGCCCACGCGACCCTGAGCGGGTCCCTCGACACCGTCGGCTACGACGCCTCCCGCCAGGCCACGACCCTGCGCGAGGGCTGGACCGGCCAGGCCAGCCTGCGCCACGAGTCCGACGCCGCCACGCAGGCCGACACCGGCGCCGAACTGAGCTCATACAGCGCCGAGGTGCAGACAGCGGTGCGCGAGGCCAGCGACATCCTCAAGGTCGGTCAGAAGCTCAACCAGGACCAGATCGACGACTTCAACCGCAAGGCCGCCGAGCTGCTGCAGGCCGCGGCGGCGCTGCGCCAGGCGGGCGACCCGGCGGGCGCGCAGCAGAAGCTCACCGAGCTCGCCCGCTACGCCGCCCAGCTGACCGGTGACACGTCGACCAACCTCGACGCCGTGATGACCCAGCTGACCGGCGTCGTCACCAAGCTGACCGGCGGCGCCGGCAGCACAACTGCCTCCAGCACGGGGACCCCGACCGCCTACAACGACCGCCAAGGCGGCGGTGGGGGCGGAGGCGGTGGCGGCGGTGGTGGAGGAGACGGCGGCGGCGGCGGCGGTGTCGCGACCAAGCGCAGGCTGCCGATGGCCATCCCGCCGCAGCCGGGCACGGGCGTGCAGGTCAACCTGCCCGACGGCAGCTCGGTCATGGCCCCCAATGAGACCGCCGCGAAGGCCGTGCGGGCCGCGCTGAGCCAGCTCGGCGTGCCCTACGTCTGGGGCGGCACCGCGCCGGGCCAGGGCCTCGACTGCAGCGGCCTCACCCAGTACGCCTACGGCGAGGGCGGTCTGGACATCCCCCGCACCTCGCGTGAGCAGGACATCGGTGCCGAGGTCCCGTCGGCCGACCAGCTGCTCCCGGGCGACTTGGTCTGCTGGGAGGGCCACGTCGCGATGTACATCGGAAACGGGCAGATCTGCGAGGCGGGCGACCCGGTCCAGGTCGGCCCGCTGCGCACGACCAACTCGGGCATGCCGTTCGTCGGGTTCTACCGGCCGACTGGCTGAGACTCGGGTTAAAACTGACTGAGGGAACTAGGATCAGCAGAGTGGAGATCGACATCGATCATGAACTCGACACGGTGGTCCGCCGCGTCGAGCAGACCGAGCAGCGCGCCCAGCGGATCGGCCCGGTCACCGGGCAGGCCGTCAGCGGCGACGGCGCGATCACCGTGGAGGTCCGGCCGGGCGGGCTGCTGTCCGAGGTCAAGCTGACCCCCGGCGCGCTGTCGAGCGGGTCGGACGCCCTGGCCGCGCAGATCATGGCCCTGGCCGAGCGGGCGACCCGCCGCGCGGGCGCGAACATGCACGCCGCGCTCGCCCCGGTGCTGGGGCCCGAGGGCGAGAAGCACCTGACGTCGCTGGGTTACGAGCCCGACGACGAGGACGAGGACGAGGCCTTCGACACCCCGCTCGGGCACCAGCAGCGGCGGCGGATCCGATGACCGAGCGGGAGCCGATCCGGCGCAGCACGAAGCAGTTGATCGAGGACGGGCGCGCCCGCCAAGAGGCGTTGGCCGACATCGACACCGTCCTCGCGGGCGTTCGCGGAACGGCGTACGACAACCACCAGAGCGTCCGGGTCACCGTCGACGGCCGCGGCAAGCTGCTGGAGCTGTGGCTGCGCCAGGACGCCGTGCGCTGGGGCGCCGACCAGCTCGGCAGGCTGATCGTGCTGGTCGCGCAGGCCGCGATGGACCAGGCGACCCAGGCGGGCTACAACAAGCTCGGGCCCATTCTGGGCGACAACATGACCTACGCGATCGAATTGATCTCCGGCCGGTCCGCGCCCGCACGGAACCCGCAGGCCAGGGGCATCACCGCGGAGGAGTTTCAGCGCAAACGGGACGAACGGGTGGCCAACGGCCCCGCGAAGACGGAACCAGCCGAGGACGACGGGTTCGACCCGGACGACCCGCTGTCCTTCGACCTGTCATCCCTACGTTCGGATCGTTGATCCCACCCCGTAGGCTGCCCGACGCACCCCGAACGTACGCCGATGGCTGCGCGACCAGGAGGACCTCCAATGGCCCAGGACATCGTTCCGATCGAGCTCGGGCTGCCGCAGGGTGACGTCGTCACGCTGTGGGCGCCGCGCTGGCGGGAAGACGGTGAGGAGTGGGAGGCGTTCCTCGGGCACGAGGACGACCTCTACGGCTTCCCCGACGCCGCACACCTCGCGGCCTTCGTCCGCACCACCGAAGAGCACGACCTGTCCGACCACCCGGCCTGGCACCTGGTGCCCGCGCTGTCGGTGGCCGAGCTGATGCCCGACGAGGCGCACCAGTACGACTTGGTGGGCGTGCCGGAGCTGGCAGCCGAGGAGCCCGACACGTGGACGGTCGGCGAGCTCGCCGACATCGTCGCGATCGTGCGCTCGCTCGCGGACGTGTGCGAACTCGACGAGGTGCACGAGGTCCTCAACTCCGCCGACGGGTTCGCCGTGCTCGACCAGGGCACCTTCCCGTTCACCGGCCGCGACGGCGAGCGCCTCTGGACCGACCTGGCCGAGACGATCGCCGAGCGCTGGGACGAGGTCCTCGACGCGCTCGACTCGGTCGTCACCGCGCCCGCGGTCGATGAGGTCGCGCTGGAGAAGAGCGCCGAGGAACTGGTCGCGTTCCACGCCGAAGCCGCTGAGGCCGCCGCCGAGGACGACGACATCGAGCCGATCACCGACGACGCCGAGGCAGTCGAGGACGAGGAAGAGGCGCCGCCGACGTTCTGGTCCGAGGTCGGCATCGACCCGATCAAGATCATCACCGACGGGTCCGAGTACTACACGCTGCGCTGCTACCTCGACGACGAGCCGATCTTCCTGGGCTCCGAGGGCAAGATCGACGTGGCGGCGTCGGCGCGCGGGCTGGCCAAGTTCCTGGCGAACGGCGACCACTCGGACAACGACATCGCCGAGGTCTCCACGTGGGACACGGTGGCCGCGAAGGCCACCGACGGCAGCCTCGACCTGGAGGTCGAGACCGACAACACCTACGTGCTGCAGGGCCTGGGCGACGACCTCGCCGAGGGCGTCGACGCGGTCGACCCGGTCCAGCTCGACCTCGCGGTGGAGCTACTCACCGACACCGCCGACTGGGCGGGCGACGAGTCGGTCGGCGAGGCGCTCAACCAGTCCGAGAGCCTCGGCTGGCTGGTCAGCTTCATCCTGTCCCCGGACCCGACCCGGATGGCGCCGAGCGCGCCGTTCGACAAGGAGTCGGCGTCGTGGAACAAGCTGGTCCAGGACTTCGAGGACCGCCTGCGGACGCACTGACCTAGCACAGACGATGGCCCCGGCTCCTGTGAGCCGGGGCCATCGGCGTCTCAGTGCCCCATCAGCTTCGCGTAGCCGGGCTTGATCACGTCGTTGATGATGGCCAAGCGCTCCTCGAAGCCGATGAAGGCGGACTTCATCGCGTTGATGGTGAACCACTGCAGGTCGGACCAGCCGTAGTCGAAGGCCTCGACCAGGGCCGCCATCTCGCTCGACATCGAGCAGCCGCTCATCAGCCGGTTGTCGGTGTTGACCGTGACCCGGAACCGCAGCGAGGTCAGCAGGCCGATCGGGTGCTCGCCGATCGAGGTCGCCGCACCGGTCTGCAGGTTCGACGACGGGCACATCTCCAGCGGGATCCGGCGATCGCGCACATAGGACGCCAGGCGTCCAAGGTGGACGGACCCGTCGGCCGATACCTTGATGTCGTCGACGATCCGCACGCCGTGCCCGAGCCGCTCGGCCCCGCAGTGCTGCAGGGCCTCCCAAATGGACGGAAGGCCGAACGCCTCACCGGCGTGGATGGTGAAGTGCGCGTTCTGCTGGCGCAGGTACTCGAAGGCGTCAAGGTTGCGGGTGGGCGGGAAGCCCGCCTCCGGGCCGGCGATGTCGAACCCGACCACGCCCGCGTCGCGGTAGCGCACGGCGAGTTCGGCGATCTCCAGCGAGCGCGCGTTCTGGCGCATCGCGCACAGCAGCGTCCCGACGCGGATCGTGCGGCCCGCGGCGGCGGCCCGGCGCTCGCCCTCGCGGAACCCGGCCTGCACTGCCTCCACGATCGCGTCGAGTTCCATGCCGCGTTCGGTGAAAAGCTCCGGCGCGTAACGGACTTCGGCGTAGACGACGCCATCGGCGGCGAGGTCCTCCGCACATTCGGCCGCCACCCGGACGAGTGCCGCTTCGTCCTGCATGACACCGCACGTGTGCGCGAACGTCTCCAGATAGCGGACCAGCGAGCCGGAGTCGGCCGCGTCGCGGAACCAGATGCCGAGCGCGTCGACGTCGGTGGTCGGGAGATCGGAATAGCCGTTGGCCTCGGCAAGATCAATAACTGTGCCCGGTCGCAGGCCGCCATCGAGGTGGTCGTGCAGCAGGACCTTGGGAGCGGCGCGGATGGCCTCCGGGGTCACCGGTGAGTGGGCATGGTTCGACATGCAGACACGGTACTCACATTCGGCCCTCACCCGATCGGGTAGCCGACCGGTCACGTATGGTTCGGGCCGGTCGCGGAGCACAGGGCGCGGCTGTACGCCGAACGGTCCAATCGTCCGTGTCTGGACCGACGAACTAGCAACGGGTGGTGTATGGACGCCTTTTGGGACTGGCTAGGCTCCCCACAGTCGTCTGCATCTCCCCTCCCCAGGACGAAGGTCACCTCCGTGAACGAGAGCACGAACCCCACGGTGTCGTTCGACCGGATGCGCAACATGCTCACGCGCGCGGCCGAGATCCGTGAGAGCGAACAGCAGCAGATCTTCGACGCCCTGGATGAGATCCATGCCAGGCTGTCGCCGCTGGAATCCATCGGGTCGGTGCGCAAGCGCCTGTCCGAGATGCCGGACCGCACCGAGGTCGCGGTGCTGGCCGACCGGCTGGACGCGACGATGTCGAAGCTGGAGTCTCAGGACAACGCGATCGCGGCCATCGCCCGCGCGGTCGACAGCATCGTCGACAAGCTCGCCACCCCGTTCGCCCAGCTCGACGGCCGTCTCGACGGCATGTCCGGGCGGTTCGAGGGTGTCGCGGGCCGGATGGATGGGCTGGAGGACAAGCTCTCCAACATCCACCGCCGCATCGACGAGCTCGACCACCACCTGGACAAGCAGGACGGCAAGATCGACCAGGTCCCGTCCCAGGCGAGCACCCCGGTCCGCGAGCGCATCGAGCTCATGGAGACCGCGCTGCGCGGCCGCCTCGACGAGGTCGACGAGGGCGTGCACGAGCACCTCGACGGCACCAAGGACATCCTCGCGCGGACCGTCGCCGAGACGTCCGACGCGGTTCAGACCAAGATCACCGCTTCCACCGACGCGGTCCAGGGCAAGCTCGCGGAGACCGCGACGGCGCTGACCGGCAAGGTCACCGAAACCTCCCAGTCGCTGCACGGCAAGCTGGCGGACGCCTCCTCGTCGCTGCACGGGAAGTTGGCCGAGGCTTCCACCTCGCTTCACGGCAAGGTCACCGAATCGACCGACGCGGTCCAGGGCAAGCTGGCCGAGTCCACCGACTCGCTGCAGACCGCGCTGCTGGAGACGTCCTCGTCGCTGGAGGGCAAGCTGGTCGAGACCTCCTCGTCGCTGCGGGCGCAGCTCACCGAGACGGCCACCTCGCTGAACGACAAGGTCGCCGAGAGCTCGGCGTCGGTCGAGGGCAAGGTCGCGGAGTCGGCGCAGGCCATCGAAGGCAAGGTCACGGAGACTTCTTCGTCGGTGATCGACAAGGTCGCGGAGTCCACGACCGCGCTGCAGGGCACGCTGGCGGCGTCCACCGAGGCGCTGCACGGCCGCTTCACCGAGACCTCGGACTCGCTGCACGGCAAGCTCGACACCAGCGTCCAGCAGCTCGACAGCACCCGCTTGGAACTGGGCACCTCCCTCGGCGAGTCCCGCGACGCCGTCGCGCTCAAGCTCGAGGAGGCCACCCTGGCCCTGCAGGAAGCGCTGCGGGAGACCAAGGAGACGGTGGACGCCAGCGACCGGTTGGAGGCGCTCGCGCAGCGCCTGGAGAAGGTCACGGCGAACCTCGACAGCATGGCCACCCGCCTGGACACCGTCGAGGACGGCTTCACCGCCCGCCTCAACGAGCTGCGTGGGTCCATCCAGCAGAGCCTCACCAAGGTCGAGGGCACACTGTCGAACCAGCCGGACAACACGTCGGTCGAGTCGATGATGAAGAAGACCAACGAGGAGTCGGTCCGGCGCATCGGCGGTCACCTGGACGAGGCCATGGCCACGTTCGCGGAGCTCATGATGGGCGGCGGCACCCCCAGCCCGCCCCCGCCCACCGCGCTGCCGCGTCAGGGAAACCGCCGCCGCACCAACGGCAAGGGCCCGAAGTCGGCCGACAAGGTGCGCGACGACAACTCGGAGGACACCGACATCGCCGCGGGCGCCTAGGTTCCGAACCACGACAAGGCCCACCTCGTCAGAGGTGGGCCTTGTTCGTTCACGCCGAGACCGCTTCCGCCTTCTTCGTCGGAGCCGGGACATGACGCAGGGCGCGGTAGGCGAAGACGGCCGTCAAGGCGACCACCACGGCACCGAAGGTGGCGGCCACCGTGAAGCCTTCGGTGAAGGCGATGCGCGCCGCCGTGATCACCGTCGGGTCGCCTGACGCGACCGCTCCACCCAACGTCTCCTGGGCGATCCGGGCGAGATCCGCCGGCAACGAGCCCACCTGGCCTGCCATGTCGGCGTGGTAGATCGCAGCGCCGACGCTGCCGAGGATGGCCATGCCGAGGGCGGCGCCGAGTTCGCTGCTGGTCTCGGAGACCGCCGACGCGGCGCCTGCTTGTTCGGCGGGGGCCGCGGTGAGGATCAGGTCCGCCAGCAAGGACACCGTCATCAGGACCCCACCCGCGACCAGGCCCGCGCCGACCAGCACGAGCCACAGCGGCGAGTCCGCCCGGACCTGGGTGAGCACCACGAACGCCGACGCGAGCACGACAAGGCCAGACGTGACCAGCTTCGACACGTGCACCTTGTTGGCGAGCATCCCCGAGATGGTCATGCACACCATCACCCCGGGCATCACCGCGAGCGACCACAGCGCCGCGGTGAACGGGCGCATGCCAAGCACCAACTGCAGGTACTGGTTGGTGAACAAGGTGATCCCGATGAAGCAGAACATGCTCACCACGCTGACCGTGACCGCCGCACTGAACGTCCGGTTCGCGAACAGGGCCAGGTCGACCAGCGGGTTCGCCGTGGTGCGCTGCCGGTGGATGAACGCGGCACCGAGTGCCAGGCCGAGGACGAGCGCGGCGATCGAGTCCACAACGAAACCGTCGACGGCGAGCTGCTTGATCCCGTAGATCACCGCGATCATGGCCACCAGGGACATGGCCGCGCCCGCCAGGTCGAACCGGCCGGACTCCGGGGCGCGGAACTCCGGAAGCAGCAGCGGGCCCACGATCAGCAGCAGGGCCATCGCGGGGACGTTGATCAGGAACGCCGAGCCCCACCAGAAGTGGTCGAGCAGGAAGCCGCCGACGATCGGGCCGATGGTGGCACCCAGGGTCAGGCCGGCGGTCCATACCGCGATCGCGGTCTTGCGCTGCACGGCGTCGTGGAACATGTTGCGGATCAGGGCCAGGGTGGACGGCATGAGCGTCGCGCCCGCCAGGCCGAGGAGGCCGCGGGTGAGGATCAGCAGTTCCGCGGAGTTCGAGTAGGCCGCCATCACCGACGCCACGCCGAAGGCCGCCGCGCCGATCAGGAGCAGTTTGCGGCGGCCGATCCGGTCGCCGACCGCGCCCATGGTGATCAGCAGGCCGGCGAGGACGAACCCGTAGGCATCCATGATCCAGAGCTGCTGGGTGGCCGTCGGGCCGAGGTCGGCGCTGATGAACGGGAGTGCGAAGAACAGGACGCTGACGTCCATCGAGACCAGCAGGCACGGCAGGACGAGCACCGCGAGCCCGATCCATTCCTTGCGCCCGGCGGTGAGCTTGTCGTTCATGGGTATCCCCCTCTAACTGCGTATGTCATACGCGCTTCTGCGTAAGTTATACGCAGAACTAGGATGTGAAGTCAACCCGGACCGGAAAGCGGAGGACATGGCGGAACAGACGAGCACCGGCTTGCCCCGGAGCATCGAGGCGGCGTGGGGACTGGGCGAGCGGCCCAGCCGCGGCCCCAAGCCCGGCCTGACCCTGGACCGCATAGTCGCGGCGGCGATAACGGTCGCGGACACCGAGGGACTCGACGCGCTGTCGATGAGCCGGGTCGCGAAGGAGATCGGTTCCAGCGCCATGTCGCTGTACCGATACGTCGCGGCAAAGGACGAGCTACTCGCCCTGATGGTCGACGAGGGCTACGGCGATCCCCCCGAACCCGCCGAGGGCGACTGGCGCCAAGGACTTTCGCGGTGGGCCTGGGCGGAGTTCGGCGCGCTGTGCGCCCGCCCATGGCTGGTCCGGGTGCCGATCACCGGACCGCCCGTGACGCCCAAACAGTTGCGCTGGCTGGAAAGCGGCCTGAAATCGATGGCGGGCACCCGCCTCAGCGGCGGCGAGAAGATGTCGGTGATCCTGCTGCTGTCCAGCCACGCCCGCGCCAGCGCCACCCTGGTCGCCGACATCACCGTCCCCGCGGGCGGCGAGATCATGCCGGAATACTCCGCACTCATCCGCAAGCTGATCAGCCCCGGCGCGTTCCCGGAACTGATCACCGTGCTCGACGAGGGCGTTCTCGACAACGATGACGAGCACCCCGCCGAGTTCGCCTTCGGCCTCGAGCGCATCCTCGACGGCATCGCCACCCTCGTCTAAGGGCGCAACGTCTCCAGGATCAGCGGACCGATCGCCGGAGCGGACTCGCCGATCTCGTACGAGCCTTCCAAAGTGGACAGTGCGGCGGCGACGGCGTCCGGGGTGTCGGTTCGCAGTTCCAGCACCGGATCCCCCACCCGCACCGACTCGCCCGGCTTGGCGTGGCAGAGGATTCCGGCGGCCGCCTGCACCGGGTCTTCCTTGCGTGCCCGGCCCGCGCCGAGCCGCCAGGCGGCGACCCCCACGGCGTAGGCGTCGAGCTTCGACACGACCCCGTCGCGGTCGGCCTTGATCACGTGCACGTGCTTCGGCTCGGGCAGCGGGGCCTCCGGGTCGCCGCCCTGGGCCCGGATCATCCGCGCCCACGTCTCGTACGCCTCGCCGGAGGCCAGCATCCGGCCGGGGTCCACATCGGACAGACCGGCGAGGTCGAGCATCTCGCGCGCCAGCGCCAAAGTCAGCTCGACAACGTCCGCCGGACCGTCGCCCCGCAGGACCTCGATCGACTCGGCGACCTCGACGGCGTTGCCGACGGCGCGGCCCAGCGGGATGGACATGTCGGTGATCAGCGCCGAGATCTTCAAACCACGGGACACGCCGATGCCCACGAGGGCCTGGGCCAGCGTGCGGGCGTCGTCGGCGGTCTTCATGAACGCGCCGGAGCCGAACTTGACGTCGAGGACCAGGGCGTCGGCGCCCTCGGCGATCTTCTTGCTCATGATCGAGCTGGCGATCAGCGGGATCGACTCGACCGTGCCGGTGACGTCGCGCAGCGCGTAGAGCTTGCGGTCCGCCGGTGCGAGGCCCTCGGTGGCCGCGCAGACCACGGCGCCGACGTCGCGGAGCTGGGCGTGGATCTCGTCGGTCGTGAGGTGCGCGCGCCAGCCGGGAATGGCTTCAAGCTTGTCGAGGGTGCCACCGGTGTGGCCGAGGCCGCGGCCGGACAGCTGCGGGACGGCCGCCCCGCAGGCCGCGACCAGCGGCGCCAGCGGCAGCGTGATCTTGTCGCCGACCCCGCCGGTGGAGTGCTTGTCGACGGTCGGGCGGTCGCTGTGCAGGGTCAGCGTCTCCCCCGAGTCGACCATCGCCGCGGTCCAGCGGGCGGTCTCCTCGGTGTCCATGCCGTTGAGGAAAACGGCCATGGCCAGGGCGGACATCTGCTCGTCGGCGACCGCGCCGCGGGTGTAGGCGTCGATCACCCAGTCAATCTGCTCGTCGCTGAGCCGGGCGCCGTCGCGCTTGGCCCGGATGACGTCGACCGCACTGAACCGTTCCACCGACATGCCTCCACAGTCTCGATACTTCGTCAACCGTATCCTCGGCCACACTCTCCGGTCTCGATGGAAGGGAACCGCCGGGGAGCGGGGTCGCCGAAATCCGATGACCCGAACGACCTGGTTCCCGCTCCCACACCCTGCATGGAGATCATCAAGATGAAGAACAACCGGATCGGCTTGGCCGCTGCCCTGCTGTGCCTCGGTCTCGCGACCGCCGCCTGCAGCGGCGAGACCCCCGCGGAGCAGGCCCCGTCGAGCTCGAACGCCGCCGAGGCACCGCCCTCCAGCGACGCGCCCCAGTCGGGGTCCGTGGCGACCGTGGCCAGCGGCGCCCCGGCGCCCTCGTCAGTGCCCGCCGCCGAGCCCGAGCCCCCGCTGGTCCTCCCGGAGCTGCCCAAGGGCGCGCCGAAGGACTTCCCGGTCCCCAGCGGCGCGAAGGTGTCGGCGGTCGGCACGGACGGCTCGTTCTCGGTGACCGGGGAGGGTGCGGAGAAGGTCCTGTCCTTCTACCGCAAGGCCCTGCCCGGCGCCGGTTACAAGATCACCAGTGATGAGCCGACCGCGGTGGGCTTCGAGGGCGCCGCGGGCAAGGGCAAGGTCGCGCTCGACGGCGACCACGTCACCGTCACGATCACCAAGTGACCCCCGACCGTGGGCGGGGTGCGGCCCGCCCACGGCCCGCTCGCACGGAAGGATCTTCCATGTCACGAGGCCTCATCGCGTTCGTCGCGGTGATCGGACTGAGCGGCTGTTCGGGTGCCCAGGAGGCGCCGCCCGCCGCCACAACGTCGAGCACATCGACCAGCACCTCGTCTTCCGCCCCGGCCGCCACCAGTTCCGGCGCCGAAGCGGCACCGCCGCCCCCACCGCCGAATGGCACGCCGGTCACGACCACCTCGGTTCCGGCCGTGCCGCCACCGGGCATGCCCCAGGACTTCCCGGTCCCGCCAGGCGGCAAGGTCACCGACGCGAGCCGCGACGGGCGGCTGTCGATGCTGGTCAGCGGCGTTCTCCCGGAGAAGGCGCTCGGGTACTACCGGACCTCCCTGCCGCCCGCCGGGTATCAGGTCGTCCGGGAGAACACGTCGCAGCTCAGCGGCGACGAGGTCGTCAGCATCGACTTCGCGGGCAAGGGCTACACGGTCACGGTGGCGATCGACCAAGGCCAGGTCGACGTCGTCGTGGTCACCATGAAGAAGGCCTAAGGCAGCTGGTCCGGGCCGAACGCGTCCGGGAGGACCGCCGACATCGGCGCAGGCCCGGCCGGGGTGTCCACCAGGCAGTCCGGACCGCCCAGTTCGAAGATGACCTGCCTGCACCGGCCGCACGGCATGAGCAACTCGCCGGTGCCGCTGCGGCAAGCGACGGCGATCAGCTTGCCGCCGCCGGTCATCAGCAATTGCCCGGCCATGGTGCACTCCGCGCACAGGCCGACGCCGTAGGCCGCGTTCTCGACATTGCAGCCGGTGACGATCCGGCCGTCGTCGACCACCGCCGCCGCGCCGACCCGCAGCCCCGAATAGGGGCAGTAGGCCGACGCGGCGGCGCGGACGGCTTCGGCTCGAAGCCCGTCCCAGTCGATCATTTGCCCTCGCCCCTGCGGTAGATCTCGCCGACCGCGCGCGGGACTCGCAGCCGTTGCGACGCCAGGCCCAGGACCAGCAGCGTCACGACGTACGGCGTCGCGCCGACCAGTTCCGGTGGGACCTCGTCGCTGACGAAGTACCACCAGCCGAACAGCACACCCAGGGCCGCGGCGACACCGGAGAGCACGTGGTGCCCGCCCATGTACTGGAACACGGCCACGAACATCAGCGCGATGCCCAGCAGCAGCAACAACGCGTGGACCGCGGTGGATCCGCGCAGAGCCAGGGCGTCGGTATAGCCGAACAGGCTCGCGCCGACGGCCAGGCCGCCGGGCCGCCAGTTGCCGAAGATCATGGCCGCGAGGCCGATGAATCCCCGACCCGCGACCTGCCCGTCGCGGAACTGGCTGGAGGCGACGGCGAGGAACGCACCGCCGAGGCCGGCGAAGACGCCGGACCCGATCACCGCGTAGTACTTGTACTTGTAGACGTTGACGCCCAGCGACTCCGCCGCCATCGGCGCCTCGCCGCAAGAGCGCAGCCGCAGGCCGAACGGGGTGCGCCACAAGACGAACAAAGTGCCGACGATCAGCGCCACGGCCAGCACCGTCAGCAGCGACACCTGCGTCAGCAGCCCACGCAGGATGCCCGCGAGGTCGGAGATGAACAACCAGCCCTTGCCCTCAATCCGGCTCAGCGGGTCCGCGATCCCAGGCACCGACACCTTCGCGGCGTCGTCGATGCGGGGCGACTGCTTCTGGCCGCCGCCAGGCGCCTTGGCGAAGTACAGCTTCGACAGGAACAGCGCTGCCGCGGGGGCCAACAAGTTGATCGCCACGCCGGAGATGATGTGGTCGACGCCGAAGGTCACCGTCGCGATGGCGTGCAGCAGGCCGCCGAGAGCGCCGAGGAGCAAGCCGAACGCGACACCGGCCCACGGACCCCACTGGTAGCCCGCGTATCCGGCGCCGAACGTGCCGAGCACCATCATGCCTTCGAGGCCGATGTTGATCACGCCCGCGCGCTCGGACCACAGGCCCGCGAGACCCGCCATCGCCAGCGGGACCGCGGCGGTGATCGCCGCCTGCACGGTGCCCGCCGAGGTCAGGTCGTTCGCTCCGGCGAACACCCGGACCAGCGACAGCAGCAGCAATGCCCCCACAGCGATGAACAGATAGACCATGGGAGACAAGCGCTTCGAGCGCTTGGCCGCCGGTGCGGTCTCCATCCCGACAGTCAGACCGCCGGCGCTCATGACGACACCTCTTCCAAGGTCTTGGTCCGGCCCAGCGCGCGGCCGACTTCACGCTGTTCGGCGCGCACTCGGTAGCGGCGGACCAGTTCGTAGGCGACGACCACGGCCAGCACGATCACGCCCTGCATGATCTGGACGATCTCCCGTGGGATCCCCGAGACGTCGAGCGAGGTGGACGTGTTGTCGAGGAAGCCCCAGAGCAACGCCGCGAAGGCCATGCCCACGGGGTGGTTGCGGCCGAGCAGGGCGACGGCGATGCCGGTGAAGCCCAGTCCCGGGGGGAAGTTCAGCGAGTAGGCGTGCGACGAGCCGAGTAGCTCAGGCATGCCGACCAGGCCGGCGATGGCACCCGAGATCAGCATCGAGTAGACGACCATCTTCTTGACGCTGACACCGCTCGCCACCGCCGCCGACTCCGACAGCCCCGTCGCCTTGAGCTCGAAGCCGAAGCGGGTGCGCGACAACACGAACCAGTAGAGGAATCCGACCGCCGCGGCCAAGAGCACCAGGGCGAAGATCTTCGATGTCGACCCGGTGACCGCGAACCCCTCGACCTGACCGCCTTCGGTGATCGGCCGGGTGGTGACGTTGTTGCTGCCCGGCACGTTCTGCGCCAGCCGCGCCGGGTTGAGCAGGTAGGACACCAGGTAGGTGGCGATCGCGTTGAGCATGATCGTCGAGATGACCTCGCTGACCCCGCGAGTCACCTTGAGCAGCGCGGCAAGGCCGGACCACGCGGCGCCGACCAGCATCGCCGCGAGGATCGTCATCGCGATCCGCAGGAACGAGGGCAGGCCCTCCATGAAGGCCGCGCCCGCCAGCGTCGCCGACAGCATCGCCGCGAGCCGGTACTGCCCGTCGACACCGATGTTGAACAGCTTCATCTTGAAGCCGACCGCGACCGCGACCGCCGCCAGGTAGTACTGCGTCCCCGAGTTGAGCGCGTTGACGAGGGTCCGCGGGCGCTGGGCCGCGGCGGACATGGAATCGATCGTCGCGACCGGCGAGTTGCCGGTGACGATGAGGATGAGCGCGCAGATGAGCACCGCGAAGACCAGCGCGCCCAACGGCGCCGCCAGCCCGAGCACGATCGCGCGAGGTGAGAACCTGCCCATCAGCCTTCCCTCCCAGCGCCGGTCATCGCGGAGCCGAGTTCCTCCGGGGTGACGGTGGCCGGGTCGTAGTCGGCGACGATCGCGCCACGCAGGATCACCGCCAGGGTGTCGGACATGCCGATCAGCTCGTCGAGATCGGCGGAGATCAGCAGCACGGCCAGGTGTTCGGCGCGGGCGCGACGGACGTGGTCCCAGATCGCGGCCTGCGCGCCGACGTCGACACCGCGGGTCGGGTGCGAGGCGATCAGGACGTCCGGCTTGCCGCTCATCTCGCGGCCGACGATGAGTTTCTGCTGGTTGCCGCCCGACAGCGCGGAAGCGTGCACCTCGATGCTCGGCGTGCGGACGTCGTACTCCTCGACGATGCGGCGGGTGTCGGCCCGTGCTCCGCCGCGGTTGAGCAGCGGACCGCGCGCGTTCGGGCTGCGGGTCTGGTGGCCGAGGATGCGGTTCTCCCACAGGCTCGCCTCCAGCAGCACGCCCTGGCGGTGCCGGTCCTCGGGGATGTAGCCCATCCCGGCCTCCCGGCGGTGCTTGGTGGACGTGCGGGTGATGTCCTTGCCCGCGAGGTGCACGGAGCCGGAGGCGGGCTGGCGGATGCCCATCAGGGTCTCGACCAGCTCGGCCTGCCCGTTGCCCTCGACCCCCGCGATGCCCAGGACCTCGCCCGCGTGGATGGTGAAGGAGACGTTGTCGAGCAGCTTGCGGCCGTCGGCGCTGGTCACGGTGAGTCCGCGGGCCTCCAGCACGGGCCGGTCGGTCACCGTGGACTCGCGCAGCTCCGGCACGGGCAGCGCGCTGCCGACCATCAGCTCGGCGAGCTTGCGCGCGGTGACGTCCTTCGGCAGCACGCTCGCCACCGTGGTCCCGCGGCGCATGACGGTGATCTCGTCGGCGACGGCCAGCACCTCGTCGAGCTTGTGCGAGATGAACAGGATCGTCAGGCCCTCGGCCTTGAGCTCGCGCAGGTTGCCGAACAGCTCGTCGACCTCCTGCGGGACCAGCACGGCCGTCGGCTCGTCGAGGATCAGGATGCGGGCGCCGCGGTAGAGGACTTTGAGGATCTCGACCCGCTGGCGGGCGCCGACACCGAGGTCGTCGACCAGGTCGTCGGGGTCGATGTTGAGCCCGTAGTTGTCGGAGATCTCGCGGATGCGGCGGCGGGCGGTGTCGAAGTCCAGCCCGAGCCCCGACCTCGGCTCGCCGCCGAGGACCACGTTCTCCAGCACCGTCAGGTTGTCGGCCAGCATGAAGTGCTGGTGCACCATGCCGATGCCCGCCTTGATGGCGTCCGCGGGCGAGGTGAAGACAACCGGCTGCCCGGCCACGGAGATGGTGCCCTCATCGGGGCGCTGCATCCCGTAGAGGATCTTCATCAGGGTGGATTTCCCGGCGCCGTTCTCGCCGACGAGGGCGTGCACGGTGCCCGGCCGGACGGCGATGTTCACGTCCGAGTTGGCGATTACGCCGGGGAAGCGCTTGGTGATTCCGGTCAGCTCTACGGCGGGGTGTCCGCCTGGCTCGCCGGTGTCCTGTGGGGCCACGGTCGATTCCTTGTCGATCGAGGTGATTCACGTGGAGTGCCGACGGGCCCGGGGGCCGCGGATGTCGCGGTCTCCCGGGCCCGTGGCACGGCCGGTGTCCGGCTTACTTGGCGTCCGGAACCTTGATCTCGCCCGAGATGATCTTCTGCTTGTACTCGTCGAGCTTGGCCTTGACGTCGTCGATCTTCCCACCGCTGGTGGAGTAGTCGATGCCACCGGCCTTGAGGTCGTAGACCTTCTTGCCCGCCTTGAACGTGTTGTCGTTGACCGACTTGACGAAGTCGTAGACGGCGACGTCGACCTGCTTGACCATCGAGGTGATGATCACGTCCTTGACGTCGGCGAGCGACGGCAGGTTGTACTGGTCGGAGTCGACACCGATGCCCAGCTTGCCCTTGGCCTTGGCGGCCTTGAACGCGCCGTTGCCGGAGCCGCCCGCGGCGGCGTAGACCACGTCGACGCCTGCGTCGAACATGCCGTTGGCGGCGGTCTCACCCTTGGCGGGGTCGTTGAACCCGGTGAAGTCCGGCGGCTGGGTCAGGTACTTGGCGTCGACCGTGGCGTCGGGCTTGACGGCCTTGACCCCGGCGGTGAAGCCGACCTCGAACTTCTGGATCAGCGGCACGTTGACGCCGCCGATGAAGCCGACCTTGCCGGTCGTGCTCTTCATGGCCGCGGCCGCGCCGACGAGGAACGAGCCCTCGTGCTCGGCGAAGACCAGGTTCGCCACGTTGGCGGCCTCGGGGGCGGCGCTGTCGATGATGGCGAACTTGACCTCGGGGAAGGTCGGCGCGACCTTGGCCACGGCGCCCTCGTAGGCGAAGCCGATCGCCAGGATGGTGTTGTAGCCACCCTCGGCGAGCTGGATCAGCCGGTCTTCCTTCTGGGCGTCGGTCTCGCCCGCGGCGGCTTCGAGTTCCTTGACCTCGACGCCGAGGTCGGCCTTGGCCTTGTCCAGGCCACGCGCCGCCGAGTCGTTGAACGACTGGTCGCCGCGACCGCCGATGTCATAGGCCAGTCCGACCTTGACGGTGGAGGCTGCTGGGGCGGTCCCACTGGTGGTACCACCGCCGGTGCCGGTTCCCGTGTCCGAGCCGCACGCGGCCAGGCCCAGGCCCAGCGCGAGCAGCCCCGCGGCGAGACGAATTCCTCGCATTCGGCGCAAGGCTTTCTCCTTCCCAGAAGGTCGCGCCCGGGATGGCCGGATCGCGATGACTATTCGGAGGACCGTACTCCGCGGTAAGGCGCTCGCGACCCAAGCGCGCTCGCCGTGACCCAATCGTTTGTCTTAACTGTGAACGATCACGCTGCGTGATAGGGGTCCCACACTGCGCGTGCCGAAACGTGCTCCCTCACCGCACCCGGGCGGCCCTTGTGCGTTCCGGCGGCCGTGTCTCGTCTGTCACAGAGTGCGTTCGCGGGTTGGGTGTGCTCCGCGATCCGGGTCTAGCATCCGATTAGTCAAGGCCCGTTCGGTGTGGACTTCCAGCGAACGGAGTCCCATCAGCGACGCTGGAGGCCGTCAACCGTGTCCGACTCGGCCAGTGCCACCGCAACGGTGGCTGCGCGCGGGTCCCGGCGCACCGGGACGCTCTACCGGGGAGACCCGGGGATGTGGTCCTGGGTCGCGCACCGGATCACCGGGGTGCTCACCTTCTTCTTCCTCTTCGCGCACGTGCTCGACACCGCCCTCGTGCGGGTGTCGCCCAACGCGTACGACGAGATCATCGAGACGTACAAGACCCCGATCGTCAACCTCATCGAGGTCGGCCTCGTGGGCGCGGTGCTCTACCACGCGCTCAACGGCATCCGGGTCATGCTCGTCGACTTCTGGGAGAAGGGCGCCCGCTACCAGAAGCAGATGCTGTGGACGATCCTCGGCGTCTGGGTGCTCGTGATGATCCCCGGCGCCTATTTCATGATGGTGCGCACGGTGACCGAGATGTTCGGGGGACAGTGACGTGACACAGTCCATGACGCCGTCATTGCAGAAGCCGCGCGCGCCGCGGCGCCCGGCCGCCCGTCGCAGCAACTTCGAGATGATCAGCTGGCTGTTCATGCGGATCTCCGGCATGGCGCTGGTGGTCCTCGTGCTCGGCCACCTGTTCATCATGAACATCCTCGACGACGGCGTGCACCGCATCAACTTCGCCTTCGTCGCAGGCCGCTGGTCGAGCCCGTTCTGGCAGTTCTGGGACCTGTCGATGCTGTGGCTCGCCGAGATCCACGGCGGCAACGGCCTGCGCACGATCATCAACGACTACGCGCGCAAGGACAGCACCCGCTTCTGGCTGAAGATGATGCTCTACGTGTCGATGGTGCTGATCCTGGCGCTGGGCTCGTACGTGATCTTCACCTTCGACCCGGACATCAGCGCCAACTAGAACTGGACTTCTCATGCAGTTCCACAAGTACGACGTCATCATCGTCGGCGCGGGCGGCGCGGGCATGCGTGCCGCGATCGAGGCCGGCCAGCGTTCGCGCACGGCGGTGCTCACCAAGCTGTACCCGACCAGGTCCCACACGGGCGCGGCCCAGGGCGGCATGTGCGCCGCGCTGGCCAACGTCGAAGAGGACAACTGGGAGTGGCACACCTTCGACACGATCAAGGGCGGCGACTACCTGGTCGACCAGGACGCCGCCGAGATCATGGCGAAAGAGGCCATCGACGCGGTCCTCGACCTGGAGAAGATGGGCCTGCCGTTCAACCGCACGCCCGAGGGCAAGATCGACCAGCGGCGCTTCGGCGGGCACACCCGCAACCACGGTGAGGCCGCGGTCCGCCGCGCCTGCTACGCCGCCGACCGCACGGGTCACATGATCCTGCAGACGCTGTACCAGAACTGCGTGAAGCACGGCATCGAGTTCTACAACGAGTTCTACGTGCTCGACATCTGTCTCACCGAGACGGAGAACGGCCCGGTCTGCACCGGTGCGATCGCCTACGAGCTCGCGACCGGCGAGATCCACGTCTTCTCCGCGAAGGCCGTTGTCTTCGCCACCGGCGGCTTCGGCAAGGTCTTCAAGACCACCTCGAACGCGCACACCCTGACCGGCGACGGCATGGGCATCGTGTACCGCAAGGGCCTGCCGCTGGAGGACATGGAGTTCTACCAGTTCCACCCGACCGGCCTCGCGGGTCTCGGCATCCTGCTGACCGAGGGCGCCCGAGGCGAGGGCGCGATCCTGCGCAACGCCTCCGGCGAGCGGTTCATGGAGCGCTACGCCCCCACCATCAAGGACCTCGCGCCGCGGGACATCGTCGCCCGGTCGATGGCCCTGGAGGTGCTCGAAGGCCGCGGCGCCGGTCCGAACAAGGACTACGTGCTGCTGGACTGCACGCACCTGGGCGCGGAGGTCCTGGAGACCAAGCTGCCCGACATCACCGAGTTCGCCCGCACGTACCTCGCGGTCGACCCGGTGACCGAGCCGGTCCCGGTGTACCCGACCGCGCACTACGCGATGGGCGGCATCCCGACCAACATCCACGGCGAAGTGCTGCGGGACAACGACAACGTCGTGCCTGGCCTGTACGCCGCGGGCGAGTGCGCGTGCGTCTCGGTGCACGGCGCGAACCGGCTGGGCACGAACTCGCTGCTCGACATCAACGTCTTCGGCCGTCGGGCGGGTCTGGCCGCGGCCGAGTACGCGAACAACCACGACCACGTCGAGCTGCCGGAGAACCCCGCGGCGGCCGTGCAGGCGCAGGTCGAGCTGGTGCTGTCGGACCACGGCAAGGAGCGGGTGGCCGACATCCGCACCGAGCTGCAGGCCACGATGGACGCCAACGCCTCGGTGTACCGCACCGAGGAGACCTTGAAGCAGGCCCTGCACGACGTGCAGGCGCTCAAGGACCGGTACGCGCACATCACCGTGCAGGACAAGGGCAAGCGGTTCAACACGGATCTGTTGGAGGCCGTGGAGCTGGGCTTCCTGCTGGAGCTGGCCGAGGTCCTGGTCGTCGGCGCGCTGGCCCGCAAGGAATCGCGCGGCGGCCACGCCCGCGAGGACTACCCGCACCGCGACGACACGAACTTCATGCGTCACAGCATGTTCTACAAGCAGGGCGAAGGCCTGAAGTCGGACATCCGAATCGACTACAAGCCCGTCACCTTCACCCGGTACAAGCCGATGGAGCGCAAGTACTGATGACCGCCTCAACTGTTGCTGAATCGGCAGGCGCCCGGGGCGACCAGCCGCCGGTGCCCGAGGGCGCCGTCACCATCACGGTGAAGATCCTGCGCTTCAACCCGGAGATCGATTCGGAGCCGCGCTGGGAGACCTTCGGCGTCCCCGCGCTGCCCACCGACCGGGTGCTGAACCTGCTGCACCACATCAAGTGGTACTTCGACGGGACCCTGACGTTCCGCCGGTCCTGCGCCCACGGCATCTGCGGCTCCGACGCCATGCAGATCAACGGCGTCAACCGGTTGGCGTGCAAGGTGCTGGTCAAGGACCTGATGGCGGCCAAGGGGAAGCAGACCACCATCACGGTGGCGCCGATCAAGGGCCTGCCGGTCCACAAGGACCTGCTCGTCGACATGGAACCGTTCATGGAGGCGTTCAAGGCGGTCAAGCCGTTCCTGATCACCTACGGGAACGAGCCGACCCGGGAGCGCATCCAGTCTGCGGCCGACCGCGAGCGTTTCGACGACACGACGAAGTGCATCCTGTGTGCTTGCTGCACGACGTCGTGTCCGGTGTTCTGGAACGAGGGCTCGTACTTCGGGCCTGCGGCGATCGTGAACGCGCACCGGTTCATCTTCGACTCCCGTGACGAGGGTGCCCAGGAGCGGTTGGACATCCTGAACGACGCGGAAGGTGTGTGGCGTTGCCGCACGACCTTCAACTGCACGGACGCGTGCCCGCGTGGCATCCAGGTCACCAAGGCCATCCAGGAAGTCAAGCGCGCACTGCTTTTCCGCCGCTAGGAACGCTGAACGCAAAACGAGGGGCCGCCGATTCTCGGCGGCCCCTCGTTGCGTCTTAGAGCTGCCGCGGCTCCCGGCGGGTCTGTTGGCAGCACGGTGTCACCCCGCCCTGAGGTTCAGGACAGGACGCGATATGTCACGTGTGTGACCGAGCTCGCTGCCCGCGAAGCCACCTGCTCTAGATTCAGGGGCGGGACACCGTCGAACAGCCGGGTGCCCGCGCCGAGCGTGAACGGCACGATGTGCAGCCGTAGCTCGTCGATCAGGCCGGCGGCGAGGTACTGGTTGATGGTGCTCGCGCCGCCATGGATCGAGACATCGCCGTCCCCGGCCGCCTCGCGCGCCTGGGCCAGTGCCGACTCGATTCCGTCGGTGACGAAGTAGTACGTGGTGCCGCCGTCCATCGGCTGCGGGTCGCGCGGGTGGTTCGTGAGCACGAAGACCGGGGCGTGGAACGGCGGATTGTCACCCCACCAGCCCTTCCACTGCCGATCCCACTCGCCACGCACCGGGCCGAACATGTTCCGCCCCATGATGACCGCCTTGGCGGAGTTGATCTTGTCGACCTCGGCCCGGCTCTCCTCGGGGTCGTCGAACATCCAGGCGTGCAGCCTGTCACCCCAACCGTCGCCGCCGTCGTCGCCGAACGGGCGCTCCTCGGTCTGGTTGAGCCCAGCCGAGTAACCGTCGGCCGAGATGGTCTGGTCGCAGGTGACCCTGCCCATGTATGTCTCCTCAGATGTGACGAGCCGCCGCTACACCTCAGGATGAGCCATTGGATTCATGGCGTCTAATGCCGATCTTGTAGCAGACTCATTGATAATCTTGATCTATGTTCAACCTGGTGCACCTCAAGGTCCTGGCCGCGGTGGCGCGACACGGGTCGGTGACCAAGGCGGCGAGGGAGCTGCGCTACTCCCAGCCATCGGTGAGCCACCACCTGTCTCGCCTGGAAGCGGCCGTCGGCGTCAAGCTCGTTCAGCGCGTTGGTCGTGGGATCCGACTGACCCCGGAAGGGCAACTGCTGGCCAACCGGGCCACCGAGATCGTGGGACGAGTCGACGCGGCCACTCGCGAGCTCGCGGCACAGATCGGTCTGCAGTCCGGGCGGATCCGCCTGGCCGCCAACGCGTCCGCGCTGAGCACGATCGTGCCCAAGGCAGCCACCATGCTGGTCGAAGCGCATCCCGGAATCGAGCTGAGCGTGTTCGACCGTCACCCAGACGGAGCGCTACAGATGCTGCGTCACAGCGAGATCGACGTCGCACTCATCTTCCGATACGCCGACTCCCCCGTCGAGGAAGACGGATTCCGCCTCGTGCACATCCGCGACGACCCGATCTACCTCGTCAGCCGGCAACCCGACGACACCATCGCGAACCATCGCGACTCCCCCTGGATCGGCGGCTGCGAACGATGCCAAAGCGAGCTGACCGCCATGTGCCGACGAGAAGGCTTCACCCCACGCATCGCATCCGTCAGCGACGACATGGTCGTCGTGCAAGCCCTCGTCGCCGCCGGCACAGGCGTCAGCACTCTGCCAGGACTCGCCCTCCAAGCCCACCGCCGACCCGACATCCACACCACCAGGCTCAACAGCTCCCCCCGCCAGCTCTACGCCGTCACCTACGGCGAGCCACCAGACCCGCCCGCCTCCACCGCGCTGATCCAAGCCATCCACGACTCCGCCCAATATGAAGCGACGTCCACGGCGTCAGGGACAACACGGCCATCAACCTGCCTGCCAAGATCGGGATCGGGATCGGGATCGGGATCGGGATGATGCGGGCCATGGGCCCGAGGTTCTTCGCCTCTACCAGCGTGTCCTCGACCGTCTCGTGAAACCGACGTGACCAAACGGCGGCCCGGCGACCGTAGAGGGTGCGGTGGAAATCGATCTCAATGTCGAATGCACCCCCTCAGCTGCGATCGACACCATCCAGCGGCAGTTCTCGCACGCTTCCGCCCATGCTTTCCGAACTCTTCCGACGGGATCTCCCCGGCGTCGAATTCGGGCTGAGCCGAAATCTCCTCGATCGGCTGGAAGGCGATCTCGGCGAGGCCGATGATCGCCGTCTCGTAGTGTTCGTCGGCCCACTCGCTTCGACCGTCACGGTAGTACTGGATCTTCCGGACCCTGACGTTCCGCCGGTCCTGCGCCCACGGCATCTGCGGCTCCGACGCCATGCAGGTCAATGGCGTACCGGCTGGCGTACAAGGTGTTCTGGAACGAGGGCTCGTACTTCGGGCCTGCGGCGATCGTGAACGCGCACCGGTTCATCTTCGACTCGCGTGATGAGGGTGCCCAGGAGCGTCTGGACATCCTGAACGACGCGGAAGGCGTGTGGCGTTGCCGCACGACCTTCAACTGCACGGACGCGTGTCCGCGTGGCATCCAGGTCACCAAGGCCATCCAGGAAGTCAAGCGCGCACTGCTTTTCCGCCGCTGATTACAGGTTGAGCCCACAACGGGTGTCGTCCACCATGGACGGCACCCGTTGTCGTTTCGACCAAGGAGCGTCATGCGCACTCGCTTCGAATTCGACGTCCACACAAAGGCGACGCCCTCGCAGGTCATCGAGTTGTTCACGGACTTCTCGGCGGAGCGGCCCAACCGCTGGCCTGCGCTCTCGGCAAAGCAGTACCGGGTCTATTCGGTCGGCGAGACCGAGGCTGACGTGTGGGAGGGGCAGGACATGGCCAAGGGCTTACGCCCGCGGCACTACAACTGAGTTGACACCGGACAGGTCGTCACGACCGTGACCGAAAGCGCCTACCTGGCCGTGAGCCCCCGATCTCTTCGCCGTGATCACGGATCACGAGGGCCCCAGGCGTATCAGTACGTCATTTCAGCCCAGCGTGTCGCCGGAGATCTCTCCAGCATTCTCAGGCTTCGTGGCGAAGCTAGTTATGGACCATTGCCGAAGCCCCGCCAGCCGAGACGTAATAGGTGTAGTCCCCGTCGATGGTCAGGTCGACACACCGGCTGCACCGAGTTGAACCGGTACACCTCGGACATCACAGGTGAACGGCCGCTCACGGCGCCTTGCGAATTCAACTAACGGTCAGATTCTGGCAGGCCAAGCCCTTCGCGATGAGCCCTCGCAAGCGCACTCTCTTCGATGCCTATTTTCCCTTCATTTGCGACGCTAAGGAGGGCAACTCTCACTGGACCGTAATTCACATGGGGCGGCACATCAATTGCCCACAAGAGTCCAGTCGAATCAATCTCCCAGGAGCAATCAAACCTGCGAAGTATGACATCGACCGTTTCTCCAACATCATCATCCTTTATGATGATACGGACCGTTGAATGTCCAGACTCCGATACGAACTCCTCGAACACAAGCTCTCTTCGCTCGCGATCGGCCCTGACCCTTACAACGTCCCCAAAGGAGATCCCCCTTACGTAAAATGGGGTGTTCCGAACTTGCACCTCCATCTTCACGAGTGTCTTCCCGGTCCAGAGCCGCTCCGTAGAGGAGTTCGCCCAATTTGACGTCACTTCAGGGAGGTCGAAGGCTACCTTGTACAACCTCTCAGGCTTACTCTCCAGAATTGATTCGCCATCACTAGGTTCCGAGGAATTCTCGAAGCTCATCGTCCCAATCCTCCAGCGACTTAGTGGACTTGTCCCTGTTGCAGCGACGGCAGGCCACAGCACCGTTATGTTCGCCGCCATGCCCACCGCCCACCTTTGGCTCTATATGATCAATCTGGGCATCATTCGGTTGACCGGGGACACCACCCCTAGAGGGGCGACGTGCCACATTCTGCCCACAGTAATCACATGCCAGGACACCGCCATTCTTCGCTTCGTTAGCGTTGTAAACCTTCTGCCGCTCGGCATCGGTGAAATCCAAACCGGCTCGGTCGCAATTGTGAACCAGCACCGGCGTGGTCTCTGCCAGCACATAGTACGTGTGGACGCCGTTGATGGTGAGGTCGTACACCGGGCGTACGTGGGTGTACCGGCGAACGTCGACGACTACGGGGTGGCCACCGTCAGAGGAGACAAGCGTATCGCCGCGACGCAATGACCCAATGTCGACAAACCGGCCCTCGCCATCCACCCACACCGGGTGCCAAGAAGTCGCATTGATCGTGCCTGTGTCACCGTCATAATCGGTGACGGTCAGCTCGGTCATGTCATCCTCGTCGGCGTGGACGATCGTGGCGACCACCGCACGTGCCCCCGACTCACCCGTCTCGGGATCCGTCGCCAATACCTGGTCGCCGATATCGACGTCCTCGATCGGTTTAGATGTGCCGTCCGCCATTAGCACCCGAGTGCCTGCAACGAAGCTGTGCAACGCACACGACGTCACCGCGCTGGCTTCTTCGCGGATGGCGTCTACTCGGTTGATCAGGGATCTGGCGCGTTCCTGCGTTCGGTCGAAGGCCCGCAACGCCTTCAGCGCGTTCCAGCCCGCGTCGATGATCTTGCCGAGTTTGCTGACCGGGACCAGGCTGAACACGAGACCGGCGCAGGCCATGATGTCGCCGTTGCTGAAGCAGCTGACGATGTCGTTCCAGCCTGAGACGTCCTTGATGACCTCCCAGACGACCTCAAGGACCACGTCGATCTTGGTCTTGCGGGAATCCAGGAGAGCTTGTTGGTAATCGGCATCGCTGATGTTGGCCTGGCGCATTTTGTCCACGGCGGCCTTGCGCTCGGCGGCCTTGCGCTTGTGCAGCGCGTATCGCTTGGCCCACTTGTTGCGCTGCTTGTTGCTCAGGTATTTCGCCGCACTGGCGATGTCGAGCGGCTTCGCAGTGTGGCTGTCGTACAGGACATTGTCGGCCCCGTACTTGTCCGACGCGCAGCCGCACTCGCTGTACAGGCCGGTGGGGTCGCTGAAGGTGACCGGGCTGTTGTTGCTGTAGGCGTACCCGTTGAGCTGTTGCGGGTCGTTGAAGTCCATGATCGGGTCGGCGGCGAGGAACCGTCCCGCTGCTGTGTCGTAGAGGCGGGCCCCGACTTGGGTGAGGCCGGTCTCGTCCTTGTTCCCGCCGACGAACCCGTGCCGGTCCGGCCATGAGACTGGCGCGACGCCGCGTTCGCCGCCGAAGGGCAGGTGGCGGCGCTTGGTCAGGCTCAGGGTCGCCTCGGTCAGGGTCACGATGTTGGTGCCCTGGTGGTCAGGGATGACCCAGCTCAGCCCGCTGACACTGTTGCGGATGGCCACAGCCTGACCGCCGAACCCGTAAAAGCGGGTCCAGGTCGGCGTCGTCGTCCCGGTGGCCAGGCGGATCTCCTGGCCGAGGATGTACAGCGTGGTCGCCGACGGCTCCTTGGCGATGAGCCGGTTGCCGTCGGCGTCGTAGATGTAGGTCGACTTCTTCCCGTCGGCATGGGTCACCTGCGAAACCCGGCCCTCGGCGTCGTAGTCGAGGTCCTGGGTGTCACCGCCCACCTTTCGGAGGTCTGCGGCCCCCACGGGGGTGTAGGTGAACTCGTCCCGCGAGTTCCCGTTGGGGCCGGAAGTGTCGACCGACTGGACGGCGTGCGGCTGAGCCGCGGTAGCGGGCAGGTAGTTGTACTTCTTGACGACGTTGCCCGCGGTGTTGTGCGCCGTCTCCTCGGTCCGGTTGCCTGTGCTGTCGTAGGCGTAGCTGTGCCAGTACGGTGCGACGCCCCCCAGGGCCGTGGCGGACTTCGTCGTGGCGCAGTCCGAAGTGGACGGTGTCCACGCCTCGGTCAGCCTGCGCAGGTGGTCGTAGGTGAAGCACTGGACATCTTGCCCACCGTCAGCCGGGGTGTCGGCGACCTTGGTGATGTTGCCCGCGGCGTCGTAGGTGTAGTTGCGGTCGGACACCCGTTGTCCGGTGGTGGTCTCCCGGTCCACGAAGCTGCGGGTGAGCCTGCGCGTGGCCGTGTCGAAGACATTGGTGACGCCGACGGTGCGCGGGCTGAACTCCTGGTTGTACTCGGTCTGCAGCAGTTCGCCGAAGCTTGAGTAGCTCGACTTCGTGACGTACACCGAGGACCCCACCAGGGTGCTCGGCAGGCCGTCGGCGTTGTACGAGGTGGTGATGCCCTCCAACGGCACGATCGCTGTCCCGGCAGCGTTCGCAGCGTCGAGATAGGTGACCTTGGACGGCTTGCCGTTGTAGGTGTAGCTGTAGTTGACCTGGTAACCCGCGGCGAGCACACCCTCGGACGAGGGGATCGTCACCCGTTGCCCGGTCGGCCGCGCGCTCTCGTCGTAGCCCGTCACCCGGGTCGTGTACGAGGTGGCGCCCACCCACCGGCGCGACAAGGTCAGCAGACCCCGGCCAGTCGGCGCGCCGGTCGTGCTATGGGTGAGGGTGTCGTAGACCCACTCCGCCAGCTTCGTGCCGGAGGTGATGGAGTCGGCGAACCGGCCGGTCATCCGGCCGAGCTTGTCGTACTGGTAGGCGAGGGTCTTGCCGTGGGCATCGGTCGAGGTGAGCGTCCGACCTGAGACGTCATAGGTGAACGAACTCGCGCCCGTGTCCGGGTCGCTAGCACTGGTCTTGCGGCCACGCAGGTCGTAGCCGTTGCTCCACTGCTGGCCCGCCGAGTTCGTCACCTTGGCGAGCAGGCCCGCGGGCGTGTACTCGTAGTTGGTGACGTCGCCGGTGGAGCCGATTCCCGCCGTGTACTGGATCTTCTGGGTGGTGCGACCCTTGACATCGTTGACGACGGTGGTCGCGGTGCCGCCCTGCGCGGGCGTCGTGTGAACGCGGTCGCCGCCGTAGGCCACGGTGGTACGCCACTTCTCCGCGTCGTACGACTTGAGGATCGTCGCGGTGGCGCGTTCCAGGTGGTCGAACTCCGTGATCGTCTGGCTGGGGATCGCGGAGTCCTCGTTGTCGAGGCCGCCGTAGAACTTCGCCTCCGGCGCCCCCGAGTTCCAGTAGACGCCGTTCTGTTTGGCGGGCAGCCCGCGCGAGTCGTAGACGGTGTCGGAGACCTGCCTGCCGCCACCGGGGGCGTGGGCCTGGCTCTGCCGCTCGCGGTAGAGCCCGTCGTAGAGGGTGTACGCGGTCCGGTATGTGTTGTCGTCCTGGATCTGCTTGCTCGCCACCGCGACGGGCCCGTTGGGCACGTAGGTGTACTCATGGACGACGTCCGGGTTGGTGCTGCCCTTGTTGTGCCCGGGCTTCCAGACCTTGACGAGCCTGCCGAGCGCGTCGTACTCCAGGTCAGTGCGGCGGTTGTTCGGGTCGACGGAGGCGACCGACAGGTTCCGCGCGGGCTCGAGGTAGGAGGTGGTCACGAAGCCGAGCGGGTTGGTCTCCTTGACCTCCGTGACCGGGCCGGTAGCGGGCGTGTAGGAGAGAGTGGTCTTTTCCCCTGAGGTGTCGTATACGTCGACCGGGCGGCCGAGTGCGTCGTAGGTCGAGGTGGACGCCGTGACGAACTGCTTGCCGGTCGCGTCCCACTTGTCCAGCGCCTCGGCTTTGGTGACGTCGCCCTTGGTCGGAGCGGCGCCGAGCCCCTGGTTGTCGTAGTTGGACCGCACCTCGGAGAGGATGTTGGTCGAGCTCGCCGCCTCGTCACAGGTCGCGCTGATGGTCTGCACGTTCTGCGCGAAGGTCAGGATCCACGCGGCGGTGTTGCGCGCGAAGACCGTCCGGGTGCAGCTCTCGTCGGCGAGGACGTCGACGTCGCCCTTGTCCTCGACCGCCTCGACCATGCCGTAGGCGTCGTAGGTTTTGGTGACGGCGGTCTTGCGCCACCTGTTGCCTTCCAACAGCGTGCGACCGCGGATCCCGGCGATCCCAGAATAGGTGGCCTGCTTGCCATCGGCACCGGTCAAGGTCGGCGCGGACACCCACGGGTCGTTGACCGACGCCGACACCAGCGTGTCGCCGTTGTACTGGCGGGTCTCGCGGACGAAGCCCTGCAGCCGTTCCTGGTCCGGGATCGGCTCGCCCTGGCTCGTGCTGACGTTCACCGTGCGGGTGCCCGATGGCAGCTTGTCGCCGTGCATGCCGAGCATGTAGACGGCCTCGGACCTGGTCTGTGGGCCCGTGGCCTCACCGCGCAGGGTGCGGACCGTGCGGTAGCCGCGCCACTGCGACCAGGTTCGGCGCGCTGGGTCGCCGAAATCGTTCTCGTCGTAGTGCCAGTTGGCGTCGAAATAGTCGTAATGCGTCTTGACCAGGGCCGACCAGCCGGTGACGTCGTCCTCGGTGACGTCGGTGACGACGTATTTGTGGAACCAGTCCTGGATCGGTGTCGTGCCGCCCGGCGGCACCCACCAGATCGGGTAGCAACGCAGGGTGTTGGTCTCCGGTGAAACGGGCATGCGGACCCCGGGCACGCACTCCGCGTCGGCATACCTGATGGAGGTGGTGCCGCCCGCCTCGTTGGTCACGCGGTTGATGCGCGCGCGGGTGAATGGCAGCAATCCGTCGTGGCTGGTGTCGACGCGGTTGTCCAAGATGTCGTGGCCGAAGACCATCGGCGGCATCGCAACCGAACCGCCGACCAGGCCGGTGCGCTGGACCGACATGAGGTTGAGCGATTTCGGGCTGTCGTCGCCGGTGGCGAGGAAGTCGTGGTTGAGCGCCCACGAGTCGACATCGCGGAAGCCACCGCTGCCGTTGCCCACCCGGGCGAGCACCTGGGTCAGCTTCTTGCGGGTGAAGAAGCTCGGCGACGTGCGGCCGGTGCAGGGCGATGCGGCGCAGATCTGGTCAGCCGGGACGTCCGGCCAGTGCTGACTGGTGCTCGTGTTGAGCTGCTCGGGCGCGCAGGTGATCGCGCCACCGGGGTAGCACCGCTCGGCGACCTTGAACTCGACGCGGCCGGACGCGGCGCCGTAGACGGCGTCGGAGCGCAGCCCGTAGTCGACGTGGTCGAGGTAGCCGCCGCGAACGTATGAGGTGGCCTTCGCCGGGTCGTTGTTGCGGCCGTAGAGGTTGGTTTCCTGCGCGTAGTAGTAGGCCGTCGCGTTGCCGTGCGGGTCGACGACGTAGTCGAGGTTCCAGCGGTATGCCTGCTGGCACCAGGAGGCGTCGTAGTTGCCCGCGACGTTGCACGGCTCGTTGGTGTTGTTGCCGTAAACCGGCGTGGTCCAGGTCGACTTCGTCTCGGGCTTGCCCGCGGTCCAGCCCGGGAGGCGGTTGAGACCCAGGAAGTACTGGGTTCCGTTGGTGCTGGTGACCTTCCAGTGCTCGAAGTTGTTGTCACCGTTGCCGTTGTCGACGCCGACGATCCGCTCGACCTTGGCGCCGTCGTCGTTCTTGACTCGCCACACGTTGGCGTTGGCCGGGTCCTGGATCAGCTTGCCCGAGACGCCCGCGAGGCTGATCGTCGCGTTGTCGGTGGCCCAGCACTGGTCACCGGTCTTGGTCGTGCCGTTGTTGCCGTTGAGATCGTCCGCGCAGCCCTTGTACTGGCGCTCGATGAAGCCGCCGGGCGAGAGGTCCCACCCGTCGCCCACCCAGGACGACTGATTGTTGGTGGCCGCGGTGCGGCCGTCGAGGCTCTGCGCGGAGTAACCCAGCGACACCGACGGCACGGAGCCACCTGGAGCGGGCGGGACGCCCATGGGGTAGGCGAAGTTGAAGTCGCCCGACGAGCCACCCGCCGTCCACGAGCCCGCGGGCGCGAGGGAGGTCGCGCCGAAGCTGCCGGTGCTGCCCGCAGGTGCTGCCATGACCGCCAGCACCGCTGACTGGCTGCTCGGCGCCGCCCGGCCCGCGCTCGTCGCGACGAACGCGACCTCAGCGGACACGGTGCCCGCTTTGCCGTCGTTGACTGTGCTGTCGAGCCACTCCACCGTGCGGCACTCAGACCGCTCCGGGGTGGTCAGGGCACAGGACGGCATCTTGGCCACGCGGAGCCGCGCTGCGTAGTCGCCGCCGTACGCCTGGGCGAACGACCGGTAGTCGAGCCCGACGCGCACGGGCCCACCCGCCGCGCCACCCGCGTCGCTGACCTCCAGGACGACACCGTTGACGCCCAGCGCCTCGGCGGAAGCCCGGTCCCGCACAGTCACGTCGACCGCGCGGCGAGCCCCGGAGGGGCCCCGGTCGCCGACGAGGTTGGCCGACACGGCGCGTGGGGTCTTCCCCGGGGTGGTGAGGTCGACCCGTGTCGTCCCCGCAGCGGGCCATTCGACCTGCGGCACGGACTTGAGAACCGCGTGCGCTGCCGCGTCCGGCGCCTGTGGTCGCGCGGTCAGCGGTCGGAGCGGGACCGACTTCTCCTTCTGCGGCTCGGGGAGCCGGAAGCCCGGCTCCCCCGCCGCCGCGGGCAACGCGACCACGAACGACGCGGCCAGGACGGTGGACAAGGTGAGGACGGTCATCCCCAGCCAAGCTTTGACCCGGCCGGTGCCGGTTCGCGCGTAGGCGCTACTCACTGCTCTCTCCCCAGTCAAAGAATGCTTGTGCAGTGCGATCGACGGTGTCAGGGCTTCACAGCGCTCAGGTACCCCCCGCCGCTGAAGGCGGTCTTGATCTCCTCGCTCCTGCGCACGCCCGTAGCCACCTGCACATCGTCAACGTCGCCGAACCACGGCTCGGCGAACGTGCCGTTCTGGCCCCAGCCGGGCCAGTGGCCGCCGTAGCCGATCGCCAGGCCGCCCGTCGAGACGCGGGCAGTGACGTTGTCGCCCGTCGTGGTCGACCCGCTGAAGTTGTTCTGCATTCCGTCGTTGACCCACAACCGCATCCGCTTGGCGACGTGGTCATAGGTGCCGGTCAAGTGGACCCACTTGTTCGCCTGCGCAAGGGTGTCCGAGCAGGCGAGGGCGGGCCCGGCGCTCTGGCTGACCATGAAGCACCAGCCGCCCACATAGGTGCCGTTCGTGAGCCGGACCGCGTTCGGCCGGTAATCCAGCCAGAAGGCGGAGTGGGTGGCGTCCTTGATGCCCACCGCGGCTCGGTACTCCGGCACGCCGGTCGGGTTGTCCGGGTCGAAACCGCCATGGCGCACCCATGCGGAAACCGTGAACGACTGATCGGTGCGCAGCTCCGGCGGGCGTGGCGCGTCGATCTTGCCGGTGGTGGATCCCTTGGTGAACCGGGCGAACTTCTCGTAGCTCATCGCGGGCTCGTCCTCGTACGGCGGGGCCTCGATCAGCTGAGCGTCCGGCACCACCGTGCCCTGAAGCCCATTGTCCGCGTCGGTGGTGGTCGAGGCGCCGACCTCATCAAGCTTGTAGCGGGCGCGGCGAACGGACTTGGTGGCCTCCAAGGCCACTTCCTCGGCACTGATCGGGCGCTGCCACGCCTTCGCCTGGTCGATCGATCCCTTCAGCCAGCCCGCGTGCGCGGCGTTCCACATCCCCCGGCCCAGTACCAAGCCGCCGGTCTGCGCCCTCCAGAGCACCGCGCCAGTGGCCTTGGTCGGTTGCTCGACGCCGTCGACGTAGAGAGTCATGACGTCGGTGACGTCGTTGTAGGTCCCAGCGAGGTGCGTCCACACGCCCGGCGTGGGCGCTGCGGCGGAGAGGGCCTGGTGGTATCCGGTCGGGTTGGCCTGGTCGGTGTTCGCGGCCGAGAACGCCCACTTGTTGAGCTGCTTCTGGTATTCGAGCACGAACGCGCCGACCTGGTTGCCGTTCTGGCTCATCACAGCGCTGCCCGTGGTCAGGTCACTCAGCTTCACCCAGGTCGACACCGAGAATGACTTGGACGTGTCAAGCACCAAGGGGGTCTGGGCGTAGGTCGACGTGCCGTTGCCGATCAGGCCCTGCTTGTCGTAGCCCGCACCCAGCGTCGCCCCGCCCACCAGCGTGGCAGCGGGGTCATCCGCGCCGTCGAAGGCCCAGGAGCCGATCGCGGGGTTGTCGGCCGCGGTGAAGTCGAACACGACCTTGTCAAGCGAGTGGTTGTTCGCGCGGTCGACCGCCTGGGCGTAGATGACGTTCTGCAGGCCGGTGGGCGTGACTGTCAGCGTCACCGAACCGTCGCTGGAGGACACGGCTGCCGTGTTGCCCAGGTTGTCGTTGTTGAGCGACCACTTGTACTGGGTGACGTCCAAGGTGCCGCCCGGCCCGGTCAGTGCGCCCGGCTTGATGGTGATCGTCATGGGTTGGCCGACGACCCGCTCCTCGGAGATGGCAGTGATCAACGGCGTGCTCGGCCTCGTCAGGTCCACTTGGAAGGAACAGGTGGGGGCCCAGGCATCCAACTCGCCGTCGGTGACCATCATTTCCCAGCTGAACTGGCCTTCCCCGTCGATGGGGCTGTTGATGGTGCCATCGGGGTTGACGGAGCCGATCGTGACCGAAGACCGCGAGCCTGTCCCGACGTTGTGCTGGGTCGTGTTGTTGAGGTTCCAGTGGTGATTCGGCGGCACACCCTTGAACACCCGGTAGTTCGCGGTCAGCATGCCGCCGTCCGGGTCGGAGACGACACCGCTGAGCTTCGGTTGCCGGGTGTTGATCCACGGGCCGCCTGCGCCGCCCACACACGCGTAGCCGGTGCCCGGAACGGTGCCTTCCATCAGCATCGACGAGGGCGGGTTCGGCCTGGTGTTGTACTTGATGACCAGCTTCGGGTTCAGGTCGAACTTGCGCCACGAGTTGTTGAGGTCACTCTCGTTGGCGGCGCGCAGGCCGAACGTGATCTTGGTGTCGTTCTGCGCCGCCGCCTGCTCGAACAGTCCCTTGAGCTCGAAGTCCACACCGCCCGCGGGCTGATCGGCACAGTTGTTGTGCTTGATGTTGGTCTCGCCCACCTTGCCCAACCACAACGGGCCATTGTTGCCCCACGTGGTGCCCGTGCCGATGCTGTGGGTACTCCACAGCTCGGTGGCCGACGGCGAGCACGAGTACGTGTGGATGACGTCCATGTGCAGGTAGGCGCTGGCGATCTTCTTGCCCGCCAGGTCGCCGATCTTGAAGTCGAAGAAGCTGCGTGAGATGCCGTTCGTCGAAGCGCCGAGCGAGCTGGCGTTGAGGTACCCGACTCGCAGATCACCGAAGCCGGCGCTGTTGTAATTCGTCGCGTTCGGCCACGGCGACTGGACGACGGCGTAGTTCTCGCGTTTGGCGCAAACGGTGCAGTCGCTGTACGTCGGATCCAGCTTGACCGGGTACACCGTTGCGGGATCGGCCAGGAAGGTCTGGTCGGGCAGGATCGCGATCGTCGAATCGGTGACCTCCACGCCCATGACGGCCTGCCGCTGCTCGGCGCTGGAGTCCCACATCCGCGACGCGTCACCGGTGAATACTTCGGCGCCCGATGCGTCCTGCACCTGCAGCCGGGTCGGAGCCGAGGCCGAGCGCGACCCAGGGGCGTCCACCGGCAGCACCTTGACCTTGGTGTTCTTGGTGCGCGAGCCGAAAGTAACCTTGGCCAGCTCCGGATTGCGCGCCGCTTCCCGGGACTTGACCACTAGGACCTCGGTGAATCCCATGTCGGTCGCCTCGACCTGGAGATCGACACCCGGCAGCACATCGGGGTAGGTGGCGACCGAGCCCGCGAGCGTGGGCGTCGGCAAATCGCCGCGCCAGTCGAGGCCGACCTCGGCCTGCCCCTTGGCCAACGTGGCGATGGACTTCGACCCGCCGCCGGAGAACCGCGTCTCCACCAGCGGCGTCTTCGGGGCGATCGAGCCGTCCGGCCTTCGCTCCAGAATCAGGTCGAGCGGTGTCCAGGAGCCACCTTTGCGCACCCGCACGGGCCTCAGGTTCCGCGTGAGCGTCCGCGATCCGTCCGGGTTGGCCACGACCTGCGACGTCTCCGTCGTCAGCGACGTGATCTCCACCGGCTTGCGCCCGGCCGCCGCGTAGCGCGCGGCCGTCGCGGCGTCAGCCGCGTGATCGGGGATGTTCGCTCCAGGTGCTGCCTGCGCGGACACGGACACAGTCAGGACAGAAGCAACCAACGCTGATGCGACGAGCGCGCGTGCGTACCTACGCCACGGCGTCATGCGAATCCCCCAGAGAGTCACAAACGTGGACAACCTGGGGAACTATCCGTGAACCCAGTGGATTACGGAATGCGGCCATTCAGCCCAATCACGGAACGTCACCAGAATCCGGCGAACGCCCGGGTTCACCGCGAAAATCATTACCCAGAGCAACCAAACCCGGCGTTACAGCGATACTAACCACACGAATGATCGGCAATACCGTGTTGCACGTTGAAAATTTACGAACGATAACGAGACCACGCAAATCGCAACCAATTGGTTGATCACCACATCCACGCACCGACGGGCTGGCCCCGTGGGGGAGCCCCATGATGGTCGGACGGGATGTCTCGTTCTTATCGGCTTACAGCCGCTGGACGCCGCGGTCCCGCACCATGGTGCGAGGTTGGGAGGCCCGGCAACGAAGGCATTCATGGTCATTTGGAAGGGTCGGGGCCGTCGTAAAGTGGCCGACATGGCTGCGAAGTCGAAGGGGCACTTGCCCCGAAGGGCCATGTTGTTCACGTTCGGCCCCTCCAACGCCTGCGACTGGTAAGGCGTTCACCACCGCATCAGTGACCCGTCGTGATCACTGTGTACTTCGGCCCCGTCGGCACCGTGCTCCGTCAGCCCACAGTTCCTCGTGTACGCGAGCTGGATCTCGGACGCTCGAAAGGCCACTCAGAGACCTCGTCCGGGACATCGATCCCGACAAGAATTGCCCACCGCGGCGGCGTTCGGTCCCATCCAACGACCGAACGCGGCGCCAGCCTCAAACCGAACGCCAATATCCCCGTGACAGGTTCAGCACTCGACAGATGGCAGTGACGTCGGCGAAGGGGTTGTCCGACGTGGACAACCCCTTCGTTCTGCCGCGGTCACTTCGCCTTGCGGAGGGCCGTCCGCTGGAGTGCCGCGAAGAGGGCGACGGTGGCTGCCTGCATGACGGTCCACACGATTCCCATGGTGTTCGCGCCGAAGATGTTGAAGGTGGCTACGGCGAGGCTGGCGATCACCCACGCGAGGTTGAACTCGATGACGAGACCCGCACCCCTCAGCGGGTTTCGGCTCATCGCGATCGCGCCCACGGCCAGCCCGAAGGCGATCAGGATGATGCCGATGGGCACCAGCGCCCCGGTCGAGACGTCCAGCAAATCGCCCACCCAGGCTGGGGCGATGACGTAGGCGAGGCCGTTTCCGCCCGAGACGATGGCGTCCAGGGCGAGGAAGCGGCGGAGGAGCGTCACGGCGTGGGTGTCGGCGGGGCGGGTGGTGGCGGCGTTGGCGGTCGTCATGGCTTCTCCCTTGGTTGCGCTTGTCACCAGCGTGGCGCGTCACCTGCGGGAAAGCGATTACCTCCCAGGTAAAGCGATACCCTCAGCCTCGTGCGAGACATCGTTGCGTTCAGCGGTAGTGCCCATCCCGATCTGGCCCGTGAGATCTGCGCCCACCTGGACGTCGACTTGAGTCCGGTGCGGGTCCAGCGGTTCGCGAATGACTGCCTTGAGGTGCAGTTGCAGGCCAACTGCCGCGAGCGGGACGTATTCCTGATCCAGCCGCTCGTCAAGCCGGTGCAGGAGAATCTCGTCGAGTTGCTCCTCATGCTCGACGCTGCCCGGGGCGCGTCGGCGGCGCGGATCACGGTGGTCATGCCGCACTACGCGTACGCGCGGTCGGACAAGAAGGACGCGCCGCGGATCTCCATCGGTGGGCGGCTGGTGGCGGACCTGATGGTCGCCGCGGGGGCGGACCGGGTGTTGGCGATGACGCTGCACTCGCCGCAGGTGCACGGGTTCTTCAGTGTCCCGGTGGACCACCTGCACGCGCTGCGCGAACTGGCCGGGCACTTCCGGCAGTACGACCTGAGCAACACCACCGTCGTCTCCCCCGACCTCGGCAACGCCAAGGAAGCGGCGCACTTCGCCCGGCTGCTGGACGTGAAGGTCGCGGCCGGCGCGAAGCAGCGGTTCGCCGACGACGACGTGCGGATCAGCTCCATCATCGGTGACGTCACCGACCGCGACATCATTGTGCTCGACGACGAGATCGCCAAGGGCAGCACGGTGATCGAACTGCTCGCCCGCCTGCGCGAACTCGGTGCCCGGTCGATTCGGGTCGCGTGCACGCACGGCCTGTTCGCGCAGGGTGCGCTGTCGCGGATCGGGGACCAGCCGGACGTGCTGGAGATCGTCTGCACCAACACCGTCCCCATCCCCGATGAGGAGCGGACGCCGAAGCTGAAGGTGCTGTCCATCGCCCCCGCCCTGGCCGAGGCGATGCAGCGAATCCACGACGGCGAATCGGTGAGTGCCCTCTTCGACGCGCCATGATCACCTGATCGGGTGAGCCTGGCGCGTTCCCGCTTACGTTCCTGATGCCGCCGACGACTCCCTACTGCCGCGCCCACGCGACGCGGCGAATGGGGGACGCAGATGGGGCAGTTACGAAACCCGGACGGGACGTTCGGCGGCTGGGATGGCAAGGGCAAAGCCGCCGCCGGACTGGCCGTTCTGGGAACCGTCACAGCTATGGCATTCGGTACCGGGGGCGGTGCCGCCGTCGGTGCGGGTGGAGCAGGCGCGGGCGGTGCCGCGGTGGAGTCCGTTGGTCTGCCGGGCAACCTCACTGCGCGGACGAACAAGGCCAAGAAGTCCGCGAGCAAGGGGAAGCCCAACGAGGCCTGGCGGGATCTGAACGTGCGCAAGCTCAAGGACCCGGCGAAGAAGGCCCTCGACTGCGCGGTCAACTCGTATGGGCAAGTCAGGGATTTCTTCCTCCGCAATCCCTGCAAGACGCTTGACCGGCAGCTCTTCACCTTGGCGGACACAGCGGGAAACATCTTCGTGGTGTCGGTGTCGTGGGTGCGGATGCGGGACCGGGGTGATGTCGGCGACCTCAAGGCACTGATCGACACCGATGGGACCGGAAGTGTCGCGCCGCTTGGGTTCGCGGTGTTGAAGAGCCAAGGCGTGCGCTTCACCGGAACACCGTTCGACTCGCGCCCCAAGGGGAATCTGTTGGTGGTCGCGGAAGGGGCGGTGGTGTCCGGAAAACCTGATCCCGCGTTGGTGAAAGCGGCGGTGGAGATCGCCGTGGAGTTGCCCGGTTAGCCGTCGTGGCGGTGGTTCGCCGAGTTAGGGTCGCGGACATGCCCGAACTCGTCCGTCTCTGTCTTGATCACGCACCGGCCCTGCTCGCGTTCGAACGGGAGAATCGGGCGTACTTCGCGGCTTCGGTCCCCGATCGCGGCGACGGCTATTTCGCGAACTTCGACGAGCGGCACGGCGCCCTGCTCGAAGAGCAGGACGCCGGGGTGTGCCAGTTCCACCTCCTGATGGACGACGGTGAGGTTCTCGGGCGGGTCAACCTGGTCGATGTCGCGGACGGTTCGGCTGAGCTCGGGTTCCGGATCGCGGAGAAGGCGGCGAACCAGGGCCTTGCGACGAAGGCGGTCGCCGAGATCTGCGCGCTGGCTGTCGAGGAGTACGGGCTGAGCAGCCTGCGGGCGGCGGCGACCTTGGACAACGCTGGCTCGCGGGCCGTGTTGGCCAAGGCGGGGTTCGCCGTCACCGGAGAGGTTGTGCTGGATGGAAAGCCGGGACTCGCGTACGCGCTGAGCCTGCGCTAGGGCTCCAAGATGGCTTCCCGGCGGCAAAGGGTGGCCGCGGTGTCGAGGAGGGCGGCCAGGTCTGCCCACGGGCAGTTTGTGGGGCCTTCCGTGGTGGCGCGGACGACCAGTTCGCTGATCTTGTTGCGGAGCAGGACCAAGGCGTAGACGAGGTCGGTCTGTTCGAGCGAGAGATGCTCAGGCACGGTGGCGGCTCCGGGCCCAGGTGTCGGCGATGTGGCGCAGGAGATGAGTGTCGGACCAGTCTCCGTGGGTGGCGGGAATGATGTCGGCCAGGGGTTGTTTGCCTTCGAGGACTGGCCGGGGGAGACGGTCCTCGATGATCAGGTAGCGGCGCTGCTCGACGCAGTTGCCGCGCATGACGGCGATGTAGCGGTCCCCTTTGGCCCAGCGGAAGGTGAAGCCGTGGGCGAAGAGGCGGGAGCAGGCGGTGGCTCCGGTGTACGGGTGGGTCAGGCCCTGGACGGTCATAGGGGAAACGGTGCCGGAGCGCGAGGTGTATCCAAAGGGGGAACGGTTCGGAAGATCATGCGGTGGCTGATTACCGTTTCCCCTGGTGAGATCACTGCATGCACAAGCACGGCGGCGCCCGGACACGCGGACTCGCGGCAGAATTGAAGGAGTTGCGTGCCCGCTCTGGACTGACCACTCGGGAAGTGGCGAAGCGGACCGGTTTCTCCATCGCGACGGTGAATCGGATGGAGAACGGACGACGGACGATCACCCCTGAAGATGCCGCATCACTGTTGGCGGTCTATGGGGTGACGGGAGCGGCACGGACCAGGATCCTTGATATCTCAAGGGATTCCGACCTGCCGAACTGGTGGGTAGTGGGCGGGGATCACCTGCCGCTGCACCTCCCCACGCTCATCAGCATGGAGGCGGAGGCGACGAGGATCGTCCATGCCTCGATGCTGCGCATCCCTGGGCTGCTGCAGATCGCCGACTACGCCCGCACCGTGATGATGGTCGGCGGCATAGCCGCCGACCGCGCCAAACTCCTGGTGGAGACCCGGATGCGGCGGCAGGAGGTGCTGCGCAAGCGGAATGCCCCGCAGTACCTGGCGATCCTCGACGAGATGGCGATTCGCCGACGAACGGGAAGCGCGGCGGTGATGGCGGCACAGCTCCGCCACATCTGCGATGTGGCGGAGCTGCCCAACGTGGATGTCCGGGTGATCCCGTTCGATCACGGTGCCCACCCGGGCCTTGAAGGCAGCTATGTGCTCATGTACTTCGCCCAAGCCCACCCGGTCGTGCACCTCGAACACCCCAACTCGTCGGTGTTCGTGGACCGGGATGCCGAAGTGGGCGTGTTCCAGGAGACCACGGATAGTCTGTTGAAGGTGGTGCTCACGTCAGCCGAATCGGTGAAGTTTCTGCGCCGCCTGGAAGGCGAATACGGGCGGGAGTGAAACAAGATGGGTCTTGGTCACGCACGGTGGCGAAAGTCCAGCCGAAGCGGGGTCGACACCGAGTGTGTTGAGGTCGCGTTCGTACCGGGTGAGGTGGCCGTGCGGGATTCCAAGAACCCTTGCGGGGGAACACTTCTCCTCCCCGAAAGCGCTTGGCGTTCCCTTGTCAGCTCTCCAAGACGCTGAATACGATCCCGGCCGCCACCAGTCGCTTGGTCAGCGCGTCGCCCATCGCCACTGCCGTGGTGACCTGGCCCGAGGTCTCCGGAAGCTCGTCAAACGCCAGACACAGCGCCGACTCGGACAGCATCTTCGCCGTCTCGTCATAGCCCGGGTCGCCGCCTGCGACCTCCGTGACGATCCGCTTGCCGCCGCCCTCGCCCACGAACGTCACCTTGAACCACGACCGGGCGCGCTTCTCCGCCGTCGGGCCGTCGCCGGGCTTCTTGCGGTTCAGCAGCCAGTTGCGGGCGGGCGGGACCTGCGCGAGGGCGAACAACGCCGCCACGCCGCCGACCAGGCCCACGGCCATCGGGAGCTTCTTCACCGCGATGTAGTGGCCGTAGGAGAACTGCGGGCCGTAGCGCTCCAGGGCGCGGGCGCTCCGCAGGACGATCTGCGGGTCGATCGTCGGCGCGGGGAGGACCCACGCGCGGGCGGCCTTCTCGAAGTGGGGCTTACCGGTCAAACCCCGCACCTTGCGACCCTTGGGCCTGCCCTCGGCCTTGCGGCGCTCGCTCGCGATCTTCGCGCTGGCGCGCAGCCGGGAGAACGCGGTGATCGCCGAGTGGAACGTGCCGCCGGAGAACTCGGCGGACGCGCGCACGTAACCGTTGACGGTCACCGGGACGCCTGCCGGGAGCTGATCGACGGTGAAGAGCACACCCAGGTCGTACGGGATGGAGTCGAAGCCGCAGCAGTGCACGAGCCGGGCGCCGGTCTCGACGGCCCGGGCGTGGTGGCGCAGGTAGGTGCGGTCGACGAACTCGGGCTCGCCGGTCAGGTCGACATAATCCGTGCCCGCTTCGGCGCAGGCGGCGACTAGAGCATCGCCGAAGTTGACGTAGGGGCCGACCGTGGTGATGACGACCCGGGAAGCCTCGGCGACGGCCTTGAGCGAGTCCGGGTCGCCGATGTCGGCGGTGAGCAGGTCCATCTCGGCCAGGGCGGGGTCGATCGCGGCGAGCTTGGCCCGCACGGTCTCCAGCTTCGCCTTGTTGCGGCCCGCGAGTGCCCACCGCAGCTTGGCCGGGGAGTTGCGCGCGATGTAGTGCGCGGTCAGCTCGCCGGTGAAGCCGGTGGCGCCGAACAGGACGATGTCGTACGTGCGGCCGATAGGCATGCCCGCGATATTACTCAGCGGTAACTGATAGCCAAGTCCAAGTTTGATCCACAGCGACAACTCACCCGGCCGTGACACGCGACACGCACCGTGACACGCCGTGCGACCAGGGGAACCAACTGGGCGCCACGACCGGGTGACAGGCCGGATCGTGGCCTGATCGTTGCAGGCCCTAATCTGGTCTTGTGCGCTTCGCAGCTCGCCAAACCGTGCCCGCCCTCCTCGTGTCGTTGTGCGCAGTGATCGTCGCGGCTTTCGGTGCCACACCGATCGCCGCCGCGCAGCCGACCACGACAGAGGGGCAGAAGCCCGCGCCGAACAGCGCCCAGTGCCAGAACCACGACCGCCCGCCGCCGCCGATCGACACCTCCGAGCAGCCCAAGCCGGGCGAGCCGAGCCCAGCGCCGCTGCCCGTGCCCGATGAGCCGGTCGGTGGGACCCGGATGGGTGAGTGCGGACTCGTCCAGCCGGCGAACGCCGCACCGCAGATCCCGGACATCGCGTCGGCGTCGTGGGTGATCGCCGACATCGACAGCGGCGCCGTGCTGGCCGCGAAAGACCCGCACGCCCGTGAGCGGCCCGCTTCGCTGATCAAGGTGCTCCTCGCGATCGTCGTGATCCGCGAGCTGCGGCTAGAACAGGTCGTCGAGGGCACCGCGGAGGACGCCGCGCAGGAGGGCACCAAGGTCGGTGTCGGCCCTGGCGGCGAGTACACCGTCCGGCAGCTGCTGTTCGCCCTGGTCATGCGCTCGGGGAACGACGCGGCGTTCGCGCTGGCGCGTGAGCTGGGCGGGTTGAAGGTGGCGCTGGCGAAGATGAACACGCTGGCCAAGGAACTGGGCGCGCTCGACACCCGCGCGGCCACGCCGTCCGGGCTCGACGGGCCGGGGATGAGCACGTCGGCGTACGACCTGAGCCTGCTGGTGCGGGCGGCCATGAAGCACAAGGAGTTCGCCGAGGCCGTGTCCACGAAGTCGATCGACTTCCCCGGCTACGGCACCAAGCCCGGTTACAAGGTCAACAACGACAACCGCCTGCTCGGCAAGTACCCGGGCTTCCTCGGCGGCAAGACCGGCTTCACCGACGACGCCCGCCACACCTACCTGGGCACCGCGAAGCAGGGCGACCGGCGCCTGTCGGTGGTCCTTCTGCGCGGCGAGCCGACCCCGGCCCCGCTGGGCGATCAGGCCGCCAAACTGCTCGACTACGGCTTCGCGCTGGCCAAGGCCCAGACCAAGCCGGTGGGCCAACTGGTCGACAAGGCCCCCGAAGCCCAGCGCAAGCACGACACGGCCAACGGCGCCCCGTCGGCTGAGGGATCGTCATCGTCGTCGTCCACGGCAGCTTTGAGCCCGGACGCGAACCGGTCGGCGTTCGGCACCTTCGGCGCACCCCTGGTCGCCGCAGCCGGCGTCGCCATCCTGATCACGTTCGCCCTGTGGATCCGCCGCAAGCGCGCCCGAGCGGCCCGCACCGCCTAACTCGCGAGTCGCCCCGTCCAGCAACTGAGTCGCCCCTTCGGGCAAGTGAGTTCACCGTTCGCGAATGTCGAACTCACTTGCCCGGAGGGGCGACTCGTTTGCTGGACGGGGCGACTCGCGAGTTAGTGGCGTTTGCGGAAGGCCAAGGCGAGTAGGGCGCCGATTCCCATGAGGCCGGCGGCCTCGACGACCTTTGGCGCGCGCGCGACCTGAACTGTCGGGCGGATGACGGCGGGTGCGGGTGGCTCGACCGGTTCCTTGATGATGTTCTCTTTTGCCGTCGCGGTCCAGGCTGTGATGAACAGCAGGAAGCGGGAGACCAGGTTCGCGAAGACCATCAGGCCGACGATCGGACCGACCAGCGAGCCGAGCGGGCCGCCGATCACCGTGTTCAAATAGATAGTCCCGATGATCTTCAGCAGTTCGAATCCGATCGCGGCGGCGAGTGCGCCGCGCATGGCGCTGCGGGCGGTGACCGGGGTACGCGGCAGGCGCGAGATCACCCACAGGAACACCAGCCAGTTGGCCGCGATACCCAACAGCGTGGTGATCGCGAACAGGAGCACCTTCGCCCAGCCGTAGCCACCAAGACCGACCCAGTTGAGCAACGTGTCCGCCAGGCCCGCGCCGATCGCGCTGAGGCCGAACGAGATCACCATCGCCGCGCCGAGGCCAAGCAGGGCCAGCAGGTCCATGGCCATCCCGCGCAGGAACGGCCGCTGCACCAGCGGCTGGCCCCACTGGGCGGTCAGGGCGTCACGCAGGTTGGTCATCCAGCCGAGGCCGGTGTACACGGCGACGACGAGGCCGATGATGCCGACCGTGCCGCGTTCCTTGACGGCGGTGTCCACCAGGTCAGTCAGCAAGTCCTGGAGGTTCCCCGGAGCGGCCGACGTGATCGACTCGCGCAGGCTCAGCATCGTCTCCGGTTGGCCCGCGAGGATGAAACCGAGGATGGCGAAGCCGATAAGGAGCAGCGGGAACAGGGACAGGACGCTGAAGTACGTGATCGACGCGGCGAAGTGCTCGCCGTACCGCTCGGTGAAGGCGTCGTATGCCCTGATCAGGTGATCTATGCCTGGCCTGCGCCTGCGCAGCCGGGCGATCTTCGATTCCGGCTTATCTACACTCTCCGTCACCGTTGAAAACTATTGGCCGGAAAGCAGTGCCGCAACGCGAACACGATCGTGGGACAGTCCTCAGCCGCGGCCGGCGAGGAACCCGAGCTTGTCGTAAACCCGCGCGAGCGTGCCCGACGCGACCTCGCGGGCCCGCTCGGCGCCCCGGGCGAGAACCTTGTCCAGCTCCGCCGGATCGTCCATATAGGACTTCACCTGGTCGCGGACCGGGGTGACGAAGTCGGCGACGACCTCGCCGAGGTCCTTCTTCAGGTCGCCGTAGCCCTTGCCCTCGTACGCCGTCTGCAGCTCGTCGATCTCCCGGCCGGTGAGCGCCGAGTAGATGCTGAGCAGGTTGCTGACGCCGGGCTTGTTCTCCTGGTCGAACACGACCTCGCGACCCGTGTCGGTGACCGCCGACCGGATCTTCTTGGCCGACACCTTCGGGTCGTCGAGCAGTTCGATGATGCCGCCGGGGCTCGACGCCGACTTGCTCATCTTCGCCGACGGCTCCTGCAGGTCGTAGATCTTCGCCGTGCCCTTGAGGATGTAGGCCTCCGGCGGCTGGAACGCCCTGCCGAAGCGGGTGTTGAACCGGTGCGCGAGGTCGCGGGTCAGCTCCAGGTGCTGGCGCTGGTCCTCGCCGACCGGGACGTACTGCGGCCGGTAAAGCAGGATGTCGGCGGCCTGCAGGACCGGGTACGCGAAGAGGCCCACCGTCACCCGGTCGACGCTCTGCTTGGCCGACTTGTCCTTGAACTGCGTCATCCGGCCTGCCTCGCCGAAGCCCGCGAGACACTGCATCACCCAGCCGAGTTCGGCGTGCTCAGGCACCTGGCTCTGAACGAACAGCGTCGCGCGGTCCGGGTCGAGCCCCAGGGCGAGCAGCTGCGCCACCGACACCCGGGTGCGCTTGCGCAGCAGCTTCGGGTCGTGCTCGACGGTGATGGCGTGCAGGTCGGCGATGAAGTAGAAGGCGTCGTGCGTCTCCTGCAGCGCCACCCACTGGCGGACCGCGCCCAGGTAGTTTCCCAAGTGGAACGAGTCGGCTGTGGGCTGGATGCCGGACAGCACTCGCGGCTTGGGCGCAACGGGGGCGTTCTGCTCGGTCGACACACCGTGATTCTCCCAGTTCCGATCGGGCGCGACCGGGCCGGGGCCACGCTGGGCCATTCGGCGGATTGCCCCTTAGGGTCCCTCGGTGACAGGTTTCAGCGGAGCCGGGTCCGCCCCTGACGCCTGATCGGCGAGTGGCTCGGCCTACTCAGTCACATCTGGAGGTTCTTCGTGCACAAGCGTTCCCGACTCCGCATGCTCGGCGCAGCGGTGGTGATCGCCTCCGCGACCGGTGTCGCCGCGGTGGCGATCCAGCCCGCGACCGCCGCGCCCGTCGCGGAGACCGGCGCGGTCGCGCACTTCGCCGTGCTCGGCGCCAAGGGTCCCGCGTTCGGCCAGGCCGAGAAGGCTGTCACCGACGCGGGCGGCACGGTCGTCAAGAGCTGGCCGGAGATCGGCGTGGTCATCGCGACCTCGGCCAACCCCGAGTTCGCCAAGATCGTGCGGGGCATGCCCGGCGTGCAGGGCGCTGGGGCGACCCAGAACCTGGCCGAACTGGCCGCCCCGCCCGCCGCCACGACCATGTCCACCGACTCCACCGCGCGTGCCGCGGCCCAGGGTTCGGGTGCCGCCCAGCGCGCGCTGGAGGACACCGAGAAGGTCGTCGACAGCCCGCAGGGTTCGCTCGCCGCGCCCGAGCCGCTGGCCGCGAACCAGTGGGACATGAAGATGATCAAGGTGGACGAGGCGCACGCGATCAACGCGGGCAGCTCGGACGTCGTCGTCGGCGTGCTCGACTCCGGCATCGAGGCGAGCCACCCGGACCTGGCGCCGAACATCGACGCCTCGCGTTCGGTGGGCTGCACCAACCAGGGTGTGCCGGACTCCTCGCCCGCGGCGTGGAACCCGACCACCAGTGACCACGGCACGCACGTGGCGGGCAGCATCGCCGCCGCGCGCAACGGCGTGGGCATCGTCGGCGTGGCGCCGGGCGTGAAGCTGGCGTCGATCAAGGTCGTCAACGACGACGGGTACATCTACCCCGAGTACGCGATCTGCGGGTTCATGATGGCCGCCGAGAAGGGCGTGCAGGTCACGAACAACTCGTACTTCGTCGACCCGTGGTACCTGTGGTGCAAGGGTGACGCCGACCAGAAGGCCGTCGCCGAGGCCGTCGACCGCGCGATCCAGTACTCGCACCGCAAGGGCGTCGTGAACGTCGCCGCGCTGGGCAACAGCAACTGGGACCTGTCGCGCGACATCATGGATGACGGCAGCCCGAACAACGGCACCCCGATCGAGCGCGACACCGACAACACGTGCACCAAGATCCCCGCCGAGATCCACGGCGTGATCGGTGTGTCGTCGGTGGGCGTGAAGGGTCTCAAGTCGTACTTCTCCAACTACGGCCGCACCGAGACCGAGGTCGCGGCACCGGGTGGGGACCGCATGCAGGTCCCGGCCACCCCGGACGCCAACGGCCGCATCCTCTCGACCGTCGTGGGCGGCAAGTGGGGCTACAAGCAGGGCACCTCGATGGCGTCCCCGCACGCCGCGGGCGTCGTCGCGCTGATCCGCTCGGCGCACCCGGGCTGGTCGGCGCAGCGCGTCGTCGCGTCCCTGATGCACGACGCCGACCGGCAGCCGTGCCCGACCGGGACGTACGACCCGGACGGCACCGGCAACTGGGCCGCGAACTGTGACGGCGGCAAGACCGGGCGCGGCTTCTACGGAGCGGGCCTGATCGACGCGCTGGACGCGGTGAAGTAAGACTTCTGTCGAAGAGAACGGGCCCCGCGGGAAATTTCCCGCGGGGCCCGCTTCGTTCTTATCTCAGTCTTGGTGGGCGGCCACGCCGACCGGCTGACGCGGGGCGGGCAGCGGCACCGCCGGGGTCTGCTTCGCGGCGATGACCTTGCGGCGGCGGACCAGGCCCAGGATGAAGCCGCCGATGCCGACGGCCACCGCGGCGATGCCGGGGCCGGACATCATCGGGCTGCCGCTCTCGATGACGGTCTCGGCCAGCGCGGGTTGCGCCGACCACACGAACTGCGCTGCGACCACCGTGCCGAGTACCGCGACTCGGCTGGTGTGGTTGCGCAGAGTCTTCGTGTTCACGAACTGACACCGCCTGACACCCTTGTACCGTCCCTCGATTGGACTAAGCACACTGCGTGGACTGTGGAAAAGCTACCGAGTGTGTCAACCCTGTGTCCCCAAAACCGCACTTTCGGTTGCCGCGGACCGAGAGTAGACCCTTCGAAAATGGGTATGGAAGGCGGGGAGTCGATCATTGACGTGATCTTGGCCGCTGCCCGCGGTGCACCTGCCGGTAGCGCGACGGCCGATGCCGAAGTGGCGCGGGAACGCCTGGAGCGCGACGTCGGGCGCGACCAGGACGGAGGCGAGGCGAGGCCGCCGAAGAGCACGAGACCCGCGAGTTGGAGGGCCAGGACACGGGGATCGCCGAGGCGTCGGCGGGCGACGCCGAAGACGAGGTAGATCACCGGCATGGACGCGAGGATCGCGGCGAGGATGGTGATAGAGGGGACGCCGTCGGCGAAGGTCAGCAGGGCGGAGGCGACGCCGAGGAGCGGGGGAAGTGCCTTTGTGAGCATGGGTGCCACGGTGGCCCGGCGGTTGGAGCGGTGGCGGGGCTTCAAGGTGAGGATGTCCGAAAACTTGGGAACCCTGTCCGACCAGACAGTGTCCTGTCGACCTCGGGGGCCGTACGGTTGTGATGGCGGTCACCGCCCCGGCCGGGCCGTCGAGCCACTCAGGTGAGCAGGTCTCGGATGATTCTCTCCAGTTGGGGAACTTTGTCAGACAGCACCTGCCACACCAAGTCGTCATCGACGGTGGCATACCCGTGGATCAAAATGTTGCGGAAGGCGACAATGCGAGCAAGGTCAGGGATCGCAGCGGCGAGAGCGCCATCAACTTTCGACAGCTGATTGAACGCCTCGCCGATAATCTCGAACTGCCGCTCCACAGCGGATCGAAGCATCGCATCCGTCTTGTAGTCGGCGAAGCTCTTGCCTCTGCTGAACTCCTGGAGCAGGTTCACCGCCTGCTGCGCGTCCCACAGGTACGCGCGGGGATCACGCGGCATAGAGCGTTTCCTTGGTCGCCATGACCTGCTGCCGGAAGTACGGATTCTTGATGCTCGAACTGCTCACAAGATCGACCGGCAAGCCGAGGATTTGTTCAAGCCCTTCCTTCAAGGCGAAGTAGGTGCCGAAATAGTCGAAACCCGGATGCACCCTGAACTCGACGAGCACGTCCACATCACTGGAGATCTCGTCGAACGCCGAACCGACCGCGGAACCGAACAAGTCGAGGCGCCGCACATCGAGCAGGCGACACAGCGCATCGATCTCCTGCCTCTTCGAGTCGACAAGCTCATGCACGGCACTCACCTCCTACGACCAGTGTGCCCGACGGCGACCTGGTTCGACTTAAAACACCCCGGTGGCTACTGGGCGGGCCAGTCGTAGGTGATTGTCACCGGGGCGTGGTCCGACCAGCGTTCCGCGTATGTCGCGGCGCGTTCCACCACCGCTGTGTGGGCGCGGGCGCTCAAACCCGGGGTGGCTACCTGGTAGTCGATGCGCCAGCCGGAGTCGTTGTCGTACGCCTTGCCGCGGTAGGACCACCACGTGTACGGCCCCGGACCCTCCGGGTGCAGCAACCGGTGGACGTCGCGGTAGCCGGCTTCGTCGAAGATGCGGCCCATCCAGGCGCGCTCGGCGGGCGTGAAGCCGGCGTTCTTGCGGTTGGCCTTCCACGCCTTGAGGTCGATCTCCTGGTGGGCGATGTTCCAGTCGCCGCAGATGATGACCTCGCAGCCGCTCGCGGCGGCCTTCTCGCGCAGTTCGATCAGGTACGGCAGGAACGCGGCCATGAAGCGCTCCTTCTGGTCCTGCCGCAGCGTCCCCACCTCACCACTGGGCAGGTACACGCTGCCCACGACGACGCCGGGGAACCACGCCTCCACGTAGCGGCCGCTCGCGTCGAACTCCGAGACGGCGAAACCCACCTGCACGGCCGTGGGCTCCTGCCGCGAGTACACCGCGACACCGTTGCGGCCCTTGAGGACCCGGGAGTCGGCGTGCACGCTGTGCCAGCCGGGTGGGGCGGCGAGTTCGGCGGGGAGGTCGTCAGCCGAGGCGCGGACCTCCTGCAGGCACACGAAGTCCGCCCGAGTGGCCGTGAGCCACTCGACGAAACCCTTCTTGGCGGCCGCGCGCAGACCGTTGACATTGATCGTGGAAACCGTCAGCACCGCGCAACCCTAAGTGGCTAGCAGGTTCGGCCGGGCAGCGGCTGCAGGAACTGCGCCGAGGCCCAGCGGTTGGGGCCGAGCATGCGGAAGCCGTTCTGCACCGTCGGCTGGGCGTCGGTTTCCGCGCCCTGCTTGAACTTGCCGACGATGTCCGCGTGGCCGTCCGGTGCGGCGCGCACGTTGAGCACGTCCGCGGTGACCGACATCCGGCACTTCGCCGCGCTGCTGGCGGGCGCGTTGGGGCTCTCGACTCCCATCGAGTACATCGAGACCACCCCGACCAGCGCGCCGCCGATAAGCAGTGTCCGCTTCGGCAACAGCATCAGCACGTCACACGCTCCTTGTCACCCACGGTCCCTGGGTGAACGGTCCCGTACTCACCGGTATTCGCGCCAGTGATCGCGACCGGAAACACCCGACGGTGCCAACGACGGCGACACTGAGTCACCTTGGACAGCGAGAAGCCCCCCGCCAGAACGGCGAGGGGCTTCCCGGACGAGTGGCTAGCCCGCCATCCTCTTCTGCAGGTTCTCATCGAGGGTGTTGAGGAAGTCCTCGGTGGTCTGCCACTCCTGGTCGGGTCCGACCAGCAGCGCCAGGTCCTTGGTCATCCGGCCGCTCTCGACGGTCTCGATGACGACCTTCTCCAGCGTCTCCGCGAACTCGATCACCTCGGGGGTGCCGTCGAGCTTGCCGCGGTGCTTGAGGCCGCCGGTCCACGCGTAGATCGACGCGATCGGGTTGGTGGAGGTCGGCTTGCCCGCCTGGTGCTGGCGGAAGTGCCGGGTCACCGTGCCGTGCGCGGCCTCGGCCTCGACGGTCTTGCCGTCCGGGGTCATCAGCACCGAGGTCATCAGGCCCAGCGAGCCGAAGCCCTGCGCCACGGTGTCGGACTGGACGTCGCCGTCGTAGTTCTTGCACGCCCAGACGTAGCCGCCCTCCCACTTCATCGCGGCGGCGACCATGTCGTCGATCAGGCGGTGCTCGTAGGTCAGACCGGCGGCGTCGAACTTCTCCTTGAACTCCGCCTCGAACACGGCCTGGAAGATGTCCTTGAAGGCACCGTCGTAGGCCTTGAGGATGGTGTTCTTGGTCGACATGTAGACCGGGAAGTTGCGCTGCAGGCCGTAGGAGAACGAGGCGCGGGCGAAGTCCTCGATGGACTTGTTGAAGTTGTACATGCCCATGACGACGCCGCCGTCTTCCGGCATGTCGACCACGGTGTGCTCGATCGGCTCCGAGCCGTCGGTCGGGGTGAAGGTGATGGTCACCTTGCCCGCGCCGGGGACCTTGAAGTTCGTCGACTTGTACTGGTCGCCGTGGGCGTGGCGGCCGATGACGATCGGCTTGGTCCAGCCCGGCACCAGCCGCGGGATGTTGGAGATGATGATCGGCTCGCGGAAGACCACGCCGCCGAGGATGTTGCGGATCGTGCCGTTGGGCGAGACCCACATCTTCTTCAGGCCGAACTCCTCGACGCGCGCCTCGTCCGGCGTGATCGTGGCGCACTTGACGCCGACACCGTGCTTCTTGATGGCGTTCGCGGCGTCGATGGTGACCTGGTCGTCGGTCTCGTCCCGGTGCTCGATACCGAGGTCGTAGTACTCGATGTTGAGGTCCAAGTACGGGTGGATCAGCTTGTCCTTGATGAACTGCCAGATGATGCGGGTCATCTCGTCGCCATCGAGTTCGACGACCGTTCCCTGGACCTTGATTTTGGCCATGAGCCGCGGTGCTCCCTTCGCCGTTAATGCGCGCGCCTTCAAACGGTACAAGCGTACTGGTAACCGGGCGCGTGTTGTGAGCCTGTGTGCACAGTCACCGCGATGGTAGAGCGACGCGGGTCACCCGAGGCCGGCGGCCGCCGCGAGGATTCGCCGGGCCATGGCGGGCTGCTCACCACCCATATGCAGGGTGTTCAGCGAGAACACCAGGCGCCGGGACAGATCGAGGGTCGCGCCCGCGCCGCTGTTGTAGCCGGGCCGGTCGCCGGTCTTACCCCAGAATTCGATGCCGTTGAGCTCGAACCGGGCGATACCGCCGCCGTAGTGGGCGGGCACGTCGTTGGCCGGGTTGTCGTCACCGTCATAGGCCATGACGTCGGGGATGGCGAAGAGTTCGGCGGTCTGGGCGGGCGGCAAAAGCCTGCCGGAGATGAGCGCGGCGAAGAAGCGGTCGAGGTCCGGGGCGTTGGAGATGATCTCGGCGGCGGACCACTGGAAGGTGGGGTTGGCCTCGGTGATGTCGACGTATGTGGTGCGGCCGTCGACCGTGACGGCCTCGTAGCCGCGGGCGTGCGGGCCGTGAATGCGCGGGTCAGCGCCGGGAACGGTCGTGGCGTGCAAGCGCAGCGGGCGGATGACGGCGTCGCGGATGGCCTGCGCATAGGGGCGGCCGGTGACCTTCTCGATCACCAGGCCCGCGACCAGGTAAGTGATGTTGCCGTAGTCCTGGCGGGTACCTGGGGTGAACAGCATCGGCTTGCCCTGGACCGCGAGGTCGACGAGCTGTCGGGGCGTCCAGGTGTCGAAACGGTGAGCCAGGAACCAGGTCGGGTCCTTGTGGTCGATGTCGATCCCGGGCAGGCCCGCGGTGTAGTTGAGGAGTTGGCGGATGGTGACGGGCTCGTAGTCGACGGGCAGCACGTCGGGGAGGTAGCCCTGGACCGTGCGGTCGAGGTCGATCCGGCCCTGGCCCGCGAGGTGCAGGACGGCGGCCGCGGTGAACGTCTTCGTGATGCTGCCGACGCGGAACCGGCCGTGCTGCGGCACGGGCCTGCCGGAGTGGATGTCGGCGACGCCGGAGGTGCCCTCCCAGCTGCCCGCGACGCCGCGGACCTGGAGGATCGCGCCGGAGACGTCGGCGTTCGGCAGTCCGTCGATGGCGGCGCGCAGGTGCGCGGGGTTCAACGGCGGCAGTTCGGTGCCTGCGCTCGCCGGGGTGGCCGTGACGATCAGCGTGGCACCTGCGGCGAGTGCGACGAAGCTCTTGATTCCCATGCCGCAAGCCTGTCCGGGATGATCGACCGGAACATCGGGGTCGACCCTGGAGTCGACCCGGAACCATCCCTTAGAACTCGTTCAGCTCGCGCCACTCGTGGGCGAGCATGGCGTAGACCGACTCGTCGGCCCACTTGCCCTTGACGAACTCGTTCTCCCGGAAGCGGCCCTCGAACCGCATGCCGAGGCGTTCGAGGAGCCTGCCGGAGGCGCGGTTGTCGGCGTCGAGCCTGCCGATGATCCGGTGCAGGCCCATCTCCTCGAAGCCCAGGCGCAGCATCTCGGTGGCGGCCTCGCCCGCGTAGCCCTTGCCGTGGTGGTCGGGGTGGAAGACGAAGCCGATCTCGCCGCACTGGTGTTCCTCGCTGACCCACCGCAGCATCACGTCGCCGAGCAGCTGACCGGTCTCGGCGAGGACGACCGCGGGCGAGATCGCGTCGCCCTCCTTCTCCAGCTTGGTGAAGGTGAGCTTGTCCTTGAGCGCGGCCTCGACCTGCTCGCGGGTGCGCGGCTCGAAATAGAGGTATTTCGCGACGTCCTCGCGGGACTGGATCGCGTAGAGGGCGTCCAGATCGGACTCGACGTACGGGCGGATGATCAGCCGGCGGGTGGTGATGGGAAATGTCGGACGCAGCACCCGATCGAGCGTACGCCTGTGATCGAATACCGCACTGGCACGAGGGGGGCACGGATGTCGACTGGACCGACGCACGCCATGAGCGGGCTCACGGCGTGGGCGACGGTGACGGCGCTGGCAGGCGACAGCTCGCTGGGGACGCTGTCGGTCAAGGGCTGGTGCGTGGGCGCGGTCCTGTGCGCGGGCGCGGCGCTGTTGCCGGACCTCGACCACCCCGAGTCGACAGTGTCGAGCACGTTCGGCCCGGTGACGGCGGCGGGATCGAAGCTGATCAACGCCATCAGCCACGGCATCTACCAGGTCACCCGCACCAAGCGCGACAGCAAGCGCGACGGCGGGCACCGCGGGTTCACCCACACCCTGGTCTTCGCCATCCTGGCCTCGATCACCACCACCGCCATCGTGCAGACCAGCCAGTCGTGGGCGCTGCCGCTGCTGATGTTCTTCTTCAGCGGCCTGGCGGTGCGCGGGATCATGCACAAGTGGTGCCCCCGCAACGACGCCCTGTGGATCACCGGCACGGCGCTGATGCTGACCTACGCGTGTCTCAAATGGACGGACCAGGCCTCGGCGGACGCGGCGGCCTGCGGGGTGGCGGTCGGCATCGGCTGCATCGCGCACTACCTGGGCGACGCGATCACCGAGCAGGGCTGCCCGATCCTGTGGCCGGTCCCGATCGCGTTCAAGACCTGGTACCCGGTGGCGCCGCCGAAGATCATGCGGATGCGCACGGGCGGCGTCGTCGAGATGACCGTCGTCGCGCCGCTGCTGACCGCGGTAGCCATCTGGATGTCCGCCGTGGCCCTGCACAACGCGGGCGCTCTGCCGTTCCTCGACGGGGTCCCGCTGATCCCCTGGGCCTGATCAGCCCGGGTGCGCGCCGACCGCGTCCTTGATCTGCGACCCGAGGTCGGCGTCGCCGCTGTGCGCGCAGTGGGCGCAGCAGAAGAACCGGCCTTCGACCTCGACGCCGTGGCCGAGGATGCGGCACTTGCAGTGCTCACAGACCGGGGCGAGCTTGGTGATCGCGCACTCGAAGCTGTCGAACGTGTGGACGTCGCCGCTGACCGTCTTCACCTCGAAGGCCATCCAGTAGTCGTTGCCGCAGGTGTCGCAGGTCGCCATAGTGCGATCTCCCTCTCTCGGTGACCACTGCAGCCTGCGCCCGGCCGAGACACCCGGCAACCCGAGACACTTTCGCGGCGACCTCGCTTGGCGACACGCGATGGCAGGCCTGCAGCGTGGGATGACCAAGGTCACCGGCCGTGCCACGATGGGCGCCATGACGGAGACGTTGTGCCTGGCCCATGACCCGGAGAGCCGACGCACGACCAGTCCCTGGCAGGCCGCGCCGATCTGCCTGGACCCGATCTTCCTCACCTGGGACCAGGACGCGGGCTCCTCGGAGACCTCCGACCGCCAACCGACCAGACGCTCATACGAGATGTGGCGGCTCGCGGAGTCCAAAACCGGACTCGACACCATTCTCTGGTTGAACCGGGCGGTAAACCTGCGGATGCGGCTCCTGACCCAGCGCTACAACATGCGTTCCGTTCTCCTCGACGCCCCACCGAACGACGCCGAAATACTGGCGCGGATCGGCATCATCCGCCCCCACATGCAACGCACCCTGACCGACCTGCACCGCGCATTGGAAACCTCTCCGGTGCCGACCGAACACTGCGCGGAGTTCGTCGACGCGGTTTGGTATTTCCTTCGGTCGACCGACACCCTGATGAACGTCCAGCGGACCGACATGGCGTTCGCCCACGAACAGGCGAATCGGGACGGCTATGTGTCGTTCGAGTTCGGCCAGTACTTCACCAAACAGTCGCCTTCGGTGGCGGCTTGGGGCATCCTGCCGCTCGAACTGGTTTCCCAGCAGGCCACGGGCGACTGGGTTTCGATCGACCTGAAGGTGAAGCCGCGCATCCAGTACGGACACCTGTACTTCGAGGGCATCCTCAGCCCGGCGGAGAGCCACGTCGACTCGGTATGGCGTGCCTTTTTCGAACTGGACGCCTCAGCGCCTGGTTGATATCAGCCTGGGTTACCCATGGCCGTGCCGATCATTCGGATTCCGACCGCATGGCCTCATCGACAGCGTCGCGAACACCCTGGTTCATGGCCCGCACCAGGAGCTCGGGGCGAGATCCGCCCATATCCTTCGCCAGCCGCCCCATCAGCTCTTGATCGTCCAAGAGGCGGAGCAACTCGGCGACGCCCTTGTCATCGAGCAGACCCGGTATGTGCGACCCCAGGAGCCATGCTCCCGCTGGCGGCGGGTCGAAGTCGAACTTCTCGAGCGCGTCGCGCGTGTCGTCACGATGGCGATCTCGCCAAGCGAAGAGTTTCAGAAGCACGAGCGCCGGAATCGACGGGACCTTGACGGAGATCCCGTCCGGCAGGTGCACCGTCTGCGCCGAATCGACCGCTTCGCGAAGGCCGAGGACGTTCATCTCGTAGTCATTCGGCCACTTGATCGTCCGATCCGCTCGTTCGATGCCACCGTAGGGCAGCACATCGACCTCGGTCCCCTCGACGATGAACTTGTGCGCGCTGGGGCCGTGCTTGTCCAGTTTCCGCACCAGGTTGTCGAATTCATCCCAGGAGCCGACCTCGGCCGCGATGTCGATGTCCTTGGTCTGGCGTTGGGGACTCGCGCCCAGCAGGTCGATCGAGATGAGCGAGCGCGCGGTCGCCCCACGACCAGGTAATGGACCCGCGCATCACGCGCCACTTCATCGATCCGGGCCAGCACCTTGGCGGCCCGCAGGACCTCATAGTCGGTCAAGGCCCGCAAGTCGATCGTCACTGTTTCTGATCCTGTCCGCGTGCTCACGTTGACGAGGGTCGCCGGAGGCGAGCAGATCAGCGTAGATCAACGTGGGTGGCACGATCCACGACTGCCCCGCCATCGTCCAGAACCGTCGTCGTATGTGGATGTTGCCTGCCTGTTCCGCGCGCACCATTCGGCGCTCGACCATGAGCGAGCGCGGCCGCTCGTCGGCGTAAAGGGTGAGGGTGGCCGGGGTGAGGTGCGGGTCGAGAAGGCTTGCACCGGCTTCGCCGCCGACCTGGACGTTCGACCGCGTCAACTCGTCCTCTGAGCCCCGCCACCACGAGATGTCGGGGACCTCGAAATCACCGAGGATCAGCGCTGGTGAGAGCCTAGTCGAGTAGGCCTCCGACCATCGGTTGAGCAACTCCCCCGCCCTACCGAGCCTGCGTTCGCCCGCCACGTCGTACAAGTAGCCCGCCTTGGCCAGGTCATCGACGACCGCCTGGGCCGTACCGAGTGAGACCCCGCTGGCGCTCGCGAGCCTGCGCAGCGGCTCCCCGGCCACGGTCGGCCAGCTGAGCAGAACGAACCCGACCTGCAGCCCCGCGCGGCTGAACGCCTTGCTCCCGGGCGAGGAGGAACCGCTGGTGCGTCCGCCCGCTTTGCGGCGACCCCGGACGTCGATGAGCACGTCGCCCCAAGCGATGTGCGCGTTGCCCGCCTCATCGATGTAGTCGATACCCCGCTCGCGCAGCAGGCTCGCGGCCTGCTCGGTGATCGAGCGTGCGACCACAAGCGTGGGAAGCGAAGCGTGCGGGTGCAGGGCCGTCGCGAGTTCGGACGGCACGGTCCGCTTGATCACGACGGCGTACGTCCGAGCCGTGCCTGACGCCCGACTGACGCGGGCCACCGCGTCGGCTCCCCAGTCGGTGGCGTACGCCACCGACGACATGTCGATCTCGAGACCGAGCTCCCGCAACCAGTCACTCAGCTCGACCAACCGGGCGCGCTCGTTCAGAATTTCGCCATGTTCATTTTCGCTGAACATGCAACAATTTTGAACGCTAGGCCGGTTTGGCGCAAGTGGAGGCCTGCTCCGTATGCGATCCTTCCGGACATGAGTTCCAAGCTGTGCATCGCGCAGAACGCGCAGGCGGATGCCCTCCTGGCGGAGAACCCCTTGGCCCTGTTGATCGGAATGCTGCTGGATCAGCAGATCCCGATGGAGGTCGCGTTCAACGGGCCGAAGAAACTCTACGACCGCCTCGGCGACAAGCTCGACGTCCACGACATCGCCAACTGCGACCCGGACGAGTTCGCCACCCTCTCGACCACGCCGCCCGCCATCCACCGCTACGGCGGCAGCATGGGCAGGCGGGTGCAGGCGCTGTGCCGGCACATCGTGGAGCACTACGACGGCGACACGGAAGCGATCTGGACCAAGGACAAGCCCACCGGCGCCGAGGTGCTGAAGCGGCTCAAGGCCCTTCCGGGGTTCGGCGAGCAGAAGGCCAAGATCTTCCTCGCCTTGCTGGGCAAGCAATACGGCGCGACCCCATACGGCTGGCGGAAGGCCGCGGGCGACTACGGCGGCACCAACACCCGCATGTCCGTAGCCGACGTCACCGGCCCTGACACCCTCGCCGAGGTCCGCGCCTACAAGAAAGCCAAGAAGGCCGCCGCCAAGAGCGGTTGAGGCCTTGGCTACCTGCGCTTACCCTGGGGACCCGGAGGTGGCCCCATGCGAGCAGCGGTAGGTGACCGGCTACACGTCCACGGTCGCAACGTCGGCAACGCCGACCATCTGGGCGAGATTCTCGAGGTGCGCGGCGCCGACGGGGCGCCGCCATACCTGGTCAAATTCAACGACGGGCACGAGAGCCTGGTCTTCCCCGGACCCGATTGTGTGGTCGAGCACGAGCCCCAATAGACCGATTCGCTAACCTGTGTCCTCTTCCACCTTCAAGGGGGCACTATGCGAACTCGGCTGGCGATCATTCTGGTCACGGCGGCGATGACGTGCGGGCTGACCGCGTGTGACGCCGTGCGTGAAGCCACGAGCGCGGCCGACTCCGCCACCGACAAGGCGAGCATCTGCCTCGATGCCGCCAAGCTGGCGGGCTTCAACCCGGACATCTCGAACCCCGAGCAGGCCGTCAAGGACGCGGAGAAGACCGCCGCCGACTTGCAGGCTCTGGCCGAGAAGACCGGTGACGCCACCCTCAAGGGCGCACTGACCGACATGGCCACCAAGGTCGGCGAGCTCGGCCCGAACAGCATCGACCCCGCGAGCGTGGCGACGTGGGCCAAGGAAAAGGTGAGCGCGGCCAACGCGCTTACGCAGGCCTGCCTCTGATGGTCTTGTAAAACCGCTTGTCCAACGGAGACGGCCGCCTGCCCTTGTCGGGGCAGGCGGCCGTCGCGCGCCGCGGGAACGGTGAATTACACGTTGGTGATTTCCTCGATCAGGGCGTCGACGTCGAAGAAGTCGCTCTCCTTGCCGATCGGCACGATCTTGGCTGTGGTCGTGAGGAACCGCTCGACGGCCTCGTATTCCATCTCCAGGAGGGCGTGGCCCTCCGGGGACTCGATCTCCAGGAGGATCGACGCGCGGCCCTCGGTGTGCTCCGGGCTCAGCCGGACGTCACCCTCGCCGGTGGGGCCGATCAGGCCCGCGACCAGGAGGTCCCTGGCGAAAATCCACTCCACCCAGCGGTCGCGGTCGGTCTGGAACGCCGCGGTGACCGTGAATGGCTCGCTCGCTCGATACGTCCACCGGGAGCGCACCGGGGTGCTGCCGCCGTAGAGCGAGATGAGCTGCTCAGTGTGCTCTGCGTTCTTGTTCATCTCGTGCCCTCCCTGATCCCGGTTTGCGCTTCTGGTATTCGCGAACCCGTCAGGTGGGAAACGCCGCCTGTGGCGGTTTGTGATGCCATTACCTTCATGTTCACGCGATTGGGCGACTCTGGCCAGAAAATGCGGCTTCGGAGTTAACAAAAACGGGGCCCCACCGATGTGGGGCCCCGTCGTTGAATCCTCAGGTCAGATCAGGCCGAGGCCCTTGACCGCGTCGCGCTCCTCGGCCAGCTCGGCGACCGAGGCGTCGATGCGGGCGCGGGAGAACTCGTTGATCTCCAGGCCCTGCACGATCTCGTACTTGCCGTCCTTGCAGACCACCGGGAACGACGAGATGAGGCCCTCGGGGACACCGTAGGAGCCGTCCGACGGGATGGCCATCGACGTCCAGTCGCCCTCGGGGGTGCCGTTGACCCAGTCGTGGATGTGGTTGAGGGCGGCGTTGGCGGCCGACGCGGCCGAGGACGCGCCCCGGGCCTCGATGATCGCCGCGCCGCGCTTGGCCACGGTCGGGATGAAGGTGTCGGCCAGCCAGGCCTCGTCGTTCACGGCCTCGGCGGCGTTGCGGCCGCCGACCTCGGCGTGGAACAGGTCGGGGTACTGGGTGGCGGAGTGGTTGCCCCAGATCGTGAGCTTCTTGATCTCGGTGACCGGCACGCTCAGCTTCGCCGCGAGCTGCGAGATCGCGCGGTTGTGGTCGAGGCGGGTCATCGCGGTGAAGCGCTCACGCGGGACGTCCGGGGCGTGCGCCTGGGCGATGAGGGCGTTGGTGTTGGCCGGGTTGCCGACCACCAGCACGCGCACGTCATCGGCGGCGCCGGCGTTGATGGCCTCACCCTGGGGCTTGAAGATGCCGCCGTTGGCCTCGAGCAGGTCGCCGCGCTCCATGCCCTTGGCGCGCGGGCGGGCGCCGACGAGCAGGGCGACGTTCACGCCGTCGAACGCCTTCTTGGCGTCGTCGGTGATCTCGATGCCGCTGAGCAGCGGGAACGCGCAGTCATCGAGTTCCATCGCGGTGCCCTCGGCCGCCTTGACGGCCTGCGGGATCTCCAGCAGCCGCAGGTTGACCTGCGTGTCCGGGCCCAGCAGATGGCCGGAGGCGATGCGGAAAAGCAGGGCGTAGCCGATCTGGCCTGCTGCACCGGTGACGGTGACGTTGACGGGTGCCACTTGGCGGATCCCTCCCGAGACAAGGCGAATGAACCGGAGGCTACCAAGCCGTCGCGGGTGATCGCTGCGCGCGGTGAGCAGGGTCTCCGTGTTCCCCATCGGGTGGTTTCGGCCGACAGGCGACCCAACTTCCTGGATCACTCGGCGGTGAGGTCGATCATGACGAACCATGGTTATCGAACTGCTCGGCGAGGAGTTGCGCGGGCATCGGGAGGATGCCGGGCTGAGCCTGTCGGAGGTCACCGCGAGGACGGGCATCAGCACGTCCAAGCTCAGCCGGATGGAGAACGGGCACAAAGCCCAGAAGGCCGAGGACGTCGCGGCCCTGCTGAAGGTCTACGGGGTGCGGGGGTGCCGCCGCGACGACCTGCTTGCGCTGGCGCGGGGCAGCGACGGTTCGCAGGTCGCGTCGCTGCGGGTGCTGGAGTCGAAGGCGACGATGATCGTCGACTACGAGCAGGCGATCGTGCCCGCGCTGCTGCAGACGGTCCCGTACGCGCAGGCCGCGCTCCGCGAGGTCAGCATGGTCGACGAGGCGGTCCTTGAGGAGCAGTACACGAACCGGTTGCGCCGCCAGGCGACCCTGCGGCGCGCGCACCCGCCGCGGTTCTTCGCGATCATCGCCGAGACCGCCTTGCACACCGCGGTGGGCGGCGAGGACGTCATGCGCGAGCAGATCCGCTACCTCGGCGAGGCCGCGAGCAAGCCGAACGTGACGATCCGGATCGTCCCCGCCCTGACGCACGGGCACCCGGGTCTGGGCGGGCCGTTCCAGCGCATGCAGTTCCGCTCGCGCGGGGCGGTCGTGGTGCTGGAGAACCGCACGTCGAGTGTGGTGATCGAGGACGCCGCGCAGGTCCGGGTCTATGACCGGATCGTTGTCGAGCTGCTCAGTGTCGCGTTGCCGCAGGAGGAGTCGAGGACGCTGTTGGCGAAGCTGTCCTGATCAGCGGTCGGCCCGATCAACGAGACAGGGGGCCGCCCTCGATGGTCATGGCGATGGCGATGACCATGACGCCGAAGAAGCCGTAGCTCAGGACGTCGACGGCACGCCCGCGGATCGCGATCAGGCCCGCCTGCTCGTCGCGCAGCAGGACCCGCAGAGCCGCCGCGAGGAGCAGCGCGAGACCGATCCACACCGTGCCCTCGCGCCAGTAGTACTGCGCGATGCGCACGAGGCCGAGTACGACCACGGACATGACCAGCCCGAACGGCAGGTGGACCAGAGCCGGGTGCTTGCCGGTGCGCTGCGGGCCTCCGGTCACGGGGTGCTGTGCTTGTCGGCGCTGTCGCGCTCGGCCGCCTCAACGGTGTTGCGCATGAGCATGGCGATCGTCATCGGGCCGACGCCGCCGGGCATCGGGGCCAGGAAGCCCGCCACCTCGCGCACGTCGGGGTGGACGTCGCCGACCAGGCCCTGGTCGGTGCGGGTGACGCCGACGTCGAGCACGGCCGCGCCGGGCTTGATCATGTCCGCGGTGATGAGGCCCGCGTTGCCGGCGGCGGCGACGACGATGTCGGCGCGCCGGACCTCGGTGGCGAGGTCCTTGGTGCCGGTGTGGCAGAGGGTGACCGTGGCGTTCTCGCTGCGCCGGGTCAGCAGCAGCCCGAGGGGGCGGCCGACCGTGACACCGCGGCCGACGACGGTCACGCGCGCGCCCGCGAGCGGGACGTCGTAGCGGCGGAGCAGCTCGACGATGCCGACCGGGGTGCACGGCAGCGGGCCCGCGTCACCGAGGACGAGCTTGCCGAGGTTGGTCGGGTGCAGGCCGTCGGAGTCCTTCGCCGGGTCGACCCGCTGCAGCGCGGCACCCGCGTCGAGGTGGCCGGGCAGCGGCAGCTGGATCAGGTAGCCGGTGCAGTCCGGGTTCTCGTTCAGCTCGTCGATGACGGCTTCGAGCTCGGCCTGCGTCGTGTGCGCCGGAAGGTCGCGGCGGATGGAGTTCAGGCCGATCTTCTTGCAGGTCCGGTGCTTGCTGCGGACGTAGGACTGCGACCCGGGGTCATCGCCGACCAGCACGGTGCCGAGACCGGGGACCACGCCCCGCTCGGCGAGCGCGTCGACCCGCCCGCGCAGCTCGGCGAGGATGGCGTCTCGGGTGGCATTGCCGTCAAGGATCGTCGCGGTCACGTACCCCATCCTCTCACTCGCGGCGCGGAACGGCGGCGATACCCACCGCGGCGAGAGTCAGCACGACCCCGATCACGGTCGTCGGCTCGACCCCTTCCCCGGGTGGTGGCGCGACCACGTCGAGCAGCAGGGCGCCGACGAGTTGGCCGGCGACGGCGCACAGGCCGACCATCAGGACACCGACCAGGCGCACGGCGAACACCGCCGTCGACAGGGCCACGACGCCGAGCGCGCCGCCGACGTAGAGCCACCACTGGGTCGGCGGCGAGTTGGGCAGGCCGCGGATTGATATGTCCACAGTGGACGCGATGATCAGCGCGGCGAGGCCGACGGCGAAGTTGAGCATCGAGGCGAACGCCACACTGCCCGACGCCGCGCGCACCTGGCCGTTGACCGCCTGCTGCCAGCCCAGGCCGACGCCCGCGAGGGCGGGGACGAGAGCGAGCCAGAGGTGGCCGGGACGGCTGAACTCGTCGGACACGGCGATGCCGACCGCGACCACCGCGAGCGCGGCGCCGACCCCGCGGGTCACGGTGATCGACTGCGCGTCACCGGGGGCGATGCCCGCGCGGTCGACGAGCAGGCTGCTGACCACCTGGCCCGCGACCACGGCGACGGTGAAGACCGCGACGCCGAGCAAGGTCACCGTCAGGCCTTGCGACGTGACATACCAAGCACCCGCCGCGCCGCCTAGACACTGCCAAGGACGGAGCCGTCTTGTGGAGATTGCTTCGCGGAACCGACCGATGCCCGCGCGCGCGGTCGGCATCGCGACGACGGCGGTGAGCAGGATCACCAAGCCGATGGTGAAGGAGATCAGCGCGGCGATCAGGCCGTCGCCGAGGTGGCTGCCCAGCTGGCCGTTGATCCGGGCCTGGGCCGAGAGCGCGACCCCGCCGAGGGTGGCGACGACGGCGCCCAGAGGACGTGACATCCGGTCAGATCCAGCGGTGCCGGACGGCATGGACGGCGAGTTGGAACCGGGTGGTCGCCCCGGCGTGGTCCATCAGCCGCTGCAGATGTCGGAACACGGTGCGTCGGCTCACGCCGAGCTGGCGGGCGATCGAGTCGTCGTTGGCGCCCGCGGCGAGCAGCCCGAGGAGCCGCTGCTCGATCGGCTGGACGGCGGAGGACGCGCGCGCGGCACCGTGCAGCGGGACCGCGAGCCGCCACGACGCCTCGAACAGGCCGACCAGCGCGGAGAGCAGACTGCTCGGGCGCACCACGAGCAGCGAACGGTTCACGTCGGCCTCGGCGACCGGGAGCGAGACGGTCGCGAACTGCTGGTCGATGATCGTCAGCTTCACCGGCACCTCGGGCAGCACCCGCGCCTGCTCCCCGGCCGCCACGCACGGCTGGATGTTCTGCGCGTAGCGGCCCGGGTCCTCGACGGCGGCGCGCGCGTAGACGACCTTGTAGGTCACCTCGCCGCGGTTGAGCTGTTCGAGTTCGGCGTTGTTGATATGGCCCTCGGTGAAGTACGGCGGCGAGTCCAGCCGCCGGATCTCCTTGCGCGCGCTGAGCTCCATCTGCTGGATGCGCTGGGCGATCGCGGTGCCGGTGACGACCTCGATGAGGTCGTCGGTGCGCTGCGGGGAGATCGCCCGGCGGAAGGTGTCGTAGGCGTTGAGCGTGGCCACCCGGGCCTGCTCGAGTTCGGACTCACGGCGTCTGCTGAGGATCTGCAGACCCGAGGCAGGCGGCACAGGGGTTATGGTCCGGCCGTCCGGGCCGCCGGCTCCGACCAGACCGGCGTCGATGAGGGTGCGCAGACTGTGCTGGACAAGTTCGAGCGGCTCCGCGGCGCCGACGGCGATCTCCTCGGCCGTCGAGGGACCGGTGCGCAGGAGATACAGGTAGCTGCGAATCTCGTCTGCGGGCAGGCCGAGTCGAGAAAGGTGCGGCGCGAGATCGCCCTCGGACATGCCGGGAAGGTTGGCACAACTGTGACGGTGACACAAACAGGTTGCCGGGCTACCGGACGGGATGGTAACCGTCCGTCATCGTCGCAGGCAGAGGCTCGACGCACGATCCACCGTATGCCAAGGGCCTGTCGACAGGAGAAGATGTCCACGTGGCACAACCGACGCAGCTGAACCCAACGGAACAGGATGCCCTGGTCAAGCAGATCGGGCTCGCGTTGCTCCGAGCGGCACCCGCGGACTGGCATTCCATCACCGTCGACTACCGCGCGCTGGGTCGGTACGCGGAAGCGACCGGCAAAGTGATCTTCGCTGATGAGACCTCCGAAGAGTTGAAAGTCTCACCGGAGATCGCAGTGCTCTTCGGGCGGCTGCGGTCGGGGATGTACCGGGACGGGCGCGGGACTTGGTACAACGCCCGCTACACACTCGACCAGCCCTCGGCGTACAGCCTCGAGTACGACCGCGACGAACCGCGTTGGACGAACCCGCCACCGCCGCCCGCGTACGCCGACGACCTGCGGACCTTCCCTCGCGACGAGCAGAACGTGCCCGAGTGGCTGATGCGCCGGATGGCCGGGCTCAAGCCGCCGTTCCGGGTCGCGCGGATCTTCGACGGACCCGGCGCCGGTGGGCGTCCGGTGATCAACCGGCCGCCGATCGACGAAGGCGAGCGCGAGGACATCCTGCGCTACCTCGACAGCGCGCCCCTGGCTCTGCCCGCGCGTGGGTTCGACACCGATCATTTGGACGACGAGGCCCGGCAGTCGGTCCCGGTCGCGTTCCACACCGACGGCGCCTGGATCTGGCCCGCGGCGGTCAACTACTACCTGCGGACCCACAGCGTCCCGCCGGACCCGGACCTGCTCGAACACCTCCGGCGGGTGGAGTTCACCCTGCCCGAGGTCGACGACCCGACCCGGGCGGCGGCAGCGTCGTTCCTCGGGCGCGGGCCGCGCAGGCCGCCGAACGGTGTGCGCCCGGCGCCGGCTCCCGCGCCAACCCCCGCTCCGTCGGGGCCGCCGCCGATCATGGGACCGGACGGGCCGGTGCCGCCGATCCCGGTGCAGGTCGGATTCGGGAACCGGGCGAAGCCGCCGGTCGAGGAGCCGGTGCACACGACCGAGCCGATCGACCGCACGCCGACCAGCCACTCGCCCACCGAGGATTCCGCTCCGCAGCGGACCCCGGAGACGACGGCGGCATGGTCGCCGACGCACGCCCCGGCGGAGCCGACGGGCACGCACGCGACGGCGCCGATCGAGCGGGAGGCGGACAGCTGGTTCCCCGAGCCTGTTTCCGACTCCGGCGCTTCGGGCGCTCCTGGTGCTTCGAGTGCTCCTGGTGCTTCGGGTTCGACTCCGCCGCCTTCGTTCGACTGGTCGGCTGAGGCGCCCGCTGCCCCGGCGGGCGGTTGGTTCCCGGCCGACCCGGCGCAGCCTGAGCCGACGCCTGCCGAGGAGCTCGAAGCCGCTTCCCCCGAGGACCCTCCGATCTGGGGTGGCAACCAGCCCGACTCGGCTGCGGCGGACGCCACGAACTGGGCGACCGCGGAGCAGGTTTCGGCGGCTGCCGGGCAGGGGGCGACCGGCGACAATGCCGAAACCCCGGCCCACAGCGACCAGACTCCCGCAGCCGACCAAGGCCCCACCGGTACCGAAACCCCGAACTGGACGGCCAACGCGGACCAGACTCCCGCAGCCGACCAGGGCACCGATACCGAAACTCCGAGCTGGGCGACGAGCGACAGCCGCACCGAACCGCCCGCGGCGTCTTCCGATCATGGCTCCGCGTGGGCGCCCGGCGACGCGGACTCCTCGGGCTCTGGAGGCCAGGGTGCCTCCGCGCAAGCTGAGTCCGCCCATGGGTGGGCGGCCGGTGATCCTTCCACCCAATCCGGTGCGGGCTGGTCCAATCCTGTTGCCGGGCAACCACAGTGGGTTCCTGGCCAGGACGCGGGTGCCGGTCCGGGGTCCGGCGATCCCGTGGCCGACGCAGTGCCTTCAGATGAGGTCGCGGCCTCGGCTGCCGAAGCGTCTTCCGGCCCGTACGAGCAGGTGAGTCTGCCCGACGTCGGCGCGGTCGGTGTGCCGACGCAGGATTGGGATGTCACACCGCCCACTCCGGTCGGTGCCGACGAGGTTCCGGCGTCCAGCCCGCGTTCGCCGGTGGCACCGGGGGTGGCGGCTCAGTTCGATCAGCTTCAGGCGCGGTTGAGCGCGCTCGGCGTCCCCGGGTCCCGGTACCGGGTCGGTGCGCTGCCGGAGTCGGCCGCGTGGGTGCTGGAGCAGTCCGGCGAGGGGTGGCGGGTCGGCTGGTTCGACGGCGGGTTCAGTGCCCCGCGGCAGTTCGAGGAGTTCGCGGACGCCTCGGCTTTCTTGCTGGGCAAGGTTTTGCTGGAGCCGGTCGAGGACCCGCAGTCGACCATGCGAGCGTCGCTGGCCGACCTGGAAGACGACGACGATGACGAGTACGAGCACCGCCCCCGAAGGGCGGTGACCCCACCGGGACCGACGAGCGAAGACCTGTTCCGCCCCTCGCGCCCCGCCGACACCGACGAACTGTTCCGGCCGCGCCACAGCGGGTCCACCCCGGTCTTCGACGACGACGACGACGACGAGTACCAACACCGCCGCACCGCCCCGCGCCCCACGCCGCGCGCAGGCGCCAAGCCTGACCCGGTCGCGGCAACCGGCATGGCGGTCGCCGGGCACCCGACGACCGAGGCGTCGTACACCGACAGTGCGGTCGCCACCGACCAGACCACCGCCGACAGCGGTCTCGCCGACGGCCAAGCGCCGGCCGACGGCCCGTTCGACGATGGACATGGACCGACCGACGTCGCGTTCGGCAGCCAAACCGAGGCAGGCGACTCGTTCGGCGGCCACGAGACCACGGCCGGCGGCTCGATCGATGAACCGTCGTCGACCAGCGGCCCTCACAGCGAAGGGCGAACGACCGCGGACAGCGCCTTCAACGACGGGCACTCGCCAAACGGCCGTTCGTTCAGTGATGGGCGAACCACGGCCGCGGAGACGTTCAGCAATGAACAGTCCGCAGAGGACAGTGCGTTCGCCGATCACCAGTCGGCGTCGGGCGGCACATTCACCGCGGGACAGGACACAGCTGACGAGGTGTTCGCCGAGGGGCACTCCGCTGCCGGGGATGCGGTCGCCGATCACCAGTCGGCGGTTGAGGGCACGTTCGCTGATGGGCAGTCGCCGACTGATGGCACCTTCGGCGGTGAGCAGAACGCGTTTGACGATGCACACACGGCAGGCGACGAAACCTTCGCCGGTCGGCCCGTAACCGGTGCGTTTGACGATGGACGGTCGGCAAGCGACGGCTCATTCGTCGGTGCCAACGCGGGTGGGGAATCGGCGCCAGGGGCGCTGTTCACCCGCGCCGATTCCGGGAGCGTCGGCGAATCGTCGGACGAGGAGCGGTTCGCGGGTGGCCAAGCCGCAGGCACACCGGGCTCGTTGTTCACTCGCGCGGATTCCGCAAGCGATGCCGGCACCCGTCCCGAGGACGCGCCAACGGACCCGCGGGGCATACGGTTCGGCGACCGCGACGGCGCGACTGGGTCACGCTTCGCCGACCGTGGACCCGCACCTGAGGACGCTCAGGGTGTGCCGTTCGGGCACGGTGACTCCAGCGCCTCCGAGTCGCGGTTCGGCGGCGAACCCACCGGCGACGCGGCGGCTACGCACGGCGCGGAGTTCGGTGGTGGCAAGCCCGCAGGCAACGCAGCCTCCGCGCCTGGCGTGCCGTTTGGTGGCGGCCAAACCGCCGGTGACGCGGCCTCTTCGCGTGGGGAGCGGTTCGGTGGCGGTGAATCCGCCGGCGGCGCTCGGTTTGGTGGGGAGTCCGCCGGTGTGGCCTCTCCCCGTCAGGTCGGGGCTGCCGCTGGTGGTGGGCAGCAGTCCGGCGCCGGGGGCGGTTCATCCTCACCTGGGTCTGACTCGGGGGTGAAGCCCCAGGACTGGGCTATCCAGCCTCGACCGGGCGACCCGCCGCTGACGTTGTTCCGGGGGAAGACCCTGACCGAACTGCCGCCTGGCACCGAGATCGACCGCTACGGCGAGCCGACCGGGAACCTGACCTACGCCGCGGGCACGCCGTTCGAGCGGCGGTCGCTGGTGCCGGACTGGGTGACGCGGCCCTACCGCGTGTACCGCGTCCAGCGGGCGACGGAGGCGTTGACCGGGGTCGCCATCCCGTGGTTCGAGCAGCCCGGTGGCGGGACCGCGTTCGTGCTCAACCGGTCGATCGCGGAACTCATCGAGAGCGGCCACCTGGTCGAGATCCCCAACCAGGTACCGCCGACGCGGCCGTAGCCCTAGTCGATCTGCAGGCCGTGGGCGGCGGCGAACGCCACCGCGGTGTGCAGGTCGACGCGGGCGCCGCGCAGGCTTGCCTGGACGAGGCCGTCGGCGGTGATGCGGGCGTCGCGGAGGTCGGCGCCCTCGAGGTTGGCGCCGCGCAGGCGGGCACCCGTGAGGTCCGCCTCGCGGAGGTCGGCTTCCCGTAGGTCGGCGTCGGTGAGGTTGGCTTCGCGGAAACGCAGGCCGGTCAGTTTGGCCTTGCGCAGCGCGGCGCCTGCCAGGCCGACGAGGGTGAGGTCGGTGTCGGTCACGGTCCAGGGGCGCAGCCTGCAGTCGAGGAACGTCGAGCCGATGAGGCTGCAGCCGGCGAACTCGCTGAACATCAGGGTGGCGCGGTCGAACGTGCAGGTCCGGAACGCCGTGGAGCGGTGCCGGGACTCCCCCAGGTCGGCGCGGGTGAAGTCGCACTTGGTGAACGTGCAGCCGGTCGTCACCAGGCCGCGGAGGTCGGCGTCGGTGAAGTCGCAGTCGGTGAAGTGCCGCTGGTCCCACTGCTGCCCGTGCAGATCACTGTCGCTGTAGTCCTCGCCGGTCTCCACCTCCCCACCCTGTCATGCCCCGCTCACCGGAAGTCGCGCGACTTGGCCGGGATGCGCATGTCGAGTTGCTGCAACCGGTCGGCGTAGAGACTCACCACCCCCTCGACGCTCTCCACCACACCGCGCACCAGCAGGGCCGAACTGGATCGCGCGATTCTGCGGTAGCGCGCCCACAGCCCGGGCGAGCACACCACGTTGACCATGCCGGTCTCGTCCTCGATGTTGAGGAACGTGACCCCGCCCGCGGTCTGGGGGCGCTGCCGGTGGGTGACCGCGCCACCGAGCAGGACCCGCGAGCCGGTGTCTACTTTGGACAATTCGATGGCGGTCAGCGCGCCCAGGCGGGTCAGGCGTTCGCGGATGAACTGGGTCGGGAAGCTGTCCGGTGACAGGCCGGTGGCCCAGACGTCGGCGACGGCGAGTTCGAGCGCGTCCATCCCGGGCAGTTCCGGGGCATTGACGCCGACCGCGGTGCCCGGCAGGCGATCCGGTCGTTCGGCGGCCGCCGCGCCCGCCGCCCACAGGGCCTCGCGGCGGAGCAGGCCGAAGCAGCCGAACGCGCCCGCGGTCGACAGTGCCTCCACCTGGGGGCGGGTGAGCTGGACCCGGCGGGCCAGGTCGACCATGTCCAGGTACGGGCTCTCGCCGCGTTCGGTGACGATGCGTTCGGCCAGGTCGTCACCGATCAGGCGGACCGCGCCGAGCCCTAGGCGCACAGCCTGTTCGTCGCTGCCTGGTTCGACCGGTTCAAGGGTGGCGTGCTCAAGACTGGCGTTGATGTCCGGCCCGCGCACGGTGACCCCGTGCCGACGCGCGTCGGCGACCAGGGACTGCGGCGAGTAGAAGCCCATCGGTTGCGCGCGCAGCAGGGCGGCGCAGAAGGCGGCCGGGTAGTACAGCTTGAACCAGGCGCTGGCGAACACCAGGTAGGCGAAGCTCAGGGCGTGGCTCTCCGGGAAGCCGAAGTTGGCGAACGCCAAGAGTTTCTCGTAGATGCGTGCGGCCAGCGCCTCGTCGAGACCGTTGTTCGCGGCGCCCGCGTAGAACCGTTCGCGCAGCCGCTCCATCCGGCGCGTGGACCGCTTGGCGCCCATGGCGCGGCGCAGTTCGTCGGCCTCGGCTGGGCTGAAGTCCGCGACGTCGACCGCGATCTGCATGAGCTGCTCCTGGAAGAGCGGCACACCGAGTGTCTTGTGCAGCGCGTTCTTCAGCAGCGGGTGGTCGACGGTGGGCTCCTCCTTGCCGTTCTTGCGGCGGATGAAGGGATGCACCGAGCCGCCCTGGATCGGTCCCGGCCGGATGAGCGCGACCTCGATGGCCAGGTCATAGAACTCCGTGGGACGCAAGCGGGGCAGCGTGGCCATCTGCGCGCGGCTCTCCACCTGGAACACACCCACCGAGTCGGCGCGGCAGAGCATCTCGTAGACCCGCTGGTCGGCGAGGTTCAGCGTGCCTATGTCGACCCGGACGCCATGGTGCTTGTCGACCAGGTCGACCACGTAGTGCAGCGCGGACAGCATGCCCAGGCCCAACAGGTCGAACTTGACCAGCCCGACGGCGGCGCAGTCGTCCTTGTCCCACTGCAACACCGTGCGTTTGGGCATCCGCGCGGGCTCGACCGGGCAGACCTCGCTGACCGGGCGGTCGCAGATGACCATGCCGCCGGAGTGGATTCCCAGATGGCGCGGGAAGTTCTCCAGCTGACCGGCCAGTTCGAGCACAGCGGTCGGGACATCGAGGTGATTGTCGTCCACTGTGGACCGCAACGGTCCCCAGCGGTCGATCTGCTTGCTCCAGGCGTCCTGCTGGCCGGGCGAGTAGCCCAGCGCCTTGGCCATGTCGCGCACCGTCGACTTCGCGCGGTAGGTGATCACGTTCGCCACCTGCGCGGCGTGGCGCCGGTCGTACTTGTCGTAGACGAACTGGATGACCTCCTCGCGGCGGTCGGACTCGATGTCGAGGTCGATGTCGGGCGGGCCGTCGCGGGCCGGGGCCAGGAACCGCTCGAAGAGCAGCTCCCAGCGCACGGCGTCGACATTGGTGATCCCGAGCGCGTAGCAGACCGCCGAGTTCGCCGCCGAGCCGCGACCCTGGCAGTAGATGTCGTTGTCGCGGCAGAACTTCACGATGTCCCAGACGACGAGGAAGTAGCCCGGGAAGCCGAGTTCCTCGATGACCTGGAGTTCGTGGGCGAGCTGCGCGTAGGCCCGGGGACGTTCGGCCGACGAGCCGTATTTGACCGCGGCGCCCTCGTAGGTCAGCTTCCGCAGGAAGGTGACCTCGGTGTGGCCGTCGAGCACGTCGAACGGCGGCAGCTTCGGCGCGACCAGGTGCAGGTCGAACGCGAGCTGCACGCCGAGCAGGGCGGCGCGCTGCACGGCGCCCGGGTAGCGGGCGAACCGGTCGGCCATCTCCTGCCCGGTCCGCAGGTGGGCGGTGGGCGATGGCGGCAGCCAGCCCGCCAGCTCGTCGAGGCTGCGCCGCGCCCGCACCGCGGCCATCGCCGCCGCGAGGTGCCCCCGCGACGGGTGCGCGTAGTGCACGGCGTTCGTCGCGACGGTCGGCAGGCCGAGCTCGGCCGCCATGTCCGCGAGCAGGTCGTTGCGGTCGGTGTCGTCGGGCATGCCGTGGTCGACGAGCTCGACGTAGACGCGGTCGGGACCGTACGCCGCGGACAGGAGCCTGAGCTGCTCGTACGCGGCCCGTGGCCCACCGCTGGCGAGCGCCAGCCGGACACCGCCCTTGCGGCAGCCGGTGAGCACGACACAGTCGTCGCGGGTCTCCTCGACGACCTCGAGCAGGTCGTAGACCGGTTTGCCCTTCTCCTCACCGCGCAGGTGCGCGGCGGTGAGGACGCGGCACAGGCTGTGGTAGCCGGCCTGTTTGTCGGCGAGCAACAGCAGATGCTCGCCTTCGGGGTCGGCGACACCGTTCTGCGGGCCGGTGAGGCCGAGGCTCAGCTCCGTGCCGAAGACCGTGCGCATACCCAGCTCTTTGGCGGCCTCGGCGAACCGGACCACGCCGTACATCCCGTCGTGGTCGGTCAGCGCGATGGCGTCGAGACCGAGGAGCGAGGCCGCCTCCACCAGTTCCTCCGGGTGGCTCGCGCCGTCGAGGAAGCTGAAGTTGGAATGGCAGTGCAGCTCCGCGTACGGCACCCGCGAATCCCCGTCGGCCTGGTCGGTGACGCCGGGCGGCCCGACCCCCATCGGCGGCACGTAGCGGTCGCGGCGGCGGGTCCAGCCCGGGCTGTCACCACCGTCGCCGACCTCCGGCGGCCTGCCGGAGAGGATGCGCTCGAGCTCCGACCACCGAACCGGCGGGTTGTTCCATCCCATTCGCCGCGGCCGGTCAGGGAGACAGGGATTCGGGCGAACGGCGCGGCAGCGGGATCAGGTCGGTCAAGTCGATCCAGTCGGCCCTGTCGACGGCGGTGAGCGGGTCTTCGTCGTATCGCATCAGGCGTATATCCCTTCTACGGACCATCTTTTGTTCTCACGCACCAGAAGGAGCGCCTCCTGGCTGTCCTCTTCGGACTGTTCGGCCAACAGCACTTGCAGGCGGGCGCGCCTGCGGGCGGAATCCGGGTCCCACCAGCGTTCGTCGGCGGGCCATGGCCCGGCCCAACCGGCGACCGCGCGGGGGCATCCGCCGCCGTAGGCCACGCGGGCGGGCTCGCCGGTGAGGCGGAACCGGCCGGTCACCCCGATTTCGGCGCCTGCCTCGTCGAGCACCGACGCGGGCAGCGGGCGCACGGGGATGGCGGCGGGCGAGGGCGCGGGTAATCGGCCGGGCCATGGGCGGTCGGGAGGTGTGGGCGGGACACGTTCGTCGCCCCACGGGACGAGGTGGACCTGATCGGCGGGGCCCCGGCCGCCGCTGAGGACCGGGGTGAGGACAGCGTCCGGGCCGAGCAGGCCTTGGACATGGACCATGGCGCGGGCGGCGCGTTCGGCTTGTTCGTCGTGGCCGCCCTGCCAGAGGCCGAGTTGGAGGGTTCGGCCGTCGACCGTCTCCTCCGGTTCGAGGCGCAGGACCGTGATGCCCGCAGAGGGACGGCCCGCGCCACCGCGCAGCCAGCCGTCGAGCTGCCAGCGGACACGGTCGGCGATGCCGGACGCGGTGAGCGGGTCGGCGCAGCGCCACACGCGGTCGCGAGTCTCGCCGTTGGCTGTGCTCGCGTGGATGCCCAGGCGGGTGCAGGCGAGACCGTGCGCGGCCAGGCCCGTGTGGAGGCGCTCGCCGAGCGTGCGGGCGACGAACGCGGCGGCGTCGACCCGGTCGATGGGCGGGTCGGGGTTGTGGGTGACGGACAGGTCGACCGGGGGGCGTCTGCGGGAGGGCGGCCGTTCTTGCAGGCCGCTCGCCAGGCGGTGGGCGAGCTTGGCGTCGGCGCCGAACCGGGTGGAGACATCGCCGGGGTCCAGGGCGGCGAACGCGCCGAGGGTGCGGATGCCGAGTCTGCGCAGCAGGTCGACCAGGTCCGGCCTGCCTGATTCGAGTTCGCGGATGGTCAGCGGGGCAAGGAATTCGGGGCTGCCGCCAGGCGGGACGAGTCGGTTTCGGTGGGCGGCGAGGGTGGCGGCGAAGAGGCCGTCGGCGATGCCGATCTGGCACTCGGCGCCGGTCCGGGCGGCGACCTGATCGATGAGGCGTTCGGCGGCGGCCTCCTCGGAACCGAAGTAGCCGACCGGCCCGCGCGCGGGGACGGCGACGACGCCGGGCCGGATCACCTCGACGCCGACGGCCAACTCCTCGACGGCCATGGCCACCGGCTCGAACATCCGGGCGTCGCGGTCGACGTCGTCCAGGAAGACGACCAGGTCCGGGCAGCGGCTCTGCGCCTCCCGGCGGCGCATCGCCCGCTGGACACCGTCGGCGCGGGCGCGGGCGTTGGCGGCGACGACGCGGTTGGCGGCGAAGACGGCGGCGGGGGTGTCGAGCGGCAGACCGGCAACCGTGCTCGCGGCGACGACTGGCCAGTCGGGGCACCAGACGACGAGCAGGCGGGACATGGCTCTCCCCAGGGTTGATCGGATGTGCTCATCGTGGGGAGACGATTCGCTTGACTCGAACATACGTTCGAACAAGTGGGGTGTCAACCGGTCTTGCTCAGCTGTGGACAAGGGCCGCGAGGCGGCGTGAACGGGGTGCCCTGGAGGGCGAGGCGGGCGCGGACCGGCCGGGCGGCGGACCCTCGGCCTTGGGCGTGGACCTCGACCAGGCGGGCGCGGAGGTGGCCGTGCCCGTCACCGAGGCCGGACCAGCGGGCGCGGGTGCAGCGCAGTTCCAGATCGGCGCCCGGCCACGGCCCGAACGCGACGAGCGCGGCGCCACGGCTGCGCGCCCGCGCGGAGAGTCTGCGGGCCTGCGCGTCGGTGATCTTGGAGGTGGCCAGGGCGACCATGTCGAAGCCGTCGAGGAGGGCGGCGGCGATGGTGACGATGTCGTTGCCGGGGTCGGGCACCAGGGCGAGCCGGTCCACCGCGACGCCGAGTTCGGCGGCGGCGAGGACACCGAGGTCGGGGATGCCGATGACCGCGGCCCAGGAACCGTTCGCGGTGGGCTCGGCGAGCAGAGTGAGCAGTAAGGCGGCGGAGTCGCGGACGGCCACGGTGCCGCCGCGGCGGAGACCGCCCCAGGGGAAGAGGGGCGCCAGGTCTTCGCGGATGGGGAGGATGCGCGCGGGGTGGACGGCGGGCGCGTGATCGGACCACGCGAGACGAACGGAGGAGTCGAGGGCGACGGCGCCTTCGCCGGAGAAGGTGCGCAGACCGGTGGCCGACCGAAGGTCGCCGAAGTCGAGGGTGCCCTCTGTTGGATCGACCAGAGAGGAGTCGAAGGTGACGCCCTCGACGCGGACAGTCCGCCGCACGGATCGAGGATCCAAGGCGGCCAAGGCGGCACGAAGGTCATCGGGGGTGAAGAGACCGGGATGGCCGCCTGGATCAAGGACAGAGTGATCAAGGTGTTCAAGAGCAGGGTCGCCGGCTGCTTCCGGGTTCTTCCCCGCGCCGAAAGCAGCCAGCGACCGCACCGCTCACACCTCCCCGCGCCTGCTGCGCGTACCGCTCAGTTACGCGAGCGCCGTGGGGAGACGGCGGCGGGGCGAGTGGCCTCGACTCCGCCCACCCCGTTCGAACACATGTTCGACACGGCAAACCATACGAGCCCCTCGCCACCTTGTCAACCGCTCCGCACACATGCGTGTGGCCTGGCCAAAAGGCCAGGCCACACGGTCAGTTGCGGTGAACTACTCAGTGCGCGAAGTGGCGCGTCCCGGTCAGGTACACCGGCACCCCGGCCGCCTCCGCGACCGCGATGACCTCGGGGTCGCGGACCGAACCGCCGGGCTGCACGATCGCGCGGGCGCCTGCTTCGAGCAGGACCTCCAGGCCATCGGGGAACGGGAAGAACGCGTCCGACGCGGCCACCGAACCCGCCGCTCGCTCGCCCGCGCGGGCCACCGCGAGCCGGGCCGCGTCCACTCGGTTGACCTGGCCCATGCCCACTCCCACCGTGGCGCCGTCGTTCGCCAGCAGGATGGCGTTGGACTTCACCGCGCGGCAGGCTCGCCAGGCGAAGGCGAGATCGGCCAACGTGGCGTCGTCGACCGCGGTGCCGGTGGCGAGGGTCCACTTGGCCGGGTCGTCGCCGTCGGCCTCGATGGTGTCGACAGTCTGCAAAAGCAACCCACCAGACACCGGGCGCATCTCGGCACCCCGGCGAACCGGCTGGGCGATCAGGATGCGGACGTTCTTCTTCCTGGTGAGCACCTCGACGGCACCGTCGGCGTAGGCCGGGGCCACCACGACCTCGGTGAAGACCTCGGCGATCTGCTCGGCCATGTCCACGCTGACCTCACGATTGGCCGCGATGACACCGCCGAACGCGCTCGACGGGTCGCAGGCGTGGGCCTTGCGGTGCGCCTCGGCGATGTCGATCTCGGCGACCGCGATGCCGCACGGGTTGGCGTGCTTGATGATCGCCACGCACGGGGCCTCATGGTCGTAGGCCGCACGCCACGCCGCGTCGGCGTCGACGTAGTTGTTGTACGACATCTCTTTGCCGTGCAGCTGCGTGGCCGTCGCGAGGCCGCTCGAACCGTCGCCCTGGGTGTAGAGCGCGGCCCGCTGGTGCGGGTTCTCGCCGTAGCGCAGGACGTTGGAGCGCTGCCAGGTGGCGCCGACCCAGCCGGGGAAACCCGAGCCCTCGTCGTCCGGCGACAGGACGCCGCCCATCCAGGACGCGACCGCGACGTCGTAGGACGCCGTGTGCCGGAAGGCCTCCAGCGCGAGCTTCTGCCGGTCGGCCAGGGTGAAGCCGCCCGCGTTGACCTCCGCGAGCACCCACTCGTACCGCGACGGGTCGACCACGACGGCCACGCTGCCGTGGTTCTTCGCCGACGCGCGGACCATGGCCGGGCCGCCGATGTCGATCTGCTCGACGCACTCGTCGACCGACGCGCCCGAGGCGACCGTCTTGGCGAACGGGTAGAGGTTGACCACCAGCAGGTCGAACGCGGCGATGCCGAGCTCGGCGAGCTGCGCGACGTGCGCCGGGTTGCGGGTGTCGGCGAGCAGGCCCGCGTGCACGCGCGGGTGCAGTGTCTTGACCCGGCCGTCGAGCGACTCGGGGAAGCCGGTGACCTCCTCGACCCGGGTGACCGGCACGCCCGCGTCGGCGAGGGTCTTCGCGGTGCCGCCGGTCGAGACGATCTCCACGCCCGCCGCGTGCAGACCGGTGGCCAGCTCCAGCAGGCCCGCCTTGTCCGACACGCCGATCAGCGCCCGGCGAACCGGCTTCCGCTGCTGCCCAGTCTCGGGATGCCCAGTCACGGGATGCTCACCTTTCGTCCGTCCACGGTGTATCCGTCGCGCGCCATCCTGGTGACCACGTCGACCAGGAGCCGTCGCTCCACCGTCTTGATCCGTTCATGCAGGGTGGCCGCGTCGTCGCCGGGCGCCACGGGGACGGGCTCCTGGGCGATGATCGGGCCGGTGTCCACGCCGCCGTCGACCAGGTGGACCGTGCTTCCGGTTACCTGGACGCCGTAGGCGAGCGCGTCGTCGACCGCGTGCGCGCCGGGGAACGACGGCAGCAGCGCGGGATGGGTGTTGATGACCCGGTGGGCGAAGCGGGTGAGGAACTCGGGCCCGAGGATCTTCATGAACCCGGCGGAGACGACCAGATCCGGCGCATAAGCGGCTACGGCCTCGGTCAGGGCGAGGTCCCAGGCCGCGCGGTCGGCGTGGTCGGCGACGCGGACGGTGAAGGTGGGGACGTTCGCGCGGTCGGCGCGGGCCAGTCCCTCGATGCGTTTGCGGTCGGCGCCGACGGCGACGATGCGGGCGGGTATCCCGGCGTCATCGAGCAGGGCCTGCAACAGGGTGCCCGAACCCGACACCAGGACGACGATCCTGGCAGGCACTGCCGGCTGGAACTGGGAACTCAGCGTGGTCTCCTGCGGCGCCGGAACGGGATAGGCCCAGCGTAGGCGGTCCGCGGTCGATCTTGTTCAGCGGCCCGCGTCCGGTTCGGCGTCGGTCGACTCGGTTGTGTCGGCGGTCTCCTCCGCCGCGTCGTCGTCGGTGTCGGTGTCCTCGTCGACGTCTTCAGAGTCCTCGGGGTCTTCTTCGTCCTCCGGGTCCTCCGGGTCCTCAGGATTGATGAGACCCACCGGACCTTCGACGACCGGCCGCTCCCCCGCGAACCAGGCCACCAAGCCGCCGGGCACCGCGACCCAGCAGGCCAGGGCGAACGACACCAGGGCCGCCCGCAGGTCGAGCGGGTGGAACGGGCCGCCGCCGAGCGCGCCGCCCGCGCTGCCCGCGAGCACCGCGAAGCTCAGCGCCACCACGACCGAGGCGACAGCGACCGAACGCAGCCGGTCTTTAGGCGACTCCGCGACCGACCGCAGCACCCAGCCGACCAGCGCACCGACGGCGGCGGGCAGCAGGAACAGTGCGATCCACCACGCCGCCGCCTGCTCGGGCAGCGCGCTGAGCAACGGCAGCGCGGGCACCGGGCCGCCGTCGAAGTCGAGCGGGGCGATCGACACCGAGCCCATCGAGAACCCCGGGCCCGCGATGAACGCGGTCCCCGCGATCACAGCGTTGGGCAGGTATCCGGCGGAGAGCAACAGCATGCCGAGCGCACTGCCGGGACCGTCCAAGGCGAACATCGTGTTCGCCGCGCCATAGGACGTGACCAGCCCGAACGTCACCACCAGCGAGCCCGCGGCGAGCAGCGCGGCCACCGCCGACAGCCCGGCCCGCAGCCCGGCCCAGGCGAAGTCGTCGACGCGCTCGGCGCACCAGTCCAGGGTCCCGGACCGGCGCAGGAGGCCGACGTACGCGGCGAGCCCGGCGAGCAGCGCCGGGTAGTAGAACCCGGCCAGTGGGTCGACGACGACCGGGCCGTCGCCCAGAACCAGGGCGATGGTGAGGCCGAACGCGGCGTGGGCCGCGACGATGACGAAGACGACGTGACCGGTCTCGCGCGGCCCGACGGCGTCGACGCGCTCGGCGGCACCCGCGGCGGTGCGGGACACCAGCAGCATCAGCAGCAGCGTCGGCAGCAGGGGCAGCACACCCAGCTCATGGCCTCGCACGATCAGCGGGACCTGGTGGGCGGCGAGCCACCCGGGCAGCGCGGCGATGAGCACGCCGACCGTGGAGAAGTGGGATCTGGAGGCGATCGCCGTGACCAGCGCCATCACCGCGGCGACGGCGGCGTACCCGGTGAGCAGCGGACCCAGCGCGGCGACGACCAACACCCGGGCGCGCGCCACCGGTGCGATCCGGTCGGTCTCCAGCAGCGCCATGGCCTCACTCTGGCATTCGGGTGATGACACCCTCGGGTGCCACGCCGCCATCAGCCGATCCGGTGAATACCTTGACACACGAACGGGGCGGCACCGTCGATGACGGTGCCGCCCCGTGAAGAACCTGTGCTCAGCCCTGCTGCGGGTATCCGCCCGGCGGGGTGCCCGGTGCCTGGCCGAACTGTCCCGGCGGCGGCGCGAAGGTCTGCTGCGGCTGCTGGGCCTGCGGCTGCTGCGGCTGGCCGAACGGCGCCTGCTGCTGGTGCTGCTGCTGCTGGAACGGCGCGGACGGCGGGTTGTAGCCACCGGGCTGGCCGTACGGGTTGGCCGGAGCGGGCTGCGGCGGCTTGATGATGCCGTTGTCGAAGAGGAACGCGGCCACGGCGGCACCGGCCTGCAGGATGCCGAAGATCAGCACCATGACGCCACCCGCCTTGAGCGAGCCGTCGATCGAGAAGATCATGAACAGGTAGGCCAGCACGACCGACAGGATGATCGCGGGCGGGGTGAGACCGACCTTCTTGTCCCCCGGCAGGATCACCGGCAGCGACAGCAGACCGCCGAGCAGGAGCAGACCCGGGACCCAGCCGGTGAACACCTCGTAGAAGTTCACACCCGTGCTGAGCGGAGCGAACCCGAGGAACAGGTTGAGCACACCGAGACCCGCGACCGCGAGGTGCAGGATCTGTGCCAGCTCGAGCTTCGGGCCGGCAGGCGTGGGCGCGTAGCCCATCGTGGGCTGCTGCGGACCTTGACCCGGGTAACCACCCGGTGCCCCGCCTGGATAGGTCATCGCGTGCTCTCCTCAGCTAGCTCGACGCACAGAAACAATCTTTCAGCCAGCGAAACGCTAGCCCATTGCGGTGATCCGACGGACACCGGCAGGCCTCGGTTCCCCATCCTGGAAACAAGTGGAAACAACTTGAAAACAACAAAGGCCGGACGCGCGAACGCGTCCGGCCTTTCGCTGTGTCTGGATCAGACCTTCGCCTGGAACAGCTCGCGAGCCAGGGCGGCGGTCTCGGACGGCGTCTTGCCGACCTTGACCCCGGCGGCCTCGAGGGCCTCCTTCTTCGCCTGCGCGGTGCCTGCCGAACCGGATACGATCGCGCCCGCGTGACCCATGGTCTTGCCCTCGGGCGCGGTGAAGCCCGCCACGTAGCCGACGACCGGCTTGGTGACGTTCTCCTTGATGTAGGCCGCGGCCCGCTCTTCGGCGTCGCCACCGATCTCGCCGATCATGACGATCAGCTCGGTCTCCGGGTCCTGCTCGAACGCCTCGAGGGCGTCGATGTGGGTGGTGCCGATGATCGGGTCGCCACCGATGCCGACCGCGGACGAGAAACCGATGTCGCGCAGCTCGTACATCATCTGGTAGGTCAGGGTGCCGGACTTCGACACCAGACCGATCTTGCCCGGGCCGGTGATGTCGGCTGGGATGATGCCCGCGTTCGACTTTCCGGGGCTGATGAGGCCGGGGCAGTTCGGACCGATGATCCGGGTCTTGTTGCCCTTGGCCACCGCGTGCGCCCAGAAGTAGGCGCTGTCGTGCACCGGGATGCCCTCGGTGATGACGACGGCGAGGTCGATGCCCGCGTCGATCGCCTCGATGACGGCGTCCTTGGCGAACTTCGGCGGAACGAAGATCACCGACACGTCGGCGCCGGTGGCCTCCATCGCCTCGGCGACGGTGGCGAAGACCGGCAGGGACACGCCCTCGATCTCGACCTTGGTGCCCGCCTTGCGCGGGTTCACCCCGCCGACGATGTTGGTGCCGGACTTGAGCATGCGGCCCGTGTGCTTGGTGCCCTCGGAGCCGGTCATGCCCTGGACGATGACCTTGCTCTGGTCAGTCAGGAAGATTGCCATTGTCAGACCCCCGCAGCCGCGAGTTCGGCGGCCTTGTCGGCAGCGTTGTCCATAGTGTCCACCACGGTCACGAGCGGGTGGTTGGCCTCGGCCAGAATGCGGCGGCCCTCTTCGACGTTGTTGCCGTCGAGGCGCACGACCAGCGGCTTGGTGGCCTCGTCACCGAGGATCTCCAGCGCCGCGACGATGCCGTTGGCGACCGCGTCACAGGCGGTGATGCCGCCGAAGACGTTGACGAACACCGACTTGACCGCCGGGTCGTTCAGGATGATGTGCAGACCGTTGGCCATCACCTCGGCCGACGCGCCGCCACCGATGTCGAGGAAGTTCGCCGGCTTCACGCCATTGTGCTTCTCGCCCGCGTAGGCCACGACGTCCAGAGTGGACATGACCAGGCCCGCGCCGTTGCCGATGATGCCGACCTCGCCGTCGAGCTTGACGTAGTTGAGGTCCTTGGCCTTGGCCGCTGCCTCCAGCGGGTCCTCGGCCTCCTGGTCCACCAGGTCGGCGTGCGCCGGGTGGCGGAAGCCCGCGTTCTCGTCGAGGGTGACCTTGCCGTCGAGGGCGATGATCTTGTCCTGCGGGTCGCGGACCAGCGGGTTGACCTCGACCAGCGTGGCGTCCTCGCCGACGAAGGCTTCCCACAGCTTCACGATGACGTCCGCGGCCTGGTCGGCCACGACGGCCGGGATCTTGGCGGCGGCGACGATTTCCTGCGCCTTGGCCAGGTCGACGCCGTCGATGGCGTTGACCGGGATCTTGGCGAGGGCGTCGGGACGCTCGACGGCGAGCTGCTCGATGTCCATGCCGCCCTCGGCCGACGCCATCGCGAGGAAGGTGCGGTTGGCGCGGTCGAGCAGGAACGAGAAGTAGTACTCCTCGGCGATGTCGGACGCGACCGTCACCAGCACCTTGCGGGTGATGTGGCCCTTGATGTCCAGACCGAGGATGCCCTCGGCCTTGGCCTGGGCGTCGTCGGCGTTGTCGGCGAGCTTGACGCCGCCCGCCTTGCCCCGGCCGCCGGTCTTGACCTGGGCCTTGATGACCACGGTCGAACCAAGCTCTTCCGCGATGGCGCGGGCCTTCTCGGCTGTGTCAGCCACGTCGCCCGGCAGCACCGGGACCCCGTGGGCGGCGAAAAGATCCTTCGCCTGGTACTCGTACAGGTCCACTCGACAGTCTCCTGACTACGGTGTCTTCGACGCGATGCTGTCAGACGTGAAGACCCTAGCGACCTGCGGATTGACCCGAAACTTCACACCCGGTGAAGTCTGTCACCAGAGGGTCACTATCACGGTGAGGTCTGTCACCACTTCGCCTTCGCGGCCCAGGTGAGCACGTCGATGTAGTCGTAAACCTCGATGTCGGCGGCGTCTTGTTCCCTGAGCCGCGCGGTGACCATGCCCACGTGCTCATCGACCGCGATCGCATCGGCGTCCTCCTGGATCGCGATGGTCACCACCTGATCGGGGCTGCCGTGTCCGGCGAAGACGACCTCGATCCCGCTGTCGCGCAGCAGCCTCGCCACGGCGTGCATGTCGGCTTCGCCGAACTCGGCCAGGACCACGCGGGCGGTCATCGGCGCGGCTTCGCGGCGGGTCGCGCGATGGCGGCGACGAGGGCGCCGACGAGCAGCGCGGCCACGCAGGCCAGTGACAGCCAGGTGCCGGGGCCCGCGGTCGCTCCTTCGGCGCGGTCGGACGTCAGGACGAACTCCAGCGCGTGGACCGCCACCAGCGCCGCGGCACCCGCGAGGAGCGCGCCGCCGCGGGGTGGGCGCGAGAACGCGGCAATGGCGATGACCGCGAGAACCGCCACCACGCCTAGGAGCAAACCCCAGGACGCGGGGCGGAAGTGGGACCAGATGCCGGGGGCGACGAATCCGGGGGCCTTGAGGACTGGCAGGCCGAAGGCGCCGATGGCGAACAGGGCGGCCGCGGCGAGGGGCGCGGCGAGGGTGAGGTTGGCCTGGCGCTGGGTGAGGTCGACGTCGTCGCGCTCGGCCACCCCGGCGAGCGCGGCGACGCAGCCCGCGGCGACGGCGAGCACGGCCGCGATCCCACCGAACCAGGCGCCGGGGCCCGCGCTGACGGCGTCGCTGGCGCTGACGGCGGTGAAGACGGCATCACTCGAACTGGCCGCGACCAGCGGGATCGCGATCACGGCGACGGCGAACGCGGGGCGGGTCGCGGCGGCGGCGCGCGCGAACAGGAGGGAAACGGCCAGGGCGAGCACGATGATCGCGGCGGGGACGAACAGCCTGCTGGAGTAGGCGACGGGACGGTCGAGGCCGCCGGTGACCACGAGCTGCACGGAGGTCGCGGCGGCCAACGCGGCGGCGGCGGCTGCCAGGCCGAGGATTCCGGCGGTCAGGTGCAGGCGGCCGGTGTCGAGTTCGGTCGCGCGGTCCTCGGCGGGGTTCTCCTGGCGGTTGAGCAGCCAGACCGCGACGGTCAGGGCGATCAGCGCGGACAGGGCGATGACCGGGCCGGGGGCGGGGTGCAGGCGGTCGACCGCGGTGGCGGCCGCGAGCTGCGGGACGGTGACGCCCGCGACGGCGGCCGTCACCCCGAGGACCACACCCCGGGCGACGGGCGGGCGGGCCGACCCGGCGCCGAAGACCGCGCCTGCCGCGGCGGCACCGGCGAGGAGAAGGACACCGAAGCAGGCCAGCGGCGGGGCGTCGATCACGCTGCTGGCCAGGACGAAGGCGTTGTCCGAGCGGAACGGGGCGAGCAGCAGGCCGACGGCGGCGAGCAGGGCGGCGATGAGGGCCAGCACCAGGGAGGTGCCTTGGGCCTTGGTCGAGCGGTCGGCGGAGTGGTCGTCGAACTCGGCGGCGTAGAGCGTGCCGGAGATGGCGCCTGCCCGGCCGACCGCCAGGAGGCCCGCCAGCGCGACCGCGCCGTGTCCGGCGAGCAGCAGCCACAGGCCGGTGGCGGCGTCGAGGGGCGCGAGGACCGTCGGAACCAGGATCTCGGGGCGCGAGGTGAGCAGCGGGTCGACGGCGAACTGCGCGTCGACCAGGGCGCGGCCGGGGGCCAGCACGGCGGACCCGACCAGCACGGCGGCGCCGGTGGCGGGGGCTTTGGCGATCACGAAGCCGATCGCGAGCAGCGGCGGGACGGCGGCGAGGAACGCCAGGAGCGGCAGCGCGCCAAAACCGGCGTCGGGGCCGTTTGCCACAAGGCCGCTCGCAGGCCCGGCGACCAGGAGAACAGCGCCCGCGACCCCGAGGAACAGTGCGACCCGGAGCCTGCCCGGCACATCGGCCCAGTCGATGCGAACAACGGGAAGTGCGCCGTCGGCCTGGTCCGCGTGGCGGAGGAGCGACGTTCGAATCCGCGAGGTCATCGCGGGCAACGCTAGCAAGACCGGCGGGGTCGGACCGCTTCCGCGATGTGGGATGCACCTGATGGGCGGGGTGCGGTGGATCGGAATGTCTGAGGGCGGCGTGGACGGAGGGGGTTTCGAGGCCGGGCAGGCGGGGCACAACTGTGGTGGAGCTTGAGGGGCGGCCGGCTCGATGGGCGGACTGGGCCGGGTCGGCAGGCAGCGGGATTCGGGGACGGATTGAGAGATGGGTGACGGTCGGCCGGAGCCTGATGTTGGGGCGCGTGATGGCTGGGTTGGGGCACGTCGGTTGAGGTGAGCCCCAAGTCGCTGGGGCCGGTGGGGCTTGTGGGGTTGGCGCGGTTTGTGTCGGTTTGTCGCGGTTGGCGTGAGCGATCAACTCAGGCTGGACCACCTAAATGGCCTATTGAAACGAGACCCAGGTCACACTAAAGGGTGTGAGGTGGGGTTAACTTTGGGTAGTAACCGCTGTACAGGAACTTCCACCCTTCGCCACGGTTGGCAGATAACACGTGTAGATGTTGCCCATCCCGGTATCTCCCCGTTACTGTCGCCCAGTCCGTTGTCACAGTCCGATCACGAATGGACTGGGGCTGGCAACCTGCTCCACCGCCGCCCCATCCGGGTCCCCCGCCCGGCGTCCTCACCGAGAGCTCGTCCCCGCGAGCCGGTGTCCGGATCTGACTCCCCGAAGGCGGAAGGCTAGCTTTGTCTCGACATCGCTCCACCGGCGGTGAACGCGAGTTCACCGTGCTCGACGAAGCGCTCGATCGCGCCCCTCAAGTTCGCGGTGCGCACCGAATCGCTCCACCCTCGTCCGTGCTGCGTGGCCGGGTGGTCGTGGCCGCTGTGGCCGTCGGCGCCTTCGCCGCGGCCGCCGCGGGGCAGACCCTCCAATCCGCCGCCGGCTCGTCGAGCGACGACATCGTTCCGCTGGCAGGCACCCGCGACGCCTCCTCCCACATGGGCGGCATGGGTGGTGACGGGCCGATCGCGCCCGAGCTGCTCACGCTCGCCAAGACCTCCGACGGCACGCTCGAGGCCCAGAAGATGGCCTCCTCCGAGCGCGTCGCGCAGGCCCGCAACGCCCGTGCCGCCGAGGTACAGAAGCAGCAGGAAGAAGCGGCACGACCGAAGGCCTTCAAGCCCGCCAGCGGCAGCCTGACCTCCGGCTTCGGTGCCCGCTGGGGCACCACCCACTACGGCATCGACATCGCCAACCGCATCGGCACGCCGATCGTCTCGGTCGCCGACGGCACCGTGATCGAGGCGGGCAGCGCCAGCGGCTTCGGCCTCTGGGTCCGCGTCCAGCACGCGGACGGCACCGTCACGGTCTACGGCCACGTCAACGACTACGTCGTACGCGAAGGCCAGCGGGTCAAGGCCGGTCAGCTGATCGCCCACATGGGCAACCGCGGCCAGTCCACCGGTCCGCACCTGCACTTCGAGGTGTGGGACGCCAGCGGCCGCAAGATGAACCCGCTGCCCTGGCTGATCGCCCGCGGCATCAGCCTCTGAGTCGCGTCACCGCTTGAGCATCACCCCGCCCTCCGGGTCGGCCCGCACGAAATAGGCGCTCGCGACACGCCATACCGTGCACAGGGAGCCACGCCGCCCAGGCGCCGGAAGGTGGGCCCGCCCGCACCCCGCACAGCGGGTGCGGGCCCCCGAGGGCCGATGGAGCCCCAGCACACTGCGCCACGCCGCCGTGAGCCTGCGCATCTCGCCGCCGACGACCGCCTGCTGCCCGGCCGCGAGCCGGTCGACCGCGTCGAGGTAGCGGCCCACCGCCTCGGCGAGGAGCCGGTGCAGCAACTCGTCCATTCCCTGTTCCCCCCTGCTTGCGCCATGGGGTCAGTCAACCGCAGGGGACCGACAATTTTCGAACATCAGTTCGAATGTGACTCGATCGTGTGATGCGCGGCTAGAGCTTCACCATGGGGACGCTGCCGATCAGCATGAGGCGGATCGTGCCCGCGGTGCCGAAGTCGATCGTCGCCGTCGCACGCGGGCCGGTGCCGTCGGTGGCGACGACAGTGCCCAGCCCGTACTTGTCGTGGTTGACCCGGTCGCCCACTTCCAGCGTCAGGGCCGCGGTGTCCTGCCAGCCCTTGGACGGCGCCGGACGCAGCCCGGCGCGGCCCGTTCCGGTGGCCCGAGAGCCCCACGTGGTGGCCCGGCTGGGGCTGGAGCGGTCGGGGCCCATCCGCCGCCAGTCGATCAAGTCGGCGGGGATCTCGTCGAAGAACCGCGACGCCGGGTTGGTCATCGGCTGACCCCATGCCGACCGGACGATCGCGCGGGACAGGTAGAGGCGCTCGCGGGCGCGGGTGATGCCCACGTACGCGAGGCGGCGCTCTTCGGCGAGTTCCGTGGGATCACTCAACGCGCGCATGTGCGGGAAGATCCCGTCCTCCCACCCCGTGGAGAAAACCACCGGGTATTCCAAGCCCTTGGCCGTATGCAGGGTCATCAGCGTGACCATGCCGCCGGACTCATCGTCGGGGTCCGGCACCTGGTCGGCGTCGGCCACGAGGGACACGCGCTCCAGGAAGGCGGCCAGCGAGCCCGCCTCCGGGCCGACCGTGGCGGAGTCGACCGCGTCCGGCGGCGGCTCGTCGGCGGGGGCCTCCGTGAACTCGCGGGCGACCGTCACCAACTCGGTGAGGTTCTCCAGCCGCGAGGCGTCCTGCGGGTCGTCGCTGGCTTCGAGTTCGGCGCGGTAGCCGGTCTGGTCGAGGACCGCGTCGAGGATCTCGGCGACGTCCTGGCCGTCGTCGACGAAGCGGCGAAGGCCGTCGATCAGCTCGACGAAGCCCGCGATCGCGCGCTGGGAGCGCGGGTTCAGCAGTGCCACCTTGCCCACGGCGGCGTCGTTCAGCGCGGCGGCGAAGGAGATCCGCTCGCGGTCGGCGTGAGTGGAGACGCAGGCTTCCGCGCGGTCGCCGATGCCCCGGCGGGGGACGTTGAGGATGCGGCGGAGGCTGACCGTGTCCTCCGGGTTCGCGAGAACCCTCAAGTACGCCAAGGCATCCCGGACTTCGCGCCGCTCGTAGAAGCGGACACCGCCGACGACCTTGTACGGCAGTCCCATCCGGATGAAGATCTCCTCGAACACCCGGGACTGGTTGTTCGTCCGGTAGAACACCGCCACATCGCAGTTGTTCGCGATGCCCGCGTCGACCAGCTGGTCGATCTCACGCGCGACGAACGACGCCTCGTCGTGCTCGTTGTCGCCGACGTAGGCGACGATCTTCTCGCCGTCGCCGAGCGCGGTCCACAGGCGCTTGTCGCGCCGGTCCGGGTTGCGCGAGATGACCGCGTTGGCGGCGTTGAGGATGGTCTGCGTTGAGCGGTAGTTCTGCTCCAGCATGACCGTCGTCGCGTTCGGGTAGTCGCGCTCGAACTCGACGATGTTGCGGATGGTGGCGCCGCGGAAGGCGTAGATCGACTGGTCGGCGTCGCCGACGACGCAGAGTTCGGCGGGCGCCAAGCCCTCGGTGCCGCGGCCGACCAGCTCACGCACCAGCGTGTACTGGGCGTGGTTGGTGTCCTGGTACTCGTCGACAAGGACGTGCCGGAAGCGCCGGTGGTAGTACTCGGCGACGTCCGGGAACCCCTGCAGCAGCTCGACCGTGCGCATGATCAGGTCGTCGAAGTCCATCGCGTTGGCCTGGCGCAGCCTGCTTTGGTACTCCACGTAGACCTCGGCGACGCGGCGCTCCAGGTCGTTGGCGGCGGCCGACGACGCCTGCTCGGGGCCGATCAGCTCGTTCTTGAGGTTCGAGATGTGGATCGACAGCGTGCGCGCCGGGTAGCGCTTGGGGTCGAGGTCGATGTCGCGTGCGACCAGCGTGATGAGGCGACGCGAGTCGTCGGCGTCGTAGATGGAGAAGCTCGACGTCATCCCCAGCGTCTTGGCCTCGCGGCGCAGCACCCGCACGCACATCGAGTGGAACGTCGACACCCACATCGCGTTGGCCCGCCTGCCGACGAGGTCGGCGACGCGCTCCTTCATCTCGGCCGCGGCCTTGTTCGTGAAGGTGATCGCCATGACCTGGCCGGGATGGACGTCGCGCTCCGCGAGCAAGTACGCGATACGCCGGGTCAGCACCCTGGTCTTGCCGGAGCCCGCGCCCGCGACCACGAGCAGCGGGCTGCCGATGTGCTCGACGGCACGCCGCTGCTGGTCGTTGAGGTCGTCGAGGAGCGCTGCGGAGCCGGACTGGCGGCGGGGCGCGGCGGGCTCGGTGGTGGGGAGGTCGAAGAGTGCTTCCATCGTGCGGGCAACGGTACCGGGGGCCACCGACGAAGACGAAAAGTGCCGATCCCACAGGCCGGACTCCCGGTCGACCTCGCGGCCACGGTGTGTCACACTCGATCCGTGCAGCGCCACTACGAGTTTTTTTACGGGATCCGGACTCCGGCTCCCGTTGTGGCATAGCACCAAAAACCACCACGAAGCCCCGGAGTCCTCGGACCCCGGGGCTTTGTGCGCTCGGGAGCTGAGAATCTCCGCCCAACCGCTGAGGATCACGATGTCCGAGAACACGGTCAAACCCAGCATCGAGCTTCCCGCCCCCGAGGAAGTCGCCGAGCTGCGCAAAGAAATCGACGAGTTGGACCGCGAGATCCTGCGCCTGGTGAAACGCCGGGCCGAGGTCTCGCAGACGATCGGCGCCGCGCGCATGGCCGCGGGCGGACCGCGCATCGTGGTCAACCGCGAGATGGACGTCGTGGCGCGCTACCGCGAACTCGGTCCCGCGGGCCGCACGCTGGCGATGGTGCTGCTCGACCTCGGCCGCGGCCGACTCGGAAGGTAGAAGATCAGGGGGTGCCTCCGGGCGATCCCCGAGTCGATCCGGCGCGCGCTCGGGCAGACTGGGCACATGCTCGATCTCATCGCTGTCATCGTGGCCATCGTCGCCTTCGTCGCGGCACTCGGTTTCGCGGGTTACCTGGCGCTGCTCAATTCCGCGGCGCGCAAACGCGGGGTGAGCGGCGCGCCGGTCGCCCAGTACGTGCGGGGCCGGTGGCCGATCGCGGGCGTCACCACCGCGGGCGCGCTGCTCGGCTGGCTGCTCACCAGCGGCGGCGGCTTCGCCGACGTGCTGGCCATCCTCGTGGCGGGCGGGTCCGGCGCGGTCGCGGGCAGTTCGCTGTCGACGACGATGGCGAAGTACCGCAGCGGCGAGTGACTCGAACGGGTCGATTCCCACGCACGGCAGAGAAATAAGCCCGCGTTCACCCGAATGTGTGAGGTTGCGACGAGTGGCGCGCCCTGACTCACGAACGCTGTGCAACGGCTTACTCTTTGCTGAGTGAGTACGGCTACGCCATCCACTGAGGTGCGCACCGGACACTTGGCCGAGGAGTTCCAGGTCGTCGACACGAGCTGACCGGCAATCGGTCGGCGACTCCGCGTCACGACCGGCTAGGACAGGAGTCTCCACCACATGGCGAGCGGGCGGGTCACCGCGCAGGACGGACCAGGCCGAGGGCGACACCGGCGGGGCGCGAGTGTGACCTCGTGGACGCCGCGGACGCCACCCGTCCACCCAGCCGGTCCCGAGGAGGAGACCGACGTCCTGCCGGTGATCGCCGGACTGTTCCCGGACGCGCCCGCGACCGGCCTGGCCAAGTTCGACCTGGGCAGCATCCCGGCCTCGGTGACACCGCCACGCAGCTGGCGGCACGCGGCGTGGTTCGCCGTCGCCGCCACGCTCCTGGTGATGGTCGGCTTGACCTACGCCGCGGTCACGCTGGTCACCAACCCCCGCAAGCCCGAAATGGTGGACGCGCTGCCGGGTCTGCCCAGCTACCCGGGGCTGCCCCTGGAGCTGCCGGGTGACGCCGTGATGTCGGAGCGCCCGTCCGCGCCCGCCCCGAGCAGCGCGCCGCCCACGACAGCGTCGGCCAAGCCGTCGGACCGCCAGCAGCTCACCGCGCCGCCTCCCGGCCGGAACACGCAGCCCGCACCGGCTCCGACCACGGCGGCCCCGACGACAACGGCCGCTCCCTCCCCGACCCGCACGACGGTGCAGACACCCGTGCTGGTCGGTCCGGTGGCCGACCCGGAGAAGATCGGCGACCGGACGGAGACCTACTTCGCGCAGGTCACGCAGGACCCGGACGCGGCGTACTTGATGACCACCGGCCAGGCCCGCTACGACGGCCAGGAGGAGCTGGAGCGGCGCTACGCCGATGTCGCCCGGATCGAGGTGCAGCGGATGACCATCGACGCCAACCGGTCGAAGACGCTCTCGACGCTGCGGCTGATCCGCAAGGACGGCAGTGTCATCACGGAAGAACGTGAGCTTGTTTTCACCTATAGCAGTGAACCGAAGATCACCAGTGACACTCGCATGGGGTGACCGGTTACTCCTATTGAGTGAATCTCGGCGCCGCCTATCGCCTCGATCGGGTGATCAGCCGAGAAAGAGTGGTGTAGGGCAGCAGCGGCACGGTACGAGTTGCCCCGAACAGCGAAACTCAGGCGGAGGAAGCGTCAGTGGATCGTCCGACGACCGGCAAGCGGCACGTCCGCTCCGGTTCCGTTCACGTCACCGAGTTGATCGGCAAGCGGATCGAGCTGCCCGCCGACATCGATGACCTCGTGCCGCACGAGCCGACCTCGCATCGGCCACCCCAGTCGCGCGCCGCGACGATGGCGAAGATCGCCGTGCTGAGCGTGGCCACGGCGACGCTGTGCGGGGCCGTGGCCGCCGCCACCGTGATCACCCGTGACCGCGAGGCGGCCGACGCGGGCGCCCGGCCCAGCAATCAGATCACCGGCGAGCGAGCCCTCCTGCCCGACGAGCTCAACCGCGCGGTCGCCGGAGCTCGCCTGCCCGACCCGAAGACCGGCAGCGCGTCCGCGACCCTGAACAAAGGTCAGGACACGGGCCCCGCGATTCCGCCCGCGGGCACGGGCGGGACCCAGAGCGGCGCTCACAGTGGCGCTCAGGGCGCGGACCGGGCCGCGACCGGCGACACGCCACAGCAGGTGCCGACACCGGAGCAGGTGCGGCCCAAGACGTCGAACCGCGAACTGGTCATCGAGTACTACCGGCTCATCGAAAGCGACCCGAGCCGGGCCTACTCCCTGCTGTCGGGCGACGTCTTCTCCACGACACTCGGCCAGTTCCTCGGCTCGTGGTCCAGGGTGAGGAAGGTGGAGGTGCTCGAGGTCGTCGAGCAGGCCGACGGCGTCGTCGCGGTCGTCCGGATGCACCTGATCGGCGGCTCCCAGCTGCGGATCAAGCAGCTGCTGACGGTGGCCGACGCCGTGCCGCAGCGGATCATCGGAGCCGAGCTGCTGTCGGCTCAACTCAACTAGTTCGCCACGAACGGCCCAATTCGACGCCCTCCTGTGACAATATGTAGCCGCTGCATCGGGGCTCCGGGGGGACAGGGCTGTGCTTGTGCGCGCAGCGTGAACGCCTAGCCTTGAATGGTCGGGCGCTTGGGACCCCCACCGCGTTGTCCGCGCTGGTTCCCTGGTCAGGCCGATGGCGCGCACCTGCGCGCGCGACGTGAACCCCACGAGGCGCTTCGTGGGCGAGGGAGGTTCCGGTCGGGATGAGCGACGAGGGCCGGCTGGTCGCCGGGCGCTACCGGCTGGTCGAACGCATCGGCAGCGGCGCCATGGGCGTGGTCTGGCGGGCCGTCGACGAACGGCTGAGCCGCTCGGTCGCGGTCAAGAAGCTGCTGCTGCCGCCCGGCCTGCCACCCGAAGAAGCCGATGAGGCCGTCGCGCGCTGTCTGCGTGAGGGACGCATCGCCGCGCGCCTGCACCACCCGAACGCCATCGCGGTGTTCGACGTGGTCGACGAGGACGGCGTGCCCTGTCTGATCATGGAGTACCTGCCGTCGGTCAGCCTGGCCATCGCGCTGTCCGACGACGGGCCGATGGACCCGGTCGAGGTCGCCCGGATCGGCAGCCAGGTCGCGGCCGCGCTCGCCGCCGCGCACGCCGCGGGCATCGTGCACCGCGACATCAAGCCTGGAAACATCCTGCTCGGCGACGACGGCTCGGTGAAGATCACCGACTTCGGCATCTCCCGGGCCACCGACGACGTCACCGTCACCAAGACCGGCCTGATCGCGGGCACGCCCGCGTACCTGGCCCCCGAGGTGGCGATCGGCCGCGAGCCGTCGGCCGCCTCCGATGTCTTCTCCCTCGGCTCGACGCTCTACGCCGCCACCGAGGGCGAGCCCCCGTTCGGGCTCTCCGAGAACACGCTGGGGCTGTTGCACTCCGTCGCGTCCGGCAAGGTGAACGCGCCGAAGCAGTCCGGCGCGCTTACCGGCGTGCTGATGGCGCTGCTGGCCACCGAGGTCGACGACCGGCCCAGCGCGGGTCGCGCGCGGGACCTGCTGGCGACGGTGGCGCGGGGCGCGGAGCCCAACCTGCCCAAGATCGTCGCGGCTGAGCCCGACGTGGCCACCCGGCTGGTGGTCGCCACCGGCCCCACCGGTGTGCGCGAGCGGCCCGAGCCGACCGGCAAGTCGGCCAAGCCGCTGGTGTTCGCCAGCGCCGCGGTCACGGTCGCGCTGGCCCTGGGCGCGTGGATGGTGTTCAACAACCGCGGCGCCGCCGACCAGATCAACGACGGCCCGACCCGGCTCAGCAACGTCCCGACTTCGACGGTCACGGTGACGTCGGTCGCGGAACCGGAGCTGACCTCGGTTAAGCCGCCGGTGAAGGTGAATCCGACGTCGGCTTCCGCACCCGCCAAGAACTCCAGCTCGGTGACGCCGACCACAACGACCACGACTGCGCCGAGCAGCCCGACGCCGACCTCGGATACGGTCAGTCCGTCCTCGACCCCGACGACGCCGCCGACGACGTCCTCGGAACCCGTCGCGGTCCCGACGACCCGCTGATTCAGGAGCCCCGATGACCGACGAGCAGGTCATGGTCGCCGGGCGCTACCGGCTTGGTTCCCGCATCGGCAGCGGGGCCATGGGAGTGGTCTGGCAGGCGCACGACGACCGGCTGCACCGCACCGTCGCGGTGAAGCAGCTGCTCTCCCAGCCCGGCCTGACGGCCGAGCAGGCTGAAGAGGCGCGGCAGCGGGCGATGCGGGAGGGCCGGATCGCGGCCCGGCTCGCCCATCCGAACGCGATCACCGTCTACGACGTCGCCGAACACGACGGCGAGCCGTGGCTGATCATGGAGTACCTGCCGTCGAAGAGCCTGGCGACGGTGCTCAACGAGCGCGAGTACCTCGCGCCGACGGAGGCGGCACGGATCGGTTCGCAGGTCGCCGCGGCCCTCGTGGCCGCGCACGCGGCCGGGATCGTGCACCGCGACGTCAAGCCCGCCAACGTCCTGCTCGGCGAGGACGGCACGGTCAAGATCACCGACTTCGGCATCTCCCGGGCGACCGGCGACATCACCGTCACCGCGACCGGGATGCTCGCGGGCACCCCCGCTTACCTCGCGCCGGAAGTGGCCAAGGGCGAGAACCCGACGTCCGCCGCCGACGTGTTCTCCCTGGGTTCGACGCTGTACACGGCGGTCGAGGGGCACTCGCCGTTCGGGCTGAGCGAGAACACTCTGGCGCTGCTGTACGCCGTCGCGGCGGGCAAGGTGCAGCCGCCGCGGCAGGCCGGTGTGCTTACCGCGCTGCTGATGCAACTGCTGCGCGCCGACCCGAACGAGCGGCCGACTATGACGGTGGCCCGGGACGCGCTGGCGGCGGTCGCCGCGGGCAAGCCGCTGCCGTCGATCGCCTTGGCGAACCAGCGGACGGACCCGTACCCCAAGCCCCAGCAGCAACAGCAGCCCCCGCCGCAGCGCCCGATGGGCCCGCCGCCGACGCCCGCGGGCGGGTTCCCGCCCGGCACCCGGCTCGACGTCCACCCGTTCGCCGAGCCGCACCCGTCGGGACCGATGAACCGGGCCGACCCGCAGCGGATGTCCGCGATGTCGTCGGGTCCGCGCACGCCTCCCGGCGGTTCCGCGCCCCGCCCGCAAAGTCCGCGCACGCCCCCCGGTGGGGCGCGGCCCCGGCGGCCGGAGCCTGCGCGCAAGACCGACGCCCGGTCGATCATCCTGACCGTCCTGGCGATCATCGGCGCAGCGCTGATCGGGATCCTGGTGGCCAGCCTGCTGACCAACAAAAATGCCCCCAAGGCGTCTCCCACGTCGACGCTCGCGCCGGTGACGACGACCAAGGCCACCACCACGAAGCCGACCACCACGACGGCTGAGCCGACCACCACCACGACCACGACGCCTGCCAAGCCGACCGCGGCCCAGTACGAGCAGGCCTTGCGGGCCTACTACGCGCTGCTGCCCGACAACCCGGAGGCGGCGTGGGCGCTGCTCACCGAGCGCGCTCGGTCCGCGTCCAGGGGGTACGAGAGCTTCAAGAAGTTCTACGACGAGGTCGACAAGGTGGAGCTGTTATCGGCGAAGGCCGAGGACAACAAGATCGAGGGCGACATCCGGTTCGGCAAGGACGGCAAGGGGGCGACCGAGCGGTACACGTGGGTCATGACCGAGGTCAACGGCACCATCATGATCGACAACTTCGCCCGCCGCGGCCGCTCCGACGGCTGATCAGCGCGACTCGGCGGCTTCCCGCAGCGCCTCGATCAGGTCGCGCAGGGCAGGCTGGTTCATCGAGGACTCGCGCACGGCGGCGTGGATCGCCCGGACCGGCTCCGGTCGGCGCAGCTTGCGCACCACCACCCCGGGGTGCCTGCTGCCCAGTCCCATCTGCGGGATCACGCTGATGCCCAGACCGGCGGCGACGAAGCCTTGGGCGGTCGCGTAGTCCTCGCTCTCGACCACGAGGTTCGGGCTGAACCCCGCCGCGGCGCAGGCGTCGATCATCACCTGCAGGCACGGGCCCGCGGGCCACTCGTTGCCGATCCACGGTTCGTCGGCGAGGTCGACGAGGTCCAGGACGCGTTTGCTCGCGAGCCGGTGCCCACGTGGGAGGACGGCCCGGTATGGGTCGTCGAGCAGGTGGATGAGCCGAACGCCGCCGCGCAGCGGGCCTTGGCGCGGATGCACGACGATCGCCAGGTCCGCGCGTCCGGTCTCGACCTCGGGCAGCGGGCTCTCCGGGTCGATCAGCTTGAGGTCGACCTGCACGCCGGGATGGTCTCGGCGCAGCTTGGCCAGGGCGGGCGGCACGAGCGCGGCACCCGCGGTGGCGAAGTAGCGGATCGCCAGCCGCCCGGTGCGGCCGTCGCGCAGGTCGGCCAGGGCCGTCTCGGCTTCGGCCAGGTTCTGGCTGATGGTCGCCGCGTGCTCGGTGAGCAGCCTGCCCGCGGCGGTGGGCTGCACGCCGCGGCCGACCCGTTCGAGCAGGGCCAGCCCGGCCTGCTTCTCCAGCGCGGCGATCTGCTGGCTGATCGCCGAGGGTGTGTAGCCGAGGTTCGTGGCGGCCGCGGTGACCGAGCCGCTGGTGACCACCGCGCGCAGGACCTGCATCCGTCGGACATCAAGCATGTAGCTCAGCTTAACGGTCGATGCATAACATTTCACTTGTTCTGCCAAGTTGTCTCAGGCAACGTAATCGCTGTCGAGCAAGGGGAAGGAAGCCAAGTGATCAGCGGTGGCCGGGCGACGTTGGTGCGGATGGGCCTGTTGGCCCTGCTCTGGGGATCGAGCTTCCTGTGGATCAAGCTCGCGCTGACCGGCCTGTCACCCATGCAGATCGCGGTGACGCGGTGCGCCTTGGGCGCCATCGTGGTGCTGGTCCTCTGCTACTCGCAGCGGCACCGGCTGCCCACCGACCGCACGGTGTGGGCGCACCTGGTGTTCGCGGCGTTCTTCGGCAACGCGCTGCCGTTCGTGCTGTTCGCGGTGGGTGAGCGGACCGTCGACACCGGTATCGCGGGGGTGCTGAACGCGACGACCCCGCTGTGGGCGCTGCTGATCGGCATCGTCATCGGCTCCGAACGCGGCAACCTGGGCCCGGTGCGCCTCGGCGGCCTGCTGCTCGGCTTCCTCGGGACGCTGCTGATCTTCGCGCCGTGGGAGAAGGCGGGCGTGGCGAGCTGGGACGCCCTGGCGATCCTGGGCGCCGCCCTGAGCTATGCGGTCAGCTACGCCTACATCGGCCGCAAGATCTCCGGGCGGGGCACGGCTCCGATCGCGCTGTCGGCGGCTCAACTGCTCACCGCGACCGGTCTGACCGCCGTCGCCGTGCCGGTCGGCGGACTGCAGCCGGTCCACCTCAACACCACGGCCTTGATCGCGGTGGCCATTCTCGGGGTCTTCGGCACCGGCTTCGCGTTCGCGCTCAACTACCGGCTGATCGCCGACGAGGGCGCGACCAACGCCACCACGGTCGGCTATCTGCTGCCGGTCGTCTCGGTGCTGCTGGGCGCGGTCGCGCTCGGCGAGGAAATCACGCTGCGGGTGATCGCGGGGATGGTCGTGGTGCTGATCGGCGTCGGGATGACCCGCTGGCAGAAGAAGCCGGTGCTGGTGGCGGTCGAACCTGTGCCCGCGCTCGCGGCCAAGATCTAGTCCCACTCCCAGCGGATGCCGAAGCGGCCCGGGCCGAAGTCGTTGGCCAGGGCATGCACGGAACCCTCGGCATCCAGGGTCAGCACCCGAGGCCGTTCGTGGCCGTCGATCACCGTGTAGTGCACGCACTTGCTGGGCAGCGCCGACGGATCGAAGCGGATCTCCAACAGCAGTTCCTTCACCGGCAGCCTGCACCGGCGCTCGTACATGACCGACTGCGGCTGCGGCGGCGGATTGTCGAGCGCGTGTTCGGTGAGGATCGTCTCCCCGCGCGCGAGCGGTTTGGGGAAGACCAGTTCGGTGACGCTCAGGCCTGCTTCAAGATCGACGCTGACCGTGCCGATCCGGCAGTTCCACACCGCGCGCGTCACCGGCAGCGGGGTGCCAGGCTCGTCGACCTCGAAGATCCCCACCCACCGGTCGACGCCGTCCTCCTCGGCGCGCAGCACCTGGCGGATCGACTGGGAGCGTTCGGCGCGGTCCGGGCCGATCACGATGCGGTCGTGCAGGCTGATCCGGCTCAGCCGGGTGTCCCAGCTCGTGTCGACATCGGTGAGCACGTTGTTCAGCGGCTCGGGCCACAGATCGCCGAAGCCGATCGCCTCGCGGGTGACCCCGCGGCCGCGAGGCCGGGGCGCCCCCAACAGGCCGATAAGCGCGCCGGCGTCCAGCTCCAAGACCTGCTCAAGGTGCCCGACAGCGGCGAGGGACGACTGGCGTTCGGGCTGGCTGCGGCCGGACTGCCAGTAGCTCAGGGTGGCGACGCTGACCGGCGTGCCCCGCTCACGCAGCCGGTCGCGGATCCGCTCCATGCTGATTCCGCGTGCCCGGATCGCCGCACGGAGGGCGGTGGCGAAGGCGGAGTCACTCACGGGCACACGTTAACCGTCGCGTCCATGCCGGGAAAGCGGTCAGACGAGCCTGCGGTCGGACGCCCAGCGGGACAGCTCGTAGCGGTTCGACAGCTGGGTCTTGCGCAGGACGCTGGACACGTGGGTCTCCACCGTCTTCACCGAGATGAACAGCTCCGCGGCGATCTCCTTGTAGGCGTAGCCGCGGGCCAGAAGGCGCAGCACGTCGCGTTCGCGTGGGGTCAGCAGGTCGAGTTCCGGGTCGCTGATCGGCGCCGCGCCCGGGCGGTCGGCGAAGGCGTCGAGGACGAAACCGGCCAGTCGCGGGGAGAACACGGCGTCTCCGTCGGCGACGCGCACGACCGCCTTGGCGAGTTCCTGGCTGGAGATCGTCTTGGTGACGTAGCCGCGGGCGCCCGCGCGGATCACCGCGATGACGTCCTCGGCCGCGTCGGACACCGACAGCGCGAGGAACACCACGTCGGGGGTGGCCTTGCGGGACTGGCGCAGCACCTCGGCGCCGCCGCCGTCGGGCATGTGCACGTCGAGCAGAACCACGTCGGGCTTGAGGTGGCCGATCCCGGCGACGGCCTCGCCGACCGTGCCCGCCTCGCCGACCACCTCGATGTCGTCGGTGATCGTGTCGAGTTCGGCGCGCACACCGGCGCGGAACATGCTGTGGTCGTCCACCAGGAACACGCGCACGGGCTGGCGGGACTGGGTCTCTTCGGTCATGTGGTCACCTTCGCGCGCGGCATGTTGAGCTGGACCTCGGTGCCGTCCCCGGGCGCGGTTCGCAGCCGGATCTCACCACCGTTGCGCTCCATCCTGCCCCTGATCGAGTCGGCGAGCCCATGCCGGTCGTCCGGAACGGTGCCCGGGTCGAATCCGTTGCCCCGGTCGCGGACGAACACGGTGACCGTCTCGGGTTCGACCTCGGCGTAGACCGACACCTCGGCCACCCCGGCGTGCTTGGCCGCGTTGACCATCGCCTCCCGGGCCGCCATGACCACGGCCACCAGGCGCTCGTCGAGTTCGCAGTCGCCGACGACGACGTGGCTGACCTTGATCGCGAAGGTGTCCTCGACCTCGCCCGCCGCGCGCGCGACGGCGTCGGAGAGCGTGCCGTGGGCCAGGCCGTCGACCGCGCGGCCGTACCCGGACGGGCCGTAGAGCCAGCTGCGCAGTTGCCGCTCCTGGCCGCGGGCCAGCCGCAGGACCTCGCGCGGGGCCTCCGCCTGCTTCTGGATCAGGGCGAGGGTCTGCAGCACGGAGTCGTGCAGGTGCGCGGCGATCTCGGCGCGCTCCTCGGTGCGGATGCGGGCCCGCCGCTCCTCGCCGAGGTCGCGGACCAGCTTGAGCCACCACGGGACGGTCAGCACACCGACGCCGATCAGGGCGGCGAGCACCGCGAGCAGGGTGAACTGCACCTGGTTGAGGCCGATGCTGCTGATCAGGAACAAGACGATGCCGGTGATCACCAGGGTCGCGCCGGTCAGCACCCGGAACAGTGCGGGCCTGCCACCAGCGCCGAGCAGCGCGCCCTTGGCCCGGCGGCGCTGCGACTGGTCGGCTTCCCGCCAGACGACGGCGGCGCCGACGAGGGCGACCCCGAGGCCGCCCGCGACCCAGCCGCTGACGACACCGGACAGCGTGCCCGCGCCGACAGTGAGGCCCGCGCCGAGCGCGATCAGGCCGTAGGCCTGCTGGCGTTCCCTGGTCGAGATGGACCGCGCGTCGTCAGGCTGCTGCGGCGCGAAGATCCACAGCAGGCCGTACGCGAGCACGCCCGCGCCGCCGAGCGAGGCAAGCAGGGCGAAGGCGATTCGCACCCACAGCACGTCGACGCCGAGGTGGTCGGCGACGCCGCCCGCCACGCCCGCGACCGCGCGACCGGACCGGCGGCGATGCAGCCGGACCGGGTCCGGCACCGCCACCGTGTTCGACTGAGCCCGCTGCTGGTCCGCGTCGACCTCCTCGAGGATCTGTGCTTCCACACCAAGAATGCTCACACGCGCAAGCCAGGGCCACATCGGGGATCCACCCTGAAGCCGATGTCAGGGTCGTTCCCGGATGTGCGGGCCCCCGCCCGGCGGCCATGCTTTCCCTCGTGAGTGGCGAATCAACTAAAGCGCACAGCGCACCCAGCGTGGAGGACACGCTCAAAGACTTCTGGGCGACCCGCCCGAGACGGCCCCGCCAGGGCCGCAAGGTCGCGGGCGTCGCCGCGGGCATAGGCGCCCGATACGGCATCGATCCGGTCATCGTCCGCGTGGCCTTCGTGGTCGCGACCTTCTATGGCGGCGCCGGCGTGCTCGCCTACCTGCTCGGCTGGCTGTTCCTGGCCGAGGAGGACGACGAGGCCTCCCCAATGGAGGCGCTCGCGGGGCACGGCCGCAGCTCCAGTTCGACGGCGTTCACCGTGGCGCTCTGCGTGGCGATGTTCCCGGCGTTCTGGTGGTTCTTCGACCGCGACTTCGGCGGGTTCATCGCCGTCGCGCTCATCGGCGGCTCGCTGTTCCTGCTGCACCGGCACCGGTCGCACCTGGGCGTCACCCAGCCCGCGACCGCCGCGCAGACCTCGGAGATGGAGACGGGACCGACCGTGGTCTGGGACCCGATTGACCCCGGCTACGAAGCGCAGCGGCCGCCGGCCTGGGACCCGCTGGGTGCCGCGCCGTTCGCCTGGGACCTGCCGGAGCCGAGCCCGCGCGAGCCCGACCCGGAGCCGCCGACGCCGCGCAGGCGGTCCAAGGTCGGCTTGGTGACCATGGCGTTCGTGTTCCTCGCGGTCGGCGTCGGCGTGCTGGTCGGACCGAACACCGGTGGCTGGCTGACGCTCCAACACGGGATCGGCGTGGTGCTCGGGATCATCGGCCTCGGCTTGGTGGCGGGCGCCTTCAGCGGCGGCGGACGGGGTCTGATCGGGCTGGCGATCCCGCTGGCCGCGGTGGGCATCGCGATGACCGTGGTGTGGCCCACCGGGATCACGGCGGACGGGGTCGGCGAGGTGGACGAGAAGCCGCTGACCGTCGAGCAGGTGCAGAACAGCTACCAGCGCAACCTGGGCTCGGTGACCCTGGACCTGACGGCGCTGCCGACCACGGGGGATGTCTCGACGAAGGTGAAGGTCGACGTCGGGGACATCACGGTGATCGTGCCGGAGACAGCGGACGTCACGCTGCGGTGCTCCGCCGGGGCGGGCTCGGTGACCTGCCTGGGCTCCGAGGAGAACGGGCCGGACCCGAAGGTCTCGAAGATTGATTTGGGATCCGACGGCACGGGCGGCTTGGTCATAGACCTCGACGCCAAGGTGAGCGCGGCGGGAAGCGTGGAGGTGCGTCGTGGCTGAGCAGACGAGCAAGAAGCGGTTCGACCCGCTCGCGCTGATCGCCGGGATCGCGACGCTGCTGGTGTCGGCGTTCGTACTGACCGACGGCGCGATCTGGAACGCGCTGCCCGACGCGCGGTGGCTCATCGCAGGCGTCGCGGTCTTCGGCGGGCTGATGCTGCTGCTCGGATCCACCATGCGGGGCAAGAACAAGTAAGCGGACAGCCACTCACCACGCGAACGGCCCGGTCATGACGACCGGGCCGTTCGGCGTTCAGGTCTTGTCTGGCCTTACTCCCACTCGATGGTGCCCGGCGGCTTGCTCGTCACGTCGAGCACGACCCGGTTGACCTCGGCGACCTCGTTGGTGATGCGGGTCGACACGCGTTCCAGGACGTCGTAGGGCAGGCGCGTCCAGTCGGCGGTCATCGCGTCCTCGCTCGACACCGGGCGCAGCACGACCGGGTGGCCGTAGGTGCGGCCGTCGCCCTGGACGCCGACGCTGCGAACGTCGGCGAGCAGCACGACCGGGCACTGCCAGATGTCGCGGTCGAGACCGGCGGCGGTGAGTTCCTCGCGGGCGATCGCGTCGGCCGACCGCAGGATTTCCAGGTTCGTCGCGGTGACCTCGCCGATGATCCGGATGCCCAGACCCGGCCCGGGGAACGGCTGGCGGTGCACGATCGTCTCCGGCAGGCCCAGCTCCAGACCGACCCGGCGGACCTCGTCCTTGAACAGTGCGCGCAGCGGCTCGACCAGCTCGAAGTCGAGGTCGTCGGGCAGGCCGCCCACGTTGTGGTGGCTCTTGATGTTGGCCGCGCCCGCGCCGCCGCCGGACTCGACGACGTCGGGGTAGAGGGTGCCCTGGACCAGGAAGCGGTACTTGTCGCCGCCCGCCTCGGCCTGCAGGTCCAGCTCGGCCTGCTCGAAGACCCGGATGAACTCGCGGCCGATGATCTTGCGCTTCTCCTCGGGGTCGGTGACCCCGGCCAGCGCGTCGAGGAAGCGCTCGCGGGCGTCGACCGTGACCAGCCGGACGCCGGTCGCGGTGACGTAGTCGCGCTCGACCTGGGCGCGCTCTCCCGCGCGAAGCAGGCCGTGGTCGACGAAGACGCAGGTCAGGCGGTCACCGATGGCGCGGTGAACCAGGGCCGCGGCGACCGCGGAGTCCACGCCACCGGACAGGCCGCAGATCGCCTTGCCGTCGCCGACCTGCCCGCGGATGCGCGCGACCTGCTCCTCGACGATCGACGACGTCGTCCACTGTGGACGGACACCGGCGATGTCGTGCAGGAAGCGGCGCAGGACCTCCTGGCCGTGCGGGGAGTGCGCGACCTCGGGGTGGTACTGCACGCCGGCGAAGCGGCGCTCGACGTTCTCGAACGCGGCCACGGGTGCGCCCTCGGAGGACGCGGTGACGGTGAAGCCCTCGGGCGCCTTGGTCACGCAGTCGCCGTGGCTCATCCAGACCGGGTGCCGCGCGGGCAGGTCGTCATGCAGCTCGCCGCCGGTGGCGTGCAGGTCGGTGCGGCCGAACTCGCGGGTGCCGGTGTGCTCGACGGTGCCGCCGAGTGCGCCCGCCATGGCCTGGAAGCCGTAGCAGATGCCGAAGACGGGGACGCCCGCCTCGAACAGGGCGGGGTCGACCTTCGGTGCGCCCTCGGCGTAGACGCTCGACGGGCCGCCGGACAGGACGATGGCGGCGGGGTTCTTGGCGAGCATCTCGTCGACGGTCGCGGTGTGCGGGACGACCTCGGAGTACACCTGGGCCTCGCGGACCCGGCGGGCGATCAGCTGCGCGTACTGCGCGCCGAAGTCGACCACCAGAACGGGTCGGGTGTCAGTCATTGGCTACCTTCCGTCAGTTGCCGGAAGCCGGGAAGGGGTGGGAGAACCTTCTCGGCACACAGCAAGCAGCACTGTGTGCCGACCGGTCCCTCCCTGGGTTTCTCTCCCGGAGATGCCTGCCTGCGCACCGTGCCGCACAGGTTTTCCGTGGCGCTCGAACCAGACCCGCCCCTGGTGGGAGCGGCGGAACCCTAGCCACCATCGTCGGTCAGCCACCGCCATCGTAGCTTGGCGAGCCTCGGGCAGGGCCCGGGCCTACGGTTAGTGACATGACCACGCGCGACAACACAGACGACGATGACGGGGATGTCATCGCGGCCAAGCCGCGCCCGTTCTGGGTGGCGGGCAGGCCGGAGGGCAGCGGACAGACCCTCGATGTGCACCACCCGTACGACGGCACTGACGTGGCGACGGTGTCCGTGCCGGAAGCCGATCACGTCGAGCGCGCGATCGCGGCGGCGGCGGCCGTGGCGAAGGAATTTCGGTCCACACCGGCACATGTGCGTGCCGCCGCGCTGGACCACGTGTCGCGGACACTGGCCGAGCGGTCGGAGGAGATCGCGGAGACGATCACCGCGGAGAACGGCAAACCGCTGAAGTGGGCGGAGATCGAGGTCGCGCGGGCGGTGTCGACGTTCCGCTTCGCCGCCGAGGAAGCGCGCCGTTTCATCGGCGACTTGCAGCGACTCGACACCGACGCGAACGGCGAGGGCAGGCTGGGCCTGATCCGGCGACGGCCGCGCGGACCGGTGCTGGCGGTGGCGCCGTTCAACTTCCCGCTGAACCTGGTCGCGCACAAGGTCGCTCCCGCGTTGGCCGTCGGCGCCCCGGTGATCATCAAGCCGGCTTCGGCGACGCCGCTGTCGGCCCTGCTGCTCGGGGAGATCCTGGCGGAGACGAACCTGCCCGCCGGAGCGTTCTCCGTGCTTCCGGTTCGCGGGTCGGAGATGTCGGCACTGGTGGAGGACCCGCGGCTGCCGGTGATCTCGTTCACCGGATCGACGAAGGTCGGCTGGGGGATCATGCGGTCGGCGCCGCGCAAGCACGTGGTGATGGAGTTGGGGAGCAACAGCGCGGCGATCATCTGCCCGGACTGGACCGACCTCGACCACGCGGCGAAGCGAATCGCGCTGTTCGGCAACTACCAGGGCGGGCAGTCGTGCATCGCGGTGCAGCGGGTGATCGTGCACCGGGACCTGGCCGACGCCTTCGTTCCCGCGCTCGTCGCCGCCGTGTCCGGGCTGCGCACCGGGGACCCGCACGACCCTGAGGTCGAGGTAGGGCCGGTCATCGACGAGGACAACGCGGCGCGGGTCACCGACTGGATCGCCGAGGCCGTCTCGGCGGGCGGCCGGGTGCTGACCGGCGGCAACCGCAAGGGGACGACGATCGAGCCGACGGTGCTGATCGATGTGCCCGCCACAGCCAAGGTGAGCTGCGAAGAGGTGTTCGGGCCGGTGCTGGTGGTGTCGGTCGTGGACTCGGTGGACGAGGCGTTCGAGCTGGCCAACGGCACGGAGTACGGGCTGCAGGCCGGGGTGTTCACGACCGACCTGCGGGTGGCGTTCCGGGCGGCGGCGGAGCTGGAGGTGGGCGGCGTGGTCATCGGCGACGTGCCGTCGTACCGGGCCGACCAGATGCCGTACGGCGGGGTAAAGGGCTCCGGCACCGGGCGCGAAGGGGTGCGGTCGGCGATGGACGACTACACCGAGGACCAGACGATGGTGCTGTCCGGGATTGATCTTTAGGCCCGGTGGATCGACTGGGCGAAGGTGAAGATCCGGTCAGGGTCGTAGCGGCGGGCGACGGCACGCAGGCGGCTGAGGTTGGCGCCGTAGTAGAGAACGCCCCAGTCGGGCATGGCCGCCTCGATGTAGTTGACGTACCCGCCGCGCGCGCCGAGCTTGCCCACGCCGTCGCGCACCTCGGCGACGGCGCGGGCGGCCGCTTCCTGTCCGTCGGGGGTGGCTTTCTGGTAGATCTGCACGGTCGCCAGGGCGTCGCGGTGCGGGAAGGCGGTGTCGGCGGGTTTGACCGCGTTCACGGCGCCGCCGAGCGAGTCGAGCAGGATGTCCAGGTCGACGCGGCCGTCCAGCAGGTTGGTCAGCCCGGCGGGGTCGCTGACGGGCTTGGTGAGGATGCGGGAGGACGCGACGAACGCCTCGCGCGGCTGGGCTTCGGGGGCGCAAGAGCGGTTGGCGCAGCCACCGAAGTAGCGCATCGCGTCGAGGTAGCGGCGCTGGCCGACCATGCGGTTCGTCTGCCGGGTTCCGACCGCCTTGACCAGGGTGTCGAGCAGTCGGTTGAGGGTCGCCTGGGAGCCAACGAAAGCCCCGCCGACCCGAGCGTGCGGCGGGGAGCCCGCGGCGATGACGCAGTTGGACCACAGGTCGACCGGTGCCCGCGCCACCCAGTTCTGCCACGCCCCGACGACCGCGGGGGCGGCCCCGGCGGGGAAGGTGAGCTCGAAGACGACCAGGTCGGGGGCCGGGTCGGTGGCGAAGGTGAACGACGTGACGATGCCGAAGTTGCCGCCACCGCCGCCGCGCAGGGCCCAGAACAGGTCCGGGTCGGCGTCCGCGGTGACGTCGCGGAGCATGCCGTCGGCCGTGACGATCTGGATCGCGGTCAGCTTGTCGCAGGTCAGACCGTATTTGCGGGACAACACCCCGATGCCGCCGCCGAGGGTGAGACCGGCGATGCCGACGGAGGGACACGACCCGGCCGGGATGCAACGGCCCACCTGGGCGAGGGCGGTGTAGACGTCGAACAGGCGGGCACCGGCACCGATCGTGGCCGTCGTGCCTTGGATGTCGACCTTGTTCATGCCTTTGAGGTCGACGACGAGACCGGAATCGGGGACGGAGTAGCCGGCGTAGCTGTGGCCGCCGCCGCGGGCGGCGATGGGGAGGTAGGACTGGCGGGCCGACTCCACGCAGGCCTGGACTTGCTCGGGGGTCTGCACGGTGGCGACCGCGGCGGGCTGCCTGCGGTCGAAGAAGGTGTTGTAGGAGCGGCGGGCCGTGTCGTAGTCGGGGGAACCGGGTTGGGTGAGGGCCGCGACTTTTGCTCTCAGCGCTTCCCAATCGGGCGCGACCGCGGTGGGACGGGGTGGGGAGGCGGTTGTCGTGGGTGTAATGGAGGGCTGTTGTGCGGTGGGCTTGGAGCAGGCGGCCGTCGCCGCCCCGACTCCGGCAGCCCAGAGCAACGTGCGCCTGTTGATCCCCAAACCGGCACCTCCCGGTGCGATTGCACCATTCGGCGGGGGGTGGTGCTAGTCGGTCGCGTTCCCAGTGGACTGTTGGGCAGCCCTCTGGCTGACCCATCCACAGGCGCGGCGGAGGGCGCTGGGTAACTCGGCGGCGGTGGTTTCGGTGAGGGTGGCGGCCAGGTAGCCGTCGGGGCGGACCACCGCCAGGTCGGTCGGGGCGAGGTCGAGCGCCTCCGCTGCTTCCCGGGATAGACGGACCACCTTGGTCTCCGGGACCGAGTCGGGGATGTTCGGGGTGGCGGCTTCCGGGCCGAGGAGCACCGTGAAGGTGGTGCCGAAGGTGTCGCGCAGGCGGATTCCACCGAGTTGGAAGTCGGGGCAGAGGACGCCCGGGATGGATGGGCGGGGAGTGCTTGGTTCCGTGGGGAAGGTCGTGGTGTCGGCACCGGGGGTGGTCAGTGGGGAATCCAGGTACCAGAAGGGTTCCGAGAGTTTGCCGGAGTTGATCTCGGCTCGGGCCGCCGGGTCGTGGATGCTTCGTTCCAGGACGTCTCGGCGGCGGGCCCGCTCGGTGTCGTCGGCGGGGACCAGGAAGCGCATGGTGGTGGCGGTGACTTTGAGGTTCTCGTCGGCCGCGGCACCGCGTTCGGTGTCGTAGGTGGCCAGCAGGTCGGGGCCCGCCCAGCCGGACCGGACGGCGGCGATCTTCCATGCCGCGTTCTCGGCGTCGGCGAGGCCGGAGTTCATGCCGCGGGCCCCGAACGGGCTCATGACATGGGCCGCGTCGCCTGCCATGAACACCCGGTCGACCCGCATCCGGGGGACGCGGCGCTGGTGGAAGCGGTAGACGGACGCCCAGAGCAGGTCGTAGGCCGTGGTCTCACCGATGATCTGGCGGACCCGAGCGTGCAGGCCGCCGTTCTCTTGTTCGGTCTCGAGATCGAAGTCTTCGGGGACCTGCCAGTCGATCCGCCATACCGAGTCGGGCTGCGGGTGCAGCAGCACCTGCCTGCCCGGGTTCCACTCCGGGTCGAAGTAGAAGCGGCGCTCAGGGACCGGGAAATCGAGCTTGGCGCGGATATCGGTGATCAGGAACTTGTCGTTGAACGAGCGGCCTTCGAAGGGGAGTCCCAGCATGGTGCGCACCGTGGAGCGGGAGCCGTCGGCGGCGATGCAGTGGGTGCCGCGGACGTCGTGGCCGCCGGTCGCGGTGTCGACTGAGAGGCTCACACCGTCGTCATCCTGGGTGAGCGCGACGACGGTGTTGCCGTAGCGCACGTCGATCAGGGGGTCCTGCGCGGCTCGGTCTTCGAGGAGTTGCTCGACGATGTTCTGCGGGGTGTTCACGAACGGCGGGAACAGGCCGGGCGGCGTCTCGGGGAACGCCATGGCGACGACCTCGTGCTCGCGGTAGAACATCCGGCCCGAGTACCAAGTGACCCCGGCGTCGATGACCTTCCTGCCGACGCCGGCGCGCTCCAGGATGTCGAGGATGTCGCGCTGGACGCAGATGGCTCGGCTGCCGATGAGGGTCCGGGTGGGCCTGGACTCCAGGACGATGCTTGGAACCCCTTGGCGGGCAAGGAGAATCGCGCCCGTCAGGCCGACCGGTCCGGCGCCGACGATGACGACCGGGTCGCTCACTTCTCCCCCTGCAGGCTCGCCCAGACCTCACGGTCGCGCTCGGCGGTCCACACGATCGGCCAGTCGACGCCGTCGAGTTCGTCCCAGTAGCGCTGGACGTCGAAGGGCAGGCAGTGCTCGAAGATCGGCCACCGGCCGTACTCGGGTTCGAGCGCGGCGTGGGTGGCGGTGAACGCCTCGGCGACGGTTCCCTTGCGGCGGTGGACTTCGCCGACGATGCGGCGCAGTTCGTCGAGGAAGTGCCTGCTCTGCGCGATGGCGGCATCGACAGCGGCCCGCCCTTGCGCGACCTCGCCGCGACCACCGACCACGGTCTCGGCACCGAAGGCGGCCACATTGTCCAAAGTGGACGTCGCCCAGTCGTCGTGGAAGGCGTCGCCGGTGTAGAGGGCGGCGTGGGACTCGACCAGGTCGCCGGCGAACAGGATCTTGTGCTTCGGCAGCCAGGCGACGATGTCGCCCGCGGTGTGGCCGCGGCCGCAGTAGGCGAGGACGAGATCACCCCGATCGCCGCCGAGCGGGATGGTCAGCCGGTCGGTGAAGGTGATCGTCGGCCAGGTGAGCCCCGGGATGCTCTCGGGCTCCTCGAACAGCCGCGGCATCCGGCCGAACTCACTGGCCCAGTCGGCTTCCCCACGCTCGGCGATCAACTGCCGCGTGACCTCGTGCGCGACGATCTCCTGCGCGCCGAACGCGCCGGCACCGAGCGTGCGGACCGCGTGGTAGTGGCTCAGGATCAGGTACCGCACCGGTTTGTCGGTGCGTTCCCGCAGCTGGTCGAGCCACCGACGGGCCGCCACGGGGGTCGCCCTGGCCTCGAAGCACACCAGGAAGTCTTCGCCCTCGACGGCGCAGACGTTCGGGTCTCCCTCGGCCGTGAGCGCGTAGACGCCGTCGGCGAGATCGGTGAACGTCTCGACTTTACGTTGCAGGTCCGCACTGGACGCGAATGCCTTTGTCACTCCTCCACAGTGCCACTCGCAGGCGTCCAGCAAAAGATCCTCTGCCGCGCCTGTGGACAACTCCGCGTCAGCGCAGGTCGGACAGGTCCTCGGTTATCTCGGAGGCGCTGAACGCCACCGGATCGAAGTCGGCGGCATTATCGAGCCCGAGCCATTCGAGCAGCTCCGCGTGGTCCTCATGGGCCGGATCGGCGAGGACTTCGACCAAGTCGGCGTATCCGTCGATCCCGCCACAGTCCTCGGGCGGCGCGGCTCGGCGGCCTCCCGTGCACCGAGGCAAGGTGCCTGCCTTGCCGGGTTCGAGCACCTTCTCGACCACGATCTCGTGGTCCCAGGCGTCGCCGAAGTCGTACATGTAGTCGAGCTTGCTGCCCACTCCGGGTGCTACCTGTTCCAGCGTCACCGAACGCGGCGACTGGTGGCCGATCTCGGGGCCGGCGTTCCCGAAGTCGCCGAACGGCGTCTCAAAGACGTGCAGATGGGAGTCGGCCCAGTCGAACGCGACCTGGATCACCTGGTGCAGTCGAGGCAGACGGATGTCCGCGGGCACTTCGAGCCGTCGCCAAATGGGCGGCTTGGCCCCGCGCAACCCGACCTTGATCTGGTACACCGGCGCGGGGCCTGCCGCCTTGGTCCGCTTCTTCGGCAGCTTCGGCGGCTTCGGCCGCGGCAACACCGGCCCGACCGCACCCTCGCGGTGCGGCGGTTTCGGCTTGTCCGGCGCGGGCATGGCACTCATCCGCGCCCGAACGATGGCGGCCAGCACCGCGTACGGCGGGCCGTCCTCGTCGATCTCCACGGGGTCGTTGCCCGCGGCGGCGTCTTCGTCGTCGTGGACGGCACGCGCGTCCAAGGCCGCCTCCACCCGCCACCGGAACTCGGCCGCGTCCACCCGCTCGCGCGAGCCCTCGGACTCGATCATGGCCCGCATCTGGGGAATGTTTTCGTCGTCTACCAGGAAGACCTCGGACGCCTCGCCGCAATCGAACTCGTCCACGGCGATGACAACCCCGTGCGAACGGCCCGCGCGCTGGAACGACGCGGCGAGCACGGTGCCGCCTTCCTCAGGCTTGGACACCACCCAGCACTCCGTCGCGGTAACCGGCGTCCGTAGTTCGTCGGCCCAGCCCGGTCTCGGCGAACCCGATTCGACCAATCGGTCTGCGGCCGTCCACGCGGCCCGCGCGACCCGCTCATCGGCGACCGATCCGAGCGCGACGAGCAACGCGACCGTGCCGTCACCCGGCTGGCTCTCGAGGTCCGGGATCAGACCTTCCACCAACGCTTCGCCGAACGCGACGGGGTCCTCGACTCCGACGGTCATCATCCCCGCGCCGAACAGCTCGGCCTCGATCGGATCTTCGGCGCCGAACAGGTCGGCGCCGCCCGCGATCAAGCTGTCCAGCACAGCCTGCTGATCGATGTCCGGGTTCGTACACGCGGGACAGTCACAGGGTTCAGGCTCACCGGACCAGAGCACGGCGGGTCGGGTGCCCTTGCTCTTGTTCCTGCGCTTGCGTCCACGGCTGACGGGGCTCATGGCCCTTGATTGTTCCCCATGGCTCAAGTCCCGCCCGAGCCACCCGAACTCTCTTGCCGCAAGCAATTCCGCCAGATCCACACCATCGGATGACTCCGGCCCGCGAGACACTCTCGCGGGCCGGAATTGTCGGTGGTCGTCGGGATGATCGTGGTGTGTCCGAATTGGAGATCCACCACAACGACCCCGGTCGGTTCTGGGCCTCGCGCGGCCCGGAACTCGCCGAGGCGATGGTCGCCGTGGTGGCGCGCATTCGGGCCGAATACGCGACTTTGCTGGAGTTGGTCGGCGAGGTGGATCGCGGCGATATCCACCGACTCGCCGGGTACGGTTCGCCCGCGATGCTGATCTCCGCGTTGACGAGGGTCAGCCCCAAACAGGCGAAGCGGCTCTTGGCGCAGGCCGAACTGGTGTGCCCGACGCTGACGCCGACGGGCCACGAAGCCCCGCCGCCCCTTCCCGCCACCCATGCCGCCCTGTCCGACGCGGCGATCGACGGCGAGCACATCGAAGTGATCGCCCACGCGATGCGGGATATGCCGGGCTGGGTCGACGAACCGGCACGGGTGGAGTTCGAGCGGGCGCTTGCCGAGCAGGCCCGCACAGCCGACCCCGCGCAGCTGCGGGCGAGCGCGGACCGGATGCTCGCGGTGCTCGACCAGGACGGCCCGGAACCCGCCGCCGCGCCCGCACCGCAGCCGTGCAACCACCTGTCCTGGCGCAAGCGCCGCGACGGTCGGGTACGAGGTGCGTTCGAGTTGTGCCCGGCCGACGCCGCGACGTTCACGGCGCTGATCGAACCGCTCAGCAAGCCCGACCCGACTTCGGCACTAGCGGACACCCGTACCCAGGCCGAACGCAACGGCGACGCCTTCGCCCAGATCTGCGACCTCGCCATCGCCGACCCGAACCTGCCGACCGAGGCAGGCGAACGTCCGCACGTGAACGTCACGATTCCGCTGGCCGCCCTGGAATCCCGCGTCGGGCACGCGCTGCTCGACGGCGCGGGCCTGCTCAGCGCGGGCGCGGCCCGAGTGATCGCGTGCGACGCCAAGCTCCTGCCGCACGTGCTCGGCGGTTCGAGCCAGCCGCTCGACGTCGGCCGGGCCCGCTACACCGTCCCGGCACACCTCCGGCGCGCGCTGATCCTGCGGGATCGCGGCTGCTCGTTCCCGCGCTGCGACCGCAGACCTCGTGCCTGCGCCCCCCACCACGTCGTCCACTGGGCTGACGGCGGGTCCACCGCCCTGAACAACCTGGCCCTGCTGTGCGTCCGCCATCACCGCCTGGTCCACAACAGCGATTGGGCGATCCGCATCGGCACGGACGGGATGCCGGAATTCACCCCGCCCGCATACCTCGACCCGTTACGAAGTCCGCTCCGCAACACCCTGCACCTGAGGGCCGCGTAGCGGCGGCGTTCTGGGAGTCCCGGACACCGGTGACCTGCGCGACGGAAGGGGGTCCGCGGTTCGCGTGCCGGTGGACGATCAAGGCCGAAATCCAGCAAGCCCTCGCCTGATCAGCGAACGTCGACGATCTTCAGCCGCAGCGCGCCCGGGGCCTCGGCGGGGACGGCCGGGTTGACGGGGGCCACGGGCTTGATCCGCTGGTAGCCCTCCGCCTGCACCGGACGCGGGTCGGGTTCGCCCTTGTTGGGCCAGAAGGAGAACGCGCGCTCGGACTGGGCGGCGATCGTCAACGACGGGTTCACACCCAGGTTGGCCGTGATGGCGGCCCCATCGACAACCGAGATTCCGGGGTAGTTGAAAACCCGGTGGTACGGGTCGATGACGCCGCGGGACTCGTCGTCGGCGATGGCGCAGCCGCCGATGAAGTGGGCGGTCAGCGGGATGTTGAAGACCTCGCCCCAGGTTCCGCCCGCGGTGCCGCCGATGTGCTTGGCGGTCAGCTCGTTGGCGACCTGGCCTGCCGGGATGTAGGTCGGGTTGGGCTCGCCGTGGCCCTGCTTCGACGTGTACTTGCGCCTGCCGAACAAGCCGGGCTTGGTATAGGTGGTGATCGAGTTGTCGAGGCTCTGCATCACCAGCAGGATCACCGTCCGCTCGCTCCAGCGGTACCCCTGCAGCAGGCCCATCGACTTGATCGGGTGCCGCACGAGGAAGCGGGCGGCCTGGCGCCAGCGGGGCACGGTCGAGCCGCCGTCGGTGGCGATGGTCTGCATCAGGCTCATCGCGTTGCTGCCCTTGCCGTACCGCACGGGCTCGATGTGGGTGATCTCGTCCGGGTGGATCGACGACGTGATCGCGACGCCGGAGCTGTAGTTGTTCGCCGGGTCGACCTTGTTCCGGGCGGCGCCGATGATGGACTCGGAGTTGGTCCTGGTCAGCTCGCCCAGCTTGGTCGAGAGCTTCGGCAGGACGCCCTTGTCGCGCATGGTGTGGAGCAGGTTCTGGGTGCCCCAGGTGCCCGCGGCGAGCACGACCCGGCCCGCCGTGATGGTCCGGCGACCCTTCCTGACGCGTTTGCCGGTCGCGCGCACGTCGACCTCGTAGGTGCCGTCCTCGCGCTCACGCAAAGCGGTGACAGTGGTCAGCGGCAGGACCTCGGCGCCGCCCTGCTCCGCCAGGTACAGGTAGTTCTTGACCAGCGTGTTCTTCGCGCCGACGCGGCAGCCGGTCATGCAGGAGCCGCACTCGGTGCAGCCGGTGCGCTCGGGGCCCACTCCGCCGAAGTACGGGTCGGCGGCCTTCTCCCCCGCCTCGCCGAAGTACACGCCGACCGGTGTCGGGTGGTAGCTGTCGGCAACGCCCATGTCGGCGGCGACCTTCTGCATGACCTCGTCCGACGGCGTCACCGTCGGGTTGGTGACCACGCCGAGCATCCGCGACGCCTGGTCATAGTGCGGCGCCAGCTCCGACTCCCAGTCGGTGATGTCAGCCCACTGGCGGTCCTTGTAGAACGGCTTGAGCGGCTTGTACAGCGTGTTCGCGTACACCAGCGACCCACCGCCGACACCCGACCCGGCCAGCACGACGACGTCCTTGAGCAGGTGGATCCGCTGGATGCCGTAGCACCCGACCGCGGGCGCCCAGAGGTATTTGCGCACGTCCCACGAGGTCTTGGCGAACTCGTCGTCGGCGAAGCGGCGGCCCGCCTCGATCACCGCGACCCGATAGCCCTTCTCAGTGAGCCGCAGCGCGGCCACGCTGCCGCCGAAGCCCGAACCGACGACAACGACATCGAAGTCCGGGTTGTTACCGGTGAGTTGCGTAGCCATAGGCAGAGATTAAGGGGCTGAACTGCAAGTGACCAGAGTCTGACCCAAGATTTCCTGTGACTATGAGTAACAGTCAGCTTTCCTTGAGGTCAGAGCGCAAAATTCCGTACAGGACCACGTCCCTGCGGACTCCCCCGCGAAGCTGCGCGCCGCGCACGACGCCCTCGCGGAGGAACCCCGCCCGCTCCAGCACCGCACAGGCGGCCACGTTCTCGACATCGGTCGCCGCCTCGACCCGGTCGAGGTCGGTCGTGGCGAACAGGTGCCGGACCAGCAGCCGCGCCGAGGCCGCGCCCACCCCTCGACCTCGGGCGGCGGGCAGCAACATGATGCCCAGATTCCAGGCGCCGCACGCGCGGGTGCGGCCCCAACCGGTCTCGTGCCAGCTCAACACCCCGAGGAGCTCGCCGGTCTCGGCGTCGAGCACCGAGACCCGCGACAGCCCCACGGGCGGCGCCTTCGGCCGGTCGTCCGGGTCGACGTCGAAAGCGCCGTCGCTCGCCGCGACCATCGCGGCCATGTCGGACTCGAGCTGGTCGGCTAGGACGACCCGGCCGACCGCCGCGACGACCTTCCTCACGATCGGACCGTCAAACCGACCTTCTGGAATTCCTTGAGGTCGGAGTACCCGGTCTTCGCCATCGCGCGACGCAGCGCGCCGAACAGGTTGACCACGCCCTCCGGGTCCGACGACGGCCCGAACAGCAGGGTCTTCAGGTCCACCGGCTCGCGGTAATTGACCTGCTCCACGCTGCTGCGTGGCAGTGACGGGTGGGCGGCAGCCGGGGTCCAGTACAGGCCCTTGGCGGGCGCCTCGCTCGCCATGGCCAGCGGCGCGCCCAGCATGACCGCGTCCGCGCCGCAGCCGATCGCCTTGGCGATGTCGCCGCTGGTGTAGATCCCGCCGTCGGCGATGACGTGCACGTAGCGGCCGCCGGTCTCGTCGAGGTAGTCGCGGCGCGCGGCCGCGGCGTCGACGATCGCGGTCGCCATCGGCACCCCGATGCCCAGCGCCCGGTCGGTCGTGGTGACACCGCCGGAGTCGCCGTAGCCGACGATCACACCGGCCGCGCCGGTTCGCATCAGGTGCATCGCGGTGCGGTAGTCGTGCACACCGCCCGCGATGACCGGGATGTCGAGATCGGCGATGAAGTCCTTGAGGTTGAGCGGCTTCTCGGTCTCCTCACGGGCCACGTGCTCGGCCGAGATGATCGTGCCCTGCACGATGAGGATCTCGACACCGGCCGCGACCAGGTGCGGGGTCAGCTCCGCGGCGTGCTGCGGGCTGACCCGCGCCGCGACCGTCACACCCGAGTCGCGGACCTGCTTGATCGCCTCGGTGATCAGGTCGATCCGCAGCGGGGCCGCGTGCAGCTCCTGGAGCATGCCGACCAGGCCCGGGTCGCCGTCGTCGTCGGAGTCGGCGGCCTCGACCAGGTTCGCCAGCACCTTCTCCGCGCCCGCGTGCCGGGCCCACAGACCCTCGGCGTTGATCACGCCGAGCCCGCCCTGCTGACCGACCGCCACCGCCATGGCGGGCGAGACGACCGCGTCCGTCGGGTGGGTCATCAGCGGGATGTCGAACCGGTAGGCATCGATCTGCCACGCGGTGGAGACGTCCTTGGACGACCGTGTGCGCCGCGACGGCACGATCTCGACCTCATCGAGCCCGTAGGCCCGCCGGGCGGTCCGACCCATGCCGATGTCGACAAGATCCCGCACTTGGGTGTTCCTCTCAGTGCACTGACTAGCGAGTGGTGTAGTTCGGCGCTTCGACGGTCATGGTGACGTCGTGCGGGTGGCTCTCCTTGAGGCCCGCGGCGGTGATCCGGATGAGCTGCGCCTGCTGCAGTTCGGTGATGGTGCGCGAGCCGGTGTAGCCCATGCCCGCGCGCAGCCCGCCGATCAGCTGGTGCACGACGCTCGACAGCGGCCCGCGGAACGGGATGCGGCCCTCGATGCCCTCGGGGACCAGCTTGTCCTCGGCGAGCACGTCGTCCTGCGCGTAGCGGTCCTTGGAGTAGGACCGGGCCTCGCCACGGGACTGCATGGCGGCCAGCGAGCCCATGCCTCGGTAGCTCTTGAACTGCTTGCCGTTGACGAGGATCAGCTCGCCCGGCGACTCGGCGGTGCCCGCGAGCAGGCTGCCGAGCATGACGGCGCTGGCGCCCGCGGCGATCGCCTTGGCGATGTCGCCGGAGTGCTGGATGCCGCCGTCGCCGATCACCGGGACCTTGACCGGAGCACACGCCAGCGCGGCCTCGTAGATGGCCGTGATCTGCGGGACGCCGACACCGGCGACCACGCGGGTGGTGCAGATGGAGCCGGGGCCGACGCCGACCTTGACGCCGTCGGCGCCCGCGTCGATGAGCGCCTGCGCGCCCGCGCGGGTCGCCACGTTGCCGCCGACCACGTCGACCGCGTCGCCGAGTTCCTTCTTCAGCCGGGTCACGATGTCGAGGACCGCGCGGGAGTGGCCGTGCGCGGTGTCGACCATCAGGACGTCGACACCGGCGTCGAACAGGGTCATCGCGCGCTTGTAGCCGTCGTCGCCGACGCCCACGGCCGCGCCGCAGATGAGCCTGCCGTCCGGGTCCTTCGTGGCGTTGGGGTACTGCTCGGTCTTGACGAAGTCCTTGACGGTGATCAGGCCGCGGAGCTTGCCCTCGCCGTCGATGATCGGCAGCTTCTCCACCTTGTGCCTGCGCAGCAGGCCCAGCGCGGCCTCCGCCGACACCCCTACCTGGGCACTGACCAGCGGGCCCTTGGTCATGACCTCGCTCACCAGGCGGGTGTGGTCGACCTCGAAGCGCATGTCGCGGTTGGTGATGATGCCGACGAGGGTGCCCTCCGCGTCGGTCACCGGCAGGCCGGAGATCCGGTAGCGCGCGCACATCGAGTCGACCTCGGCGAGCGTGTCGTTCGGGGAGCAGGTGACCGGGTCGGTGACCATGCCCGCCTCGGACCGCTTGACCGTTTCCGCCGCGCGCGCCTGCTCCTCGATCGACAGGTTGCGCTGCAGGATGCCGATGCCGCCCTGCCGGGCCATCGCGATCGCCATGCGGGCCTCGGTGACGGTGTCCATCGCGGCCGAGGCGAGCGGGATGCGCAGCGTGACATTGCGCGAAATCCGGGTCCCCGTGTCGACCGTGCTCGGGATCACATCCGACTGTGCGGGCTGGAGCAGGACATCGTCGAAGGTGAGGCCCAGGGTGGCGAACTTGTGGGGGACTCCGTCAGCGTTGAGCTCGCTGGTCATGATGGGTGGCGGACCTTCCTGCATGGCTGGCGGACCCGGTGGCCGGACCGGGGGTTCGGGGGTGGCCTGCGGCCGCGCGGCGGGGTCGCTCGGGGTCGCGAAGTGCACGGTTCCACCATGGTATCCGGGCGCGTTCGCGGGTCGGCCCGGTACCGTGCGTGGTCGTGCCGCATGACTCAGTCCCCCCGGGCTCCGGGGCGCTCCCGCCGGACCCGTTCGCGGGCGACCCCGACGACCCCGCCCGCGCGCTGGACGAGCCGCAGGAGGAGTCGGGGGCGCCGATGTCCGGTGAAGAGCGGGTCGAGCTACTCGACGACCTGGCCGACCTCGCGGTCTACCAGGCGCTCCTGCAGCCGCGTGGCGTGCGCGGGATCGTCGTGGACTGCGGCGAGTGCCAGGAGCCGCACTTCCACGACTGGGCGCTGCTCGCGGCCAGCCTCGAACAGCTGCTCAACGACGGCCAGATGCGGCCGCACGAGCCCGCGTTCGACCCGGACCCCGACGCGTACGTGAGCTGGGAGTACTGCCGCGGCTACGCCGACGGCGTCACCGCTTCGGAGACCGCGCACTGAGCTGACCCGCGCAGCTGCTTACGAGGTGGTCACCGCACCCGGGCTTGCCTCGGTGAGGCCGCCCTGACCGGTGTTCGGCGCGGCTCCGCCGTCCGAGGTCGCGGGATCCGAGCGGGGCTCGGTCTGCGGCTCGGTGGGCGATGTCGTCGGCACCTCGGTGGTGCTCGACGGCGCGCTCGGGGTCGTGGACGGCGGCGAACTCGGTGAGGAGGGCTCAGGCGTGGTCGGCTCGGTGGTCGGCATGGCACTCGACGGCGCGACGGTGGTCGGGTTGGCCGACGGCGGCGGCGCGGCCTCGTTGGCCGGGCTGCCGGGCAGCTGGGAGACCAGGTCGCTGTGCAGCGCCGCGAGGACGGCCTGGCCGTCCTCCGACGACACCGACGGCAGGCCCTTCTGGGCCTCGTCGAGCTTGTCCTTGGCTTCGGCCAGCTTGCCCTCGGCCAGCGCGGTCTGGGCGATGCTCAGGTCCTGGCGAACCGACGCGGCGGCTTCGACCGAGCGGGCGTGGTCGGCATAGAGGACGCGGGTCAGACCCCAGAGGGTGTCGCCCGGCTGGGCGTCCTTGGCGGCGAGACCGGCGCCGGTGAAGGCGATGGCGAGGACCGCGGCGGCCGCGGCGAACGGCACGAGCAGGCGCGGCCTGCGGCGGTTGCGGGCCTTGGCGGCGATGACGGTGGCGACGGCGTACTTGGTGTCGACGAGCTCCTTGATCGGCTCGGCGTCGACGTCGTCGCGCCAAGACGACAGCAGCGCGGCGAGTTCGTCGTCGCGCACGCCTGCCTCGTCCGGGATCTCGCCGCGGATCGCGGCGCCGAGTGCGTCAAGGAACGCGTCGTCGGCGTGCACGAGCGAGAAGTCGACGGCGTCATCGAGTTCGGACGCGTCGAGCCTGCCGAACGGGTCGCGATCCGGCCCGTTCAGGTCGAAGTCGTCGCCGAACCGCAGGCCGAAGTCGACCGGAACGACGGTGCCGTGCTCTGGGTTCTCGGAGCGGGGCAGGGTGAGTTCTGCCTCGTCGTCACGACGTCTGTCGTGTTTGCCCTGGTCGGACACTCAGACCACCTCCTCCGCTGACAATGTCTTGCGCAGCCGGGCCAGCGCCCGGTGTTGGGCCACCCGGACCGCGCCCGGGGTGGAGCCCACGGCCTCGGCGGTCTCTTCCGCCGAGAGGCCGACCACGACGCGCAGCACTACGATCTCACGCTGCTTGTCGGGCAGGACACGCAGTAGATCACTCATCCGCCTGCTGAGTTCTCCCTGCATGGCTCGCTGTTCGGGGCCCGCGTCCAGCTCTGGCTCGTCGGGCACGTCGGCGACGGGCTCGGCACGGTTTCGTGCGGAGGCCCGATGGGCGTCGGCCACCTTGTGCGCCGCGATCCCGTAGACGAACGCCAGGAATGGTCGACCTTGATCGCGGTAGCCAGGCAGTGCCGTCAACACCGCGAGACACACCTCCTGGGCCACGTCGTCCGCCGAGGCGAACGAGCGTTCCTGCCTTCCGACACGGGCACGGCAATAGCGCACTACGAGGGGCCGAACGGACGCGAGGACTCGTCCGATCGCCTGAGGGTCGCCCTCGACGGCAGCGCTTACCGAAGCGTCCAGTCCGTCCCCCAATGTGGTCATCGCAGGTTGCAGCCTTGGCGTTACTAGTGCGGTCGATTGATGGACACGGTCCAAGGCGCTCACCTCAGTGCGTCGGCACCCACGGTACCGCCCGTCGCCGGGGGTCCCCGGAGTGGGCAGAGTCACGGTCGCGGAAACACGGCGAGCCGTGCGTGCCCGTATTGCCACGGGCACGCACGGCTCGCCGCCGACTCTGGCTTACGACACCAGGCCGCGCCTGAATCCGTGGGCGACCGCCTGAGCACGGTCACGGACACCCAGCTTGCGGAACAACCGCCTGGCATGGGTCTTCACGGTGTCTTCGGACAGGTACAGCTCACGGCCGATCTGTCCGTTGCTCTTGCCCTGGCTCATGCCGCGAAGAACCTGCAGTTCGCGGTCGGTGAGCTGGACGCCCGGGTCGGAAGGCTGCCGCGGGGCGGGCACCGACGTGCTGGCGAGCGTGTGGGCAAGGGCGGCCACAAGCTCCGGACGCGAGGCGTCCCAGCGGAGGTATCCGCGGGCGCCACCCGCGATGGCGGCGGCGATGCTTCCCGCGTCGTCAGGCGCGCCGAAGACGATGACGTTGGCCTGCGGGTTCGCGGAGACGAGGCGTCGCGTTGCTTCCACACCGGTGGGCACGGCGCGCTGGGTACCGACGAGGACAACGTCCACCGGTTGCCTAGAGAAGCGGGCGAGCAACTCGTCACCGTGCGCTACGCAGTCGATGCGACTGACCCCTGGTACAGCGGACATGACACGGGTCAAACCCTCCCGCACGCTGCGTCGGTCATCGCAGATCAAGACCGTCGTCACGGGGACTCCTTCCTGCAGCCGAGTGACGTTCCAATTCCCCTATCGGACGCTGCGCGCCGAACCTTGACACGATCCGGTGGTAAATCTGTCAATAAATCCGCCGGATGCCCGCCTCGGCGCGTTCACCTAATCGGACCAACTCGAGAACAGCCAGGTCGGAACCCATGGCGACGCCATCGCGAGGCTCCGCGCGGTCGGGTCGCAGTTTCGTAACACACAGTGCAGGACGTGCGCTGCCGTGCGCCGGTGCGCCCGCGCCTCCTCCGGGTCGATGTCGGCGAGCACCATGGCGCAGGGCCAGACGAGCGGCAGCAGCCCGTGCCGGGTGGCGTCCGCGAGCGCGTCGAAGATCAGGACGCGAGCCCGTTCGCGATCTCCGACGGCGGCCAGGGCGGCCCCCAGGACGAGCGCTGACTTGACCTGGTGGCGGACCGATCCGGAGTTCGCCGCGGCGGCCGCGGCTGCCTCGGCGGGCGCCACAGCGGCCCCCGCGAACCCGGCGCCGAGCTCCGTTTCCGCCGCCACCCAGCCCCGCCGGATCTCCGTGCGCCAGCCCCCGTCCCCCAAGGTGGACTCGATTCCGAACAGGCGCCGAGCCTGCGCCGTGCGGCCCAGGCCGATGGCGTCCGCGGCGAGGCCGAGGAGGACGTCGGAGCGCGCCGCGCGAACGTCCGCGCCGGGCGGTCCGGGCAGGTGGGGATGATCACCGTCGATGCCTCGGGGCCCGATCAGGTTCGCCTGGGCGAGCCGGTTCAGACCCGCCGCGTCGAACGACCGGGCGAGGGCGTGTCCACCTACCTGGCGAAGATGCGACGCGCGGGTCGCGGCGGCCAGCGCGGCGATCACCGGATCCGGGCTGGAGATCAACCTCCGCAGCAGGTCAGCGGCTCGGGCGTACTGACCTCGGCCACCGAGAGCGACCGCCGTCAGCCAGCCGTCGAACGGCTCGCGCGGCGGTTCCGGCGTTGACGCGATCGGGTTTTCACCGAATGCGGCGGTCCACCGGGCCGCCCGATCGGGGTCACTCACCTGGACGAGTCTGCCTCGCCGAGCACCACGGATTCGATCCGGTCCACCGCGCCCGCGAGATCGTCGAGGTGCTCGACCCGGCCCGCCATGTCGGTGTCGAACCATCCAGGCCCGCACGCGAAGATCCGCATGTGCTGCCTCGTGCGCGGAATCTGCTCGATCACGTCCGCGCCGCCGTTCGCCGCGACCTGAGCCCAGAGCGCCACGGCGGCCGGGGCGGTGCGCCGGACGGCGGCGGCGAGGGACGCGGCGGGCAGCGCGGCGCCCAGCATGCGGGTGCCGAGGCCCCGGCGGGCCAGCGCGGCGCGCAGGACGTAGAGGGGCAGCGAGTGCCGTTCGCCGGGCGCGCAGCAGAGCAGGATCGGCCGGGTGTTGCGCGGCGCGGGCACCAGTGGGGTGGCCCGGATCATGGCGGCCAGCACGCATTCGTCGACGAGGTGTTCGAGCTCCACGCAGTCCCCCGCGTGCACCCAGCGGTTGGACACGGCGGACAGGACGGGACGGATCATCGAGTCCCAGGTGGCGGCCACGCCGTAGTCGACGATCGCCTCGGCGATCATCACCTGCATCGACTCGTCGTCCATCGCCAGCGCCGCCCGGCCCAGCCCACGCGGGTCCGGCGACCCCTGTGACCTGCTCTGAGTGGCGATGTCCGAGAGCCAGTCGCCGTCCTGGTCGGCCGGGGCGGCGGGCTCGACCGTGCGCTCCGGCTGGGTGCGGCCCGCGACTGTCTCCGCGGAGACCCGGCGGGCGTAGTCGGCGGCCTCGGAGGGTGCCGCCCCCTTGAGCAGGGCCCGCTGCATCAGCTCCAGGCGGGCTATGTCGGACGGGGCGTAACGGCGGTGGCTGCCCGTCGTGTGCCCGCTCGGACCGACCCCGTAGCGGCGGTCCCAGGTGCGCAGGGTCGACGGCGCGATGCCGAGCCTGCGGGCCACGGCGGCGACGGAGAGGGTCGGTTCGCCGGATTCGTCGGCCTCGTCGGCCTCGTCGGCCTCGTCGGTCTCGTCGGTCTCGTCGGCCTCGCTGTCAGCCGGCGGCCCACTGTCCGTGGAACCGCTCGGTGTCGCCTGCTCGGATTTGGTCACCACAGCACCATCGTCGGGTGACGCCGAGTGTCCGGCAACTGGATACATGACCACGCTGCGTCGACTGGGTGATGCCGATCGGCTGAATCGCGGTACGAATGAGTCGATCACCCTTGAACAAGTATTGACGCGGTTCTAGCGTGTAAGCCGCTGCACCGAATGGAGTATTGACTCCCTTCCCACAGACATGGAGGCGGCCATCATGGCGGACACTCGCAGGCTCCCCGGTCCGAACGCCGATGTGTGGGACTGGCAGCTCGACGGCTCGTGCAGAGGCATGGACAGCGCGTTCTTCTTCCATCCGGATGGGGAGCGCGGACCCGCCCGCGCGCGTCGCGAGTCCAAGGCCAAGGCGATCTGCCAGGCATGCCCGGTCCTGTCCCTCTGCCGGACCCACGCGCTCGCCGTGCACGAGCCCTACGGGATCTGGGGCGGGCTTTCGGAGTCCGAGCGGGAGGCGATCATCAAAACCGAGAAACGCACCCTGGCCGTCGCCAACTAGCGCACACGCGTAAGGCCCGTTCGCCGAGGCGAACGGGCCTTACGTGTGCGGGAAAACTCAGTGGCCGTGACCATGGCCGTGGCCATGTCCCTGACCGGCGGGCTCTTCCGCCTTCTTCTCCACGACGGAGACCTCGGTGGTCAGCACCATCCGGGCGATCGACGCCGCGTTGGCCACCGCGGAGCGGGTGACCTTCACCGGGTCGACAACGCCGTCGGCGAGCAGGTCGCCGTAGGTCAGCTTGGCCGCGTTGAAGCCCTGGCCCCACGGCAGCTCGGCGACCTTGTTGACGACGACCGCGCCTTCCTGGCCGCCGTTCGTGGCGATCCAGAACAGCGGCGCGGCGAGCGCCTCGCGGACGATCGCGACACCGGTCGCCTCGTCGCCGGTGAGGCCGAGGTTGCCCTCGAGCTCCTTGGCGACGTGCACCAGCGCGGAACCGCCGCCGGGGACGATGCCCTCTTCGACAGCCGCCTTGGTGGCCGCGACCGCGTCCTCGATGCGGTGCTTGCGCTCCGACAGCTCGGTCTCGGTCGGTGCGCCGACCTTGATGACCGCGACGCCGCCGGAGAGCTTCGCGAGCCGCTCCTGCAGCTTCTCGCGGTCCCAGTCGGAGTCGGAGGCCTCGATCTCCTTGCGGAGCTGCTCGGCCCGACCGGCGATGTCGGCCTTGGAGCCGCCACCCTCGACCAGCGTGGTCTCGTCCTTGGTGATCACGACGCGGCGGGCGGTGCCCAGCGAGTCGAGGGTCGCCTCGGACAGCTTGAGGCCGACCTCGGCGGCGATGACCTGGCCGCCGGTGACGACGGCGAGGTCGTCGAGGAACGCCTTGCGGCGGTCGCCGAAGAACGGCGCCTTGACCGCGACGGCCTTGATCGTCTTGCGCAGGGCGTTGACGACCAGCGTCGACAGTGCCTCACCCTCGACGTCCTCGGCGACGATCAGGACGGACTTGCCGGACTCGGCGACCTTCTCCAGGATCGGGAGCAGGTCGGCGAGCGCCGAGATCTTGTCGCGGTGCAGCAGGACGTAGCAGTCCTCCAGCACGGCTTCCTGCGACTCCAAGTCCGTGGCGAAGTGCGCCGACACGTACCCCTTGTCGAACTGGACGCCCTCGGTGATGACGAGCTCGGTGGCCAGCGTGGAGGACTCCTCCACGGTGATCACACCGTCCTCGCCGACCTTCTCGATGGCCTCGCCGAGCAGCGCGCCAATCGACGCGTCGCGCGAGGCGACGGTGCCGACCTGGGCGATGTTGTCGCGGCCCTTGACCGGCGTGGCCTTCGCGAGCAGCGAGGCGACAACGGCGTCCGAGGCGGCCTGGATGCCCCGGCCGATGCTGGTCGGGTTGGCGCCCGCGGCCACGTTGCGCAGGCCGACGCGCACGAGCGCCTGGGCCAGCACGGTGGCGGTGGTGGTGCCGTCGCCTGCGACATCGTTGGTCTTGGTGGCGACGTTCTTGGCGAGCTGCGCGCCCAGGTTCTCGAACGAGTCTTCCAACTCGATCTCGCGGGCGATGGTGACACCGTCGTTGGTGACCGTCGGCCCACCGAACTTCTTGGCGAGCACGACGTGCCGCCCACGCGGGCCGAGGGTGACCTTGACCGCGTCGGCGAGCTTGTTCACCCCGCGCTCAAGGGCCCGACGAGCGTCCTCGTCGAAACTGATCTGCTTGGGCATTGATTACCTCTCGATATACGCGGGCACTCGAATGAAGAACGCCCCGGTGCCCCGAACGGGGCCGCCGGGGCGTTCGACTAGGTCAGCCGGGTGTCTAGTTGACGACAGCCAGCACGTCGCGAGCGGAGAGGATGAGGTACTCCTCGCCGTTGTACTTGACCTCGGTGCCGCCGTACTTGGAGTAGATGACGACGTCGCCGACAGCCACGTCCACGGGGACGCGGTTGCCCTTGTCGTCGATCCGGCCCGGACCCACAGCCAGGACCTTGCCCTCCTGGGGCTTCTCCTTGGCGGTGTCCGGGATGACCAGACCAGACGCGGTCGTGGCCTCGGCTTCGCTCGCCTGGACAACAATCTTGTCCTCGAGCGGCTTGATGTTGACGCTCACCGCTGTGACCTCCACGGGTCGTCGAAAGCGTTGGCAGGTTCCTATGACTGACGGCTCCTGCCACCCCGCCGTCGCGGGAGCCGGGGCGTCTGGTGCCGTACATTTGGCACTCTACCCACGCGACTGCTAACCGTGCAACGCACCCCTCGTGTGGTGTGGGTCAACGGCCTAAACCCGTGGCGGGCGACCGCCGTGTTGTGGGTCAATCCGCGGATGATTCGGGAAGCGGACGAGGGCGACTTCGAGCGGCTGCGGGAGATCGAGGTCCTCGCGGGCGAGGTGTTCCGGACGGTCGGGATGGGCTTCATCGCCGACATGCCGCCGCCACCCGTGGAGGTGCTCGCGGAGTTCGCCGAGGCCGGGCGGTGCTGGGTGGTCGTCGAGGACGGGGTCGTCGGTGGGTATCTGCTCGCCGAGGTGGTCGACGGGTGTGCGCACGTCGCGCAGGTGAGTGTTGATCCGCGGTTTCGGGGGCGGCGGCTTGGGGCGCGGCTGATCGACCACCTGGACCAGTGGGCGCGCGAGCGAGGGCTGGCGGGGCTGACCCTGACGACCTACCGGGACCTGCCGTGGAACGGGGTCTACTACGCGAAGATCGGGTTTGAGGTCGTGGAGCCGACGCCGGGGTTGGCCGTGTTGGTGGCGCGTGAGGCCGGGCTCGGGCTCGATCCGGCGCTTCGGGTGTGTATGCGGCGGTGAGCGGTTCGGGCGGAAGTGCTCGCACGGAAGCACTTCCGCCCGGTGCACCGGACCGAATGGTTGATGGGATGGGACCGCCCGTGCGCGGGACGCCCCCGACTCCCCCAGGAAGCCGGGCGCTGACAACAAAAAAACCGCCATTCCAGACTGCGGACGGCGGCTCCTCACGATCAGGTGATCATGGGGAACCCCGGCGGCGGGCGCACTCCAGCGGCCTGTCGGCTTCGGACTTGCTGTGCACGGTCACCTCCGGGTTTCGTTGCTGTCGAACGGAACTATGTCCGACAGCAGCCTCCGGAAGCAACGCGATTTAGACCGAGATCGTCGAGACCGGCAGGGCCGGGTTCGCTGAGAGGTCCAAAGAGGACGGCTGGACGCCCGCCGCCACGAGGTGGGCGCCGAGGGCGGCCATCATCGCGCCGTTGTCGGTGCACAGGCGGGGGCGGGGGACGCGCAGCTCGATGCCCGCGGCGGCGCAGCGTTCGGCGGCCAGGACCTTGAGCCGGGAGTTCGCGGCGACGCCACCGGAGATGACCATGGTGCCGATACCGAGATCCGTGGCGGCGCGCACGGCCTTCGCGGTCAGGACGTCGGCGACGGCTTCCTGGAAGGACGCGCAGACGTCGTCGACCGGGATTTCCTCGCCGTCGCGCTCACGGGCCTCGACCCAGCGAGCGACGGAGGTCTTCAACCCCGAGAAGGAGAAGTCGTACTTCGCGTCGCGGGGGCCGGTGAGGCCGCGGGGGAAGGCGATCGCCTTGGGGTTGCCGCGTTGGGCGGCCTTGTCGATGGGCGGGCCGCCGGGGTACGGCAGGCCGATGACCCTGGCGACCTTGTCGTAGGCCTCGCCCGCGGCGTCGTCGATGGTCGAGCCGATCTCGGTGATCTTGCCGGACAGGTCGTCCACCCGCAGGAGCTGGCTGTGGCCGCCGGAGACCAGCAGGGCCAGGCACGGCGAGGGCAGCGGACCGTGGTCGAGCGTGTCGGCGGCGACGTGGCCTGCGAGGTGGTTGGCGCCGTAGAGGGGCACGCCCAGCGACATCGCGTACGCCTTGGCGGCCGAGACGCCCACCAGCAGGGCGCCGGAGAGCCCGGGGCCGCAGGTGACCGTGATCGCGTCCACATCGGACAGACCAAGACCCGCGACCTCGAACGCGCGGCGCATGGTCGGGACCATCGCCTCCAGGTGCGCGCGGCTGGCGATCTCCGGCACCACGCCACCGAACCGGACGTGCTGGTCGACGCTGGACGCGACCTCGTCGGCGAGCAGCTCGATGCCGCCGTCGCGGTCGAGGCGGACGATGCCGACGCCCGTCTCGTCGCAGGAGCTCTCGATGCCCAGGATGATCGTCACGTGGTCTCCTCCACGGGGACTCCGGCGTTCTCGGGCCGCGCCATGGTGAAGGCGTCGGCGCCCGAGGGCTGGTAGTAGCGGCGGCGCAGGCCGATGGTGGCGAAGCCGTGCTTCTCGTAGAGCGCGATGGCGGACTTGTTGTCCGTGCGCACTTCGAGGAACACGGCGGCGGACTCCTCGTCGGCCCGGTCGAGCAGGGCACGCAGCAGCAGCTCGCCGATACCCTGGCGCTGGAAGGCCGGGTCGACGCCGAGGGTGTGCACGCTGGCTTCCATGTCGCCGGGCGCGCCCGCCAGGGACAGTCCGGCGTAGCCGACGAATTTGTCGTCGATGTAGGCGCCGAGGTAGTAGTGGCCCCAATCCAGCTCCGAGGCGAACGCGGACTCGCTCCACGGGTCTTCGCCGGAGAACAGGATCTTCTCCAGTTCGGCGCAGCGGCGCAGGTCCTCGCGCCGCAGCGGTTCGAGGCGCACGGTCACCTCGGGCTCACCCGCTTGCGCGCGCCGGGCTCGACCGCGTCGGGCCTGCGCAGGTAGAGCGGGGTGAGCGGGCCAGGGTCGGCGGCGAAGTCGGCGGCGGCGACCAGGCCGAGCGGGCTCGGGTGGTCCGGGTCGACGACGGGCAGGCCCAGGATCTCGGCGTAGAGCTTGGCGCCGTAGCCGGCGGCGCGGACCACGCCGAGTTCGGCGATTCGCTCGGCGAGTTCGGCGGGCGGGGTGACGGCGGGCTCGGTGATCCGGGCACCGTCGTAGGCGGCCCAGTAGACCTCGCGGCGGCGCGCGTCGGTGACCACCAGCAGCGGCTCCCCGGGGGCGTCCGCGGCGATTGCGTCGAGCGAGCAGACCGGGTAGACGGGGCGGTCGAGGCTGTGGCCGAGGGCGGCGGCGGTGACCATGCCCGCGCGCAGACCGGTGAACGGGCCCGGGCCGATGCCACAGACGATCGCGTCGAGGTCGGCGAGTGTTCGTCCGGCCGCGGCGAGGGCGTCGCGCACGTGCGGGGTGAGCAGTTCCCCGTGGGCCTTGGCGTCGACCGTGACGCACTCGGACAGCACGCGGGGGCGTCCGTCGGTCAGTTCGACGACACCGGCGGTGACCGCGGGCGTGGCGGTGTCCACAGCGAGTACCAGCACGGTTGTCAAGGGTACGAGGCGTGCCTTCGGGCACGTGGGGCGCGGTCGCAAACGCTTGCGGGGGTGATCGCCATAACTCCCTGTGAGCACTCGGCGGCACTAGAGTTGGCCTCGTGCTGCTGCCCACCCTGGCTGTTCCGGACGAGCGTGAAGCGCTCCGATTCGGGTCCGACGTCCTCACCCACGCCGAACTCGCCGCGGCGGCCAAGGCGGTCGCGGCCCAGGTGGGCGAGGCCCGCCGGGTCGCCGTGTGGGCCACCCCGACCTTGGAGACCTGCGTCGCAGTCGTCGGCGTCCTGCTCGCGGGGGCGGCGGTGGTGCCGATCAACCCGAGGATCGGCGAGCGGGAGCTGGCCCACATCCTGGGCGACAGCTCACCCGACCTGGTGATCGGCGGCCCCGATGGGGTGACGGTCGACGTGTCGGCCCGCCTCGACGGGCCGCTGCCTGCCGAGGCCGACCCGGAGTCGCCGGCGTTCGTCGTCTACACGTCGGGCACCACCGGGCCGCCGAAGGGCGTGCTGCTGCCCCGCCGGGCCATCGCGTCGAATCTGGACGCGCTCGCCGAGGCGTGGGAGTGGACGGCGGCGGACACGGTGGTGCACGCGCTGCCGCTGTTCCATGTGCACGGCTTGATCCTCGGGGTGCTCGGCCCCCTGCGGCTTGGCGGCGCGGTGCACCACATCGGCAAGTTCGACACGCACGCGATCGCGGCGGCCCTGTCCGGCTCGGCGACGGTCATGTTCGGCGTCCCGACGATGTATCACCGGCTCGCCGCGGACTGCGAGGCCGACGCCGACCTGGCCGCGGCCGTCGGGCGGGCGCGGCTGCTGGTATCCGGTTCGGCGGCGCTGCCCGCGACGGACCACGCGCGGATCACGAAGGCCACGGGTCAGGAGGTCGTCGAGCGCTATGGGATGACCGAGACCCTGATGAACTGCGCCGTGCGCGCGTCCGGGGACCGGCGGCCCGGTTTCGTGGGCCCAGCGGTCGACGGGGTGGACGTGCGGCTGGTCGACTCCGGCGCCTTGGTGCCCGACGGCGAGATCGGCGAGATCGAGGTGCGCGGGCCGAACCTGTTCCTGGGCTACCTGAACCGCCCGGACGCGACGGCGGAAGCGTTGCGGGACGGGTGGTTCCGGACCGGGGACATGGCGGTGCGGTCGGCGGACGGGTATGTGCGGATCGTCGGGCGGCGGGCCACGGACCTGATCAAGAGCGGCGGCTACAAGATCGGCGCGGGCGAGATCGAGAACGCGCTTCTGGAACACCCGGGAGTCGCGGAGGTCGCGGTGACGGGTGAGCCGGACGAGGACTTGGGCGAGCGGATCGTGGCCTGGGTGGTGCCTTCGGGTGAGCCGCCGTCAGTCCAGGAACTGGCCGACCACGTGGCCGCGCTGCTGTCACCGCACAAGCGCCCACGGGTCGTGCACTATCTGGACGCGTTGCCGCGCAACGAAATGGGCAAGGTCACCAAGCGAGCCCTGCATGCCTGACGAGGGATCGCGGCACCTGATCGCCGCCATCACCACCGACTTCACCGAGTTCCCCACGAAAGCACTGGCGCCTGGAGACGGACCGCTGGGATGGGCTGGGTACGGGGAAGCACGGGAACGGGCTTCGCGGGCATCAGGTGAGACCGAGTCCGTGGTGTGCGGCGAAGGGCGCGTGGGCGGCATCGCGGCCGTGCTTATCGTGTTCGACTTTCGGTTTCTTGGTGGATCGGTCGGGAGTGAGACCGGGGATCGGATCGAGTACGCGTTCACTCGGGCCCGGGAGATTCGTGCGCCGCTGGTCTCGCTGATCGCCACCGGTGGCAGTCGGATGCATGAGGGAATGCTTTCCCTGCACCAACTTCAGCGAGTGGCGCGGCAGTCGGCGCTGTTGCGTCAGGCCGGGGTTCCGCAGATCTCGGTGCTCCGCGACCCGACGACGGGCGGGCTCTGGGCTTCGCTCGGGGCGGGTGCGGATGTGGTGATCGGGGTCGAGGCGGCACAGGTCGGGTTCGCCGGACGGCGGGTGCGGCCGGTCGCTGATGACCCTGCCTACACCGCTGAGGGACAGCTTGCCAACGGGCATGTCGACGAGGTCTGCGCCCTTGACGACGTCGGTTCTGTTTTGGCCGACTGGTTGCTGCTGCTGAGTTCTGGGACGCCTGAGCCTGCCGAGGTGCCGAGGGCGCTTGGGTCGACTGAGCCTGCTTCCGATGCTTGGTCGGCGGTTCAGCGCACTCGGTCGGCGGCCCGGCCGCACGCCGAGACCTATTTGGACGAGTACTTCGATCTGCGGCGCTCGATTTCCGGGGATCGGGCGGGCGGTGTGGATTCTGGGATGTTGTGCGGGATCGGGATGCGGGGGCGGCATTCCGTCGCCTATGCCGCACAGACTGGGACCGCTACCACGCCTGCCGGGTTTCGGACAGCGGCTCGGCTGGTTCGGTTGGCCGAGCGGTTGGGCATCTCGGTGCTGACCTTGGTCGACACACCCGGGGCGGCGAATGACGCCGCTGCTGAGCGGGCGGGAGTCGGGCCTGCTATCGCGGAGTTGTTCGCGACGGTGGCGGCGGCTCGGGTGCCGGTGACGACGTTGGTCATCGGGGAAGGTGGGTCTGGTGGGGCATTGGCGCTGGCTGCGCCGGATCGGACTTGGATTACGCCCGATGCCTACTTCTCCGTGATCGCCCCGGAGCTGTGTGCTGCGATTTTGAAGCGGTCGCCTGAGGAGGTTCCGGCTACCGCTGAGCAGTTGCGGTTGCGGCCGGTGGATCTTGTTGAGCTTGGGGTGGTTCGGGGGATCGCGGACTAGAGGTTTCGGTAGATCTCACGGCGGTGACCGAGATCGACGACCAAGACCACGAGTCGACCATCGTCGACGGTGTACACCACACGGTAGTCGCCGACACGGACGCGATACGCGCCGCTCAAGCCCTGAAGGGCGATTGCGCCATGTGGGCGAGGATCGTCGCCCAGTTTGACGATCGCGGTCTGCAGCCGACGGCGAATCGGCTTGTCGAGCTTTGCGAGCGCTCGGATCGCCTCTCGGGCGATCTCGATCCGATACGTCACCGGTCGAGGTCCCCGGCTTCCAGCAGCGCCACAGCCTCATCCCACGGAACGGTCGTCTCACCCTTGGCCAGCACATCCGCGGCACGCTGCGACCAGTACGCGTCCTCAAGCTCTTCGAGTCGTTCCGCGACATCGGCGGGCACGACCGCGCCGACCCGCCTGCCGTACCTGGTCAGATAGACGACATCGCCATCGCGGACATACGTCTCCAGCAGCTCAGGAAGCTGAGCGCGTGCGTCGGTCACGCTTACTTCATGATCCCGGGCAGCCGTCATGTATCAAATGTACATGTTGTACGTCTTGCTGACTAGCTCCAGCTGTCGAGGATCTTCGGGAGGTCCGACAGGCGGTGCAGGATGGCGTCCGGTTCGACGTCCACCGGGACCTGCTGGTCCGCCGGAATGTCGCTGTGCGGGATCAAGATCGCCTTCATCCCCGCCGATTTCGCGCCGTTGATGTCGTCGTGGGGGCGATCGCCTACGTAGACGCAGTCCGCCGGGTCGTCGATGCCGATGGCGTGCATGGCGGCCTCGAAGGACTTCGGGTGCGGCTTGGTGTATTCGAGGTCGCTGCTCCACACGCACGCGTCGAAGAGGTGGCGGACGTTGTCGCGGATCAGGATCTCTTCGTGCCAGGTGCCGGGCCAGGACGTGGACGACAGGACGCCGGTGCGCAGGCCGCGCGCGCGGAGTTCAGTCATCAAAGGAGTGACCTCGGGGTCGGTGTACGTGGCCTGGTCCCAGAAAGCCCGGTACGCCGCCCAGGCCGCCTCATGCTCCGGCACGCCCACCTCGGTCAGCACGTGGCTCAGCGAGAACGCCGTGGCCTCCGCGCGGCAGCGCGTCCAGGCCGCGTTGTCGGCGGTGAGGAGGGCCTCGGCGATGGCCTTGGCCTGTTCCGGGTCGTCGGCGTGGACGATGTCGGCGTAGATCTGCCAGCCTGCGCGCATGTCCATGGTCACCCAAGGGGTGAGGGTGCCGCCCCAGTCGAAGATCACCGCTCGCATGCGAGTCAGCCTATCCGGCGGTCGGTCCAGTTTCCATGAGGTTCAAGGGTGGCCACCCGGCTGTCGTCAGGGCGGCGATCCAGGCGGATGAGGAGGTGGTCCTCCGACAGGCGCTCGGCGGCGCCTTCGCCCCATTCGATGACGACGACGGCGTCGACCAGCTCGGTGTCCAGGTCCAGATCGTCCAACTCGGTGAGGTCGCCGCCGAGGCGGTAGGCGTCGACGTGGACCAGCGGAATGCCTCGGTCGCCTGCCTGGTGTTCGCGGGCGATGATGAAGGTCGGGCTGCTGACCCGGCCGTGCACGCCGAGCCCGGCGGCTATCCCTTTGGCGACAACGGTTTTGCCCGCGCCCAACGGACCGGCGAGCAGGATCAGGTCGCCCGGGCGCACCATCTCGCCAAGTTTGCGGCCGAAGTCGAGGGTGTCCTCGACCTGGGGCAGTTCAATCGTCTCAGCCACGACGCCACCACTTCTTCCGCCCGCACGCACCACGCGCGCAGTCGCGCAACAGGTCGGCCAGGTGTTCGTTCACGAAATCGGGTTGTTCCAACATGACCATGTGCCCAGCGCCGCGGGCTCGGACCAGCACGGCGTCGGGCAGTTCTAACGCGATGCGTTCGGTGTGCTCGAACGGCGTCATCCGGTCCTCGTCGGCGCCGATCACCAACACCCGAGTGTGCTTCAACCCCGCCAAAGCCGCATACCTGTTGTGGCTGCCCAAAGTCTCGATGAAGTCGGCCAGCACCCGCACCGGCGTCACATTGAGCATGTCCATCAGGAAGTCGACCAGGCTGGGACTCACGCTGCGCGACCCGAAGGCGAGTCGGCGCACCGCCTGCCGGGTGAGCTGACCACCGCTCGCGCGCACGAGTTCGACCAGACCTGGCTGCCAGTCGGCGAAGCGGCCGACGTAGCGGGCCACCGGGTTGTGCTTCGACAGCAGCGGACGGGAGAGACCACTCTTGCCGACCTCGCCCGCGGACGTGCCGATGAGCGCGACGCCTTCGACCCGGTCGGCGAACAACTCCGGGTTCTGCTCGGCCAGCTCCATGATGGCCATGCCGCCCATCGAATGCCCCACGAGCACCAGCGGGCCGTCCGGCGCCATGGAACGGATGACGTCGTCGAGGTCGCGGCCGAGCCTCTCGATGGTGCTCGACGCCTCATCGGTCAGCGCGGAGCGGCCGTGGCTTCGGTGGTCGTAGAGCACTTGCCGCACACGGGGTTCGGTCATGGCGGCCAAGCCCTGGCGCTGGAAGTGCCAGCAGCGGCGGGAAAGGGCGAACCCGTGCACGAGGATGACTGTCAGTTCAGGCTTCCCGCCGTCGTCCGGGTCGACCTCTTCGACGGACAGCGCGCCGCCATCAGCGGCGGCGACGGTGCTGATCCGGTTGGGCGGCAGCGCCCCCAGCGCTTCACCCGCGTGCAGTTCCTCCGGCCTGCGGGCCCGGATGACGCCCGCCACGACGGCGCCGCCCGCGATGGCCATGCCGACCCCCGCGAGAACCCGATTTGTAACGCTCACGAGGACTCGCCCAGGTACGTGCGGGCCACGCGCGAGCGGTACATGCCGGTCACGATCTCGTAGTCGATCGTCCCGATGATGTCGGCCCACTCGCGGGCGGTGGGCTCGCCGCGGTCGCCGGTGCCGAACAGCACGACTTCGTCCCCCACAAGGACTTCGTCGTCGCCGCAGTCGACGATGATCTGGTCCATGCAGACCCGGCCGCGCACCGGACGACGCCTGCCGCCGAGGAACACGTCGAACCGGCCGGACAAGGACCGGGAGACGCCGTCGGCGTAGCCCACCGGAACCAGGGCCAGATTCGTTGCCCGGTCAGCGGTCCACGTGTGTCCATAGGAGACGGACTCGCCCGCGTCGATCCGTTTGGCGAGCACGACCGACGAGCGGAACGACATCGCCGGACGCAGGTCTTCGTGGTACGGCAACGGGTTGAGCCCGTACATGGCGATGCCCACGCGCACCATGTCGAAGTGCAGGTCCTTGCGGTCGAGGGTGGCCGCGGAGTTCGCCAGGTGCCTGCGCGGCGTCAGCCCGGCGTCGAGCGCGACCTGGTACGCCTCGGCGAACCGCTCCGCCTGGCGGTCGACCGAAGGGTGACCGGGTTCGTCGGCACACGCGAGGTGCGACCACACGGCGTACACCTCGTTGTCCGACGCGGCCGCGGCGGCGACCAGCTCGGGCCACGCCGAGCGCGGGCATCCGTTGCGGCTCAAGCCAGTGTCGATCTTGAGGTGGATCCGCCTGCCGGACAGACCGGACAACTGGTCCACAGAGGACACCGACAGGTCGACGTCGGGTGGAGCCTCGGCGCTCGGAACGTCGAGCCAGGCCAAGATCGGCTCGGTGATCCCGGCCGCGCGCAGCACCGCGGCCTCGTGCACGGACGCCACACCCAGCCAGGTCGCACCCGCCGAAAGGGCGGCGCGGGCGACCGGCACGGCGCCGTGGCCATAGCCGTCGGCCTTCACCACGGCCATGGTCTCCGCGCCCGCGGCGCGCGCGGAGAGCAGCGCGACGTTGTGCCGGATGTGGTCGAGATCGACCGTCACCTCGGCGCGCGGCTGGTCAGGCATGACGGAATCGTGACACACCGCGGATCGCGTCGGGCAGCGCGTCCACGATGGCCGACGCGGACGTGGGCGCCCCGGACGCGGCCAGCTCCCCCGCGCGCACGTGCACGAAGGCCGCGCACGCACCGGCGAGCCACGGTTGCAGGCCCGCCGCGAGCAAGGCGCCGCTGATTCCGGAAAGGACATCACCGGATCCGGCGGTGGCCAGCCAGTGCGACCGGGCGGCGTTCACCGCGACCCGCCCGTCGGGCGCGGCGATGACGGTGGCGTGCCCCTTGAGCAGCACAGTGGCGTTCAGCTTCGCCGCCAGCGCGCGGGCGGCGGCGGCCCGGTCGGCGCCGAGGTCGACACCGAGCGGTTCGGCGATGCGCGCGAACTCGCGGTCGTGCGGGGTGAGCAGCACCGGGACGTCCGGATCGCGGGCGTCCCAGAGCGAGGAGTGTTCGGCGAGCAAGGTGATGCCGTCGGCGTCCACGACGGTCGGCACCCCAGCGCCCAGGACCGTGGCCACGACATCACGCGAGGCTTTGCCGGTGCCCAGGCCCGGTCCGACGACCCACGCCTGCACCCGGCCCGCGTCCTCGACCGAGCCTGTCGCGACGACCTCGGGCCAGCGCTGCCGGACTTCGTCGGCGGCGGACCCGGCGTAGCGGGTCATGCCCGAGGTGGCCCGCACCGCGGCGCCGACCGACAGCACAGCCGCGCCCGGATAGGTCGCCGACCCAGCGGCGATCCCGACCACGCCCTGGGTGAACTTGTCGTCCGCCGGACCCGGCAGCGGCCACGCCCGGCCCACGTCCTGCGCGTCGAACACCTCGAAATCCGGGTCGGCCAGGTCGAGCCCGAGGTCGACGAAGTGCACCTCGCCGCAGCGCGGGCTCAGGAAGTGGACCGGCTTGAGCGCACCGAAAGTGACCGTGACCTGGGCGTCGACCGCAGGGCCGTCGACCGCGCCGGTGTCCGGGTCGACCCCGCTCGGGAGGTCCACCGCGAGGATCGGCGCCCGCACCCGCGACACCAGGGCGGCGGCGTCCGGCCGCAGCGAGCCGCGCGCGGACAGCCCGACGATCCCGTCGACCACCACGTGGGCGGAGTCGAGGTCCTCGGCGGTGCCGATCCGACCACCTGCCCACAGCAGCGCTTCCAGACCTTCGGCGTGCGCCCGCTCTGGCGCGAGGAGCACCGCCGTGACGCCCACGGAACGCTTGCGCAGGAACGCGCCCGCCCACAGCGCGTCGCCACCGTTGTTGCCCGCGCCGACCAGCAGCACGACCCGCCGACCGGCCACCCCGCCGGTCGTCGAGCGCAGCAGCCGAGTCGTGTGGAGCGCCACGCCATGGGCGGCGCGGCGCATGAGGGCGCCCTCCAGCGTCCGGGCGAGGACCTTGTCCTCAGCCTCCCGGACGCGCGCGGTGGTCCAGACGCCCCGCACGGCTATTCGACCGTCACGGACTTCGCCAGGTTGCGCGGCTTGTCGACGTCGTACCCGCGCGAGCGGGCGATCTCGGCGGCCAGCACCTGCAGCGGGACGGTCGACACCAGCGGCTGCAGCAGCGTCGGCACCGCGGGGATCTCGATCAGCTCGTCGGCGAACGGGCGGACCGTCTCGTCGCCCTCCTCGGCGATGACGATCGTGCGCGCGCCGCGGGCCTGGATCTCGCTGATGTTGGACACCAGCTTCGAGTGCAGCACCGCGCGGCCCTTGGGCGACGGCATGACCACGACGACCGGCAGGCCCTCCTCGATCAGCGCGATCGGGCCGTGCTTGAGCTCACCGGCGGCGAAGCCCTCGGCGTGCATGTACGCGAGTTCCTTGAGCTTGAGCGCGCCTTCGAGGGCCACCGGGTAGCCGACGTGGCGGCCGAGGAACAGCACCGCCTTGGCGTCCGACAGGTCCCGGCCGAGGGCACGGACCTGGTCGATCGTGCCGAGGACCCGGCGGACGGCCTCGGGCATCGCCTCCAGCTCGTGGAACTCGCGGGCGATCTCGTCGGGGTACTTGGTGCCGCGGGCCTGCGCCAAGGCCAAGCCGACCAGGTAGTTCGCCGCGATCTGGGCGAGGAACGCCTTGGTCGACGCGACCCCGATCTCTGGGCCCGCGTGGGTGTAGAGGACCGCGTCGGACTCGCGCGGGATCTGCGCGCCGTTGGTGTTGCACACCGCGAGCACGCGAGCCTTCTGCTCGCGCGCGTGGCGCACGGCCTCAAGGGTGTCGGCCGTCTCACCGGACTGGGAGACCGCCACGACCAGCGTGTCGCGGTCGAGCACCGGGTCGCGGTAGCGGAACTCCGAGGCCAGCTCGACCTCGACGGGCAGCCGGGTCCAGTGCTCGATGGCGTACTTGGCGACCAGGCCGGAGTGGTACGCCGAGCCGCAGGCCACGACGAAGACCTTGTCGACGTCGCGGAGGTCCTGCTCGGCGAGGCGCTGCTCGTCGAGCACGATCCGGCCGTCGACGAAGTGCCCGCGCAGCGTGTTCGCCAGCGCCTCGGGCTGCTCTTCGATCTCCTTGAGCATGAAGTACTCGTGGCCGCCCTTCTCGGCGGCGGAGAGGTCCCAGTCGACGGTGAACGGCTTGGCCGGGGCGGGCTCGCCGTGGAAGTCGAGGACCTCGTAGCCGTCGCGGGTGATCACCACGAGCTGGTCCTGGCCCAGCTCGACGGCCTCGCGGGTGTACTCGATGAACGCGGCGACGTCGGATGCGACAAACGTCTCACCGTCGCCGATGCCGACCACGAGCGGCGAGGACCGGCGCGCGGCGACGATCAGGTCCGGCTCGTCGACGTGGGTCACGACCAGCGTGAACGCACCCTCCAGGCGGGCGCAGACGGCCCGGACGCTGGCGGGCAGGTCACCGGCGGTCTCGCCCTCGGCGTACGCGCGGGCGACCAGGTGCGCGGCGGTCTCGGAGTCGGTGTCGCTGCTGAGCTCGACGCCTGCCGATTCCAGCTCACCGCGCAGGGCGACGAAGTTCTCGATGATGCCGTTGTGCACGACCGCGACCCGGCCGGTGGTGTCGCGGTGCGGGTGGGAGTTGCGGTCGATCGGGGCGCCGTGGGTGGCCCAGCGGGTGTGGCCCATGCCCGCGGTGCCCGCGAAGCCATCGCGGCCGACCTCGTCGAGCCGGGCCTCCAGGTTCGCGAGCCTGCCCGCCTTGCGCTCCACGGCCAGGTCAGCGCCGGTCAGGACGGCAATCCCGGCCGAGTCGTACCCGCGGTACTCCAGCCTGCGCAGCCCGCCGATGACGACGTCGAGTGCCTGCCGATGACCCACATATCCCACGATTCCGCACACGCGCACCAGGGTAGCCGGCACCGCCACACCCCGATGCCCGGCCACCGATAGGCTGCGCACATGGCACGCAAGGCCAAGCACCTGCTCGACGAGCTGTCGCGTCCCGGTCCCAACGAGGTCCTTCGCGGCGACCTCGCGCTGATCGGGATGCCCGGGCTGGTCTTCACGCCGAAATCGGGCCTTGGGCTGCCCGCCGTCGCGTTCGGCCACGGCTGGCTGCAGCCGCCCGACCGGTACCGCGGGCTGTTCCGCCACCTGGCGTCGTGGGGCATCGTCGTGGCCGCGCCCGGCACCCACACCGGACCGCTGGGCTCGCACCGGCTGCTCGCCTCCGATCTGCGCACCGCCCTCGACGTCTGCGTCGGCGTCCGACTGGGCGAGGGCGCGATCAGCGTCGACGGCGACAAGCTCGGCCTGGCAGGGCACTCGACCGGCGGCGGCTGCGCGGTCCTCGCCGCCGCGGACGACAACCGCGTGCGCGCGGTGGCCACCATGGCCGCGTCCCAGACCAAGCCGTTCGCCTCCGAGTCGGCCCGTTCCTGCGGCATGCCCGGTCTGCACCTGGCCGCGGGCTCCGACCGGGTCGCGCCGCCGGTGGGCAACTCCGAGCTGATCGCCCGGGCGTGGTCCGGTCCGGTACAGGTGCGGACACTGCCCAAGGCGACCCACCTCGGGTTCACCGAAGGCAGGCACTGGAGCGGCCTGCTCATCGACGGCAAGGCCCAGCACGCCACCCAGCGCCTGACCCGCGCGCTGCTCACCGCGTTCTTCCTCGTCCACCTCACCGGTGAGGCCGAGTACCTGCCGCTGGTCGAGGAAGACATCAAGGGCGCCGAGATCACCTTCGACGGTGATGACGATCTGGCCACCACCGCCTAGGTCCGGCCGCGACGGTCATCGGCGTGCTCTCGATCGCGATCGGGTTCGCCTGGCTGTTCTCGGTGTACCTGCGGCTCACCGGAATCGTGACGCTGCGGCGAACGACTGACCGCCTCAGATACGGGCAGCAGGGCTGGATAGGCTTCAGGACATGTCTTTCGGGCCAGGTCACCCGTCTCATCCTCAGCAGCAATATCCACCGCAAGGGATGCCGCCGGGCGCTCCGGTCCAGCCGCACTGGCGGCCGCCGCCCGGGGGCCTGCGTCGGCCGGGTCCGCCGCCGGTCCCCGGGCACGGCCTCGTCGTCGCCGCGGGTGTTCTGCTGATCCTGCAAACGGTGACGCATCTCGCCCTGGCCGTTTTCCTTGTCACCAATTACAAATCGGGCGTTGACGACGAGCGCTTCAGGGCATTCCTAGGCCTGGACTGGCGGTACGCGCTGCCCATCGCGGTGTGGATCATCCTGGGGATCGTGACCGCTTTCGCCTCGATGGCCGTCCTGCGGTTCCGCGGCAGGGCGTTCGGCATCGTGATGGGCATGTTCGGGTTGGCCACCGCCTTCCTCGGCGTGTTCGGCGTGGCCGCGGTGGTGTTGTTGGCGATGCCGACGGCGGCCGGAGCGATGCGGGCCCGCCGCCCCAACCCGGGACCTGGCACCGGGTTCGCACCGCGGGCGCCAGGTCAGCCCTGGCACTAGTTCTTGGTCATCCAGCTCACGGAGAACACCCCGGTGTCCGAGGAGTCGACCGGCTCGGGCCGAGCCTGCTTCGGCGGAACGGCGCGAACGGGCTTCTCCTGGACCTGCGGTTTGACCTGCTCGGCCCGCTGAACCTCTTCCTTCGCCGCGCGCTCGGCGACGTACTTCTCGTGCGCCGCCAGCTTCGCCTGGTAGGCGGCGCGGGAGGCGTCGAGGCGGTCGCCCAGGTCGGCGCGGATCTGCTGGAACGCCGCGCGGGCCGCGCGGACCGCCGGGTCCGTCTCGTCGATCACGGTCGCCTCCCTACTTCGCGCGTGCTGCCGGGTCTTCGCCGACGACGCCGTCGAAGCTCGCCATCGGGTCGCGGTCGTCGAACAGGGTGCCCGCCAACCGCCACTTGCTCGCCTTGCGCTCGTTGTCGCCGCCGCCCTGGCCACCACCCCCACCCATACCGCCGCCCATCGGCGCCCCGCCTGCGGGCGGAGCCCCACCCGCGGCGACGGCGCCGGCGGGAGCGCCTGCCTGCCGAGACTTCTCGGCGTCGTCGTCCGCCGGAGCCTGCGCGCCGGCGGAGATGCCCTCAGCAGGCGGTGTCGATGCCCCACCAGCCCCGCCGCCACCTCCACCGGAACCCGCGCTCCCGGTGCCCGGCTCGCCCGCAGGCCCTCCACCTTTGACCGCATCGGGCGCAGGCTGTGCGGCGGGCTCGGGTTGCATGCCCAGCACGTACTGCTTGCCATCGACATTGAGCCCGACGCGGCCTTCGCCATCCGGCTCGGTCACCTTGATCGCATGGCCCGCCTGGCGGATCGTCACGCTCTCCCCGGTGGACCCGCTTGCCCCGCTTCCCAAGCGGGCGAACGGATCGGCGTCCACCGCCCGCGCCAGGTCCCCCAACGTCAACCACGCCCGCGCGGTGGCTTCGTGCACATCGCGAAGGTTGCGCCGGAACTTGCCGACTATCGCGTCGTAGCGTGCGCAGAAGTCGTCGAGGTAGTTGATGACCTCGTTGCTGGGCCACGCCTCACCGACCTGCCCGGGAACGAGATTCAAGTCGCACACCCCCGGCGTCCGCAGCGCGTCGACGGGAAACGTTGTGCCCCAGAGCATTCCATTGTTCATGGCGTCGTCGAGACGCGCGATCTGCAGGGTGCGCTTGGCCGGGTCGTCGACCGTGATGTCCTTGGGCGAGACCGACTTCAGCTCATCGACCCACGCCCGTAGTCCCACCGCGGCAACACGCTGAGCGCCATCGAGCGCTGTGGCCAACCGCGTCAGGCCGTCCTGCCAGACCCGTACCGCGGCCAAGAACTTGTCGAGCCTCCCGCGAGCCATCTCGGCCGGACCGCCATGCAAATCATCGGACAGGCAGACGTCGCCGATCGCCGACGCGGCAGCGACGAGCCCGATCAGCCGCTGCCTGCCCGCATCGAGCCGACCGAAGTCAGCGCCACGCAAGTCTTGCAGCGCGCGCTCGTCGACCTGCGTGCCCCATGGGTGCTCATCCCACCCACCCCGTGCGGCCGGATGCGCACGCCAGCGGCCGAAGAGCGCACCACTGTTCCGAGTGGACAGCTGCGTGCACCACTCCAGGAGGCTGTCGTCGATCAACCTGGTCGAGTGGTCATCCGGATCCGGCGATTCCGGCGGCGTCAGCGCGGCGAGAATCGCGTCGGAAGTCGCGCTCACCGCAGATCACCGCCCGCACGGTTGAGAAGTGCGGCGGCCTCTTCGTCGGCTGCGACCACGTCTTTCACCGAGTCCTCCACCGCGCGCGCGATGTGTTCCACCATCGGGATCACACGCTGGAATGACGCGCGCAGTCCATCGCGGATTTGCGCGAATGCCGAGCCGGCACCCACTTGTTCGCCCAGCACGCCGAACATCGCGGGCGTGATGTCGTCCTCGTCCGCATACTGGCGCACAGCGTCCAAGGCGGCCTTGACCTCCACCAATTCCCTGGCGGCCGCCGCCACCGCCTCATGATCGACGCGGAGTTCACCTGACGACATGGCTCCCCCTGCTTGTCAGCGCCTGGTCAGCGAACCCAACTGTGTCCGGAGAAGTCATCGTCTTCGGGTACTTCGACCGGCGCCCGCCGCGGCGGCGCTGCGCGCACCGCTCGCGGCGCGACGGCGGGTGTCGACTCGACTTCGTCGTCTTCTACCCCGAAGGACAAGTACCGCTGCGGCGCGGGCTCTGGCTGCTGAACCGCGGGCGAGACCTGCTCGGATGGGGTGAACGCGGTCGGTGCGGTGGCCACCGGAGTGGGCGTGTTGCGCTTCTCGTGCTCCTGCGGGTCTTCCTCGCCGAAAGACAACACGGTCGGCTTGGACTCCCGTGTCCAGACGCTCGCCTTCGGCTCAGCCTGCTGAGCCTGCGCGAACTCCTGCTTAGCCGCCTCAATCGCGGCTTCGATCGCGGGCAGTTGCTCGGCCGCGATCCGATCGCGCTCAGCGGCTGCCGCGTCGTACTTGGTCAGGTCCTGCGCGAATTCCTCACCGATGTTGTTGACGCGGGCCGTGTACTGCGCGGTGATGTCTTCGTACTTGGAGAGGATCTCCCGTGTCTCCATGGTCATTTCGTCACTCATGGCATGCCCCCTTACCGTCCGCCATCAATAGCGCCGTCAACCCTGCCCTCAAGGATGGCGAAGTCGTCATCGAACAGCTGACCGGCGGTACGCCACTGAGAAGCACCGCGCTCCTGGTCGCCGGATCCTCCTCCGCCGCCACCCGCGCCGCCGCCACCCATTGGCATCCCGGCGCCCATCGCGCCGCCGGCACCAGCCTGCTGACCGTGGCCCGAATCCGACTGAGCGCTGGAGAGGCCTGCCTCTCCTCTTGCCGGGACGGACGCGGCTTCCGCGGGCGTCGACCCGGAGTGTGATTCAACGGGCTGATCGGCGCCGAATGCGCTGCCCGGTGCGCCCCATGTGTGCGATTCGCTGACGCTGGCGGCATGCGTGGCCTGCACCGGTTCACTGACCGGCCCGTTCGCGGGCACCGCCTGATCGGCCGGACCACCCGCGCCGAAGCCACCAACCCCCGCAGAGGATCCCGCGGACGACTGGTTCGCGGGAGCCGGGTCCGTGGGCGACGAGTTCGACGTAGTCGGGTCCGCCGAGAATTGAGCGCCCACACCAGCGGCAGGCTGCCCGACGGCAGGTGTCCCCTGACCTGGCGGCGCAGCGGCTCCGCCACTGGCACCGGGGCTTACCGCGGCACCGGCCACCGACCCAGTGCCGTCGGCAGCAGATGCTGTCGGGTCCTGATAGTCGATCGTGTAGGTGGTGGGGTTGCCGGTCCCGTCGTCGACGGTGACAAGGACAGTGTCCGGTGATCCGGCGGGGCGTTCGGCGGTGATCGTCACTGGACCGTCTTGGATGACGGCCTTGCCGTCAGGTCCAGCCTTCACATACTCGGCATCCGGTGTGCCACCGGGAACCTGGCCGTCCGGCCCGAATGCGGGAGTCCCGTCGACGGAGCCGGTGGCGGGATCGACGGTCGTACCGTCGCTGGGAAGTCCGACGCCCGCACCGAAGTCCAAATCGTAAGTCTTCGGGGTGCCTGATCCATCGTCGACGGAGACCTTCACATGGCCCTTGCCGTCCGGGCTGTCGACGGCGATGGTTCGCTCGCCGTCCTTGATCGTCACGGTCTCCGGACTGCCCGCTTCAGGGGCGGCGACCGAGGGATCGTCAGGTATGCCGTCCCCGTTAAGATCGGTGGGAGTGGTGGCATCCGGCAGCACCGGAGGCTCGGGCAGCTTAGGCGGCTCGGGGGGCTCCGGCATGACTGCCTGAGGAGGTTGCTGCGACCCGCTGCCACCCTGGTAACCGCCACCCTGGTTCCCGGTGCCGCCGGTGTCAGTACCACCGCTGTCCGTCGATTCGGGTTTCGCGGGACCGGCCAGCGCGAGCTTCCCGAACGGGTCGACCGTCATGGGCGTGCCCTTGTCGAGGTTGAACCACGCCTCTTTGACGGTGTTGATCGTCTCCTCGATCCGGCGCCGGAGATTGCCGATCGTGAGGTAGTAGCACTCGCAGAAATCGTCGAGTTCATTGCAGATCTCGTTCGACCACCGGTTGTTGCCGTCCGTGAGTTGGACCTCACCTGCCCATCGCATTGATTCGGGGTTTTGCATCACCTTTCCGAAGGTGACAGCCTCAGCGAGGTTTCCAGCGACATTCCAGCCGTGTTGGTCACACTCTTCATGGACATAGGGGCCGCCGCGATAGGTGCCCTTTCCCTCACCACCGAACTCCGAGCCGACGATGCGTTTCATTTCGTCCATGTAGGTGCTGTAGTCGCCGCGCGTCTCAGCACCATTCCCCTCGCCGCCGCCCAGCGAAGCGTGGCGGTCGATGATCGGCTTTCCGCCTACGTCGCTCTGCTCATAGAAGTGGCTTAGCTTCTCGATCGCCGTGCGGGTCGCGTTGCGTGCGCCGTCCATGTGATCGCGTAGCTGGCCCGCGACTGTGCCGAACTCGGCCGCGGCGCTCTTGAGCTCGCCGATCTTGTCGCCGGCGGCCAATCCTGCCTTGCTGTCCCACGCGGCATGCAGCTTGGTGACGACGTCGTCCGTGGCACTGGCGATGGCTGTGGCGGCTTGGGCCAAGTGGTCCATCCGACCTCGGGCGCCCCACATCATGCCCCAGTTGATGATCTTCAACTGATACAGACCGCCGGACGCGTCGGTCTTCTCCTGCCAACCGTCGCCATAGACGGGCTGGGACCCCCACTTGCTCTTGTTCGCGGGCAGGCAGGCCGGGTGGTTGCGCCACTTGTCATACAGGAAGCCGAGGTTCTGCTTCCCCATCATGGTGGCCTGCTCGTCCAACCGACGCAGCATCGCTTCGGAATGGTCGTCCGGGTGCACGTCCGAAGGAATCCGGAGCGAACGACGGATCTCGGAGATGAACGGATTTTCGACCATGATCAGGCTCCCCCAGCCTTGTTGAGGCCCCACGTGTTCTCGACGTCGGTGTTCTTAGTGGCCTTCGCGGAGGAGGTAAGCCGCTGGGATGCCTCGCCGCAGAATTGCTGAGCTTTGGTGACCGAGGCGCCAAGCTCTTGGGCCAGGCGGTTGAACGTGGCAAATGCCTGCGCTCCATCCGGGGTCCCGCCGAAGTGTTCGGCCTTGAGCCCGTCGCCGACCGCGTAGCGCTGCACTTCCTGCAAGGCTAAGGCGAGATTCGACATATCAACGGCCAGAGCCTCCACGGCCTCGTGGTCCATCTGCATTTTCTCGTCCCGCGCCACTGCTCCCCCTTGCTTTCCCCACGATGCTTCACGATTTCGACGCACGAGCCCGGCTTGTGGTGCCGTCGCGTACGCAAAGAGAATGTACCGAGTCCGTCGGACAGGCACTGTGGACATGGTGATACCGGCCGATCAGGCCACGAAGATCACCTATGCGGTGGCGAGCCCCACTGGTCTGGAGGCGGTGGCTGATACCGCTGTCCCGGGAATTGCTGCGGGTATCCCTGCTGCTGCTGCTGCTGCTGCTGCGGATAACCCGGCTGGGGATATGGCGGCTTCGGCGGGTAGCCGGGGGTCTGCCTGGTCTTGGTCTTGCTGTTCGAGGTGATGACGATCGGCACCACGATCGGTGAGACGGTCAGGATGACGGTCAGGATGATGAGCAGGGTGATCGCGGACATGTGCCCAGTGTCGCAGTGGGTCAGCGGCGTGCGGCGCGACGGGCGGCAATTATCCCGCCCACGATGAAGATCGCGAGCACGATCAGGATCAGCGCTTCGCTCAGGCCCAGGCTCATGGGCTCAGACTACGTCGGCGACGACCTTGGACAGGCGCTCGGCCGCGGACTGGGCGGACTCGTGGGTGGGGGCTTCCACCATCACCCGGACGAGCTGCTCGGTGCCCGACGGGCGCAGGAGGACTCGGCCGGTGTCGCCGAGTTCGGCTTCCACCGCCGCGACTGCCTCGCTGACCTGTGCGGACGCGGCGACCGTTGCCCTGTCGGCGACCTTGACGTTGATCAGGACCTGGGGTAGCTGGGTCATCACGCCCGCCAGTTCGGCGAGTGACTTACCGGTGGCGGCGACCCTGGCCATGAGGCGCATGGCGGTCAGGAGGCCGTCGCCGGTGGTGGCGTAGCCGGGAAGGAGGACGTGGCCGGACTGCTCGCCGCCGAGGGAGTAGCCGCCGTTGCGGATCTCCTCTAGGACGTAGCGGTCGCCGACCGCCGTGGTGCGCAGGGCGATGCCCGCGTCGCGCATCGCCAGGTGGAGGCCGAGGTTGCTCATGACCGTGATTACAAGGGTGTCCTCGACCAGTTCGCCCGCGTCCTTCATGGCCAAGGCGAGGACGGCCATGATGTGGTCGCCGTCGATGACGTTGCCCGCGCTGTCCACGGCGAGGCAGCGGTCGGCGTCGCCGTCGTGGGCGATGCCCAGGTCGGCGCCTTCGGCTAGGACGGCCTCGCGGAGCTGGTCTAGGTGGGTGGAGCCGCAGCCGTCGTTGATGTTCTCGCCGTCGGGCAAGGCGTGGATGGCGATGACCTCGGCGCCCGCCTCACGGTAGGCCTGCGGGGCCGCGGCCCAGGCCGCGCCGTTCGCGCAGTCGACGACGACCCGCAGGCCGTCGAGGCGGTTCGGGATGGACTTGAGCAGGTGGGCGACGTAGCGGTCGTGCGCGTCGGCGATGTCGTAGACGCGGCCGACGCCCGCGCCGGTCGGGCGGGGAGCGGTGCTGTTCAGGCCCGCTTCGATCTCGTCCTCGATGGCGTCGGCGAGCTTGTGCCCGCCCGCGGCGAAGAGCTTGATGCCGTTGTCCGGCATCGGGTTGTGCGAGGCGGAGATCATCACGCCCAGGTCGGCCCCGAGTTCGGCGACCAGGTGGGCCACGCCGGGGGTGGGCAGCACGCCGACCTGCATGACGTCGGCGCCCGCCGAAGCGAGGCCCGCGCATACGGCGGCCTGCAGCATCTCACCGCTGGCGCGCGGATCGCGGCCGACGACGGCCACCGGTCGGTGGGAGCGGTCGCGCTCCGCGAGGACCCGGGCGGCGGACGCGGCGATGGCGAGCGCCAGCTCCGGGGTCAGGTCGGAGTTCGCGAGCCCACGCACCCCATCGGTACCGAACAGCCGTGCCATGTCGGAGAACCTCCGCTGCGCTGGGGAGAGGAAGAAAGCGGTGAAAAGACCGGCGGGAGCAGCATCGAACGTGCTGCTCCCGCCGGGTCGTGCGTGTGGCTGACGCGCAGGGTCAGCGCTTGCTGTACTGAGGCGCCTTGCGGGCCTTCTTCAGACCGTACTTCTTACGCTCCTTGGCCCGCGGGTCACGGGTCAGGAAGCCGGCCTTCTTCAGGGGCGGGCGGTCCTCGCTGTCCAGCTCGATCAGCGCGCGCGCGATCGCGAGGCGCAGCGCACCGGCCTGGCCGGTGATGCCGCCGCCGTGCAGGTTGGCGCGGATGTCGAAGGACTCGGGCTTCTCGACAAGCACCAGGGGCTCGCGGATGAGCTGCTGGTGGACCTTGTTCGGGAAATACTCCTCAAGGGTCTTGCCGTTGAGGAGGAACTTGCCGGTGCCCGGGGTGAACCGGACGCGGACGATGGCCTGCTTGCGGCGGCCGACCGTCTGCGCGGTCTCCGAGGTCAGGTGCGGGATCGCCGGAGCGTCCGCGGCCTCATCGGTGGCCTCTTCAGCGACAGGAGCCTCTTCGGCGACGGGGGCCTCGTCGGCGACAACGGGGGCTTCCTCGTCAGCGACGGTCTCGTCAGCAGGGGCCTCGTCAGCGGGGGCCTCGGCCTCGACGGCCTCGGTCTCCGCTGCCTCGGTCTCGACGGCCGCGGGGGCTTCGTCGGTCTCGACGGCCTCGTCGGTCTCGGGGGTCACGGCGTCCTCACTCACTTGACGACCTTCGCAATCTCAAACGGCTTGGGCAGCTGGGCGGCGTGCGGGTGATCAGGGCCTGCGTAGACCTTGAGCTTCTTACCCTGGGCGCGGCCGAGCTTGGTCTTCGGCAGCATGCCCTTGACGACCTTTTCCAGCAGCCGGTCGGGGCGAGTGTCGATCAGTTCACCGAACGACTGCTTGCGCAGACCGCCCGGGTAACCGCTGTGTCGGTAAGCGAACGCCTGGTCCCGCTTGTTGCCGGTCAGGAGGACCTTCTCGGCGTTCACGATGACGACGAAGTCGCCAGTGTCCATGTGGGGGGCGAACGTGGGCTTGTGCTTGCCTCGCAGGAGCGTGGCAACATGCGTCGCGAGACGGCCGAGCACCACGTCCTCGGCATCGATCACGTGCCAGGCGCGGTCGACCTCGCCGGGCTTAGGGCTGTACGTGGGCACGGGTCTACCTCATCGTCAACTTGCGTCATGGGTGTGCGTGCGGGCCTCACCTCTGGATGGGGTCACCCAGAGGCGCGCAACGCGGCTCGACTCGCGTTCGACCAGTCGAGCAATGCGCCCCGCGCCGCACAACAAAGTAAGAAGATACCGGGTGGCCCACCGAAGGGTCAAAACGGGTCCCCCGACCAGGCTCCGACATGGCGATTGCCACGGATTGTGACCAGACTGCGACCCGGGTTTCGCCCTGACGCGCTGACCCATTTCGACCGGCTCCGGCGTCGGCTTGCCCAAGAGTTGGGCATCGACCCGGGTAAACCGCTGCGCGACCTCCACCAGCGGATCCTTCTGGACAACGCGGCCGACTCGACGCAGGTCCGGCCGCTGCTGCCGGGACCGGGCAGCGTCGTGATCGTCACCAGCCGGGCCCGGCTGCGCGGGCTCGTGGTCCGGGAGGGCGCCCGCCAGTTGCGACTGGACCGGATGCCGGCCGGGTCGCCGAGGCGCCGACCGAGGCCAGGGAAATTCTCGAGGTCTGCGCGCGGTTGCCGCTCGCGATCCGTTCGACTTGGAGGACGACGACGACAGCGACCTTCGCTCGGTGTTCCTGCACTCGTACAAGGCACTGGGCGAGTTGGCGGCCAGGCACCTGATCGAACAACCCGATCCCGGCAGATACCAATTCCACGACCTCATGCGGGATTTCGCGCGCACTCTGGCCCGGGAAACCGATTCACCGGACGCGATCCAGGTATCCACGCGACGCCTGCTCGGGTATTATCTGCGACGCCTTGCTCGACTATGTCATGCGTTTCCCGATGGCGGTGTTCGATTACATGGTCGCCAGGGCGCACGAATCCGCGGAGTGGATCAAGCTGCATGAGCACGCGCGGCTCGCCGCCGTCAAAGTCGGTGTGGCGAAGCATGACAAAGCAATCCTCTGTCTCGAGGACATGCTGCGGACCGCACGCGCGGAAAACCCAGACGTTCCGGGAATCGCTCGCGCTGAACAACCTCGCGGTGGCACACCTTCGCGCGGGCGACACCGACCGCTGCCTCGACTACAGCACCGCACTGCTGACCAAATGGACTACGCCAACGCGCTGGAACAAGCGCGCGCCGCCTTTCCGCTCGCTGTCGAGACCGGAAGCTCAAGGCAAGCGTGGCCGCGTACGAACGCGCTCTCGCGGCTTACCGTGAACTAGACATCACGTACCTGTTAGGCGCCATGCTGCTCGAACTTGGCGATGTCCACGAACGCCTTGGGGACAGCGGGCGGGCGGGCGCATGCCGGCAGGACGCGCTGACCATCTTCGACCGACACTTCTGACAGAAGAAACCCGAGTGGGGCCCAGGAGTTGCCTCCGGGCCCCACTCGGGTGGTGTAGCACTAACTCAGCGAAGCGGGATCAGCCCCACTTGGCGGCGTTGGCCTTCTCGGTGGCCTCGTAGTTGTCACCGGACTGCTGCACGGCCGAACCGATCGAGGCGAGGACCTGACGCAGGTCGTCCTGCGCGCGGTTCCACTCCTGCTGCTTGGCGTGCCAGGCCTCCTTGGCGGCACCTTCGTAGCCTGCCTCAAGCGGCGCGAGGCGCTGCTTCAGTTCGCCGAGCAGGGTCTCGAGCTTCCCGGCGGACGAGGACAGGGCCTGGGAGGCGTTGGCCACCTCCGCGAAGTTGACCTTGATGATGTCGTTAGGCATTGCGATGCTCCCTTGGAATCAAGTCTTGGTTAAGCGGAACGAAGCTGAGAAACGAAGAGCGGAGCAGGTCAGCCGCCGAGGACGTTCGAGATGTTGGACATCGACTGCGCGGCCTCTTCTTCCTGGCGGACGTAGGCCTCGTTCGACGACTTGAGCTGCTCGGAGATGCCCTGCAGGGCGTCCGACAGCTTCGCGGCGTCGTCGTCGAAGCGCTGCATCAGCGTCTGGAACGCGGTGGCGGCGGTGCCGGACCAGTTGTCGCGCAGCGGGTCGAGGGCGCTGCGGAGGCTGGACAGCACGCCGCGCGACTCCTCGTTCACGTTGTCGACGTCGACCGCGGCCTTGGCCATCTCTTCGGGCGAAATTCCGTAACCGGCCATTGGGAAGTACCCCCTGGTTAGTAGTTGGTCGTACATGTTCTTCGTTCGTACAACCCTTACGACGGAACCCTGCCAGGTTCGGTTCCGACTCGGTGCCGGGATCAGTCAGGTAGTTGCTCTAGTGAACGCTGTTTCCAGAAACCCACAGGTCACAGCGGGTTTCACCATCGCGAACGCACCCGAACGTGGTTCACAATGGCGAATTCGGGCCTGATTCGAGACCCCACGGAGCTTTCAGCGAAGGTTTTCCGAGGCGAACTCAGCCGCGGAAAAGCACGGAGTGCTGGGAGAAGTCATCGTCATCGTCATCGTCGCCGCCCGGGCGGTCCGGGCGCTTGGCGGGCTCGGCCGGTTCCGCGACGAGGTCGGCGGTGGGCGGGAACTCCGTGACCGGGAGTCCTTGTGCGCGGCGCCATTCCTCGGCAGCCGCGCGGCGGTCCTCGTCGGTCAGTTCGGCCGGGTCCACCTTGGACTTGCCGATCCGCTTCGCCAGTTCGTCGTTCTCGGCGCGGAAGGTCGCGGACTGGTCGCGGGCCTCGGCGGCGGCGCGCCGGGAGCGGGTGACCGCGGCGGCGAGGTCGGCCCGGTAGCGGGCGACCGCCTCGGCGAATCCCTGGTTCTGACCGGTCATCTCCACCTCATCCCTCGATGGCCATCGTGCGGACCACCGATTCGCACGCCTCACGCACCTTGTCGCGGCCGCTCTCGGTGTACTGGCAGCCGACGCTCACTTGCGACTTGCCCTGGAACAGTACGTACCAGTCGACAGTCGCCTCTTTCCGGTCGAGCCGCTCGCGGTAGCTGACGACCTCCCGGCCGCCGAAAGTGACCTTCTCGGTGAAGTCCGAGAACTCGTCGCCGCCGGACTCGAAGTCGCTGCGGAGCTTGTCGACGGCTCGCGCGCGGTCGGTGTCGCTGTCGAAGACGAGCCGCTTCTCCTCGACGAGCACGAGGTCGTCGCCCTTCTCGGCGCCCACCGGTTTGATCTCGGTGCGCAGCAGGCCGGGGTTGCCGCCGGTCTGGGTCCAGCCGTCCGGCCGGGTGAAGCGGTATTCGTACTGCGCGATGACCGGGCCTGCTTCGGCGGGCGGGGTCTCGCGGCCGAGGAGCACCACCATGGTCACCGCGACGGCGGCGACCACGACGACCGCGGCACCGACGAGCAGGGCGGTGCGTCGCGGCTTCGGCGGCGGAGGCGCGGGCAGCGGCAGCGGTCCGGAGGGCGGGCCCATCGGCCGGGGCGGAAGCGGCGGGCGGTGCGCGATCGGCATCGTCGGCTCGGCGGCGAGGACGCCGCCCGCGGACACGGTTCGGCCCGGATGCGCGGCCATGGCGCCGGTGTGGTCCGGTTCGACGGCCACCGCCCGCAGCGCGCCGCGGGCGACCACGGTCTCGGGCTGGTCGAGCGTCACCGGGACCATGCCGGTCCGCTCGGCGACAAGGCGGGCGACCAGCGGGATCCGGCTGGAACCGCCGACCAGGAAGATGCCCGAGAGCTGTTGCGGCGCCAGACCCGCCTCGCGGATGGTGGTCAGCGTCAGGTCGACCGCCCGGCCGACCGGGACGCCGATCAGCCGTTCGAGGTCGTTCCTGGTGACGTGCGCGTCGGGGAACGGCGACGGCAGCGGAACGTCGGTGTACGGGTGGCGGGACAAGGTTTCCTTAGCGCCGCGGATGTCCTGGCGCAGCACGCGCCTGCGCCTGCGGTCGGCCAGGTCGCGGCCTTCCACGAGCGCCCGCCAGGCGTCCGGGTCGCCCGTGGAGACCATGTCGCCGACGTAGCCGAGGAGTAGTTCGTCGATGTCGGCGCCGCCGAAGTGCGGGTCGCCCCTGGTCGCGAGGACCGTGTACGCGGGCGGCAGCCCCGGGCGGGCGGCCCGGCTGGTGCGCACGACGCTGACGTCGACCGTGCCGCCACCGAGGTCGAGGACGGCGAGGGTGCGGCCCTGCGGACCGGTTGGCGCCGGATAGCTCGCCGAGTGGAAGACCGCGGCCGCGACCGGTTCGGGCACCAGCACGGTCCGCTCGGCTAGACCGGCGGCGGCCTGGCGGAGAACCTGGGTGCGGACGCCGCCCCAGTCGGCGGGGTGGGTGAGGACCAACTGCGCGACCTGCACGCCACCGGCGACCCGGCGGGCCTCGCTGACCGCCCGGCCGAGCACGGCCCGAAACACCGAGCCGACAGGCAGCACGGTGTCGCCGAGCAGCAGTTCCTTCTCGTCGATCCGCCGCTTGGGATGCGGCTCGTAGCGCGAGGGGTCGAGCGCGGCTTGGCGGTCGGCTTCCTGACCGACGAAAAGAGTTCCGTCCGGCGCGGCGTAGACCGACGACGACAGCAGCGGCTGCCCGTCGACCACGACGACCTGGGGCTCCCGACCGTGCACGGACACCGCGACACACGTGCTCGACGTCCCAAAGTCGACCGCGACGCGCAGTGCCACTTCTTCGCCCCTCGACCCGCCTGATGCTGCCCTGAGTCACCCTACGTGATCGGCGACAAAGACAATCCGATCACTCCGGCGGGATCCAAGCCACGTGCATCAACGCCTGGCCGACCTTGCGGCTGACCAGCGTGCCGCGGCCCGGCGGCATCGCCGACGGCTTGACCGTGCCGAGGAGCGCGCCCTCGTCCTTGCTGCCGCTCATCACGATGCCGGGGCTCGCGATCTCACGCAGCTTGCCGAGGATCGGGTCGAACATCGCCCGGCTGGCACCGCCGGAACGGCGGGCGGCGATCACGTGCAGGCCGACGTCCTTGGCCTGCGGCAGGAACTCCGCGATCGGCTGCAGCGGGTTGTTGCCCTGTGGGGCCACGAGGTCGTAGTCGTCGACGATGACGAACAGCTCGGGGCCCTTCCACCACGACCGGTTTCGGAGCTGATCCTGCGTGACATCCGGTCCCGGCAGACGCTTGAGCATCGACCCGCGGACATCCTTGACCATGTCGCCGAGCTGGTTGGACGAGACCGCGTAGCCCAGCAGGTGGTTGGTGTCGATGAACCCCAGCATCGTGCGCCGGTAGTCCACCAGCAGGATGACCGCTTCCTGCGGGGTGTAGCGGTCCATGATGCCGCGCACGATCGTGCGGATCAGGTTCGTCTTGCCCGACTCGCCTTCGGCGAAGGCCATGAAGTGCGGCTCGGCGTCGAAGTCGAGGTACACCGGGGCCAGGTCGTTCTCGTCGATGCCGATCGGCACCAGCTTCGAGTCGCGGCGGGTGTCCTGGGTGAGCAGGTCCTCGTAGCTGATGACCTCGGGCAGCAGCCGCACCTTGGGGGCGCCGCGGCCGCGCCAGGCGCCCTTGATCTTGGCGACCGCGTCCTGGACGCCGGTCGCGACGTCGTCGGCGTTGCTTGAGCCGTCGATGCGGGGCAAGCCGGTCAGGAAGTGCAGCTTGTCGCGGGAGAGGCCGCGGCCCGGTCGCCCGGCGGGGATGTTGACCGCCACCCGACGGTCCACATCGGACTCACTCGGGTCACCGAGGCGCAGTTCGAACCGGGTGCCGAGCAGGTCCTTGAGCGCGGGCCGGATCTCGGCCCACCGGTTGGCCGCCACGATGACGTGGATGCCGAAGGACAGACCCTGCGCGGCGAGGTTGACGACCTGCGACTCCAGCGACTCGAACTCCTGGCGGAAGTTGAGCCAGCCGTCGACGATCAGGAACACGTCGCCGAACAAGTCTTCCTGGATCTCCCCACGCCGCTTGCGGTTGCGGAAGTCGGTCATCGAGTCGATGCCGAGGTCGCGGAAGCGCTGCTCCCGCTCGCCGATCAGGCTGCTGACCTCGGCGACCATCCGGCGCGCCTTGTCCGGGTCGATACGGCCCGCGACACCACCGACGTGCGGCAGCCCGTCGAGCGTGCCCATCGTGCCGCCACCGAGGTCGAGCACGTAGAACTGGACTTCCTCGGCGGTGTGCGTCAGCGCCATCGACATGATGAGCGTTCGCAGCATCATCGACTTGCCGGACTGCGGGCCGCCCGCGATCGCCGCGTGGCCCGCGGCGCCGGAGAAGTCGGCCCAGAGCAGGTCGCGCCGCTGCTCGAACGGCTTGTCGATGATGCCCAGCGGAACCTGGAGCCTGCCGTTGCCGTAGAAGCCGACCGGGGACAGACCGCGGTCCTCGGTGGGCTGCAGCGGCGGGAAAAGCGTGTCGAGCGAGTTGGGCTCGTTGAGCGGGGGCAGCCACACCTCGTGCGCGGGCGGGCCCTGCCCGACGAGCCTGCCGACGATGACGTCGAGCTCGCTGGCCTCGGTGCCGCCCTCGGGCTTCTTCTCCTCGACGACCGGAACCAGCGGCTTCTCGGGCTCCTTGGGGATTTCGACGTAGTCGGGCACGAAGAGCTTCGCGCGCCGGTCGCCGGACACGGCGGCCGCGGGACCCGCGACCTGCATGCCCGCCGGGCGGTACGGCCCGGAGACATAGGCGGCCTTGAACCGGACCATCGTGCTGGTGTCGAACTTCAGGTAGCCGGAGCCCGGGATCGACGGGAGTTCGAACGCGTCCGGCACACCGATCGCGGCGCGCGACTCGGCGGCGGAGAACGTCTTGAGACCGATCCGGTAGGACAGGTGCGAGTCGAGCCCGCGCAGCTTGCCCTCTTCGAGCCGCTGCGAGGCGAGCAGCATGTGCATCTGCAGCGACCGGCCCAGGCGGCCGACGGCGACGAACAGGTCGATGAAGTCCGGCTTGGCGGCGAGGAGTTCGGAGAACTCGTCGACGACGATGAACAGCGCGGGCAGCGGGTCGAGGTCGGCGCCGTTCTCCCGGGCCTTCTCGTACTCCCACACGTTCTTGAAGTTGCCGCCGTTCTTGAGCGCCTCTTGGCGGCGGTTCATCTCGCCCGCGAGGGCGTCCTTCATGCGGTCGACCAGCGTCAGGTCACCCTGCAGGTTGGTGATCGTCGCGGCGACGTGCGGCGCGGCGTCGAGGCCGAGGAAGGTCGCGCCACCCTTGAAGTCGACGAGGATGAAGTTCAGTGTCGTCGACGAGTGCGTGGCCAGCATGCCGAGCACCAGGGTGCGGAGGAACTCGGACTTGCCGGAACCGGTGGCGCCGATGCACAGGCCGTGCGGGCCCATGCCCTCCATGGCCGATTCCTTGATGTCGAGTTCGACGAACTGGCCGAACTCGCCGATGCCGAACGGCACCCGGTAGCGGTCGCGGACCGGCCGCGGCCGCCACGCCTGCTGGACGTCGAACGTCATCGGGTCGCCTGGGATGCCGAGCAGTTCGAGCAGCGTCGGGTTGGCGTTGAGCGGCTCGTCGTCGCCGGAGTCGGACGCGCCCACACCGAGCCGGTAGGGCGAGAGCTTGCGGGCCAGAGCCTCGGCCTCGGCCGCGCTGAGCGTGTCGGGGTTGGCGAACCACTCGACGCCGCTGGCGCTGCGCGCGCCGAGCCGCTCTTCCTCCACGACCAGGCGCAGACCACGCCGCGCGGTCAGGTTGCCGAGGCTGTCGGAGAGGTCCATCAGCGTGACGCCGACCAGCCCCTCCTCGAGGATGATCTGCTCTTCGCGGGTGACCTCGCCGTCGTCGATGACGATCACGATGTGCGGCTGGTCGGGCTGCGGCGGGGCGTTGCGGGTGAACCGCTGCCGGTCGCGCAGCTCCTCGTCGAGCCACTCCTCGATCTGGGCGAGCGACCCGGCCATCATCCGCAGCTGGCCGATGCCGTCGGCCATGGTGGGGTGCTGCACGTGGGGCAGCCACTTCGCCCATTCCCACTCCTGCTTGGCCTTGCCCGCGGTGACGACCGCGACGAGCACGTCCTCAGGGGTGTGGAAGGTGACCAGCTGGGCGATCAGCGCCCGGGCCAGGCCGCGGGTGAGCTCGCGGTCGCCGGTCAGGCCGACGGCGGCGAACCCGCGGATGGCGACCTGGATGGGCAGCTCGGGGACGATCGAGTGCGCGCGCACGAACCGGCGCAGCGCGAGCGTGGCGATCGGCTCCAGTTCGTCGACCGGACCGGTCTGCGGCGGGACGAGCCGGGTGGCCAGGCGCTGCGAGCCGCGGCCCGCACGCAAGTGGCAGAAGTCGGGGTCGGCCTGGCGGCGCTCCCACATCCGCCTGCTGGTCGCGATCGACCACAGGGCCTGCGGGTCGGGGTGGGTCCACTCCAGGGAGGCGCGCTGGTCGAGCGAGGCCTCGCGGGCCCGGTCGCGCATCTGGCCGAGGTAGCGCAGGTAGTCCTTGCGGTCCTCGTTCATCTCGGCCTTCTTCTGGCCGCCGCCCTTGCCCCCCATGCCGCCTGCCATCATGCCCACGGTCGACATCAGGAACATGCCGCCGAACAGCAATGAGCTGGGATTCCTCCCGCCCATCGTGAACATGAAGACCATCATTCCGACGGACGCCACGATCATGACCGCCGGCAGCATCTTCATGACGATGCTGCCGGGAATGACCCTGGGCACCTCGGGTGGCGGCTCCAGGTGAACCTCACCGCCCGGCTGGCGGGGCGCGGCAAGGCGGGGCGAACGCTTGAACTGCAGCGTGCTCACCGGTCGGACACCTCTTTTATCTCGACAGCTGCTGGGGAGAACCTACCGAACCGCATGGTCACCGACGGCCGGATCGATCGATTGCCGTGCCTTGCCCACGGTGAGCGCCACTGCTCGACACGCTTTCTCGGAACCGCCGTACTCGCCGATCCCGGTGCGGCCATACTAGGGGCGGTCCCGGCACGGCCGGGACCCTTCGCGCATACCTGTGGATAACTCAAAGGGGGCAGGCGTGGCAACCGGGACGACCGTGTTCAGCCGGGTGACGGTGGTGGCGCCCAGAACACGCATCGACGTGGCGCTGCCGGCGGACGTGTCCGTCGCGGACCTGCTGCCCATGTTGTTGGAGATGGCCAAAGAGACCACTCCCGACGGCGGCGCGCGCCACGGCGGCTGGTGTCTGGCCAAGCTCGGCGACAACCCGCTCGACCCGAGCCGCACGCTCGGCTCGCTCGGCATCGTCGACGGCGACATGCTGCAGCTGCGCAAACGCGCCGAGAACCCGCCGCCCGCGCTCTACGACGATGTCGTCGACGCGATCGCGGAGTCCACGCCGGACAGCTACCGGCCGTGGACCAAGGAGACCGCCAACCGGATCGGGCACATCGCGGGCTCGCTCGCGCTGATCGCCGGTGCGCTGGCGGTGTTCATGGCGGGCCCGATGTGGGGCGGCGGCAACGTCGGCCCGGCGATCACCGCCGGTGTGGCCGCGGTCGTCGCGGTCGCGCTCGGCGCGACCATCGCGCGGGCATACCAGGCGCAGTCGACCGGTGTGCTGATCGCGGCGGCGGGCGGGCTGCCGATGGCGTTCGCGAGCGGCCTGTCGATCGTGCCGGGCCAGCCCGGGCGGGCCAGTCTGCTGCTCGCCTGCGCCCTGGTGCTGATCGTCGCGTCGGCCTCGATCATGCTGATCGGCGCGGGCATCACGACGTTCGTGGCCGCGGGCACCGCCGCCACCCTCGGGGTGGTCGCGTTCGGCGTCGCGACGCTCATCGCCCACCCGGCGCACGGCATCGCCGCGGGCGCCGTCGCGGTCGCGCTCGGCGCGCTGTCGGTGCTGCCCCGGCTGACGATCCAACTCGCCCGGCTGCCGCTGCCGAACGTTCCGGGCAGTGCCGAGGACCTCAAGGAAGACACCGGGTTCCCCGACTACCGCTCGATCGAGCGGCGCGCGGGCCTGGCGCACGAGTACATGACCGGCATGATCATCGGCTGCGGTCTCACCGCGGCCATCGGCGCCGTGGTGGCGGCCGCTTCCCCGGGCATCTGGGGTGTGATCCTCGGCGTCGTGGCGACCGTGGTGCTGCTGCTGCGTGCCCGCACGTACGCCAACGGCAGCCAGGCGGTGGCGCTGCTGGCGTCGGGCCTGATCAGCGCGTCGGGCATCCTGCTGGGCTGGATGCTCACCGCGGACCCGTTCTCCCGGCTGCTGTGGGTCTTCGGCGTCCTGGCGATCCTCGGCGCCGCGGCGCTGGTGCTCGGCGTGGTCTTCCCGAACCAGCGCTTCTCGCCGCCGCTGCGGCGCACCGTCGAGATCGTCGAGGCCATCTGCATCGCGTCGGTGCTGCCCATCGCCCTGGCCGTGATGGACCTGTACAGCACGCTGCGCCAGGTCTCGTTCTAGGGGGAAACATGCGAGTGGGAAAGATGCGGGGCACAGCCGCGCTCACGGTCGCCCTGCTGGTGACCGTGGCCGCCGCCCCGGGTGCGGCGGCGCGGCAGGAGAAGCAGGAGCCGACGTCGATGGCGACCCCGCCGCCGCTGGAGCCGAACTTCCCCGTTCCCAAAGGGATCGCACCGGACACGAACTACGAGCTCAAGACTCAGTGCATCTCCTCGCTCGACAAGGGCGTCGACCTGAAGAACAAGCCGTGGGGCCAGCAGCAGCTCCGGTTCGACGAGTTGCACAAGTTCTCCACGGGCAAGGACATCCTCGTCGGCGTCATCGACACGGGGGTGAAGGCGCACCCGTACTTCCAGGACCGGATCAAGGGCGGCGGCGACCTCGTCAAAGGCGGTGACGGCCTGGAGGACTGCGACGGGCACGGCACGGAGGTCGCGGGCATCATCGCGGCCAAACCGCCCGTGGAGACCGGCATCGGGTTCAAGGGAATCGCCCCGGACTCGCGAATCCTGTCGATCCGACAGTCGAGCACCAACTATCAGGGCAGGCGCCCGGGTGCGACCCAAGACCACGGAGCCGGGTCGATCGAGTCCCTCGCCCAAGCCGTCGTCCACGCGGCCGACCAGGGTGTCCGCGTCCTGAACATGTCGGTGGACAGCTGCAGGCCGGTGTCAGCCGGGGGCATCACGCCTGCGGAGAAGAACCTTCAGGCCGCTCTGCGGTATGCCTTCAAGGACAAGGACGTCGTGCTGGTCGCGTCGGCGGGCAACTCGGGCGAGAACTTCTGCCCGGACGCGACGAACGGGCTCGACCCGAACAACCCGACGCATCTGGTGACGCCGCCGTGGTTCTCCGAGTACGTGCTTTCGGTCGCCGCGACGGACCGCCACGGCGATCCGGCCAAGTTCTCGGTGCAGGGCCCATGGGTCTCGGTCGCCGCGCCCGGCACGGAGATCATCTCGCTCGACCCCGCCGCGGGCAGCAACGGACTGGCCAACCTGCAGGTCCTCAAGGACGGCAACAAGGTCGCGATCCAGGGCACCAGCTTCGCCGCGCCCTATGTGGCCGGGCTGGCGGCGCTGATCCGCCACCGCCACAAGCACCTGACGGCCCAGCAGGTGATGGACCGGATCAAGATCACGGCGTCGCACCCGGCGGCGCCGGGCGGGCGGGACAACCTCGTCGGACACGGCGTGATCAACCCGATCGGCGCGCTGACCGCGACCATCCCCAGCGAGCACGGCATCACCGCCGACTCGCCGCTGGACATGCGGCTCGACCTGCCGCCCGCGGTGGAGACGAACTGGCTGCCGATGCGGGTGGCGCTGATCGGGTCGAGCGCGGGCCTGGTGGCGTTGCTCCTGACCCTGTTCATCGTCCGCACCGTGCGCCGCAACAACGGCGACACGGCGGAACCCCGCGGCTCGGCATAACTAGCCCGCCTCCCCGGAATTTTATGTGTGGTCCTGATCGTGGATACCTGGCGGTTCAGGGGGCACCGTGGTCGGATTCCGTCACGGTCCCCTTAGGTGCCGGTATGCGGTGCCTTCAGTTCACAGCTAATCCTCGCCGATGACGGACGGGGAGGTCTTGGTGGGCTTGCCGAAGATGTCGACCGGGTCGGCCATCACCCGGTTGCGGGTCTTGTGTTCGGAGTCGCCGCCCTGTTGGCCGCCCATTCCGCCCATTCCGCCCATCGGCATGCCGCCCATCATGCCGCCGCCCGTGCGACCGTCACCGCCGCCCGCGCTCGCCGCCGCGGCAGGCGGGGCGGCCGCCGCGGGAGAGGGAAGGGCCTCGCCCGCCATGACGTAGCCGCCTGGCTGTGGGGTTGGGGGGTTCGCGGCGCCACCGCCACCGCCACCGCCGCCGCCACTGATTGCGGCGCCACCGCCACCACCACCACCGCCGACCGAACCGCCGCCGCCCTTGATCGCGTCCACCTGATCGGGGGAGGGCTCCTCGGCCGCGCCGACCTTCGCCGGGATGGCAGGCAGTTCCTGGGTGAACGCCCAGTTGTCGGCGGGCATCGGGTGCGCCATGGTGATCTTGTCGAAGACCTGGGAGCCGTCGATCCCCTCGCACAGCCGCACGAGCGCCTCGAGGACCTGGCGGACCGACTCGAACAGCTCCTTGGTGGGCCGCTTCATGTGGTCGAGGTAGAGCCGGGTGCGGTCCTCGCCCTGCAGCGGCATCGCCATGGCCGAGGACGCGGTCTCGGCCGCGTCGGCGAGCAGGCCCGCCATGTCCGTGACGATCTCGCGCAGGCCGTCGGCCGTGTCGTCGAGGACTTCGGACATCGCGACCATCGCGTCGGACATGTCGTGGCCTGCCAGGCCGATGCCGTTCATGTAGTCGATGAAGGAATCCGCGTCGGCGCCCTCCCAGGCGGCGTCGAGCCCGCCCAGGGGTTTGGTGAGGTTGTCGGCGACCTTGTCCGCCCGGAGGCCGACCGTGCGCCAGCGCACCGCCTCGTCGTGCATGTCGCTCCAGCGGCCGACGACCGGGCCGAAGTACTCCTCGACCGGGTCGGGCACGCCGAGTTCGCCGCAGAGCCTGCTGAGGTAGTCGAGGTAGCCGCTGACGTCGGCCTCGATGTCGGCGCCGTTCGGCCCGCCCCGCTCGGGACCGGCCGGGGCCACCAGGTGGTCCGGCTCGGCCACCGGCCTGCCGGGGCGGTCCTGGTCAAACCGCTCGGCCACGCTGCGCTTGTCCATTCCGAGCCCCCTACGCCTGGCCGCTGCGGTTGATCTCGCGCACGCTGTCGTCCTCGGAGACGGTGTAGCGCTCGGCGACCTGGCCGAGGCTGTCCGCCGCCGACTCCAACGCCTCCACGGCCCGCGTGAGCTGACCGCGCAACACCTCCGCGGCACGCCCGTACGACTCGGCGATGCGCACCGTCCGGCCCAGCGACCCGAAGGCCTCCGCGGTCAGCGGCGCGGTGTTGAGCACGTCGGCTCCCGCGCCGAGCGCTTCCGCGTTCTCGGCGACCTTCTTCGCGTAACCACTGACCCAGTCGGGATCGACCTTGATGGCAGTCATCGACTACCGACCTCCTCGCACGCCCATGTCACCTTCTGACGGTAATGCGCGCGAGCCGGTTCCCGAAGTGCTCAGCCGCCTGGAGCTTTAGGGGTCGAGGACGGGAACTGCCCCGGTTCCACGGCCACCGAGTCGAAGGTCTGCCGGACGTCGCGGGTGTTGAGCGACGCGCCGTTGGGCAGCAGGCGCATGATCGCGTCCGGCGCCGGGCGCTGGTTCGCCAGGCCGAGTGCCGCCGCGGTCTTCGCGTCCGGCACGCCGAACTTCACGCCCCGGTCGGAAACCAGGTAGATCGGCCCGGTCGCGAAGTCCACTTTGGACGTCGCGCCGCGGACGACCGCGGCTTTGCCCGGCGGCATGTAGAAGTGGTCGAGGCGCTGGCCGTCGGCGCTCGGGGTGCTGATCGGCACGGTGGCGGGCTCGCCGCGCGGGGTGCGGGGCAGCGGCAGTTGCGTGCCCACGTGGACCTGCGTGTGCTCGTCGGCGTCCTGGCCTTCGCCGACCACAAACCAGCGCAGGCAGGCGACCGGGAAGTTCACCGGATCGAGTGCCTCTGGCACGACCTTCGGGAAGGTGCTCTCATCGATCTCGTTCGACGGCGACGCGCCAGGGATCTGGTCCGGGCGCACCTCCGTGATCTTGTCGCCGCCCGCGGTCGACTTGAACCGGATGAGGTCGGCCGTAGTTTTCTTGATCTTCTGCACGCCGTCGCGCAGGATCACGTAGTAGTCGTTTTCGATCGCCGAGGTACCCGCGCGCTGGATGGACACGATCGAGCCCACCGGCAGGCCCTCGATGTCGACCTGGCCCGCGCTGCCGTGGCCCGGGATCTCCGGCGACGCGAGCTTCGGCGCCTCGGGGATCGCGTTGAGCAGTCCCGTGGTGATCTGCCGGATGTTCTCGGTCCGCAGGTTCAGCGCGGTCGTCACCCGGTTGTCGCCCATGTCGACCTCGGCGCGCACCGTGTTGGCGTTCTTCTTGACCGCCGTCTCAGGCGTGCGGTAGACGAGGTAGACCTTCTTGTTCTCGGCCTGGACCAGCAGCGCCTCGTTGACCGCGAGTTCCGGTCCGAAGTCGGTGTGGCCCGCCGCGACGGTGGTCTCGATCTTGTTCTCGCTCGCCGGCTTGTTCAGGCTGCGGTCGAGCTGGTACTCGTCGCACACCGCCCAGTCGCTGCTGATCCGCTGGTCGTCCCCGGGCAGCATCTGCGGCCCGTCCGGGATACCGGTCAGCCGCTCGCGCGTGATGTTGAGGAGCTTCGAGTCCGGGATCACTTTAGGAGGTTCAAGTTTGCCCGCGGGGGCGCCGCCCGTATCGGTCTGGCTGCCCGGCTGCTCCGCCCCGCCGTTGCTGCCGCGGGCGAGAAGCAGCAGCCGCGCGGAGGCGAGATTGAACGTCGGGACGAGCACCTTGCCCCGCTCGGTGTTCGTCAACAGCACATAGATCGCCCCCGAAGGCTGGGCGATGACGATGCCGTCTTGGTCCGGGGCCTTCGGCGCGGGCTTGAGCAGCCCGAAGATCAACACGCCGATCATGCCGATGGCGGCGATGCACACACCCACGATCGTGGCTCTGGAATGTGTGCGCATCGGGTCGTGGAGCATCACCGCGTCCTTGCGGACCAACGCCGACTGCATCCTGCGCAGTACGAAGCGGTATGCCTGAACCTGAGACTTGGTAGTCGGTGTTGATGGCATTCTCGGCCTGCTGCTCTCCCCGTCGCGGTACGGTTCCGGAGGATAGCCGTACGGCCGTCGCCGTATGTGGGGTTCTCCACCAACCGAGGGGAAGAGATCTACCGGATGTCCGTGACCACTCCTCCGCGACAGGGCCGGACGCCACCTCCCGGTGGCCCGGGTCGACCTCCCGGCCCTGGCGGTCCCGGCAGACCAGGCGGACCCGGTGGACCCGGCGGACCTCCCGGACCAGGGGGTCCTCCTCCCGCGGGTCCCGGCCCCGCCGCCGCGCAGCCGCCTGCCGGACCGCGGGTCCGCGTGTCGGCGCGCAGGCGCCACCGCGGGTCGAGCCTCGGCAGCCTGCCGGTGTCGAACCTTGTCGTGCTCGAAGTCGGCCTGGCCGTCGGGCTGGTCCTGCTCGCCATCGACCTCACACTCGTCTACGTGTCGATCGGCATCGCCGTCGCCGCACTGGTTCTCGCGTTCCTGCGCTGGCGCGGCCGCTGGTTCACCCAGTGGATCGGCCTGACCGCGCGCTATTCCGTGCGGTCGCACGCTCGCGTCACCAGTCCGCCGAGCCCGGTGACCATGGAGGCCGTCGCGGCGCAGGAGGAAGCCGCGGTGACCGGGCCGGACGACCCGCGGGTCAACCTGCTGCGGCTGGCCGTGCCCGACCTGGTCGTGGCGCACGCGGTCGACCACGAGCAGCGCCCGCTGGGCCTGGCCTGGCATGAGGGCACGTGGACCGCGGTCCTGCTGGTCGACCCGGCGCCCGCGCTGGTCAGCCAGGTCGGGTCCACGCCGAGCCTGCCGCTGGGCGCGCTGGCGCCCTGCCTGGAAGACCGCGGTGTGGTGCTCGACGCCATCCAGGTCATCTGGCACTGCTACCCCGGAAGTGTCGCGCTGCCACCGAGTTCGCCCGCGCTGGCGTCCTACCTGGAGGTGCTCGGCCCGCTGCCCGCGGCCGCCCGTCGCACCACGTGGGTCGCGGTCCGGCTCGACCCGCGCCGCTGCCCGGCCGCGGTCCGCGAGCGTGGCGGCGGCGTCGTCGGCGCCCACCGCGCGCTCATCGGCGCGCTCTCGCGCGTGCGCAACGCGCTCGAGTCCCGTGGCGTCCCGACGCGGCCGCTGGACCCGGACGAGCTGCTCAAGGCAGGCATCTCCGCGGCCGAGCTCACCTCGGTCGCGGGCTCCAACACCCGGGTGTCGCTGCGCGAGCGGTGGACCGGGGTCACGGCGGCGGGCATCGGCCACGCCAGCTACGCGATCACCGGCTGGCCGCAGGGCAAGCTGGCGACAAGCCTGAACTCGCTCACCGGTGTGCGCGCGATGTCGGCGACGGTCGCGATGTCGATCTCGCCCGGCAGCGACGAGGGCAAGGTGGGCCTGCGCGGCCTGGTCCGGGTCAGCGCCCGCAACCCCGACGAGCTCAGCGACGCCGACGACCGGCTCTCGGCGATCTCCGACCGGCTCGGCATCACCCTGACCCCGCTGCGCGGGCTCCAAGTCGCCGGGCTGGCCGCCACACTGCCGCTGGGAGGACAGGCGTGAGTGGGTCCAGCAGGCTTCTCGACACGCAAGGCGGCAACGGCGGGATCGCGCCGGAGTTCATGGTCTCGCCCGAGATGCTCGACGCGATCAGCCCGTCCGGCGACCGCGGCGGCATGGTCCTGGGCTCCGGCCTGCAGGGCGAGCCGCTGACCATCTCGGCGCTGCGTCCGGCGCCGACCAGGATCGTGCTCGTCGGCGGGCTCTACCTGGCCCGCCAGGTTGCGCTGCGAGCGATGGCCGTCGGCGCGTGGGTGGTCGTGGCCACCGGTCGTCCCGGCGCGTGGCAGGTGCTGCAGAAGGCCGCGGGCAACGGTCCCGACGGGCGGCCCGCCCCGCTGGTCCAGATCCGCAGGCTCAGCCCGGTCGAGCTGCCGCGGCCGTCCGAGGACGGGCCGCTGCTCGTCGTGCACGACGGCGGCCCGACTCCGCAGGAGCTCTTCCCCCCACGCTCACCGTGGCAGACCACGGTGTACGTGCTGCCCTATATGCACCCGCAGGCCGGGGCGACGGCCAACGCCGCCGACCTCGTGCTCCTGCAGCGGCTCCCCGTGGGCCAGGCGCAGCTCGCGGCCCGGATCTGGCGGCTGCCGCCGCCGATGGTCCAGCAGCTCACCACGCTGGCCGACGACCAGGTCGTGGCGCTGGGCCGCAACCTGTGGCGGCCGCTGCGGCTGGTCACCACGCAGAAGGAACAACAGATCCTGGGTCCGGTCCGCCGAGGCGACTGACCAGGCTCGATCCGGCTCGATCTCCTCCCCGGCACCCCCGTGGTGCCGGGGAGGAGCCATCTGGGTGAGCGTTGTCCAGTTTGGGCGTTCGACCGTTCCGGCGATACTGGGCCGTTCAGCGGTCCCAAGTCGCCGCGCATCGGCGCAATGGACGCACCCGAACAGCCCATCGACGCTCCAAACGCGATATCTACTCAGAAGTCACATCGACCAGGTGTTGAACATTTCCCGGTGACGCCTCCCGGCCGCGGTCAGCCTTGCTACCAACAGGTTCGGCCGCCCGGTCGATTTCCCGCGATTCCCCGAATAATGTCACACACCATTTCCAAAGAATGGCCGAAATGGCCCTGTGAATGGAATGTGGCACTGAATGGACACCGGCGCGATCGACGAGCCGAACCGGACTAACCGGACAACTCCCGGGCAAACTGTAGCTTTGACCAGGACTGTTCGGCGGCGGTAAATCCGCCGAACGGCCCAACTCGTTACCAAGACCGGTCAACTGGCGAAAAGAAGACTCCTTAAACACGCCAATTCCCTTGCGCGTCCAAGTGTCGCTGTCTCAATGTTATCCGCGTTCGCGCGAACACCTTCAGCACCCTCTCAAGCAGCACACGGCCTGTTGTGAGGCAGGCCGGCGTGCCCCTGCCCGAAGGAGAACGTGCAATGGGTATGTCTCGCGCCAAAGCGCTGCGGCGGTTCGCCGCCGCGGGCATCACGACCGCCGCGTGCGTGGCGTCCGTGATCACGCTGGCGACCCCCGCGACAGCGGCCGAGGCCCAGATCCTGGGCGCCGACGCGGCAAACGTGGTCAAAGACAGCTACATCGTCGTGTTAAAAGATGGCGCCCATGCTCAAGGCGCCAACGCCGACAGCCTCGCCGCCAGGTACGGCGGCAAGGTCAACCACCGGTACTCCGCCACGGTGACCGGCTACGCGGCGACGATGACCGAGCAGCAGGCCAAGCGAGTCGCGGCCGACCCGCAGGTCGCCTATGTCGAGGCCGACCAGACCATGAGCATCGCGGTGGACCAGCTCAACCCGCCGTCGTGGGGCCTGGACCGGGTTGACCAGCAGTCCCTGCCGCTGAACCAGAAGTACTCGTACGCGACGACCGCGTCGAACGTGAACGCGTACATCATCGACACCGGCATCAACCTGACGCACACCGACTTCGGCGGGCGCGCGGTCAGCGGCCGCGACACGGTCGACAACGACGCGGACGCCACCGACTGCCAGGGCCACGGCACGCACGTGGCGGGCACCGTGGGCGGCAGCGCGCACGGCCTCGCCAAGGGCGTCAAGCTGATCGCCGTGCGGGTGCTGAACTGCCAGGGCTCCGGCACCAACGCCGGTGTCATCGCGGGCATCGACTGGGTGACGGCCAACCACGTCAAGCCCGCTGTCGCCAACATGAGCCTCGGCGGCGGCGCCTCCACCACCCTCGACGACGCGGTGCGCCGCTCGGTCGCCGCGGGCGTCAGCTACGCGGTCGCGTCGGGCAACTCCAACGCCGACGCGTGCAACTACTCGCCCGCCCGGGTCGCCGAGGCCCTGTCGGTCAACGCGAGCGACATCAACGACGCGCGCGCCTCGTTCTCCAACTACGGCACCTGCACGGACCTGTTCGCGCCCGGCGTGAACATCAAGTCGGCGTGGATCGGCGGCACCACGGCCACCAACACGATCAGCGGCACCTCGATGGCCTCCCCGCACGTCGCGGGCGCCATCGCGCTGTACCTGGCGGCCAACCCGTCGGCCAGCCCGGCGACCGTGCACAGCGCCATCGTGAACGCGGCGACGGCCAACAAGATCACCAACCCGGGCACCGGATCGGCGAACAAGCTGCTCTACACCGGCTCCGGCGGCACCGAGCCCCCGCCGCCCACCGGCTGCGCGGCCGTCACCAACGGCACCGACGTCAACATCCCCGACAACTCGACGGTGAGCAGCCCGATCACCATCTCCGGCTGCAGCAGCACCCCGTCGACGGCCTCCACCATCGCGGTGGACATCCGCCACACCTGGCGCGGTGACCTGGTCATCGACCTCGTCGCCCCGGACGGCACCGCGTACCGGCTGAAGAACTCGAGCTCGAGCGACTCCGCCGACAACGTGATCACGACCTACACCGCCAACCTGTCGTCGGAGGTGGCGAACGGCACCTGGAAGCTGCAGGTCCGGGACGCCTACACCTACGACACCGGCTACATCAACAGCTGGACGCTCGACCTGTAGGCCATGAGCTTCGGTCGGCCCCTCCCTGCTGGGGGCCGACCGGGGAGGTCGCAGAGCCCATTCCAGCCCATTCCACACGCCGGGCGCGGCAATCAGCCGCGCCCGGTTTTTACCCTTTCCCAGCTCGACGTCATCCGTCCAGGTCACGCCGGTGTACCCGGATGGCCCAGGACGATTGTCGGTTACCCCCCGCTCAGCGCGGCTCTAGCGTCCGCGCTCGACGCCTGTCCCCTGCAAAGCAGGCGCACCAGCGAGGGAGCTTTCATGAACGTGCTTGTGAAGATGGGCGCGGTGGCGGCCTGCGCCGCCATCGCCGCCTCGGCGGCCGCGATAACCGCGCAAGCCGAACCGGCCGTCGACGGCCACTACATCGTCGTCCTCAAGTCCGAGGGCGCCCGCCAGTCGTCCGCCGACGCCGCCGCGGCGCTGACCGCGCGGCACGGCGGAAAGGTCGAACGCACCTACTCCGCGGCCCTGCGCGGGTTCGCCGCGGCGATGACCGACCAGCAGGCCCGGCGGCTCGCCGCCGATCCGGCGGTCGCCTACGTCGAGGCTGACCAGATCGTGCGCACGACGACCGACCAGCTCAACCCGCCATCGTGGGGCACCGACCGGGTCGACCAGCGGGCCCTGCCGCTGGACTCGAAGTACACCTACTCGGCCACCGCGTCGAACGTGACCGCGTATGTGATCGACACCGGCATCACCATCACCCACGAGGACTTCGGCGGCCGGGCGGTGCACGGCCGCGACACCGTGGACAACGACAACGACTCCAGCGACTGCAACGGCCACGGCACGCATGTCGCGGGAACCGTCGGCGGCGCCAAGTACGGCATCGCCAAGGGCGTGAAGCTGGTCGGGGTGAAGGTGTTCGGCTGCGACTCGGGGAGTTCGAACTCCATCATCCTCGCGGGCGTCGACTGGGTGACGGCGAACGCGGTCAAGCCCGCGGTGGCGAACCTGAGCCTGGGCGGCGCCAAGTCGCAGGCCATGAACGACGCGGTGCAGCGGCTGATCGACTCCGGAGTGACGGCGGTCGTGTCCGCGGGCAACTCGAACCAGGACGCCTGCGGAAACTCCCCCGCGAGCCTGCCCACGGCCATCACCGTCGGCGCGTCGAACATCAACGACGCCCGGTGGCAGTACTCGAACTGGGGGACGTGCCTGGACTTGTTCGCTCCTGGGCAGGACATCTTGTCGGCGAAGTGGGGCACGACCAGCGGCTCGTTCTCGACCAGCGGCACATCGATGGCCGCCCCGCAGGTCGCGGGCGCGGCTGCGCTGCACCTGAGCGCGAATCCTTCGGCGACGAATCAGCAGGTTCGGGATGCTCTTGTCGGGGCCACGACGCCGAACGCGCTGACCTCGATCGGGACCGGGTCGCCGAACAAGCTGCTCTACATCGGGTCCGGCGGGACCACCCCGCCGCCGACCGGGTGTGCGACCGTCACCAACTCTGACGATCTCGCCATCCCGGACGCCGGTGCTGCCGTGACCAGCCCGATCACTGTGTCTGGGTGCTCGGGGACGGCGTCGTCGACCAGCAAGGTCGCCGTGGACATCACTCACCCGTACCGGGGTGACTTGGTCGTCGACCTCGTGGCGCCGGATGGCAGCAGCTACCGGCTCAAGGCCGCGAGCAACGACGCCGGGGGCAACGTGGTGGAGACGTTCACCGCGAACCTCTCGTCTGAAGCCCGCAACGGCACCTGGAAGCTCAAGGTGCAGGACATCTACCGCGCCGACACCGGCACGTTGAACAGTTGGAGCCTCACGCTGTAGGTCAGAGGGTGCGGACGTTGCGGGTGACGTTCGCGCGCGTGGCCAGGTCCTCGTCGGCGGGGTAGTCCACGCCGATGAGGGCCAGGCCGTGTGCGGGGGCCACCGTGATCGCGCTGGGGCGTTCGGTGGCGCTGAGCATGGAGGCGGGCCAGTCCGCGGACTTTCGGCCCTCACCGACGGCCAGGAGCGCGCCGACCAGGCTGCGGACCATCGAGTGGCAGAAGGCGTCCGCCGAGACCCAGGCCGCCAGCAGGCCGTCGGATTCCCGTGTCCATTCCAACCGCTGCAACTCGCGGATCGTTGTGGCGCCCTCGCGGCGTTTGCAGAAGGCGACGAAGTTGTGTTCGCCCACGAGTCCGCGGGAGGCCTCGTTCAGGGCGTCCAGATCCAGCTTGCGCGGCCACGCCACGACATGACCGCGGCGCAGGGGGTCGGCTGACCAGGCCGTGTCGCAGATTCGGTAGACGTAGTGCCTGCGGAGGGCGCCGAAGCGGGCGTCGAACTCCGGTGGGACACGGCGCATCGCGGTGACTCGGACGTCGGCGGGCAAGGCGCGGGCCAGTCTCAGGACCAACGCGTCCGGGTCGGTTTCCGCCGGTAGGTCCGCGTGGGCGACCTGGCGGGTGGCGTGGACCCCGGCGTCAGTGCGGCCCGCGACCGTGAGACGGACGTCGTGGCGGAGCACCAGGGACAGGGTGTCCTCCAGGACACCGCACACCGTGCGCCGCTCGGGCTGGCGGGCCCAGCCAGAGAAATCAGTGCCGTCGTAGGCGATGTCCAGGCGAATGCGGACGAGCCCGCCGCCCCCAGCGGGGGTGACGGGCTCGTCCGAGGTGTTCTGCGGTGTCAGGACTCGTCCTTGGCGGACTCGTCCGACTCCTCTTCCCGCTGCGACGGGGGCAGCTGGAACCCAGCGGCCTCCGCGGCCTCGGCGGTGGCGAACCACACCTCGGCGACCGTGCGGTCGTAGAAGGCGCTGTCCGGCACGTGGTACAGCATCGAGTCGGCGTTGCCCTTGATCGGGAAACCCTCCGGCTGCGAGCCATCCTCCAGCGGGAGGTGGCTGCCTTCGCCGTAGGACTTCTCGTCAGCGGTCTCGGTCGCCTCGACGTCAGCAGCCTTGTCGGCCTTCTTCGGCTTCTCGGCGAACTTGGTCTTGCGGGCGGCCTCGGCCTCCGCGGTGACCGTCTTCTCGCTGATCAGCTCGATGACCGCCATGCTGGCGTTGTCGCCCTTGCGCGGCATGGTCTTCGTGATGCGCAGGTAGCCACCCGCGCGGTCGCTGAAGAACGGGCCGATCTCGACGCAGAGACGCTGCACGACGTCCTTGTCGCGGATCACCTTCATGATCTCGCGACGGTTGTGCAGGTCACCGCGCTTGGCCTTGGTGATCAGCTTCTCCGCGAACGGACGCAGCCGACGAGCCTTGGCCTCAGTGGTCTTGATCCGCCCGTGCTGGAACAGCGCGGTGGCCAGGTTGGCCAGAATCAGCCGCTCGTGGGCCGGGCCCCCGCCGAGACGGGCGCCCTTGGTTGGGGTGGGCATTCCTTGCTCCTTGTGGAATTCCGCTGCTCAGCCAGTCCGGAATGGACTGATCAGAGCTGCTCCGTCTCTGCGTAGTCCTGGCCGTCGTCGTTGCCGGTGTCCGCGCCTTCCGACCAGCCGTCGGAGGCGTAGTCCGCCGCGGCAGCCGTCGGGTCGAACCCGGGCGGGCTGTCCTTGAGCGCGAGACCGAGGCCGACGAGCTTCATCTTGACCTCGTCGATCGACTTCGCACCGAAGTTGCGGATGTCCAGCAGGTCCGCCTCGCTGCGCGAGACAAGCTCACCCACGGTGTGGATGCCCTCGCGCTTGAGGCAGTTGTAGGAACGCACCGTCAGGTCGAGGTCCTCGATCGGCATCGCGTAGGCGGCGATGGTGTCGGCCTCCTGCGGCGACGGGCCGATCTCGATGCCCTCGGCGTCGATGTTCAGCTCGCGGGCGAGACCGAACAGTTCGACCAGCGTCTTGCCCGCGGACGCCACGGCGTCGCGCGGGGTGATCGACGGCTTGGTCTCGACGTCGAGAACGAGCTTGTCGAAGTCGGTCCGCTGCTCGACACGGGTGGCCTCGACCTTGTACGTCACCTTGAGGACCGGCGAGTAGATCGAGTCGACCGGGATCCGGCCGATCTCGGCGCCTGCCTGCTTGTTCTGCACGGCCGGGACGTAGCCGCGACCGCGCTCGACAACGAGCTCGATCTCCAGCTTGCCCTTGCCGTTCAGCGTGGCGATGTGCAGGTCGGGGTTGTGCACCGTGACACCGGCGGGAGGAACGATGTCCCCCGCGGTGACCTCACCGGGTCCCTGCTTGCGCAGGTACATCGTCACCGGCTCGTCCTCCTCCGAGGAGACGACAAGCTCCTTGAGGTTGAGGATGACGTCGGTGACGTCCTCTTTGACGCCCGGAACCGTGGTGAACTCGTGCAGCACACCGTCGATGCGGATGCTGGTCACCGAGGCGCCGGGAATCGAGGAGAGCAGCGTGCGCCGGATCGAGTTGCCGAGCGTGTAGCCGAAGCCGGGCTCGAGGGGCTCGATGACGAAGCGGGAGCGGGTCTCGTTGACCGGCTCCTCAGCCAGGGTGGGTCGCTGTGAGATGAGCACTTCTTGGTTCTTCCTTCCCGAGGACGCCCGCTATTTGACGTCACTGAAATGGGATAACGGGCCGGCGGCATTGGCCGCCGGCCCGGTCACGCTTACTTCGAGTAGTACTCGACGATGAGCTGTTCGGTCACCGGAACGTCGATCTGCGCGCGCTCGGGGAGCTGGTGCACCAGGATCCGGAGGTTGGACTGCACGACCTGCAGCCAACCCGGGATCGGGCGGTCACCGAAGGACTCCTTGGCGGCCACGAACGGGAGGGTGCCCAGCGACTTCGGCTTGACGTCGATGATGTCGAACTTCGACACCTGGTAGCTGGGGATGTTCACCTTCTTGCCGTTCACCAGGAAGTGAGCGTGGCTCACGAGCTGGCGGGCCTGGCGGCGCGTGCGGGCGAGGCCCGCACGGTAGACCACGTTGTCCAGACGCGTTTCAAGCAGCTGCAGCAGGACCTCGCCGGTCTTGCCTTCGCGGCGAGCCGCCTCCTGGTAGTACTTGCGGAACTGACGCTCGAGGACGCCGTAGGTGTAACGCGCCTTCTGCTTCTCCTGCAGCTGAAGCAGGTACTCGCTCTCCTTGATCCGACCGCGGCCGTGCTGGCCGGGCGGGTAAGGACGACGCTCGAATGCCTGGTCTCCGCCGACAAGGTCGACCTTGAGCCGACGCGAGATTCGGGTCGCGGGGCCGGTGTAGCGTGCCATCTCTTCTTACTCCTCCCCGTTCCTCAGACCCGGCGCCGCTTGGGCGGGCGGCAGCCGTTGTGAGGCTGCGGGGTCACGTCCTGAATGGTGCCGACCTCGAGGCCCGCCGCCTGCAGCGAGCGGATCGCGGTCTCCCGGCCGGAGCCGGGGCCCTTGACGAACACGTCGACCTTCTTGACGCCGTGCTCGGCGGCCTTGCGGGCCGCGCTCTCGGCGGCCATCTGGGCGGCGAACGGCGTCGACTTACGAGAGCCCTTGAAACCGACGTGGCCGGACGAGGCCCACGCGATGACAGCACCGGTCGGGTCCGTGATGGACACGATGGTGTTGTTGAAGGTGCTCTTGATGTGAGCGTGGCCGTGCGTGATGTTCTTCTTTTCCTTGCGCCGGACCTTTTTGACTCCGGCGCCGGTACGCGACTTCGGTGGCATGTCTCTGGGTTTCTCCTAGCTGCTTCGCGAGGTGGTGATGACTGGAGCTGCGTGCCGGATTCGAGTTCCGGCGTCCGTGTAGAGGTCGCGCAGTGCAGCCGGGCGGGCGCACTTGGGCGCGACCATGAGGGCCACGAATGGCCTGTTGCGTCGCCTCTGTGGAACAACGGCGACCACGGTCTCGCAGCTCTTGCTCACTTCTTTCCGGCCTTCTTCTTGCCGGCGACCGTCTTCTTCGGGCCCTTGCGGGTGCGGGCGTTGGTCTTCGTCCGCTGACCGCGGACGGGCAGACCGCGGCGCCAGCGCAGGCCCTCGTAGCAGCCGATTTCGATCTTCCGGCGGATGTCGGCCTGAACCTCACGGCGCAGGTCACCCTCGACCTTGAAGTTCTCTTCGATGTACTCACGAAGTTTGACGAGCTCGTCGTCGGACAAGTCCTTGACGCGCAGGTCCGGGCTGATCTCGGTGGCGACCAGGAGCTCCTTGGAGCGGGTCCGGCCGATACCGAAGATGTAGGTCAGCGCGATCTCCATCCGCTTTTCGCGGGGGAGGTCTACGCCGGCGAGTCGTGCCATGTCGGCGGTGTCTCCTCTGTTTCGTCTTCAGGTCTGCTCCCCTACCGCCCTGAGACCGACTCGATGGTCTCAAGACCCGGCCTGAAGTCCGGGCGTGAACCAGGTCCGTCTGACCTGGCAGGTGCGGGAAGTTCGTCTGTGTAGCTGTCGTCGTCCGAACTACGACGGGGAACTGCTCAGCCCTGGCGCTGCTTGTGGCGCAGGTTCTCGCAGATCACCATGACCCGGCCGTGACGGCGGATCACCTTGCACTTGTCGCAGATCTTCTTGACGCTCGGGTTGACCTTCACGTCTGCTTTCTCCTGCTTCGGCCGCGTGCCCCCGAGAAGCCGAGGGCACCGATAGTGGCATCCCAGTCAGAGCGACTGGGGAGTCACTTGTAGCGGTAGACGATGCGGCCGCGGGACAGGTCGTAGGGCGAAAGCTCTACGACGACCCGGTCCTCAGGCAGGATGCGGATGTAGTGCTGCCGCATCTTGCCGCTGATGTGCGCGAGAACCTTGTGGCCGTTCTCCAACTCGACGCGGAACATCGCGTTGGGGAGTGGCTCGACCACGCGGCCTTCGACCTCGATGGCCCCGTCCTTCTTGCCCATGTCCTCCGCGTTTCGTGACGTATTGACTTTGCAACGACGGGCATGACACACGGCGACGACCTGCACCACTGAGTGACACGCACGGCGAAACCGGCACTCGAATAGTGCCAGCGGTCAAGTGTACGCGCCGGTCACTTGGCGCCCAAATCGGGGTCCACCAGCGGGTGAGCTACTCCGGGGCGGTCAGGACCCAGGGGCCGTCGTCGGTCACCGCGACGGTGTGTTCCCAGTGGGCGGCGCGGGAGCCGTCGGCGGTGACGACAGTCCAGCCGTCCTCCAGCTCCATGGTCTCCTCGGCACCCAGGGTGAGCATGGGTTCGATGGCGATGGCCATGCCGACGCGCAGGCGCGGGCCCTTGCCGGGCTTGCCGTAGTTCGGCAGGAACGGGTCCATGTGCATGGAGCTGCCGATGCCGTGGCCGCCGTATTCGCGGACGATGCCGTACGTGCGGCCGTCGGCGCGCTCCGACGCGTGGACCGAGGTCTCCACGGCGTGGGAGATGTCGGTGAGGCGGTTGCCGGGGCGAATGGCCTCGATGCCCGCGAACATCGACGCCTTGGTGGCGTCGGACAGCGCCTGGTCCGCGTCGCTGATGGTGCCGACGAACAGGGTCACGGCCGAGTCGCCATGCCAGTCGTCGAGGATGGCGCCGCAGTCGACGGAGATGAGGTCTCCGTCGGCGAGCACCTGGGACTTGCTGGGGATGCCGTGGACGATCTGCTCGTTGACCGAGGCGCAGATGCTCGCCGGGAAGCCGTGGTAGCCCTTGAAGGACGGCACGGCCCCGGCGTCGCGGATGGTCTGCTCGGCGATCTCGTCGAGCTCGGCGGTGCTGACGCCGGCGCGCGCCGCGGCCGCGACGGCGGCCAATGACTTGGCCACCACCAGGCCCGCGGCGCGCATCGCGTCGAGCTCGCCCGGGGACTTGATCTCGATCACGCGGGAACGCCAGGTCGCGATGGCCATGCGGAGGCCGCCGAACATGCCACCGCCGCTCACGTCCGAGCGCGGATCGAGTCCAGCACGCGACCGGTGATCTGGTCGACGTCGCCGACCGCGTCGATCGTGATCAGCACGTCGGCGTAGTAGTCGAGCAGCGGGGCGGTCTCCGAGCGGTACACCTGCTGGCGGTGCCGGATGACCGACTCGTTGTCGTCGTCGCGGCCGCGGGCGAGCAGACGCCCGACCACGACCTCCTCGTCGATCCGGAACTCGACCACAGCGTCGATCTTGGTGTCCGAGGCGCTGAGGATCTCTCCCAGCACCGCGGCCTGACCGACATTGCGCGGGAAGCCGTCCAGCAGGAAGCCGTCGACGGCATCCGGCTGGGCGAGCCGCTCGCGGACCATCTCGTTGGTGACCTCGTCGGGCACGAGCTGCCCTGAGTCGAGGTACCGCTTGACGTCCTGGCCGAGTTCGGTGTTGTTCGCGATGTGCGCCCGGAAGAGGTCACCGGTGGAGATGTGCGGTACGCCGAGCTTGTGGCTCAAAGCGGTCGCCTGGGTGCCTTTTCCCGCTCCGGGCGGGCCAACGAGAACAACACGAGTCACTTGAGGAACCCTTCGTAGTTTCGCTGCATGAGCTGGCTCTCGATCTGCTTCACCGTGTCCAGACCGACGCCGACCATGATCAGCACCGCGGTGCCGCCGAACGGGAAGTTCTGGTTCTGCCCCTCAGCAGTGATGTCGAGGAAGAAGTTCGGCAGAACGGCGATGGTGCCGAGGTAGAGCGAACCGGGCAGGGTGATCCGGCTCAGCACGAAGCTCAGGTAGTCGGAGGTGGAGCGGCCCGGGCGGATGCCCGGAATGAAGCCGCCGAACTTCTTCATCTCGTCCGCACGCTCGGTCACGTTGAACGTGATCGTGATGTAGAAGTACGTGAAGAAGATGATCAAGCCGAAGTACACGGCGATGTGCACCCAGCTGGACTGCTTCGTCAGGTGGTTGGCGACGAACTGGTTCCACCAGGACCCGCTCTCGGTGCCGACCAGCTTGGTGATCAGGTCCGGCAGATAGAGCAGCGACGAGGCGAAGATGACCGGGATGACGCCCGCCTGGTTCACCTTGAGCGGCAGGTAGGTCGAGGTGCCGCCGTACATGCGGCGCCCGATCATGCGCTTGGCGTACTGGACCGGGATCCGGCGCTGGCCCTGCTCGACGAACACGACGCTGGCGATGATCAGCAGAGCGAAGACGCAGACGACCGCGAAAGTCACGCCGCCCTGGTTGTCGAGGATGGTCTTGCCCTCGAACGGGATGCGGGCCGCGATGTTGACGAACATCAGCAGGGACATGCCGTTGCCGATGCCGCGCTCGGTGATGAGCTCGCCGAACCACATGATCACCGCGGTGCCCGCGGTCATGGTCGTGACGATGACGATCAGGGTGAACGTGCTGCCGTTCGGGATGACGTCGTCCGGGCAGTTGCCGAAGAGCTGGTCACCGTTGGCCATGGCCACGATGCCGGTCGCCTGCAGGACGGCCAGGGCGATGGTCAGGTAACGCGTGTACTGCGTCAGCTTGCCCTGACCGGCCTGGCCTTCCTTCTTGAGCTGCTCGAACCGCGGGATGACCACGGTGAGCAACTGGATGATGATGCTCGCGGTGATGTAGGGCATGATCCCCAGCGCGAACACCGAAAGTTGGAGTAGGGCGCCGCCGCTGAACAGGTTCAGCAGCTGGGTGATGCCCTCGGTCTGGACGCCCTCGATGCACTTCTTGACGTTCGGATACGAGACTCCGGGCGACGGCAGAGCGGCGCCGACCCGGTAGACCGCGATGATGCCGAGCGTGAAAAGGATCTTGCGGCGCAGGTCCGGCGTCGCGAGAGCCGAGCGGAAGGCGCTGAGCACGCAGGAACCTCCATCGGCGTCACCGGCAACTCAGTGCCGGTGAACGGCTTAACCGGCTGGTCGCCGGCAGGGAACATGTCCCGACTGCCAGGTGCTGGCAAGCCAGGAACGCTTCGGGGTACCTACCCCGAAGCGTGCTGACGACTGTAACAGCACTACCGGGGCATCTATCACCCGTGGGGTGGCCAAACCTGCCACACGGATGGCCTCAGCGCGGTGATGAAGCTAACATCCCGGCCATTCCCAACAGAATCACACCTGTGCCCCGGTCCAGGTTGCGCTGGGCACGCTTGCTCATGCGGACCGCGCGCACGATCGCGCCGATGCAGACGTAGATGCTTCCGGCCGCCAACTCGGCCACCAGGTAGACCGCGCCCAAGGTGAGAACCTGGGCCGTGACCTGGCCGCGAGCGGGATCGATGAACTGCGGGACGAACGCGGTGAAGATCAAGACGGCCTTGGGGTTGGTGACCGCGGTGATGAACTCTTTCCTCGCCAGGGCGAACAGTGAGGGTTCGACCGCGATGTCGTCGGCCGCGGTGAAAGCGCCGGCGCGGAAGCTCGTGTAGAGGATTCGGCCGCCGATCCAGACGAGGTAGGCGACGCCGACCCATTTGATGACCGTGAGGGCGTGCTCGGAGGCGGCGAGCAGGCTGCCCAGGCCCGCGGCAACGGCGGCGATGAGGATGGCGAAGCCGGTGAGCCTGCCGAAGAGGCCGGTGACACCGCTGGCGGGGCCGTAGCGCATGCCGTGGTGCATGCCGAGCAGGTTGTTCGCCCCCGGGGTCATGGCGACCAGGAAGGCGGCGCCGAGGAAGACGAGCAGCCACATGGAGCATGCCTATCAGGGCAGGTCGGGGCGGCGCGCGTGAATTTCGGCTATCTCACGTCCCGGACCGGTGGGTCGGGATCTCGGCGGTCACCGAGGTCGGCGTCGTGGTCAGGACTGCGCCACAGCGGGTGAGGGCCCGGATCGCCGCCGAGTTGCCGGGCTTGGTGCCGGCGCGGACCTTTCGGATGCCCATCTCGGCGGCGATGTCCAGCAGGATGCGCAGGGCGTCGACACCGATGCCCTGGCTGCGCATGTGCCTGCCCAGCCACATGCCGGTCTCGGCCGTGCCGGGCTCGTCGAGGCGCCGCAGGCGGATCATCCCGACGGTCTCGCCGCGGAGCTGGATCGCGTACAGGACGGTGCCGCGGACGCCGTCGGCGTGCGAGCGGTGGAACGCACGGAAGGCCGTGCGCCGGGCGTCGGTCCACCCCGGCGGGCCCTCGACGGGCGGCATTACGTCGTCGGGCTCGGCGTAGGCCACCGCGACCGTCAGCAGGTCCTCGGTCAGGGCCTCGTCGAGCGGGGTCAGTCGGACAATCACAGTGAGGAGTGTGTCCCTCACTCGCCGCTGAGCCAACTCTTATCCGCAGATGCCTGGAGGTCGTGCCTCCGGGCACATCGCCCACCGGGGTAGTTCTGGTTACCGCCAGTCGAATTTTCCGCGAACCAGCGGTCTGACCGTAATGCGATCGAGTGCGAGAGCGTCCAGTCGGGTGAAGACCTTTCCCTGCTGGTTCGGAGGCATTTGCCGTGTTCTCGCATCGCGCGCGCCCCAGGCGTCGCGCTGTTCGCATACTTTTCGCCACGGTTATCGCCGTGGTGCTTATCGGTCTGGTCGCGGTGCCCACCGTCGGCAGCGGTTGGATGCCGTGGGTCGACACCGCTGACGAGACGGCTGCTGAGCCCACCGTCAGCGTCGAACCTGTCACCGCGGTCCCGGCCGACGAACCAGGCCGCGGCCTGGTCTACTCCGGCCTGACCGCCGCGCCGAAGGGTTCGCGCTGTGTCGGCGGCTACGAGGTCGCCGACCGCGACACCTGCTCGCACGGCCCCGACCCCGCGCCCGCCGGTCTCGACGTGAACAAGGCCGTGGCGCCGATCGCTCCCCCGGCCCAGAAGCCGATCGTCCCCGCGCCCGCCGCGGGCGCGGAACCCGTTGCCCCGGCGGACACCGAGATCGTCACCGACGAGGGCGCGATCACCGACGGAAACGGCACCGCCGCGATGTTGGCGGACTCCGCCCCGGCCGCCCAGGTCGCCGTTGGTCCGAACGGGGTCGTCTGCGAGGGCGACGGCCGCGCCGGAGACCGCGTCCAGGTCCTCTACGTCCACGGTGCGGGCACGCCCAGCCGGTACAGCGACTACCTGCCGTCGTTCCGTCTGTGGTCGGCGGGTGTCGACACCATCTTCAACGCCAGCGCGCAGGAGACCGGCGGTGTCCGGCACGTGCGGTTCGTGACCGGTGCCGACTGCCAGGTCACCGTCGACGAGGTCGAGGTGCCCGCCGACGCCCTGAAGAACTTCAGCGCGACGATGACCGCGCTGCGTGGCCTGGGCTTCACCCGCACCGACCGCAAGTACATGATCTTCGCTGACGCGAAGGTCTACTGTGGAATCGGCACCTTCGCAGGCGACGAGCGTCCCGGCGCAGACAACCGGAGCAACAAGGGTCCGTCGTTCGGGCGCACCGACACCGGCTGCTGGGGCGCGAGCGTGGCGGCCCACGAACTCGGGCACAACCTCGGCGCGGTCAACAACAGCGCGGAGCACTCCAGTAAGGCCGGTCACTGCGTCGACGACTACGACCTCATGTGCTACAAGGATTCACCCGACGCGCAGATGGTCACCAACTGCCCGGACGAGGCTCAGGAAGACCGGCTCGACTGCGGGCACGACGACTACTACCACACGAGTCCGAAGGCGGGCAGCTACCTCGCGACGCACTGGAACAGTGCCGACAACCACTTCCTGATCCGCGACGGGGGCGGACCCGCGCCGAACCCGACCACGACGGTGACCCCGCCGCCGACCACGACCACCACCAGCTCGCGGCCCCCGACCACGACGGCATCCCCGACGCCGTCCCCGACCGGGACCACGTCGGCGACCCCGTCGCCGACCAAGCCGAACCCGACCACGACGACCACGTCGGCGAGCCCGTCACCGACCAAGCCGAACCCGACCACGACGTCGACGACGCCGTCGCCGGTGCCGCCGGGCGGCAACGAGCTCACGGTCTCCGACACCACCACGACGTCCGTGCGGCTGTCCTGGCCCGCGGCCGTGGTCGGCACCCGGTACGGCGTCGTCGTCAACGAGCGGCTGCTGGGCACGACCAAGGCGACCGCGGTGCGGATCACGGGCCTGCTTCCCGCCACCGAGTACCAGGTCCAGATCCTCGTCGGGGACAAGCCGTACACCGACAAGGCCGGCGTGCGCACGAAGGCAGCTGAGCAGCCCCGCCCGGGCGGCGGGTTCCGCCTGACCAACGCGCTGACCGGCGGCTCGGCCGAGCTGTACGGCTCGCAGAGCGCCGACAACACCCCAGTGGTCTCCCGGGCGTCAACCGGCGCGGCGAACCAGTCGTGGGAGTTGGTCGCGGCAGGGGAGGGCTTCCAGCTGCGGTCGAAGGCCACCGGCAAGTGCGTCGCGGCCCGCGGCGAGGTTCGCCCGGGTGCCGCGCTGGTGCAGAGCGCCTGCGGTGCCGCCGCGGTGACGTGGACGCTCACGCCGACGGAGGACGGCGGGTTCGGCCTGACCACCGGCGGTTTGGTGGTCGGCCTCAGCAAATCCCGATTCGGCGAGGGCAAGCTGCTCACGCTGCAACGGCCGGGCGATGTCCGCCACCAGGCTTGGACGGCGGAGCCGATCTAGTGCGCACTTTGTTGCGCCGGATCCTCCGGGCGGGTGCCATCGCGATCGCGGTGGCACCCCTCGGGGTGCCCGCGTCGGCCGCGGCCCACAAAGGGCTCGTGCTGACGCTGCACGACAACGGCCGCGGCGGCGTCTCGGTCGACCTGGCTTGGGACGACGGCCACCCGATCCCCGGTGACAGCCCGGTCGCGGCGAGCCTCTTGGCGACGTCGGCCGAGCGGACCGTCGGCCCGGCCGCGCTGCGGCACCTTCCCGGTCAGCCGACCGCGGTCTACGACGCCACGCTGCCGCCCGGATCCTGGACGGTCTACGTCGACGCCGCCATGCCCAGCATCGGCCGGTGCGAGGCGACCGTCACCGTGGACGCCCAACCGCGGCAGCCGTCGGCGACCCGGTGTGGCGCACCACAAGCGACGGCAGCGGCTCCGCGGGACGAAGGACTGCCGCCCGCCGAGTTGTTCTTGGGTCTCGGTGCGGTCGCCGTCATCGGCGCGGTGGGCGCGGGTCTGCTGTTGTTCGGCAGGCGTCAGGAGGTTTCGAGCTAAGCAGGACCCGCCGGATGCCAACGGCGGGGTGGAACCGAGGGTCGGTTCGCGGAGCGCGCGGTCTGTGACGTCGCCAAGTGGTTGCGGCACATGGGGCGCGCGCTCGCGGATCGGCAGGCTGGATCTTCTCAAGCGAGTTCTCGCGGACGAGACGGCCCGTCAAACAATTACGCGCGTTCGCGGCACGGTCGCCGACTCGGGTCAGCGCTCGCGCCAGGCGAGCGGGGACAGGGTCACGGCCGCCTCCGCGATCCGGCGGGCAGTAACCGAAGGCAGCGAGTGCGGCAGCCTGCTCTGTCACGTTCCCTCGCCTCCTTGGCGCACTGCCTCCAGAGCGGCATGCCACGGGTAGCTTTCCATCACGCTGCCACCGGTGCGCGGCGGATGTGGGTCGAAGCCACCTTCGCCGAACAGCACGGTTATGCCGGATTCCCGTAGTTCAGCCACGCTGCGAAGGAAGACCCGGTTACCCGCCAGCGCCGTATTGACGAACGGCAACACCGCGATCGGCAGCCCGAGACCCGTCAACTCGGCGAGTTGGGTAAGCACATACGTGTCGGCGATACCGTGCGCCCATTTGTTGATCGTGTTGTACGTCGCCGGTGCCACGATTGCTGCCGTGGCGTTGGGCAGCGCCGGTTGACCGGAACGCTGATGACCGGTTCGGACCATGTGACCGGTAAGTTTCTGCAAGGTGTCCAGGTCGAGGAAATGCTCCATCGCTGACGCGGTGGCCAGACACCACACATCCCAACCGTCAGACTGCGCGAGCTTGATCATCCGATCAATGTGGTCTGCCGGACCCGCGCCGCAGATCATCAAATAGAGAACAGGCTTCCTCACGCGGTTACTCCTGCACGGTCAGCCATGCACTTGACCAACTTTGCCGATTCGCCTGCGGTGTTGCGCATCAGCGAACGCAACAACCCGTGCGCCAGTGGTCGGCAACGGACTTCTTCCGGGGCGACTTGTTCAGCTTGAGCGAGAAGTCCTACAGCATGGCGATGGTTGCCGACGCCGGCATGGGCTTCCGTCAGGTCGACCAAGAAATTTGAGCGCCGTTCGGCGGACAACGTGGCCACAGCCGAGGGGGCGATCGTGGCGGCGAACTCCAGGGCTCGTCCCCCCTCATGGAGGCGGACCAAAGCCGAAACTCGATGGATCAAGGTGTTCGTCAACCCAAAGAACGTGTGGTGGGTCGCGTCGTGCGGTTCACACCGCCCAGCGACCATCATCGCTTCGTCGTGCATTTCCTGCGCGAGCGACGCATCCTCTTGACCGGCGGCGGTCATCGAAGCGGCCAAATACAACATGCCATACAGCGACAACAAGTTTTCGGCATCACGGTCAACTTCATGACGCATGCGGTCAGCCATATCCAGCAAGGTGCCTATGGCCTGCGCTTGGTGCCCGATGCCAGTCATCGCGCGAGCCACACTTCGGGTAGCTCGCGCCAATGACCAAGTGTCGTCAATTGCCAAGGCGCTGTGCATCGCGCGATCCGCTGCCAGCCAAGCAATGTCGTTGGCCTCGAATTTCAACAGCATGGATGAAGCAAGTCTGCAGGTTGTGACCAGGACCCGGTAGGCCTCGACCTGATCAGCGGCCGAAGCGGTGATCACCGTAGCCCGCGCCTCGGCCATCAACTTGGGCAAATAGCGAGCAACGACCGTAAAACGTGAAGCCGACCACGCGTGATCGAGGTACCGAGCTTGGCGTTGAATATTTCCAGGCTGGTGGCTGGTGCACTTCGCAGCGACACACCCGGGTAATGAGCCAGCGCGTCTCGGATCGCTCGCACTTCACTGGCGTCAACACAGTGGCTTGCCCGTTCGGCACTAGCCGAGTCCGTCAGGGCAGCGGGATCAATCCCCAGGACTTCAGCGACACGCTCGATCATGGGCAAGCGCACGAGATCACGTTCGCCTTTTTCGATCTTGTCCACCCAGGACGTCGACCGACCCACCAAGTCTGCGAACTGCTTGCGGGACAGGTTGCGTCGATCGCGCCAGTAGCGCACGCGCCCACCAACCTGTCGGGCTTCGCGATCCATGCCTTCGGCCCCACCCTCCGGGGTTGAGGTAACTGCCTCCAGCGTAACGGTCGGGCAGTCACACATTTTGTCCAAGTCGCTACTGACTGTCGCCTTTAGCGTCACTGAACAGGCACCAAATGCTGTCAATCACCAATACCGCCCTTGGAGGCTATGCAGTGCGGCAGGACTTGAAGATCGGCAGTCGGGTGGTCCCGTACATCACGAAGTGGAGTTTGGAAGAGCCACTGCCCACCCAGGTGGCGGAGCACGCCAGTGGCGTTGGTATCGCGTATGTGGACGAAACCCTTGGCGACCGCGACAAAGGCGGGATCCTCTGGACCCGGATGCCATCGATTCCCGGACAAGGCAGCCCGGAGTTCGGCAACGTCAACTCCGGGCGGCAGCGACGCGCCATGCGCAAGCTCCTATGTCAGGTCTGCGCCCGATCGGCAGACCACAGTGCGGACGGGATCCTGTGGGTTCTCAAAGACCACCGCGGGGACTGGCCGGACTGGCCCAACCGAATGGGAGTCACAGAACCTCCGACCTGTTTGTCCTGCCTGCATGTCTCCGTGCGCGTCTGCCCGGCGCTGAAGAAAGGGCACGTATCCGTCCGCGCGCGTTGTTATCCAGTCGCCGGCGTGCACGGCATCCTCTATGAGCCCGGCCTGCCGGTTCCGGTACCGGTGGGAAGCGCGCTCGTTGCGTTCGGCGATCCATCCATCCGGTGGTTGCTTGCGTCGAAACTCGTGAGACAGCTGTCCGAATGCACCATCGAGGACCTCACGTGAGCACACCTCATGCGCTGTGTGTCAGCCTCGACCTGAACAGCGGCCCGGTCGACTATCGCGTGGTCGAGGACTACCTGGAAGTCACGGTCGGCAGCGAGCGCTCGGGGACGACGGTGATTCTCAACCTGTCGGAAGCGAGCGTGGCCATGCTCGCCTCAGTCTTCGCGCAGGTGACACCTGCCCTGCGTGCGAACGCGATGCTGATCAAAAGCGCCTCGGCTTACTAGCCGCGGACAGCACAAAGGCCGGGCACGCGAAGCGTGCCCGGCCTTTGTAAGTGCTGGATCAGACCAGCGCGATGGCTGAACCGCCACCGGCGTTGAGCTTCTCCACAGCGCTGCTGGAGAACTTGTCAGCAGTGATGTCCAGCTTGACGCCGTTCAGGTCCCCGTTGCCGAGGATCTTCACGAGCGAGTTCTTGCGGACGAGACCGGCCTGCACCAGGTCCGGGATACCGACGGCGCCGCCGTCGGGGAACGCCACAGCGACGTCTCCGACGTTGACGACCTGGTACTCGGTCCGGAAGCGGTTCTTGAAGCCCTTGAGCTTCGGGAGCCGCATCTGGATCGGCATCTGGCCACCCTCGAAGCGCGCGGGGACGTTCTTGCGCGCCTTGGTGCCCTTGGTACCGCGGCCAGCCGTCTTGCCCTTGGAGCCTTCACCGCGACCGACACGGATCTTGTCGCGCTTGGCGCCGGGGGCCGGACGCAGGTGGTGGATTTTGATCGACATCAGGCGTCGACCTCCTCAACGACTACGAGGTGGCGGACACAGTGGATCAGGCCACGCACCTCAGGGGTGTCCTCGCGCACCGTCGACTGGCGGATCTTGCGCAGGCCGAGAGTCCGGAGGGACTCGCGGTGGTTGCGCTTGGTGCCGATGGTGCTCTTGATCTGGGTCACCTTGAGCTGTGCCATGTCATCCCACCTGCCCAGCGGCCGCGGCCGCCGCACGAGCGCGAAGCATGCCTGCCGGAGCGACGTCCTCAAGGGGGAGGCCACGACGGGCCGCGACCTCTTCCGGACGCTGCAGACCCTTGAGGGCCGCAACGGTGGCGTGCACGATGTTGATGGCGTTGTCGCTACCCAGCGACTTCGACAGCACGTCGTGGACGCCCGCGCACTCCAGGACGGCGCGCACCGGGCCACCGGCGATAACACCGGTACCGGCGCTGGCCGGGCGCAGGAGCACCACACCGGCAGCCTTCTCACCCTGGATGGGGTGCGGGATGGTGCCACCGATACGCGGGACGCGGAAGAAGTTCTTCTTGGCTTCCTCCACACCCTTCGCGATCGCGGCGGGCACCTCCTTGGCCTTGCCGTAGCCGACACCGACCATGCCGTCGCCGTCACCGACCACGACCAGGGCGGTGAAGCTGAAGCGACGACCGCCCTTCACGACCTTGGCGACGCGGTTGATCGCCACAACGCGCTCGAGGTGCGGGCTCTTCTCCTGAGCCTGACCACGACCGCCACCATCGCGACGGTCGCCGCGACCGCGACGCTCGCCACGTTCGCCGCCAGGTCCGCCCTGGCCGCCCTGGCCGCCAGGTCCGCCCTGGCCGCCGAACTGCCGCGTACGTCCCGGCATCAGGCGTTCCTTCCCTTGTTGCTCTGCATGATCAGAACTCCAGCCCCGCGCCGCGGGCCGCGTCGGCCAGCGCCGCGATACGGCCGGTGTACTTGTTGCCACCGCGGTCGAAGACGACCGCCGCGATGCCGGCGTCCTTGGCCCGACCGGCGATCAGCTCGCCGACCTTGGCCGAACGGGCCTTCTTGTCGCCGTCGACCGCGCGGACATCCGCCTCGAGGGAGGTTGCCGACGCGAGCGTGCGGCCCGCGAGGTCGTCGACGATCTGCACGGTGATGTGCCGTGCCGACCGGTGAACGACCAGGCGAGGACGCTCCGGGGTGCCGCTGATCTTCTTGCGGAGCCGGAAGTGCCTGCGGGTCTTCGAGACGCGGCGCTTGGTGGACACATCGGTGCCCACCGGCTTGCGCTTCGTGATAGTCGCTTCGCTCATGATCACTTACCCGTCTTTCCGACCTTGCGGCGGATCTTCTCGCCGGAGTACCGGACGCCCTTGCCCTTGTACGGGTCGGGCTTGCGCAGCTTGCGGATGTTGGCGGCGATTTCGCCGACTCGCTGCTTGTCGATACCCGAGACGGAGAACTTGGTGGGGCTCTCCACGGTGAAGGTGATGCCCTCAGGGGCGACGACCTTCACCGGGTGGCTGAAGCCGAGCGCGAACTCGAGGTCCGAACCCTTCGCCATGACGCGGTAACCGACGCCGTGGATCTCAAGCTTCTTCTCGTAGCCGTCGGTGACACCGACGACCAGGTTGTTGACAAGCGAACGGGTCAGACCGTGCAGTGCACGGCTCTGCCGCTCGTCGTTGGGCCGCTTGACCTCAAGCGTGCCGTCCTCGGCGCGCTCGACGACAATGGGCTCCGAGACGGTGAGTGCCAGGGTGCCCTTGGGGCCCTTCACGCTGACGTTCTGACCGTCGATGTTGATGTCGACCCCAGCCGGGACGGGGATCGGAAGCCTTCCGATGCGAGACATACGTTGCTCCCCCTTCCCTTACCAGACGTAGGCGAGGACTTCTCCGCCCACGCCCTGCTTGTTTGCCTGACGGTCGGTCAGCAGGCCACCGGACGTGGAGATGATCGCCACGCCCAGGCCGCCGAGAACCTTCGGCAGATTGGTCGACTTCGCGTACACCCGCAGACCGGGCTTCGACACCCGGCGCAGACCTGCGATGCTGCGCTCGCGGTTGGGGCCGTACTTCAGCTCGACGACGAGGTTCTTGCCCTTCTCGCCGTCTTCGTCGCGGAAGCCGGTGATGTAGCCCTCACGCTGAAGGATCTCGGCGATGTGCGCCTTGAGCTTCGAGTGCGGCAGCACGACCTCGTCGTGGTATGCCGAGTTGGCATTACGCAGACGGGTCAAGAAGTCTGCGATCGGGTCGGTCATCGTCATGGTGACCTGTCAACCTTTCTCGCCGTGGTTCCCTTGCGGGCCTACGGCGAACTGGGGGTAAAGCGGGCTAGGCAGCCCGGTCCACAGTGGACTGTGGACCGGACGGTCCTACCAGCTGGACTTGCTGACGCCGGGCAATTCGCCCGCGTGGGCCATCTGGCGCAAGCAGATTCGGCACAGGCCGAACTTGCGGAACACCGAGTGCGGACGGCCGCAGCGGTTACACCGGGTGTAGCCGCGCACCTTGAACTTCGGCTTCTTGGAAGCCTTGTGGACAAGAGCCTTCTTCGCCATCGGCTCAGTTCTCCTTGAACGGGAAGCCCAGGTGCTTCAGCAGCGCCCGGCCCTCTTCGTCGTTGATCGCGGTGGTGACGATGGTGATGTCCATGCCGCGCTGGCGGTCGATCGAGTCGGGGTCGATCTCGTGGAACATCGACTGCTCGTTGAGGCCGAACGTGTAGTTGCCGTTGCCGTCGAACTGCTTGCCCGACAGGCCGCGGAAGTCGCGGATACGCGGCAGCGCGATCGTCAGCAGGCGGTCGAGGAACTCCCACATGCGGTCGCCGCGCAGGGTGACCCGGGCGCCGATCGGCATCCCCTCACGCAGCTTGAACTGCGCGATGGACTTGCGGGCCTTACGGACCTCGGGCTTCTGGCCGGTGATCGTGGCGAGGTCGCGGACCGCACCCTCGATCAGCTTGCCGTCACGGGCGGCGTCGCCGACACCCATGTTGACGACGACCTTGACCACGCCGGGGATCTGCATGACGTTGGCGTAGTTGTACTCGTCCCGCAGAGCGACCGTGATTTCCTCGCGGTAGCGCGTCTTGAGACGGGGGATGATCTTCTCAGTGGTAGTCATGATCAGATCTCCTTCCCATCGCCGCTGCCGCGAGCGATACGGACCTTGCGGCCCTCGTCATCGAACTTGTAGCCCACGCGGACCGCCTTGCCCTCGGACACCAGCATCACGTTGGACACGTGGATGGGCGCTTCCTGGGTGACGATGCCGCCGGACTGGGCGCCGCGCTGGGTCTGCGAGATCCGGGTGTGCTTCTTGACCCGGTTCACACCCTCGACGAGGACCTTGGAGGTCTCGGGGTAGGCCTGGATGACCTTGCCCTTCGCGCCCTTGTCCTTGCCCGCGATGACGACGACCGTGTCGCCCTTTTTGATCTTCATCTTGGTCTTCATGAGTCAGAGCACCTCCGGCGCGAGCGAGATGATCTTCATGAACTTCTTGTCGCGCAGCTCACGGCCGACCGGGCCGAAGATGCGGGTCCCACGGGGCTCGCCCTCCGGCTTGATCAGCACGGCGGCGTTCTCGTCGAACCGGATGTAGGACCCGTCCGGACGGCGACGCTCCTTGACGGTGCGAACGATGACCGCCTTGACGACGTCACCCTTCTTCACCGCCGCGCCGGGGATCGCGTCCTTGACGGTGGCGACGATGATGTCGCCGATGCCCGCGTAGCGACGGCCCGAGCCACCGAGAACACGGATGCAAAGGATTTCCTTCGCACCGGTGTTGTCGGCGACACGCAGCCGCGACTCCTGCTGGATCACTTCAACTCCTGACCATTCTTG